>OZ254142.1:0-1384434 GCA_965267825.1 Candidatus Nanopelagicaceae bacterium | reverse complement strand
CTACAAACCCCCAGGTCTATCCACAATGTTATCCACAGGTTGTGGTCTAAAGTAGGGGTTGAGCCTCTAAATAGACCGATTTCGACGGATACCTGTGGAGAACCCGCAAAGTAGACCCCATTTCGGAAAATAGCAAGTGGTTATCCACAATTTAGGGCCCCTCAGGGGCCGATATCCGGGTTTGACCAGCGGCTATCCACACCCGTACCGTTGCACCCTTGCTTCCCCCGTATTTCTGACCATTTGTACCTATTTACTATTTTGGAGTTCTCATGACAAAGCGCACCTTCCAGCCAAATACGCGTCGCCGCGCCAAGAAGCATGGCTTCCGCGCCCGTATGGCTAGCCGTGCAGGCCGTGCAATCCTTTCAGCTCGTCGCGCCAAGGGCCGTTCAAAGCTCTCTGCGTAAGGTTTAAGAGCGCAACGGATCTCTTCGTGCTCCCAACAGATGCACGTTTAACCTCAAGCTCAGATTTCGCTCGCGCAACTAAGAGCGGTATTCGAGTTACCTCAGAACACTTCGTTGGATATTTGTACATCTCCCCTGTCACAAACGAATCAAACCCAAAATGCGGACTCATTATTAATAAGACTGTCGGCGGATCAGTTAAGCGCCATCGCCTAGCTCGCAAAGTTCGTCACGCAGTTGCGCCACTTATTGCAACACTTCCAACCGGATCACTTCTCGTTATCCGCGCATTGAAGCAGAGCGACGACAAGAGCGTTATTGCTGAAATTTCAGATTTACTCGAGAAGTTAAATTCACGCGCAAAGAAGTTTGAGGCGCGAGCATGAAGATGATCTTCACACCCTTCATTAAGTTGTATCAATTTTTCTCAAGTTCAACAGCGCCCCGTTGTAAGTACTACCCAACTTGCTCAAATTATGCCCTCACTGCAATTAAGCGCCATGGCGCAAAAGGTGTTGTGATGGCCGCCTGGAGAATTCTCCGCTGCAACCCTTGGTCGCACGGCGGAGTTGATTATGTAGATGAAGAAATTGACTGCGCTGACGCAGTTCAAGCACGTAAAAATCAGCTAGTAGGAGCTAACTAATGGGCTTTATTCTCGATCCTTTATACAACATTGTTTCCGGCGTTATCGTTGCGATTCATAAAGTCCTAACACCAATCTTCGGTACTGATTCAGGTGTCACATGGACGCTCTCGATTATGGGACTTGTTGTACTGATCCGAATCATTTTGATTCCACTCTTTGTTAAGCAGATTAAGAGCCAGCGCGCACTGACGGTTCTGCAACCACATATGAAAGAGATTCAGAAGAAGTATAAAGATGATCGTCAGAAGCAATCAGAAGAGATGATGAAGCTCTACAAAGAGCATAAGACAAATCCACTTGCATCATGTTTCCCAATTCTTGCGCAAGCACCAATCTTCTTCGCACTCTTTACAGTTCTTAATGGAATTGCAGCGAAGACCCCAGAAGGTGTTTCTGCACCAATCGCTCGCGGTTTCCTTAAAGGTGAATATCTAGATAGCGCAGCACAAGCAACATTCTTTGGTGCGAAGATTTCACAGAGCTTCCTTGGTACAACAGATACAACTGTACGAATCGTTACAGTGCTCTTAATTATCTTTATGTCAGCAACAACATTTATTACGCAGCGCCAGTTGATGGTGAAGGGCATGCCAAAGATGGATGCGAGCAACAATATGATGTTGCAGCAGCAGAAAATCATGTTGTATTTATTCCCAGTTATCTTCGCAGTCTCAGGTGTTAACTTCCCTGTCGGTGTTTTGATTTACTGGTCGACGACAAACCTCTGGACATGGGGACAACAGTTTTATGTGATCAAGAGAAACCCAACCCCGGGATCTCCTGCATATGAAGAACTTCAACGAAAGCGCGCCCACAAGGCAAAGCTGGACGGAAAAGTTCAAGCCACAGATATTGACCTGAACCAGGAGCAAGCTCCAGAAGTTCAGGGACAACGCCAACAACCAAAAAAGAAGAAGAAAAAGAAGTAATAATTCGGACAATTAGCATCAATAACGCATTAATAGGACAGAGGTTTAGCACATGGCAGATGTAAAAGAGACTGAGGCAGTAGAAGCGACTGAAGAGAAGGTCGCGAAGGCTCCAAAGAGCCCAGCGAAGCTTGAAGAGGAAGGCGATATCGCAGCCGATTACCTCGAAGGGCTACTAGATATTGCAGATCTCGATGGCGATATCGATATCGACGTTGAAAATGGCCGCGCATCGCTAGCGATCGTGGGCGGCAAGCTTAAGCACCTCGTCGGCGCTGAGGGAGAGGTCCTCGATTCAATCCAGGAGCTCACACGCCTCGCTGTTCAGACAGCGACCGGCGACCGTAGCCGCTTAATGCTCGATATCGATGGATTCCGCGCTGGCCGCCGCAAGGAGCTCACCGCTCTGGCTGAGAAGATGGCTGAGCAGGCGAAGACCACGGGTAGCTCAATCAAGCTCGACCCAATGAATGCCTTTGAGCGCAAGATCATCCACGACACAATCCAGACCCTGGGCTTGACCTCAGAATCTGACGGGGAAGATCCAAACCGCTTCGTCGTAATCTACCCAGCGTAGTTTCACGTGGAACCAAATGTAGAGGGGCTAGTCGGCCGCTACTTCCCGGAGCGCGTGGATGAGATCCAGGCATTTGCCCACTTCCTAGCAACTGCCGGAATTGAGCGTGGCCTTATTGGCCCTCGTGAGGGCGAGCGCATCTGGGATCGCCATATCTTTAACTGCCTACCCGTAACCCAGCTTCTACCTGAAGGCACCACCCTCTTTGATATCGGATCAGGGGCAGGGCTGCCAGGAATTGTCATCGCCCTAGCCCGTCCAGATATACAGGTAACCCTCATTGAACCACTGGAGCGACGGGTCGAATTCTTGAAAGAGGCGACCGAGGGGCTTAATATCGAGGTCATCCGCGGCCGCGCCCAAGATGTAAAGAAGACAGCCCATTTTGTTACCGCCCGCGCCGTTGCCCCGCTCGAAAAGTTGAAGAAGATGAGCTGGCATATGGTCAAAACCGGGGGAGCTCTCCTTGCAATGAAGGGGGAATCTGCCGCAGCGGAGATGGTTGGAGTTAAGAACGCCGTTCTGCATGAGATTGAGCTTGAAGGAGTTGGGCTCGGTCGTATTGTCGAGCTACGTAAACCTGCTTAGATAGGCCAATGGCCGGCGATGATTCACGTGAAACAAATACAAAGGTAGTAGGGGTCCGCCGCCTCAAAGAGGCGATGGCTAAGCCAGCCTCAACCCGAATCTTCACCGTCGCTAACCAGAAGGGCGGGGTCGGAAAGACCACCACCACAGTCAATATCGCAGCAGCCCTTTCTATGGGCGGCTTGCGGGTCCTCGTTATCGATCTAGACCCCCAAGGAAATGCCTCAACAGCCCTTGGTGTGGAGCACCGCCAAGCGGCCGGTGTTTATGAAGTTTTGATGGGCGATGCGCAGATTTCAGAAGTAATTCAGAAGGTTGCAGGCTTTCCTGTACTTGATTGCGTTTCATCAAATACATCTCTTGCCAATGCAGAAATCAATTTAGTTTCAATGGTTGCACGCGAGCTACAACTTAAAGCTGCAATCGATGAAATCAGCGCGAATTACGATTACATCTTTATCGATTGCCCACCATCACTTGGATTGCTAACAATAAATGCATTTGCAGGATCGAAAGAGTTATTGATTCCAATTCAAACCGAGTACTACGCACTGGAAGGTTTGTCTCAACTACTTGAAACATATTCAGTTGTGAAGAAGCGACTCAACCCAACTTTAAATCTTTCAACAATTGTCTTAACAATGTTTGATGGACGCACTCGTTTATCAAATGATGTTGCAGCAAATGTTCGTTCGCACTTTCCAACAGAGTTAATTGATATTCCTATTCCTCGCGCAGTGCGCGTATCGGAAGCACCTTCTTACAATCAAACTGTAATGACTTACGATCCACTTTCACCTGGGGCGATTGCATATATGCAGGTTGCACGCGAAATTGCAGAACGCGGCAAAGCAAAAGATGAAGTTGTATTTGATTCAAATGTTGTCAGCATTAACTACAAAGGTGGAATTGCATAATGGCAGTTAAGCGCGGTGGTCTTGGAACTAACTTAGATTCACTCATTCCAACATCTCTTACTGTTAACGGAACAGAAGTTGCTCAACAGAATGAAGTGCTTATCTCGCAGATTTCTCCTAACCCCCGCCAACCACGAACAGTCTTTGATGAAACAGCACTCAATGAATTAATTGCATCGATTAAATCAATTGGAATTTTGCAACCGCCTGTTGTTCGTAAAGTTGGAGAAGGTCGCTACGAACTCATTATGGGTGAGCGACGTTTCCGTGCAGCGAAAGCAGCAGGATTTATATCGATTCCTGTAATTATCCGCCAGACACCAGATAACGAACTTCTCCGCGAAGCGTTGATTGAAAATATCCATCGCAGCCAACTCAACCCACTTGAAGAAGGCGCTGCATATGCACAATTACTTACAGATTTTGGATGCACACACGATGAGCTTGCGTTAAAACTTGGTCGCTCGCGCCCGCTGATCTCAAACACAATTCGCTTACTTAACTTGCCAGAAGCTGTGCAGCGCAGAGTTGCAGCAGGTGTTCTATCTGCAGGTCATGCACGCGCACTGCTTGGACTAACTGATGGTGCAGAGATTGAAAAACTCGCTGCCCGTATCGTCGCTGAAGGCTTAAGCGTTCGTGCAACAGAAGAGATCATTGCAACCGCAAAGCCTTCAAATAAGGGCACCAAGAAGCCCGCAGTTAAAGGTGTATCTGGTGCAGGTCTTGCTGCCGCTGAACTCTTGAGCGATTACCTCGATACCCGCGTCAGCGTGGAAGCTGGAAAAGGTAAGGGAAAGATTGTTATCGAATTTGCCGGAAGCGAAGATTTACAACGCATTGTTGACCTGATCGAGGGTTGATTTAATCGCAGATTAATTAAGGGCCGTACTGCGGCGCTTCATCTCCTGCTTGATAACTCCACCGAGGGCCTTTACACCTTCACGGATTCGCTCTGGAGTTGGGTGGCAATATGAAAGTCGCATCGACCATGAACCAAGTCCATCTGCATAGAAAGCATTTCCTGGAACGTAAGCAACCTTTGCAACGATCGCCTTAGGCATAAGAGCTTTTGTATCAATTTCAGCTGGAAGATTTACCCATACATAGAAACCGCCACCAGGTTTTGTCCATGTTGCCTCTGTTGGGAAGTGCGCTTCAAGAGATTCAAGCATCGCATCGCGACGCACCTTGTAGAGCTCGCAGAAACTTGCAATCTGATCGCGCCATGGCTGATCAGCTAAGTAACTAGAGATTGTTAACTGTGTGAAGTTTGATGGGCACAAGATTGAAGATTCAGATGCGATAACCATTTTATCTTTGAGTGATTGCGGAACTAACGCCCAACCCACACGAAGACCAGATGCGATCGTCTTTGAAAATGATCCGAGATAGATAACGTTCTCTGAATCTTCAGCACGCATCGCATTTGGTGATGGCTTATCAAAACCAAGTAAGCCATAAGGATTATCTTCAAGAACGAAGATCTCTGCTTCGCGGCAGATATTGAGAATTTCAGTGCGGCGATCTGCAGGAAGGCAGACACCTGTTGGATTCTGGTAATTCGGAATCAAGTAAAGGAATTTAATCTTGCGGCCTGCAGCACGAACGCTCTTAATGGCAGCGCGCAGTGATTCAGGAATAAGTCCGTCGTTATCCATCTCAACGTGTACAACTGATGCTTCATATTGGCGGAATGTTCCGAGTGCGCCGACATAAGAAGGTGCTTCAACGAGAACAACATCGCCTGGATCGATAAAGATTCGAGAGATGAGATCAAGTGCTTGCTGTGAACCGGTTGTAATAACAACATCGTCAGGGTTTGCGCGAATTCCTTCAAGCGCCATTACATCGCAGATTTGCTCGCGAAGCTTTGGATGACCCTGGCCGCTTCCATACTGAAGAGCCTCTGCACCGTTGGTGAGAATCAATTCATTAACAACGCCAGCCATCATCTCCATTGGTAGAGCAGATAAATTTGGCATTCCACCCGCTAGAGAAACGATCTCGGGGCGAGATGCAACGGCGAAGAGCGAGCGAATTTCAGATGGCAACATACCGGCGGCGCGGGCGGCAAATCTCTTCTCGAGATTCTGCGGCACACCGGTTTGATAGCGAACTGAAATATCGGACATAGGCAGAAGTCTCCCATACGGGTTGTAATGCTTGCTAACGGATTATCGAGAAAGCTGGTTAATTACGAATGCCAGCACTGCGCAAATCAGAGATTCGCAAGGTTCCGGTCTTTGCATCATCTTCAACAGATAAATAGAGGCGCTGGATAGCGATGATGAAGCTCTCGGCGACGGTATCTCTAAATTCTGCTCGGGCTAGACGGGCGCTATCGCCTGCATTTGAGATGTAACCCAGGTCAACGCGAACAGCAGGGGCTGAAGTTAAGCGCAGTTGATCCCAAGTCTTGGCATGTGCACGACAGTTGAGAAAATCGGTACGGGCACAGAGTTCGCGCTGAACAAGGGAAGCAAAGCGCTCGCCAACAATTGAGTGCACACCATGTTGATCGTTGCCATAGAAGAATGTTGCAACGCCATGCGCATCAGGATTTGCATGCTTATCAATGTGCAATGAAATCATTAAATCGGCGCTATTTTCATTAGTAAATGCAATACGTGCAGATTCAGTTGGATTGTTCTGTGCACCTCGAGTTAAGAAGACGCTTGCACCGAGTGCAAGTAAACGACCTTCTAGACGTTGTGCAATATCGTAGACAATTTCTTTCTCGTAATCTGCAGAGCCTGGATCAATAACAATTACCTTATTAGCAAGTGCAGGTCCACGATTTTTCTGTTGCGCACTTTCACGAAGTGCTGCAGGCGCACCACCAGAGACAATCTTTGTTAATCGAAGCAAGCCAATAATTGTTGCTGGCCCACATTTTCCATCAACTACAACACCAACAGATTTCTGGAACTCTTTAACTGCAGCTTCAGTCATCGGACCAAAGATTCCATCAACGCGACCGCAGTGAAAACCCATCTCGGTAAGACGGGCCTGCAGGGCTGCGACATCATCGCCGCGCATCAATGGTGGTTGTTGTAGATAGAGAGAACGATCTCCGAGTTTCCAGCGCGCTTCTTCTAAAGCGCGCTTGGTCGCATCATTGAGTTCGCCGGTGACATGAAGTCCACGCTCTTGCTGGAAAGAGCGAATCTCATCTGGAGATAACTCTTTCATGGGATATTTTTTCCGCTAGAGATGCGAATTAAATAAAACCTTCGAGCTCTTTAAGAAGAGCTGGCTTTGGCTTTGCACCGATGATTGTCTTAACAACTTCACCGTTGACATAGACGTTAAGCATTGGAATTGATGTAACTCCGTACTTAATTGCAATTGCAGATTCTTCATCTGTGTTGAGCTTTACGATCTTCAACTTATCGCCATGTTCTGCAGCAATATCATCGAGAATTGGAGCGATTGCGCGGCATGGTCCACACCATTCAGCCCAGAAATCAACTAGAACTGGTGTGCTGCTCTTCAATACAACTGCATCGAAATCAGCTGCTGTGACTTTAACTGGTGCGCTCATCATTTACTCCTATTTATCGATCAATTACTTCTATAACGGTTTATAGAGGCGAGGTTACTAGTGAGATAAGAATTTTTCAGCATCTAGAGCGGCCTGACACCCAGAACCAGCAGCTGTGATTGCTTGGCGGTATGTGTGATCGACGAGATCACCGCAAGCGAAGACACCTGAGAGGTTGGTGCGTGTTGAGCGCCCTTCAACCTTTACATAACCCTCGTTATCGAGAGTTACAGAAGATGTAACAAGTTCAGAGCGTGGAATATGCCCGATAGCGACAAAGAGTCCGGTGAAATCACGCTTGCTGACTTCGCCTGTCTTTGTATTGCGAAGTTCGAGAGCTTCAACCTTCTCGGCTCCAAGAACATCAATTACTTCTGTATCCCAGAGCATTTCCAGCTTTGGATTAGCAAAGGCACGTTCCTGCATAATCTTTGATGCGCGAAGCTCATCGCGACGGTGAATCAAAACGACTTTGCTAGCAAACTTTGTTAAGAAGGTTGCTTCTTCAACGGCAGAGTCTCCGCCACCAACGACAGCAATTGTTTGATCGCGGAAGAAGAAACCATCGCACGTTGCACACCATGAAACACCGCGACCTGAAAGACGCTTCTCATTTTCAAGACCGATCTCGCGATAAGCAGAACCCATTGCAAGAATCACAGCTTTTGCTTTAACGGTATTTCCTGAACCATCTTTAATAAGCTTTACATCACCAGTCAGATCCATTTCAACGACATCGTCGGTGATGAGTTCGGTGCCAAAGCGCTTAGCTTGCTTACGCATGTTATCCATGAGATCTGGTCCCATGATTCCGTCAATGAAGCCAGGGAAGTTTTCAACTTCAGTGGTATTCATCAGTGCACCACCTGCGGTGACAGAACCTTCATACATAACTGGATTTAACTGGGCGCGAGCAGCGTAGATAGCAGCTGTATAACCAGCAGGACCAGAACCAACAATTACTACTTCGCGTACATCAGTGCTCATGGGCTGAGAATATCGCCCACCGGTGATTACTTCTTGCGACGGCGTTGCAACAAAGACGTGGCGAAACCCTTAAGACCTGCGATTTCACTCACTTTAAAGGCTCTCGCTGCCAAGAGATAGCCCAGACCACTTCCAGCAAGGAGCATCGCTAAGCGAACTGCGCGAACAGGAAGTGAGGCATCGTCATAAGCCCAATCGAAGATCAATGAGATTACAAAGAATGGAACCATTCCAATAAGTGATGCAATTAAGAGACGACCATGCTGGGATGCAAATTCAGAGATTTGCAGGCGGCCAATATGTTTTTTCAGAAGCGAGATCGTAATAAAGAGGCCGACGATATAACTGACTGAGAATGCAACGCCAAGACCTACAGTGACCCAGTTGCTATCGAGAACTGCAAGGAATAGATACGAGAGCGCCACAGAGATAACGTTGATGATAAAGATTGAGACAACCTGAGTCTTTGTATCTTCAAAGGCATTAAATCCACGGATCAGAATCAAGTTAATGGAGAATGCAACAAGACCGAGGCTCAGGGCCGAGAGAACAAATCCGATATAGCGAGCATCTTCCAGCGGAATACCGAGATAGAGAGCCTGTGTCATAAGTGGACCAAAGAGCAGCAGCGCAACAGCACTTGGCACAGTAACTACACCGACCATACGTATGGCGCGGATTAACTGCTTTCGAACCTCATCAACATCCTTCTGAATCGCAAGTTTTGAGAGATGTGGAAGGAGCGCTGTAACAATAGAAATAGTGACGATTGAATATGGCAACAGCATTATGTAATAGGCACTTGTAAATGGTGTGAAGCCAACACCTGTTGTAATTCCGGCTCGAGCGCTTCGTACAGCGGCGCTTGTTGCAACGTTAACTGTTACTAAATAACCGAGCTGAGAGATGAGTACATAGATAAGCGTCCAACCAGCTAGACCAAATGATTTCCCAAGGCCTTTAACGCCGAACATGAGTCGCAGATGAATTCCAGAACGCTTCACGACAGGAATCAAAATGAGCGCCTGTACAACTACGCCAAGAGTTGTCCCCCAACCAAGGATCTGCACCTGCAGATCTGTAATAGTGTCCAGTGTCAGTGAGCGCTGAACAATGAGCATTCCGGTAAAGACAACAATTACTACTAAATTGTTAGCGATTGGCGCCCACATTAGCGGGGCAAAAGAACCCCGTGCATTTGCAACTTGCCCCAACATAGTAAAGAGACCAAGGAAGAAAATCTGCGGCAAGCAGTAACGAGTAAAGGCAATTGCAATCGCTTCTTCAGTTTCAAATCCTGGTGTTGAAAATTCAGGCGCATAGAGACGCACTAATGCGGGTGCAAAGAGAACACCAAGTGCAACAAGAGCTAAGAGAATCAGTGAAATGGTTGTAACGAGACGGGAAGCAAAACCCTGCCCGCCATCGTCATCCGAAAATGAACGAACGAGTTGCGGAACAAAGATTGCAGTGAGTGCGCCACCTACAAGTAAGTTGTAAAGAATATTTGGCATTGTGTTTGCGACGTTAAATGTATCTGCAAGGAGCGCAGTACCCAGAACAGCAACGGCCAATAAGGCGCGAACAAAACCAGTTATGCGAGAAAGGATTGTTCCAATCGCCATAATTCCTGAGGCGCGGAAGAGTTCATTATTCTTCATTTACGCCCCTTTCGAATTCTGCGAACCGATTGTGTAACAGCACCGAGGAACAAGAAGATTGCTGCAGCTGTTGTAAACCAAGCAACCCTAGAGTCAATGATAGTTGCGTTGAGATCTAACTTAGATTCTTCGCCTACGAGTTGACCTTTACTATTCATAAATTGCGCAAGCACCATTGTTGAGCCAGGTGCGAAAACATCAACGGTAATACTGAGCTGCTGACGTGAATTGGCAGCAAGCTCAATCTTTTCGATGTCCTGAAGCTGCATACGTGAGTTCTGAGGAGTTAGTGAAAGACTCACAACTGTCGGCGTATCGAAGTCATTGATAAGCGTTACCGGCAATTTCGCGCTCGTTGATGTCAATTGATAACGCCCTGGGCTTACGCGAAGCTTCGACATCATCTTCTTAACTGATTCAACCGATGCATATGAGAATTGGCTCTGCTCTATACGATTCAAATCTGGATTCATCACCAACGCTAAACGTGCACGAAGATCTCTAATTTCACTCGATGATGAGAGCGATGAAAGCCCTGTAAGTGCCTGTCTATTGGATGTATAGATAGAGCGAAGCGGGTAAGCAAGGCCTGATGAGCCTTTACTCCAACCGTTTTCAGTTGTTACCGCTCTTCCCAGTTGTGCTTCTAGCTTCTCTTTTGCATATGCTGAGTAAAAGTTGAGTTCACTTGGCGCTAAACGCTTTGCAAGTGATTGATCTGGATTACCAAATGGAAGTGCGATGACTGGACTATTTCCAATTGAAAAGTTGAGGCGCGCAAGCCAAATCTTTGCAGCAGCTTCCCCATCTTTATCTTCTTCGCCATCAAAGGAGTAACCATCTGCCATATCTGTCACTTCAGCGATGAGTGCTGAGTCAATAACCCAAGTCTTCCTCGCATTACTTACCGATGAAACTAACTTTCCCAACTTTCCATCTGGAAGAAGCGAGGTAGCCAATTCATTGTCGCGGAATTTTCCATCAAATCCAGTATGTGGCTTATCTGTAATTCTCACCACGGGAGTTGCAGCAGATGCATTGTTGAGTGAGAGCGGTGTAAAGATCGCTGCAATAAGAAGGAGCGCGGCCATTTTTCTCATAGCTGTGCCAACTCTTGCGTTGCATTTGTACGAGCAATCAACTTCTTCTCATCGGGATAAGCAAGACGATCGACAATCTCTGCGAGCGGGAACCACGCAACTTCATCAACTTCGCTCTCTTGTGCGGCAAGTAAGCCACCGTTCTCCCTAAAGAGATAGTGGTGAACGGTTTTGTGGATTCGCTTACCGCCGGCCATAAACCAGAAATCGATAACTCCTAGAGATTTTTCAATAACAGAAACAATTCCAGTCTCTTCTTGAACTTCACGAAGCGCCGCTTCTTCAGGAGTCTCGCCTTCTTCAATATGGCCCTTAGGTAGCGACCAGAGAATTCGCTTCCCGGTTGCATCCTTAAGATCGCGACGACCAATAAGTAGGCCAAGCTTGCCCGTTGAATCAACAACAAGGCCACCAGCGCTTACTTCATCAACTCGCTTGGCGTATGGCTGTTTTGTGGGTGCCTTCTTCTTGGGAGCTGCATTTGGGGTCGCAGTATCTTGATTTTGGGGGGAGCGATTAGCAGGGCGCCGACGTCTGCGCTTCTTCTTAATACCTTCGCTGCCCGCACTAGGTGCCGGGGTCATAAGGCAAGAGTACGCGACTAAACTTATCTATTGTGAGCGCAGAGAAAAGTAATTTAGGGGCAGCCGGAGAACTGGCTATCCGCTCACTCATCGCTAAGGCCCCTCTAGCCTCATCACTGGCTGAAGCATTTAAGGCAAAGGGTTTTCAGCTCGCACTTGTGGGCGGGCCGGTTCGCGATGCGCTCTTGGGGCGTCTTGGAAACGATTTAGATTTCACAACTGATGCACATCCGCACGAGACGAAGAAGATCCTTAAATCTTGGGCAGATAACGTCTGGGATACAGGAATTGTCTTTGGGACAGTTGCTGCAAAACGTGGCGATACAACTGTTGAAGTAACAACGTATCGCACAGAGAAGTATGAAGAAGATTCTCGTAAACCTGATGTTGAATTTGGCGAAACTATCGAAGGCGATCTTTCGCGCCGCGATTTTTCAGTCAATGCAATGGCACTTGAACTTACAACAAAAGAGCCAAAGTTTATCGACCCATTTGGTGGCATCGATGATTTAGCGAAGAAAGTTTTACGTACGCCGGCAAGTGCACAACAATCTTTCTCTGATGATCCACTTCGAATGATGCGCGCTGCTCGTTTTGCAAGCCAACTTAACTTTGAGATTCACCCAGATGTGCTGAACGCGATGCAGACAATGACATCACGGATTTCAATTATTTCTGCTGAGCGAATCCGTGATGAGTTTATTAAATTGTTGATGTCCCCGAATCCCCGAATCGGAATTACGATTCTTGTCGACACCGGACTTGCAACAATGGTTCTGCCTGAAATTCCTAAATTGCGACTCGAGATCGATGAACATCATCATCATAAAGATGTCTACGAACATTCAATTACGGTGCTTGAACAAGCGATCTCGCAAGAAGATCGACTTGGCGGGCCAAATCTTGTGATTCGCTTAGCTGCGCTTCTGCACGACATTGGTAAGCCAAAGACGCGTAACTTAATCGAAGGCGGCGGCGTTTCCTTTCATCACCATGAAGTAGTTGGTGCACGTCTTGCAAAGGCTCGATTAAAGGCGCTCCGCTTTGATAATGAGACTATCGATGCAGTTGAAACGCTAGTTGCGCTGCACTTGAGATTCCATGGTTATGGCGATGGTGAATGGACTGACTCTGCTGTGCGTCGTTATGTTCGCGATTCTGGTGATCTTCTTGTTCACCTACATGTATTGACTCGCGCTGATTGCACAACGCGTAATGCAAAGAAGGCTGACCGCCTTGCCCGTACTTACGACGGCTTAGAAGCGCGAATTGCAAAGCTTGCTGAAGAAGAAGAGCTATCGAAGATCCGTCCAGATCTAGATGGTGCACAGGTAATGCAGTTACTTGGAATTAAGCCCTCTGCAGATGTTGGAAAGGCTTTAGATTTCCTCATGGAGTTACGCATGGAGCACGGCCCACTGGGCGAAGAACGTGCAACTGAAGAGTTAATTCAGTGGTGGAAGGCTAGGCGCCATCCTTAAGTTTTAACTTTTGAGAAAGAATCGGCTTGGACGCAGAGTTATATTTGCAACAAGCATCCATGCAATCGAAATGATGAGCGGCAGCAACCAAGAATCACCACTGAGCGGCAAGAGCCAAGCGGCAAAGAGAGCGCCTGAAACAATTGCAAAGTTAACGACGACATCGTAGACAGCAAATACTCGACCGCGGAAGTAATCATCAATCTTTGATTGCACCAGTGCATCGTTGGTAACTTTCAAACTCTGACCACAGAGCGCTGTAAAGAATGCGGTTGCTGCAAGTAGTACCGGTGTTCTATCGATAACTAGTAATAGAGCGCTGAAACTTGCCGCCATGATGGAAAGTCGCATCCAGCGATGGCGACCAATCTTGCGCACACCAAAAGGTGCAATCACTGCGCCGATAACAAAACCAACTGCTGCAATAGTTAAGGTAAGACTTAAACCTGCAAGACCCGCCTCGCTATCTGCCGGATCGTTAAATGTATTTCTCTCAAGGAGAAGCGCAGCAAGTGTGAGCGCAGTTAAGCCACCTCTGTGAATCGCGATTGCAGCGATTCCACGGGCAGCATCAGCGTGGTTTCGGAGAAATTGAAAACCTTCACGCATCTCAATAAGTCCTTGCGAGAAGCTCCCCTTAACTACTTCGTGAGGACGTGGACCAATCTCATCTTTTGCAAGAAGTGATGCAAAGAGAGCCGCAGTGAGATACCCAAGGGATGCAACGAGAATAATGATTGCATCTGCATGATCTGCAGTTGATGAACCATCGAGAATTCGGCGAATACCAAGTCCAATTCCACCACCGAGTACAACCCAGACAGAGCCGCCGGTGACCGCGAGTGCATTGGCAGAAATCAAATCTTTCGGTGTGGTCATCAGCGGAATACCTGCAGATAAGCCAGCGAGAATTAATCGGTTGACGCCAAATGCAACGAGAACTACAACAGTTATTTCAACACCTGTGTAGTCGTTAAAGATTAGAAGCGCGGTGAGCACCAAAGTCGCTGAACGAATTAGATTTGAGAAGAGAATGGCTCGCTGACGCGAGAATCTATCGAGGAGCGTTCCGACAAATGGTCCAACGATTGAATATGGCAGGAGAACTACAGCAAATGCGACAGCTGCATTTACAGCACTTGCTTGCCGCTCTGGTGAGAAGAGAATAAAAGAGGCTAAGGCGCTCTGAAAAATTCCATCTGTAATCTGACCAGACCAGCGAACCCGCAGTAACCGAAAGAGCTTGCCATCTCTCAGTAATTGCCAGAACGTCATACGAGAAGCGTAGTTAAAGAAAGAGGATTATTCTTCTCCTACTATGAAAACGCGACGAGGGTTCATCGATTATTCACTCGATAAGCGCTCAACCTTGCTCGCACTCTTTCGCGGAGTAGTTGATGCATGCGATGCAGATCCATATTTAATGAGAGCTGCGAAATACCATGGAGAAAAAGCCGATCGAAATTGTCCGGTCTGTAAGAAAGATACTTTGGTTGAGATTCGCTATACCTTCGGTGATCAATTGGGACAGTTCTCAGGGAGAATTAAGAATGGTGCAGAACTTGCCGAGATGGAGAAAGAGTTCGGTGAATTCTCTGTGTATGTCGTTGAAGTATGCAGAGATTGTTCCTGGAACCATCTCTGTTCTACCTATTTATTAGGTGATGGCCGTGAGCGTAAAGCACCACGTCGCCAGCGAACTCTGGAGGATGAGGACTTCGCTTCGCTGAAGTAACCATCTTTACCCAGTAATCTAGGCAAATGATTAAGACCAAGTTAATTCGGGCGGGAATCTTTCTCGCCGGATTTGGTTTTGTCGCAGGAGCTACTCTCTTTGCATTTGCTTGGTTCACCGTTTCAATCCCAGACCCAAATGCATATGTAAATAGTCAGTCAACGATTATCCAATATTCCAATGGAACTGAGATTGGAAGAATCGGAACTCAGAACCGCCAGATACTTCCACTTGCAAAGATTCCAATGAAGATGCGTTACGCCGTTATGGCGGCTGAAGATCGCAATTACTATTCCAATCGCGCATTTAGCCCTACCGGAATCGCTCGAGCAATCCTCAACAATTTAAAGTCTGGTTCGCTCAATGGCGAGGGTGGATCGACGATTACCCAGCAATATGCCAAGACCGCCTTCTTAACGCCGAGCCGAACGATTCAGCGAAAGATCAAAGAACTCGTTATCTCGCTCAAGCTTGAGAATGCGCTGACAAAAGATCAGATTCTCGAAAATTATCTCAACACTATTTACTTTGGTCGCGGCTCCTACGGTGTACAAACAGCTGCGCAGCAGTACTTCAATAGAAATGTAAATCAACTCTCACTTTCTCAGATCGCCGTGATTGCAAGTATCTTGCGCTCGCCTGGCTTCTACGACCCTGCACTCTCTAAAGAGAATAAGGTCCGCTTAGAGAATCGCTTTAAATATGTGATTCAAGGAATGCTCGATAAGAAGTGGATTACTGAAGCTGAAGCGAAAGCTGCGAAGATGCCAGTGGTAACGCCGCGAACTACTTCCGGACAACTCAGTGGACCTAAGGGTTACATCATTGATGCGGTTCAGAAAGAGTTGAGCAAACTTGGATTTACACAAGACCAACTACTTGTCGGTGGTTACGTCATTAAGACGACTATCGAAGCTCGCGCACAACGATCTGCGGTTGATGCAGTAAATAGGTTGTATCCAACTAAGGCGCCAGATAATCTCCATATTGCTCTTGTAGCAATCCGACCAGGTACCGGCGAAGTAATTGCTATGTATGGCGGAAAAGATTATGTAGTTCGCCAATTAAATGATGCAACGCAATCAATCGCACTTGCTGGTTCTACCTTTAAGCCATTTGCACTTGCTGCAGCCCTCGAAGCCGGAATTCCGTTAACTTCAATGTGGAATGGTGATTCACCACAAGTTTTTGATGATTTAGGAAAGCCGTATGAAGTTTCCAATTATGGAAATGAAGGATGGGGCCAGGTTGATCTCTTAAGTGCAACCCAGCATTCCGTTAATACAGTTTATGTACCGCTTGCAATGAAAGCGGGCATGGATAAAGTTGTCGATGTAGCTCGCAGAGCGGGAATTCCTGAGAGCGTTGCCATGATTGCAACTCCATCTGTTGCACTCGGTGTAGCAAGCCCACGAGTCATCGATGTAACTAATGCGTATGCAACATTTGCAGCACAAGGTGTTTACTCAAAGCCGTACATGGTCGCATCTGTGACAGGTCCAAATAAGGGCGTCCTGTATGAAGGAAAAGCGCAGACACAAGAAGTATTCGATAAAGATGTGATGGCCGATCTAACTTATGCGTTGAAGAGCGTTGTTAATGGCGGAACAGGTTCTGCAGCTCTTGCACTTGGTCGCCCTGCTGCAGGAAAGACCGGAACATCGCAGTCAAATGCATCTGCATGGTTTAGCGCATACACACCGCAACTAGCAGCATCGGTTGCACTCTTCCGAGATAGCGCATCAGAATCGCTCAACGGTATTGGTGGCCTCACTTCTGTAACGGGTGGAACATTCCCTGCGCGAATCTGGACTGCATTTATGAAGGGCGCGCTCAAAGGCGAGCCAGTTATGAGCTTCCCAGCGCCTGCAAATGTTGGTGGCCTTGATCCAATCGTTATGACAAGTGGCGGCAAAGAAACTCCGAAGAAGAATTAGTCTTCAATGCGTGTAACTCTTCGCGTTGTTTTACTGCTCGCGCTCTTTACCTCTCTTCTTAGCTTTGCAAAGTTCAATTACTGCGCTGCCGATAATTGGCAGGCGCCGAGCCAATACATACATGCTTGTTACTCAGATATTCCAGCCCTGTATGGCGAACGAGAGCTAGATAAAGGGCGCTGGGCTTTTAACGGCGGCGAGAACGCTGTCGAATATCCAGTTCTGCAAGGCGCCGTTATGTGGCTTACTGCAAAGGTTATTCCTGACGGTCTGAACAATTACTTTTTTGGAAATGTATTTCTGCTCGCACTGCTATTTATCTTTATAGCTTTTATCGTTTACAGAATCCGCCCCGAGTTCGCCTATCTTCTTCCGTTGGCGCCAGCAGCAGTGGCATCGCTCTATATCAACTGGGATTTGTGGGCAATTGCAACGATGATGGTTGCGATTTACTTATTCGATAGAGAGAAGATTTTTCTTAGCGCAGCGCTACTGGGAATCTCGATATCAACAAAGTTCCTGCCGATATTCCTATTGATACCAATTGCACTTATCTTCTTTCGACAGGAGATGATTCAGAACTTCCTCAAGTATTTGGCAGTAGTAGTTGGAACATTTGTCGCAATCAATGCGCCGGTATTTCTGACAACACCAGATGGTTGGTGGCGTTTCTATTCACTCAACCTCAACCGCGGATCAGATTGGGGTTCACTCTGGTACGCACTTTCTAATGTGGGCCTTGATCTCACACATCAAAATTACTTATCTGTCCTGCTCTTGCTCATCGGAACAACAGCGCTAATCCTTTATCTTCTACAACTTCGCACACCACCGACTTTGGCCCACACTGCGATATTCATTTTTATTATCGTCATGGCGGTAAGCAAGGTTTACTCACCGCAATATGTTTTGTGGCTTACTCCCCTTGCAATCATTGCAATCATTGATAAACGTGAACTTGCCATCTTCTGGTTCTGGCAAGGTTGCGAACTTCTCTATCACTTTGCAATCTGGCAACACCTTGCAACGGTCACCGGTGCCAAATTTGGCCTGCCGGTCTTTGCGTATTCGGTGATTTCGCTGATTCGTATTGGAGCCTCTCTACTCTTATTGCAGCGCCTAGCCGCCCGCCATCAGAAATCCCGCGTATTTCCGAGCGAATTTCTCTTATCTACAGGCGAGAGTTACCCTTAACCCCTTGGTTCAGAAGGCCCACCGGGCCCATGAATCGGGAGTATTAACCCTCCTGTCACGGAAATGCCGTGGCCGTCTTAGTCCAAAGGAGGTCGGGTTAACGCATGCGTCACTATGAATTAATGGTCATTCTCGATCCAGAACTCGAAGAACGTACAGTCACACCATCACTTGAGACATATCTCAAGATCATCAAAGACAGCGGAGGCCGCGTCGACAAGCTCGATGTTTGGGGCAAGCGCCGTATGTCATTTGAAATCAATAAGAAGCCAGAAGGCATTTACGCAGTTGTAGATATGCACTGCGAGCCAGCGGCAATCAAAGAGTTAGATCGTCAGCTAAACCTGAACGAATCTGTTCTTCGTACAAAGGTTATGCGTCCGGAGTAATACACAGCCCTGGCGTTTCGCGCCATGGATGTCACTTCGGAGATGTAATTTATAAGCACGGACTCCACGAGTAGAGATGAGGAAATAAAATGGCAGCAGGAGATACAACAATCACAATGATCGGCAACCTAGTTGACGATCCAGAGCTACGTTTCACCCCAAGTGGTGCAGCGGTAGCAAAATTCCGCGTTGCTTCAACACCTCGCTACTTAGATAAGGCTACAAATGAATGGAAAGATGGCGAGAGCCTCTTCCTTCAGTGCCAAATCTGGCGTCAAGCTGCAGAGAATGTTGCAGAGTCACTTACAAAGGGAATGCGCGTCATTCTCTCTGGTCGTCTAAAGCAACGCTCGTACGAGACAAAAGAAGGCGAAAAGCGCACAGTATTCGAGGTAGAAGTTGATGAAGTAGGTCCATCACTTCGCAACGCGACAGCTAAAGTCACACGCACACAGCGTGCTGGCGGAAGCGGTGGAGCTGCAGCACCAGCTGCTGCAGATTCATTTGGCGATGATCCTTGGGCTGCTGCAACGACTTCATCAGCCGGTGGTGGATGGGGAACATCTACAACCGACGAACCACCCTTTTAAATAATAATAAATAACCGACAATCCATTCCTTCACGGTAAGAAATTATCGAGAAGGGCCCGAAAAGGAGCACCACAATGGGAGCAAGAAATAATAAGGCTCTACGCGAGCCTAAGAACAAGGGCGCAAAAGCTGCTGCCCTTAATAAGAAGTTCAAGAAGAAGCCATGCAGCTTCTGTCGCGACAAGGTCACATATATCGATTACAAAGATATCGCGACCCTTCGCAAGTACATCTCAGATCGCGGCAAGATTCGCGCTCGCCGAGTAACAGGTGCATGCACACAACATCAGCGCGCAGTAGCAACAGCTGTCAAGAACAGCCGTGAAGTTGCTCTACTGCCTTACACATCATCAGCACGATAAGGAGATATGAACTATGAAACTCATTCTTACTCGTGAAGTTAATAAGCTCGGTAACGCTGGCGATGTCGTAACAGTTAAAGATGGCTACGCACGCAACTTCCTGTTGCCACGTGGCGTTGCAATCGCATGGTCACTTGGTGGCGAGAAGCAGATCGAAGGCATCCGCCGTGCACGTGCTGCACGTGAGGTCCGCGATCTCGATCACGCTAAAGAGATCAAGACAACTCTTGAAAAGGCAACAGTTACTATCAAGGTAAAGACCGGCACAGCTGGTCGCCTCTTTGGTTCAGTAACCGATAAGGACATTGCAGCTGCAATCAAGTCTGCAACTTCAGTCGATATCGATCGCCATAACCTCAAGACTTCAGGTCACATTAAGAAGACAGGCACACACACAGTAAAGGTCTCACTTGCGCACAATGTTGTTGCAACTGTAAATCTCACAGTCGTCTCTGCTTAATTTCTTTACTCTAGAAGGCCCGTCGCTTAATTGCGGCGGGCTTTCTTATTTCTCTTATCTGGCCCACGAATCTCAATTGGTGAGAACTCCCCAATTACTTTCCTCCACACATATCTACGCTTAATTCCGGAGATATCCACCCTTTGGTGGTCTTACCCACATCTTCTCCACAGTCTTTTACACACGAAAGCGGGGTTTATCCACATATTCATCCCCAGCCGCCTTCGCTTTTGTCAGTGGTGTAGAGGAAAGTACCGCTCGTGAGCATCGCCGAACTACCTAATAACTCCCAACGTAACGGGCAGTACAACACCGTTGGCGCAGAGTTCGAGCGAACACCACCTCAAGATCTACAAGCAGAACAATCTGTTCTCGGTGGAATGCTCTTATCAAAAGATGCAATTGCGGATGTTGTAGAAGTATTACGCGAACGTGATTTCTACCGCCCTGCACATGAATTAATTTACGATGCAATTCTCGATCTCTATGGTCGCGGAGAACCTGCAGATGCAGTCACTGTTGCTGCAGAACTTACAAAGCGCGGCGATATTGCACGTGCAGGTGGCGCACCATATCTACACACACTTATCTCATCTGTTCCAACTGCAGCTAATGCTGGTTACTACGCAAAGATTGTTCTTGAACATGCAATCATGCGCAGACTTGTTGAAGCTGGAACAAAGATTGTTCAACTTGGTTACGATCAAAATGGCGAAGTCGATGATGCAGTAGATGCAGCGCAAGCAGAGGTCTATGCAGTTACCGAACGCCGCTCTTCAGAAGATTATGTACAACTCAATACTCTCTTGCCACAGGCACTTGATGAGATCGAAGCGATCTCAAAGGGCGTTGGTATTGAAGGAGTTAAATCTGGTTTCCGCGATCTCGATCAATTAACACATGGTTTCCATCCAGGAAATATGATTATCGTCGCTGCACGTCCTGCAGTCGGCAAGTCAACGCTCGGCCTTGATATTGCCCGTCACGCTGCGATTCACGAGAACCAGACAGCAGTTATCTTCTCTCTCGAAATGTCGAAATCTGAAATCACAATGCGTATGTTGTCTGCCGAAGCACGCGTTGGTCTTAACAGCATTCGGTCAGGACAACTGAGCGATGATGAATGGTCGAAGCTTGCACGTCGTATGGGTGAGATCTCTGATGCACCACTCTTTATCGATGATTCACCAAATCTTTCAATGATGGAGATCCGCGCAAAGGCCCGTCGCTTAAAGCAGCGCCATGACCTCAAACTGATTGTCATCGACTACCTACAGTTGATGTCATCAGGTAAGCGCGTAGAAAACCGTCAGCAAGAAGTCTCTGAGTTCTCACGTCACCTTAAGTTGATGGCTAAAGAGCTAAATGTCCCTGTTATTGCTATCTCGCAGCTCAACCGTGGACCTGAACAACGTACAGATAAGCGTCCAATGCTCTCTGACCTACGTGAATCTGGCTCTATCGAACAAGATGCGGACGTAGTTATCTTGTTGCACCGCGATGATATGTACGATTCACAGAACCGATCCGGTGAAGCAGATTTCATCGTTGCAAAGCACCGTAACGGACCAACACGAACAATTACAGTTTCAGCACAACTTCACTTTGCACGCTTCTTCGATATGGCGCCAAATGTTGGTGCAGGTCGTGACTTCACACAGTCAACGGGAGCATCTACAGATATTCAGCCATCAGCACCTGGCGACGGCGGTTGGAACGAGTAGTTACTTAACTCGAAACTGTTTTTGCTCGGTCAGCTAGATAGATTCCAACGAGCACTACAAAAGCACCGACGAGTTGAATCGCATCCCAACTCTGACTAAACCAGATCCAAGCAAAGATTCCAGCAATGACGGGTTCGAGCATTCCGATAACGCTACTTGTTGATGCATTGAGCAATCGCATACCCGTAAGGACGCACATGTAAGGAACTACAGTTCCTAAAATTGCAACAGCTGCCATCAAGAGCCAACCCGGAACCATGGTGCCAGCAGCTATTCCGCCGAGATCCATCTCCATTGTGAAGATTTCAAATGGAAAACTCCAAGGTGGAAGAATTACGAGCCAGAAGATTGATGCAAAGCCCATACCGAATATCAGCATCGCAATTGATTCACGCCTCTTGCCAATTTTCTCGCTCATTAAGAAATATGCAGCAAGTGCGAAGGCGCTGCCGAGCGAACCTGCAATTCCGATGAGGTCGAAGGCAAAGCCAGTCCAAACCTTGGATACGAGAATCAATCCGAGTAGGGATAGCGCAATTGCAACCCACATATTTCTAGCTACAGCGCCTTTTCTCACAAATTTAATCCAGAGCGCAATCCAAATAGAGGCGGTGAATTCAAGGATCAGAACCAGCGCGAGGGGGACACCGCGCTGAATTCCAAGAAGATAGCCGAAGTTCACGAGTGCAAAGCCAACAACGCCATATAGCCCAAGCTTAGGAATTTCTGAGCGAACAATTTTGATCAGCTCTGGTTTAGTAAGCAAAACGTAACTTCCGAGAATTACAACTGCAGTAACTGAACGAAATTCCGCTAAGCGAAATGCCGGCAGGTGCTTAAGAACAACGGTGACAAAGAGGCCGCTGAGTGAGAAGAAGAAAGCTCCAATTACAAGGAAAAACTCACCGCGATGTTTTGAGAACATCCGATGAGTTTAACCCACAATACCTAGAAAGCAGATTCAGGGACTAGAAAGCAGATTCAGGGATCTCCATAATCGTTGAATCTGTAGCTTCTACAATCTTTCGATCTGCAGTGATGTGTGGAAGAACTGTTGCAACGAAGAACTTCGCTGATGCAATCTTTCCTGTGTAGAAATCAGCATCTTTTCCAGCACCCGCAGCTAACTTCTCTGCAGCGATATCTGCCTGACGAAGCAGAAGCCAGGTGATGATGACATCGCCGACAGCCATCAGCGCACGTGATGTACTTAAGCCGACCTTGTAGATCTCATCTGCCTTCTCTTGTGATGCCATCGCATGTCCAACAAGGACTCCGATGATTCCGTTGAGGTCAGCCAGCGCCTTAAGTAGCGCCTGCTTCTCTGCGGCATGAACTCCACCGCTTTCAGCAAATGCTTGAATCTCTTTTCCAAGAAGTCCTAGTGAACGACCACCATCTTTAACAACCTTACGGAAGAAGAAGTCGAGACCTTGGATTGCTGTTGTACCTTCATACAAAGTGTCGATCTTTGCATCGCGTACATATTGTTCAAGCGGCCAATCTTGGGTAAAGCCCGAACCGCCAAATGTCTGAAGTGACTCTGTTCCAAGAAGTGTCCATGACTTCTCTGATCCAAACCCCTTAACGACGGGAAGCAAAAGATCGTTGAGCTTCTCCATTGTCTCTAACTTCTCGGTATCGCCTGCCTCGCGAGCAAGTTCGATTTCATCTTGGATAGATGCGGTGTAAAGAACGAGGGCTCTCATACCTTCTGAATAAGCCTTTTGGACCATCAAGGAACGACGGACATCTGGGTGGTGAATGATTGTGACGCGAGGGCTTGCCTTGTCGTTCATAACCTTCATATCGCCACCCTGGACACGAGTCTTTGCATAGCTCAGTGCCTGCAAGTAACCAGCAGAGAGAGTTGCAATTGCCTTTGTTCCAACCATCATGCGAGCAAATTCAATAACTTTAAACATCTGCGCAATACCTTCATGGACATCACCAAGTAGGTAACCAACAGCAGGTTCCTTCTCACCGAGGTTCATCTCGCAAGTTGCAGAGACGTTAAGTCCCATCTTATGTTCGACATTTGTTACGTAGACGCCGTTGCGCTTTCCGAGTTCGCCTGTTTCAAGATCAAACATAAACTTTGGAATTAAGAAGAGTGAGAGACCCTTTGTTCCTGGTCCGCCACCTTCGCGACGAGCAAGTGTGAAGTGCATGATGTTCTCGTAAATATCTGCATCACCTGAAGTAATGAATCGCTTTGTGCCAGTGATATGCCAAGTGCCATCAGGTTGCTGAACAGCTTTGCTGCGACCTGCGCCGACATCGGAACCTGCATCAGGTTCGGTTAGCTGCATCGTTGCGCCCCAGTGGCGATCAACCATGTGCTTCGCCATCTTCTTCTGCACATCAGTACCAAATACATGTGCAACTTGTGCAAATGCATAACCTGATGCGTAGATGTGAATTGCAGGGTTTGAACCGAGAACCATTTCAGCGATTGCCCAACGAACTGATGCTGGAACTTTCATTCCGCCAAGTTCTACTGGTGCATCAAGACGCCACCATTCGCCATCGACATATGCTTTGTAAGATTTCTTAAAACTTTCTGGAAGCTTTACATCTCCAGTTGCCTTATTGAAATCTGTACCGATGCGATCGCCTTCAACGAAAGAAGCGGCGAGATCATTTTCGGTAAGACGCTTCATCTCTTCCAACATTCCCATCGCAGTATCGCGATCGAGTTCGGAGTAGATAGAGGTACCGAGAACTTTCTCGCGACCTAGAAGGTCGAAGAGGCAGAATTCGATGTCACGGAGGTTGGCGTTGTAATGGCTCATGGCGTAATGGTGCTACCCACCAGTAACTTACGCAAGCGCGCCGAAGGCCTTTTTTTCCGGCCCCCGCAGGTAGGCTCGCGCCGTGCTTCTAAGTGATCGCGATATCCGCTCCGAAATAACCGCCGGCCGCGTTGCCGTTGAGCCTTTTGAAGAGGCGATGATTCAACCTTCATCAGTTGATGTCCGCCTCGATAAATTCTTCCGAGTCTTCGAAAACCACAAGTACTCGGTCATCGATCCATCGATTGAGCAATCTGAGCTCACCCGCGAAGTTATCGCCGAAGATGGCGAAGCATTTATCTTGCACCCAGGTGAATTCGTACTCGCAAGCACCTACGAGATCATCACTCTTCCAGACGATATTGCAGGGCGCCTGGAAGGTAAGTCATCGCTCGGTCGCCTTGGCCTTCTTACCCACTCAACTGCAGGATTTATCGATCCAGGATTTTCAGGCCACATCACTCTCGAACTTTCAAATGTTGCAAACCTTCCGGTGAAGTTATTTCCAGGTATGAAGATCGGTCAGCTCTGCCTGATCAAGCTCTCATCACCTGCTGAACACCCATATGGTTCTGCAATCTACGCATCTCGTTACCAAGGACAGCGCGGGCCAACCCCAAGCCGCTCCTTTATGAATTTCCACCAGAGCAAGATTAAGTAACCCCCAACCTTTACTTTCTGGGGAATACATCCCGGGTAAATGAGGTTGAATTAGGTATGGAAATCATCATCATCGGCGCTATCGCGCTTCTCGTTATCTTCGCTATCGCTCAATACAACCGCCTTGTGCGCCTTAACATCACAGTCGATGAGGCATTTGCACAGATCGAGGTACAGCTCAAGCGCCGTGCTGATTTAATCCCAAACTTGGTTGAAACTGTTAAAGGTTATGCAACCCACGAACAGAGCACATTCGCTGCTGTTGTTGAAGCTCGCGCAAAGTCAACAAGCGCAACGACTGTTGCAGATGTTGCAGCTGCTGACGGAGCACTTACAAATGCACTTAAGGGCTTGCTTGCAGTTGCTGAGGCTTATCCAGATCTCAAAGCATCTTCAAACTTTCTATCTCTACAAGAAGAGCTTTCTACAACTGAGAATAAAGTTTCGTTTGCACGTCAGTTCTATAACGACAATGTTCGCGCACTTAACGTTGCAGTTAAAACCATTCCTACAAGCTTCTTTGCTGGCTTTGCAAAGGTCGATGCACGCGAATTCTATGAGGTTGAAAACCCTGCAGATCGTGACGTCCCAAACGTAAAGTTCTAAATTAACCCATGGCTGAAAATAATTTCAGAGCGCTGCAATCTGCCAATAAAGGTAAGACTTACTTCCTGCTTGCTTCAATGGGAGTCCTTACCTGGCTCGTTGCATACTCTGCTCTGACTTATTTCGGCGCTGGCACAACTTCTGCAATCGTTCCAATCGCTGTTGGTATTTCTCTGGTTGGCGTCTGGGGCTCTTATTACGGCTCTGACAAATTAGTTCTAACAATGACGGGTGCAAAGCTCATTACCCGCGAAGATGCACCAGAACTCTTTAATGTCATCGAGGAAGTTGTTATTGCAAGTGGATTACCAATGCCAAAGGTTGCAATCGTTGAAGATACAGCGCCTAATGCTTTTGCCACGGGTCGTAATCCTGAGCATGCGCTGATTGCATTTACTACGCGAATTCTCGAGGTGATGGATCGCGATGAATTGCAAGGTGTAATTGCGCACGAAATGTCGCATGTCGCTAACCGCGACACCTTAGTTTCAGCCGTTGCGGCATCTACTGCAGGTGCCATTGCAATTCTGAGCGACTTCCTGACACGAATGATGTTCTTTGGTGGAGGTCGACGTGACCGCGAAAATCAGAATCCTCTTGCCTTGGTTGTTTCACTCGTTGTTCTGATGCTTGCACCAATCGCTGCGATGCTTCTGAAATCTGCAATCTCGCGTAAGCGCGAGGCGCTAGCTGATGCAACTGCAGTTTCATATACACGTAACCCAGCAGGGCTTCGTAAAGCCCTTGAGGTCTTGGCATCAGATACAACTGTTGTTCGCCAGAAATCAAATGCCGTTGCACATATCTGGATTGAGTCACCACTTGATGGCCAAACAGTTTCGAAGCTATTTAGTACCCATCCACCGATTCAAGAGCGTATTGCAACACTTAAAGCGATGGAGTCTTTGGGGCCAACAGCTAATTAACCCTCTTTGCGAGGAAAGGTAAGGGTGAATTTCGAACCTTTACCGATTTCAGATTGAACTGAAACAGATCCGCCGTGCGCCTGCATCACCGCTTCAACAATCGATAGACCTAGACCAGTTCCATCCTCACCGCTGCGTGCACGAGAACTATCTGCGCGATAGAAACGTTCAAAGATTCGTTTCTGGTCTTCTTCTGACATTCCAGGACCTTGATCTGCAACAGAGATAGAAACTTCATCATCGGCAGATGTAATCATCACAGCAATCGGAGTTCCATCCGGAGTATGTGATCGTGCATTAGCTAGAAGGTTTGCAATTACCTGATGAATTCGAACTTCATCGCCGAGCATAAATACTTCAGTGTTTGGTGCGATAAGAGTTATTGGATGGTTAGGTCCTGATACTTGAGCCGATGCAGTTGCATCTGCAACAACCTTGACGATATCGACCGCTTCCGAACGTAGCCCACGTGCTTGGTCTACACGAGCAAGAAGTAAGAGATCTTCAACAAGTGAACTCATGCGCTTTGATTCGCCTTCGATACGTGAGATCAGTTGCTTTGTATCGTCTTCACCCTTTACTGCGCCCTGGCGGTAGAGCTCTGAAAATCCTCGAATAGCTGTAAGCGGCGTACGAAGTTCATGTGATGCATCAGCAACAAATCGGCGGAGTTTCTCTTCGCTCTTAGTGCGAGCTGCGAATGACTCTTCAATGCGTGAAAGCATCGTGTTAAAGGTACCTACAAGTCTTCCGACTTCGGTATTGGGTGATGCCTCCGGCATACGCGCAGAGAGATTTCCTGAAGCGATCTCTTCTGCCGTTTCTTCAGCAGTCTTCAGCGGACGTAATCCCACGGCAACAACTGTTCGTGCTGCGAGTGCCATAAGGATTAGGAGAACAAGGCTGATAAAGAAGAAGAGGATGCCTAAGCGGGTAATAGTGTCATCGAGCTCTTCTAGCGATTGCGCTGCAACAAGAGTTCCAGAGTTATTTGGAAGTGTTCGCGCAACGGCGCGGAAATCTGCCCCAGGTGCCTCGATTGTGAATGGCTCATCTCCATGCTGTGCGACCTCTGAAGGCAGTAACCCGCGCACATAATCGCTAATGGATGCCTTATTGAGATCTCCGCCTAAACCACCGACGATTACTCCGTTAGCATCCAAAACAGTTAAAGAAGTTGTTGTTGGAATTCTTTGCAGTGGCGAATTCGGTTGATTGCCCGCAGGGGATTCATCTTCCTCGCGTCCTTCGCGACGTGATTCAAGTGCTTCATAAGCAATACCTGCGCGCAGAATTCGGGGCAAAGTGCCACCGGTAATTGCTTCTAATTCATGATCAATTTGTGTAGTGAGATAACTCTGCAGTGCATTCTGCGCAACGATTCCTGAAGCGAGAAAACCAAAGGCTGTAAGTAGTACTACACCTAAGGAAATTCTGCTGCGAAGGCTCCAGGTCTTCATTCTTTACTGCGCCGCCGGAAGTCTGAGTCGGTATCCAACGCCACGAACTGTGTGAATCAGCGGAGGTTCATATACATCAATCTTCTTTCGCAGGTAAGAGATATATGTTTCAACAATTCCTGCATCGCCACCAAAATCGTAATCCCAAACATGATCAAGGATTTGTGCTTTTGATACAACGCGATCGGCGTTGATTAAGAGATAACGCAGAAGTGTGAATTCGGTAGGAGAGAGCTCCAGTAAGTTTCCTGCACGGCGCGCTTCGTGAGTTGCCTCGTTGAGTTCAAGATCTGCAAAACGAATCTTCTCTTCATCGACAACGCGTTCAGTTACACCAATACGACGAAGCAGCGCACGTAAGCGAGCAACTAACTCTTCAAGGCTAAATGGCTTTGTCATGTAATCATCGCCGCCAATTGTTAGTCCTTGCACTTTATCCTTCATCTCATCTTTAGCTGAGAGAAAAAGTACGCCGACTTCAATTCCTTCATTACGAATCTGACGACAGACTTCAAAGCCATCCAGATCGGGGAGCATTACATCCAAAATCATTGCGTGAGGTTTGAACTCTTCTGCAATGCGCAACGCCTCTGATCCGGTTGCAGCCGTTCGCACATCAAATCCAACAAACTTTAAACTTGTAGAGATGAGATCGCTGATGCTTGATTCATCATCAACGACGAGTATGCGTTCTCCTGCTGGGGTTGTAGGCATGTACATAGGATGCTCTTTCTACCTGTGCGTTTACTGAGAATTGGACTCGCTCTTGCTACGAACTTCTCACAGGCTGAATTACAGCGCTGTAACTCCACACACAATGTGCATAAAGGCTGTGGACAATTCGATTTTCCCCAGATAAATACCGTGCATTTAGTAGGAACCCTCACCCGTGCGATAAACGGGCGGTATATCCCACTCCTAAGGCTTCTCACCGGTATTTCACTTCGGATTTAGCGATAGGATTTGGGCCTGCTGTCGGAGAAATACCGCCCTACAGCCCATTTAAGGCGATTTGAAGGAGTACCTCTTTGTCTGAGAAGAAGGCTGATAAATCGGTGCAAGGCGGATACGACGCCTCCTCGATCACCGTTCTTGAGGGCCTCGAAGCTGTCCGTAAGCGCCCAGGCATGTACATCGGCTCTACAGGCGAACGCGGTCTGCACCACCTTGTTTACGAGATCGTCGATAACGCAGTTGATGAAGCGCTCGCAGGTTATTGCACCGAAATCAAAGTAACTCTTATGCCAGATGGATCGCTACAAGTAATCGATAACGGTCGCGGAATTCCAGTTGATATCCACCCAATCGAGAAGAAACCCGCTCTTGAAGTTGTTCTTACCGTTCTGCATGCAGGTGGAAAGTTCGGCGATGGCGGATATTCAGTCTCTGGTGGATTGCACGGCGTTGGTTCATCAGTTGTAAATGCACTTTCAACAAAACTTGCTGCACGCGTTGCACGCGATGGATTTATTTGGACACAGGATTATCGATCAGGTGTTCCAACCGCTCCAGTTGCAAAGGGCGAAGCGACAACAGAGACCGGAACAACAATTCAATTCTGGCCATCTGAAGATATCTTTGAAAATACAGATTTCTCATTTGAAGTTCTCTCAACACGTTTCCGCGAAATGGCATTTCTTAATCGCGGGTTGATTCTCTCGCTCACTGATTTACGTCCAGGACATGTTGATGACAAGGGTGAACAGCTAACTGTTCGTTACCAGTACCAGGGCGGAATTACTGACTTTGTAAAGCACCTCAATTCAACTCGCGGCGAGCTCCATAAATCAGTTATCGCTATCGAATCTGAAGATAAGAAAGCGCGCCTATCTCTAGAAGTTTCCATGCAGTGGAATAACGGCTTCTCAGAATCTGTCTATACCTTCGCAAATACCATCCATACACACGAAGGTGGAACCCACGAAGAAGGTTTCCGAACCGCACTTACATCTGTGGTCAATAAATTTGCTGAAGAGCAGGGTTTGATTCGCAAGAAGGAAGATCGCCTCACCGGTGACGATGTCCGCGAAGGCCTTACTGCAATCGTCTCAATTAAATTGGGCGAGCCACAGTTTGAAGGACAGACAAAGACAAAGCTTGGAAACACTGAAGCAAAATCATTTACACAAAAAGTTGTGAATGAACACCTCACGCAATGGTTTGAACAGAATCCTCAAGAGGGTAAAGACATTATTCGTAAATCAATTGATGCAGCATCTGCACGTGTAGCTGCACGTAAGGCTCGCGATCTTGCACGTAACCGCAAGGGACTTCTTGAAGGTCGCGGAATGCCAGGAAAGCTTGCAGATTGTCAGTGGACGGATCCTTCAAAGTGCGAGCTCTACATTGTTGAGGGCGACTCTGCAGGCGGTTCAACAAAGGGCGGCCGTGACTCACGAAACCAAGCTGTGTTGCCTATTAGAGGCAAGATTCTCAATGTTGAAAAGGCTCGCATTGATCGCGTCTTGCAGAACAATGAAGTACAGGCGCTTATCACTGCGCTAGGTACCGGTGTTCATGATGATTTCGATATCGAAAAACTTCGCTATCACAAGATTATTTTGATGGCAGATGCTGATGTCGACGGACAACATATCCGTACATTGCTTTTGACGCTTCTCTTCCGCTTTATGCGCCCGCTGATTGAAAATGGTTTTGTGTACCTTGCGCAACCACCGCTTTATAAGTTGAAGTGGGGCGGTAAAGATCCCGTCGAATACGCATTTAGCGATAAAGAACGCGATGGCATGATCAAGATCGGTCTGGATGCAGGCAAGCGCCTTCCAAAGGAAGATGGAATCCAGCGATTTAAGGGCCTCGGTGAGATGCCAGCGAAAGAGCTTTGGGATACAACGATGGATCCAGAACATCGCGTTTTGATTCAAGTAACTCTCGATGATGCAGCAGCTGCAGATGATCTCTTCTCGGTATTGATGGGTGAGGATGTAGAACAACGTCGCGCGTTCATTCAGCGCAACGCTAAGGATGTTAGGTTCTTGGATATCTAATGGCTACCGATAAGAACACACCAGAAGATCTCACTGGCGAAGAAGTTACCTTCGATCGCATCGAAAAGGTCGACCTCCAAGTCGAAATGGCGCGAAGCTATCTCGACTATGCGATGTCAGTCATTGTTGGTCGCGCACTTCCAGATGTTCGCGATGGTTTAAAGCCTGTACACCGTCGCGTTCTATATGCGATGTACGACGCTGGATATCGTCCAGATAAGGGTTACTACAAATCTTCTCGCATCGTCGGTGATGTCATGGGTAATTACCACCCACACGGTGACACCGCGATCTATGACACTGTTGTTCGTTTAGCGCAGTCATGGTCACTCCGTTATCCACTCGTTGATGGAAACGGAAACTTCGGTTCACCTGGAAATGATCCAGCTGCAGCGATGCGTTATACAGAAGCTCGTTTAGCGCCACTTGCAATGGAGATGATGCGCGATATCGATGAAGATACCGTTAACTTCTCTCCAAACTACGACGGTCGCTCCCAAGAGCCAGATGTACTTCCATCACGTTTCCCAAATCTTCTCGTCAATGGTTCTGCAGGTATTGCAGTTGGTATGGCGACAAATATTCCGCCACATAACCTTCGCGAAATCGGCGAAGCAGTTATTTACTCACTCGAGCATCCAGATATGCCGGCGCCCGATCTTCTCAACCACTTGCTGACAATCGTAAAAGGCCCTGATTTCCCAACGAAGGCGCTCATTGTCGGTCGCGGCGGAATCGAAGATGCCTATCGCACCGGTCGCGGCTCAGTCACAATGCGCGCAGTTGTCAATGTTGAAGAGATCAACAAGCGCACTTGCTTGGTTGTCACTGAACTTCCATACCAAGTGAACCCAGATAATTTAGCTCTCAAGATTGCAGAGCTTGTTAAGGATGGAAAGATCAAGGGCATCGCAGATGTTCGCGATGAAGGTAACGAACGTCTTGGCCAGCGCCTTGTCATCGTTCTTCAGAGCTCTGCAATTCCAAAGGTCGTACTTAACAATCTTTATAAGCAGACACAGCTTCAAGATACTTTCGGTGCAAATATGTTGGCGCTTGTCGACGGAGTACCACGCACACTGCGCCTTGATGAATTTATCAAGTACTACATCGAACACCAGGTAGAAGTAATCGTTCGCCGCACCAAGTTCCGCCTTGTTGAAAAAGAGAAGCGCGCCCATATCTTGAAGGGTTACCTCAAGGCGCTCGATGCACTTGATGCTGTTATCGCTCTGATTCGTGCTTCTAAGACTCCTGAAGAAGCCCGCACAGGTTTGATGAAGTTACTTGATGTCGATGAGATTCAGGCAAATGCAATTCTCGATATGCAGCTTCGCCGTATTGCAGCTTTGGAACGCCAGAAGATCAACGATGAATATGACGGTTTGATGGCAGATATCATCGAACTCAATTCGATCTTGGCATCAGAGGCTAAGCAACGTGAAATTATCAAGACAGAGCTTAACGATTTGGTCACCAAGTACGGCGATGAGCGTCGCACACAGCTCGTTGCCAGCGAAGGCGACTTCTCTGCAGAAGATTTAATTCCAGATAACGATGTAGTTGTAACAATTACTCGTGGTGGATATTCAAAGCGCACAACTGCCGATCTCTATAAGTCACAGCGTCGCGGTGGCCGCGGGGTAAAGGGTGCAGCGCTGAAGCAAGATGATGTGGTCGACCACTTCTTCGTTGCCTCAACTCATGACTGGCTCTTGTTCTTCACAAACCAAGGCCGCGTCTATCGCGCAAAGGTTCATGAACTTCCAGATGCAGGCCGCGATGCTCGCGGACAGCACGTTGCAAACTTGATGGCATTTAAACCAGAAGAACAGATTGCACAGGTTCTTTCATTTAAGGATTACAACGCAGCTCCATTCCTAGTTCTTGCTACAAAGGGAGGGCTCGTTAAGAAGACTCCACTTGCAGAGTACGACTCACCTCGTACTGGTGGATTGATTGCAATTTCACTCAAGCCCGGCGATGAAGTTGTATCTGCATCGCTCGTTCGCAATGGTGATGAACTTCTGCTCGTTTCCAAGAAGGCGATGTCACTTCGCTTTACAACAGATGATGAATCACTACGCCCAATGGGTCGATCAACATCGGGTGTGATTGGAATGAAGTTCCGCGATGGCGATGAACTTCTCACTATGGCTCGCGTTGATTCGCAATCCTCACAAGGCGCATTTGTCTTTACTGCAACCGATGGCGGTTACGGAAAGAAGACCCCAATCGATGAATACCGTTTACAAGGTCGCGGTGGAATCGGTATCAAGGCTGCAAAGATTGATGAAGATTCTCGCGGAACACTCGTCTCGGCTCTCGTTCTTGAAGATGCTGATGAGATCCTTGCAATTACATCTGCCGGAACTGTTATGCGCACCCCAGCTGCCGAAGTCCGCCAAACAGGGCGTGACTCCATGGGCGTTCGCCTGGTCAACCTCGATGAAGGTGCGACCCTCTTATCTGTGACCCGCAACAGCGAAGATGAGATTTCTCCGCAAAAGTAGTAGGGTTCACGCCTGTAGTTATGGAGGCCGTTTTGGCTACTTGATGAAATTCAAGTAACCTAGCGCTTCTGCGAAACGCACGAAAGTACGTCTAGCGGGCCCATAGCTCAGCCTGGTTAGAGCGCTTCCCTGATAAGGAAGAGGTCGGTGGTTCAAGTCCACCTGGGCCCACCCGTTCTAATACGGGGACCTAGCTCAATTGGTAGAGCACCGCCTTTGCAAGGCGGGGGTTAGGGGTTCGATTCCCCTGGTCTCCACAAGTTTTTCTAATTACCCCAGAATTTGGGCGATCTTTAAATACAGCGGAATTCCAAGAATCAAATTAAATGGAAATGTAATTCCAATACTCGAAGTCAGTGCAAGCGTTGGGCTTGCCTGCGGAAGCGCAACTGCAACTGCCGCCGGTGCTGCAATATAAGAAGCGCTCGCAGATAAAATTCCAAGCATCGTTGCGCCACCAATACTTAAGTTAATTGAAGTTCCAATCAATACGCCGATTGTTCCACTTAAGATAGGGAAGAGAATTCCAAAGAGCGCAAGAGGCGCACCGACAGCTTTGATATCAGCAAAGTTAATGCCTGCAAGGTATCCAAGGTGGAGCAAGAAGAGAACTAAGAATCCGCTTAAGAGTTCGACGAAGAACGGGCTGACTTTTCCATAGCCTTCTGCACTCGTTACAAAACCGATTGTTAGCCCACCAATTAACAGCAGAACAGTCTTTCCAAGAAGTACTTCCTTAAGAGTTGTTCCCCAACCCACCTTTGTGTGGGTTGATTTTGATGCGAGGAAGATTCCCACAATTAACCCTGGAATCTCCATAACAGTAAGCAGAGCTGGAGCGAAGCCTTCGACAAAGATCGAGTTGCTCTCAAGGAAGAGGATTCCTGCAGAGAATGTGACGAGGGAAGTTGATCCATAGTGAGCTGCAAATGAGCCACGGTCAATGTTGTTAAGCGCTTTAACCAATTTAAGAATCACGAAAGCTAAACAGGGGATTAGGATTCCGCATAAAACTGTTGCGATTACTGGTGTAACGAGATTACCCACTGCAGTATCTTTGAGTGAATTCCCTCCCTTTAAGCCGATTCCAAAGAGAAGATAGACAGATAGAAATTGGTAGATCGCGTCAGGAAGGCGGACATCGCTCTTAAGTCGAGATGCCAAAAACCCGAAGGCAAAGGCCAGAACGCCTACCGAAGTCAGATTTGCTTGCGCGATTGACCAAGAACTCATTTCCCACCCCTTTTCAGAGAAAATAATACATGAAATCTAATTCATGTGTCAAAATTCAGGTATGGTTTACTTATGAGTAAAGACGCTCCGCTTTCAGGATGGACTTTCCTTTCCAACCATGGCCACATCTTGATTCATCTAAATAATTCGCCTGATTCACGAGTCAAAGAGATTGCGGCAGCAGTAGGAATCACAGAGAGAAGCGCCCTCTCGATTCTTTCCGACCTAGAAGAAGGCGGCTACATTTCTGTAGAACGTGTTGGGCGAAGAAATCACTATCGTGTAAACCCTCATAAAAACTTTCGCCACCCCCTTGAAGCAAGAAAACCACTCAGTTCACTTTTGAAAATATTCTCTTCGAAATGAATCCCAACCGGAACCCTTACTTTGGCAAGAGCGCTGTGCTTGCGACCCAACATGCTAAGGGCCAAGTAATCGCACCAGAATTCAAATCAATTCTAGATTTGCAGATTGAAGAGCTCGGTGTAGATACAGATTCTCTAGGCACATTCACTGGTGAAATCGAGCGTGTAGGCAGCGCGAAAGATACAGTTCTAGCAAAAGCACGGCTAGGAATGGCAAAAAGCGGCAATCCTCGAGGATTAGCTTCTGAAGGAAGCATCGGTGCAGATCCACTAATTCCATTTATCAATTCGGATATTGAACTAATCGCTTTCATCGATGACGAAATAGGATTTCAACTTGTAGAAAGTCTCCGTTCAACCGAGATCATTGCTGCAACTTTTAAAGTAAAGCCTAATTCTGGTTTAGAAGAATTCTTTCGTAGAGCGGATTTTCCAAATCACAAGCTCATCATCAAATCATCCGATCAACCTGTTTCATTTAGCGTAAAAGGTATTGATAGCCATCAGATGCTTGAAAAATCCCTTAAAGAGGCCTTCAAAGATTTCCCAGAGTTAATTGTGGAGAGCGATCTACGTGCTCACTGTTCACCCTCCCGTATGGAAAACATTCGCCTTGTCGCTAGAAAGCTGGCGCTGAGGCTCAAGTGCCTCTGCCCTGAATGCGATGCACCGGGGTGGGGAGTTGTGCGAGTTGTTAGAGGCTTGCCTTGTAGCGAATGCGGCGAGATTTCCGAGGAGAAGGTGCGGGCAGAAGTTTTCGGGTGTGTGAAATGTCAGTATGAAGAAGAGGGGAGACCGCTTGCCGAATCGATAGATCCAGGTAACTGCAATCTATGTAACCCTTAACCCATCACCAATCCACCATTTACATTGATTGCCGCACCAGTTATGTATGACGATTCAGGTGAGGCAAGGAATTTAATAACGCCAGCAACTTCTTCAGGCTTTCCAAGTCTGCCTATTGGAGTCTGCGACATCCATTCATCCATTCGACCAATGGAACGGACACTGATCATGTCGGTTTCAATCCGCCCGGGAAGAACGACATTTGCAGTAATTCCACTTGCTCCCAGCTCTTTCGCTGCAGAGTAGGTAAAGCCAAGTAACGCAGCTTTTGTCGCCGAATAATGCGCATGATTGGCAGAGCCGGTTTGAGCTACTTGTGAGGAGATTGAAATAATTCGCCCCCACTTCTTCTCTACCATCTCCGGAATGCAGGCTCTTGTTAACTTGAAAACGGCAGATAAATTCACTGCGATCGTTTCATCCCACATCTCATCCGACATTTCAGCGATAGAGCCATCAGTCATGACAGCGGCATTGTTGACCAAGATATCGATTGAGCCCATCTCGCTCTTAACTCTTGCAACTAAATCTGCAGGCGCATCGGGTGAAGCTAGATTTCCTTGGAAGGCGATTGCTCTTCCACCGCCTTCGGTAATCTCTGAAACAACTTTCGCAGCTGCATCGGCGCTCTTGTCATAGTGCACAGCGACAGCCAGACCATCGGATGCTAAGGAGAGAGCGATTGCGCGTCCGATTCCACGAGATGCGCCAGTAACTAATGCAACCTTCATGACAATCCTCCAGATTTCAAAAATTGAGCGAGAACATCTGGGAGGGAAACTCGATGCACTGAGTTACCTTGCAGAATATTTAAGATGTCATCAACGACCATTTTACTATGGTGGTTTTTAACCTCAGCGGTAGAGCCAGCTAGGTGAGGGCTAAGAACGATATTTGAAAGCGTGCGGAACTTTGAGTCAGATGGCAGAGGCTCTGTCGGATAGACATCTAGCGCTGCACCGGCGATCTTTCCTGCTGCCAAAACATCGTAGAGAGCTTCATAATCTACGAGTGCAGCCCGTGCAGTATTGATAAAGAAGGCAGAAGGCTTCATAAGTGAGAAGGTCTCTCGCGAGAACATTCCAGTGGTCTCTGGGGTTACTTTCGCTGCCATTGTTATGAAATCAGATTTGGCAACAACTTCATTCATCTCAAACTTTTCGACTCCATGCTGATCAAAGACTGAATCCTTTTGAAAAGGATCAGATGCAATGACCTTTAATCCGAAGGCTTTCGCTCGCATTGCAATCTGTTGGCCAATTGCACCAAAACCAATGATTCCAAGAGTCTTTCCAAAGAGTTCTACACCTTCAAATCTTTGAAAAGGCGCTCCCGGATCTAAACTCCATTCGGATGTTATTCCTGAACGCGCACCAGATTTATCTGAATAACTCTGAGCGGTTAGTTCATCTGTATATCGAAGCAGATGGTGAGTTGTTGGGATATTTCTTGCAACTGCAAGAATTAAAGCGAGCGTGTACTCCGCGACAGCGATTGCATTTCGACCTGGAGTGAATAGAACTGGAATACCGCTCTGCGCAGCGAAAGCAAGGTCAACATTTGCACCTGGCTCATTTCTGCAACATGCCAATAACTTCAGGTGTGAAGCGGAGGAAATTGCAGCTTCTGTCAGTGGCTCAAACTCAACAATTGCAACATCTTTATCGGCAAGAGCCGCGATGAGTTCAGATTCAGAGAGTTTCTGACCTGTGACGCCATACCCAGAAGTTGTTATCTCAAAACCTGCGCTAGTCAGACGATCTAAGTCAGCAGGATTCATTCGAGCCGTGACAAGTGCTTTCATGAGCCGCCTCCGTAGGTTGCAGATTTCGCTGACATTTCAAATTCGCTCTTTAAGTTTTCATAAAGCCCGCGAAATCTTTGATATCTCTCTTGGTAATGGTTGTGAATCTTCATATCAGGTTGGTATCGCTCAGAGATCGTGACAGCACTTGTTACAGCGCTACGAACATCAGGATATAAACCAAGGCCGTAACCTGCGATAAAGGCGTTACCGATTGGTGCGCCAACTGATTCTTTAAGGATTGCAACTGGAACACCCAAGACATCTGATTTGATTTGATTCCAGAGTCGGTTCTTTGTTCCCCCACCGATACTTCGTACTTCATCAACGCTAAGCCCGACTGAACGCGCAACTTCGATGTTATGCATGAGCGCAAATGCAGTGCCTTCTAGAACTGCACGGAGCATCGCTTCAGGGCTCGTTGTGAGAGAGAGACCGAAGAAGACTCCACGTGCATTGGTATCCCAAATAGGAGCCCGTTCACCCATCATGTATGGCAAGAAGAGCAACCCATCACTGCCTGGTTCAACTTTCTGCGCTGCTTCTGTAAGTTTCTCAATCGAATCTTTATTTCCAAGAATCTTTTCAAGTAACCACTGAACGCTTGCACCGGATGCAACCATCGCACCAAGTTGAAGTTCGCGACCAGGAAGTGCATGCGACATCGTGATAAATGCGCTACTTCTTACTGTGCCATCTGTGGGCATAATCAAGACGGTAGATGTTCCTGTCATCTCAGCTACGACGCCAGGATCTATTGCACCTGCTTCTAGGGCGGCAGATGCACCATCTACAGAACCAAAGAAGACGGGTGTTCCAACTGGTATTCCAGATTGGGCGCTTGCTTCAGGAGTCACCTCACCTTGCAAATGGGAACATTCGCCAATCTCAGGGAAGAGTTCGGGGTTTACCCGAACTGCAGAAATCAACTCTTGCGACCACTGACTTTGATCTGCAGTTCGCAACTGCAGCAATGAAGCATGTGGCTTATCGATTCCAAATTTTCCAGTGAGCTTAAAGTTTAAGTAACCAGGTATCTGCAGAAAGTATTTTGTCTTTGCATATAGCTGCGGTTCATTTCGGATAAACCAGAGTATTTTCGCCGCAACATAGAAAGGATCAGCGCGGTTGCCGGTGAGTTCAGCAATATTAGGAAACTTCGCAGCTAACTCTTCCGCTTCTGCTTGTGCGCGTCGATCCATCCAGATCATCGCTGGCCGCAGTGGTTGCCCTTGTCTATCTACTGCAAGGAGAGTGGGGGCTTGGGAACTAATTGCGACACCCAAAATCTCTGTGGCTGTTACCTTGCTCATTGCTTCATGCGTTGCTGCACAAAGTGCGAGCCACCAATCTTCTGGGCTCTGTTCAACCCAATTAGCAGCAACATGATTTGTCGAGTACTGAGATCGTCCCTCACTTACAACTTGGCCCTCTGGTGTAACAAGGACAGCTTTAGCCGCTGTTGTGCCGATATCTATGCCGAGCAACAGTGAGGCCATCACACGATTTTCCCATAAATCCACTGGATTACTAGCCCCCAGATAAATTGCGATAGCCTTCGCAGATAATTGAAACAAGCGAAAGGTCTTTAATGTCTACTGCGACTCTCCACACAACTCTTGGCGATATTGTCATTGAACTCTTCCCTAATCACGCACCAAAGACTGTAGAAAATTTCGTTGGTCTTGCAACAGGTGCAAAGGAGTGGACTGATCCAGGCACAGGCCAGAAATCAAATGAGAACCTTTACGATGGAACAATCTTTCACCGCGTCATCAGCGGATTTATGATTCAAGGCGGAGACCCACTTGGTCAGGGATTTGGTGGACCGGGATATCAGTTTGCAGATGAATTCCATGGCGAACTTCAATTCGATCGCCCATACATTCTTGCAATGGCTAACTCAGGACCTGGCACAAATGGTTCACAGTTCTTCATCACTGTTGCACCAACAACATGGCTTAACCGTAAGCACACAATCTTCGGTGAAGTTAAAGATGCTGCATCACAAGCTGTAGTCGACAAGATTGGTTCAACACCAACAGGTGCACAAGATAAGCCTGTTACACCTGTTGTTATCAATAGCGTAACTATCGCCTAATAAAGCTCGCTTTATGAAGCAACGCTCTTCAGTTCTTACAATCATCACAATTATTTGTGCTTTCTATTTGTATGAACTTTACGATTCAGGGTTGATTGGGACTTTTGGTCTCTATGGAATTGACCTTCTGCGATCAACAAACGAGTGGTATCGCTTAGTTACTGTGGCTCTTGTTCACGACAATACAAATGTAATTCCGATTCACTTAGCTTTTAATATGCTCGCGCTTCATTCACTTGGCACGCCTATTGAAACCTTTTTGGGCCGCAATAAGTTTCTGATTATCTTCTTTGTCTCTCTCATTGGCGGATCAATCGCATCAGCGATGTTCTTGGGATATAACGGTTATTCAATCGGAGCTTCGGGCGCTGTCTTCGGCCTCTTCGGCGCTTGGGCTGTTATCAGTAAGAGAATCGGCGCAGAAGTTAAGAGCGTCCTTGTAATCATCGGCCTTAACTTTGTTCTCGGCTTCACTATTGGTGGAGTCGATTGGCGTGCACACCTCGGCGGTTTAATCGCCGGTTATGCAGTAACGCAGTTCTTGCTTAGCGCTTCACGTTCCTAAGCAATACCTGCGCAACATCCAAAACTTCTACATCTGATTGGCGAGCGACCATTCCGTCGCCGACCATGATTCTGCAGAATGGACATGCGACGGCGACTTCAGCAACCCCAGTATCGATAGCTTCATCAACTCGGTTGAGGTTGATACGCGTACCGATTTTCTCTTCCATCCACATGCGTCCACCGCCACCTCCGCAGCAGAATGAACGCTCTTGGTTACGCGGCATCTCCTCGATATCGCAACCTGATGCTTCCAGAAGTTCGCGAGGTGGCGCATAAATCTGATTGTGACGACCTAGGTAGCAAGGGTCATGGAATGTAATCTTTTGATCAGCCTTATGTGGTGAAGTCTTTAACTTTCCTTCCTTCACCAAAGTATTGAGCAGCTGGGTGTGGTGGAGCATCTGTAACTCATAACCACTCTGTGCATAATCCTTACCAATTGTGGTGAAGCAGTGAGGGCAAGTTACGACAACTTTCTTTACGCCGCGGCTACCGAAGGTCTCCTTGAAAGTCTCAATATTTTCCTGAGAAAGAATTTGATACAAGAATTCATTTCCTGAACGACGAGCAGGATCTCCGGTACAGGTCTCGCGCTTTCCAAGAACTGCAAAGTTAACTCCAGCCATGTGCAGCAACTCTGCAACTGCTTTCGTTGTCTTCTTCGCACGCTCTTCGTAAGCACCGGCGCATCCAACCCAGAATAGATATTCAACTTCTTCTGGAAGTTCGCCGCTAACAACGCGAACAGGGAAGTCGCATTCAGCAATCCAGCTTTCGCGATCTTGCTTATTTGCACCCCAAGGATTTCCAGATTTTTCAAGATTACGGAATGTTCCACCGAGTTCGGTTGGGAATTCTGATTCAACGAGAACTTGGAATCGTCGCATATTGACGATGTGATCGACATGTTCGATATCGACAGGACATTCCTCAACACAGGCTCCGCATGAGGTACAAGACCACAAGACATCGAGATCAATTGGTGCCTTCTCGCCAACTAAGTTTTCGGTCTCTACAACCTTTGCCATCGCGTGATCGCGCATAGCCATAATCAATAACTTTGGAGATAGCGGCTTATCTGTATGCCAAGCAGGACATTGAGATTGGCAACGGCCGCACTCGGTGCAGCTGGTCATATCCAGCAAGCCCTTCCAGGAGATATCACCGCGAGTACCTAGGCCGAAGACATCATCTTCTGCGGGATCTTCAAAGTTAACCGGCTTACCCTTTGAGAGCATCTCGGGAAGTGCGCCCAGCGCTGGCTTATCGATATTGCGCTTGTAGTAAATATTGAAGAAGGCCAAGAAGCGGTGCCATGCAATTCCCATTGTGAGATTTGATGCGATGACGATAAACCAAGCCATTGAGATAACAATTTTTAGCGTTGCGACAATGACGATTGCGTTCTCAAGAGAAGCTTGTGACATAGAGCTAAATGCAACAACTGCAGGCCAGGAAATTGCGTAATGCCAATTCCAAGATTCTTTTCCAGCAAGCGCACCTTCGAGACCGCGTAGTGCAATAACACAGAAGACAATTGCAAGAATCGTTGCCTCGACGTAATACGCCTTACCCATCCCCGAACCGCTAAATCGGTTGAGCATTCTGAAACGTGTTACTTGGCGGATTGCAATCAGAGTGACGATTCCGATTCCGGTAAGTGCTGCAATTACTTCTGCAAAGAGTTCATAAACTACAAAGTGACCGATAATTGGAAGAGCAAAGTCAGGCTTAATGACTTGGCCATACGCGGTAACAAGTGTTCCGAAGAGAGCACCGAAACCGATCATGACAAACCAGTGTGCGATTCCAGAGCCCGTGAACTTAAGCATCTTGGTGTGGCCAAGGACTTCCTTAAACATATTATTCAAGCGCGCAGATTTATTGTTGGAGCGCGTTGGATCTGACTGCTGCTTCTTATAGAGCGAAATCAAGGTGCGAACACGAACGGTTAAGAGGATCAGCGCAACGGCTGTAATGAGGTATGAGATTCCAGCTAGCGCATAGTTCATACGCGCAAGGGTAATCGTTACTGGCGATTTAGGAAGCGCACGTGCTTGGGTGTCAATTCATCAAGTGAATTAACTCCAAGCAACTTCATATTGCGAACCATCTGGGTGCGCATAATTTCAAGGGCGCGTTCTACGCCATCTTGGCCACCGGCCATAAGTCCATAGAGATAAGCGCGACCTACATAGGTGTATTGAGCACCAAGTGCGACAGCTGCAAGAACATCGGCGCCATGCATGATTCCGGTGTCGATATGAATCTCGTAATCCTTCTTAAACTCCTTCTTAATATCACTTAAGAGGTGGAGCATCACAGGAGCACGATCTAGCTGACGGCCACCGTGATTTGAGAGCAAGATTGCATCTGCGCCAAGCTTTGCAGCCATCTTGGCATCTTCAAGATTCTGAATACCTTTGACGGTAAGAGTTCCATCCCATTGCTGGCGAATCCACTTTAAATCTTCCCATGTCATCGTTGGATCGAACATGTAATCAAGAAGCTCGCCAACTGTGCCTTCCCAGTTCTTCATCGATGCAAATTCAATCGATGGAGTTGTAAGGAAGTTGATCCACCAAGCTGGTCGTGGAAGAGCGTTGATAACAGTGCCTGCAGTTAAACGTGGTGGAACAGTTAAACCATTTCGGTAATCACGAATACGTTGACCTGCAGCCGGTACATCTACTGTAAGCATTAAATTCTTTACACCTGCGCGCTTGGCTCGCTCAACGAGCGCCATGCTGCCTTCGCGGTCTTTCCACATATACAACTGGAACCAGTTGCGGCCACCAGGTGCTGCAGCGACAACATCTTCAATAGTTGTTGTTCCAAGAGTTGAGAGAGTAAAAGGAATTCCGTACTTCTCTGCGGCACGTGCTCCGGCGATTTCGCCCTGAGTCTGCATCATGCGAGTAAAACCTGTTGGCGCAATTCCAACTGGCATTGCAAAAGTTTCACCAAGTGATCTGCGAGTTAAATCTGCAGTCGATACATCTTTAAGAATGCTTGGGATAAATTCAAGATCACGGAATGCTTGGCGCGCTCTTTCGAGGCTGACTTCACTTTCAGCAGAACCATCTGTGTAATCAAAGGGGCCCTTAGGAGTTCTCCTCTTTGCGATATCGCGAAGATCCCAGATTGTGTATGCCTGCTCTAGGCGACGCTTCTTGCGGCGCAGCGTTGGCAGAGAGAACTGTAGAAGTGGAGCAAGTTCAGATGGCTTTGGAAATTGACGCCTTACATTTTTTCCCATGAAGGTTGTCTTTCAGTTAGTTTCTAATTAACGCCACTTAGTTGCGAGAGAAAAACCAACTGCGATAAAGCTAAAGCCGATAATCATGTTCCATGCACCGATACCTGGAATTGGATAGAGAGTCTGGCTTACATAGAAGACGACAATCCAGAAGAGGCCGATAAGGAAGTTAGCAATCATTACTGGAGCAAGCCAGCTTGGGCTCTCGAGAAGTGGTGAAATCTCCTCAGCGTGGTGCTGCTCTTCGTGAGCGTGCTGCTCCTGAACCTTCTTACGCAATTTTGACTTTGGCATGAGGCCAAGGTTACAGCACAATTACCGCATGGCTCGAATCCTCGTTATCGATAATTACGACTCGTTCGTATTTAACCTTGTGCAGTATTTGGCACAACTGGGTGCGCAGTGCACCGTTGTTCGTAACGATGAAGTAACGGCCGATGAAGCTTCACAATATGACGGGGTTCTAATCTCCCCAGGACCTGGCACCCCTGATAAGGCCGGCGTAAGTATTGAAATGATCAATTACTGCGCCCAAAATTCTATTCCGCTCTTCGGGGTCTGCCTTGGGCATCAAGCAATCGGTGAAGCATTCGGCGCAACTGTTTCCAGAGCACCTGAATTACTTCATGGCAAAACTTCACAAGTTTTCCATAACTCAAAGGGAGTTCTTGAAAATCTCCCATCACCATTTACTGCAACGCGTTATCACTCATTAGCAGTTGAGAAAGATACTGTTCCTGAAATTCTAGAAGTTACAGGATCAACTGAATCTGGAGTTGTCATGTCGATGCGTCATAGAGAGCTTCCGATTGAAGGTGTGCAATTCCATCCTGAATCTGTATTAACGGAACATGGACATCAGATGCTTGCCAACTGGTTAGTTCGTTGTGGAGATTCTGGTGCACGCGAACGTGCAGTTGGTTTATCGCCAGTTGTGGGAACCGCTAAGAAGTAATTACGGTTGCTTATTAATCGTAATTGTTACTGACTTACCAATTGTCTGCGTAGTTCCTGCTTCAGGTGCCTGACGAATAACAACTCCTGCTGGTTGCGCAGAATCTAAATCGTAGAACTCTTTAATCAAGAAGCCAGCTTGAATCAGAAGCGTCTTTGCCTGAATTGCTTCAACGCCAATCAGATTAGGCACTGTAATTTCGCCGCTTGCGATTGTAAGAATGACTGAGCTTCCTGCTTCAGTAACAGAACCAACTGTTGGTGTTACATCCAAGACTGTTCCCTGTGGTTGATCAGAAGGCGCTGCAACTGTCTGTGAAACTAACAAACCGACCGATGTCAGTGCGGAGCGGGCATCGATGAGCGACATTCCAATGAGATTGTCAGGAACTGTTGCTTCACCCGGACCATCAGAGACTGTTAGTTCAACAGTTGATCCCAACTTTGCTCGCGTTGTAGCAAGCGGCAATTGGCTCGCAACGCGATCAAAAGGAATAGCGCCATCGTGAGCACGCTTGACTGTCACTGTGTACTCAGAGAGAAGTGCCAAAGCTTTCTCTTCCGTTAAGCCCACGACGCTTGGAATCTGCGGAAGATTGTTATCTGAATTTCCACTCAGCAAGAAACCTGTAAGAGCGAGTGCAAGAGATGCAAAGAATGAGCCGCCGTAGATTAGGGCTGATTTACGTGTAAAGAGTGGTGCAGATTTAATCTTCGCAACAACTTCTTCTCCAGCGCGCACTCGGGAAATGTCATCAAGCATTTCTTGTGCGCTCTGATAGCGATCATCTGGATTCTTCGCCAGAGCAACAGCCAATACCTTCTCTATTCCTTCAGGAAGTTCTGGAGCAATTGTGCGAATTCGTGGGGCAACACTTGATGCATGCTGAAAAGCGATTGATACAGGAGTCTCGCCAGTAAATGGAGGTTGACCTGCAAGTAATTCAAAGAGAAGGCAGCCAGCAGAATAAATATCACTTCGTGAATCTGCTAATTCTCCGACTGCTTGTTCAGGAGAAAGGTATTGAGCGGTACCAACAACGTTCCAGGTACTTGTCAGAGTTGCACCGAGATCATCCATGGCGCGAGCAATACCGAAGTCCATCACCTTCACATCACCTTTATCGGTGATCATCACGTTAGCTGGCTTGATATCGCGGTGAATAATCTGACGCGCATGTGAATATTCAAGCCCAGCCAAAATTCCTTCAGCGATTTCAAGTGCTCGTTGCAGAGGAAGTCTCTGACCCTTATCTCTCAGTGTGTAAATTACTTCGCGCAGCGTTTGTCCGGTTACAAGTTCCATCACTATGTATGGCGCTGGTTCTTCACCGGAATCGTAAACAGCGACAATTGCCGGATGATTAAGGCCAGCAGCAGCTTTCGCCTCTTTTCTAAAGCGAGCAACGAATGATGGATCTTTAGCAAGATCGCTTCGAAGAATTTTGATTGCGACTTCACGAGAGAGGCGCTGATCGGATGCTATGTAAACATCTGCCATTCCGCCAGTACCGATCATCTCGCCGAGAAGGTAGCGGCCGCCCAGTAATGAGTTCATCATTGTGCGGCTCCAATCTTCACTAGTTCTTCTTCATCTGATTCGACAATGTCTGCGATAACTACAGTCACGTTATCAGGTGCACCATTTATATATGTGGCGTCAATGAGAGCATCGACAGTGCTCTGGCGGTCTTTGCCCTTGAGTAGAGATTTAATCTCTTTCTCTGTTAGAACCGAACTCAAGCCATCGCTGCACAGTAGGTATCTATCTCCAACTTTTCCATCGAGAATCAAGAGTGGAGCGCTAGATATTCCTTCGCCCATCAATACCTGGGTTAGAACAGAGCGCTGTGGATGGGTTGCAATATCTGATTGCGAAATCGCACCTTGGTTCAGAAGCTCTTGAATAACGGTGTGATCTTGAGTCAACTGTTCAAATGAGCTTCCACGTAAGCGGTAAGCGCGTGAATCACCAATGTGCAGAAGGCAGATTCGTTCACCGCTAATAAAGAGAGATGTAAGAGTTGTTCCCATTCCGGATAACTGAGGATTCTCATCTGATTCGCTCTTTAATTGTGAATCAATTGAATCAAGAGAGTTACTAAAGATATCTTCGGCAGAATCAGGATCAATCTCTGGATTACAAATAACTGTTGAAATCTCTTCTAACTTTGTAATTGCAATTCTTGATGCAACTTCACCTGCAGCATGTCCACCCATTCCATCGGCGACAGCGATAACTTGCCCTGATGTAAGAGCGCTATCTTCATTACCTTTTCGTTGTAATCCGACAGCAGAACGAGCTGATGTCGTGAAGAAGAGCTGAGCCATGGGGTAAGAGTAATCTCTTTGCTACCCTCGGTCTCATGCTGATTTACGCACACAGAGGGGCAAGTGCCGATTTTCCTGAGCACACCTTGGCTGCGTATGAAGGTGCGATTGCGCAAGGCGCCGACGGCTTTGAGTGCGACCTGCGAATTACCAAGGATGAAGTTCCAGTCCTATGGCATAACGCATCAATGCTGGAGCGTGCTGGAAATAATGGGTTGATCTCAGAGATGACCTTTGAGGAAGTCTCTCGCGCATATCCTCAAGTTCTTACTCTTGATACGTTTCTAGATTTTGCAGTTAAAGCAAAGAGAGCAATTCTTATTGAGACTAAACATCCAGTCTTAAGTGGCAACCGCGTTGAAGAGTTATTGGTCGAAGCGCTAAATGAAAGAGATGTTCTCTCCAAAATTCCAGTTTCAGTAATGTCATTTAGCTGGAGTGCAATCGAGAAAGTAAAACGGTTAAACCCAGATATTCCGACAACGTTCTTATTACATAAACACACTCCGTGGTTCCAAATCAAATATTCATCCGCTGTTGCAATAGGTCCCGAGATTGATCACTTACGGGCAGAGCCCATCAGGGCGAAGAGGATTCAAGAGTTGGGCAGATCGCTCAATGTATGGACGGTCGATGAAGATTCCGATATCAAACTCTGTCAGCGTTTAGGCGTAGATATTCTGATTACAAATAAGCCGGCGCATGCACGTGAAGTACTCCGGTACCCTTAACCAGTGAGCAGCGCAGAGAGCCATACATTCGCCTACTTGGGGCCAGTTGGCACATTTACCCAAGCCGCTCTTAAGAAATTAACCTGCGATACCGATATCACCATTCCTTACGCAAATGTGACGGCAGTCTTGGATGCGGTTCGTTCTGGCGAAGCTGATTACGCACTTGTTCCTATCGAGAACTCTGTTGAAGGTGTCGTCGCTCGTACACTCGACGAGTTAGCAACCGGCGATCCTTTAGTAATTGCACAAGAGGTAACCCTGCCCGTCACATTCGCGTTGATGGTGAAGCCTGGCACGAAAGAGATTAAGCGAATCGGAACACATCCTCACGCAGAATCACAATGCCGAGCATTTATCGCTAAGAACTACCCGCATGCAGAGATTGTTCCAACGAGCTCGACATCAGCAGCAGCCGAAGCGGTTAGCAAGGGCGATCTCGATGCAGCAATCGCTTCCGCCGTAGCGGCAGAGCACTTTGGTCTCGAAATAATCGCAGACAATATTGGTGATAACTCTGGCGCTGTCACCCGATTTATCGCAGCCCAGAAGCCAGGTTGGATGCCAGAGCCAACGGGTCACGATCGCACCTCAATGGCGGTCTTTATCGATATCGATCACGCCGGAGCGCTCCTTGAGATCCTTCAGGTATTTGCAAAGAATGATGTAAACCTGACATTCATCCAGTCACGTCCAACAGGTCGCGAACTTGGTCACTACCATTTCATCATCGATGTTGAAGGTCATATCAAGGATGCTCCAGTTGGAAAATCAATTGAGGAACTTAAAGTGATCTGTGACGACATTAGATTCTTAGGTTCATACCCACGAGAGGTGCGCTCATGATTGATATCAAATTCCTTCGAGAGAACCCTGATGTCGTGCGCGCTTCGCAAAAAGGTCGCGGCGAGAACGTTGAACTTGTTGATCAAATTTTGGCAATTGATGAAGTAAAGCGAGCTGCAGTTTCAGAGTTTGAAACGCTACGCCAAGAGCAGAATGTACTTTCCAAGAGCGTGGGCGCTGCAAAGGGCGATGAGAAGACTGCCTTGCTTGAGAATGCAAAGGCGCTCGCAGATAAGGTCAAAGCTGCTGATTCAAAGCGCTCTGCAATAGAAGAGGAAGCAAAGCAGTTACTTCTGCAGCTCTCTAACTTATTAGATACCGAAGCTCCTATTGGTGGAGAAGAAGATTTCGTCACCATCGAACATATCGGCACACCACGCGATTTCGCTAAAGATGGTTTTGAACCAAAGGATCACGTAGAACTTGGAAAGCTTCTTGGTGCAATCGACACAGAGCGCGGCGCGAAAGTTGCCGGATCTCGTTCATACTATTTAACTGGCGTTGGCGCACTTCTTGAATTTGCACTTGTTAACTATGCGATTCAAAGCGCGGTTAAGAATGGCTTTACTCCAGTAATTCCACCAGTTCTAGTAAACCCAGCAGCGATGGAAGGAACAGGCTTCCTCGGGCAAGCTGCCGAAAATGTTTATCGCATCGAGAAAGATGATGTCTATCTTGTTGGCACATCAGAAGTTCCACTTGCTGCAATGCATATGGATGAAATCTTGCCTGCAGATAAGTTGCCTATTCGATATGCAGGTTATTCATCATGTTTCCGTCGCGAAGCCGGAACTTATGGAAAAGATACTCGCGGAATTATTCGCGTTCACCAATTCGATAAAGTTGAGATGTTTACCTTCTGCAAGCCAGAAGATGCTAAGGCGGAACATGCACGCCTTCTTCAATGGGAGAAAGATTTCCTAACAGCGATGGAAATTCCATTCCGCGTTATCGATGTTGCATCTGGTGATCTTGGGTCTTCTGCAACACGTAAATTCGATATCGAAGCCTGGGTGCCTACACAGGGCGCATATAGAGAGGTAACAAGTACTTCTAACTGCACCGAATTCCAGGCTCGTAGACTCAATATTCGTTACAAGGATTCAGAAGGCACAAAAGCCCTAGCAACACTGAACGGAACGCTCGTTGCAATTCCACGCATGATCGTTGCAATCCTTGAAAATCATCAGAATGCAGATGGAACAGTGAACGTTCCTGCCGCACTGCAGCCATTTCTTGGCATGAAGAAATTCGAGCTTGTGTGAGCGTTCAAGAGAATTTACAGCGACGTCCCAAGCTAATCGCCTCAGATTTAGACGGCACAATTGTTGCGCATTACGGGGACATTACTCAGCGCACCATTGATGCATTTAGAAAAGCGCATTCAATGGGAATCGAGATCTTCTTCATTACGGGCCGTCCTCCACGTTGGATGCCAGAAATTAAAGAAGCATTCGGAATCGGCAAGGCAGTATGCGGAAATGGCGCAATGCTCTATGACTTACAAAATGACAAGGTATTAGAACAATGGCTCATTGATGAAGATGTAGCCCTGGAATCTGTGAAACGACTACGCAAGGCAATCCCAGAAGTTTCTTTTGCTGTTGAGGCGCATAATTACTTCCACCGCGAGAAGATTTACATTCCTCGCTGGGATGTGGGCCTTGATAATGTTGGTGTCGAGCAGATTGAAGAAGTACTTACTTCGCCGGCTCTTAAGATTTTGGCTCGTTGCTCACAACAAGAGTTAACATCAGATGAAATGTTGGCAATTGCAAAAGTTGAACTCGATGGTCTGGCAACAGTTACGCACTCAAATCCTCATGATTCACTTCTTGAAATTTCGGCACTAGGTGTTTCAAAGGGAATGACGCTTGCAAAGATGGCAGGTCGCTTAGGAATTGATGCAGCTGATTGCGTTTCATTTGGTGATAATCCAAATGATTTCTCAATGCTTGAATGGTGTGGTCGATCATTTGCAATGGCAGATGGCCACCCTGATGGACCAAAGTATGCAAAGGGCATTGCTGGTCCATGTGAAGAAGATGGCGTTGCAATCATTATTGAGCAGTTGTTGGAACTTCCCGCTTAAACCCTCTTGCGATTTTTGCAGAAGGCCACTTTCGGGTAATCTCTCCCACGGAGGACTCGCATAGCGGCCGAGTGCACCGGTCTTGAAAACCGGCAAGGGAAACCTTCGTGGGTTCAAATCCCACGTCCTCCGCAGTTAAGCCGAAACCCGCCTCAAGCACTGAGGCGGGTTTCGCATTTCACCGTCCTTTGTGGCTGACTTCATAAGGCCAATGCGGGCAACCACCTAGCGACTTTGAGCAGGGAAGCGCACACTTCTCTCATTAGGTCGTCTCAAAAGTTTGAACCCAGGGGAGCACACATGTCCGGAGTCTTTTCTCCAACACGCGCCAAGATTAAAGAGCGCACACTGCGCACAGATAAATGGTGGCTCGAGCCAGCAATTACATTTGGCGTTCTATTCTCCTTTGTAATTTACGCAACCTTCCGCGCATTTGAAGGAGCGAATTACTACAAGGATCACCTGATCTCCCCCTTCTACTCTCCATGTTTATCTGAAGCATGTATTCCTGAAGCGACTCTCTTCGGATGGACTCCTGTAGGTGCAGAAATATTTAACTTCGCACTTTCACCAGCTCTAATTATTTTGATCTTCCCACTTGGTTTCCGTATGACTTGCTACTACTACCGCAAGGCTTACTACCGTGCTTTCTGGTTATCACCTCCTGCATGTGCAGTTGCAGAACCACACACAAAGTACACAGGTGAAACACGTGCGCCACTTATCTTGCAGAATGCCCACCGTTGGTTCTTCTACGCAGGTCTCGTCTTCAACGTAATCCTTACTTACGATGCCGTTCTCGCATTTAAGGGCGTTGATGGCGACTGGGGACATATGAGCGTCGGAACACTTGTTCTGATTGCTAGCGCAACAATGCTCTGGCTCTACTCACTTTCATGCCACACATGTCGCCATACAGTTGGTGGACGCCTTAAGCACTTCTCGAAGCACCCTGTTCGTTACAAGTTATGGACAACAGTCTCTTCACTCAATCATTACCACCAGCAATTTGCGTGGTTCTCGCTTGCAGCAGTTGCATTTGCCGATATCTATGTTCGCCAAGTTGCAACTGGCGCCTGGACCAACTTCTACTTCTTCTAAAGGATGCCAAGAATGACACTCGAACGACATAAGTACGACGTCCTTATTATTGGAGCAGGCGGTGCAGGTTTGCGTGCAGCTGTAGAAGCACGCGAAGCAGGCCTTAGCGTTGCAATCATCTGTAAGTCACTATTCGGCAAGGCCCACACTGTTATGGCAGAAGGTGGCGCTGCAGCATCAATGGGTAACGTCAATGACAATGACAGCTGGATGGTTCACTTCCGCGACACAATGCGCGGCGGAAAGTTCCTCAATCACTATCGCATGGCAGAACTTCATGCGAAAGAAGCGCCAGATCGCATCTGGGAGCTCGAGACTTGGGGCGCGCTCTTCGACCGCACCAAAGAAGGAAAGATTTCACAACGTAACTTCGGTGGACACGAATACCCACGCCTTGCACACGTTGGCGATCGCACAGGTCTAGAACTCATCCGCACAATGCAGCAGAAGATTGTTGCGCTCCAGCAGAAAGATGGTCGCGAATTCGGCGATATGGAGAGCAAGATGAAGGTTTATGCCGAGTGCACCATTACAGAGATTCTTAAGGAGAATGGAAAGATCTCTGGCGCATATGGTTACTGGCGCGAATCAGGAGAAGAAGTTCTCTTTGAAGCACCAGCAATTGTTATTGCAACAGGTGGCGTTGGTAAGACATTTAAAATTACATCCAACTCTTGGGAAGGCACTGGCGATGGCCACGCGCTTGCTCTGAAAGCTGGCGCAAACCTTGTTGATATGGAGTTCTTGCAATTCCACCCAACAGGAATGGTCTGGCCACCATCAGTACGCGGAATTCTCGTAACAGAATCTGTTCGCGGTGAAGGTGGAATTCTTACCAACTCACTGGGTGAGCGCTTTATGTTTAAGTACATCCCAGATGTATTCAAGGATAAGTACGCAGATAACGAAGCAGAAGCAGATCGTTGGTATGAAGACCAGGACAACAACCGTCGTCCACCAGAGCTTCTTCCACGTGATGAAGTTGCGCGTGCAATCAACTCTGAAGTTAAAGCAGGACGCGGCACTGAACACGGCGGAGTATTCCTCGACGTTTCAAAGCGTCTGACAGCTGAAGTAATTAAGAAGCGCCTTCCATCTATGTGGCACCAGTTCTATGAACTAGCTGGCGTAGATATCACCAAGGAAGCGATGGAAGTTGGCCCAACATGTCACTATGTAATGGGCGGCGTTGAGGTCGAACCAGATACAGCTGCAGCAATCGGAGTCCCAGGACTCTTTGCAGCAGGTGAAGTTGCCGGTGGTATGCACGGTTCAAACCGTCTCGGTGGTAACTCACTTACCGACCTACTCGTATTCGGTCGTCGCGCAGGTGCTGGTGCTGCTGCATATGTAAAGAACGCGGGTGCAAACCCTGTCTCTGATGCGGCAATCAAGGCAGCTGCCGATCGCATCGAAGCTCCATTTAGTCGCGCAGGTGGCGAGAATTCATACTCTCTCCACGCAGAGCTTCAGGAAGTTACACATAACCTCGTCGGCATCATCCGTACACGCACTGAGATCGAAGAAGCAATCGCAAAGATCGCTGACATTCGCGCTCGCAGTAAGAATGTGGCAGTTGGTGGCGGACGTAAGTTCAACCCAGGTTTCCACTTGGCATTCGACCTCGACAATATGTTGCTAGTCGCAGAATCAACTGCGAAGTCAGCGCTATTGCGTGAAGAATCTCGTGGCGGACATACTCGTGATGATTTCCCTGGCATGAACGATAAGTGGCGCCAGGTAAACCACATCGCAAGCTTTGATGGCAATTCAGTTAATATCAAGGCGCAGAAGTTGCCGATGTTGCCTAAGGAGCTCTTTGATCTCTTTGATGTTCACGAACTCGAGAAGTACATGACACCGGAAGAAATTGCGAAAGGCGGTTCCAACTAATGGCACGCAAAATTAATCTTCGCATCTGGCGAGGCGACGCAACTGATGGTGGTCTAAAAGATGTTCAGGTAGAGGCAAATGAGGGCGAAGTAGTCCTCGATGTTATTCACCGCGTACAAGCAACACAGATGGGCGATCTCGCTGTCCGCTGGAACTGTAAAGCTGGCAAGTGCGGATCTTGTTCTATGGAGATCAACGGAAAGCCACGTCTTGCATGTATGACACAGGTTGCATCATTTGGTGATGACGAGACAATCACAGTTACTCCGCTTCGCGCATTTCCTGTAATTAAGGATCTCGTTGCTGACGTTTCTTTCAACTATAAGAAGGCGATGGAAGTTCCAGCGTACGAACATCCAAAGGAGCTCGCTCCTGGTGAAGCGCGCATGGAACAGATCGATGTCGAGCGAAGCCAAGAGTTCCGTAAGTGCATCGAATGCTTCCTATGTCAGAACACATGTCACGTAATCCGCGATCACGAAGAGAATAAGAAGTCATTTGCTGGCCCACGATTCTTTATCCGCATCGCAGAACTTGATATGCACCCACTTGATATGTTGAAGAACCGTAAGCGTTCTGCTCAGGAAGAGCACGGCCTTGGAATGTGTAACATTACAAAGTGCTGTACTGAAGTCTGCCCAGAGCACATCAAGATCACTGATAACGCAATCATTCCTATGAAGGAGCGCGTTGTAGATATTAAATATGATCCAGCACGCATGTTTGCAGGGCTTTTGAAGCGAGAAAAGCGCAACTAATGTTGCTCATCAGGTGGGCAGTTCTTGCATTCTCTATGTGGATTGCAACGCTGGTAGTACCTGGAATCTCGGTTGATGGTGGGCTAACAACCTATCTATGGGTTGCGCTCCTCTTTGGCCTAATTAATACATTCTTTGGATCAATTATTAAGGTCCTTACCTTTCCGGTTTCACTTGTTACCTTCGGCTTATTCCTTTTTGTCGTAAATGCAGCGATGTTGTCGCTGACTGCGCGGTGGAGCGAGAAGCTTGAAGTTGCTGGATTCTGGTCGGCGCTCTTTGCATCTCTGATTATTAGCGTCATCACGACAATCCTTAAGCCAATTAAGAAGTAGGACTACAACTGAAACCCGTACTGCTCGTCTCGTTTGGCGGCGTATTGGGCTCTCTCTTGCGTTGGGCGCTTTCCATACTGATTCCATCGAGCGGTCCGGGCACATTGGCTGCAAATCTGATTGCAATATTGCTAGCGATGTTCTTAATGGTTCTCATGGAACGAAGAAGAATTACAGAGTTGAGATATTTCCTTCTCCCAGGTTTCTGCGGGGGGCTCTCAACTTTTTCTGCTGTTACATATGAAGCAGTTGCACCAGATGAGGCCGGTTTCACCTACCTGTTTATAAACATCGCAGCATCTCTCTTCGTCGCGTACTTCTCTCTGAAGTATGCGCGTAAGTTAATCAAGGTGCGCCCATGAATACGCTGATGGTGATTTTGGGCGCTGCAGTTGGTGCGCCTGCACGTTTTCTCATCGATCAATACTTTAGAAAATTCACCGATAAACCTATCGGGACATTTGCGGTAAACATTCTTGGATCTTTCATCATTGGAATTGCATATAGTTCAACAGAACACCTATATGACTTCTTAGCGATTGGTTTTGCAGGAGCATTCACAACCTGGTCAACCTTTATCATCGATATCTTCTTAGGGTATGAGCTCAAGCGCTACAAGCTTGTTGTAGTAAACCTTGTAGGCTCAATCTTCTTCGGAGTTATTGCCGCTTACTTAGGTTATTTACTGGCGTCCTAAGAGGGTCTGCATCCACTTTTCAATATCATCTGGATGGCGAGGAATGTTCTCGCTCAAGTTTCGGTAACCATCTGCCGTAACAACAATGTCATCTTCAATACGGATACCGATTCCGCGGTATTCAGGTGCAAAGAGTTCATCATCTGGCTGGATATAGAGCCCAGGTTCAACTGTAAGAACCATTCCTTCGCGCAAGGGTGCATTCATGTACATATCGCGGCGTGCTTCAGAGCAATCATGAACATCAAGACCTAGGTGATGGCTTACTCCGTGCAGAGTCCAACGGCGATGTAGACCAACTTCAGGTTTCAATGATTCTTCTGCGGAAACAGTAAGGACTCCCATATCTGCAAGGCCTTGCGCCAACACTGCTTGGCACGCCTTATTTATATCTGAGAAGAGAACGCCAGGTTTGATTGCAGCAAAGCCTGCTAACTGAGCTTCATAAACCAACATATATAGAGCGCGTTGTGATGGTGAGAACTTTCCATCCACGGGCAGCGTACGAGTGATATCTGCTGTGTAGAAAGAATCTAGCTCGACGCCTGCATCGACGAGAACAAGTTCTCCACGATGGATATCTCCATCATTGCGAATCCAGTGCAGCACACATGCATGAGAACCAGCGCCGACGATGGTGTTATATCCAAGATCATTTCCAGAAATACGTGCGCGACCATAGAAAGCGGCATCTAGAACTCGCTCGCCTCGTGGTGTTTCAACAGCAGCAGGAATTGCATGGATGACATCGTTAAATCCAAGTGCAGTGGCATCAACGGCTTTCTGCATCTGATCAATTTCGTACTCATCTTTACATAAACGTTGTTCAGAGGTGAATACGAGAAGCTCTTCATCATCAAGTGACAAAGTCTTCTTGCCATCAGTTAACAGTGAATCAAGTTCAGATAAATTACGGGTATCAATTTGGTAAGTCTCTTGAGCTTCAGCGAGAGTGAAGCGACGACCAACCCAGAGTTCACCGTACTTAACATCACGATAGAAAGCATCGGTATCTCGAGTAGATCGCGGGTGCATGTAGAGATAAGTTAAATGTGAATCTCCACTTGGTTCGAGAACAAGAACAGCGTCTGCTGTTGCATCAGATCCCTGTACACCGCTGTAGTAAACAAATGCACTGTCGGGGCGGTAGTTGTAATCGGTATCGTTTGCTCGAACTTTAAAACCGCCAGCTTTAATAACTATTCTGGTACCTGGAAAGGCCGCAGATAAGACTTGGCGACGAGAGTAGGCGTAGGTAACTACTTGCAGAGGTTGTAAACCCTCGCGATCGCTAGGGCTCCAACCGGTCTTCATAAACTCAGCAAATTGCGGTGAAGGTGCAACGTCATGCTTTCGCTTCTCGCTTCGCATTGAAGTCTCGGCCGCCTCTTGATTCATATTTCAATCTTACGGCTAAGTGCCCAACCTTTGCTAGGCAAATAGAGACGATAAGCAGGGGTGGAAAAGGCTTGGTAACCTTGCGACAGATATTTCCTTAAGAAATCGATAAGAAAATGGGGCTCCTTCGCAATGTCTTCGATCTTCGAGACCGATACAAAAATTGATCAATTAGCCGATACCGCGGTTATGCGAACAAAAGAGTTGATGGCTCAGTCGGATAAATTGCGCGATCGCCGCGAGAAAGCAAACCGCAAGCGAGTAGCCCGACTCTTTAAAGATCCAAAGGCAATTGAAGCCACAATCACGCTCACCGATGAAGTTATGCGAATTTCATCTGTTAAATCATCTTCCAGAATCTTTCGTCGTGCAGCCAAGAAGGCGAGCATCGTTGGATTCGGCCCTATCAATGGAATCGGACTTCACTTTATTGGAGTTCTCTCTCGAGTACTTCCTGCACCAGTTGTTGCAGCTGTTCATCAGCGCGTCCGTGCACTTTCAAAAGATTTGATTCTTGCTTCTGAGTCCGAGAAGCTATCGAAGCATTTGGCGAAGCGAACCAATAAAGGTATTGCGCTCAACATCAATGTATTGGGCGAAGCAGTCCTAGGTGATCACGAAGCAGAGCTTCGCTTCCAATCTATTCTCGAAATGATGCGCCGCCCGGAAGTTAATTACGTATCTGTGAAGCTCTCTTCGATCGTTGCTCAATTAATCATTATCGATGTTGAAGGCTCGATTGACCGAGTCTCTGAGAAGATGCGCATCCTCTATCGTGAAGCGCAGCAACACGGAACCTTTATAAACCTTGATATGGAGGAGTACCGCGACCTTCCGATGACAGTCGCTGCCTTTATGCGCGTTCTCGATGAGAGTGAATTCGAATCCATGAAGGCTGGAATTGTTCTTCAGGCATACCTTCCAGAAGCGCATCAATTCTTCGCTCAGTTAGTTGAGTGGTCTAAGGATCGCTATGCGCGTTCAGGCGGGTCAATCAAAGTGCGCCTCGTTAAAGGTGCAAACCTTGCAATGGAGCGAGCTGAAGCAGAACTTCACGGCTGGAGCTCTGCCCCATATCGCTCAAAGTCTGATGTCGATGCATCTTATGTACGTCTCGTAGATGCTGCTCTTCGCCCAGAACATTCGAAGGCGGTGCGCATTGGTATCGCTTCACACAATCTCTTCCATATGACGTGGGCGCTCGAAGTCGCAAAGTCTCGCGGGGTTGTTGATCAAATTGATATTGAGATGCTTGAAGGTATGGCAAATGCAGAAGCACTTGCTGTCACTCGCGCAGGTCAGCCAGTTCTGCTTTATGCGCCAGTTACTCGTAAAGATGACTTTGCTGCAGCAGTTGCTTATCTTGTTCGCCGATTAGATGAGAACACATCAGATGAGAACTATCTCAAGGCGGCATTTGAGATTTCTAAGAACCCAGCTAAATTTAAAGAGCAGGAGGTACGTTTCCGTAATTCGATTGCCGAGCGTCACTCCATAACAACTCAATCCTTACGCCACGTCGACCATGCAATCTCTACAAATGGCGAGTTCGAAAATGAGAGAAATGCAGATCCAACTGAGCCCGGATTTATCAAGGATGTCACCAAGGCGATTAAGAAAGTCCGCGCAATTAAGGATCAAGAGATTCCTCTTGTCATCGGCGGCAAAGAGAAATTCACTAAAGAACAAGAAGAGGGGAGCGACCCTTCTGATAACGGAAAAATCTGGTACCACTACTCAGTTGGTTCAGCTAAGGATGTAGATACAGCGATCGCCACCGCGCTTAAAGCTCAAGAGAAATGGAGCGCGCTGACAATTGATGAGCGTAAGGAGATTCTCTTTAGCGCTGCGGAAATCATGCAGAAAGCAACGACCGAAACAATCGCAGTGATGTCACGCGATGCCGGAAAGACTGTGGCAGAGGCAGATCCAGAAGTTGCAGAAGCGATCGACTTTGCGCGCTTCTATGCAATGACAGCTCAGAACTTTGGAGAATCAACTCCGCTCGGAACAATTCTTATAGTTCCACCTTGGAATTTCCCTTACGCAATTCCGATGGGTGGAGTCTGTGCGGCGTTAACTGCCGGAAATACCGTCATTCTTAAGCCAGCGCCAGAGACTGTTGCCACGGCATGGGAGATTGTTTCCCACCTCTGGGAAGGCGGAGTTCCCAAGGATGTTCTGCAATTCTTGCCGATGCGTGATGATGAGAATGGAAAGTATCTCGTTACTCATCCCGAGATTGACGGGGTAATCCTCACTGGTTCATTCGATACAGCATCTCTCTTTACATCATGGCGTCCAGAGATCAATTTGATGGCAGAGACAAGTGGAAAGAATGCTGTTCTGATTTCTGCCTGCGCTGATATCGATGCAGCTGTTAAAGACTTAGTGCAATCAGCATTTGGACATGCTGGACAGAAATGTTCTGCAGCATCGATTGCAATCGTTGATACCAATATCTATAACGATCCAGCATTTACTCGCCAGCTAAAGGATGCTGTCGAATCACTTCACGTCGGTGCAGGTTGGGATTTCTCAACAACAGTAGGCCCAATTATTCGACCATCAGAGAGCGCACTTACAAGAGCGTTGAATCAACTAGATGCCGGTGAAAGCTGGCTCGTTGAACCGAAGCAGATTGATAAAGCAGGTTTGATGTGGCGACCAGGTGTAAAAATTGGCGTTAAGGCTGGCTCATGGTCGCATCGCAACGAGTGGTTCGGTCCAGTCCTTGCAATCATCGAAGCGCCAGATTTCGATACAGCAATTACTTGGCAGAACGAGACAGACTTTGGTTTAACTGCCGGCATTCAATCACTCGATGAGAAAGAGTGTGAAGAGTGGATCAATCGCATTGAAGCAGGCAATCTCTACGTTAATCGTGGAATCACGGGCGCAATTGTTAATCGCCAACCATTTGGTGGTTGGAAGCGTTCTGCAGTTGGCCCCAACGCTAAAGCTGGTGGCCTCAATTACGTGAACACTCTCCGCAATTGGCCACGTGTTACCAATTTAGAAGCAGCTACATATGGCGTAAATACATGGTGGGCGAAGGTTGGTTCACAAGCGATTGATCGTTCAGGTCTTGTCGTTGAGAAGAACTTCCAGCGCTATCGCCATTATTTGGCACCGATTGTTGTAGTCGTAGATGAATCAACAACACAAGCCGAGAAATCTCTTATCCACCATATCGCCGAGACAACTGGTGCGAAGGTAATATTCACAACCGATCTCAGTGATGTGAAGGAGAGTTACTCTCGCGTGCGCTGGCTCGCCTCAAGTAAGCCACCGATTTATTCTGAGATGCAGAAAGGTATTTCTGTAGATCACAGACCAATTGCACAGCGCGGAGATATCGAAGCGCCTCGTTGGTTGATCGAACAATCAGTTGCCATTACATATCACCGCTACGGAAATCCAAACGGAGGCCCTAAGCCAGCATGTAGCGGTTTAAAGGCTTAAATTACTTTAAGCCCTCGTTAGCACGATCAAGGTCTGCTTGGAAATCAACCTCGACTGCGAACAAGTCTGAAATATCAACTGGCTCAAGCTGGATGCCATTCTTCTCGATTGCAAGTTCTAGCCCGCGCTCGAAGTAATCCTGATCTCCGCATGCCTTCAGTTGAGCGATGACATTTGCCTTCTCGTGGGCAGAGATGAAGTTAATTCCAACTGCCTCACCAAGAGCATTTTGTACAGTCTTTGAAAGTTCCTTGATGAAGCCTTTGTCATCAACTGTGTACTTCACTTCTTCTTCAGCTGTTGCAGAAGTATTAACGCAGACGAAAGATTTCTCAGCTTCGATTCGAGACGCAACTCGCTCTAGAACCTTGGCATCAAATACAACATCACCATTCAGCCAGAGAACTCCAGATTCCTGGCTAGCAGTAAGCGCCTTCAATAAGCTCTTTGAAGTATTTGTTTGATCATAAATTTCGTTGTAAACAAATGACGCAGTTGGATGCGCTTCAATAATCATCTCTAACTTGAAACCGACGACAACAGTGATTCGAGCTTTATCGCCAAAAACTTGAGAGACGTTCTCCATCTGCTGTTGCATGATTGATCGGCCATCAGATAAGACGGTAAGTGGCTTTGGCCATGGCTTTCCCAAACGAGTTCCCATGCCTGCTGCCAGAATTACAACTTGAATCGCCATCTCTACCTTCTCGACCTATCTATGAGCGAAATTCCCGCTCGAGCACGATAGATTACCTCTTATGAGTGAAAATCTCCGTACTTTTGATGTTCATGCGGGCACCAAGATTGCAGAAATCCTCGAGGCTTTTCAATCCGGCAATCAGGATCTCTTGCTCGTCGATGAGAATGCTGTTGTTACCCAACCCCATCTCGAATTGTTAACCGATTATCCGCGAACAGTAACCACTGCGCTAGTTGCGAAGACAAAAGGTGGATTAACTCGCGTCAGCCAAGGTCGCATCACCGGTGCAACTTCCGGCTATCACGAAGTTGGCCATGGAAACCATACTTTCTTAGGAATCATGCGTTTGTCGCAATTCCAACGTGAAGAAATAATTGAAGTACTTAATAAAGTAAAAGATACAAAGCATGCTGGTAACGCGCTGGATCTGGTATTGGTGGCGCTCGTTCGCGCAGCTCTTGTAGTTGCTCCTGCTGAAGTTGCAGGTGCTCCCTATATTCGCTCGACTGATGCTTCAGAACGCGAATCTGTAAAGCGTGAGATTGCTGCACTCAATGATGCCCGTTTACGACTCAAGCTAGCTAACCGTGCCAACGACGGATTCTTCTCAGTCTTCTTCTTACGCAAATTCTCAAAGTTGTTTACCTGGGCTGCCGTTCGCCTAAAGATGACACCAAACCAAGTCACGCTGATTTCATTTGCAGTTGGCCTCTACTCGGCTTACCAATTTAGCCAAGGAACATTCTGGTCAATCTTTGCTGGCGCAGTCCTATTGCAGCTGAGCATCATCATCGACTGCGTTGATGGAGAACTTGCACGCTACACCCGCCAATTCTCGCAATTAGGTGCTTGGCTAGATGCAATCACAGACAGAATTAAGGAGTACTTGGTCTTCTTCGCACTTGCATACGGTGCAGCAAAGAATGGGCAAAATCTCTGGATTCCAGCGATGGGCATGATGCTCTTTCAGACATTTAGACATCTCTCAGATTACAACTTTGCTCGCATTAATAAGATTCGAAGCACACAGCTGCAACCACTGGACTTCGAAATCAAGAATGATGGTTTTGTCAGTACCGAACGCGAGAAGAAGTCGCGTTTTGAGTATTGGTCGAAGAAGGCTGTGCAATTCCCGATCGGTGAGCGCTGGCTAGTAATTAGTGCTTCTTCTGTCATTGGTGGAGCTGCATTTACCTTCATAATTATGCCAATTTTGGCCTTACTTTCAATTGCACTTGTCTTCCGTGGCCGAGTTCGCAAGAGCCTTACATGGCCTAAGGAGCGCGTCAATAAGAATCTTATCGATGACCAGCTGGATTCATTTAGAAATGAAAACTCAACTAATCGCTTTGATTGGCTTGAACCTTCGCTACTTCGCCTCGTTGAAGGCTCAGTCTTTATTGCGATGGCTTTCATAACTGATTTAGATCGCTCAGTTCTATTCCTGCTTCTCTTTGCGATTCTCTTTAACCACTATGACAATATGTATCGAGCTCTTCAAGGTGAAGCAAAGCCGAAGTGGCTCTCAATCGCAGGTGGATTTATCGTCGGACGCTTACTTGTAATTGCAGCTCTAGTCTGGGCCGGCGTATCTCTCTTGCCATTGCTTTACTACTTGGGCGTACTCTTCTTCGTAATCTCTTCAGTCCAGTGGGTCGCTAGTCGAAAAGCTGTGGCAAAGTAGTTATGACCGAGAGACCTACCCGCCCAACGATTGCGCAGATTCGCGAAATTTCCCAACCTGTCTCCGTTACAGGTCGCTCAACTTCTGAACATTGGATTGCAGATCTTTATCAACGACGTTTATCGCCATATCTAACACGCATTCTTTTGCGGACCTCAATCTCAGCTAATGGCGTTACTTGGCTGATGATTATTACTGGGGCATCTATTGGCCCGGCACTACTTATTCAAGGATGGGTTGGAATTGCTCTTGCACTATTCCTTAGCCAACTACAGATGCTGATTGATTGCTGCGATGGTGAGGTCGCACGTTGGAGAGATACAAAATCTCCTATGGGAATCTTCCTCGACAAACTTGGTCACTATTTAGCAGAAGCTCTCATTCCCATCTGCTTCGGTCTCCGATTAGCTAATTGGCCTAACGAACCGATTAACTCAACTATCTACCCATATCTAGGTGCGCTACTAGCAATCTTGATCATTCTCAATAAAGGATTTAATGATGCAGTCCATGTTGCAAGAGCATTCTCGGGCCTAGAGAAGATTCAGGATCAATCGGGTGCGAATCTTCCAGTCAAGGGGATTTTGAGATCGATTCGGAAGATTTTTAAGTTCCTCCCCGCACAGAGAATTTTTCACTCAGTCGAATTCACTATTTATGTGGCGCTTTTCAGCAGCTTCACTAACTCATTACAGGTTGCGCTCGGAATTGCTCTCTTCGTAACGGTAGGGCATATTGCAGCGATCGTGACATCATCGAAATTAAGGAATAATTAGCCCATGCTCATTCTCGCTCGCGAACTAAGGAGTGCATTTCACGATCTATTTACGACTAGAAAATATCGACTGATTCTGGTCAGCTTAGTTCTCATCGCGGCGTTTATTTCAGTTTCTGAGTTAGCTGTGGCAAAGCTCTTCACTGGCATCATTCTTAATGAAGGAAAGATGAGCCAGACTCAACTGGCAATTCTAGTTACAGGATTCTTCCTATTCTTTGGTGCAACTCGAGCGGGACACTTCTTCCAGAGGATTTACCGAGTCAATGTCTTTGATAAAGCTTTTAAACATGCAAAGAAGAATCAAAGAAATGCAAAAGGTAATTGGCGTTGGTCATTAGCATTTGAGCTAACGAACTTGCTCAGCGCTGTCATGCAATTAGCCGTAGTAATCCTCATATTCTTCTACTTGAATTGGGCATTTGCGCTGCTGAACATAGTTATTGTGCTCGCTATATTTGAGATCTATGGACGCCTATATAAGAAGCAGGTTGAATCCCAGAGAAGTTTTGTACTTGCAAAGCTGAATAACAAGCCCGTCAAGAACTCGGTAAGAATTGGCACCCGGATTAAATCAGGCGAAACTGGAATTTTGATTTCTGGTGGTGCAATGCTGATACTTCTTGGAGCACTGCTCTACCTCAGCTATACCGGTGGAATTAGCCAAGCGAATACGATTGTGCTCTTCTTCGGTCTGCGCATGCAGAATTCAAACTTATCGAATATCTCAAGTGGGCTTATGAGATTTGCAAGGGCGCTCACACATAGTGAATAAGCAAGAACTCCTGACAGTCGGGTATTCAACTCTCGGCAAGCGGATGGCTGATATCAAGTATCTCGACTCTTTCTCTAATCTAGTTGTGGTCCAGAATCCAAATTCAGAATCACTGCCTGCCACAAATGCCAAGATCAAGCGCATTGAACTTCAGAGCAGAGGCGTTGCAAAGAGCAGGAATGCTGCCATCGAGAATACGACAACTGAATACCTACTCTTCGGCGATGACGATATTGAGTTCAAAGAAGAGTCGATCAACACTGCACTTGAATATTTGCAATCAAACCCTGATATCTCAATTCTTTTGCTTCAAGCGGTCGATGAGACTGGAACTCTAAGAAAGCCTTATCCAAAGCAAGCACACGAGCTGAAGTTAAGAAACTCAGCTAAGGCTGCGACATACGAGATGATTATTAGAGTTCCAGCCATTAAGAAGGCATCAATTAGATTCGATGAAAACTTTGGAGCAGGCGCCGAGAATTACCTCGGCGACGAGTACATCTTCATTGCTGACGCTCTTCGCGCTGGCCTCACGGGATATTTCTTGCCGATAGTTATCGCAACACATCCAACGGATAGCTCCGGAAGTTTTCACAACACTAAGCAGGATGCGATCGTTCGCTCTCGAATCTTTTCTCGCGTATTTGGTATCTGGGCGCCGATAATGCGCCTGCTCTTTATCCTTAAGCCACCATCGAAGAAATTCGGCTTCGGGAACTCAATTTCCTTCCTAATTGGCAGATGACCCTCAATAGGTTGTAAACTTCAGCAACACTTGGAGACGTCGCATAGCCCGGTCGAGTGCGCCTCACTGCTAACGAGGTAAGGGGTTAAACCCTTCAGGAGTTCAAATCTCCTCGTCTCCGCCGAAGTCGCACAGAGTTTTCACATGGAAATTTCCCTATGATTACGACGTGAAAAGCTCTTCCGAAGTTTTGAAGGCTCTCGAGAACGAATCGATAGAGATTCTACGAGAGACCGCAGCAGCTTTCCGTAAGCCTGTTCTTCTCTACTCAATCGGCAAAGATTCTGCGGTACTCCTGCATCTTGCTATGAAGGCTTTCTATCCTGCACCGATTCCATTTCCAGTTATGCATATTGATACAACCTGGAAATTCCGCGAGATGATCTCTTTCCGCGAAGAGATGGTGAAGAAGTACAACTTAAATATCATCAGGCAGACAAATACTCAGGGAGTTGCTGACAACATAACTCCTTTCAATACCGGCGCTTCTGAATACACGCGAATTATGAAAACCGTCGCTCTGCGACAAGGTTTAGATGCAAATCAATTTGATGCAGCTATCGGTGGATCTCGTCGCGACGAAGAGCGCAGCCGAGCGAAAGAGCGAATCTTCAGTGTGCGTGAAGCTGGGCACCGTTGGGACCCACGAAATCAGCGACCAGAGCTGTGGCGAACTTACAATCCAAGAATTACACCTGAACAATCAATGCGAGTCTTCCCAATTTCAGACTGGACCGAGCTCGATATCTGGAACTACATCGAAGAAGAAAATGTGCCTGTAAATCCTTTGTACTTCGCTAAAGAACGCCCTGTCGTATTCCGTGGCGAGCAGATGATTATGGTTGATGATGATCGCTTCCCACTCATTAATGGTGAAGTCCCAGTCATGAAGAAGATTCGCTTCCGCACTTTGGGTTGTTACCCGCTGACGGCTGCTGTCGAATCAGATGCCACTACGGTCGCGGAAATTGTTGAAGAAGTAATGAATGTGAAGCTCAGCGAAAGAGCCACTCGCCTTATTGATGGCGAGAAGGAAGATTCGATGGAGAAGAAGAAGACTGAGGGCTACTTCTAATGACTCAGCAATCCACGCAGCCAATTATTCGCCTCGTTACATGCGGAAGCGTTGATGATGGAAAGAGCACGCTGATTGGCCGTCTTCTTGTAGAGACAGATAGCGTTCCGCACGACACAGTTGCTGCAGCACGCAATATCCGCCGAAGTGGATCAACAATTGTTGCTGGGGAAATCGATTTCAGCTTACTTACTGATGGATTAGAAGCAGAGCGCGAGCAAGGCATCACAATCGATGTTGCGTATCGATCAATGTCGCTTCTCAACGGCCGCCGTTTGATTATTGCCGATGCGCCTGGACACGAGCAGTACACACGAAATATGGCCGTTGCTGCATCTCGCGCAGATGTAGCACTTGTTTTGGTTGATGCAGCTCGTGGAATTCGTACGCAAACACTGCGTCACTTAACTATCTGCTCACTGATGGGTGTAACAAGAATCGCAGTAGTAGTGAATAAGTTAGATGCAACTGGGTATTCGCAGGATGTTTACCAAGCAATCGTTAATGAACTTTCGGATGTTGCAAAGCGTTTAGGAATTACCGATTATCAAGCGGTACCAGTCAGTGCACTTGCCGGAGATAACGTGGTTCACCGCAGTACAAATATGCCTTGGTATTCAGGCCCAACACTTCTTGAATACATTCAAAGTTGGAATAAGAAGAGCGAAGCGCTCGTAAAGCCACATCTTGGTGTGCAACTAATTGCTCGTGCCGAGAACTTCCGCGGCCTTTCAGGAACAATCTTTAACGGAACATTTAACCAAGGCGACGAAGTCATTGTTCTTCCAAGTAAGCGCAAAGCCAAGATTTCACAGATAGTTTCGCATGGGGGAGATCGCAAGAGCGCCGGAGATTCTGAAGCGGTGATTCTCGTTCTCGAGCCAGATGTTGATGCAACAAGAGGCGATAGCGTCGAGTTAGCTAGTAACTTCACAATGCCAGCAGATCGCTTTAATGCAAATGTTGTCTGGTTGGGCGAGACAGAGCTGGTCCATAGTCGCTCTTATTACCTAATCGCTGGCTCAACACAGGTGCCTACAATCGTCACCAAAATTCGCCATAAGCTTGAGATTACTAGTGGCGATCATGAAGCAGCAGAAGTACTTGCCATGAATGAGATCGGCGTAGTTGAAATTGCAACAGATTCGCCGATTGCACTTTCTCCGTACAAGGAAGATAGAAATACCGGAAGCTTCATTCTCGTAGATCGCGTGACTCTCAATACCGTGGCAGCTGGAATGGTCAACCACGTCTTACGTCGTTCTGATAACGTCTCTGAACATAAGTACGAGGTTGATTCACTTGCCCGTGCATCGCAGAAAAACCAGAGCGCAAAAGTAATTTGGTTAACCGGTCTCTCAGGTTCTGGAAAATCAACAATCGCTAACGAGCTTGAGAAGCAACTCTTTGCGGCTGGCGCTCATAGTTATGTTCTCGATGGAGACAATCTTCGTCTTGGATTGAATAAAGATCTTGGTTTTACTCGCGCAGATCGCGCGGAAAATGTGCGTCGCGTTGGTCAGGTCGCTCACCTGATGGCAGATGCAGGACTCATCGTCATCGTTGCACTCGTTAGCCCATTTGCTGAAGACCGCGATAGCGTTCGAGAGCTCTTTGATAAAGGAAAATTTGCAGAAGTTTGGGTGAAGACTCCGATTGAGGTCTGCACCGATCGCGACCCAAAGGGACTCTATAAGAAGGCTGCCGATGGTTCGCTTCCAAACCTAAGTGGTGTTGGACAAGAGTATGAACCACCAACTCATGCAGAGTTAATTCTTGATGGGACAGAAGATATTGCAGTGAATGTCGAAAAGATAATGAAGGAGTTGCTATGAACTGGATGCTATTTGCTCTTGCAGGATCCATTGCACAACTAGTCGATGGATCTCTTGGCATGGGTTTTGGCTTAACTAGCTCAACCCTTCTACTAACTCTTGGTGCCTCTGCAGCAGTTGCATCAGCGGCAGTTCACGCTGCTGAAATCGGAACTACTCTGGCATCTGGTGCATCTCACTGGCACCGTGACAACGTAGATAAAGTCATTCTTCGTCGCCTTGCAATTCCAGGTGGCATTGGTGCACTTCTAGGTGCAACTTTCCTATCCAATATTGACTTATCGGGTGGAAAAATCTTTATTTCAACAATTTTGTTGCTTCTAGGATTCTTATTGCTCTACCGCAATCTTTTCGTTCAATCGTCACAAGCTAACATCGCAGATATCTCCAACCCAAAGTACTTAACATTCCTAGGTTTTACAGGCGGATTTGTGGATGCATCTGGTGGAGGTGGATGGGGACCTGTCGTAACCCCTACTTTGCTCACAACAACTCAGACCGAACCTAGAAAAGTTATCGGCACTGTTTCTGCAGCAGAATTCATCGTTGCAGTCTGTGCAAGTATTGGCTTCCTGCTTAATATCAATAAATTGGATATTGATTGGTCTGCAGTTGGTGGCCTTGCACTTGGTGGTGTTTTAATGGCGCCAATCGCCGCAAAACTTGTTGGCTGGTTGCCTAGAAGGCAGCTTGGAATTTTTGTTGCGATTGCAATTATTTTTATTAACGGATTTAGACTGCTGAGCGCGTAATGAGCAAAAAGCTTGTTGCTCACGTCGGCTTCCATAAGACAGGGACAACTGCGCTTCAGGAGAGTTTCTCTAAGAATTCTGATGAGTTAAAAGCACTAGGAATTATCTACCCAGACTTGGGACAGAAAGCTCACCATAGAGCCGCCTGGGCTCTGGCTGGGCGGACCTGGGGTTGGAAGAACCGTGGAGGCGTTCAAACGCCAATCGCTGAATGGCAGAAAATCGTGAAGAGCATCAAGAAGAGTCGCGGAACGACTTTAATCAGTAGTGAATTCTTCTGCGAGCTGGATGAAGAGAAGATCAATAAATTTAAAGCCGATATAAATATTGATGATGTGACTATCGTCTTCACCTTGCGTCCTCTTGTGAAACTACTTTCATCTTCATATCAGCAATATTTAAAGTATGGCTTAACGCCTACGTATGAGGAGTGGCTACATTCGGTTCTTGATGAACCTGGAGTTTCAAAGTTAACGCCAACATTCTGGAAACGTCACGAACATGGGCGAGTAGTTTCACATTGGGCGAAAGTTTTTGGTCCAGAGAATGTGAAAGTCGTGGTTGCCGACGAAACCCAACCGACAGCAATTTTCGAGGCGTTCAATTCAATTCTTGGAATACCAGCAGGAACTTTGAGGCAGATTGACGGAATTGCAAGTAATCGATCGCTCACATATGAAGAAATTTGCTTGCTTATAGAAGTGAATAAGAATTTTCCGAAGAAACGCGATTGGTCCGAGTATGAAATTTTTATTCGTGAAGGAGCAATAAAGCATTTAACGGATAAAGTGAATGTCTCCAAAGATGCAACGAAATTGCTAACCCCACAGTGGGCATTTGATAAAGCTCGCGAAATTGGAGCTGCATCGATCAGAGAGTTAGAGTCATCAGGCGTTGAAATCATTGGGAGTTTAGATAACTTCTCTACAGCTCAAATTCCTATGGGAGATAATTCCGACATTACTCACGTTTCGCTCCATACAGCTGCTCAAGCGCTCATTGGAGTGGATAACAGAACTCTTCGCCGTCAGAGCGCACGTGTCCTAGTGATTGAATTAAGAAGACGTGTAAAGAAATTGCTGATTAAGTAACCTCGAGATTCAAAAAATTGAATCTCCTGTAAAGTTCGCATATGCCTCAATACAAGATAGCCATCGTCGGTGCAGGTCCAGCTGGCTACTTTGCGGCGCAAGCTCTTCAGAATTTACAGAGCGAAGAGCTTCAATTTTCAATTGACATGATTGAGCGCCTTCCGACTCCTTGGGGCCTTGTCCGCAGCGGTGTTGCCCCTGATCATCCAAAGATTAAGACTGTATCTAAGGTATTTGAAAAGGTAGCGAACGAACCCAACTTTCGACTCTTTGGCAATATTGAACTTGGAAGTGATTTAACAATTGAGCAGCTACGTGAGCGTTATGACGCGGTTGTTATTGCAACTGGTTCTGCGCTCGGCAAGAAGTTGGGAATTCCGGGCGAAGATCTTCCTGGCTCAATGTCAGCTGCGACATTTGTCCCTTGGTATAACGCTCACCCAGATTTCAAAGATGAATCAATCGATTTAAGTTGCGATACCGCGGTTGTCATTGGCGCCGGCAACGTGGCAATGGACGTTGCTCGCATGCTGGCACTTGAACCAAGTGAGCTAGACCCAACAGATACTGCAGACCACGCCATCGATCTCTTTAAGAAGAGTGCGGTCAGAACTGTTGTCATCAGTGCACGACGTGGCCCTGAACATGCAGCATTTACATCACCTGAACTCCGCGAGCTTCCAAAACTTGAACATACCAATGTCGAGATTGCGAAGAAAGATATAGAAGATGCTCTTGCTCGAGTAGGTGCAGAGATTGAGAAAGATACAAAGAGCAACCTTGATGCGATGCTACTAATCGCAGAACGAGAATCTACAAACCACGAACGCACTATGAAGTTTCAATTCTTAGCAACGCCAGTTGAGATTAAGGGCAGTGGGCGAGTAGAAGAAGTTATATTCAAAAAGACCGGTGGGGATGAAACCTTCAGCATTAAGTGTGGATTGGTTGTTACAGCAATTGGATATCAAGCCGCATCCCTTGAAGGAATTCCATATGAAAACGGCAAAGTAGTAAATGTTGATGGACGAGTAGCGCCAGAAACCTATGTTGTCGGTTGGGCAAAACGAGGACCATCTGGAGTTATTGGAACAAATAAATCAGATGCTGCCGATGTCATGAAGTTATTGGTGGAAGATCTCAAGAGCCCTAAGAACGCTGGCGATATCAGCGATGTAATTACACATAACAGGGTTGTAACCCAGAGCCATTGGCAGGCGATTAATGAGGCGGAAATCGCCGCAGGTGAGCCTCTGGGCAAGCCTCGTCGCAAGGCTGTCGTTCGCGAAGAGCTCCTGAAACTCGGTAGACTCTAGTACGTGCGATTTATCAATGAGCCGTTATACGACCTGACCTACGACGATGTATTTATGGCTCCAAGCCATTCAGAACTTACAAGCCGTATGGATGTAGATCTTTCATCTAACGATGGAAGTGGAACAACAATCCCATTAGTTGTAGCGAATATGACCGCTATCGCTGGGCGTCGTATGGCTGAAACTATGGCTCGTCGCGGTGGAATGGTTGTTATTCCTCAAGATATTCCTATTCCAGTTGTCGCAGACGTCATCGCCTCAGTTAAATCACGTCACATATTCTTTGAAACACCGATAACTCTTACCCTCAAAGAAACTGTTGCAGATGCAGCCTCCCTTATTCATAAGCGTGCACACGGCGCAATCATCATCGTTGATGGCACTAAGCCAGTTGGAATCGTTACCGAAGAGGATCTAGCAGGCGTCGATCGCTTTACACAGCTGAGCCAAGTGATGACTCAAGAGCTCACCACGATGCCAGACACACTAGATCCCCGCCAGGCATTTGAATTTCTGCATGAACGCCTTCGCACTGTTGCTCCTGTTGTTTCAGCAAATGGTGACCTCGTTGGAATTATCACCAAGGTAGGCGCTCTTCGCGCAACTCTTTACTCACCTGCCGTCGATAAGAACAATAAGTTGCGTATCGCAGCGGCTGTTGGAATCAATGGCGATGTTGCGGATAAGGCAGCAAAGTTAGTCGCAGCCGGTGCAGATGTTCTTGTAGTTGATACTGCTCATGGCCATCAGAAGAAGATGATCGAGGCACTACAGATTATTAAGAAGCTCAACCTCAACGTTCCAATCGTTGCAGGTAATGTTGTTACAGCTGCAGGTGTGCGTGATCTCGTTGCTGCAGGTGCCGACATTATTAAGGTTGGCGTAGGACCGGGCGCAATGTGTACAACACGTATGCAGACCGGCGTTGGTCGTCCACAATTTTCTGCAGTTCTTGAATGCGCAGCAGAGGCAAAGAAGTTAGGTGCACATGTTTGGGCTGATGGCGGAGTTCGCCATCCTCGCGATGTCGCACTGGCGCTCGCTGCGGGTGCATCACAGGTAATGATTGGTTCTTGGTTTGCCGGAACTTATGAATCACCTGGCGATTTAATGCGCGATAGCTCTGGACGCTCATATAAAGAATCATTTGGAATGGCTTCTAAGCGCGCTGTTAGTGCACGCACTTCTCAAGAAGATGCATTTGATCGTGCACGTAAAGCGCTCTTCGAAGAAGGAATTTCTTCATCAAAGATGTTCTTAGACCCAGCTCGTCCAGGTGTAGAAGATCTCATCGATGAAATTATTTCTGGACTACGTTCCTCATGCACATATGCAGGTGCGCATAATCTTGCAGAGTTTGCAGATCGCGCTGTTGTGGGAATCCAATCAGCCTCTGGATATGCAGAAGGCCGCCCACTGAGCACTTCTTGGCGAGGCTAAATAGGCAGTTTTTCGGAATGCGAGAAAGCCGGTAGTATTCGCATCCGCAGTAAACAATTACATAAGCGTGCGTAGCTCAACGGATAGAGCATCTGACTACGGATCAGAAGGTTAGGGGTTCGAATCCCTTCGCGCGCACAAGTTAAGCTCTCGGTGCCTTTCACACCGGGGGCTTTTCTTCTTTATCTGGCTACTAGATCCTTTCTCCATTCATCTAGCGCCCACCCCCTTTCTCGGGCAGAATTTCGCAATGAGAAGAGGCCGCGTACTGACTCTTGCTTTGACCCTGACCTTGGCACTTACGGGATGTGGTGAAAGTTCAAAATATTATCCATCGTCTAAAGAAGATGGGGTCTTCTTCTCCGTTCCTAAGAGTTGGACTGAGCTCCCTACTGCTGCTCTCAATAAACATGAGAAGCAATCAGAAGATGAAAATGTGGGTTCACGCCAAAAGCTTGTCAGATGGCAGATTGCATATTCGACAGATCCAAATTTTAAGGTCTCGGAAGTATTTAACTTAATTGCACCATCGCAGCCATTGGTCTTTGCGAGAGTTCGCGACCTCTCCAATACAGAAATTAATGAATATTCGTATAACTCTCTCCGTGATGCGATTGTTCCCATCACCAAAATCGTTGCTGGCGAAGTTTCTGGTACACCGGACTTTGAGATTCTTCGAGACCGAGAATTTGTGCAAGATGGCGCTCGGGGAGTGGAAACTAACTACCGATTCTCATTTGAGGGCGTGAAGCAAACTTTCAATCAAATCTCCTTGATGTCGAATGACCGCTCTTCCCTATATCTCTTTGTTGTTCGATGCGAGAGCGAGTGCTTTAAGGAGAATAAGAAGGAAATCAAGGAAATTATTAGTTCATACACAGTACAGGGAGCAAAATGAGCGAGCTAGGGAATCGAACCAGTCGGCCTCGAGATATCGATCGTAAAACTCGTATCCACCTCTCTTTTTACGACCGTATCAAGTTCCTGCTGCTCTTTGGAATTACCTACCTAGTACTAACTTGGTCGAGCCTTGCCGAGAATCCAATTCTTAGCGTTGAAGATGCGCTCAATGAAACCGCTCGCACTAAATCGTGGCTCATTGTTTTAGCTGTCATTGAAGTTATCCGCCAAATTCACTTTATCTTTGCCGAGCTACTGGCCCCGTATCACGGTATTTGGAAGCGATACTTTGAGTTTGTCGATCGCCAAGTTCATAGATTGAGCGATTGGACTCGCTTTCGCCTATCTCGTGTCATCAAATGGGCGCTTGTACTTTCTTTGCTTGCCGTCGTCCTTGGTGCGATTTATGATGAAACACCAATCAAAGCTTTCTTCTTAGCGCCTAAAGCATTCCTGACCGCGCTTCCATTTCTTGCGCAACTTCTCTTTGGTGTCTTCTTTGTCATTATTCAATTTGCAGCGATCTTCTGGTTCTTAAGTCGCGGTGGAGTCGATACATATTTCCCAGATGACATTAGAACTCGTTTTAGTGATGTGTGGGGTCAAGATCACGTTCTTAATCGCATTCGCGAGAATTTGCTCTTCCTTGAAACTCCTGAAGATATTGAGAAGCATGGTGGTTACGTGCCCGGAGGAATTCTCTTGTGGGGTCCTCCAGGCACAGGTAAGACACTTATGGCTGAATCAATGGCGGGCGAATCAGGTAAGCCATTCGTATTTGTAGATCCAGGTGCATTTACCAATATGTTCTTCGGGGTTGGCGTTCTTAAGGTTAAGAGCCTCTTCCGCAAGTTACGTAAATTAGCGCTGCGATATGGCGGAGTTGTTGTCTTCTTCGACGAAGCTGATTCGCTTGGTAATCGTGGCATTGTTTCGCAAGGTGGTCCACAGCGAACATCGACGATGCAGAAGTCATCGATATTTGAAAGTAATTGCCATGGTGGTGCTTATCTCTCTGAACCTGCAGTCTCTGCAATCGCTCGCGATAAATTCGTTATGGGTGGTGGCGCAGCTGGTGGCGGTGGCGGCATGGGAACGCTTCAAGCACTGCTTACAGAACTCTCTGGTCTAAAGAAGCCGCGTGGTTTCTTCAATCGCATTGTGCGACGCACGCTAGGTATGCGTCCAAAGAATCCGCCTAAGTATCGAATTCTTGTAGTGATGGCTACCAATATGCCTGAGTCACTTGATGAAGCTCTTCTTCGACCTGGTCGTATTGATCGCATGTATCGCGTTGGATATCCAAGTAAGGCAGGACGTATCCGTACGTATGAGGGTTACCTATCCAAAGTTTCACACTCACTTACTGCAGAAGAGATCGACAAGATTGCAACGATTACACCGTACGCAACAGGTGCAACAATTAAAGACACAATCAATGAAGCGCTGATTATGGCTATCCGCAATGGTCGTACTTCAATTGAATGGACAGATATCGTTAAAGCGAAGCAACAGAAGGAACTTGGGCCTTCTGAAGATGTTGAATATATCGAGCGCGAACGTCATGCTGTTGCAGTTCATGAAGCGTGCCACGCGGTCATGGCGCATCGCACTCGCCAACACATGTCGATTGATTTAGCGACGATTGAAAAAGGTTCTGACTATTTGGGAATGGTGGCGAGCATTCCGCCAGATGACCAATTCACACGTTGGAAGACCGAATATCAAGCAGATATTTTGGTTTCACTTGCATCCCTTGCTGGTGAGCGAATGTTCTTTGAGGGAGATAACTCATCTGGCGTTTCGGGAGATCTCGAGAGCGCAACGACAATTGCATCCTTAATGGAAGGTCATTGGGGCATGGGATCAACAATTTCTTCACATGTCAGCAATCGCCGCTTTGAAATGGGCGCACCTGGCGGTGGAAAAGGAAAAGACGACACAGATAAGCAGATGAGATTAGCTCTCAGTGATCGCATCGAAGAGAATCTAAGTAAGTTACTAACTCAGGCTGAAGAGATTTTGCGTGAGAATCGCAATCAAGTATTGGCACTTGCGCATGCGCTAGAGACATACAAAACGATGTCGGGAGAAGATGTCGCAGCTGTTATTGAAGGCGAGAAAGGGTCAATAGTCGACGGTCGTCCGTACCTAGATCCAAATTTCTTGGCAGAGATCGAGAAGTATCACAGCGCATCTGTAGTTGCTCATCGCGAACATAGAGTTCCTGATGTGCACCTGCCAGAAATTCCGGTTATAGCGCGTCCATAACGGTGATTGTTTCACCAAGTACTAACTCGGAAGCGATTGGTCGCCAGGCCTGGCTATTGTCATTAACCATATGAGCATCCCAATCAGCACGTGTGCTCCAGATCTCCCAGACATTTACGACATCTGATTTCTGAGTATCACGATAGATTTCGATAAATTCGCAGCCTTGTTCGCCACGAATTATCTGGATGTGCTTACTGAGAGCCTCAACGAATTGGTCGAACTTTCCGGGCTTCACATCGATTGCTACAAATAGAAATACTTTCTGCATTATCAAACCTTACCGGAAGACTTATGATTAACACATGGCTACCTTGGCGATCGATATTGGTGCCACGAAGTTTGCGGTTGCGCTAGTTAATCCGACGCGAGAACTTCTCTTCCGCAAAGAAGTCCCTGCATCACAACTATGGGATGGCCTCGCGAGAATTCTGACTGAGGTTGCTGCAGATCTATCTCATCAAGTTACAAAGATTGGTATTGGAAGTGCGGGCCCGATTAATACCCAGACTGGCGAAATCAGTCCAGTAAATATCCTGCCGTGGAGATCCTTCCCGATAGTTGCGAAAGTGAAGGAGATATTTCCTCAGGCTAAGGTGAAGATGGTCGGCGATGCTGTTGCACTTGCCGTTGCAGAACATGCAATCGGTGCTGGAGCTGGGTCAAGAAATATGTTGGGAATGGTTGTCTCAACGGGCATTGGCGGGGGAATCATTGTTAACGATGAACCGTTGGGAGGAGATTTCGGGAACGCTGGATACTTTGGACATACTGTTGTTGGCGATTATGACGGGGAATGTAATTGCGGACGGATTGGATGCGTTGAAGGTTACGCAAGTGGGATTAGCATGGTTCGCTTTGCAAAGAAGAGTGGTTGGAGCGGTGAAGACTTCGTTGCACTTGCACAGGCCGCTCGCGAAGGTGATAAACATGCGGTTGCTGCAATTGAATTCGGTACAGAACATTTAGCAAAGGCGATAATCAATATTGCACAGATATTTGACCTTCACTGTGTTGTTGTCGGTGGAGGAGTTATTGAAGCGGGGGATATCTATTGGCAACCGCTCAAAAAAGCCCTTCTATCGCACTCAACTTCTCTTAATCTTGTTCAACCGATAAAGTTACTCCCTGCGCAATTAGAGCGCGATGCAGGTTTGATAGGAGCGGCAATGGTGGTGGGTCTTGAGTAATTTCACTCTCTCAATCGATTGCGGCGGTCTCTTTATTAAGAGCTGCGTTCTTGATGATTCAGGAACTATGCATGCTGCGCCTACTCGTATAGAAACTCCTTACCCTCTCTCAACAGATCGGTTCTTAGAGACTGTAAAGCAGATTGCAGATTCACTTCCGAAGGCGACTCGCGTAACTGTTGGCATCCCAGGAATGATTCGTAACGGTGTTGTAGTTGCGACCCCGCATTACATCAATGATGCTGGCCCACACACACGTATGAATCAAGAGCTAAAGGATCAGTGGTGGGGTTTTGATGCCCAAGCTGCGATTGAGGCAAAGCTAGGTATTCCAACGAAAGTGCTCAATGATGCTGAAGTACATGGTGCAGGAGTTGTAACAGGATCTGGTTTGGAAATAGTTCTCACACTTGGAACTGGACTTGGCTTCGCTGTCTTCCACGGTGGAAAGCTTTCGCCGCACTTTGAACTTTCACACGCAACGGTCCGTAGAAATACAACGTATGACACATGGATTGGTGATCGCGAACGTCGCCGTATGGGAAATACATTCTGGTCTCGACGTGTGCGCCTGATGGTTTCAGAGCTACGCCCAGTATTTCTCTGGGACCGCCTCTATATCGGTGGCGGAAATTCACACAGCATCCAGCAGCGCGATTTAACTCTGATGGGCGACGATGTCGTCATCGTTCCGAACTCTGCTGGTGTTGCCGGTGGCGTTCGCGCCTGGCAGCTCTAATTAAGCTCTAATAGCTTTCGCAAAGTCACGGAAGTCTTCAACCAAGAGATCAATCTCGGTCTGACCATGTGCAAGGGAAATTAACCACTGCTCATCTAATCCTGGTGGAGTAATGATGCCGCGGTTAAGTGCAAAGAGCCAGTGGGCTTCTGCAATTCCAAAGTCTGTAGCTTTGTAATCACGGTAATTACGAACTGGTTTTGTTGACCACGTTACGCAACCTTTAACGCCAAAACCAACTGTGTGTGCAGGTAGTTGATACTCATCGATGATGTCACCGATACGAGTCAACGCTTGGAAGTTGAATTCTTCAGCGGCTGCAAGTGCTTCATCTGTGCAGATTCGATCGATTGCACGGACGCCAGCCATTGCCAATGGATTACCGTTGAAGGTACCGAAGTGAGCCATCTTGCCGTTTGTAACGAAATCCATGTACTTCTTCTTGCCACCGAATGCAGCAAGTGGAAGTCCGCCACCGATTGATTTTGCAAGAGTAATCAAATCTGGCTTTACACCAAGGCGAGCAGATGCACCATGTGCGCCAGCTGTAAGACCTGTTTTAACTTCATCGAAGATGAGAACAACGTTGTACTGATCGCAGAGCTCGCGTACACGTTCCAAGTACCCAGCATCTGGAAGCACGATTGCAAGGTTTTCAAGAACTGGTTCTACGATGAAGCAGGCAATCTTCTTTGCGCTTTTCTTAAACATTTTCTCAAGCGCCGGAATATTGTTATATGGAACGACGTAGATATCTCCTGGAACCAAGTTTGGCTCTACATATGGAGTTGGCTTCTCAGCCTTTCCTGCCTTATCAACTGGAGGCTTTGCTGAGACAACAAACGGGTCGTAGCTACCGTGGTAGCCACCCTCAATCTTTAGGATGCCCATCTTCTCAGTTGCAGAACGTGCAACGCGGACGGCATACATCGTTGATTCGGTACCTGAGTTTGTGAAACGAACCTGATCAATTCCAAAGCGCCTACAGATTCGCTCTGCAGCATCAGTTGAAGTCGGTGATGGGGTTACGAAGAGCATTCCCTGATTGAGAGAGCTCTGAATCTCTTCTACGACAACTGGATTGAGGTGGCCAGCGAGCATCGCTCCGAAGCCCATAGATAGATCAAGAAGTTGGCGACCATCCACATCGGTCATATATGCACCCTTGGCAGATACGATCGAGATTGGATATGGATCCCAATGCTGGAAGCTTGAAGTTACACCGAGCGGGAGCGAATTAAAGGCTCTCTTGCTCTCGGCAGCGGAACCTGTAGTTCCATCTGTGAAGCGATCCCACTCAGCCTTGAGAACAGAGGCTACTTTTTCTGGCGAGACGGGCTTTGATGTTGCTGGGACATATCTATGTGTATTTGCGTGTTGCGATCTAATCGCTGCTTGTGTGGTCATTGTAAAGCTGTACTTCAAGAGTTTCTGATTTAGAAACTAATTGAAAAGTACTCTCCTTTGAGTGTTGCGTTTTTCAGGCGCAGAGGTAATTATCACTCAAGGCAAAAAACTTTGCAACTAATAGCTTTTCTCGCGTGGTTATACGGAAATTACTCAGAAAACATTGATTTGTAGACCATTTGGTTTATGAAATTATCCCAATCTTTGGAATTTACTGGATTGGTAACAACATCATCCACAATTTTCCCAAGAGTGTAAGACTGGATAAAAATTGCAATAACTTGTGGGTTAAGGTCTTTGGCAAAGAATCCTTTTTCTATGGCCTCTCTTACAATATCTGTCAGCCCTGAAGTTAAGCGCTCCTGTTCCACGGCGAGTAACTGTTGAAATCTCTCATGCCCTTGGGAATTTCCAATTGTGCGAGCACGCTCATAGCGAAAGTCTTTGAATTCTGAAGATTGAGTCAGTTGTGTCATCTTTTTAACACCTTCAAAAAGCATTTCTTTTGACTTCGCCGTAGCGGTGATTGAGGTCATTAGTGCAATACTGCGATCAACCCAATCGGCATATCTTGCAACCTGAGCAGCCTCTAGCAGTTCGGCCAAGTCTTCAAAGTGGTGGTAGAGACTGCCTTTAGAGATCCCAGAATTTTCAAGAATTTCATCGACTGCAATCTCATGCGGTAAATGATTATCTAGAAGTTTGACTGCTGTCTCAATGAGAAGGGTTTTTGTTGGGTGTACAGATTGGCGCATAGTGCACTTTATCCCGAAAGCAATTGGATTTGTACTATCAAAATTCCAGAATGCAGTTCCAGTCCAATGCCGTTATGGTTCAGGGCATGAGAGCAGAGACAACCGTTCCGGTACATGAAATTATTGCGACGAGAAGAAGTCCTCGTTCCTTCAATGAAAGCGCCGAAATCAGCGATCAAGACTTACTTGGAATCCTAGAAGCAGCTCGCTGGGCTCCATCTGCCTTCAACGGACAACCCTGGCGTTTCTTTGTAGGCAAGCGCGGAGATGAACTGTTCAACCAGATTATGGCTTCACTTGTTCCCTTCAATCAATCTTGGGCAGAGCGTTCATCTGCACTGATTTTGGTTGCAGCAATAACAGTAAAGAGTGATGGCACTATTCATGCCGACTATCAATTTGATTGTGGTCTTGCAGTTGGACAACTTGTTATCGAAACTCATCATCGCGGATTGATTGCCCATCAGATGACAGGGTTTGATAAAACGATTGCACAAACAGAGCTTTCGATGCCTACAGAATTAGTTCCTGTTGTTGTAATTGCAATTGGAAAGCAAGATGTACCTGAAAAGCTAAGTGGGCCGCTACTTGAGCGCGAGCAAGCAAAACGAGAAAGGTTGCCACTCGCAGAGATTGTTATTAAAGGCCTACCTGCTTAGAAGCGAGAACGTATCTCCCAGAGATCTTTAAAGACTGGGTTAAAGAGGGTGCTTGATAGGTATTCAACCCCGCTAGAACCACCTGTTCCGGCCTTCTTACCAATTGTGCGTTCAACCATCTTTACATGGCGATAGCGCCACTCTTGAATACCTTCATCGATATCCAATAAGCGTTCTGCAACCATCGCGCTTTCGGGATCGCTCTGATGCACATGTAGCAGAACATCTTGCACTTCAATATTGGATTGATAGGCGATTGATTTATCGCGTGTCATAACAGAATCCGGAATCGCATGGCCTCGCTTAACAATGTATTCGAGGAAAGAATCCCAAATCGAATTACCGGAAGTGATTTTTCCAATTTCTGCCTGGGTATCAGGTGGAAGATGGCTAGCCATTCGACTATCACGTCGACCAAGAATCGCTTCTACTTTTCTAAACTGCGCAGATTGAAAACCGCTTGATGATGAAAGATAACCACGGAAAGCGTTGAACTGCAGCGGAGTCATCGTCTCAAGAATATCTACCTGAGCAACACAGACCTTCATGATTGTTCTTATACGTCCGAGGATTGAAAGCGAGTAATGGGTGTCGCCTTTTTCAAGTGCTCGCTGTGCCTCTGAGAATTCATGTATCAACTGCTTAAACCAGAGTTCGTAAGTCTGATGAATGATGATGAATAGCATCTCATCGTGCTCCGGACCATCAGATAAAGGCTTCTGTAGCTTTAGAAGATCATCTACCGCTAGATAAGAAGTGTATGTCAGCGCTGAATCGAAGTCGTTGCTCATGTGACGCGTGAATCCGATCCTTGAATTGTCTCGTACTGACGTGTTTCAGTGAGGTCTTTAATGCGCTGGAATCCATCCCATACCTCAACGTATGAAGTTGGAAGTGGGGCGATAGCAAGGCGAATTGCATTGGGAGTTCTGTAATCAGGAATCACATTGGCATATTTACGTAGCGCGACACAGATCTTTGCCGCATCTGGATGGCCGATAGAGATATGACCACCGCGCTCTTTAGGGTTTCGAGATGTAAGCAGCGTGTATCCCAGCGGAGCAAGCCATTCATCAAATAAATCAATCATCATTTGAGTTCCGATTGCGGCCTTTGAGGCAATTGCATCAATGCCAGCTTCGGCGATCATCTCGAAGGCAACTTGTACGCCACGGATACCAATAATTGATGGGCTCGCAATTTGAAAACCACGAATGCCATTTGCCTTTACGAAGTCTGGGCCCATTCCAAATTGATCTTCATTGGCAAACCAACCTTGAATCGGAGTTTGTAGTTCACTTTGAATCTTCTTATTAACGTAGAGCCATGCAGGAGATCCTGGCCCAGAGTTTCCATATTTATATGTGCAACCAACTGCTAGGTCAACACCATTGTCGTCAAAGTTCATTTCGATTGCGCCGGCAGCATGGCTGGCATCCCAAACAACGAGCGCGCCGTAGCTTCGAGCAAGATCAGTAATTGATTTGATATCCGAACGCGCTCCAGAGCGATATTGAATTACTTCAAGAGTTACGAGAGCTACATCGTCTGACATGTACCTCTCAAGTAGCTCTGCAGTCACCAACTCATTTTCTGCAATGGCTGTGTCTTCATTGTCGATGATTACAAGGTTGAGACCATGTTGCTTTGCAATGCCATCAAGGATGTATCGATCAGTTGGAAAATTGGCAGCATCTGTGATGATTGTTTTGCGCCCTGGGCGCGCATTGATTGCAGCCAGACAAAGTTGATAGAAGTTAACTGATGTTGTGTCACAGACTAAGACCTGACCTGCTGCGGCGCCGAGAGCGGCTCTTCCTAGAAGATCTCCGGCAACTTGTGCCTCATCAATCCAGTGGCTCCAACCTGTAACGACCTCATTACCCCATTCCTGAGAGAGGAAATCGCTCACCGCTTTCACCGTTGCATGTGGCAGGCGACCTAAAGAATTGCCATCGAGATAGCAGAGGTTGGGGTCAGTTATAACGAATTTACTTCTGTAATGAGCGAGCGGGTCATTCTTATCTAGCTCGAGCGCATAAGCGCGGTCAGTAACCTTCATAGTTCAAAGGTACGCTCTCCTACCGTGGCGCGCAACGTAGTGAATATCGAAGAGGTCTCTAAAGCCTTTGATATTCGCCCTCTTCTCGATGGAGTCTCACTTGGCGTCTCTGAAGGTGATCGAATCGGAATTGTTGGCCGAAATGGTTCTGGCAAAAGTACTTTGATGAAGATTATCGCGGGCATAGAAGAACCAGATGCAGGGCGAGTAACAAAGACAAATGCAGCGCGTATTGGAATTCTTTCGCAAATTGATACAGCGAAAGCAAATGCAACTGTGGGTGATGTTGTTATTGGAAATCGCGAAAAACACGAGTGGGCGAGTGATCCGCTAATCCGCGAGATTTTTACTGGACTATTTGGTGGCTTTGATGACCACCTCTTTGAAAGAGTCTTCGCATCCCTTTCTGGTGGAGAGAAACGTCGAGTCGGTTTAGCTAAGTTACTGATTGATGATCTTGATTTGATACTGCTTGATGAGCCAACAAACCACCTTGATGTTGAAGGTGTGGCTTGGCTGGCAGAACACTTAAATAAACGTAAAGATCTAGCCCTTCTCGTTGTAACTCACGATCGCTGGTTCTTGGATGCTGTCACTGATCGCACCTGGGAAGTTGTGCTTGGAAAAGTCGAAGAGTACGACGGTGGATACTCCGCATTTGTATTGGCAAAGGCGGAACGTTCACGTCAAGCTAGCGTCTTGGATTCGCGCCGAAACAATTTGATTCGCAAGGAACTTGCATGGTTAAGGCGAGGAGCACCGGCTCGTACAACTAAGCCAAAGTTCCGTGTTGATGCAGCTAACGAATTAATCTCCGCAGAACCTGCCCCACGTGATTCAACAGAACTCTTAAAGTTTGCTCTCAATCGCCTTGGCAATACAGTCTTTGAACTTCATCACGCAGTCATCAAGGCTGGCGATAAGGAGTTAATCGATAACCTGACTTGGAATATCGGTCCTGGTGATCGCATCGGAATTGTCGGCGTCAACGGCGCAGGAAAAACTACTTTGATGCGCACACTTGCGGGCCTCAATCAACCTGCTGCAGGAAAGTTAGTTACAGGAATTACTGTAAAGATCGCCTTTCTCACGCAGCATCTAGATGAACTCGATCCAACGTGGAGATTGCTGGAAGCGGTCGAAAAGGTTGCAACACATGTAGAAATCGGCAAAGGAAAGACCCTTTCTGCATCGCAGCTCTGCGAGCGACTTGGCTTTGATCGCGATGCACAATGGACACCAGTTGGAAACCTTTCTGGAGGCGAACGTCGTCGATTGCAACTAACAAGGTTGCTGATGGATTCTCCAAATGTTGTTCTGCTCGATGAGCCTACAAATGACTTTGATATTGAAACCTTGACCGAACTTGAAGATTTGCTCGATAGTTACGGTGGAACCCTGATTGTTATCTCTCACGATAGATACTTCCTAGAACGAGTGTGTGATCGCTTCTACGGACTTTTGGGTGACGGTGCTCTGCGAGATCTTCCACGTGGCGTCGATCAGTATCTTGAGCAGCGTGCAGAAGTTCTCAACAAATCAAGTGGAACGACTGCGAAGAGCGGTTCGACATCGAGTGCCGCAGAGCAGCGTCAGTTGAAGAAAGATTTAGCTCGTGTTGAGAAGCAAGTAGCAAAGGGTAAGGATCGTTTGGCTGCGCTACTTGAAGAGCAAGAGCGTGAATCCATGAATCATCTGCGTCTTGGCGAAATCACAGAAGAGCTTGAAAAGGTGCGTGAAGAGTTACAAATTCGAGAAGAAGAGTGGTTAGAGATCACCCTCGCTCTAGAAAGTTAATAGGATTGCCACCATGTCGAGAAAGAACCAGAGGTTAGATTTCCTCGCTGCAATCTCTGGCGTGATGATTGCCCTTCAAGCTAGAGCAAATGGCGAACTCTCTCATCTGATTGGCAACGGCGTTCAAGCAGCGCTCGTCTCCTTTGGTTCTGGACTACTGATCATCGCAGTTGTTGCAATCTTTAGCCCAAGTATCAAAGCAGGTGCGCGAAATCTCAAAGGCGCTGTAGACCGTAAAGAGTTACCGAAGTGGACTCTCTTTGCCGGTGCACTTGGCGGAAGTTTTGTTGCTGTTCAGACTCACATTGTTCCGCTGATTGGCGTTGCAATTTATTCGGTGGCATCTATTGCAGGACAAACTGCAGCATCTCTCATTGTTGATCGCATTGGTCTAACAGGTGGCGGAAAGAAGCACATCACTCCTCGTCGCATCGCCGCCGCTCTCTTTACAGTCTTTGCAGTCTTTATCTCTGTATTCGATCGCTTAGATGGAAGAGATCTCTCGCTCTTTGCAGTCTTGATGGGATGTGTTGCAGGCGCAATTGTTGGAGTCCAACGTGCGCTCAATGGTCAGATTAATGAGCATTCCAACCAGAGTTTCACAACTTCATTCCTCAACTTCTTTATGGGTACAACCTTCCTGTTTATCTTCTTACTCATACTTGTAGCAGTGGGACCTACAGAGTTTGTTCCGCTTCCATCTGGTCCTTGGTGGATTTATACAGGTGGAGTCCTGGGCGTCATCTACATCGCATTTACATCAACGATTGTTCAGCACTTAGGTGTTCTGACATTTACGCTCTTTAGCGTTGGCGGACAACTTGTCGGCTCACTCTTAATTGATCTTTACTCACCAACAGATGGCGTCAGCATCAGCGTCTACCTAGTTTCAGGAATTGTTATGACTTACTTTGGCGTGGTTGTCGGTGGCGTAAATAATTCACAATCCCGGAAACGATTGAAGCAGTAATAAAGAAAGCTGCAATGGCGTAAGAGAAAGTTCTTACCCAAGGAAGTGATGCTGCGTAATAACCAGCCAGAGTAATTCCAGCGCCCCAGAGCACAGCTCCCACGGCATTTGCCGATAAGAATTTGTAGTAATTCATCTTTGAAGCGCCGGCGATAGGCGGGACAAAAGTTCTAATCCATGGGAAGAAGCGGGCAGCTACTACCGCCCACCAGCCAGTTCGTTCGTAAAAGCGTTCAGAGTTAGCAATCATCTTTCGCATTCGAGGGGATTGATGCTTATCTAAATATGGCCGTCCAACGACTCGACCGATAACGAAGCCCACTTGATCGCCAAAAAATGCAGCGGCGAGAATTACTGATACTAAGACGACAATATTGATATTTCCATGTGCTGCAGCAACTAAGCCTGCACTGAAAAGAATTGAATCACCAGGTAAGAAGAAGCCGAAGAGAAGTCCAGTCTCGATAAAGACAATTGCCCCGATAACTACATAAAAGATAAATGGAGCAAGGGATGAAAGCTGTTCATCAAATGAAGCGGCTAGCTCGATCACACTGACTGCTTTACTGCCGCCGCGACTTTAGTTACAACATTTGGATCAAAGACGCTTGGGACGATAAATGATGTATTGAGCTGGGATGGACTTACACAATCTGCGATTGCTTCAGCTGCTGCAACCAATAACTTATCGGTGATCTTGTGAGCGTTTGCATCTAATAGGCCACGGAAGATTCCAGGGAATGCCAGAACGTTATTAATCTGATTTGGATGGTCGCTGCGACCTGTTGCAACGACCGCTGCATATTTGCGGGCGATGGCTGGGTCGATCTCAGGATCTGGATTAGCTAGTGCGAAAACAATTGAACCGGGCGCCATTGCAGCGACATCTTCCTCATTGAGGACCTTTGGAGCGCTAACGCCGATGAAGATATCTGCACCGACCATTGCCTGGTGGATATCTCCGGCAAAGTTATCCTGATTTGAATTCTCAATAAACCAGTCGCGCATTGAATCTTCAGACTTTGAATCTTTCTTAATCACACCATCTTTATCGAAGGCGATGATGTGCTGAGCCCCGCTCAAGACCAATAAACGTGCGATTGCAGTACCAGCTGCGCCGGCACCGCTCATGATGATCTTTACTTGCCCCATATCTTTCTTTACAAGTTTGAGTGCATTCCGAAGTGCTGCGAGAACAACAATTGCAGTCCCGTGCTGGTCATCGTGGAATACAGGAATATCTAGCAATTCGCGCAGACGTCGCTCGACCTCGAAACAACGAGGCGCAGAGATATCTTCAAGGTTGATTCCGCCATAAACAGGCGCAATCAACTGAACTGTGCGAACAATTTCATCAACATCTTGTGTATCAAGACAGACAGGCCAGGCATCAACGTTGGCAAATCGCTTGAAGAGCGCAGCTTTACCTTCCATGACAGGTAGCGCTGCTGCTGGACCAATATTCCCTAAACCAAGAACTGCAGAACCATCTGTCACAACAGCGACAGTGTTGCGCTTCATTGTGAGGCGACGGACATCCGATGGATCATCAACAATCGCTTGTGAAATGCGGGCCACACCAGGTGTGTATGCACGCGATAGATCATCACGAGTTTTAAGAGGAACCTTTGAGGTAACTTCAATTTTTCCGCCAAGGTGGAGCAAGAATGTGCGGTCGCTGACCTTGCGAACAGTAAGACCTGCATGCTCTGAGAGCGCATTGTGAATCTGTTGTGCGTGATCTGCATCGACGGTATCGCAGGTGACATCAATGACTACTCGTTCAAGAAGTGATTCAACAACGTCGAGCGCTGTAATAGTTGCGCCAGCATTTGTGATTGTTGTTGTAATTAGTGCGACGGGTTGAAGTTCAGGAGAACCTTCGACGCGGATTGTGATTCCGTAGCCAGGTGATGTTGATGCCATTTACACGACTCCGTAGAGACGATCACCGGCATCGCCAAGACCTGGGACGATATAACCCTTTTCATTGAGCTTCTCATCGAGTGAGCCAGTTACCAAGGTGATTGGAACACCTGAATTCTTAAACTCTTCTTCTAGAACTTTAATTCCTTCAGGTGCTGCAAGGAGACAGATTGCAGTAATCTCATTTGCGCCACGTTCAATGAGGTAATTGATAGCCATGACAAGAGTTCCGCCAGTTGCAAGCATTGGATCAAGTACAAAGCATTGGCGACCAGAGAGATCTTCTGGAAGGCGGTTTGCATATGTTGTTGCTTGCAATGTCTCTTCGTTACGGACCATTCCTAGAAAACCAACTTGAGCAGTTGGCAGAAGTTTCGTCATTCCTTCAAGCATTCCTAGACCTGCACGAAGAATTGGAACAACTACCGGACGCGGATCTGCCATAACTAAGCCAGTTGTTTGGGTAACAGGCGTCTTGATTGAAACTGTCTTTGTACGTACATCACGAGTTGCTTCGTATGCGAGCAAGGTTACGAGCTCTTCAACGAGCAATCTAAAAGTTGGAGAATCTGTTCTTTCGTCGCGCAAAACAGTTAATTTATGAGAGATAAGGGGGTGGTTGGCGACGTGAACTTTCATGTCTCCAACCTTACAGGGCTTTCTTTCTAAACCAATGAGTGCCAATATGGGAGATGTGTCAGAGCAGACCCAGGATTTAGCAATTGAAGCGTGGCATGAAGATGGCCGCTGGACTTTGGCTGCGCTACCAGATCCTGATGACCTAACTCACATCATCGAACGGTTAAAGAAACAACAGACCAATGGCGGGGCAGTTGCCCTCATTGCAATCGATGACGAATTTTTTATGGCAATTCGTGTTCTTGGAAGTCATGTTAAATACTTTTTAAGTGATATTTCTGCGGCACTGGATTATGAAGTTGCTGCGGAATTTCTCGAGATTGCAGATATTGATGCACCTGAAGAAGATGACGAACCACTTCCGGCTGGCGATATAGATATCTTCTCTGATCTTGGGCTGGCACAAATGGAGCTCTCAACGCTCTGTGATGATGCTGATTTGTTCCCAGATGAAATTCTTGAAGCGATTGCTAATCGTTTAGGATTTGGTGATCAATTCGCTGAAGTTTTGGAGTCTTAGAAATTTCCACTTTGAGTTCTGAAGAGTTAATGCGTGAAGCACTTCTAGTTGCAAAGAGCGCACTATCTACCGGCGATGTTCCGGTTGGTGCAGTAATAGTCAATAAAGATGGCGTCATCGTTGGCAAAGGTTTTAATGAGCGTGAAGCAAATAACGATCCCACCGCGCACGCTGAGGTCGTTGCGATTCGAAACGCTGCAGCTCGATTACAGAACTCTCGGCTAGATGGATGCACCTTAATTGTCACCCTTGAACCATGCGCGATGTGTGCTGGCGCGATTGCACAATCACGAATCTCAAAACTTGTTTTTGGCGCTTGGGATGAGAAAGCTGGCGCTGTTGGTTCAGTGTGGGATGTTCTGCGAGATCCGCGATCAATCTTTAAAGTGGAAGTAACTTCAGGAGTTCTTGAGGTGGAATGTGCTGCCCTACTGAAAGATTTCTTCTCAGATAAGTAGTTCGTATGATGGATTCAAGATAGTTAATTGACCATCTTCTTCTCCGACCATACCTTCAGCGCGCATCTCCATACCGACTTCAAGACCAGCAATCTCGCGACGGCCTAGGAAGTTAAGAGTGATTCCACCTGTTTCATCCCAAACTTCCACCTGCAGCATTGGCGCTGAACCACGAGGTGCTGTCGAGATTGAGGTAACGCGGCCATGGACCTTAGAGCGCTTACGCCATTCTACTTTTTCAATAGGGGTCACATCATCTGCATAGTGCGAGATTGGAGCGAAGACTTTTGGCGCTTCTTGAGTTGGCTTCGACTTTGTCTCTACAGCAACCGAAATAAGGCGTTCTTCCTCATGCTTGATATTAAGTGAATTGCCTGAAGTAATTCGATTAACGTCAAAAGGAACAATCGTTGCAACTACGCGCTGTAGTTGTGAAATTGGTGCTGCGATTTCTTCCGCGGTTTGATCATGAAGCAAGCGACCCAAGAATCGTGAATAAGAACGGCGAGGTAAGAGAATTGTTAACTCAACATCAGGCTTCTCTGTCTTGCGAATTGCATAGTCCAGCGCAGAGTTTGCAATACGGCGATCGGGGCAGTCAATAAGATCTAACTGAACATCATCGAGTGCCTCAGACTCTGCCCACGCCTTCTGAATTTGTTCTGCACGTAAATCATCAATTACGAAGTGGACAGCCTTGATTTTATGTGGCTTCAAGCTTCGTGCGTAACGAACTGCTCCAACTGTTGCAATATCTACGCTATCAACAAAGACTGTCACATCATGTCGCGCCATTGATGTTGCACGCTCTTGTTCTGTGCGAACAGAGAGTGCTTCTTGTTCGCGAGTGTATTGACGACGCAACTTCAAGAATGTTGCAACCATGATTGGGGCAACAACAAGTACAAGCCAAGCACCCTGAGTAAATTTCACAACAGAGAAGATGATCACGATGGTAAATGAGATAGAACCTGCAAGCCCATTGATGAAGACCTTTAGCTTCCAGCCCTGTGGCTTGGTGCGCTGGAAGTAACGAGTCATTCCAAATCCAGCCAATGTAAATCCTGTAAAGACACCGAGTGCATAGAAAGCAACGAGATGTTCTACAGAACCTGCAGTAATGACTACAAGAAGCATTCCGCCACCAGCAAGTAAGAGAATTCCATTTGAGAAAGCTAAGCGGTGGCCACGCTTTGTTAACTGGCGAGGCAGGTAGCCATCTGCTGCTACAAAGTTAACTAGCAATGGGAAAGCGCTATATGTGGTGTTTGCACCCGCAAACAAGATAAGCATCGTTGCAAGCTGGACCATGACGAACATAAATGACCCAAAGGCCCCATTACCAACTGTCGCCTTGGCAATCTGTGAAATCACAGTTGGCACACCCGATTCGTATGGCATCGCATGAATATGGTGAGCAAAGTACGAGACACCCAGAACGAGAGTTCCAAGCAAGGTGCTCATGATTACCAGTGTGCGCTTTGCATTGACATGTTCAGGTGCCTTAAAGAGCGCTACACCGTCTGAGATTGCTTCCAACCCAGTAAGCGAAGAACCACCATTGGCAAATGCACGAAGCAAGATAAATATTGCAGCGAATGTTAAGAGCCCTTGTTCTTCACCTAGTGGAATCGCACCGGGCAGATCGGTATCAAGAACTGGAAGCGTGCCATTTGCTAAACGCCAGAGTCCCATTCCAAAGACGATGAACATACAACCAACGAAGAAGTAGGTTGGGAATGCAAAAGCTTTTCCTGCCTCTTTAACGCCGCGCAGATTTCCGTAAGTAAGTAAGACAATTACTGCAAAGATCATATGCATCTTGTAAGGCTCAGCAGCTGGGAAAGTTGAGATGATCGCAGCGACGCCAGCTGCAGATTGAATCGCGAGAGTTACGATGTAATCAAGCATTAGAGCAACAGCCGCAATTTGTGCAACAACTGGTCCAAAGTTGTCTCGCGACACGATGTAAGCACCACCGGTCTTGGTGTAAACATCAATCACATTTCGGTAAGACAAGGTAATAATAATTAAGATTGCAAGAACAACAGCTGTCATTGGCATCAAGATTGCGAAAGCCGCAAGACCAAATGCGGGAAGCAGCGCGATCAAGATCTGTTCAGAACCGTATGCTGAAGATGAGATGCAGTCAGAAGAGAGAATGCCGAGTCCATATCGCTTGCTTAAGCGCTGGTGGCCGAGTGAGTGGCGGTTAAGTGCGCCTCCTAAGAAGAAGCGCTTGACCTTGTAGGAAACTGGGTCCTTTACGTGCGTATGTTCTTGAAGTGCAACTGGTTCGGGCGCATCATCAGTCCAAGACTTAGCCACGACAACTCCCTTTGCAATTCATATCTCGTAAGTATGCTTATCTTATGCGCACACAGTTATATATAGATGGCCAATGGGTCGACGGAAGCGGGACTTTAGAGGTCATTGACCCTAGCGATGGGTCAGTTATTGCCACAGTTCCGACCTCGAGCGATGAGCAGAACCTGGCCGCCATCGATGCCGCCGACCGCGCAGCCGCATCTTGGGCCAAGACCGCACCCCGTGTTCGCAGCGAAATTCTTCGTAAAGCCTTCGAAATGATGATCGCTGAGGCTGATTCCTTAGCAGAACTGATTTCAAAAGAGAATGGCAAGGCGCTTCCTGATGCGAAGGCTGAAGTTAATTACGCCGCCGAATTCTTTAGATGGTTTGCTGAAGAGACAGTTCGCATCTCTGGTGATTTCAGAATGGCGCCAGCAGGAGATAAACGAATTTTGGTAACGCACCAACCAATTGGAGTCTCATTACTTATTACTCCGTGGAATTTCCCAGCAGGAATGGCTACTCGCAAAATTGGTCCGGCAATTGCAGCTGGCTGCACAATAATTTTGAAGCCAGCGGGAGAGACGCCACTGACTGCGCTCGCAATCGTGGATATCCTCGAACGATGTGGATTGCCTAAGGGCGTCCTCAATGTAATTCTTCCTGCGCAATCAGGTCCTGGAATTTCCAAAGTACTTCACGACTCTCGCGTTAAGAATCTTTCATTTACTGGATCAACTCAAGTTGGAAAGATTCTTCTTAAGGAAGCAGCCGATCAAGTTATTCGTTGTTCTATGGAACTCGGCGGAAACGCACCATTTGTTGTTCTCGATGATGCAAATGTTGAAGAAGCAGTTAAAGGTTTGATGATGGCAAAGATGCGTAACGGTGGTGCGGCATGTACAGCTGCAAACCGCATCTATGTAGCACGTTCAGTTGGTGACAAGTTCATCGCAGAATTTGCAAAGGCAATGGCTGCACTCAAGATGGGCGTTGGTCGCGAAGCTGGAACACAACTCGGCGCAAGCGTCTCGGTTAAAGAACGTAACAAGATTGCAGAACTCGTTGATGCGTCAAAGTCACGTGGAGCAAAGGTTCACCTCGGCGGAACAACTCCTGATGGCGCTGGAGCTTTCTATCCTGCAACTGTTCTTGAAGTTTCCAAAGATGACGAGATTCTTGCAAACGAAGTCTTTGGACCCGTTGCACCAATCGTTCTCTTTGATACCGATGAAGAAGCTCTCAAATTTGCCAATGACACCGAGTACGGGCTCATTAGTTATGTGTATTCAGAAGATCTCAAGCGAGCGATTCGTTTTGCTGAAGGCATCGAAGCGGGAATGGTCGGCATCAACCGCGGCTTGCTTTCAGATCCGGCTGCACCATTTGGTGGAGTGAAGCAATCGGGCCTTGGCCGCGAAGGTGGATTCGATGGCGTGCACGAGTTCTTGCAGACCAAATACATCGGGGTAGAGATTTAAGGTTATTTAAAAACCGTAAGAAAAGTTCTACCCTTTTGGCATGAGCAACTCGATTGAAGTACAAGGTGTAGATACCGTCCCTGAAAGCGAAAGAACTGCAAAGCCATCGAGCATCATCTCGATCTTTGTTGGCAGCAATCTCTCGCTCTCCGTAATGGTCTTTGGATGGATTGCAATTCTCTATGGTCTTTCATGGTGGCAATCTGTTTCAGCAATCCTTGTGGGAACTGTCGTTGCGAGTCTCTTCGTTAGCTACTCATCTCTTCTTGGTTGGCGAGCTGCCACAAATAACTCAGTCTCATCAGGTGCTTACTTCGGTGTTCGTGGTCGACTCGTTGCATCATTCGTTGGGCTACTTCTCTGTATTCAATATGTAGCGCTGACTGTATGGACCGGGGGAGAAACGCTTTCTGCCGGTTGGGCACGCATCACTGATTCAAAAGAGAGCGATACAACTGTTGCTATTGGCTTTGCACTGATTGCAATTGCAATCGTGCTCTTTGCAATCCTTGGATACAAATGGATTATCTCGCTCAATAAATGGGTTGCACCGCTCATGGCAATCCTGGTTGTGCTGAGCATCATCGCCCTATGGAGCGCATTCGATCCTGCATATGCGGGTGATCCCGAGGTCTATGCACTTGGGACGCTTACTCCAACTTGGATTCTTGCAGCACTTACTTGCGGTGCCGCTGGCCCAATTTCATTTGTCACTCAGACAGGTGACTGGAGCAGATATATCTCTGAAAAGTCTCACTCATCTCGCGATGTTGTAAGAAGTACCTTTATTGCCATGTTTGTGGGTCTATCAATCCCAACTCTCTTTGGAGCATTTGTTGCAGTCGCAGCATTTGATGAGGATTCATTTGCATCGGGATTTGTTGCGAATTCGCCAACATGGTTGTTGATTCCATTGCTCCTGATTGGTTTCATTGGAAGTCTTGGACAAGGATCAATAAACCTCTACAGCATGGGCCTTGATCTCGATGCAATCTTGCCAAAGCTCTCGCGATTAAAATCAACGGCACTTGTTGCCGCCTTGAGTACCGCACTCGTCTTCATTGGAAAATTTATTTACGACGCAGAAGTCGCAGTAACCAATTCAGTTCTATTCCTTACCTGTCTTGCAACTTCATGGTTCGCAATTTCTATTTTCGGGTATTACCGCTCGAAGGGTTCTGTAGATAAAGAGGCGCTACAGATTTTTAATCGCCGAACAACTGGTGGGGCTTACTGGTATTCAGCAGGATGGAATTTCAAAGCGGTTATCGCGTGGATTCTCGGCAGCATCACGGGAATCTTCGGAATCTCGTCGGTCGATTACGTTGGCCCAATTTCACAGGCTGTTGGCGATGTTGATATCAGCGTTCCGACCGCCGCAATTGTGGGGCTTGTGGTTTATGCGCTCTTGGAGCGAGCACCTAAGAAGTAAGAGCGGAGGATGAGGGATTTGAACCCTCGATAGGTTTCCCTATACACGCTTTCCAAGCGTGCGCACTCGGCCGCTATGCGAATCCTCCAGCGCTGGCTGCTCGCTAGAGCTACCAACGGGCCAAGAGTAACGGTGTCGCCAGTCAGCCTCGACACATAAGATTGGGGCAGATCTCCGGTGCGACGCCATCGTGCTGAACTCCCCCAGGGTAGGAATACAGCAAGGGTAGGTACGCTCTGACGGGTGCACCGGAGGTCCCAAGAAATCCAGCAGTACAACCGAATCGATAGTCGTGGTCAATTAGAAGTGAATTGAATCGCGGCGGATCAAGAGAGTAGATGAAATGTCTTTAGCGCTATATCGAAAGTATCGCCCCTCTGTATTTGCAGATGTTATTGGCCAGGAACATGTCACTGTTCCACTTTCAAATGCGCTCGAATCAGGAAAGACACATCACGCATATTTGTTTAGCGGCCCACGTGGTTGCGGAAAAACATCTAGCGCTCGCATCATGGCGCGTTCACTTAACTGTGAAAAAGGCCCAACACCAAATCCATGTGGCCAGTGCCAATCATGTAAAGATTTAGTTGCAAATGGTCCAGGTTCAATCGATGTTATTGAACTCGATGCTGCGACGCACGGCCTTGTAGACGACGCCCGCGATCTTCGCGACAAAGCATTCTTTGCACCAGTGCAGAGCAAGTACAAGATTTACATCATCGATGAAGCGCATCAGCTTGGGCCGGGCGCAGCAAATGCGTTGCTCAAAGTTGTTGAAGAACCACCTCCCCACGTAATTTTTATCTTTGCAACAACTGAACCCGAGAAGTTGATTTCAACTATCCGTTCACGTACCCATCACTATCCATTCCGGCTAGTACCGCCCGGAATCCTTACAACTCACCTTGAGGGAATCTGCGAATCAGAAGGCGTCAAAGTTGCTAAAGGCGTTCTGCCACTTGTAGTTCGTGCATCTGGTGGCTCTGTTCGTGATGCTCTCTCTGTACTGGGACAGCTTCTTGCTGGTGCCGGAAAAGATGGCGTCAGTTATGAAATTGCTATTCAGCTTCTTGGATTTACCGACGGCGCACTGCTTGATGACGCAATGGATGCCATTGCAGCACGCGATGGCGCAACGCTATTTAAAACTGTTGATCGCGTTATTGAATCCGGGCACGATCCTCGTCGCTTCACACAAGATCTACTCGAACGCCTTCGCGATTTAATGATCGTTGATGCGTTGGAAGCAACAAATGCCAACAGCATCTTGCGCGAACTTCCAGATGATCAGCTAGAGCGCATGCGCGTTCAGGCGAAGAACATCGGACAAGGTTCGCTTTCTCGCGCTGCAGATATTGCGGCAGAGGGCCTTACCCAAATGCGCGGAGCAACAGCGCCTCGATTGATTCTCGAACTCATTTGCGGCCGCATCCTCTTGCCAATCGGCGACGCCACCGAAGCAGGACTTCTCGCACGTATCGAACGCCTCGAGCGCGTTGAATCGATTGCACCGCAACCTCGAATTGCTGATCCGGCGAGTAACTCGCTTCGCTCACATACTCACCTTGATCAGAATTCTTCGGATGCACCGAAGCAAGCAGATCCAGCGGATTACGTGAGCCCTGCGACTGCAGAAGCAAAACGAGATGTGCCAGTTGCGACGAAACCTGCGACAAAAGCTCCGGTGAAAGAAGTTGCTGGAGTCGAAGTTGTGAGCGAAGCGAGTAGTTCGACGAAGCAAGCTTCCGAACCGGCTAGACCTAAAATCGACACAATCGACGTTGCGGGTTTACGTAGGTTGTGGCCTGATGTTATTGAGAACGTGAAGAAGCGCCGCCGCCTCACATGGTCACTGCTTTCCGCAAGCGCCCAGATTCTCGGTGTCGACGATAAGAACATCACAATCGGAATCGTAAATTCAGGTGCACGTGATTCTTTTGTGCGCAGTGAATCCGATGAGATCTTGCGCCAAGCATTTATTGAAGTTGTTGGCCTTGATCGCAAGATTGAAGTCACCGTTGATCCAAGTATCGATACAACGTCAACTCCTGAAGCTCGCGCAGTTCGCACTTCAGAGGCGCCAACAGATAAGACTCAACTATCTGGTGCTGCGCTTCTTGCCGCCGAACTTGGTGCGACAGTTATTAGCGAAACGACACACGAATAATGTCTACCGGAATGTATGAAGGCGCAATCCAAGATCTCATCGATGCTCTTGGTCGCCTGCCTGGAATCGGGCCAAAGAGTGCGCAACGAATTGCATTCCATATCCTGCAATCAGATTCCGAAATTGCATCGAGTCTTGTAGAGGCTGTGCGCACAGTTAAAGAGCGCGTTAAGTTCTGCACACAATGTGGCAACGTTTCTGAAGAAACAGAATGTCGTATCTGCCGCGATCCACGTCGCGACGGAACAAAGATCTGCGTTGTTGAAGAGAGTAAAGATGTCATCGCAATCGAGCGCACTCGCGAATTCCGCGGGAAGTATCACGTCCTCGGTGGAGCAATCAGTCCTATCGATGGCATCGGTCCCGACCAGCTCCGTATCCGCGAGTTAATGCAGCGCCTTTCTGATTCAACTATCACTGAAATCATCTTGGCGACCGATCCCAACCTCGAAGGCGAAGCGACAGCTACTTACTTAGCTCGTCTGATTAAGCCGATGGGCATCAACGTCTCGCGCCTTGCATCAGGACTACCTGTAGGTGGAGATCTCGAATATGCAGACGAAGTTACGCTCGGGCGAGCATTTGAGGGACGCACCAACCTTTAATCTCACTATGTGGGCGAGACTCCGTCTCGAATATTAAGATTTTCCAATAATCGGGTAGCGCCATCTTTTCATCTGCTTCACACTTAAGGCATGGGTCTCATTGTTCAGAAATTTGGTGGTTCCTCAGTCGCTGATGCCGAGGGCATGAAGCGCGTTGCCGCACGCATTGTGGCGACGAAGAAGGCAGGCAATCAGGTCGTAGTCGTTGTTAGCGCCATGGGCGATACCACCGATGAATTGATCGATCTCGCCAATGCCGTTACCCCAATCCCACAAGGTCGCGAACTCGATATGTTGCTTACAGCTGGTGAGCGAATTTCGATGGCAGTTCTTGCGATGGCGATTAACAATCTTGGATTTGAAGCGCTCTCATTTACAGGTTCACAAGCTGGCGTGATTACAGATTCTGTTCACGGAAAAGCGCGCATCATCGATGTGACTCCAGGTCGCATTCGCGAAGCAATTGATTCAGGTGCAATCGCAATCGTTGCGGGATTCCAGGGAATTTCGCAAGATACAAAAGACATTACAACTCTTGGTCGTGGTGGTTCAGATACAACTGCAGTGGCGCTCGCTGCGGCACTCGATGCAGATGTCTGCGAGATTTACACAGATGTTGACGGTGTCTTCTCTGCCGACCCTCGCGTAGTTCCTGCAGCACGCAAATTAAAGACTGTTACATATGAAGAGATGTTGGAACTTGCAGCCGCTGGTGCAAAAGTTCTCCACCTTCGCTGTGTCGAATATGCACGCCGATTTAATTTACCAATTCACGTACGTTCATCATTTTCACCTAACGAAGGAACATGGGTGGTTGAAAACCATCCAGAAGGAGGCACCATGGAGCAAGCAATCATCTCTGGCGTAGCGCACGATAAGTCAGAGGCAAAGGTCACGATCGTTGGCGTTCCAGACCGCACGGGTATTGCAGCTCGCATCTTCCAGGCAATCGCAGATAACGACATCAACGTCGACATGATTGTCCAGAATGTCTCTGCGGCAGCAACTGGTCTTACAGATATTTCATTTACAGTTCCAAAGGCGGAAGGACAGAAGGCAACAACTGTTCTGCAGCGCATTCAGGGTGAAGTTGGATTCGCATCAATTATTTACGATGACACAATCGGAAAGCTCTCACTTGTTGGCGCTGGAATGCGTTCACATCCAGGAGTTACGGCTACATTCTTTGCTGCCATGGCTGATGCTGGAGTAAATATCGAAATGATTTCAACCTCTGAAATCCGCATCTCTGTAATCGTTAGAGAAGCCGATCTAGAGCGCGCAGCGAAGGCTGCTCACACTGCATTCCAGTTAGATGCAGATCAACTTGAGGCAGTTGTTTACGGAGGAACAGGTCGATGACTATTAAGAAGAAGAGTTCAAAGAAGCAACTTCCTTCGCTCGCAGTTGTAGGCGCAACAGGTGCTGTCGGCACTGTAATGCTCGACATCTTGACCAAGCGCAAGAATGTTTATGGCGAGATCCGTCTTATCGCATCGGCTCGTAGCGCAGGTAAAAAGTTAATGTGCCGCGGAGAAGAACTCACAGTTGTCGCATTGTCGCCAGAAGCATTCGATGGAATTGATATTGCAATGTTCGACGTTCCAGACGAGATTTCGGCTGAGTGGGCGCCAATCGCTGCAAAGCGCGGCGCAGTTGTTGTCGATAACTCTGGTGCATTCCGTATGGATAAGAAGGTTCCACTTGTGGTTCCAGAAGTTAATCCAAAGGATATTAAGAAGCGCCCTAAGGGAATTATCTCAAATCCAAATTGCACAACGCTTTCAATGATTGTTGCAATGGGTGCGCTCGACAAGAAGTTTGGCCTTAAGGAACTTGTTGTTTCTTCATACCAAGCTGCATCAGGAGCCGGTCAACCAGGAATTGATGCGCTTCACGATCAGATTTCAAAGGTTGCAGGTAAGAATCTTGGATCTGTTGCAAAGGATCTTCGCGGTGCAATCAAGGATCTTGGGCCATTCCCTGCTCCACTTGCGATGAACGTTGTCCCATGGGCAGGTTCACTAAAGGAAGCCGGATATACATCTGAAGAACTTAAGGTTCGTAATGAATCACGCAAGATTCTTGGTATGCCAAAGTTAAAGGTTTCTGCAACATGCGTGCGCGTTCCAGTGATTACAACTCACTCGCTAACTGTGCATGCAACATTTTCAAAGGTTGTAACTCGTAAAGCTGCACAATCTGCACTCAAAAAGGCAGAAGGTGTAATGCTCTATGACAATCCAGAGAAGAAGGAGTTCCCAACTCCTGCAGATGTCGTAGGCACTGATCCAACTTGGGTTGGTCGCGTACGTCAGTCGCTGGATAATCCAAAGGCGATTGACCTATTTGTCTGTGGTGACAATCTACGCAAGGGCGCAGCGTTAAATACTGCACAAATTGCGGAACTTGTTGCTGCTGAATTTACTAAGTAATTAGAAAGCTGCAGTAAGCGTTACCAGTGAAACTTCTGGGGGACTTGCAACTCTAATTCTTGAGAATGGGCCTGCACCCATTCCAGCAGAGACATTTAACAGCGGCTCACCTTTAACTGAAGTGAGCCCACGTGCACGCCATGTAGGCAGATCACAATTAGTTGTTAGCGCTTTTGATCCACCAGGCCAAGGTAAACGAACCTGACCACCGTGTGTGTGGCCGGCAAAGATTGCATCTAAGTTGTCGCGCTTCATTCCTTCAATGATTCGAAGGTAGGGAGCATGTGTAACACCGATTGCAAGGTGACATTTTCCTGGTTCACCGGCAACTAATGAATAATCATCGAGTTCTAGATGTGCATCATCTGTGCCACGGGCTTCAATGATTGTTTTGTTAATCGTTAGCGTTTCACGGGACCTATTGAGGTTCTTCCAACCGCGAGCTTGTAATCCACTATCTAGATTGCGCCAAGGAAGTTCTTTTCCATGAACTCTCTTGCCGTGATTTGGCAACAGATACTTCAGTGGATTCTTCGGAACAGGTTCGTAGTAATCATTAGAACCAAAGACAAAGAGACCGGGAAGATTCAAAAGTTCATCGAGGGCATCGAGTACGACCGGTACTGCTTCCTTATGTGCCAAGAAATCACCGGTACTGATGACAAGGTCTGGCTTCAGTGAAATAAATGACTTGATATCTGCAATCTCTTTCTTGCGTGCAGGGGTCAGGTGCAGGTCAGAGAAGTGAAGAATGCGGATGTCATCGTGCCCTGGGGGCAAGATGGGCATCTCGGCCTCGCGAAGAACGTATGTCATAGGCATGAGAAGATACAGCCATGACGTTAAAAGAGACACTTAAGAACGACCTTACCGAGGCGATTCGCAGCAGCGACAAAGTTGTATCAGGCACTATTCGCATGGTCTTGACTGCAATCACCAATGAAGAGGTTTCTGGAAAAGAAGCACGAGTGCTTACCGATGACGAGATCATCACCGTCCTATCCCGCGAAGCAAAGAAGCGTCGCGAAGCAGCAGAAGAGTTTGCAAAGGCGGGCCGTGCAGATAAGGCAGCCGACGAGAAAGCAGAAGGCGAAGTAATCGCCAAGTATCTTCCGGCGCAACTATCAGAAGATGACATTAAAGCTTTGATTGCAGCAGCAGTTGCATCAACAGGTGCCGCAGGTCCTGCCGATATGGGCAAGGTAATGGGTGCGATTAAGCCACAGATTGCAGGTAAGGCAGATGGAGCACTCGTTTCATCTTTAGTTAAAGCAGCGCTCAATGGGGGCAACTAATGAAGTTTGAATATGCAACAGTTCCACTACTTTCACATGCAACAAAGCAGATTCTCGATACATGGGGCTCAGATGGTTGGGAACTGGTAACAGTAATTCCTGCTCCAGGTGGAGAACAACTTGTTGCTTACATGAAGCGCGAGATTAAGTAATGTCAGTTGATGTTCGCGCAAAGCTTGCAGAAAAAGGTTTAGTTCTTCCAGTTTCATCTAAGCCACTTGCTGCATATGTTCCTGCAGTTCGTACGGGCAATATCGTCTTTACAGCAGGCCAGCTTCCAATGGTCGATGGAAAGATTGCACGCGAAGGAAAAGTTGGCTCTGATGTCACTGTTGAAGAGGCATATGAACTTGCCAAGATCTGTGCACTTAATGCACTTTCTGCAGTTGAGCTAGTTGCACCAGTTGATTCAATCGTTAAGGTTGTTCGTATTGTTTGCTATGTAAATGGTGCACCTGGATTTATCTCTCAGCCAGCAGTTGCAAATGGAGCATCAGAACTCTTTATGCATATCTGGGGCGATGCAGGAGTTGCTGCGCGAAGTGCGCTCGGTGTTGCAGAACTTCCTCTTAACTCACCCGTTGAGGTCGAGTTAACTGTAGAGGTTAAGTAACTACTTACCTCTTTTTTCGAGGCGCTCTACATCTGTAATCAATACAGCGCGACCATCGAGCTTTAGCCATCCACGACCAGCAAAGTCGGCAAGTGCTTTATTTACTGTCTCGCGAGATGCACCAACAAGCTGAGCAAGTTCTTCTTGTGTTAGATCGTGGTGAACAAAGAGACCTTCATCGGTCTTCTTGCCGAAACGATCTCCAAGATCGATAAGCGCCTTAGCAACGCGACCTGGAACATCAGAGAAGACAAGATCGCCAACTGCTTCATTTGTACGGCGAAGACGCTGCGCTAGACGAGCAAGTAGGTGAAGTGAAACTTCTGGATTCCCCTTAAGCCATGGAATCAATTTTTCGTGGCTGAGTGAGAGCAACTTTGCATCTGTAACAGCAGTAGCTGTTGATGTACGTGGGCCTGGATCGAAGAGTGAAAGTTCGCCGAACATTTCACCAGGTCCGAGGATTGAGAGAAGATTTTCGCGACCGTCGCCACTAGAAGTTCCAAGCTTGAGCTTTCCTTCGAGAATGACGTAGACGTGCTCGCCTTCATCGCCTTCTTTGAAGAGGATTCCGCCTTTGCTGATCTTGACCGAGTCCATGGAAGCGCGAAGAGAGGCCGCTTGGGCATCATCGAGGGCGGTAAAGAGTGGGGCGCGTCTTACGACTTCATCTTCTTGAGGCACGTCGGTAGTTTACTCGTATGGCCGCCGATAGCGAAACTCGAAAAGAAGCGAGGGCTATCTATCGAATTCTGACCAAGACTTACCCTGAGATCAGATGTGAATTAGATTTTAAGAATCCCTTAGAACTTACTGTGGCCGTAGTTCTCTCTGCACAATGCACCGATAAGCGAATCAATACTCTCACCCCAGCACTCTTTAAAAAATATAAAAAAGCTAAAGATTATGCAAAAGCTCCACTTGCCGAAATTGAGGAATACATCTTCTCTGCAGGTTTTTATCACGCTAAGGCGCGACATCTCCAAGGTCTTGGAACGAAACTTGTTGAAGATTTCGGAGGGGAAGTTCCATCAACCCTTGAAGAGTTAATTACCTTGCCAGGCGTTGGAAGAAAGACTGCAAATGTTGTCTTGGGACATGCCTTTGATATTCCTGGAATTACTGTGGATACACACTTTGGCAGATTGTCTCGTCGTTTCGGATGGACAACTTCGAAAGATCCAGTCAAAGTGGAATTTGAAGTTGGTGATTTAATTCCACAGAAGGAGTGGACCAATCTTTCGCAGCGGATAATCTGGCACGGCCGCAGAATCTGCCATTCACGTAAACCTGCATGTGGCGCTTGCCCTGTGGCAAAGATTTGCCCATCCGTTGGAATTGGTGAGATGGATAAAGAGAAGGCGAAGTTACTTGTGAAGACCGATAAGGATTTCCGATGAGAAAAGCCAGTGCACTTCTCTCATTTGTGCTTCTCCTAACGGGATGTTCATTAACAGAACCAATTCCTGTAAAGGGAAAAGTTGTTGATTGCGAAAGCATCAACACAGTTCCTGCAACAGATGAAGCGCTCGAATGTCTTGGAGGAGGATCACCCATTTCAGTAGATGCGATACGAGGTCCCGCAATTGTGAATGTCTGGGGCACGTGGTGCGCACCCTGCAGAGAAGAGCTTCCACACTTCGGCCATCTTCTTGCAAAATATGGAGATAAGGTCGATGTCATTGGTATTGCAGTAGAAGAGAAGAGCCAGGAAGCGGTGAAGAAGTTTGTGAATACACGCGGCATTACCTGGCCAATTCTTTATGACGCAACTGGTTCGACTCAGGAGAAATTCGGTCCTGGTGTGCCTGTGACTTCATTTATCAATAAATCTGGCAAAGTTGTCTATACGCGATACGGAGCCTTCCAATCAACGGAAGAGCTGGAGCTAGCCGCAATTAAATACCTTGGAGTGAAATGATTTTTGATCTAATACTTGGATTCATCTCTGTGGGCGCGCTTTATACCGGATTTAAGAATGGTCTTTTAACGACAATTCTCCGCTCTATCTTCTTTATCGCCGGTGGTGTCGGTGCGATGTACTTAGTTGTCGAGTACGACCAATCAGGTTGGTTAATCGTTGCGATAATTGCTGGCGCATATGCGGCAGCTTGGATTGGTTCGCAGATTGCAAAGGCACTCAAGCTAACAATTATTCGCGGCCCGCTACGTCTCGTGGATTCAATACTTGGTTCACTTCTTGAGGTCGGAAAGTATCTTGTTCTCTTCTATATCGTCGGAACAATTCTGCTCTGGGCACCTTGGTCGGCAGGACAGAATGCGGTCTCAGAAAGTAAGTTCTATCTGCAGATGAGCAACCACGCACCTAATGTAATCAGCGAGCTGCGCAAATCAATCGAGAAAGCTCTCGCTAATCCTCGTCTTTAGAACTCTTTAAACCTTCTGAAATCAGCTTCATCACATTTGGATCTGCAAGAGTTGTTGCATCACCAACTGCGCGATTTTCAGCAACATCCTTTAACAATCTACGCATAATTTTGCCACTTCGAGTCTTTGGAAGTTCGTTCACGACCATTATTTGGCGCGGCTTTGCGATAGCGCCAATCTCTTTTGCAACGTGGTTGCGCAGCTCTTTAATGAGCGCTTCACCTTCTGCATGCTCGACTCCGCCACGAAGAATGACGAATGCAACGATTCCTTGACCGGTCAGTGCATCTGCAGCACCGACTACCGCAGCTTCTGCAACTGCTTCATGAGAAACAAGTGCAGATTCAACTTCAGTTGTAGAGATACGGTGTCCTGAAACATTCATAACATCATCGACGCGACCAAGTAACCAGATTGCGCCGTCGTCATCAAGCTTCGCACCATCTCCTGCGAAGTAAATTCCATCAAAGCGCGACCAATATGTTTCTTTATAGCGTTCAGCTTCTCCCCAAACACCGCGCAACATTCCGGGCCATGGTTGGTCGAGAATCAAATATCCGCCGTGGCCATTAAGAACTGGCACACCGTTGTCATCAACAACCTTTGCAGATATTCCCGGAATTGGGCGCATCGCAGAACCTGGTTTAGTTGCTGTAACGCCTGGCAGTGGAGAAATCATGATTCCGCCCGTTTCGGTCTGCCACCAGGTATCAACGATTGGGCATTTACCGCCGCCAATTACATCGCGATACCAGATCCACGCTTCAGGATTAATTGGTTCACCGACGGAGCCAAGTAAACGAAGCGATGAGAGATTGAACTTATTTGGAAATTCATCTCCCCACTTCATCCAAGTGCGAATCAAAGTTGGAGCGGTATACAAAATAGTTACGCCATATTTCTCGATAATCTCGAACATGCGCCCCTTATGCGGGGTATCGGGAGTACCTTCATAAATTACTTGTGTTGCGCCATTAATCAGTGGCCCATAAACCATGTATGAGTGGCCGGTAATCCAACCGACATCGGCGGTACACCAGTAGATATCTGTCTTCGGCTTAATATCGAAAATGACTTTATGGGTGTACGAAACATGCGTTAAATAACCACCTGTGGTGTGGAAGATTCCCTTTGGCTTCGCAGTTGTTCCCGATGTGTACAAGATAAAGAGCGGATGTTCGCTATCGAAATATTCAGGAGTATGCGTTGAGCTCTGGCGATCAACTAGGTCATGCCACCAGATATCGCGACCTTCAACCCAGGCGGTCTCTTGCCCTGTGCGTTTGACGACAAGAACCTTAGAAACGTTTGTCTCACCTTTGAGTGCATCATCGACCGCAGTTTTTAGAGCAAATGCTGCTCCTTTTCTAAATCCACCATCTGCAGTGATGACAAGGGTTGCATCGGCATCTTGAATACGCGATAGAAGCGCTTCGGCAGAGAAGCCACCGAAGACAACAGAGTGAATTGCACCGATACGCGCACAAGCGAGCATCGCAACGATTGCTTCAGGAATCAACGGCATATAGATGGCAACGCGATCTTCAGATTTGATTCCGATTTCAGTAAGTGCATTTGCAGCTTTACTTACATCAGCGAGTAACTGTGCGTAAGAGATATTTTTTGTATCGCCAGGTTCACCTTCAAAGTGGAAAGCGATTCGATCCCCATTACCTTCGGCAATATGGCGATCGAGTGCGTTGACAGTTGCATTGATCTTTCCGCCAACAAACCACTGAGCAAATGGCGCATCCCACTGAAGGGTCTTATCCCACTTCTTCTCCCATTGCAGTGCGCTAGCTTGTTCTTCCCAGAAAGCTAAACGATCTTTATCGGCATGTGCATACAAAGTGGCGTCTGCATTTGCCTGAGCTGCGAATTCTGAACTTGGCGCAAAAGCTCTACTCTCGCTCGAGAGATTTTCAATTGAGTCATTTTTGTCGCTCACATATGCGAGGTTACTGTCCATCAACGGTTTTTTCTACCGGCGATTTATCAACAGCACACATCTCGCTTTCACATGCAGATTGCAAAAGAGCCAATCATTCGCACCTATTTCCAACTATGTGAAAGGAGAACCATGACAATCGCAGCCCTCACCGCCCTGTTGCTTAAGATCCTGAGCAACCCAGCTCTGCTCGCCGCCTTCATCACCTTCCTGCAGAAGACCCTCCACCCGTAGGCAGGCTGAGTAATCCATAAGGGGCCGACCTACCTTCCGCGTACTGCGTGTGCCGATTTTTCTTACGCGGGGGTAGGTGGTTGGATTAGGCGTAAGCCTCACTTAGACCCAATGGTGCGTCAGAGCGTTTACACCAGTTCTAGTCACTTGGGAGCATCAGATGCCAATAGCAACCCCTGAAGTTTATGCAGCAATGTTGGACCGCGCTAAGGCCGGATCATTCGCATATCCAGCAATCAACGTTTCATCTTCACAGACAATCATCGGAGCTATTCGTGGATTCGCCGAGGCAGAGTCCGATGGAATCATTCAATTCTCTTGGGGTGGAGCCGAGTACGCATCTGGTTCAACAGTTAAGCACATGGTTGATGGTGCAGTAGCGCTCGCAGAATTCGCACACGTTGTTGCAAAGAACTACAACGTCAATATTGGTATTCATACAGATCACTGCCCAAAGGAGAAGCTAGACGGATTTATGCGTCCACTTCTTGAAATCGGAGCGCAGCGCATCAAGGAAGGCAAAGCACCACTCTTCAACTCACATATGTGGGATGGCTCAGCGGTTGATATGCCTGAGAACATGAAGGTTGCTCGCGAACTTCTTGATAAGTCTGTTGCAGCAAAGACAGTACTTGAAATTGAAATCGGCGTCGTCGGTGGAGAAGAAGATGGCATCGAGGCAAAGCACGATGCAAAGCTTTACTCAACACCTGAAGATGCTCTACTTACAATTGAAACTCTCGGAACAGATGCCAATGCTCGCTACATGGTTGCAGCAACATTCGGAAACGTTCACGGTGTTTACAAGCCAGGAAACGTTGTATTGCAGCCAAAGATTCTTCAGACTCTTCAAGAGGCTGTTGCAAAGAAGCTCGGTCTTCCAGCAGGAAGCAAGCCAATGGATCTCGTATTCCACGGTGGTTCTGGTTCACTACTTTCAGAGATCCGCGAATCACTCGATTACGGTGTAATCAAGATGAATATCGATACAGATACTCAGTACGCATTTACACGTCCAGTTGTTGAGCATATGTTCAAGAACTACGACGGCGTTCTTAAGATCGATGGCGAAGTTGGAAATAAGAAGGCTTACGATCCACGCGCATGGGGCAAGGCTGCTGAAGCTGGCATCGCTGCACGTGTTGGCGTTGCTTGCGAAGATCTTCGTTCAACCGGAACATCACTGCTTAAATAATTCACTAACTACGAATCGGAAAGGCTTTATCCATGCCTGCATTAGTACTGCTGGGAGCTCAGTGGGGCGATGAGGGCAAGGGTAAAGCTACCGATTTGCTAGGTGATCGCGTTGATTATGTAGTTCGCTATCAAGGCGGAAACAATGCGGGTCACACAGTTGTTATCGGTGATCAGAAGTACGCACTTCACTTACTTCCTTCTGGAATTCTCTCTCCCAATGTTGTTCCAGTAATTGCCAACGGTGTTGTTATCGACCCAGGTGTATTGCTTGAAGAAATCAAGGGACTTACAGAGCGCGGAATCGATTGCAGCAAGTTAGTTATTTCAACTAATGCTCACTTGATTACTCCTTATCACCGCACAATCGACAAGGTTTCAGAGCGCTTCCTCGGTAAATCAAAGATCGGTACAACTGGTCGCGGAATCGGACCAGCGTATGCAGACAAGATCAACCGCATCGGTATTCGCGTTCAAGATCTCTTTGATCCATCAATTCTTCGTCAGAAGTTGGAAGCTGCACTTCGCGACAAGAACCAAGTACTTATCAAGGTCTTTAACCGTAAAGATATTGAAGTAGAAGATGTTCTTGAAGAGTATTTGCGTTATGCAGAAATCTTGCGTCCATATGTTGCAGATACAGTTTTGCTTCTCGATAACGCGCTAAAGGCTGGAAAGCGTGTACTTCTAGAAGGTTCACAAGGAACTCTTCTCGATGTCGATCACGGAACATATCCATTCGTAACATCATCAAACCCAACAGCAGGTGGTGCTTGCACAGGTTCCGGAATCGGACCAACAAAGATTGAACGTGTAATTGGAATCGTTAAGGCCTACACAACTCGCGTAGGTTCAGGTCCATTCCCAACGGAACTCTTCGATGAAGATGGCGAAAAACTTCGCACAATCGGTGGTGAGGTCGGTGTAACTACAGGCCGTGCACGTCGTTGCGGTTGGTACGACGCACCTATTGCACGTTATGCAGTTCGCGTTAACGGACTTACGGATTTCTTCCTGACAAAGCTCGATGTGCTTACAGGTTGGGATCAAATTCCAGTTTGCGTTGCATATGAAATTGATGGCAAGCGCGTTGAAGAACTTCCTGCATCACAATCTGATTTCCACCATGCAAAGCCAATCTACGAGATGCTTCCAGGTTGGAAAGAAGATATCTCTGGCGCAAAGAAGATCAGTGATCTTCCTAAGAATGCGCAGGATTACATCACCTTCCTGGAGAAAATCTCAGGTGCACCAATGAGTGCAATCGGCGTAGGTCCGGGGCGAGATCAAACAATCGTCGTAAAGGATTTCATCTAAGCCATGAAAATCCTCCTAGTCGGAAGCGGCGGTCGTGAGCACGCACTCGCACTAGGGTTGAAGGCAGATAAAGCCTGTACTGAACTACATGTTGCACCAGGCAATCCTGGAATCGCTTCTGTTGCAACTATTCATCCACTTGCAATTACAGATAACGAAGCCATCTGCGCACTCGCAAAGAAGCTAAGCGTTGATCTCGTAGTTATCGGCCCAGAAGTGCCGTTGGTAAATGGCGCGGCCGATGTTCTGAGAGCTGCAGGTTTTCCTGTCTTTGGACCATCAAAGGCAGCTGCACAGTTGGAAGGTTCAAAAGATTTTGCAAAGAAAGTCATGCGCGATGCTGGCGTTCCGACTGCACGAAGCTTTACCTGCACCAAGCAAGATGAGATTGAGAAAGCGCTTGATACATTCGGTGCACCATATGTTGTTAAGGATGATGGACTTGCAGCGGGTAAAGGCGTAGTTGTCACCAATGATCGCCAAGTTGCCCTTGATCATGCGCTGAACTGCAGTCGTGTTGTTATCGAAGAATATTTAGCTGGTCCAGAAATTTCACTCTTCGGAATTTCAGATGGCAGAAATATCTTGCCGATGGAGCCAGCGCAAGATTTCAAACGTGCACATAATGGTGATGAAGGCCCAAACACTGGTGGCATGGGTGCATATTCACCGCTGCCATGGGCGCCAACAGATATCGTTGAAGATACATATAAGAATGTTCTTGCGCCGATGATTGCCGAGATGGCTGCACGCGGGACACCATTTGTTGGTCTTCTCTATGCGGGATTAGCATTAACCGTTGAAGGCATTCGCGTTATTGAATTTAATGCACGTTTTGGAGATCCAGAGACGCAAGTATTAATCCCACGTCTAGCAACTCCTCTTGCAACGTTGCTCTACAAAGCAGCAACTGATTCACTCGATGATGAAGTACTTCAGTGGCGCGATGAAAGCGCAGTTACAGTTGTTCTTGCTGCGCAGGGATATCCAGAATCGCCAAAGGTGGGCGGCAGCATCTCTCTTCTTCCTACGATAGATAAGGCCCAGATTTTTCATGCAGGTACTTCGCAGGGCGCTGATGCTCTTCTCTCTGCCGGTGGCCGCGTCCTTACAGTGACCGGAACTGGCGCAGATCTAACAGAAGCGCGTGACCGCGCCTACCGTGCGATATCGCAGATCCAACTCGAGGGTTCTTTCTACCGTACAGATATCGCGCTCAATGCGTCGGTCGCTGAGAAGGGCAATTAAATGAGGGAGAATGCACCAGTGAGCGTATTAGCTGATCGTTATGCATCGAATGAGATGCGCCAGATCTTCTCGCCTGAATCAAAGATCATCGCCGAGCGTAAATTGTGGATTGCCGTTGCTCGTGGGCAATCAAAGCTTGGCCATGCAATCTCCGATGCAGTGATTGCTGATTACGAAAAGGTAGTCACAAAGGTAGATCTCGCATCTATCGATGCCCGTGAGAAGGTAACGCGCCACGATGTAAAAGCTCGTATCGAAGAATTCAATGCACTTGCTGGCCACGAAGCAATTCATGCCGGAATGACGAGCCGTGACTTAACTGAAAATATTGAAGCGCTCCAGATCCGTGATGGTCTTGCGATCGTTCACGATAAGACTGTTGCACTGCTAGCTTCCCTTGGAACAAAGGCTGCGCAGTATGCAGATCAACCAATCGCAGGGCGTTCACATAATGTGCCTGCGCAAATTACAACTTTAGGTAAGCGCTTTGCATCTGCCGCAGAAGAACTCCTCTTTGCCTACGAACGCTTGCAATCTCTGCAATCACGTTACCCAATGCGCGGAATCAAGGGTCCTGTCGGAACTGCGCAAGATTCAATCGATTTGCTTGGCTCATCAGATGCTCACCAGAAGCTCGAAAGTTCAATCGCAGCCGAACTTGGCTTTGATCGCGTTCTAGATTCAACTGGTCAGGTTTATCCACGTTCATTGGATTACGACGTTGTCACAACTCTTGTTCAGCTTGCGACTTCACCATCATCGCTTGCGACATCAATTCGCTTGATGGCCGGCGCAGAACTTGTCACTGAGGGCTTTAAAGCAGGCCAGGTTGGCTCATCTGCAATGCCGCATAAGATGAATACGCGTTCATGCGAACGTGTAAATGGCCTCACAGTTATTTTGCGCGGCTATGCATCGATGGTCTCTGAACTCGCGGGCGATCAATGGAATGAAGGCGATGTTTCGTGCAGTGTTGTTCGTCGCGTTGCACTGCCTGATGCTTTCTATGCAATTGATGGCTTGCTCGAAACGATGCTTACCGTCCTTAACGAGTTTGGAGCATTCCCCGCGGTAATTGCTGCAGAACTCGATCGCTACCTTCCATTCTTAGCAACAACAAAGATTTTGATGGCTTCTGTAAAAGCTGGCGTTGGGCGCGAAGTCGCACACGAGGCAATCAAAGAACATGCAGTTGCTGCAGCTCTTGGAATGCGCGAAGGAAAAGAAAATAACTTCCTCGATGCGATTTCAGATGATGCGCGTATTCCGTTTAAGCGCGCAGAGTTAGATTCGTTGATTGGAAACCCACTTGAATTTACTGGCGATGCTCGCCAACAAGTTGCTCGAGTTGTAAGTCGCATCGACGCGATTACATCCGCGCACCCTGCCGCTGCGCAGTACAAACCACACAACATCAGGTGAGCGGCTTCGGTAAAGCTGGCGCGCCAGCTGCCCCAGTGATTGAAGGATGGAACCACCTTCGCACCGGAAAAGTCCGTGACCTGTACACAAATGAATCAGGCGAAATCCTTCTCGTTGCCTCAGATCGAATCTCGGCATTCGATTGGGTTCTTCCAACAACGATTCCAAATAAAGGTGCGATTCTTACCCAACTATCGCTCTTCTGGTTTGAACTTCTCGCCGACATCGTTCCCAACCACATCATCTCTGATGATGTTCCCGAAAGCGTCGCAGATCGCGCAGTAATTGTTCAACCGCTTGAGATGTTTGCGATTGAATGCGTTGCACGCGGGTATCTGACCGGAAGCGGGCTAACTGAATATTCACAGGACCAACAGGTCTGCGGAAACGCTTTGCCTGCAGGGCTTCTAGATGGATCTGAACTTCCTGCAACAATCTTTACACCAGCTACAAAAGCCGAAATCGGTGATCACGATATCAATATCGATTTTGAAACGGCAGCAAAAATTGTTGGCGCAGATAAAGCCGCAGAGTTGAGAGATTTAACTATCAAGCTCTACGACACAGCAGCTGAATTTTCCAAGAGCCGTGGAATCTTGCTTGCAGATACAAAGTTTGAATTTGGATTGAATATGGCTGGCGAAATTACTCTAGGTGATGAAGCGTTGACTCCTGATTCATCTCGCTTCTGGGAGCTCGATGGGTGGGCGCCAGGCAAGTCACAGCCGTCGTTCGATAAGCAATTCGTACGCGATTGGTTGACATCATCGGGGTGGGATAAGAAATCACCACCACCTGCTTTACCAGAAGAGATTGTTGAAAAGACAGCTGCACGATATGCAGATGCTTTTGAACGAATTACCGGCAGCAAGTTCTAAGAAACTAACAGGGAGATAAAAATGGCAAAGATCGTGGTTGATGTGATGTTAAAGCCCGAGATTCTCGACCCACAAGGCAAGGCTGTTGCTGCAGCTCTTCCTCGTCTAGGTTTCACCTTTGCTAAAGATGTTCGCCAAGGAAAGCGATTTGAAATTGAGGTCGATGGCGAGCCAACTGCAGCACAGATTGCAGAAGTTGAGAAAGCTGCCGAGAAGTTACTTTCAAACCCTGTCATTGAAAATTTCACAGTTCGAGTGGAGAAGTAATCCGATGAAAATTGGTGTTGTAACTTTTCCCGGCACTCTCGATGATCGAGATGCTGCTCGCGCTGTTCGCTATGCCGGTGGCGAAGCAGTTGCTCTCTGGCATAACGATGCAGACCTTCATGGCGTAGATGCAGTGATCTTGCCTGGTGGCTTTTCGTACGGCGATTACCTGCGCTGCGGTGCAATCTCACGATTCTCTCCAGTTATGGAGCCAATCATCGATGCAGCTAATGGCGGAATGCCGCTACTCGGTATCTGTAACGGCTTTCAGGTACTTGCAGAAGCGCACCTGATTCCTGGAGCACTAACTCGCAATCATGAACTCCACTTCTTATGTCGCGATCAGAAGCTCACTATTGAAAATACAGATACAGCGTGGACATCGTCATTTTCTCAGGGTCAAGAAATCTTGATTCCTCTAAAGAACGGTGAAGGCGCATATATGTGTGATGATGAAACTCTTGCGATGCTCGAGGGCGAAGGCAGAATCATTGCTCGCTATGTTGGAGAAAATCCTAATGGTTCACGGAATCTAATTGCTGGAATTACCAATGAACGCGGAAATGTTGTTGGTTTGATGCCGCACCCAGAACATGCAATCGATTCTCTGACAGGGCCATCTGCAGATGGACTCGGATTCTTCACCTCGGTCTTGAAAGCGATGGTGAAGTAATGTCACTCGATACCGTTGCTAAAGCACAAGCAAATCCAGATACAGCTCAACCATTTGCAGAACTCGGTTTAAAGCCAGATGAGTATGCAAGTATTAAAGAGATTTTAGGTCGCAGACCAACTTCATCAGAACTCGCTATGTATTCAGTGATGTGGTCAGAGCACTGTTCGTATAAATCTTCAAAGGTGCATTTGAAGCAATTCGGCGAGAAAGCAGTAAAGACCGATGCACTACTGGTCGGAATTGGTGAGAACGCTGGCGTTGTCGATGTCGGACAAGGCTATGCAGTAACTTTTAAAATTGAATCACATAACCACCCATCATTTATCGAGCCATATCAAGGTGCAGCAACGGGTGTTGGCGGAATCGTTCGCGACATTCTGACAATGGGTGCACGTCCAATTGCAGTAATGGATCCACTCCGCTTTGGTCCTGCAGATGCAGCTGATACTCGCCGCGTTCTGCCCGGAATCGTTGCAGGCGTCGGTGGTTACGGAAATTGCTTAGGTCTACCAAATATCGGTGGAGAAGTTGTCTTCGACGAAACTTATTTAGGTAACCCACTTGTGAATGCGCTCTGTGTCGGCGTTATGAAACATAGCGATATCAAGCTCGCAAAGGCTGCCGGAGCAGGCAATTTAGTAGTGCTCTACGGTGCAAAAACAGGTGGCGACGGCATCGGGGGCGTATCTGTACTTGCATCAGAAACATTTGAATCAAAGGGACCTGCAAAGCGTCCTGCTGTTCAGGTTGGCGATCCATTTGTAGAAAAAGTACTTATCGAATGTTCTCTTGAAATTTTTGCAGAAGATCTTGTTGTTGGTATTCAAGATCTTGGTGGCGCAGGTTTGTCGTGTGCAACATCTGAGCTTGCATCCGGTGGATCAGGTGGGATGAAAGTTCAACTGGATAAAGTTCCGCTTCGCGATCCATCGCTATCACCAGAAGAGATTCTGATGTCAGAGTCACAAGAGCGTATGTGCGCAATTGTTGAGCCAAGCAAGATTGCGCGATTCTTGGAAATCTGCGATAAATGGGATGTCACAGTCACAGTTATCGGTGAAGTTACCGATGGCAACCATCTTGAGATCACTTGGAATGGCGAGTTAATCGTTGATGTTCCACCTCGCACAGTGGCACACGATGGACCTGTCTATAACCGACCACTTGCAAAGCCTGCATATATTGATCAGGCTGCAAAGGAAGTCATCAACGTTCCAATTCCTACGACCGTCGATGAAATTAAATCAACTGTTCTTAAGCTTGCCGCGACTCCAAACCTTGCAGATAAATCATGGGTTACAGATCAATACGATCGCTATGTTCAGGGTAATTCAATTCAGGCCCAACCTGATGATTCAGGAATGGTCCGCATCGACGAGAAGACTCATCTCGGTGTTGCAATTGCTACAGATGCCAATGCCAACTGGTCATATCTAAATCCTTACGAAGGCGCAAAGCTCGCACTTGCTGAAGCTGCACGAAATATCGCAACAGCTGGTGCAAAGCCTTTGGCTGTTACTAACTGTCTCAACTTCGGATCTCCTGAAGATCCAGGTGTGATGTGGCAATTTGCGGAATCTGTCCGTGGTTTGGCAGATGGTTGTCTTGAGATGGGTCTTCCTGTTACAGGTGGAAATGTTTCGTTCTATAACCAGACTGGCTCTGTTGCGATTCTTCCGACGCCTGTAATCGGCGTACTTGGTGTGATTGATGATGTTCGCACAAGAACCCCGATGTCATTTGATCGCGCTGGTCTTGAGCTCTATCTCTTGGGCGAAACCAACGATGATCTTGCTGGAAGCGAGTGGGCATATATGCATGGACAACGCGGTGGCGTTGCACCTACTTCAGATCTACAACGTGAGATGCGTTTGATTGATTTACTCGTAGTAGGCCGCACCAAGAAAATCTTTGCCGCAGCTCACGACTTAAGCCAAGGTGGACTTGCAGCAACTCTTACTGAGATGGTTCTTCGCTACAACGTTGGTGCAACTATTGATCTAGAAAACGTCGGAATGGCTCTCTTGAGTGAAACCCCTGGTCGCGTTGTTGTCGCTGTTGACTCTGCACAAGTTGCGGCACTTACGGCTGAAGCTTCCGCACAGAAGATAACTCTTACCAAGATTGGTGTAAGCGGTGGAGATTCACTAACTATAAATGGTGCAGTCATTCCACTGGTAGAACTTCGCAAAGCACATACAGATACATTCCCAAGGTTGTTTGGGTAACAAATGCGCGATCCGAAGATATTAGAAGAGGTGAAGGCAACACTTGCCGTGCTCTCTGAGATATCTCCTGGCCGCGCAATTGAAGTTCGAGTTCCACCGTATGCCGCAATTCAATGCGGCGATGGACCAACACACACTCGTGGAACTCCAGCCAATGTCATCGAAATGGATGCCCGGACTTGGCTCGCACTTGCACGCGGTGAAGAGAGCTGGGCTGATGCAATGGCGCAGGGGCGAATCATTGCTTCCGGAATCCGCGCTGATCTAACTTCACTACTACCGCTTAGGATTACGCCATGAGCCGTCGCCCTGATGGATTGCTAAATCACAATCTCTTCGATGCAGATCGCGGACCGCAAGATGCCTGCGGTGTCTTTGGCGTGTGGGCACCCGATGAAGAAGTCGCGAAGCTAACTTTCTACGGCCTCTATGCACTGCAACATCGTGGACAAGAATCTGCAGGTATAGCCACATCTGATGGCGAGCGAATTGTCATCTTTAAAGATATGGGACTTGTTTCTCAGGTCTTCACAGAATCTGATCTTGCATCACTTGTAGGAAATCTTGCTATTGGTCACTGCCGTTACAGCACCACTGGTTCTAGCTCTTGGGTAAATGCACAACCAACTCTGCGCCCTACTAAGTACGGAACACTGGCTTTAGCCCACAATGGAAACCTGACAAATACAGGATCTTTAGCCGAACTTGTTCAGAAGCTAGAAGTAGATGCGCCAAAGAACGAACGCGGTGCAACAACAGATACAGAAATTATGACCGCCCTCATTGGTCTGCAAGATGAGAAGAATGTTGAAGCAAGCGCACTTGCTGTTCTGCCGAAGCTTGAAGGTGCATTCTCGCTCGTCTTCATGGATGAACACACTTTGTATGCAGCTCGCGATCGCCACGGAGTTCGCCCACTTGTTATCGGCAAATTAGAACGCGGCTGGGTAGTTGCATCTGAAACTGCCGCTCTCGATATCGTCGGTGCAGCATTTGTGCGAGAAGTTGAACCGGGTGAATTCTTAGCAATCAATGAAGAAGGAATCCGCTCGCAGATGTGGGCGACTCCCGAACCTAAAGGTTGCATCTTTGAATATGTCTATCTTGCTCGCCCAGATACAACGATTGCAGCACAAAGCATTCACGCTGTTCGTGGCCGTATCGGTCAGCGCCTTGCTATCGAAGCACCAGTAGAGGCAGATCTTGTTATCCCAGTTCCTGAGTCTGGAACCCCTGCGGCAATTGGTTACGCAAAGGAATCCGGAATTCCTTACGGCCTAGGTCTAGTGAAGAACTCTTACGTAGGCCGCACATTTATTCAGCCCTCGCAGACTATTCGTCAGCTCGGTATTCGCTTAAAGCTCAATCCACTTCGCGAAATTATTGAAGGTAAGCGCATCATCGTTGTCGACGATTCAATCGTGCGCGGAAATACACAACGCGCACTTGTACGTATGCTGCGTGAAGCCGGGGCTCTTGAAATCCACGTTCGCATTTCATCCCCACCAGTGAAGTGGCCATGTTTCTACGGAATCGACTTTGCAACTCGCGCAGAACTTATTGCAAGCGGCCTTGAAGTTGAAGAGATTCGCAGATCTATTGGCGCAGATTCTCTTGCTTATGTTTCAGAAGAAGGTTTGATTGAAGCAACCCATCTTCCTAAAGAGAAGCTCTGCATGGCTTGTTTCTCAGGCGACTACCCAATTGCTATTCCAACCGATATGTCCGAAGGCAAGATGCGTCTAGAGATCACCGAGGTTCACAAGTAATGGCTACCTATAAAGATTCAGGCGTAGATATCGATGCCGGAGACCGCGCTGTCGAGTTAATGAAGGCCTCGATTGCACGCGCATCCCGCCCAGAAGTAATGGGTGGCATAGGTGGATTCGCCGGTCTCTTTGATGCATCTGCACTAAAGGATATGAAGCAACCACTTCTTGCAACATCAACTGATGGCGTTGGCACAAAGACTGAGATTGCTCGCCAATTAGGTAAGTACGACACCATCGGCGAGGATCTCGTTGCCATGGTTGTCGATGACTTAGTTGTCTGCGGCGCGGAACCTTTGTTTATGACTGATTACATTGCCGTTGGCAAAGTAATCCCAGAACGTATTGCAGAGATTGTTGGCGGCATTGCACGCGGTTGCCAGAAATCTGGAACTGCACTTATTGGTGGCGAAACAGCTGAACATCCAGGTTTATTGGATGAAGATGAATTCGATATCGCCGGTGCCGCAACTGGCGTAGTCGATGCAGAAAAACAGTTAAGTGCAGCAAAGGTGAAGGCTGGCGATTTAATTATTGCAATGCCGGCAAGTGGTTTCCATGCAAATGGCTATTCTCTGATTCGCCATATTCTTAGCAGTCAGAAGTTAGATCTCAATAAAACCTACGATGGTTTCAGCCAGAGCCTTGGCGAAATTCTCTTAACTCCGACTGAGATTTACACTCTTGATTGTTTGGCACTAATGAAGGCCCAAGGCGAGAAACTTCGCACCTTCAGCCACATCACTGGCGGTGGATTGGCTGATAACACAGCTCGCGTAATTCCTGCAGGCCTCACTGCAAAATACGATCGATCCACATGGCAATTGCCGGTGGCTACACAATTCCTTGCAGAGGTCGCATCTGTTCCGCAAGAAGATATGGAACGTACATGGAATTGCGGTATCGGCATGAGCGCAATCGTTGATCCAGCAATTGGCGACCTTGTAATTCGCTCACTTGCCGCACGCGGAATGAAAGCTTGGATAGCAGGCGCCGTTGAGCCTTCAACCGATAGCAGCGCGCCTCGTTCATACTTGGTCTCTCAATACGGAAGGTAAGTGCAAATGGCTAGCAAATCAAAGAGAGCTCTTCAGGGGCAATCAAAGGCAGATAAGAAAGTTAATTTCTATCTCATCGCTATTCCAGTTCTTGCCTTCGTAATCAAGCTGATCACAATGGCTAATACACCTAATGGTGGCTGGCTTGGAGCCGATGGTGAGAATTACCTTTCTGGCGTTGATGGGCTTATCGCCGAAGGTTATTTCTCTGAAAAGAGCATCCTGTCGTATTGGCCAGCTGGTTATCCGATTCTTCTCTGGTTCCTTACAAAAATTTCAGTCGCAAATATCTTGTGGCTTATCTCCTTCTCTCAATCAATCTTCTACGCCTATGCGAGCTACTACTTTGTAAAGCAGCTTCGTGATACCAAGTTGCGCCCATATATGTTCTGGATTGGCATGATCCTGGCATTTAACCCAACGCTCTCATTAAGTTCGATGGCAGTGGGATATGAAAGCCCAATCGCAGCATGTATGTTGATGGTCGTTGGCTTAATCATTAAATCAAAGCAGAGCCCTAACGATCGTGGATTAGTAATCCGAGTGATTGGCGTAGGTGCTTTCTCGGCCCTTGCAACATTTATGCAGCCTCGCTGGATTCTTTCAACGATTGTTGTGGCAGTTATTTGGGCGCTTATGTATAAGAACCGTAAAGTTCAAGCACTTATTTTGGTTGGCGTTGTCGGTGTTATGGCAATCGCTCCAGCGATTTTAATTCAACGTAATATTGTCTCAATCGATAAGCCAATAATCTCCACGAATATCTCGGCCGCGCTGAAGATTGGTACCGGCCCTGAGACTTCTGGCGGGTATAACAAAACTGGACCAGATATCAAATGTGAATCTAAAACTCCAGGCGAGCAACCAACCGATGGAGAATATTTGTCATGTGCGCTTAAGTGGTACGCATCCCATCCACTAAAGACTGCGGAGCTCACTTGGAATAAGTCTGTCTACTTCTGGTCACCATGGACTGGCCCAACCGCAAATGGAACTATGGCGCGGAATCCATGGCTTAAAGTAAATCCAATAGTTGATATTGGAAAGAATTCACAAGATGGAAATGATTTAGTTTACGGATTAATCGGCAAAGTCATTTCATGGGTATGGATTCTTGCAAACCTAGCTTTACTTTTCTATGGCTTCTGGAGACTGAGAAAGATGGGCGAGATTTACTCCAATCTGAGCTATCTACTCATGGGCCCAATACTTGCTTCATGGATTGCAGCTGTGGGAACAATCGGAGATCATCGATTTAGAATTCCGACCATGTCGCTAAGTCTTGTTTTACAGGTAATCGGTTTTCTCGCAATAAAGAATAAAGTTCTTAAGAAATGACCAACCAGCAATACGAACGCGGCAATGTAGAGAATTACTATCGTAATTATTACTCAAAAATGATGGGGCATGATTCCGACGGAATTCTGAGCATTCTATGGAAGTATCCACATCTATTGATGGAGAAGCCTTTTAAGTCCAATAAAGATCTGAGCATCTTGGAACTTGGATTTGGCGAAGGCGAACATGTTGGATTTGTCGCCCCAGATTACAAAGCGTACCTAGCAACCGATCTTGATGCCGAACGCCTGGAGAGAGTGCAGTGGAAACTCCCTGCTCGAGTTAGTACCCAAGCATGCGATGCCCTCAACTTGCCGTTCGCGGATTCAACATATGATCGCGTTATTGCGACATGCTTGATTGCACACTTGCCAGACCCAGAAAGAGCGATGCAAGAATGGCGCCGAGTTCTGAAACCAGGCGGGAAGCTGACAATCTATGTTCCCTGCGAACCAGGATTCTCACTTAGACTTTTTAGAAAGTTGTTTACGGCACCTAAAGCGAAGAAGCTTGGGTTCGAGGGTTTCAATCTCTATATATCTCGCGATCACATTAATGATGCCTTTCGGGTTCTAAATATTGCTGCTGAAGTTTTCCGAGGCGACACGTTCAAGCAGGTTTTCAGACCCTTCTTCTTCAGATCTTGGTACCTGAATCTCTTTGGAATCATTCAGGTCACCAAGGCCAAATAAGGAGTCCTCGACCAGGTAATCGGCCTCTACGCCCTTCGCCACAAGGCTAAAACGCGCTCATTTGCCGTTGCTTTGGAGTCCAGCGCCAAGGCGCGATAACCTACCCGCCTGACACGCTAGCTACTCGTAAGGAGGTCGCCCATGGGCCGCGGCCGTGCAAAAGCAAAGCAGACCAAAGTTGCTCGCGATTTGAAGTACAACTCTCAGGAGATGGATATCGATCGCCTCGCTAAAGAGCTTCATGGCGATACCCCAAATCAGCAGAATCAGGATGACGACGATCCTTTTGCTGAGGGCAATTACATTCCACGTGCTTAATAGACGTTGATCTGTGAGACCAACTCCGTATGTCGCATCACTGCGAATTTACGAACCACTTGAAGCATTCGATGTAAGTGATCAATTACGTTGGCAAAATCTCGACGCATCAATAGATACTCGCCGCGAGGAACAAGCCCTCGCACTTAGACGATTAATTTTTCCTGAACCACCAGCTGTTCGCCCAGATGGTGCACATATCCTCGATATCGATGGCGCTCGCTACATATCTCCTTGGTCGACTGCAACACGTTGTTGGGCGGCCCTCGATGATTTCAAAGATTCGCTTCCATCTTCGATTACTCCATTCTTCATTCCGCAATCGCTGGAAGAGGTAATTACTACAGGGGTGGATCTCCTTGAAGATCGCGTTCCGCATATCATCACGGAGAATTGGGTAATCCCACCGCGCTGGTTCTCACTCTTTACTCCTGAAGAGAGATTCCGTGGCAAAGATGACGACGGTGCATTTTGTGTTGTTCGCACAACGATGGCGAAGGCTCGCGAGAGAGCTACTCGTTCTCATGAAATTGTCCTTGGTGCATTTGGTGAAGGACCTGTAGAGCAAGAGATCGAAAATCTCCTCGATTGGCTCGAACTCTTTGATGCAGGATCTCTCGTCGAATTAGATTACGGCGGGCTCGCTGCATACCTGGAAGCGGCGCTCATTGAAAAAGGAAATGATGGACTCGATGCAGATTCTTCTATCGAGGATGTTGCACATAGTTTGTCTGGCCTCGAAGCAGCCGATGGCGCTGTTGCTGGCGAGGGCTACGAACGGCTCGTTTCACGCTGGCGTATGGTCCAAGCCTTCGAATCATCCATCTAGTTCAAATTAGTAATCGGCGTATTGCCACGAGCGTGGCATTGGTGAATACTTCGCGACATAACGGCTAAAACGGACACTCGTTGGCCAGCTGTAATGGGGGAAATATATGAACCGTCTGCCTGATGCAGAAGTGCTTCTCACCCCACGCGAGGTCGCAGATTTATTCGGCGTAGACCCAAAGACTGTTACACGTTGGGCAAAGGCTGGAAAGCTCACTTCAATTCGCACACTGGGTGGACATCGCCGTTACCGCAAATCAGAAGTCGATGATCTTCGTCAAAATTATTTCAAGGTCCAGAAGTAAATATCTAAATCGCTCATGAGTTATTCAATCGCGCAATTTTTCTTACTCGGCTTTCTCACGATGGTATTCGTTGGTGTTATCACCGCACCCATCCGTAAGTTGGCGCTACGAGTAGAAGCAGTTGATGCACCAAACCTTGCTCGCAAGATTCAGAAAGAACCTGTTCCTTATTTAGGTGGCGTTGCAATCGCAATCGGAATTCTTGCTGCCTCTTACGGTGCGATGCTCGCAGTTGATTTCTCTTGGCAGACAGTAAAGCTAGCAAGCTTTGTTCTTCTTCCAGCTGTAGCTATTTCAGCGATGGGTCTCTGGGATGACCTCAAAGGTCTAGAGCCATGGCCACGCCTTGTTGCACAGACATTTACCGGAATTATCGTGGCAGTGATTTTGACAGTCACGGACACAATGGGCTTTGCATTCGATAGCCACATTCTCAATTACGCGATCACAGTTCTTTGGATTGTTGGCGTCTGTAACTCAATCAACTTCTTCGATAATCACGACGGGGGAGCAGCAGGAACAGTTGCTGTTATAACTCTCTTCCTCTTCTTTATCGCCTATGACCGCCAGCAAGTATTGGTCAGCGCCCTTGCAATCGTTACAGCAGGCGCCACAGCAGGATTTTTGCTCTGGAACCGCCACCCAGCAAAGATTTATATGGGCGATGCAGGCTCACTCTTCCTCGGAATCATCATCTCGGTACTCACAATTCGTTTGAGCCCTGGAGTCATTCCTGCTTACAAGTCACTTGCAATTCCGCTGTTCCTGATGGCAACTCCAATTCTCGACACAACAGTTGCAGTTATATCTCGCCTCTATCGCGGCATCTCACCTTTCCAAGGTGGACGCGATCACTTGTCGCACCGGTTAATGCGAAAAGGCTTAAACCGCAGAATCACCGCATTTACCTTGTGGGGCTTTGCAGGCATCTATGGCCTCATCGCCACTTCCATTTATATTTGGCCAGATACTTTGGGTACCCAGCTAACAATTTTTGGTGCGATTACGTGGGTCGCAATGCTCATTTACTTCTTACGAATTCCATCTGAGGGGTAGACTTCAACCATGTCCGATAAAAATGATGATATGAAAGCAAGAATGCTTGCAGCCCTTGAAGCGAAGAAGAATAAGAAGGGCGCTCCAGGAACTCAGACACACTCTGAAACTGGATCAAAGATTCGTGGTGGACAACGCAGCGGTGGAGCACCACAAGTCCAGCGCAAAGCTGGTCCATCAGGTTCTGGTTCTGCAGGCTAATTTAACGCCTGACTTATTTCATACTTAATAACATTTAAAAACACTCAAAGACAAAAATTGTGGCTCGGGACAGGATCGAACTGTCGACCTCACGATTTTCAGTCGCGCGCTCGTACCAACTGAGCTACCGAGCCATTATTTAATTTTCGATATTAAATTGTGGTCGTACTTTAAAAAAAGTAGAGAGCGTGTGGACACTCTCTACTTTCGCGACCCGGACGGGACTTGAACCCGCGACCTCCGCCGTGACAGGGCGGCGCGCTAACCAACTGCGCTACCGGGCCTTGATAAATCAAAGCCGTTACTTCTTGTACTGCGTGCTGCCTCTGGTGCCCCCAACGGGATTCGAACCCGTGTTACCGCCGTGAAAGGGCGATGTCCTAGGCCCCTAGACGATGGGGACGTTTGAGGCTCGCAAATCGTACCTTCTTAAGCGTGCACGACCAAACTCGCCTAAAAAGTGCGAGGAATTAAGGCTCTTTTAGAGCAGTGACCACTTCACAGTCACTGAGACTGTCACGTCTTGCTCACCGAGATCAATTACTGTCGCATCTGATTCAGCCTTTGCGATACCCATTACTGGAACATATGGAGTCGGTGATGAGTTCTCGATTAAGTAAGTAACTTTGCCAAGCTTTACACCTAACAGGGATGCATATGAAGCAGCCTTTGCGCGAGCATTCTTCACAGCTGCTGTGCGAGCTGCAGTTGTTGCCTTTGTATTATCCAAAACAAATGGTGTTGCACCGTTGAGCTGGAGGCTATCGCCACCTGCTGCAACGATTGAATCAACTACATCACCAGCAGTGCTGGCCGCTCTTACAACGATAGTAAATGACTGAGATGCGCGGTATCCGATAAGAGTTGATGTGTTGTTCTCGTACTTGTATTCAGGATTGATTGAGACGCTCTGTGTTGCAATATCTTTTTTATCGATCTTTGCAGCAAGTAGCGCTGCGCGAACAGCGGCAGAAGTCTTAGCTGTTGCAGCTAGCGCCTCTTTACTTGTGGAACCCACATTGGTTGATGTTGCGCTAATTCGCACTGCATCTGGGACTACCTTAACTGTGCCCTGTGAAGAGACAGTCATGTGTCGAGATGGCGCAGCTTGGGCCGATGGGGCGATTACTGCCGCCATAGCGATTGTTAGTGCCGCGATTGCTGAGATTCGTGTACGAGTAGTCATGTACCTATTATCCCTTATTTGCTGTGTTAAGAGATATAGATTCCTGTGTGATCTCGGAGCATTCGCTCGAGTGAGAAATACTCGTGAGCGCGCTTCTTTCCAGCAGCTCCCAACCTATTTCTCAAAGCTGAATCTGTTACTAGTGTCGATAAAGCACTTGCCATCTCTGGCACTTGAGGCGCTGTAAGAAAGCCTGTCGCATCGTTTTCGACGATATCTGAGATCGAACCAACTGCAGGAGCAACAATCGGCAAGCCAGCTTGGGCAGCTTGAATCAAGGTAAGTGGAATACCTTCATTATCGCTAGTCAGAATTGCAATATCGCTTGCTGCAAATAAGTTATCAATATCTTTACGCCACCCAAGGAAAGTCACCGGAAGGTTCTCGCGACGTGCACGTTCTTTGCACTCGTCAAATAGTTCGCCTTCGCCAGCAACTAAGAAGTGCACTGCCACTTTTCGCTCAACCATTTGAGTCGCAATATCGAGCAATCGATCTGGTCGCTTGATCTGAGTTAAGCGCCCGACAAAGGTGCAGTAAATCGCAGCTGGGTCGAGTTCAAGTTCTCTGCGAAGAGAAGCCTTATCTGCCGTCTTTGGCTCTGGCAGTCCAGGAAAGAAGACGCTGTATTGCGATGCTTTACCAACGCCCGCTGCAAGTAAATCGTTCTTAACTTCATTGCCGATTGCAATCAGATGGTCAGTCTTTCCCGCCAAAAACTTCTCAATGGCAATTACAAGCTTTACCTTCCAGCCAGAGAAATAACCGTGCAGCAAGTGGCCGTGGAAGGTATGAATTCTTATTGCGCTGCGCCCCGCGATGATTGAAGCAAGGCGACCCAGGACTCCTGCCTTAGCAGTATGCGTGTGAATAACATCGGGATTGAATTTGCGAATCGTTGCAACTAATCCGATAAATGCTTTTAGATCTGAAATCGGTGAGACCGAACGACCAAGGCCCGCGATACGAGTTGCCTTGATATCTGTAGCAACTTCATCAAGATAATCGGCTTCGGTCTCATCGCAATATCCGGTAATCAATACCTGCTCAAATTTGCTGGAATCAAGACCGCGCATCAATTCAGCCACAATTACAGCAGGACCACCCACATTCATGCGGGCGATAATCTGCATAACCTTGATGCGCTGTGCCATGTGGTTATCTTCTCGCAAAAAGGCGGGATAATTGCACTTATGACCAGCGGGCAATTCGTATCTAACTGCACAGCAGATGCGATGGCCCGCGCCGCAGAACAGTTAAAGGCCGGCTCACTTGTGGCTTTTCCTACGGAAACTGTTTATGGACTCGGTGCCGATGCCACCAATCCCGATGCCGTTGCCAGAATTTATAAGGCCAAGGGCCGCCCTGCAGATCACCCGCTGATTGTTCACCTTGGCGATATGCAAGATATTGCCGAATGGTCAGATGAGATTCCTGATTATGCAATCGCACTTGCTCGTAGCTTTTGGCCAGGACCAATGACACTTATCTTGAAGAGAAGCGCACTGGCCAAAGATTTCATCACGGGGGGACAGGAAACCATTGGAGTTCGCGTCCCAGACCATGTCATCGCCCTGGCGCTACTCAATGAGTTTAAGAAAATTGGCGGAATAGGAATTGCGGCGCCTAGCGCCAATAGATTTGGCCACGTTTCACCAACAACTTCAGCTGCAGTAACTGCTGAGCTTTCAGAGTATTTGGAAGAGAACGATTTGATTCTTGATGGAGGGCCATCTCTTGTAGGCGTTGAATCAACGATTATTGATTGCACCGGAGAGCTTCCAAAGATTCTTCGCCCCGGTGCAATTACCGAAGAGATGATTGAAGATGTAACTGGACTTTCACTTGCTGATTCAGTTTCAGATATCCGAGTGAGCGGGTCGCTTGAAAATCATTACTCACCAGCTGCAAAAGTAGTCCTCGATATCGCACCAGAAAGTGGCGATGGATTTATTGCGCTTTCAAATATCGAAACTCCTGCAGGAGTCATACGCCTTGCATCACCACAGAACAATGAAGAGTTTGCTCGAGTTCTATACACCGCACTTCGCAGCGCAGATCAACAATCCCTTGCCAGGGTTGTGGTTGCACAACCATGTGGAGATGACATCTCTGTCGCCATCCGCGACCGATTGCTGCGTGCCAGCCGCGGCCGCTGAGGTAATTTCCCACGCGTAGTGCCACGACCATATCGATAGTTGTAAGTAGAGTCTCTAGCTCAGCCTGTATCATCGCGAAGTGCTAACCAACAGAAGATTGTATTGGCTACTTAGTGGACTCCTGTTGATTGGAACGATTTTTGCCAAGATCATCTATCTGAATGGTTCGGTCCTTGGATTAAATTATGGATTGTTCCATCCGGATGGAATGTATTACTCATTTAAAACTCTCACACTCCTAGGAAATACTCAGCAAGAAGCTGGATTATTGGTGTCTGATTTTTACAAGAACCATGCAGTGGGAAGCCCTTTGGTTGAGCCGGATAGTCTTTATTTCAATACGGGTGGTTGGGAAATTTACCAACTCCGCTTGCTCTACCCGATTCTAAGCGTTCCTTTTGTTGCCATTATGGGTCTATGGGGAATGATTGTTATTCCAATTCTTTCTTTTGTGATTTTGTGGATTTTCTCAACCTACCGATTGAAAGAAAATGTTTTCCTAGCCTCAATTGTGTTGATAGTCCTTTCTTCCTCGTGGACCATAAGTAGATGGATGTTTGCCAATGTAAGCGATGCTTTACTGGCAGGCATTTTTACTATCTACTTGGTATTCCTTCCAAAAATTATGAAATCTTCCCTGACAAAATTTGTTTTGTACCACTCAATCTTTATTGCACTTAGTAGTTTGACGAGATTTACTCTTCTGCTGTGGCTCGGAATCGCTAGTGCATTCTTAATCCAAAAGAGTTTTGCTAGGGCTGCCTCAATTCTGGTTCTTGCGTTTCTTGGGTTTCTACCTACCCTTTTTGTAGATTTCTTGGGTGCAGTAACACCTGACGCTTCTGGGAACTCGCTTCTTTCAAAAATTGCATCCTTCCCTTACATTCTATTGAGGATGCATCTTGTTGAAGTAGGTCAGCTATTTGTAATGGACCGTGTTTTCTTTTTTGCGTTGATACTCTTAATGGGGCATTCATTTTTTCATATCAAAACTCGCGACGCTCAACTGATTTTATTTGTTGCTGTAGGGCTTGTACTTACAGCTTCATTGAACGGTGTATTAGGCGTTAATTTTCGTTATCATTTACCTTTATTGCCATTTCTCATCAACTACCTATGTTTTTATTCTGCTAGCCTCTTCAGATTCAAGAAGTAGTTTTGCCTCGTGCTGGAAATATAAGTTAAACGCATTTGCTCTAGTAGGTATCCGATTACAAGAACTGTCAATCCGCCCATGAAGAGACTTATTCCAACAATTAAACTTGGAAGTTGTGGCACGAAACCTGTATCTAGATATCCAGATACCGCTCTAGCCATCAGTGGGATTGAAACAATTACCGAAATGAATGAAGGCAGGCCGAGAAATACTAGTGGCCGGTTCTGTAGTGCTATTCGAAAGTTACTGAATAAGATTCGGAAACCATCCCTGTATGTTCGCAGTTTTGAAAAAGATTCTTCTTTTCTTTCTCTGTAGAAAACATCAATATTTGCCACATTCATATCAAAATTGCGGACATGAGCATTCATTTCAGTTTCGATCTCAAATCCTTTTGAGTTTGAAGGAAAAGTCCCAATGAATTTGTGCGACATTACTCGCCACCCAGATAAGGAGTCCTCAATTTCACTTGCATGGAAAAAGCGATTTAAGGCAGTAAAAATCGTGTTCCCAAATCGGTGACCCCTTCTGTAAGCATCTTTACTGCCTACCTCTAAAATTCTCGTTCCTACGACAAGATCGACGCCTTTTTCCGTAATCAACTTCAAGGCTTCATGAATGGGTGCAATCTCATAGGTGCCATCTCCATCAACCATAAACAACGCATCAAATTCACGAGGGAGATTATTAAGGGCGCTCCGAAATGCTCGACCTTTACCACTTGCTGGCTGAAATACAACCTTCGCTCCTGCTTCTCGAGCTACTCTCGCGGTGGAGTCACTGGAGTTGTTGTCGATAACAATAACTTTTGCGCTTGGGGCGCAGTCGAAAACCTCTTTAATAGTGGATCCTATGGAACCTTCTTCGTTAAGGCAGGGGATTACGACTAACAGATTTATCTTGCGAGTGGTTTGAATCTCCACTTATGCCCCTTCTCTATTCCGTCTCATAAAGTTTGCAGTTTCTGTAATGCTCACCGCAGCTGACATTTTAGGGCTTTCTTCGTTTATCCATCGTATACATTCCTGAGAAAGACGCGTTCGATTTCTAATTGCCTCAAATACAAGATTGGCAAGAGTGGAAACATCGTATTTGTCCGCGATTAAAGAAGGGCTTATGCCGAGTTCCGTTGACTTGTTATCCTTTCCTCGAATAAGGATTGCAGGAACCCCCATCGCAGCAGCCTCAATGATGACCAGTCCATATCCCTCGCGACTTGATGGATGCACTAAAGCAATGCAATTTTGTAGAATTAAATTCTTGGACTCGTCATCTGCATTCTCAATGAGGAATACTCGAGCCTGTAAGTCCCTTTTCAAAATAGTTTCTTGAATTTCTTCCTTCAGAGGTCCAGATCCAATAAAGGTAAATCTTCCCTTCCATCCAAGCTGTATGAGCTCAGTAACCAGCTCAAGACTAAAAAGAGGATTCTTGTCGGGAATTAATCTACCAATCTGACATAAATCTTCAGAGCCGTAGTCTTTGTTGATTTCAGGTTTACTCGATATCTTGGGACAAATTCCAGGAAGTTTCAAAAGAGTTTTCCCTTTGGCATTTCTCCTTGAGAGTTGTGAGCGGGTTGATTCAAGATATGTAATATTTGCATCTGATAACCGAGCGGTGACTTCTTGGATCAGATAACCAACCCAGCCTTTTTTGATGCCAAACTCTCTATTCCAAAATTCAAATGATGGGAATTCAAACCATTCGACTACCGTCTGATATTTCTTCCTTTTCAATATTCTCACTAATCTCGCTACCAGTACGTGCAAGAAAGGGAATGAAGACATGTAGAGAAAATCAAAATCATTCTTTAGGAGATATTTGAACAATGCTATTGCGTAGGAGAGCGTCCCCCTGATTGTTCGCTCTCCAGTTAAGTGAAATGAGAATCGAGTTTTGCCGATGTCAACAAAGTTTACGTTATCCCGTAATTCCGTGATTTCGTTTGTATTCAAATAGGTTACTTCGAAGCCTTTTGTTTCTAATTCAGAGGAAACGTATTGAAACCACCGCTCCACCCCACCTTTAAATTCAGGGAAGACAGTTTCATAAACTATTGCGACTTTAACTTTCGACAATCAATGAGCCTCAATAATCAAATCGTTTGCAACCATCTTTTTTACCAATTCACCAAAAGACACGGTTGGCTTCCATCCTAATTGCTGATGCGCTTTGCTTGAATCTCCAATAAGAAGATCAACTTCAGAAGGCCTTATCAAATTCTGATCGAACTCCACATAATCTTCGATGGCTCCATCTAGTCCAGCTTCCTTAATCGCAAGTTCCAGAAATTCTCGAACGGAATGAGTCTCCCCGGTTGAAATGACATAATCGCCTGGGTTTTCTTGTTGAAGCATCAACCACATGGCGTAAACGTAATCCCCTGCGTATCCCCAATCTCTCTTTGGTTCAATATCACCCAAGCTAAATTTCTGAATCTTCCCATGTTTTATCTTTGCTAAATTCGAAGTTATCTTTCGAGTAACGAATTCATGGCCACGGAATTCTCCCTCGTGATTAAATAATATTCCCGAGGAAACATGTATTCCATAAGCTTCACGATAATTTTGACACATGAAGTGAGCAAATACCTTTGCTACCCCATAAGGTGATCGCGGATGAAATGGCGTTAATTCAGTTTGCGGGGTTTCGCGGACTTTTCCGAACATTTCAGAAGAAGATGCTTGATATATTCGAGTCGTTTCCTCAAGACCACATTTTCTAACTGCTTCAAGTAATCGTAAAGCTCCAAGACCCGTGATGTTTGAAGTCAATTCTGGCTGTTGAAAGCTAAGTCCGACAAAACTAATTGCCCCCAAGTTGTAAATCTCATCAGGGCGAATCTCGTTTATGGCTGTGTAAAGGCTTGAGAAGTCACTTAAGTCTCCACCGATTAGAATAACCTCAGGAAATCGAGCCTTGAACTCTTCAACCCTTGAGTTACGCTGGCCATTAAGTAGCCCGAAAACTTTGTACTCTTTCTTCAAGAGCAATTCGGATAGATGATGGCCGTCTTGTCCGGTAATGCCAGTGATTAGGGCCTTTTTCATCTTTATTCTCCAGTGCGTTGGACTCAATTAGTTAAGTCTAGCGAGTGCCGAGGGATTCCAAACTCTCTAAAAAGAAAACTTTCCCCAAGCTCCACCGATAACTCAAACAAAGTAAATGGACTCCGTAATTCAGAGTAATCCCATGCATGAGCCTGCGTAGGTAGCTGTGGCGCGAGTTCTTGGCCAGGAGAAATTGACACACAACTTTCAAACTTCTTCGCTGAGATTGGCATAAGATCCCCTCACTTGGCATAATTGCCCTGATTGCTACATTAACGATTTAAGCATGTTACACAGTGGGGCCTATAGCTCAGCCGGTAGAGCAACGGACTTTTAATCCGTGGGTCGACAGTTCGAGCCTGTCTGGGCCCACTCTTGTACCTTCTGTCAGTGAAGAAAAATACCTCGTGGGTTCCCATCTATATAACTCTCGGAACTGTCTGGGGTTGCTCATTTATCTTTATCAAGATGGGCCTTGATTTCCTCACACCATTCGGAGTCGCATTTGTGCGTTGTTCTTTAGGCGCCATCACACTCTTTATCATCGCAAAAATGCGCGGGTATTCACTTCCCACAGATAGAAAAGCACGATTTCACATTTGGGTTGTAGCAATTTTTCTCAATGTGATCCCAGGAATTTTTTATGCTCTTGCTGAGACTGCAATTACATCTGTTCTCGCAGGAATTATTAACGCAGTCACTCCGCTTATGACCCTGATTGCAATACTTCTTGTTAATCGCGAAGAGAAGGCGAAATCTTTTCAAGTTATTGGGTTGTTAATCGGGTTCTTTGGGGTTCTTACGGTCCTTGGTGCATGGAGAGGCTTTGGCGATAACCCTCTTTGGGCAATTTTGGTTCTGCTCTCAGCTGTTGCTTGTTACGGAATTTCATTTCCCTACACCCGTAAACATGTAATGCCACTTGGGATTCAGCCTGAATCAATCGTCTCGCTTCAATTAATTCTGGCATCAATAACTTTGCTGCCATTCTTCCTATTTAATGGGATCTCGAGTTACAGCCCAGATACAGATGCACTTCTAGCAATGATTGCACTGGGAGTATTTGGAAGTGGCTTTGCATACTTGTGGAACTTTAAGGTGATGGAGCTAGCCGGAAGTGCAATCGCGAGCTCGGTAACTTACTTGACCCCAGTTGTCGCAATTATTGTGGGCGTCATATTTCTTAATGAGAAGATCACCTGGAATGAACCAGTGGGAGCTTTGATAGTTCTACTCGGTGCAGCAATTGCTCAAGAGCGTTTAAAACTTAAGCGATAGAGAAACCAACAGGCAGCTCAAGGCGGTTTGAAGCAAGCAGTGCGCTGTCCTTAAGAATCTTCTTGGTATCTGCATCAGCGACGATGACGCCACCAGAGAGAATGACAGAACGCTCGCAGAGCTCCATGGCGTATGGAAGGTCATGCGTGACCATCACAATCGTTACATCGAGTGATCTAACAACATCCGCAAGCTCACGACGGCTAGCCGGATCAAGATTAGAAGAAGGTTCATCCATTACGAGAATCTCAGGTTTCATCGCCAAAACCGTTGCAACGGCAACTCTGCGGCGCTGTCCGAAAGATAAGTGGTGTGGAGCTCTATCTTTGAATTCAAGCATTCCCACTTGGGTAAGTGCCTCATCGACGACTGCGTTGAGTTCATCGCCACGAATACCCATGTTGTAAGGACCGAAGGCAATATCTTCACCAACGGTTGGCATAAACAATTGGTCATCAGGATCTTGAAAGACAATTCCAACTTTTGAGCGGATGCTCTTGAGTGATTCTTTATTCTTCACATCAACGAGTTCGCCTGCAACGCGGACTTCTCCCTGCATAGTTGGGTGAATTCCATTCATATGCATTACAAGAGTTGTCTTTCCTGCACCGTTGGGACCAAGAAGTGCAACGCGTTCACCTTTATTGATTGTCAGGTTTACGCCGAAGAGAGCCTGGTTTCCATCCGGATAGGCAAATGCCAAATGTGAAATCTGCAAGCTAGGAGCGTTATTCATTTCTTACCAACCAATCGCGAGGAAGATTAGGGATATAGCGATAGCTATAACCGGGAGTGCAAAGGCAGTTCTCCATTGAGCTGGAGTGACTTTAGGAGTTTCAAGAGATGGAAGAGCGCCATCAAATCCGCGAGAGAGCATTGCAAGGTGCACACGTTCTCCGCGCTCATATGAACGAATAAAGAGAGCGGCAGCTGAAGTTGCAAGCACGCGCCAATGTTTGATTCCAGTTGCAGTAAACCCGCGTGACTCGCGAGCAATCTTCATCCGTTCCATCTCATCACTGATGACGTTGATATAACGGAGCATGAAAGAGGCAATCTGGACCATGATTGTTGGCAGCTTGAGTCTTTCTAATCCGCGCAGAATTTCGCGGGCCGTAGTAGTTGTAGAAAGAATCACTGCGGCAAGTACACCGAGGGTTCCCTTAACCACAATCGAAATAGCGGCTAAAAGTCCTTCGCGATAGAGATCAATCCCAAAGATCGCAAACTTCTCACCTTGACCGAAGAATGGCATCAGGATCGCAAAGAAGATAAATGGAATTTCAATGAGTGCGCGCTTTGCCAAAAGCAGCAAGGGAATTTTGCTCGCAATGGCTGCGCCAATAACGAGGGCAAAGAGTGCAATAAATAGCTGCCAGCGAGTAATGGGAGTGGCAACAGAGATCAGAATAAAGGAGAGAACGGTAAGGATCTTTAGGTGTGATGGAAGAGAGTGCGTCACCGAGTGGCGATGAAGGTAGAGGCGTTCACCTACATCGTGGCCGTGATGGTGGCCATGCGAATGAACTTGATCAAGGCCTTCTGTATGCGGCTTTATTTCTCTGAACCAGACTTGCGGCGAACCATCATAAATAGCCCAGTCGAGATAACTCCTGTTGCAATAACACCAATTACGCCAGCAGCTCCGGTTGAGAGACGATCATTCTCAATTCCTTTAACGCCGTAATCTGCCAGCGCACCATCTGCATAGGTGTGGTCCTTAGCAGTTTCAATAAAACCAATATCCCCAGCAACTTTCTCTAAACCATCTGGATTAGAGGAGGCGTAGAAAGAGACGACTCCCGCAAGAAAGAGAGATGCAACAAATCCTGAGATAAGGAAAGTCTTCTGCTTCATGAGGCGCTCCTAATTTCTAGCGCTGACTTCTGGTTCTTATATCCATAAACCAGATCTGAACGGCTAGCTAAGACTGCGCCCACAGCAAAGACTGTAATCAGCGCTTCACCAATTCCAATGAGAATGTGGGTGCCAACCATCGCAGCTAATACTGATGAGACCGAGAAAGTTGCATTTGCACCGATGGCATATTGCAATACAAAACTGGCGGCAGCTGCAGGCACAGAGAGCACTGCAGCAACACCGGCGGCTGCTGTTACTGAAGATTTAGTCTTCGGAAGAATTTTCTTAACAAGAAGAAAGATTGCATAACTTACCCAGACGGCAACGATGGACATATTAAAGACGCTTAATCCGAGTGCGCTCAGTCCACCATCTGCAAAGAGCAAAGCTTGCAGGAGCAAGACGATCGTGATCGCAAGAGTTGCTACGTAGGGCCCGACTAAGACGGTGGCAAGTGCTGCGCCCAGTAAGTGGCCACTTGTTCCTGCTGCAACGGGGAAGTTGAGCATCTGTACAGCAAAGATAAATGTCGCGGTAAGGCCGGCAAGAGGAGCGGTCTTGTCATCGAGAGAAGATTTCGCGCCCTTAATAGAGAGAGCTACGCCTGCCGCAGCAACGGCGGCAAAGGCGGCAGAGGTGGGCAGATCGATAAATCCGTCAGGAATATGCATGGGTTAAGGGTAATGCAAATCGTTTGCATCTGCATATTTAAGGCATTTGTAGGAAATCTCCGCCAAGCCATAGGGAAATAACCGCACCAGCGCCAGCGTTAGGTCTAGAGTGCAGGAATCTGCCAGGGCGAGCAACGGGGAGGTCACTGATGAGCGATGATGATGGTCAGGACGAGCTAGTTACTGAGGAAATGCTCTGGGATCGAATCCCAGAAGTTCATGGCGAAGAACGCGCAAATACTTATTACGAACTCTCTGCCCGAATCTTTGCTCGTGGCCAATATGACGAAGCGCTGGCACTCGCAGAAACAGCGCGAGATATTTTTTCTGAACTTGGAGCAGCTGCTCCTAGCGAAGGTTTAGCTCAGGCATATTCCGCAATCGGTTACAACCTCAATCAGTTAAAGCGTATGGATGAAGCAGCGACTGCCATGAGCAAAGCCGTTGCAATCTTGCGCGAAAACAAATCTCCGATTGCACTTGAACTCGCATGCACATTGGGCGAGTGGTGGTACTCATCAAAGAATTATGAAAAAGTGATTGAAACAATGTACGAATGCTCGCAAGAGCATCTAGTCGATGGCAACACAATTGGTGCAGCAAACGATATGCACCTCATTGGTTGCGCACATCGCGAACTTAAGAATTACAACGAAGCCATTATCTGCTTCCAAGAAGCGCGCAAAATGTTTAAGCTCGAAAAAGAAGTAATCCATATTGCCCGTTGTGATCAAAAGATTGCATCTTGTTATGTCGAAATCGGCGAAGGCGAAAAGGCGCTCGAGTCCGCTCGTAAAGCTATAGATGTCTTTGAAACTGCCCACGATCATCGCCGGGAAACTTTTGCTCTCTTTGAATACGGTAAAGCTGAAGTCCTTCTTGGAAAACTCGAGGACGGCCTTTCCACTTTGGATGGAGTCCTTCAGATTATTGCTGAGGATGAGCCAAAAGATTTTGAATTCATTCTCGATATCGAAACTCGCATGGTTGACGTTATGCGCCAATTAGGACGCATGGATGAAGCTAATGAAGTAGAGCGACGCCTTGCATCGGTTCGTGAAGCGCTTAAAGAAGATGAAGCTCCCAATGAGGATGGATTTCCTGCGCTAAATAGCTAGGACTTGCGAGGTAAGTGCTGCAGCGCCCAGTGATACATCGCAATTGCACCAGCTGCTGAAGCGTTCATAGATCGTGTAGATCCGTATTGCTCGATGGCGTAGAGAACTTCGCAGATTTCGATTCCTTCATCTGACATGCCAGCGCCCTCCTGGCCGAAGAGAAGCACGCACTTCTCAGGAAGTTGTGAACCTTCTAGGTGCTTTGAGTATGGAACGTTATCGATACCAATAATCGGCACCTGATATTCCTTACACCAAGCTGCAAAATCAGCGACTGTTGGGTGATGAAGTACGTGCAGATACCTGTCCGTCACCATCGCACCGCGCTTATTCCAATCGCGCTTTCCGATGATATGAACCATCGAAACATTAAATGCATTTGCTGTGCGAACAACGGAACCAATATTCAAATCATGCTGCCAATTTTCAATTGCAATCTGTAATTTATGTCTCTTTGTATCGAGATCGGCGACAATCGCATCGACGCTCCAGTATCGGTAGTGATCCAAAACGTTACGTCGGTCACCATTTTCCAGGAGCTCTGGGTCATATTGCGCGCCAGTTGGCCAAGGCTTCTCATGTGGCCCAACGCCTACGACGGGAAAAAATTCACCGGGTCCAATGACGGCAGGTGTATTGATTTCCATGGTTGCACTCTAAACTTAATTCACGGTAATTACCAAAGTTTTCTTTCTTAGGAGCCCCATGAATATCGTTTATCACATCGCTTTCGGAATTCATCTTCTCTGCGTTCTTGCAATTCTTGCGCTACTTCTAACTCAGGCTAAGAAGAGTCCGAAGAAGTTAAGCCCTGGCGTTGTTCATGCAACTCTTACTGCTCTGATTGCAGGGGTCATCATGGTCGGCCTCTACGAAAAAGTTAATGTTGACGAAGTTGCCAACCATGCAAAGTTTGGCGTTAAGGGATTAGTTATCGCTGTCATTCTGATTCTTGGCTTCAAGAATGTTAAGAAGCCAGAACTTAAGAATTCAGTCTGGGCAGCAATGCTTGGACTTACAGTTCTTAACGTCCTACTCGCTTACCTCTGGAAGTAAATCAGTCTATGAAGAAGTCAGTTGCGGTACTCGCCTGCCTTCTTCTTGCCGCACCAGCATTAGTTGGAACACCTGCACAAGCTCTTGATCCAATGAGCGTTGCTAAAGTTTTCACAAAATACGTTGAAGATAAAAGGCTCGCCAACCCATCCGTCGTTGTAATTGATGAGCAGACCGGCGAAATTGTCTTTGAAAAGAACGCTAACTCACTACGGAAGCCTGCATCATTGCAGAAGTTGTTCACGGGAGTTGCAGCTGTCAACCACCTGCAGATGGATCAAACCTTTACAACATCCCTCTGGAGCGGAAGCGATAGCAAGACTGTTGTGATTCAAGGCAGTCGCGACCCGTGGACATCGGTCTACAGCTCAACAGCGAAGAAGATGGGTCGCACCTCTCTTCCAAGGATCGAGTACTACGCCCTCAAAACTTTAACGAAGCTCAATGAAGGTTCGGTAAAGAATCCAACGATTTATTACTCAAAGCTCTTTGCCGGAGATGTCGCAGCCCTGAAGACAATCTTTCGTAAACATGGTGTTACTGCGAATATGAAGCCGATTTCTACTCAAGAAGCTATCGAAAAATCTTCAACTCTAGTTATTGAATCAACATCTCCAACGCTCGAAGAGATGCTGAACTTCGCACTTGTCTGGAGCGACAACGTTTTATCAGAACGGATTGCGCGACTTGCATCAAATGAGGCAGGAAATGGCCTGACTGAAGCAGGCGTCGAAGCAACTTTTAATGAACTCCTCTACTCATTTGATTTAGATGCTTCAAAAGTTGTTGTGATGGATGCGAGTGGTCTTTCGCGGAAGAATCGCGTGACCGCTAAGCAAGTAGGAGAGCTCTTAATCAAAATTCGTGACGATGAGAAATACGCACCAGTTGTTGATGGCTTACCTATCGGTGGAATTTCAGGAACGCTACAGAAGAGATTTGTTAAGACAGCACCTGGCGCTGTTGGACTTGTGAAGGCAAAGACTGGCACCCTCAATGGAACCGCTAATTTAGCGGGGTACGTTGAATCAGGAGAACATGAATACGCATTTGTCATCATTGCCGACAAGTTGCCACGCACTTACTCAGCAGGAGAAAGAGCCCGCGCAATTGTTGATCGAATCCTTGGCAAAATTGCTGCGCCATTTATCGCACTCTTTAATTTAAATGATGTTGAAGGCGAACCGGAAACTGAAGCAGAATTAGTTAGTTCTGAAACACCTTAACTGAACCCTCATAACAAGCAACCCAAGTTCTATCGCTCTCATTGTCATAAGTAATTCCGATTGGTTCCTTGCAAACTTTAATTGTCTGCACCTTAGATAAATCTGAAGAACGTAACTTAGTCACAGTACCGCTGGTGAAATTAACAACGAAGAGAGCGGAACCATCTCCGCTGATCGCCAAACTTCTAGCCGTCGCTCCAGTCTTGACGCTCTTTATCTCTCGGTTGGCTTCAAGATCCCATGCAATTACTCTTCCCGAAACATTGAGCGTTGCATAAAGGGTCTTGTTATCTGGTGAGAGCTCAACGGCACGTGGGTTTACACCGATTGGAATAAGACTCTTACTAAAGTCACCGAGATCAATTCGATGAATATTGCTTCCACCCATCTCGACAACATAGGCGTAGGTGCTATCGGCGGAGATTGCTATTCCACGTGGATATCGACCAATCTTGATTGTCTTTACAACCTTCTCTTTCTCCACTGAGATAACTGAGACCGTGTAAGAGCACCAATTGCTGACCAAAATATATTTATTGTCAGGCGTCACCTTTACAACCTTAGGAACTGATCCAACTGAGTAGACAGCATCTATTTTGAGTGTCTCTAGATCTAGGCGAGATAAGTAACTCTTGTCATAGCCATCAGCGGGAGAACACTTATCCGTGCCTTCCTTAGAGAAACCTTTTCCGTACATCGCATAATTTGTGAAGTAGAGATATTTGCCATCAGATGAATAAGCGCCTTCTACCGGTGAACCTTTATGCAAGCCGCTAAAGCCTGAAACACCAAGAGAAGCAAAATCAACGGTGTCCTTTACATTCTTTACGAGTTCCAGTGATTGAGAGTCAAAGATTGAAACGCTATGGCTATACATCATGTTGTGGGCGCTAACAAAACCTGTTTGTGAAGCTGCGACCGATTTCGGAGTCAAAGAGCCGGTAAATGTCTTAACCAATTTCATCTTGCTCTCAGTGAAATCACTTGCTTGCGCTGGTGAAATTGCAGCAGATGTAGCCAGAGCAAAGATAGAGATGCCGGCCGCGATTCTTAAGTTACGCATGCCGGTAAGAGTACTACTGGAAATTAATCGTCATCCTCTTCATCTTCGTCATCATCGTGGTCACCACCGCGATCGCGATGTTCTCCGCGTCGTTCGCGTCCCTCGTGCTCATCATCTTCATCTTCTCCACCTGTTGGCATCTGCGCAATCGCTGGCGCTTCAATCTTTGATGCTTGTGGTGCCGCGACGGCATTTGATGTCGTTGGAGATGGTGCTGAAGAAGTTGGTTCTGAGGCTACTGCCGCTGCAACTGAAGTGATATCGGCAACAGCGTTTGGTTCATCGCTTGCATTTGCAAAGAGAGATCCCGCAATAACAATTGCTCCGACAGATACCAATGTGCCTAAAGTAAGGCGCTTATCCACCTTGCGGACGTTGCTAGATGCGTTATCGCTCTCTGCGATCTGCATCCATTCGGACTTCTTTGGCTTTGATTCTGGTGTCATCTGTGACCCCTTTCCATTTCCAAAAGATAAAGCTCCATCCTTAAAGGGAACTGAGAATTGAGATGAATTTCGCTGTCAGTGCTGGGTACTCTAAGCGTGTGAACCTCGTCCGCGCCTATGTAGATCTAATGAAATTGCGCGTAGTAGAGCTTCTCATCATTACAACTCTTCCAGCGATGGTTCTTGCTCAAAAAGGTCTTCCAGATTTTGGCCTAGTTGCAGCAACTCTGATCGGTGGGACGCTGGCAGCAGGTGCATCCAATGCATTTAATATGGTGATTGAAGCCGAGACAGATAAGTTGATGGCTCGAACTTCAAAGCGTCCACTAGTTCTTGGAACCGTTTCGAAGAAGAACGCCACAATATTTGCTTCACTTCTTACAATTCTTTCGCTCGCAATCTTTGAGATTTACACAACGCACTTAGCAACACTTCTCACCGGTCTCGCAATTTTCTATTACGTAGTTATCTACACAATCATTCTCAAACCAAATACTTCACAGAATATTGTGTGGGGTGGAGCTGCTGGTTGCATGCCAGTTCTTATTGGATGGGCAGCAGTCACCGGATCACTGACTTTGGTTCCCGTCGCATTCTTTCTCGTTGTCTTCTTCTGGACTCCACCGCATTTTTGGGCGCTAGCAATTAAGTACAAAGATGATTACTCGGCTGCCGGAATTCCAATGTTGCCTTCAGTCTCTTCGCAATCAAATGTCATTAGCCAGATGTGGTTCCACACAATCGCAATGGTTGTCTCATCGGCAGCAATGATTCAGTTGGCAGATTTGCCGGTATGGGCTTTCTGCGCAAATGTCTTACTCGGCGCAATCTTTACATTCCAGCTATTTGCATTGAAAGAGAATTCAGAGAATTACAACAAGGTAGCCGCAGGAATATTTCACTGGTCGATTACTTACTTGAGTTTATTCTCAGTCTTACTCGTTGTCGCTCAGCTCTTAAGTGCTTGATCTAAATCTTTAATCAGATCATCAATATGCTCAAGACCAACTGATAGTCGCAGCACGGATGGCGTGATGCCCATCTCTGCCTGAACTTCAGGGCTTAAGCGGCGATGTGTAGTGGACGCTGGATGAGTAATAAGTGATTTGCTATCACCCAAGTTGTTAGAGATGTCGATAATGCGAAGTGAATCCATAAACTTAAAGGCATCTTTCTGAGTACCGGCAAATTCAATTCCTAAGGTCGTTCCTCCAGCCTTCATCTGCTTCTTAATTACTTCACGATCTGGATGTGAATCAAGGCCTGGATAACGCACGGATTTGATTGCCGGATGTCTCTCTAAGAATTCTGCAATTGTCTGCGCGCTCTCAGCCATACGAGTAACGCGCAGATTCATAGTTTCAAGAGACTTCACTAAGACCCAAGCGTTGAAGGCGCTCAGCGATGGTCCGGTGTGACGAGTAAAAGGAATTAACTTCTCGTAGATATATTCGAATGAGCCAAGAAGCGCACCTGCAAGTACACGTCCTTGACCATCGATATGTTTTGTAGCGGAGTACATAACAACATCTGCGCCAAGTTCCAGTGGCTTCTGCAATACAGGCGAAGCCATGGCATTATCAACAATTACTGTCGCACCGACTTTATGGGCGAGGTCGCTTACAAATCGAATATCGGTGATCTCCATCAATGGATTACTTGGAGTTTCGATGAAGACTGCCTTTGCCTTCTTTGAGAGCGCTTTTTCCCATGCGGCTTTGTCATTCGCTTTAACTAACTCGTAAGTCACTCCCCATTTAGGAAGTATCTCGGTGATGACAACATGGCAAGAGCTAAACATCGCAGCAGATGCGACTATGTGATCACCGGATTCAACGATGCAGGCAAGGGATGCAAACATGGCAGCCATTCCAGAACCGGTAGCAATGCAGTGTTCGGCGCCTTCAATTGCTGCGAGGCGCTTTTCAAACATTGAAACAGTTGGATTATGAAATCTGCTGTAGAGGAAGTGATCCGTTTCATCGGTAAATGAATCAACTGCTTCCTGTGAATCTGCGTAAGTAAAACCGCTATTGAGATAGAGAGCCTCAGATGTCTCGCCAAACCCAGAACGAGCTAAACCTTCGCGCACAGCAGCTGTTTGTGGATTTACATCCCAATCAGGTTCGCGACGTTTTGGATGCTCGTGATAGCCCCAGACCTCTTTACTCATAGTCCTATCTTAAGGTTTGGCTGGTAAATTGCCCACATGCCTAATCTCGCAATAGCTGTTAAAGATTTAAGTAAGAAATATGAATCTGGATATGCGGTCTCACACGCTAATTTCGAAGTTCCACTTGGAACAATCTGTGGCTTCGTAGGGCCAAATGGCGCAGGAAAAACAACAACTATTCGAATGCTTCTAGGTTTGATCTCACCTACCGGCGGAACAGCAGAAATTCTCGGAGAATCAATTAACCATCCTGAGAAGTACTTATCGCAGGTCGGCGCGATGATCGAAGGCCCCGCTTTCTACCCAGCGCTATCTGGTGCTGAGAATTTGCGAGTGCTTGCAACTCTCGGTGGTTTTCCTATCGAACGCGTTGAAGAGTTGATTAAAACTGTAGGTCTGGAAGGCCGTGGCCATTCAAAGTACAAGACCTATTCATTGGGAATGAAGCAGCGCCTTGGAATTGCAGCGGCACTCTTACCTAATCCCAAGATCTTAGTTTTAGATGAACCTACAAATGGATTAGATCCAGAAGGTATTCAAGAAGTTCGTGACTTACTTAAAAAGTTGGCATCTCAAGGAACAACTGTCTTTGTCTCATCACACTTACTCTCAGAGCTTGAAATCATCAGCGAATACATCGTGATGCTGCGCAAGGGCGAAGTTGTATTTGCAGGTCCACTGCAAGAACTTATGTTGGCGCAACAACCAATCATTCTGGTAAAGACTGAAAAGCTTGAAGATCTTCTGAAGGTTCTTGAGATTGCTAAAGCTGATGGTCATCACGCAACTATTCGTTCCGAGGTTGCGCATATTGAAGGACCTGAAGAATGGGCGGGAACGCTTAATCGAAAAGCATTTGAAGCTGGCATCACCATTACTCAATTGGCCCCACAACTACCGAATTTAGAAGAGACATTCTTTGAGATGACAGGAGATCGCTCATGATGCGCGTAGTGCTTGCTGAATGGCGCAAACTTCGCCGACCAACTCTCTTTCTCGGAACCCTGGGTGCGGCCCTCTTCTTCACTGGGCTAACAACTTCATTCTTATATTTAATGATTGACTCAGAGCAAGGAAATTCAGATCGAGGTCGCCAGGTAAGTCGAGAGATTTTAAATCTCGCAAGTGGTTCGGTTTACGGATTTGCATCTGTTGGTGGCTTGCTCGGCATCATCGCTCTCTGCGTCTTTGCGGCACAGACAGCGCAGGAGTACACATATGGAACTTTGAGAAATCTCTTAGTTCGCCAGCCAGGTCGAGTCCGATTGCTTATCGGCAAATTAATTGCCATGAAGATCTTTGCATTGTTACTTGTTGCAATTGCAGCGATAGTGAGCGTGGGTCTATCTGTAGCGCTTTCGGGGCGAGCCAAGGTCTCAACTGATCTCTGGTTTACATCAGATGGAGTTCAGGCAATTGGCCAATCGCTACTTAATGTTTCAATCTCCGTTATCTACTTTGGGATTATCGGAATGGTTCTAGGGCTTTTGCTTCGTTCTCCAATTTCTGCAATCTCAATCGGAGTTCTCTGGTTATTGATCATTGAAAATCTCATCGGAGCTGTAAAACCAGTAACTCTCGATTGGATGCCAGGCAATCAACTAGCAACAATTGCTCAAGGTGGTAGCCCAGATGTTTCATATTCGCATGCGTTAATTCTGGGAAGTTTCTATGTATTTATCGGAAGTCTCATAGCAACAGTGCTTTTCTCTCGAAGAGATGTGGCTAACTAGCGACACAGGGCATATGGCGCTGAAATGTAACTCGCGCTCATTTATTCTTTAGCAATGCCTCGCAAGTATCGCCTCATTAGCCTTGCCATAATTGCTGGGCTTACATTGGCATCGACTCCTGCGATTGCAAAACCAAAGCCGACACTTGCCGAGATTGAGGCGGCGAAGACAGCCGAAGCAGCGAAGAAAAAAGCTGCAGATGCAGCTGCAAAGAAGTTAGATGCAGCTAATACAACCCTTAGATCACTTACTGCAAAGGCAAACGCTGCTCGAGCCCTCTATCTCAAAGCGCAACAAGAGTTAAATATCGCAACCGCCCAAGCTAATGCGGCAGCGAAATATGCAGCAGAGACTGCAGAGGCTGTGCAAGAAGCACATCGAGTTATTGGAAAGCTTGCTGGAAATGCCTACATCCTCGGCGGTTCAATGAGCGATATCGCACCATTGCTGAGTGCAAATGGTCCGCAAGATTTAATTGATCAACTTTCTACACTAAATACTTTGGGTGCGCGAAATTCGACAGCACTAGATAGATATAAGGCTGCAGAGATAGTTGCACGGGCTGCAAAGAAGAAGGCAGATGAGGCTAAAGCGGTACAAGAAGTTGCAACCGCAAAAGTTGCCGCTGCAAAGAAAGTTGCCGATGATGCACAAGCGCTTCAGCAAAAGGAAGTAAATAAACTTCGTGCAGTTCAAGATAAGTTGATGAAAGAACTTCTCAAAGCTCGAGCGGCTCGTGTAACTCTCGAACAGCAGAGACAGCTCGCACTTCTCGAAGAGAGCCAAGCAAATACAGCTTCTACAACAATTAATCAGGCGAAGGTCTGGCCAAATCTTGGCTTCAAGGGCCGTTCAACCAGTCGAACAACAGAGGCACAGCGCGCAGCTGCAGTTGCATTTGCTAAGAAACAAGTTCAAGCACGTAAGCCATATATCTGGGGCACCGAAGGTCCCAACTCATTCGACTGTTCTGGTCTTGTCTATGCGGCATATCGTGCAGCAGGATTGAATTGGCCAAATTGGGATCGACTCAACTCGGCTCTGTATTCAGGTTATACAAAGCATGTCTCGCTTAATGAGTTACAACCAGGCGATCTCTTGTTCTACTCATACAAGGGAACAATCTCAACTATCCACCACATCACTATCTACGCAGGTGGCGGAATGATGTGGGAGGCGAATTCAAAGGGTAAGGGTCTGCTTTACTCAAGCATTTATAGCGTCAAGGGGCTTATGCCATTCGGTGGTCGGGTCTAGTCTTAAGGCATGACTGATGCAATCGTCGAGATTCGCAGCGCGGTAAGAGGACATCTACAAAAGCTCGAAGCTGGAGATACCTTCTTAGTCGCCGTCTCAGGTGGCGCAGATTCTTTAGCACTTGCCTATGCGCTCATTAAGGAATCCGAACCGCTGGCGCTTCGTGCGATTGCTGTCACGATTGATCACCAATTACAGAGCACATCTGCAGACGTTGCTACGAAAACTTCGGAACAACTCCGCAGCTTTGGATATACAGAGGTTCAGATTGAAAAGGTAATTGTCTCAACAGAATCTGGATTAGAAGCGGGTGCTCGTGATGCGCGCTATCAGGCGCTATCCAACCTTGCGCAGAAGTTAAATGCTACAAAGGTATTTCTTGGTCATACTCGCGATGATCAAGCAGAGACAGTTTTACTTGGCTTGGCCCGCGGCTCAGGAACTCGATCGCTATCAGGGATGGCCGTTGAAAACGGAATTTATCTTCGCCCACTTCTTGCAATCACTCGCGAGCAGACGGTTAAAGCTTGTAATGAAATTAAAGTTAAATACTGGAGCGATCCACACAACAGCAATACAGAATTTTCACGAGTCAGAGTGAGAGAAGAAGTGCTGCCTGTCATGGAAGCAAAACTCGGGCCAGGAATTGCAGCAGCACTTGCCCGAAGTGCAGCCCTACTTCGTGATGATGCCGATGCTCTCGATGCACTCGCAGAGAGCGCTTTGAAACCAATGAATCTGGCAGATCTAGATGTTTCAGTGCTGGCAGAACTTCCTCGAGCTATCCGCAGCCGCATCTTGAGAGCCGCCATTTACGCCGCTGGCGCCCCGACAGGCTCAATTTCAGCCGACCATGTAGCGGCAGTTGAGGCGCTGGTCACCTCGTGGCACGGTCAGGGAGCTCTGAGCCTGCCGGGTGGTGTGAAGGTTGAGCGAATTTCGGGCAGACTTTCGCTCTTGAACCCGTAGATCAACAGACTTAGACCCAAGGAGCGCACCCGGTGGATTTAGCAGCAGTCGGCACAGATGTTGAAAAAGTAATTGCAACCGAAGAAGAACTTGCCGCAAAGATTGCAGAACTCGCAGCGCGCGTTGATGCTGATTACAAAGATAAGTCAGTTCTCCTTGTCGGAGTACTCAAGGGTGCAATTATGGCGATGGCAGATCTCACTCGTGCCATGCAGACACATATCGAAATGGATTGGATGGCAGTTTCTTCTTACGGTTCCGGAACAAAATCCAGCGGAGTTGTACGCATCCTAAAAGATTTAGATCGCGATATCACTGGACGTCACGTACTTATTGTGGAAGACATCATCGATACCGGACTTACATTGTCATGGTTGAAAGCCAACTTACTTTCACGTGGCGCTGCATCAGTAGAAGTTTTCACTGTTCTTCGCAAGCCAGAAGCAGCAAAAGTTGAAGTAGATGTGAAGTATGTCGGGTTCGATATTCCGAAAGAGTTTGTCGTTGGCTACGGCCTAGATTTTGATGAGAAGTACCGCAACCTTTCATTTATTGGTGTGCTTGCCAAGCACATGTACTCATAAGGATATTTATGACTTCCCAGAAACCAGAGTTAAAGTCACCCCAGAAAACGCCACGGAAGCCTTTCTTGGAGAACTTTAAGAAGAGCGAGAAGGATGGCCAGAAGAAGCCTGACCAGCCAAAGACGCGTTCACAGAAGATTCTTCGCGGACCACTCTTCTGGATCATTGTTGCAATCTTTGGAGTCTCGATCTTCGGACAGATTTCTAGCGCATCTAATAGCTATACAGAGATCAAAACATCACAGGCAATTGCTGCGATTTCACAGTCGCAAGTTGAGTCTGCTGTTCTCATTGATAGAAATCAGAAGATCAAACTCATTCTTTCTAGTGGAAACACAATCAAAGGTTCTTCAAAAGTCGAGGCGTCATATATCGCTCGACAAGAACCAACTCTTATTGATGCGCTAAGTGCGAATCCACCTTCAAAGGGTTGGACCGTTGATGTTCCTAAGCAATCAATGCTTACGACATTCCTCTTTAGCTTCGGCCCAATTTTAATTATTGGATTGCTCTTCTTCTTAATGTTGAGCCAGGCACAAGGTGGAAATCGCGTATTTTCATTCGGTAAGTCACGGGCAAAACTTCAGAATAATGATGTTCCGCAGAACACCTTTGATGATGTCGCAGGTGCTGATGAAGCAATTGCAGAGCTAGAAGAGATTAAGGACTTCCTCGCAGATCCTGCCAAGTACGCACTACTTGGAGCAAAGATTCCAAAGGGCGTTCTGCTCTACGGGCCTCCGGGAACAGGAAAGACACTCCTTGCTCGCGCAGTTGCTGGAGAAGCGAAGGTTCCTTTCTATTCAATTTCAGGTTCTGATTTCGTTGAAATGTTTGTTGGTGTTGGAGCCGCACGTGTTCGTGATTTATTTACACAAGCAAAGGCAAATGCACCTGCAATTATCTTCGTAGATGAAATTGATGCGGTTGGTCGTCAGCGCGGTACAGGAATGGGCGGCGGTCACGATGAACGCGAACAGACACTTAACCAACTTCTCGTTGAGATGGATGGCTTTGAATCTAACGGCCAAGTTATCTTGATTGCATCTACCAACCGTCCAGATGTTCTCGATCCTGCTCTACTTCGTCCAGGTCGATTCGATCGTCAGATTCCAGTCGAACGTCCAGATCTCAAAGGTCGCGAAGATATTCTCAAAGTGCATGCAAAAGATAAGCCGATTGCAAAAGAGGTTGAGCTCATCGCATATGCACGCAGAACACCAGGTTTCACAGGTGCAGATCTTGCAAATGTTCTCAATGAGGCAGCGCTTCTTTCTGCACGCGAAGGCCAGAAGTCAATAGGCAATACTCAAATCGATGAAGCAATCGATCGCGTCATGGCTGGACCACAACGTAAATCTCGCTTAATGTCTGAAGAGGAACGTCGCGTAACTGCTTATCACGAAGCTGGTCACGCACTTGTGGCACATGCGCTTCCACATACAGACCCTGTTCATAAAATTACAATCATGCCTCGTGGTCGCGCCCTGGGTTACACGATGGTTCTTCCAGATGAAGATAAGTACTCAACAACTCGCAATCAATTACTCGATCAGTTGGCGTACTCATTAGGTGGGCGTGCAGCAGAAGAGTTGATCTTCCACGATCCATCAACGGGCGCATCAAACGATATTGAGAAAGCCACAGCGCTTGCTCGCGCAATGGTTACTCAGTACGGAATGACCGAAGCAATCGGTGCGATCAAGCTTGGAAGTGACTCATCTGAGCCATTTATGGGGCGCGATTACGGACATCAACGCGATTACTCCGAAAATGTTGCAGCAGTTGTCGATGGCGAGATTCGTAAGTTAATTGAGAATGCCCATCAAGAAGCTTTCGATATTCTCGAAGCAAATCGCACAATTCTCGATGAGATGGTTCTCCAGCTACTTGAGAAAGAGACCCTCAATAAGGAAGAGATTGCGGAAATCTTTGCAAAGGTAAGTGCTTGGCCAAATCGTCCGGCCTGGACAGGGTCAAGCACTCGCACACCTTCTTCAAAGCCACCTGTAGATATTCCTGAGCGCGTTATTCCAGCTGCACCAGAGGCAGTTAAGAAAGCTCGCAGAGTGAAGAAGGTAAATCCCGAGTGACCGATATTTCATCGGTATCAATGGGGCCAAGCGATGGACGCGCATCGCATCCTTATGATCAAGAACGCGCAGAGAAAGCTGTGCGCGAACTCTTGCTCGCACTCGGTGAAGATCCAGATCGCGAAGGCTTGCAGGAAACCCCAGCTCGCGTAGCTCGTGCATTTAAAGAGAACTTCGAAGGACTGTGGCAGAAGCCCGAAGATGTTTTGACCACAACCTTTGATATTGGTCATGAAGAGCTCGTAATTATTCGCGATATTGAAGTCTTTTCACATTGCGAACATCACCTGACTCCATTTCATGGAGTCGCACATGTTGGTTATATCCCAAGTGGGAAAATCACGGGTCTTTCAAAGGTTGCTCGCTTAGTAGATCTCTTTGCACGTCGCCCACAGGTTCAAGAGCGCTTAACGACTCAAATTGCAGATGCACTTGTAGAAATCTTGAAGCCGATGGGCGTCATTGTCATAATTGATTGCGAACACTTGTGTATGTCGATGCGCGGTGTGCGCAAATCTCAAGCACGCACGACTACTTCAGCTGTGAGAGGCGTCCTGCGTGATGCAACAACTCGCGCTGAAGCAATCAGCCTCATAACGAATCGATAGAGCGCCATGTTGGTAATGGGAATCCTCAATGTCACGCCGGATTCGTTTGCTGATGGCGGAGTAAATTTTGAGACTCAGCACGCAATCAATCGAGGTCTAGAGATGATTGAAGAAGGCGTAGACATCATTGATATTGGCGGCGAATCAACGCGACCTGGAGCCGAAAGAGTTTCAGCAGCTGAAGAAGAAGCCCGCGTTCTTCCAGTCATTAAAGGTCTTGCTGCCACGGGGGTTACCTTAAGTATCGACACTATGCGTGCATCGACTGCAAAGTTAGCAGTTGAAGCTGGAGCAACAATAGTTAACGACGTTAGTGGTGGAGCGGCTGACCCAGACATGTTCTCAACTGTTGCAGCCCTTGGGTGCAAGTACACGTTGATGCATTGGCGTGGACATTCAAAGGATATGAACTCAAAGGCCGTTTACGACGATGTTGTAACTGACGTTATTGAAGAAGTAACCTTTCAATTAGATAAGGCGCTTGCTGCCGGCATATTGCGCGAAAACATCATTCTCGATCCCGGAATTGGCTTTGCTAAAGATCCAGAACATAACTGGGAGATTCTGCAGCGAATCGACGAGTTCATCGCATTGGGTTATCCAGTATTGATTGGGCATTCACGTAAACGATTCCTCGGAGGAGATCATCCTGACGAACGAGAAGCGGCTACTGTCAGCGTTACTCAGGATTTAGCGAGTAAAGGAATCTGGGCCGTTCGAGTCCACGGAGTTAAGGCAAATGTGGAGGCGATTCGTTCATGAGCGATCACATTAAGTTAACTGGCATTTGGGGTTTCGGTTATCACGGAGTCTTTGATCACGAAGCAAAGAATGGTCAAGATTTCTACGTTGACCTGGAACTTTCCCTCGACCTCTCCGCCGCAAGCAAGAGCGATGATCTCAACGACACCATTGATTACGGCTCCCTTGCGGATTTAGTTGTAGAAGAAATCACCGGCGAGAGAGTTGAATTGATTGAGAGACTTGCAGGGCGTATTGCCGACCGAATCAAGAAGCAATTTGCAGAGATAGAGAAAATTTCTGTAACGGTACATAAGCCGAAGGCGCCGGTATCTGCTCAAGTTGCTGATATCTCGGTTACGATCACTCGATGAAGGCAGTTATCTCACTCGGTGCAAATATCGGCAACCCAGAAGAGCAGATGCAGCTAGCAATCGCGATGTTGCGTGAAGCCACCGATGTAGTTGCACTATCTTCAATTTATACAACTAAACCTGTTGGTGGCCCTGAGCAACCTAATTATCTAAATGCAATCTGTATCACCGAAAGTGATCTTCCTGCGGCAGATTTACTTGCTCTGCTACATGGAATTGAAAAGACGCTTGGTCGCGAACGAATTGAGCGATGGGGTCCACGAACAATCGATTTAGATCTCATCCAATACGGAACTATTTTGAGCAGTGCGCAAGAGTTAGAGCTTCCACATCCACGCGCTCATGAGAGAAAATTTGTTTTAGAACCTTGGTTTGAGATTGAGCCCGATGCAATACTCCTTACACACGGAAAAATCTCTGAACTTTTGGAGCAATTGCAATAACGCTTTAGACTTAACGCACTGCCTGCCCGGTACCTGAAAGGACTGGAGCCATGAAAGTAGTACATAGCGCTCAAGAGCTTCCTTCAGGCTGCGCATTTGTTCCGACGATGGGAGCGCTTCACGCCGGACATGGCTCACTCTTTACCCTTGCCTCTAAATCAAGCGATGCAGTTGTAGCGAGCATCTTTATCAATCCACTTCAGTTTGAGAACCCAGAAGATTTGTTGAAGTACCCAAAAACACCCGATGCAGATATTGAATTAGCGAAAAGTTTTGGCGTTACCCATCTCTGGTTTCCAACGCAGGATGAGATTTATCCCAAGGGCTACGAGTCACAAAAAGCAGGAGCAATTGGTGATCTCTTTGAAGGTGCATCACGTCCAGGACACTTTGATGGAGTCGTCACAGTTGTTAATCGTCTATTTCAACTCGTGAAGCCTGCCTCTGCAGTATTTGGAGAGAAAGATTTTCAGCAGTTGAAATTAGTTGAAGCAATTGCAGGCGACGTAATGATTATTAGAGGGCCAATCGTTCGCGAGGCAGATGGTCTTGCAATGTCATCTCGCAATGTTCGTCTCTCACCTGAAGGTCGTGCAGCTGCGCCAATCATCTTCAAGGCGCTCTCAAAAGCGAAGAGCGAGAGTGAACTGCAGGAGAGTCTGAAGAGTGAAGCGCTCTTTGAGCTCGATTACGCAACCTTTATCGATGAAGAGAGCTTCTTGCCTGCGGGCAACGAGTCGAAGAATGTGCGTGCGATTGTCGCTGGCTGGATTAATGGGGTTCGTTTGCTCGACAATATGCAGATGGAGATCAGGGCATGAAGTTGCTAGCGCCTGCTCCGGGCTGGACCGCCACAGCTGATGTCATCGTTGTTGGTTCAGGAATTGCAGGACTTACTACCGCGTTGCAGTGCAGAACTTTTGGGCTATCTGTACTTCTTGTTACAAAGGCGAGCGTCGATGAAGGTTCAACTAAATGGGCGCAAGGTGGAATCGCTGCAGCACTAGGTGATGGTGATTCACCTGAAGATCATGAGAAAGATACTTTGGTAGCTGGTGCAGGTCTCTGCGATGTTCAGGCAGTTCGCGTTCTCGTTACTGAAGGCCCCGAAGCGGTTCGTAAGTTAATTGAACGCGGTGCAATCTTTGATAAAGAAGCAAGCGGTGAAATTGCGCTAACTCGCGAAGGTGGACATTTACGTAATCGAATTATTCATGCAGGTGGGGATGCAACAGGTGCCGAAGTATCTCGCGCACTTCTTGCAGCGGTTCAGAACGACCCTGAAATTGAGGTTGTTGAAAATGCGCTGGTTCTTGATGCGCTGAAGAACGATATCGGCGAAGTCTGTGGAGTAACACTTCACGTTATCGGTGCTGGTAGTCGCGATGGCGTTGGTCGTGGAATAGCTAAGGCAGTGGTTCTAGCAACAGGCGGATTAGGTCAGGTATTTGCTCAGACAACTAATCCTTCGGTATCAACTGGCGATGGCGTTGCACTTGCTCTGCGCGCTGGAGCAAAGGTTGCCGATGTTGAATTTATTCAGTTCCATCCAACAGTTCTCTGGTTAGGAAATAACTCAGAAGGCCAACAGCCGTTGATCAGCGAAGCGGTCCGTGGTGAAGGTGCTTATCTATTAGACGATGATGGCAATCGTTTTATGCAAGATATCCATCCACTTGCAGAACTTGCTCCACGCGATGTTGTTGCAATCTCAATTATGCGCGTCATGAATAAGAGTAAGACCGGACATGTCTGGCTCGATGTTCGCCATATTGAAGGATTTGAAAGCCGCTTCCCAACAATCTATGCATCATGCAAGAGCCACGGAATAGATCCACTCACACAGTTGATTCCTGTTGCTCCTGCTTCACATTACGCATCTGGTGGCGTACGCGTAGATCTCAATGGAAGAACAAGTGTGAAAGGTCTCTATGCATGTGGCGAAACTGCATGTTCTGGAGTCCACGGTGCAAACCGTCTAGCTTCCAACTCACTTCTCGAAGGCCTCGTCTTTAGCGCGAGAATTGCTGCAGATATCGCAGCGAACCTTCCAGAATTTACCGAACCAGTCGACAATGTTTCGAAAGCAATCTTGCTCGATCCAAGCGTTCGCCACGATATTCAGATCAGCATGAGTCGCGGGGCGGGTGTATTGCGATCATCTGATTCACTTCTCAAGACCAGCTCAGATTTAACCCGCATTGAAGATAGAACAAGCACGCAACCGTGTGTTGAAGCGTGGGAAACAACAAACTTATTCCAATTAGCGCAAGCAATTCTGAAAGCAGCGCTTATTCGCCAAGAGACTCGTGGCTCACATTGGCGAGAAGATTTCCCTGAGACAAGTGACCAGTGGAGAAAGAGAATTGTTCAGCAACTAGATCAAACTGGTTACTGGACAAGTGGATATCAGGAAGTTGGAAGTTCATGATTGATCGCGACCTCATTAAACGTGCGCTAGCCGAAGATGTCGATGGTGGCGAAGACATCACATCCGTTGCCACCGTCACTGGCTCTGAACGTGTCATTGCAGACTTTGTAGCCCGACGGGACGGCGTAATCGCAGGTATTGATATGGCATGTGCAGTTCTGGAAGAAGTTGGTTTGAAAGATATCTCGGTCTTTGTGCAGGATGGCGATGCCGTATCTGCAGGTAAAGTCCTTATGAGCGTCCGTGGAGATACCCGAGCAATCTTGCTTGCAGAAAGAACTGCACTTAATTTTCTTGGACATCTTGGTGGGATTGCAACGCTGACAAGCACCTGGGTTAAAGCTGTTGCAGGAACTTCATGCAAGGTTCGCGATACCCGCAAAACAACGCCAGGTATGCGCGTCCTTGAAAAGTACGCAGTGCGCATGGGCGGCGGAACAAATCATCGAATGTCTCTTAGCGATGCTGCTCTGATTAAAGATAATCACATTGCTGCAGCTGGTGGAGTTCAAGAAGCTTTCTCTCGTGTTCGCGCACAATTCCCAAATGCAGAAATTGAGATCGAGGTAGATAACCTCGAACAGCTGGCAGAGGTTCTTCCACTTAAGCCAGATCTCATTCTTCTCGACAATATGAACCCCGCTCTATGTCGCAAAGCGGTTGAAGTTGTTGCTGGCCAGTGCAAATTGGAAGCATCTGGTGGAATCTCACTAGAGAGTGCAAAAGAGTTTGCGCAGACGGGCGTTGATTACTTGGCAATCGGCGCTCTTACCCACAGCGCACCAGTTTTAGATATCGGACTAGATTTGAGAGCGGAGTAAAAATGTTATTAACAGTAGATGTTGGAAATACAAATACAGTTCTGGGAATCTTTGAAAAGGATGCTCTCATCAAATCGTGGCGAGTAAAGACCGACCCTCGCACAACCGCCGATGAGCTCTGGCTTCAATTCAGCGCTCTCGTAGCCGGATATAAAATCACGGGACTTTCAATCTGTTCAACAGTGCCGGCAACTCTTCGCGAGCTAAGAACAATGATCGACTCTTACTTCCACGATATCCCAGTGACAATTGTTGAACCGGGCACAAAGACTGGTGTGCAGCTACTGGTTGATAATCCAAAAGAGATTGGCGCCGATCGCATCGTGAATACGCTTGCTGCTCACACACTCTTCGGTGGGCCAGCAATCGTTGTTGATTTCGGTACATCTACAAATCTCGATGTAGTTTCCCCCAAGGGAGAATTTCTCGGGGGAGCACTTGCACCCGGAATTGAAATCTCAGTAGATGCTCTTGCATCACGTGCTGCGCAGCTACGTAAAGTTGAATTAATTCGCCCAAAGAATGTCATTGGAAAAAACACAGTAGAAGCGCTGCAATCTGGAACTATCTTTGGATTTGCAGGACAAGTTGATGGGCTAGTTGAGCGAATTACCGAAGAGCTTGCTGACAGCTATAAAGAACGCCCAACAGTGATTGCTACTGGCGGATTGGCCCCACTAATCCTTGGCGTTGCTGAAACTATTGATGAGCACGAGCCAGATCTGACTCTTATCGGGCTACGACTAATTCACGAGAAGAACATCTCTTAACTGATAACCGCGCCCTTCTGGGCGAGGGTAGACTCTGCGCACTATGACTTCTGAGAACCTGACTCCCGCTGAAGACGATCTACCCGAGCAACTTCGGATTCGTCGTGAGAAGCGCGCAAGCCTTCTTGAGCGTGGAATCGAGCCATATCCAGTATCTGTACCACGCACTAAGTCACTTCAAGATGTGCGCCAGAAGTACACCGGCCTCGAGGCAGATGTAGCAACTGGAGATACTGAAAGTCTTACAGGTCGAATTATTTTTAAGCGCGATACCGGAAAGCTCTGCTTTGCAACGCTTCGCGAAGGTGATGGAACAGAACTTCAGGCGATGCTCTCACTCGACAAAGTTGGGCAAGAACAATTAGATGCGTGGAAGTCAGATATTGATTTAGGTGACATGGTTTCTGTAACAGGCGAAATCATCACATCAAAGCGCGGAGAACTTTCAATCCTTGCAACAACATGGGCGCTTGCATCAAAGTCTCTACGCCCACTTCCAAATGATCATAAGCCGATGTCTGAAGAGACTCGCGTACGTATGCGTTATGTGGATTTAATTGTGCGACCAGAGGCACGTTCGGCTGCGCGTATGCGCCCAGCAGTCATGCGTTCACTTCGCGAGACATTTAACGACGCTAGCTTTATCGAAGTAGAGACTCCAATGTTGCAGGTAATGCACGGTGGAGCAGCAGCTCGCCCATTTAAGACTTTCAGCAATGCATACGATATGGATCTCTACATGCGTATTGCACCTGAACTATTCCTAAAGCGCTGCGTTGTTGGCGGAATCGAACGTGTATTTGAAATCAACCGAAACTTCCGTAATGAAGGTGCAGACTCTTCGCACTCTCCAGAGTTTGCAATGGTTGAGTCCTATATGTCTTACGGAGATTGGCGCTCGATTGCAGATGTCACCCGCTCGCTGATTCAAAACGCTGCGATGGCAGTTGCTGGTTCTCATGTTGTAACTCACCACGATGGTCGCCAAGCAGATCTCGGCGGACAGTGGAAAGAGATCTCTCTCTACGATGCAATCTCTGAAGGTGTTGGCGAACAGGTAACTGCACTTACCCCAATAGATGAACTTAAGAAGTATGCAACAAAGCTCGGCATGAAGATCGACCCAAAGTGGGTTACAGGCAAGCTCGCTGAAGAGATCTTCGAGCACGTTGCACAAGATAAGTTGATCGAACCAACGTTTGTTATGGGTTACCCAGTCGACACTTCTCCACTTGTTCGCGCACATCGCGAGATTCCAGGAGTTGTTGAAAAGTGGGATCTCTATGTTGATGGCTTTGAACTTGCCACCGGATATTCAGAACTCATCGATCCAATCATCCAGCGCGATCGCCTTGTAGAGCAGGCGCAGCTTGGCGCTAAGGGTGATTTAGAAGCGATGCAGGTAGATGAAGATTTCTTGCGCGCAATGGAATTTGGAATGCCACCAATGGGCGGAATGGGTATGGGCGTCGATCGTTTATTGATGGCGCTGACTGGACTTGGAATCCGCGAAACAATCTTGTTCCCATTGGTAAAGCCAGAAGTAGATTAAGAATGTTAGTTATTAGAGCTGCACGAACTTCAGATGTAAAGGCGATTCGCGAACTCGTAGATTCTTATGCAGCACCTGGAAAGATGCTCACTAAAGAGACTGTAACTTTATACGAAGGTGTTCAAGAATTTACCGTTGCTGAAGAAGATGGAGTTATTGTCGGTTGCGGCGCTCTTCACATTCTCTGGGAAGATTTAGCAGAAGTTCGCACAGTTGCAGTGAAGCAAGGCCGACATAAAGAAGGCATCGGCCATAAAATTCTTGAGAAAATTATTGAACGCGCACGCGAGGTCGGCGTACAGAGAATCTTCTGTCTAACTTTTCAAACAGAGTTCTTTGGTCGCCATGGATTTGAAGAGATTCACGGGACTCCCGTTGATCCAGATGTTTACCAACAACTTCTACGTTCCTACGATGCAGGTGTCGCCGAATTCTTGGATCTCGAGTCGGTAAAGCCAAATACCCTCGGCAATACCCGCATGCTCCTCAATCTCTAACGCCGCTCTACCTTTAGGCGTTTGAGGGAATATTCACCCCATATTTAGGGTTCTACGAGGTACCTAAAGCTTTCCACCTCGCGCCTTCCCTAGGCTGGGTTATAGGCTTACGGCAGCAGAACCTGAATGTGAGAAATAAAGGAGTCAGCCCATGTTTGAGCGCTTTACCGATCGAGCTCGACGAGTAGTAGTTCTTGCTCAAGAAGAAGCACGCATGCTCAATCACAACTACATCGGCACAGAGCACATCCTCCTTGGTCTCATTCACGAGGGTGAAGGCGTTGCTGCAAAGGGTCTCGAATCACTCGGTATCTCACTTGAAGGCGTTCGCGCACAGGTTGAAGAAATTATTGGTCAAGGACAGCAAGCACCAAGTGGCCACATTCCATTTACTCCACGCGCAAAGAAAGTTCTAGAACTCTCACTACGTGAAGCGCTTCAACTTGGACATAATTACATTGGTACAGAACATATTCTTCTTGGACTTATCCGCGAAGGTGAAGGCGTTGCGGCACAAGTTCTTGTAAAGCTCGGCGCAGATCTCAACCGTGTACGTCAGCAAGTAATTCAACTTCTCTCTGGCTACCAAGGAAAAGAAGCAGTTACACAAGGTGGACCTGCAGAAGGAACTCCATCAACATCTTTGGTTCTTGATCAATTTGGTCGCAACCTCACAGCCGCTGCTCGCGAAGGAAAGCTCGACCCAGTAATTGGTCGCGATCTTGAAATCGAACGCGTGATGCAGATCCTTTCACGCCGCACAAAGAACAACCCAGTATTAATTGGAGAGCCAGGAGTCGGTAAGACTGCTGTGGTCGAAGGACTTGCTCAAGCGATTGCGAAGAACGATGTTCCAGAGACTTTGAAAGATAAGCAGCTCTACTCACTCGATCTTGGCGCACTTGTTGCCGGTTCACGTTACCGTGGAGATTTCGAAGAGCGCCTTAAGAAAGTTCTTAAGGAGATCAAAACTCGCGGCGACATCATTATCTTTATCGATGAGATTCACACACTTGTAGGTGCAGGTGCAGCAGAAGGTGCAATCGATGCAGCAAGCATCTTGAAGCCAATGCTTGCACGCGGTGAGCTCCAGACAATCGGTGCAACAACTCTCGACGAGTACAGAAAACATATTGAGAAAGATGCTGCTCTCGAGCGTCGCTTCCAGCCAATCCAGGTGAAAGAGCCATCAGTTGCTCACACCATTGAAATTCTTAAGGGGCTACGCGATCGCTACGAAACTCACCACCGAGTTTCAATTACAGATGGCGCACTTGCTGCCGCTGCAAATATGGCAGATCGCTACATCTCAGATCGCTTCCTTCCAGATAAGGCGATCGATCTAATCGATGAAGCAGGATCACGTCTTCGCATCAAGCGCATGACTGCACCTGCTGAACTCCGCGAATTCGATGAGAAGATTGCCGAAGCTCGCAAAGCTAAGGAATCTGCAATCGATGGACAAGATTTCGAAGGCGCTGCAGCTCTTCGCGATAAAGAGAAGACTCTTATCGCAGAGAAACAGGAAGCTGAGAAGAATTGGAAGGCAACAGATCTCGATAAGGTCACTGAAGTTGATGAAGAACTCATCGCTCAAGTTCTCTCTGCCTCAACTGGTATTCCAGTATTTAAGTTAACTGAGGAAGAGACAGCTCGTCTTCTTCGCATGGAAGATGAACTTCACCGTCGCGTTATTGGACAAGATCAAGCGATCAAGGCGTTGTCACAAGCAATTCGCCGTACACGTGCAGGTCTTAAAGATCCAAAGCGCCCTGGTGGTTCATTTATCTTCGCTGGCCCATCAGGTGTCGGTAAGACAGAACTTTCACGCACACTTGCATCATTCCTATTTGGTGATGAGACAGCACTTATCCAACTCGATATGTCTGAATACTCTGAGCGCCACACAGCCTCACGTTTATTTGGTGCACCTCCAGGATATGTTGGATACGACGAGGGCGGACAGCTCACTGAAAAGGTTCGTCGCCGTCCATTCTCTGTAGTTCTCTTCGATGAGATCGAGAAAGCTCACCCAGATATCTTTAACTCACTTCTTCAGGTTCTCGAAGATGGTCGACTCACTGATTCACAAGGTCGCACAGTCGACTTTAAGAACACAGTCATCATCATGACAACGAACCTCGGAACTCGCGATATCTCGAAGTCACTTGGACTTGGATTCGCGAATGCAGAGGACGATCTAACAAATTACGATCGCATGAAGGGCAAGGTTCAAGATGAACTCAAGAACCACTTCCGCCCAGAGTTCCTCAACCGTATCGATGATGTAATTGTCTTCCACCAGCTCACTAAGGATCAGATCATCAATATCGTCGACCTCATGGTTGCAAATCTTGATGAGCGCCTCAAGGCGAAAGATATGGGTATCGAACTCACACAAGCCGCTAAGGATCTCCTTGCAGCGCGTGGTTACGACCCACTTCTTGGTGCACGCCCTCTTCGCCGCGTAATTCAGCGCGAGATCGAAGATTCACTCTCAGAGCGAATTCTCTTCGGAGAGCTCAAGGCTGGAGAAATCATCGTTGTAGATGTTGAAGGTGTCGATGGAGATGCGAAGTTCACATTTGCAGGATCACCAAAAGTGGCAACTCCTGATACACCAGAAGATTTAGCAGAAGCGACTAAGTAAGAAACTTCTTACCTGGGTTGAGGATGTTGAGCGGGTCAAAGACTCGCTTAACATCTCGCTGAAGCTGCATAACTGTCGGTGAAATCTCATCAGCAATTAGGTGCGCCTTAATTGTGCCTATTCCATGCTCACCACTTGCAGTTCCGCCAAGTGATTGAGCAATTGCAACGATTTTCTCGAATACATCCTTAGCTTTTGCTGCTGCAACGCTATCGCCATGGTCGTGAACAATTGTTGGGTGCATATTTCCGTCACCTGCATGGCCAAAGATTCCGATTACTAGCCCTGATTCCTGACTTAGCGCCTCAACGCTCTTCACAAACTCTGCAATCTTGCTGATGGGAAGTGCGACATCATCAAGCAAAGTTGCACCCATGCGCTCCAGCGCTGGATAGGCAAGCTTTCGCACACGAATTAAATCTGCAGTATCAGCTGGATCCTCTGAGAAGACTCCATCAATCATTGCGAAATCTTTACAAATCTTTAGCGCTTCATCTCCTAAATTCTTATTCTCATCTAACTGCATGATCAAGACCGCGCCAGATACTTCAAAGCCAAGTGGATGCCATGCCTCAACAGCGCGCAGAGTTGTCTGATCAATGATTTCGAGCATTGATGGTCGCAGTCTTAGAAGCGCAGTGGATGCAGCAGCAGCCTTTTCGATACTTGGAAAAGTTGCAATCAGAGTTGCAGGTGGTGATGGGCGGAATTCTAAGTTGAGCGAGAGTTCAGTGATGATTCCAAGGGTGCCTTCTGAACCGATAAAGAGGTGCAGTAAGTCATAGGTCGTTACAGATTTCTTCGTCTCTTTACCAAGTTCGATAATCTCGCCACTTGCAAGCACAACCTGCATCGCACGAACGTGTGCGGATGTAACGCCATATTTTACGCAGCACATGCCACCAGCATTTGTTGCTGCATTTCCGCCTAAAGTCGACCAATCACGGCTCGCTGGATCTGGTAGATATGCCAAACCAAATTCTTTCACTGCGTTATCTAAATCGAGATTGATGACACCTGCTTGCACTCGAGCAATGCGATTTACCTGATCGATATTGATGATCTGATTCATCTTCTCAAGTGAGATAACTAAAGATTGGCTACTTGCATTTGCGCCACCTGCAAGACCGCTTCCGGCGCCACGTGTAACAACTGAAATTCCATGCTCATTGGCATATTTGAGAGCAATTGAAATTTCTGCTGCGCTCTTGGCGAGTAATACTGCAAATGGTGGTTGGTGTTCGGCGAAGGGAGCCTGGTCGTGCGAATAGGACGCGGTGATATCAGGATCTGTAATGAGCGTTGCGCTACCGAGCGCTGCCTGGAGACCTTCCGCGTGATTCATAGAAGAACTCTACCGAGGAAGAGAATATTTACTCTTGCCTCGAGCCTCGATAAGACCATCATCGAGCAAGGTTAGAAGTGCTTTCTCTAGCTGTGAAGGCACATCCCAGAGTTGTGCAATCTGCGCCTTAGTCAGCACATCGTTCTCACGAAGGGCCTGAACGATCGCACCTCGACATTGGCGATCGGTGCCATGCCAACTCTGTCTACGCTTTACAAGATCTGACTTTGGATAATCAAGGCTTCGCCATAAACATTTATCAGCAACCGGGCAGATTGCGCATTTGGGTGATTGCGAAGTGCAGATAAGTGCACCGAGCTCCATAGTGGCAGCAGCCCAAATGTGTGGATCCTTATTTGGAATCAACTCTTCATAACGAACTTTCTCAGTCTTTGTTGCAGATGTTGTAGGTGACTCTGCGCCATCAAATAACCTGACAAAGAGGCGACGAATATTGATATCGAGAACAAGTGAGCGACCAGAGAATGCAAAGGCAACCATTGCAGCTGCGGTGTATTCACCAACACCAGGAAGTTTTCTAAGTTCAGCTTCCGTTGTTGGAATTTTTCCTTTGTACTCGGATGTAATTACCTTTGCGCACTCGTGGAGTCGAAGTGCGCGACGTGGATATCCCAATCGGCCCCATGCTGTGATTACTTCGGCAGGTGTTGCCTTTGCAAGGTGAGCTGCTGTAGGCCAGCGCTCCATCCATTGGTTATAGACCGGCAAGACTCGATTTACTGGTGTCTGCTGCAACATAAATTCTGAGACGAGAATGCCCCATGAATCTGTCTTTCGCCATGGAAGATCTCTTTTATTCTTCTTAAACCAGGAGGAGATCTCTTTCTCGTACATTAATCTCCGGTGATCTTTACACGTTGCAGCGCTTGATCAAGACGTGAAACTTCGACAATCTCCATTCCATCGATCTTTACATCAGAGCCAGCTGGAACAAGCGCTCGCTTAAATCCAAGTCGGTAGGCCTCAGCTAATCTGCGAGAGACGCCGCTCACCTTTCGAATCTCACCTGCAAGTCCGACTTCGCCGATTGCAACGAGATCAGCCGGAAGTGCTAAACCTTTTGCAGCTGATGCAACTGCGAGTGCCAATGCAAGGTCGGCTGCAGGTTCTGACATCTTCATTCCGCCTACTGTTGCTGCATAAACATCGCGTCCACCAACACGAACATGTGCGCGAAGTTCAAGTACAGCAAGTGTCATAGATGTACGGGCAGAATCGAGGCCGCTTGTGACGCGACGAGCATTTCCAAAATCGCTTTCACGTCCCGCACTGACCAACGCCTGGATTTCAGCAAGCAGTGGGCGACGACCTTCAAGGGTAACTGTTACACAAGTACCAGGTACAGGTTCGGCATGGCGTGAGGTAAATAAACCTGTTGGATCGAGAACGCTCTCGATACCTGTATCACTCAAATCAAAACATCCGACTTCATCGCTTGCACCGAAACGATTCTTGATGGCGCGGATTAACCGTAGACGAGAGTGGCGTTCGCCCTCAAATTGCAGAACAACATCAACGATATGTTCGAGAAGGCGAGGCCCTGCAATTGACCCATCTTTCGTTACGTGACCAACTAAGAGCAAGGTGATATCGCGATCTTTACAGATGCGAATAAGCGCACCAGCAACTTCGCGAACCTGAGTTACGCCACCAGGTGCGCCATCAGCGGTAGAAGATCCAATAGTTTGCACTGAGTCGATGATCAGCAGCTGAGGCTTTACCGCATCGATATGTGCAATGACGGCGCCGAGATCTGTCTCAGATGCAAGGAAGAGTTGTGGGTCGACAGCCTTAATACGTTCGGCGCGTAGGCGAACTTGTGAACCAGATTCTTCGCCGGAAATATAGAGCGCAGGAATTCCCTTTGCCGCAGTCTGTGCAGCAACAGAGAGAAGAAGAGTTGATTTACCAACGCCGGGTTCGCCAGCTAAGAGGATTGCAGCACCCGGTACAAGGCCACCGCCAAGAACGCGATCGAGTTCAGAGACGCCAGTTGGTTTTGCAAGAGCGGCAGAGAGATCTACTTCGCCGATAGGTGTTGCCTTATTGGTTACTGATCCTGCAACGAGTGAGAGTTTCTTAGGAGCAGCGAGTTCTTCTACTGTGCCCCATGCTTGGCATTCACCGCAGCGACCGACCCATTTCTGCGATGTCCAGCCGCATTCAAAGCAGCGGAATGGATCCTTCTCAACCTTGGCCATAAAGGTAGATTAGAGCAGAAGGCTGACTAGCGTGAACTGACTACTTGCCCGCTGCCAGAGTTGCTGGGTGTTGAATCACAAAGAGCGGCAATGAGCGCGCCTGTGCATCCTTAATTCCCTGAATGCGGCGGTCGCAGTGCTCAGCCAAGATTGCATAGGCATCTCTACCCATCAACTGCTGGAGCTCTGCCTTATTTGAGATGTAGACAGGTTCGCTTCCGACGTGTGCATCGGTATTGCTAGTGCAGTACCAATCGAAATCATCTCCGCCATCGCCCCAACCAAGGCGTTCGTATTCGCCAATGACTGTGACTGAATATTCGCGCTCGCCGACTTCGCGAGTTTCATAACTGCGGCGAAGTGGAAGTTGCCAGCAAACATCTGGCTTTGTATCTACAAAGTGAATTTCGCGCTTCTGCGCAAGATGGTGAAGAACGCAACCGAAAGATCCGGTAAATCCTGGAGCTTCGTAACCTTTTCGATTTAAGAAAATGCATGCATCATTAACGGTGCGCGTCTTGCGTTCTTTATCTTCATCTAAATCTGTAATACGTAACTGTCCGCCGGGCTTCTTTGGACGAGCCTCTTCATAAAATTGCCACATATCTGGAGTCAGGAATTCAGCTGCCTTGCGAACGCGAATTTCATCATCTTCATCTGAATACATCGCACCTTCGGTACAGCAGCCATCATTTGGACGATCCTTAAACACTCCTTGGCAGCCATCGCCATAGATACAGGTCCAAAATGAAGTCAACCAGGTGAGGTCACACTTGAAGATTTCTTCCTCGTCATTTGGGTCTGTGAATTCGACCCAGTCGCGTGCGAAACCTGGCTTTATCTCTGACATAGTCGCAGAGCCTACGCGTACTCTTTCGCCATGGCTAATTACGAAGGCATCTCAGAAGTCACAATCATTGGTGCCGGAACTATGGGAGAAGCATTTATTGCAGCTCTCATTCGATCAGGTATGAAGCCTTCAGTTATCACTATCGTCGTTCGACGTGAAGAACATGGTGCAGAGATAGCAGAGCGCTACGGAGTCACTGTGAAAGGCCTTGCTGAGGCTGTAACAACATCAGATGTCGTAATCCTTGGAATTAAACCGCAGGGACTTTCAGATTTACTTCCTCAGATTCAGCCACATCTCAAGGCAGATTCTCTAGTGATCTCACTCCTCGCCGGTAAGACAATCGCTGGAATATCTGAAGGGCTTGCAGGTCACGCAGCGATAGCCCGCGTTATGCCGAATACTCCAACACTTATCGGCAAAGGGATGGCTGGCTACTCGCTCTCATCAGGCGTTACTGCGCCCCAGAAGAAATTTGTTGATCAACTTCTTGATGCAACAGGTAAGTCGATTGAGATTCCGGAAGAGCTACAAAATGCACTTACCGGCACAAGTGGATCAGGACCTGCATACTTCTTTAGATTTGTTGAAGCGATGATTGATGGCTCTGTTGCAATGGGTCTCTCTCGCGAAGATGCAACAAAACTTACAATCCAGACAATTGTCGGGGCGGCAGCACTTCTTGATGAATCTGGCGAGACACCAACTCGTTTACGTGAAAAAGTCACAAGCCTTAAGGGTGCAACAGCAGAAGCACTCGCAGTTTTTGATGAAGCAGGAATTTCAGAGATTGTTGCAAAGGCGATGGCGGCATCTGCTCGTCGTTCAGGGGAGCTCGCACAGTAATGAAGTTTCTTGCAGTATTTGTCGCAGTTCTCCTCGCCTTTTCAACGCCGGCTGAGGCAGCACAGAAGAGAATTGCTGTAAAGAAGATTGAAAAGATTGCAACAATCCCCGGAGCTGAATTACTTGTTGCCACTGGTTCCTCTATTGTCACCATTTCAAATGTAGATTCAAGAACATCTGATATCGCTCTCAACGCAATGGATATCTCGGGCACTGCACAGTGGAGCAAGACTATTGATGCTGGTGTTGATGAGATAGCGATGGCTGCATCGCGAGATAACGCCGGAAACCTATGGATTGCAGGGTTTTCGGCAACTCCTGCAGTACAAGAAAGTGCCACAGCTACTGCTACCGCAGAGAACCCTGATTCAGTAGTTGTTGAACCGACTCAAGATTCTCGTAGCGATTTAAATCGTCTGACAGTCTGGAAAGTTTCATCCGGTGGTGAATTATTGGGAACCTTTAATGCAAATGAGAATCTGCCTGGGTTGATCAATGCAATCTCTGTTACAAGTTCAGGAATTTCACTAGTCGGGCAGTACAACCAGAGATCCTTTATTCAGAGCGTTTCTCCAAGCGGCGCCTTCGGAAAAGTTCTTTATATCGGAACTTCAAAAACAACTTTGAATACTGTTGTAAGAAATTCAGATGGCAGCGCAAGTGCATTTGGCTTTAGCACCGAGACTTTGGGCGGCAAGAGATTAGCTGCCAAGCAAGATGGCATCCTCATTAAGGTATCTAAGTCAGGTGCATTAACGAACGTTGTGAGAAGTTCTGCAATAAAGGCGGAGAGATCCTGGCTTTCAGCAGATTCCAACTTCCTACTTAGCGGTTATGTAAAGGTGGGGAAGAAGGTTGAAACGGCAATTACTAAATTCACGCCAACCTTTGCCCCAACTTGGACGTTAAGAGTTCCCTCGACAGGTGAATCCCGTGCACTCACAGCTGGCAAATCCTCAGTTATGGCAATCACTTCAAATGCGCCGATTGCTTCAATCATCGGCTGGAACCCAAGTAAGCCAGCCCTATTGCTTCTCACATTTGATGCAAAAGGTTTAATCACTGCCGCGAAAGGTTCATCAGAGTTAATTACTCCAATGGCTCTCTCTTACTCTAAAGAAGTTGGGGCAGTAGGACTTGCAAAGAGTTCAGATGGGTCAATCGCCCTCTTTAAATTCTAAATAAAAGCGTTACGGTCTAAACATAGAGAGTTGGCCGTTGACTCCGGCAACTAAGTAGCGCACTCGATCAATAACAACCCAAGCCGAAGATATTCCTTCATCATTCTGGACGGCTGAAACGAGAGAAATCGTTGGAGTTTTTCGTGATTGATCAAGTACGCAGAGCCTTTGAGCGCAGTTAAAAGCGGTGGCTGTTCCATCGGTATTTAGGTATTTGCCTGGTGCGCCATAGTTTTCAGTGGTTACAACGTTCTGCTGTGGAGAGTTCTGCACCAGGCTCCAACGAATCTTTGCAGGGTTAGGCGCTGTTGCAGGAGATGCAATTAACCAGCTGGCGGTAATTCCTGCGATGCTCTTTGAGATTGAAATGTCATAACCAGGCATTGGCGTTGTAGCACCACTTGATTCAAGGTTGTAATAAGTCCATGGGGAGTTTGAGAAAGTATCGCGAAATGCAACTCGAACTTCTCCAGATGTTGCTTGTTTTCTCTGATTGATAGTCAGGACAGAGTCGTAAATGACAAAAGTCTTTCTTCCATTAAAGGCAGCTTTCAGGTGGAATCCAACATCTCCAGTTGTGCGACCATCGGTCTTTCGATCTCCATCGATTAACTCATAGCTCCACTTTGGTGCGCTCTTAAGGCGAGATGCACCGAGCAGAATTCCCTGGCTCTCATCTCGATAGAAGACCTGAATACCAGCAGCTGTAGCTACGCAAGCGCTAGAGACACTGACATCACTGGCGGTACGGGTACGCACAGGGTCTTTGTAATCATTAACAGCTGTTCCATTGCCATCAACAATTTCATAAGTGAATTTCTTGCCATCATATGATGCGTAGTGGAGATCTCTATCTTTGTTATCAGAGTAAAAGATATGCAGAGTTTGTGTCGTGCCCGATCCATTAACGCATGCAGAGATAGGGCTAGTTATCGGATGCTTCGTACGTGGTGCAGTTCCACCAACGCCGTCGATTGTTAGCTTCTTCCACTTCTTGCCTTCCCATGTTGCAATCTTGAGACGGCCACTGCCCGCATCTGAATAGAGAACTGTGGGTTTTCTATTGAAGTTCACACTGGTTACATGTGAACCAGTTGAATTCTCATCGATGACAAATCTCTTCCAGGAAGCTTGCGGAGTGATTGGAGTAGTTATTGCTGCATCGGATACACCATTTGAATTTGATGCAACGACGCTAAATGTATAACTGACGCCATTTTTCAACCCAGTAAAGGTAATCGGCGATGTTAATCCGCTCTTGACCTCATTTGTAACCAAGTTCTTTACTGAGTAGGTAGCAATCTGCGCAGAGCGTGCATTTGCTGGGGGATCGAAGGTAATTATCGCTTCCCCATCAGAGATTAACGCCGTTGCATTTCGGACAGCTTGTGGAATTCCAACAGCGAGACCAGCAGGTGGTTTTCTGCGCATATCTTCCATCATCGCAAGAAGTAGTGGACCAGGCTCTCTAAAGATTTCTCCTGCTTCCAGATTTGGAGTCATGATTCGATTGATTGATGAAGAGTAAGTAGCTTCATCTAAATGGCTTACAGATGAACCTTCTTCATATCGCGCTGGCGTGTAGAGCTGAGGTTTCGTTCCACCATTTGCTGCGATACCAAGTGCACCGGACCAAACAAGAGTTGAAGTTAGTGCTTTGCCGAGTTCAAGCGATGGACTTGGTAGATCAGAGAGTCTGCGTCCATCAGGCAATTGAGCATAAGCGTTATATGGGGTTGGTTGATCGATACTTCCGTAGCCGAAGAAGTTGTCATATGAATCAGTCGACAGGAATCCAAGGCCGTGGCCCATCTCGTGGAGAAATACTGATTGCAGGTCATACTCATTTATTTGAGGAGAACCATCATTGCGTGTATTCCAACTTGCAACAGAGTTAACTTGAATAACCATCTCAGGGTTACCCGAATCTAAATCTTTACCGGCAAGTGCATTTGCTAACGCAGATGGATACCAGAGGCTGGGATCTGGCGCGCCATCAAAACCTGCATAGAAGTTTCCGGGACGAGCGCTTCCAAGAATTCCACTCGATGCTGAGCGGCTCCATGTTGCATCAATTGTTACTGGCGCCTTCGATGCAAAGTTTGCACTCCAAATATCTACTGCGGCTTGGAAATCTCTCTTTGCCCATTCAGGAAAGTTCTTGTAGTTAACAACAAATTTAGATTTCTGTTCTAGGTTTGCAACCTTAGGTGGACGAGTCTGCGTTGAATCAGCACTTGGCCCGGCATAGATATGCCCCCATACAGTCGAAGGCGCGACCTTGAAGGTACTGAGCGCTTGTGATTGAACCGGAACTGCAAAGGAGAAGAGGAGAGTGGAGAGTGCGAGAACGCTCGCTGATTTCCGCATAAAGCCTCTCATAGCGGGTAACGCTATCAGGATGGGAGAATGCAGTCATGGTCACAGTTACGGTTTATTCGCGCCACGGCTGTCATCTATGCGAAAGCGCTGAGAAGACGATTAACTCTTTGGCGCAAGATTTGGAATTCTCTGTGGAAATTCTTTACATCGATGGAAATGAAGAGCTAGAAAAGTTATATGGCACTGAAGTTCCGGTGATTCATATCAATGGTGAACACCATGACTTTTACAGAGTTGATCCGGTGAGGTTTAAAACTTCCCTTGAAAAATATCGTCAGCATCAATAATTTTGTAAGAGTAACCCTGCTCAGCTAAGAAGCGTTGACGGTTCTGTGCAAAATCTTGATCGATGGTGTCACGAGAAACAACCGAATAAAACTTTGCACCACGTCCATCTGCCTTAGGTCTCAAGATTCGACCGAGTCTTTGTGCTTCTTCCTGTCTTGAGCCAAATGCACCAGATACCTGAATTGCGATAGTAGCTTCAGGAAGATCGACAGAGAAGTTTGCGACTTTAGAAACCACAAGACAAGTAATCTCTCCGGTACGGAATGCTGCAAAGAGACGTTCACGTTCTTTCTGCGGAGTATCTCCCTTAATGACTGGAACACCGAGAGTCGCAGATAAATCATCAAGCTGATCTAGATACTGACCGATGACAAGAATCTGTTCATTAGCGTGATACGCGACGATTTCCTCAACAACTGTTCGCTTAGTGCGCGTTGTTGCACATGTTCGGTAGCGATCTTCAGGTTCTGCAGTCGCGTATGTAAGTCGCTCGGCTTCAGTGAGATTTACACGAACCTCAATACATTCTGCAGGTGCGATATAGCCCTGGGCTTCAATCTCTTTCCAAGGGACATCAAATCGCTTTGGCCCGATGAGTGAGAAGACTTCGCCTTCCATTCCATCTTCGCGCACCAAAGTTGCAGTCAAGCCAAGACGTCTACGTGACTGAATATCTGCAGTAAAGCGGAAGATTGGCGCAGGAAGTAGGTGCACTTCGTCATAAATAATCAATCCCCAGTCATGAGTATCGAAGAGATCAAGGTGTGCGTAGACACCATTCTTCTTCTTTGTCATCACTTGGTAGGTTGCAATTGTTACTGGGCGAATCTCTTTCTTTGAACCTGAATACTCGCCGATTTCATCTTCATTTAACGTTGTGCGCTTTAAGAGTTCATCACGCCATTGGCGAGCAGCGACAGTATTTGTTACCAAAATTAAAGTTGTTGCCTTTGCATGTGCCATCGCTGCGGCGCCAACAATCGTCTTTCCAGCACCGCACGGGAGAACGACGACGCCAGAGCCACCATGCCAGAAACCTTCGGCAGCATGCTCTTGATATTGGCGAATCTTCCAACCATCTTCTTTGAGTGCAATGTCGTGTGCTTGTCCATCAACATATCCTGCAAAATCTTCTGCTGGCCAACCAAGACGCAATAGTGATTGCTTGATCTGTCCACGCTGACTTGGGTGCACTGCAATTGTTTCGTTATCTATGCGAACACCAAGAAGTGGAGCGATCTTCTTCGCTCTAATTACCTCTTCAAGCACGCTGGTATCTGTAGTAACAAGGATTAAGCCGTGAATAGGATCTGCCTCAAGGCGAAGGCGACCGTAGCGAGACATAGTTTCTGCAACATCGACAAGAATTGAATGCGGAACTGCGTAACGTGAATATTTAATGAGTGTGTCGATTACCAACTCTGCATCGTGGCCTGCAGCGCGCGCATTCCAGAGGCCGAGGTTTGTTAATCGATAGGTATGAATATGTTCTGGAGAACGCTCTAGCTCTGCAAAAGGTGCAATTGCACGTCGACATTCGGTTGAAAGAATATGGTCGACATCAAGGAGAAGTGTCTTATCGCTCTGGACAATCAGCGGTCCATCGGTCATGAGAGCAGCTCCTGAATAAATGCATGTAGGAAATCGCTGCGCTCTTGCATCGATGAAACTTTGACCCATTCAGATGGAGCGTGAGCTCCGCCACCAACTGCGCCAAGTCCATCAAGTACTTGTGCGCCAGCTGCAGCTGCAAAGTTTCCATCACTTGCTCCGCCCACTTCTGCGCAACCAAGAGGTGGCATTCCTAGCTTTGCTGCTACTTTCTCTGCACGCTCATAGAGAGCCTTTGTCGAAGCAGGTTGGAGTGGAGGACGATTTAGTCCACCAGTGATCTCAATTTCAGCCTTTGGGTTAACTGCTGCGAAAGATTTAATTTCACGATCTACGCGCTCGAGCTCTGCTTGTGAGAATGAACGGGCATCGATATCGAGGATCGCAAGATCGGGAACGGTATTCGTTGTATTTCCAGATGATAAAAGTGTTGGTACAACAGTTGTACCGTGTTCCAAATTCTCTAGCGCAGATAACTTCAAGATTGCGTGAGCAATCTCTGTTGTTGAGTTGACGCCCTTCTCGGGCTCTAATCCTGCATGCGATGCTAATCCGCGAACTTTGATCTGGTACATCGCAGTTCCTTTGCGACCAGTCTTTACCTTGCCATCAAGGGAGGCTTCCAAAACCAACACTGCTTTTGCCTTAGAAGAAACTTCTTTGATCAAAGCCTTTGATGCGTGGCTACCAGTTTCCTCATCAGTCGTTGCAATGAGTGCAACTGAACCTTCAATACCAATAAGTGCATAGAGGGCTTGGATAAATCCAGCCTTCATATCGAATGTACCTGGGCCCCGAAGAACATCACCGTTGATCTCCCACAGAGGTTGGTAAGAACCATGTGGCCAGACGGTATCGAGGTGTGCAAGAACAACAATCTCTGGCTCTTGCGCGCCCCACCAGAAGACAGGACGTCCTTCAATCTCTTTTACTTGTGCAGCTTTTCCAAGTACTCGTTCTGCAATTTCACTTGCAAGTACAACAACAGATCGGCAGGCGGCAAGATCATCGCTGGGTGATTCGCAACGTACAAGCGCTTCCAGGTCTGCCAACATGGGTGTAAGTCTGCCGTATTCCACACTGTTCTCGCTTGTCATAGCGCCGCAACCCCAGTTATACGCGCAATTCTGAAGGTTTGGACTTCACCCGTTGCATGATCTCGAGCAATCAGAGAGCCGGCTGAGAGTTTGAGCGGATCAATGATTCGATGTGAGACCAATCCATTGTTATCGGCATAACCGATGGAGAGGGAAGTTGCAGGTTGATTCTGTAAGTAGTCAGTTAGAAGATCGAGAGTTTCATTTGCAGTTGTGCGAGGAAGTGAACCGAGAGCTTCCTGTGCAATGTTTCGCATTGTGCTCTGCTTGCGACTTGATTTCTCGCCAGTGCGTAATGCACGAAGTGCGCCTTCAATCTGAATCTCATCTGGTTTATCAATCTCACCAATAATTCTTGGAGGACGCGCTTTATTCTGCGCCCTTTGAATTCGTGGACCACTGAGAAGAATTCCACGAGAATCCTCGCCGGCCGGCAGATAGCCACAGCTGCGCAAAACATTCATCGCTTCCGCTGCTTCGTGGCCACAGATAAGAACCTCGGGTGCGATTCTGCGAAGAGATAAAATATCTAAACGTTTGTCACCAAGAATTTGTGTAATGAGGGCGGCATCTTCACAGCGAATAAATGATGCAGTGTTTCCAACGCGAAGTTTCCCGTGCTTCTTCGCAACATCAGCAATTAAGTACTCGAGCGGCTGTGGCATTGGGGTTTTTGAAGTTTTTCCAAGGAACTTACTGATCTCATCTCCGGTACGGCCATGATCTAATCCACGCCTAATCGAGCCCTCTGAGAATCTAAATACCGTTGCTCCACCCCGTGATTCAACATCGGCAATCAGCGCGAGCTCTTGTGCGATCTCATGCTCTAGAGGACCTGGTGCAATTGCAGTGTTATCACTCTGAATAAGTATGTGATCAACTGATTTCGGCAGATCGGTAACGATGGATTCGTTATCGCCACCTTCGAGGAAATCGATTCCATAGGTGGAGATCTGGCCTTGCCCTGTAATTCCTAGCCACTCTGATTCACGTAAGGTCCAAGCAACATAATCCTTCTGCAATCCACCTGATCGCTTACTTGGTGCAAGCCATTGCGCTGCAAGGTAAATCGCTTCCAAGTCGGGAGCAATCTTTGAATTCTCTCTCAGAAGTTGAAGTACAAGTTTTCTAGTGCTTGCAGCTAGAGATCTATCGAGTTCAGGACCAAGGGGTGCAACATTCTTCTGGCCTTCTTTACCGACTAAACCTGACATACGTGAAGAAATGAGCCAAGCAGATGCAAGAGTCTGCCAACGCGCAGATGCGTTCTGCGTTAACCAGATATCAAATTGATGAGTTGGTAAAATCTTGTCATCAGCATCAATAGTCAATAACCCGGCAAGGTAAGAGACTTCAGCGATGAATGCTGCGCAGCTTTCATCGACACCAAGATGCAGTGAGAGTTCCTTAAGTTCGCGAACGCCGAGACCACCTGAACGAAGAGCAGTTGCAGGTTCTTGAGCCCAAAAATTTAAAACTTCTTCGGTCCAGCGTAGGAAGGTTGTTATATTTGCAATCGCCGCCAGCTGAGTATTTCGTGCATCTCTAGAAGAGCCTGTTACCGATGGCGGAGTACTTTCTAATTCGCGATGAACCTTATTTCCTCGCAGATGAAGCGCAACTTCTCGAGGCAGTACAACGGTTTGCTGGTTAAAGGGAATGAGAAACTTCTCTGCAAGTAACCACTGCACACCGGCGCCCGGTTTCTTCAGATCACTTACTGATCCTCTTGGTGGACCCCATAACATTGCATCAAGGACCTTCTTTGATGCAGCTGGTGCTTCATCAAGCTTCTTAAGTTTTAGCGGAGCAAGTGAGGACGGTCCAAGCCCAGCAATCTCATTACCGAGTACCTCACGGAGGTTTGTTGGAATTCGATAACCATCTTTATCGCGATAAATAAGGGCTCTATCAACGAGTGCAATAAGAACGAAGAGCGCTGACTTTTCGCTGAGCGCCACAACTTCCTTCTCGGTAAATGGTTCGTTCAATACCGCACAGATTTCAAGAATCTGTAACTGCCACTTGTTCAGTCCATCAACTGCGCGGGCAAGACTTGGTGCAGAGGATGCGCGAATCGCAAGGCTTGCGATATCTGGTGGAACTGGCGTTACTAAATCTGGACGATTTGTAAAGATGGCGATTAGCGCTGCATCATCAAGTGCGCGCAAGTAATCGGCATAAGAACGAATTTCCATAACCTGCCAACGATAGCCGTTAGTGAGGTTGCTGTGCCAATCGAGTTAGCGTTTGCGCGGGATCAGCCAAGGAACGAGAGCTGCAATTCTGCTGACGGCAGGGCCAAGCAAGCGGTTCACGAACCTTGCTCTGCGAAAATCATGGATTGGCCAACCTTCAGCAAGTGCACGAATCCGCAAGATTGCATCAGGATTAATTGCACAAGGATGTCCAACTGCTTGCAGAAGTGGAATGTCATTGTGGCTATCTGAGTACGAGTAACAATCATCGAGGTTAAATCCACGAAGTTGTGCAAGCTCTTGTATTGCTACCGCCTTCTCAATTCCATGGAGCAATTTTCCTTCAAGGACGCCGGTATAAATTCCGTTTTCAATTGATGCTTTGCTGCCAAGTGCGCCAGTTAGTCCCAAGCGTGATGCAATGATATTTGCCATATCTTGAGGAGCGGCAGTTACCAACCAAACTTCTTCACCTTTATCGAGGTGTGATTTTGCTATTTCAAATGTTCCCTGCCAAAGTTTTGGCGAGACGTATTCGTCGTAAATTTCTTCGCCGATTTTCTTAATCTCTTCAACCTTATGGCCACCAATAAAGTCGGTCGCAGCATTTTGAAATTTCTCAATAACTTCCTTCTTCTCAGTTCCGGTCATTCGGAAGCGAAGGTTGGCGACCACAAATCGAGAGATGTCAGCCTTGGTGAAGAAGCCACGTTGGTACATGCCCCTTCCAAGGAAGTAGAGAGTCGACCCGCGGACCAGGGTGTTATCTACATCGAAGAAGGCGGCTCGCTTTGAGGTGAGTGCCATGTCACTACCCTAGCGATAAGGGGGTTAAATCAACGCTTTATGATTGCTCCCATGAGTTCAACAGTGCATGTCATCCGCCATGGAGAGGTAGAGAATCCAGAGAAGATTCTTTACGGGCGTCAACCTGGTTGGCGTTTATCAAAGCGCGGACAAGAGATGGCTGAAGTAGTTGGTGATTGGTCTAAATCGCTCGATCTTGGTGCGCTCCATGTATCGCCACTTCAGCGAGCACAAGAGACTGCAGCACCAATCTCAAGAGTGCATTCACTTCCAATTACAACTGATGAGAAGTTAATCGAAGCTGCAAATATTTTTGAAGGAAAGAAGTTTGAACTCGGCAGTGGAGTTCTGCGCCACCCTGCCGCCTGGAAGCATCTCTATAACCCATGGAAACCATCATGGGGAGAACCTTATGAAGAGCAGATCTCCAGAATGCTTGCTGCGATATTCGATGCAAAGAAAGCAGCAAATGGCAAAGATGCAATTGTTGTTTCACACCAGTTGCCAATTTGGATTTTAAGAAGTGCAATTGAAGGACGCAGACTTCTGCATGATCCTCGTAAACGCGAGTGCACGTTGGCATCTGTGACTAGCGTTCATTTCGATGACGAAGGAATGATTTCTGGAACTTCATATTCCGAACCAGCAAAGCATTTACTGCCTAAGAAATAATATGAAGAAAATTGCTCCCGCATTTCTAGCGCTCTTGCTATTAACGGGCTGCAGTAATGGTGGCGCATCCCAAGCCGAAGAGAGCTTTATCTCTGGCGATGGGGCAGTTACCTACATCAAGAAGAGCGATCGTTTAGCTGCGCCAAAAATTTCAGGAATGACGCTTCTCGGCACTAATTACAAATTTGATGGTGGAAAAGTTGCAGTCGTAAATGTCTGGGCCTCTTGGTGTTCTCCATGTAGAGCAGAAGAACCCGCACTCTCTGCCCTTGCAAAGAAGTACACAGATGTTGAATTCATTGGCATCTTGACTCGAGATAACCCCGTCAATGCTGAAGCCTTTTCACGTAAGCGCGGAATTCCATACCCAACGCTGATTGATGACTCGATTTTAGTGGGCTTTAGAAAATCCTTACCTGCCAATGCAATTCCATCGACTGTTGTTCTGGATAAAAGTGGAAATGTTGCAGCAAGAATTTCAGGTGCAGTAACCGTGGCTTCGCTGACTGATCTCATCGAGAAAGTTTCAGCAGAATGACAGATTTCTTCGTTAACCAATTATTCGACGGTCTCTTACTCACAGCTTTTCCACTCGCCTTACTTGCAGGACTCATCTCATTTCTCTCCCCATGCGTTCTGCCTTTAGTTCCGGGGTATCTCGCATTTGCTGCCGGCTTCTCAAACTCACGTGGAAGAGTGCTCCTAGGATCAACACTCTTCGTACTTGGATTTAGCGCTCTCTTTATCTCTTACGGAGCGCTCTTTGGTGAACTTGGCTCAAGAGTTTCAACTAATGAAGAAGTAATTACTCGCGTATTGGGTGGATTCACAATTCTTATGGGCGTCATCTTTCTCGGCGCCTTCCCATTTATGCCGACTCTTAAGCCAAAGATTTCTACATCGGGCGGTCTTATCGGCGCACCAATTCTTGGATTTCTATTCGGTGTTGGCTGGACACCATGTATCGGACCAGCACTTGCAAGTGTTCAGGCTCTTGCTTTTCAAGAGTCAAGTGCTCTGCGCGGGGCAATACTCTCCTTTGGATATTGCATTGGTTTAGGTCTTCCCTTTATTGCGACAGGTTTATACCTAGATAAATCAGAGCCACTTCGTAAATTCTTAGTAAAGCGTGGTGGATTGATTTCAAAGATTGGTGGCGCACTTCTTATAGTTATCGGATTGCTTCAACTCTTTGGATTCTGGGTTGATTTGATGATTTCTCTACGTTCATTAATTTCAGAATTTACTCCGGTGATCTAATGAGCCGCGAGACTGAACTTCCAGAGCTTGGCTTTATCGCTTTACTTAGATACGCCTGGCGCCAATTAACCAGTATGCGCACAGCGCTAATCTTGCTGATGTTAATGGGTATTGCAGCGATTCCTGGATCGCTTGTCCCGCAGCGAATCACAAATCAAATTGCAGTGCGTGAACTCTTTAAGACAAATCCAGATTTAGCAAGATGGTATGACCGCTTCTATCTCTTTGATGTTTATGGTTCACCTTGGTTTAGCGCTATCTATATCTTGCTCTTTATCTCGCTTATTGGCTGTGTATTGCCGCGCAGCGTCGAACATTACAAAGCGATGCGTGCGCAGCCGCCTGCGACTCCTAAGAATCTCAATCGCCTTTCACACCATCAAGAACTGAAGTTAAGTGGCGATGGCTTAGAAAATGCGATGATTTGGTTTAAGAAGAATCGCTTCCGTGTACGCACCGAAGATGGCTCAATCTCTGCCGAAAAGGGTTACTTGCGCGAGACTGGAAACCTACTCTTCCATCTCTCGCTCATTATGATTTTAGTTGGAGTCAGTTTCGGATCTCTCTTTGGAATGCGCGGAGAAGCAATCGTCAATGTTGGCGAGAGATTTATCAATGTGCCAACATCATTTGACACACTTGCATTTGGAAAATTGAAGAGCGAAAAGGATTTATCGCCCTTCCAAATTAAAGTTGATAGATTCGAAGCGAAGTACAACCCAAAGACAAATGCGCCTGAGGATTACACAGCTTGGGTGACAGTTCGAGATTCTGGGAAAACTTTAGAAAAAGTTATGAAGGTAAATAGCCCACTCACCTTCGGCAACACACGTGTTTATCTCCAAGCAAATGGTTACAGCCCTGTAGTTACAGTGCGGGACTCACTTCAGAATGTGGTCTTCCAAGGTCCGGTTCCATTCTTGCCGCAAGATGGAAATCTAAGATCAATTGGATCAATCAAAGTTCCTGATACATCGCCTCAACTTGGATTTGTTTCTTCATTCGTTCCTACAAATGCGCGAACTACAAATCAAGGCGCCGTCTCAATATTTCCTGAACTTCTTGATCCGAAGCTCCTCTTCTCAATCTGGGAAGGTGATCTCGGCTTAGATTCAGGTATTCCTCAATCTGTCTACAAAATTGATACAACTGAGATGAAACAGATTGCCTTGGGGTCGGTGAAGCCAGGTGAGACTTATTCGTATAGCGGTGGATCAATAAAGTTAGAGACCGTTGTGCCATGGATCAATCTTCAAATCGTGGAAGATCCCGGAAAGAGTTATGCGCTGGTCGGGGGTATTGTTGCCATCCTCGGGCTACTTTCATCACTCTACGGACGTCGTCGTCGCATCTGGGTACGTAGAACTTCAAGTGGTGTTGAGATAGCAGGACTTGCAAAGAACAGCGCACCGGGACTTGAAGTTGAATTAGAGAAGTTAACGAAGCACATAATGGGAGAGAAGTAATGCAGACAACGTGGGCATACATTTCAAATTACTTCGTGTATTCAGCGATGGCAGTCTTCGCTCTCTCATTTATCTCGCATGCCTTTGAAACAGCTTTCGCCGTCCGCACTCCCGAGAATTCAGATTCAACTAATGGAAATCTGATGACCAAGACTCTCGATTACAAGCGCACAGAACGCGCAGCTCGAGTAGCAACCGCATTTATGATTCTAGGATTTCTCTTACTTCTCGCTGGAGTAATTTCCCGCGGAATCTCCAATGGCCATGTCCCTTGGGGAAATATGTATGAATTCTCAATTACTGGAGCGCTTGCATTTACCGGCGTCTATCTGATGGCTCTTCGTAAATATGATCTTCGTTGGCTCGGACTCTTTATCTCACTCGGCGTACTTCTAACTCTTGGAACAGCGATCACTCTGCTCTACAGAGATAGTGCGCCACTTGTGCCAGCCCTTAAATCAACATGGCTAGTAATTCACGTCGTCGCTGCAATTATTTCTGGTGGCGTCTTCTTACTTGCGAATGTAATTGCTGGCGCTTATCTCTACCTTGATAATGTAGAGAGAAAAGGTGGAAGACCTGCATGGCTTCGCAGACTTCCCGACCTTGAAGTACTCGATCAACTTTCATACAGACTCGTAGCCTTTGTATTTCCACTTTGGACTTTCTCAGTTATTGCAGGTGCAATTTGGGCAGAGAGCGCTTGGGGTCGTTACTGGGGTTGGGATCCAAAAGAGACGTGGGCATTCATTACATGGGTTGCATACGCTGCATATCTACATGCGCGAGTAACTGTTGGTTGGCGTGGACGACGAGCTGCATGGCTCTGCATCTTTGCAGGATCTACATTCCTCTTCAACTATGTCTATGTAAATGTCTGGGGAACCGGAAAACATACTTACTCAGGACTTTGAGTTAGTATCAATAGATGTTCTCAATTGAAATTTTTGGATTCATTGGGGGCGCCCTAGGAATATTTTTTGGTCTTCCCCAAGCCTTGCGCATTCGTCGATTAGGCCATGGTCGCGGGTTAAGTTTAATCTCTTGGCTTCTTCAGCTAGGAGTCGCTACCTCATGGGCTACATATGGCTTTGATAAGAATTCACCCTCTTTACTTGCGACAAATATGGCGGCAGCGCTAATTAACGCCAGTGTTGTTTGGGTAATTCTTGATAACCGACTGAGATCGATCCTCACCATCACAACGCTGGTAGTGGGTGTGGCGGGACTCGTGCTTACACTTCCCGCATCAATCGCTTCTGTTCTTCTAATTTCTCTCGTCTTCGCACAGTCACCACAAGTCTTCAAATCCTTTAAAAATATAAAAATTGGAAAAGAGTCCGCGGTTTCAGTTGTAGCAATGAGCGTCAGTGCTTTGAGCGGAATTTTCTGGATTATTTATGCTGTGAGTATTGCCGATCCGCTTTTGGTTCTTTGTAACGCAATTGTACTTTTGAACAATATCTTGATTATTGTTCTAGAAATTATTGGTAAACGCTCGCGAACTTTAAAGACCCTTTAAGAAATCCGGGTCATCATCAGGAGGCAGAATTCGCTTCTGAGGCTTGTTCTTCTTCGGCATGTTTTTCAATGGATTTCGCCCAATGATTAAGTAGGCGACAGGACCAATAATTCCAGTAAGCAAGATAGCTAGTAGCCATCCCCACTTTGGAAGCTTACGAATCTCAGTTTCATCGCGACGAGCACAATCAATAAATGTGTAGAGAGTGAGTGCAAGGGTAGCGATGATAAAGAAGCCCTGGAGTTTGATCATGGGTAAATAGTAATAGGTTACAGAGAAAGCGCGACCGCGAAGGAAAGAGCGAAGAGAATCTGCAGTTTGCCAGTTGAAGCGAGCAATGGAATCAAAGCACCACCTGTCGCGCCGCCCAAAACTTTGCGGATTAACGAGGTAGAAATTGGAAGGGTTACCAGAGTTAGGCCAGCCCATAGTTGCCCAGAGATAAAGGCGAAGAGATATGCACTGAGAATCAGAGCAACGAAGTAGAGGCGGGAGCCCTTATCGCCGAATCGCACCGCAAGAGTCTTCTTTCCTACCTTCTCATCTTCAACTCGATCACGAAGGTTATTGATTGCTAAGAGGGCACATGAGAGTGAACCCATTGGAATTGATGCAAAGAAAACTTTCCAAGTTAACTCCAGAGTTTGAACGTAGTACGTACCCATTGTTGCGATGAGCCCGAAGAAGATGAAGACCGAGATATCACCTAAACCTTTATAACCATAGGGATTCTTTCCACCTGTGTAGCCCCAGGCAGCTGCAATCGAAGCGATGCCAAGTGCAATAACCCACCATGATGAGAGCGCAGCGAGTGCGAGACCTGCAAGAGATGCGAGAAAGAAGGAGATAAATGTTGCTCGTTTAACTGCAGCAGGCTTTGCTAAACCGGAAGCTGTAAGTCGAATTGGTCCAACGCGACTGTCATCGGTTCCACGAACACCATCTGAATAATCATTTGAGTAATTCACGCCGACTTGAAGTGCAAGGCTTACAAAGAGTGCAAGCGCTGCAGCCAGCGGCGACCAATTTTGACCGGCGATTATCGTTGCAACTAGTACGGGTGCGACTGCAGCCGGAAGTGTGCGTGGACGAGCACCTTGAATCCAGATCTTAATTGGGAGCCTCCATGTGAAGTTTGGCCAATTTATTGCGATCAACCTTGCCGATACCGATCAAAGGTAGCTCAGGGAGAAAGAGGAATCCCTTTGGCTTTGCGAAAGTTCCAAACTCTTGCACCAGGTAATCTGAAATCTCGTTCTGTGAAGGAAATCCTTCCCCTGAAACAGCTACATGCAACGCTGCTCCCCATTGGCTATCACTTACAGGAAATGCAGCGAATGTTTTATGTGGGAAGTGTTTATGAAGTGCGCCTTCGATTGCGCTCAGTGAAATGTTCTCGCCACCAGAGATTATGACATCGTCACTGCGACCTTCAACAATCAACTTTCCATTTTCAAGTCGACCAAAATCAGATGAGTAGAACCAGCCATCAACATATTGAAGATCCCAAAGCGTTTCAGCGCCAATGTAGCTCTTAGCTAGGACAGGACCTTTAATCGCAATTTTCTTTTCGCCCGTTATTGAAATCTCAACGCCATCAAGTGCAATACCGTTGTAGACACATCCACCGGTTGTCTCGGTCATTCCATATGTAGTGACAATATTAATTCCAGCTTCTTCGGCTTTGATGTGTAGCTCTGGCGCTAGATGCGCACCACCAACTAGTACCGCTTTGGCGCCTTGAAGATGGCGGAGTAAATTCTCATCACCATTAAGTGCACGATGCAACTGTGTAGGCACGACAGCTGTGAAATCAACCTTTGGATATTCACCGTCAAAATTTCTGAGATCAAGCGGTTCTGTTCCGAGCTCAAGTGCGCGAGTTAAGACATTGATGCCAGCGATATGTGTGAGTGGAAGCAGTAACGACCAGACGTTTCCGAACTCGGCCCCTAGAAATTTATTGGAAGCTTTTGCAGAAGCAAGAAGAGCAGATGCAGAGATACCAACGCTCTTTGCGGTGCCAGAACTTCCGGTAGTTGAAATGACGATGCAGATTCGATCGTTGACGTGATCTGCTGGAATCGGGCCAAAGGCCAGGGCAGGACCATCTGAGACGAGGGATTTAGCGAGACGGGCCATTAATTCGCTGACAGTCCACTCAGGGTTGGCTGCGCGAAGTTCTCGTTGTGCGTTCTGCTCCATTGCCCGCGTAGGCTATCGCTCGTAGACCAAATGGAGGAACCGTGAGCAAGCCTATTAAGCGTGATTTTGGTGACCGAACTATCCCTGCATGGGCAACTGGCCCTGGCGGAGAAAACTTTATTGATATCACCTATCAAGTTGCAGATGGCATGGCGAAGATAACGATTAACCGCCCAGAGGTTCGTAATGCATTCCGTCCACAAACAATTATTGAATTAAAAGCTGCCTTTGATCTCGCTCGTGACAATGCAGAAGTTGGCGTAATTATTCTCACCGGTAAAGGTGATGAAGCATTCTGTTCTGGTGGAGATATCAGCGTTCGCGGCGATGATGGTTATCTCGGCGATGACACCCTTGCACAACAAGGTGTTGGTCGACTTAATGTTCTAGATCTGCAAGTACAGATTCGTCGTACACCTAAGCCAGTTGTTGCAATGATTGCTGGATGGGCAATTGGTGGCGGTCATGTTCTCCATGTTGTCTGCGATTTATCAATCGCTGCAGATAATGCAAAGTTTGGGCAGACCGGTCCAATGGTTGGTTCATTTGATGGTGGATACGGTTCAGGACTTCTTGCTGCGAGCGTTGGACAGAAGAAGGCTCGCGAAATCTGGTTCCTTACTCGTCAATATGATGCAACTGAAGCGCTATCAATGGGACTTGTTAATACCGTTGTTCCACTTAAGGAGCTTGAGGCAGAGACTGTTTCATGGTGTCGCGAAATGTTGCAGAACTCTCCGATGGCACTTCGCCTTCTGAAGGCTTCTATGAATGCAGCCGATGATGGTTTGGCTGGCGTTCAACAACTAGCAGGCGATGCAACTCTTCTCTTCTACTTATCTGAAGAAGGACAAGAAGGACGCGATGCTTATAAAGAGAAGCGCAAACCTGATTTTGGAAAGTTTCCCAAGCGACCTTAATTTATGGATCAATCACTGCTCGAAAGCTTGCGCGTAGTTGCGCTTCCCACAAAGACAAACTTTCGTGGAATTAGCGTTCGGGAAGTTGCGCTCATTAAAGGTGAATATGGATGGGGCGAATTCTCTCCATTTCTTGAATACGGAAATGAAGAGTGTGCACCTTGGTTAGCAAGTGCAATCGAGGCAGCTACAAAGCCGCTACCAAGGCTCTTACGTAAATCTGTGAAGGTCAACGGCACAATTCCTGCAACAAACGATAAGAGCGTTATTGATTCACTGATTTCTTCTTACAACGGCGTAAAGACTTACAAGGTAAAGGTAGGAGAGAACCTAGGCGAGGATATTGTGCGTCTGGCGCGGATTCGTTCACTGGGCCGTGACATCAAGATTCGTATCGATGTCAACGGGCTCTGGAGCGTTAAGGATGCGCTCACCAATCTCTATGCCTTCTACGAAGAAGTCGGTCCATTTGAATATGTAGAACAACCATGTGCAACTCTTGACGAGCTTCGCGAATTGAAATCAAGTATTCATATTCCACTGAAGATCGCTGTAGATGAAGCTGTTCGTAAAGCCCACGATCCATTTGCGATTAACCTTGATGGCGCAGCCGACATTGTGATGCTCAAAGTTCAACCTTTAGGTGGCATCGCTCGTGCACATGAAATAGCCCAGCACCACAAGCTTCCAGTTGTTGTATCAAGTGCGCTAGAGAGTGCAGTGGGAATCAATTACGGGCTTGCACTTGCTGCTTCATTTGAAGATATGGATTTCGATTGCGGCCTAGCCACAGGATCATTACTCAGTTCGGATCTCGCTCACCTTCCAATAGTCAATGGCGAGATTGAGATAAGTGAGATTGAGCCTAACTTTGATGGTTTAGATGTGTCTGCAGAGCGATACGAATGGTGGAAGAATCGCATTATGAAGACGGCGGAGCTACTGTGATAAACGAGTCAACAAAGCTCGCTCGCGTCATTGTTCGCCAGATACTTGAAGCTGGCGTGACCGATGTTGTGATCTCACCAGGGTCAAGAAATGCACCCCTCTCGCTAGCTTTCTTCGCCGCAAGTAAGCGCGGTTTGATTAAGTTACATACACGAATTGATGAACGCACCGCAGCCTTCTTCGCACTTGGAATTACAAAGGCATCAGGGCGACCAGTGCCAATCGTTTGTACAAGCGGTACCGCTGTTGCAAATTACCACCCTGCAGTATTAGAGGCGTCACATACAAATCTTCCGCTCTTAGTTCTGACGGCAGATCGCCCGGCAGCGCTGCGCAGAACTGGCGCTAATCAAACAACCGAACAGGCACGGATCTTCGGAAAGGCAGTTCGATACTTCGCAGATATCTCAGGTACTGCATATCCGATGGAGCTTCCATTTAACTCATTGCACTCTGGTCCAGTACATCTCAATATTCAATTTGAAGAACCACTTGTCGGAGATAACGACGAAGGTTGGCTCGATGAGCTAAAGGTGAGCGCACCTAAGGTATTTGGACGAAAGAAGGCTGGAACTTTCTTTTCCAAATCAACCCGTGGAATCCTTGTGATTGGCCATGACCACGCAGGACTTGAATTAAACGATGTACAAGATTTTGCAGAGAAACTTGGATGGCCTGTCATTGCAGAAGATCCACTCTCTTTCCCTGGCGCACTTGCGCACGCCAGCATCTTCCTGACATCAAAGACGATTGCTGAAGATGTCGCACCAGATACCGTCGTTGTAATTGGCAGAACAACTCTCTCTCGCTCAATTAATGCACTTGTTAACTCAGCGCGTAAGGTCATTGCGATAGATCCACGAATGGCCACCGTCGATTCCGATCGTGCTGCTGCTCAGAAGTTCACTCAACTTCCCGCAGTTGAAGTTGCAATACCCGATGCTGAATACGCACAGAAGCTGCAAAAGTATTCCCAGAGAGCCCAGAAGTTAGTTTCAGGAATCTCAGATTGGTCTGAGGCGCTTGTAGCTCGCGAGATTTCAGGTGCTCTTCCAAACGGCGCATCTCTCTTTATTTCCTCATCTCGACCAATTCGCGACATTGAGGGATTTGCAGAGCCTCGAAGTGGTGTTGAAACCTTTGCTAATCGCGGCCTTGCTGGAATCGATGGAAATATCTCGACTGCGCTGGGAATCGCCTCACAGCGAAATTCAACCATTGCAGTACTTGGCGATCTCGGTTTTCTCCATGATGTAACTGGTCTGATTCATCAAGAAGATATCAACCTAAAAATTTTTGTGATCAATAACAACGGCGGGGGAATCTTCTCAACCTTAAGCCAGCGCGGAGTTGAAGGATTTGAAGAAGTCTTTGGAACTCCTCATAACTTAGATTTAGTCGCAATAGCGAAATCATTTGGAATTTCTGCTTCTGCAGTTGGAACAAAATCAGAGCTACTTGCAGAGATTGCAAAGCCTGTAACTGGTCTCAGCGTTGTGGTTGTGAGCGTTCCAGACCGTGAATCAAATGCAGATTTACTTAAAGAAATTTATAACAGCGTTTCATCGATGTAGCGCAGAGCGCATCGGAATCATTTTGGCGTTACTTTCTTCAACTTCCTTTTCAGGATTTGAAGCTGCAACGATTCCGCAACCTGCAAAGATTCTAATTTTTCGATCTGTGATCTGACCACAGCGAAGTGCGATACCTAGTTCTCCATCGCCGCTTGCATCGATCCAGCCCACAGGACCGGCATAACGACCGCGGTCCATTCCTTCAATCTCGTCGATAACGTCGAAGGCGAGGTTTCGTGGAGTTCCACAGACCGCAGCTGATGGATGAAGATTCTTCAGTAGCGAGAAAGCATCTACATGTTGTTTAGATTCAATCAGTGCACCGGTGACATCTGTGGCAAGGTGCATAACATTTGCAAGGTGGAGAACAAATGGAGATTCGGGAACGTTTGTTGAAGAACAGAATGGATCAAGGGCATCGGCTACAGAACGAACTGCGTACTCGTGTTCTTCCAAATCCTTAGATGAACGAGCAAGAGATGCAGCAAGAGCTAAATCTTTCTCGTCATCGCCTGTCTTTGGAATTGTTCCTGCAAGTACACGCGAGGTAACCATTCCACGAGATAGGCGGAGTAGAAGTTCAGGAGTTGCACCAACTAAACCGTCAACAGAGAAGACCCAGGTAGATGGATATTCAGAGGAAAGTTTCTTAAGTATTGGTCGTGCATCAATATCTGAATCAGAGTTTGCAACGATATCGCGAGCCAAAACGACCTTATCTACCCCGTTTGAATTAACTCTATTGATCACCTCTGTAACGCGCTTCTTCCATTCATCTGAGGTCAGAGTTCCATCGCTAAAGGTGAAGGTAGATGGGGCTAAGGCGGCAGCAGTTTCGGAAAGTTGCGGTTGAGCTTCACTTCCAATCCACGTAATCCATGAGTTGGAACCTTTCTGGCCCACAATAATTTTAGGAATTACAAGTACAGATTCTTGATTGCGATCGAAAGAGAAAGAGGTAAAGAGAACTGGACCAGTGCCGCTGCCGTGAACAGAGTTAGAGATTGAGAAGGTCTCTAACTGTTGGTGCCACCACTTTCGGGCATCTTCGAAGCGATTGCGACCAGAAACAGTTGTTGATGCATGCACGCCCCAACCCACAAGACCTTCGCCGCCTCTGACCCACGTAAATTGCTCACCTGCAGGAAGTAAATCAAGTAGCGGCAGATGTTCGCCGATACGTGAAGTAGTTACGGGAGTTAATGGGGACATAGAGTAAGTAACTTACTTATTGAGAGTACGTGAAATCTTGCGCCAGATAAGCGGCAGCGATGTAGCGGTGATTGCAATCTTAAGAAGTTCGCCAAAGATAAATGGCGTTAGGCCTGCCGCAAAAGTTGCAGACCAAGAGAGTTCAAGTGAGAAGTGCAACCAGGTAAGTCCGAAGAAGAAGATGACTGCATCGCCAAGTAAGAGCGCTGGAAATGAAGTTTTGAATTGCTGATCGGCTCTGCGATCAGCGAGATATCCAAGCAATAGAGATGCAACGAACATCCCAACGAGGTAACCACCTGTTGCGCCAAGGAGTCGATCGATTCCGTGGTTTGCAGCAGTTGCAGATGGTGCAAAGACGGGAGCTCCTGCAATTCCGGCAAGGAGATATGTTGCAAATGTTGTAACACCAAGGCGAGCGCCATAAGTAGTTCCGATTAAGAGAACAGCGAGAGTTTGACCTGTAACCGGAACAGGTGAACCTGGAACTGGGATTGCAACCTGCGCCATCAGAGTAATAAAGCCAACGCCGCCCATGACAAAGAGAGCTTGAGTCAGTGCGCTGCTACGAGGAAATACTGTTGCGCGAAGTGATCCTTGGTGAAGTGACATCAGATGGCTCCCTCGATTTACGAATCAATTACAAGTTGTGCGCAGAGCCTACTCTCAGCGACAATAAGCGCATGTCACGAGCCAATATGGATAAGAACCCTGACGAAGTCGCAGCGATGTTCGACGGGGTCGCCAAGCGCTATGACCTGGTAAATGACCTTTTGAGCCTGGGCCAGACCAAATCCTGGCGCCGAGCCACCACCAAGATCATCGCTCCACGCCCAGGAATGAAGATTCTCGACCTGGCCGCCGGCACGGGTTCGAGCTCAGAGCCTTTGGCAGCCGCTGGAGCCGATGTAATCCCTGCTGATTTCAGCGAAGGCATGCTTGAGGCAGGGCGAAAGGCTCGCCCGCACCTGCCCTTTACAAGGGCTGATGCGCTCAATCTCCCCTTTAAAGATGGGCAATTTGACCTGGTGACCATCTCCTTTGGCCTTCGAAATACCCAAAATACCGAGAAGGCGCTCGCTGAGATGCTCCGCGTGACCAAGCCTGGGGGAGAGATCGTTATCTGCGAATTCTCGAGTCCTACCTTTGGTCCGTTTCGTACCATTTATACCAATTACTTGATGAGAGCGCTTCCGGCGATCGCTTCCAAGACTTCATCAAATCCCGATGCCTATATCTACCTCGCTGAATCGATTCGGGCATGGCCAAATCAGAAGGCGCTCGCCGCCAAGATTGAGGCCGCTGGCTGGGTCGATGTCAAATGGAGCAATCTCACTGGCGGAGTTGTCGCAGTTCACAAAGCCCGCAAGCCGTAAGTGTTTCAGCGCTCCTAGATAGCGTTTAGTATTTCGCTCGTGAGCGGAAACCCATATATCCCAATTATCGTGATTTTTGCGATTGGCTTTGGCTTTGCCGCTTTCTCCGTAGCGATCGCCTCAGTTACAGGCCCTGCTCGCTATAACCGCGCTAAGCAAGAGGCGTACGAATGTGGAATCGAACCTTCTCCACAGGCTCTTCAAGGCGGTCGTTTTCCGGTCAAATACTTCCTAACAGCAATGCTCTTCATCGTCTTCGATATTGAAATCGTATTTCTTTATCCATGGGCAGTTACATTCGACCAGCTTGGTCTCTTCGGATTAGTTGAGATGGCAATTTTTATCGGCACTGTATTTATTGCATTTGCATATGTATGGCGCCGCGGCGGATTGGAATGGGATTAAGTCGTGGGTCTAGAAGATAAATTACCAAGCGGAGTTTTACTTTCAACTGTAGAAGGTCTTGCCGGTTATATGCGCAAGAGTTCGGTATGGCCTGCAACATTCGGTCTTGCATGTTGCGCAATTGAAATGATGGCACTTGGTTCAGCGCCAAAACATGATATTTCACGCTTCGGAATGGAGCGTTTCTCTGCATCACCTCGTCAAGCAGATCTCATGATCGTTGCAGGTCGCGTCTCACAAAAGATGGCGCCAGTGCTTCGTCAGATTTACGATCAAATGACAGCGCCTAAGTGGGTTATCTCAATGGGTGCTTGTGCATCATCGGGTGGAATGTTTAACAACTATGCAATCGTGCAAGGTGTTGATCACATTGTTCCGGTAGATATTTATCTTCCAGGTTGCCCACCGCGCCCAGAACAGTTGATGGATGCAATCATCAAGCTACACACTCTTATTAGCGATACAAAGCTAGGCCCTAATCGCGAAGCGGTTATCAAAGAAGTTGAACTCGCAGCGATGAACGCGAAGCCAACGATCCAGATGAAGGGGTTGCTGGCGTAAATGAGCGAAGAACAAACAGGTATGTTCGGCGCAACAGGCACCGGAGATACCTCAGGGTACGGCGGTCTTGTCCGCACAGCGGCAGCCACAGGCTCTACAGAACGCCCATTTGGCGGCTACTTTGACCAAGTTGCAGATGATCTAGAGCGCGCATATCCAGATTTCTCTGATGCAATTACACGCGTTGTCGTTGATCGCGGAGAACTCACGCTTCACATTAAGAAGTCGCGACTTGTTGAAGTTGCACAAATTTTGCGTGACAAGTTGCTCTTTGAAATGTGCATGGGTGTATCTGGTATTCACTACCCAGAGCGCACAGGTGCAGAACTCGTAGCTGTGTATCCATTGCTTTCGATGACAAAGAATCAACGTATTCGTTTGGAAGTTGCAACATCAGATCTTGATCCGCACATTCCATCAGTCGTTAACGTCTGGGCCGGAAATAATTGGCACGAACGCGAAACCTTCGATATGTTCGGAATTATCTTTGATGGCCACCCAGGACTTACTCGCATCTTGATGCCAGATGACTGGGATGGACATCCACAGCGCAAGGATTACCCACTTGGTGGAATTTCCGTTGAGTACAAGGGCGCAACAACACCAGCGCCTTCAAACCGCAGGAGCTACCAGTGACAACAACTTTCGATCCATACGCATCTTCACGCGAAACAACTGAAGGCACAGTCTTCTCAGTTACTGGCGGCGATTGGGATTCACTCGTCTCTGAAATCGGAGAATCAAAAGAAGAGCGCATCATCGTCAACATGGGTCCTCAGCACCCATCAACGCACGGTGTTCTCCGTCTTGTACTTGAACTCGAAGGCGAAACTGTTACAGAGGTAAGAACAGGTATTGGATACCTTCACACCGGTATCGAAAAGAACATCGAATTCCGCAACTGGACTCAAGCAGTCACATTTGCAACTCGTATGGATTACCTCTCACCAATCTTCAATGAGACTGCTTACTGCCTTGCAGTAGAAAAGCTATTAGGAATTACAAACGATATTCCAGAACGCGCATCAGTAATTCGCGTCCTTATGATGGAGCTCAACCGCATCTCTTCACACATGGTTGCACTCGGCACTGGCGCCCTTGAACTCGGTGCAATGGCGCCGATGTTCTTCGCCTTCCGCGATCGTGAAATCGTTCTCGATACCTTTGAAGAAATCACTGGCCTTCGCATGAATATGGCTTATGTCCGCCCAGGCGGAGTTTCACAAGATCTTCCTGCAGGCATGAATACAAAGCTTCGCGAAGTCGTTAAATCACTTCGTAAGAATTTCAATGACAATGCACAGCTGCTCATCGGAAACACAATTTGGATGAAGCGCACAGAAGGTATTGGTTACTTAGATCTCGCAGGATGTACTGCACTTGGAATTACTGGACCAGTTCTTCGCTCTGCTGGACTTCCTTGGGATCTTCGCAAGATGCAGCCCTATTGCGGATATGAAAATTACGAATTCGATGTCATTACAGCAGACACAGCAGATGTTTACGGTCGCTTCTTAGTTCGTATGGCAGAGCTCGAGCAATCACTTCGCATCATCGAACAAGCAATCGATAAGCTCGACAAGCTTGAGGGACAGCCAGTAATGGTTGCAGATAAGAAGATTGCATGGCCTGCACAGCTTGCACTTGGTGCAGATGGACTTGGTAACTCACTTGATCACATCCGCGAAATTATGGGAACTTCAATGGAGTCACTCATCCACCACTTCAAACTTGTGACAGAAGGTTTCCGCGTTCCTGCGGGTCAGGTTTATGCAGCTGTTGAATCACCACGCGGCGAACTAGCTGCACATGTTGTCTCTGACGGTGGAACACGTCCATACCGTGTTCACTTCCGCGAACCTTCATTTAACAATTTGCAATCAACATCTGCAATGAGCGAAGGCGGCATGGTTGCCGACATCATCGGCGCTGTTGCTTCAATCGATCCTGTTATGGGAGGAGTAGACCGCTAATGACTCTCAATCTTGAAGTAATGCAATCAATCGTTAAGCGCTACCCACGCACACGTTCTTCAATCATGCCTTTGCTGCACTATGTGCAATCAGTTTCAGGCTATGTAACCAACGAAGGCATCGAAACTATTTCAAAGATTCTCGAGATCGAAACTGCTGAAGTATCTGCAGTGGCAACTTTCTACACACAGTACAAGCGCAAGCCTGTCGGCGAATATCACGTTGGTGTCTGCACAAATACCTTGTGTGCGGTTATGGGCGGAGATGCAATCTTCTCTGCACTGAAAGAGCACCTTGGCGTTGAAAATGATGGTGTTACTGCAGATGGCAAAGTCTCTCTCGAACATATTGAGTGCAACGCCGCTTGCGATTATGCGCCAGTAGTCATGGCTAACTGGGAGTTCTACGACAACCAGACAGTTGAATCTGCAAAGGCTCTTGTTGATGGTGCTCGTCAAGGCAACCCACCTGCACCAACTCGTGGACCAAATCGTCTTGTTACATATAAGGAAGCATCCGCTGTTCTTGCAGGTCTCGATGATGGTCTTGCCCGCGAAGGTGTTCAAGCAGGCGAGCCAACACTTCTTGGACTTAAACTTTCAAAGGAAGGTAAGTAATGTCAAAGTTAACTCCCGTCCTTTCTGCTCACTGGGATGAGAAAGATTCATTCACCATTGAGGCATATACACGCCATGGTGGATACACAGCTTCGAAAAAAGCTCTCGCAATGGATCCAGATGCAGTTATCCAACTTGTAAAAGATTCAGGACTTCGCGGTCGTGGTGGCGCAGGCTTCCCAACCGGAATGAAGTGGGGCTTTATCCCACAAGGCGACGATAAAGATCACTACCTAGTTGTAAATGCTGATGAGTCAGAGCCAGGTACTTGTAAAGATACTCCGCTCTTGATGGCTAACCCACATGTATTGATTGAAGGCTGCATCATCGCCTGCCATGCAATTCGTGCAAAGCGTGCATTTATTTATATTCGCGGAGAAGTAACGCATGTTGTTCGCCGCGTCAATGCAGCGATTGCAGATGCATACAAGGCAGGACATCTCGGAAATGGAATTGATGTGACTCTCCACATCGGTGCAGGTGCATATATCTGCGGTGAAGAGACAGCGCTTCTTGATTCACTCGAAGGTTTCCGTGGTCAACCACGTCTTCGCCCACCGTTTCCTGCAATTGCAGGTCTCTATGCGCGACCAACAGTTGTCAACAATGTTGAATCAATTTCATCTGTTCCTGCGATTATCAATAATGGCGCAGAGTGGTACCAATCAATGGGTACAGAGAAGTCAAAGGGTGCAACTCTTTACTCACTCTCAGGACATGTAAATAACCCGGGACAGTTTGAAGCGCCACTCGGAATCACACTTCGTGAAATTCTTGAACTCGCAGGCGGAGTCCGCACAGGACATAAGCTCAAGTTCTGGACACCAGGTGGATCATCAACACCGCTCTTTACGGATGCACATCTTGATACTCCACTCGATTACGAAGGTGTAGCAGCAGCGGGCTCAATGCTCGGAACAAAAGCACTTCAGATCTTTGATGAAACAACTTGTGTTGTTCGCGCAGTGCTTCGCTGGACAGAGTTCTACAAGCACGAATCTTGCGGTAAGTGCACACCATGTCGCGAAGGCACTTGGTGGCTTGTTCAGATCCTGCGCGATCTTGAAAACGGAACAGGCACTGAGGCAGATCTTGAAAAACTTCTCGATCTCTGCGACAACATCATGGGCCGTTCATTCTGCGCACTTGGCGATGGAGCTACAAGCCCAATCACATCTTCAATTAAGTATTTCCGCGACGAGTACATCGCTCACTTAACAAATGGCGCTTGCCCATTTGATCCAGTGAAGTCGACTCTCTTTGCTGGGGCGGTGAACTAATGACTACAACTCAAGAGTCAGCAGTTGCAGTAGAACTCATCACCGTTGTTATAGATGGTTTTGAAGTTTCAGTTCCAAAGGGAACTCTCATTATTCGCGCTGCAGAAAAACTTGGAATTCAGATTCCACGTTTCTGCGATCACCCACTGCTTGATCCAGTTGGTGCATGTCGTCAATGTCTTGTTGATGTCGAAATCAATGGCCGCGCATTTCCAAAGCCACAGGCATCATGCACGATTCCTGTAGAGCCAAATATGATTGTAAAGACTCAGCTCACATCACCTGTTGCAGATAAGGCGCAGAAAGGTGTGATGGAGCTTCTCCTTGGTAACCACCCACTTGATTGCCCTGTTTGCGATAAGGGTGGAGAGTGCCCATTGCAGAACCAAGCGATGAGCAATGGTCGCCCAGATGCACGCCTAGATGGTTATAAGCGCACATTTGAGAAGCCAATTGCAATCTCATCATCTGTATTACTTGATCGTGAACGTTGCGTTCTCTGTGCACGTTGCACACGTTTCTCGGAGCAGATTGCATCAGATCCATTTATTACTCTGAACGAGCGCGGCGCACTTCAGCAAGTTGGTATCTACGAGAACGATCCATTTAAATCTTACTTCTCAGGCAATACTGTGCAGATCTGCCCAGTAGGTGCACTAACTGGAACTTCATACCGATTCCGCGCACGTCCATTCGATTTAGTTTCAACTCCATCTGCATGCGAACACTGCGCATCTGGTTGCGATATGCGCACAGATGTTCGCCGTGGAAAGACTCTTCGTCGTCTCGCAGGTGATGATGCATCTGTCAATGAAGAGTGGAACTGCGATAAGGGCCGCTGGGCATTTAAATATGTGACAGCTCTAGACCGCTTGGCTCATCCTCTTGTACGAAATTCTGAAGGCGTTCTTGTTCAAGCTTCATGGCCTGAAGCACTTGCAGCAGCAGCTGCTGGGCTCAAGGGAAAGCGCGCTGCAGTACTTACTGGTGGACGCGTAACAACTGAAGATGCTTACGGGTACTCAAAGTTTGCTCGCATCGCACTTCACACCAACGATATTGATTACCGCGCACGCGTGACATCAGATGAAGAACGCGATTTCCTTGCAGCTCACGTTGCAGGTTCATCTACAACTTACCGAGATATCGATGTCGCAGATCAGGTTGCACTTATCGCTTTTGAGCCAGAAGAAGAATCGCCAATCGTCTTCCTTCGCCTCAACAAGAACTTTAAGAAGCGTGGCTTGAAGGTAACTTCAGTTGCAACAAAGCAATCAATTGCAATAGATAAGTTAAAGGCTGACTTTATTAAGGTTGCACCAGGTGCTGAAAGCTCAGCAGTTGCAGCGCTCTCATTGACTGCAAAGTCAGTGATCCTTGTCGGAGAACGCGCTTCTGAAACACCAGGTTTGCTCTCAGCAGTTGCAGCACTTGCTGCAAAGACAGGTTCAAAGCTTGCCTATATTCCACGTCGTGCAGGGGAACGTGGCGCACTTGAAGCAGGAGCAATCGGAAATCTTCTTCCAGGCGGACGTCCTGTAGCAGATGCAGCAGCTCGCGTAGATATTGCAGCTGCTTGGGGAGTCGAATCGCTTCCAACAGCTGTTGGTCGTACAACTTCAGAGATCATCTCAGCTCTTTCACAGGGCGAATTAGATTCAGTAGTTGTTGGTGGCGTAGATGCTCACGATCTTCACAACAGCGCCAAGGTCATTGATGCACTCAACAAGGCATTTGTTGTCTCACTTGAAATTGCACCTAGCTCAGTTACTGCCGTTGCAGATGTTGTACTTCCAGTTGCGGCAATTACCGAAAAGAGCGGTAGCTTCCTGAACTGGGAAGGTCGCGCACGCGCCTTCGATGAAGCAGTTGCAGATTCTCAGAACCGTAGCGATGTCCGCATTCTTTCAATGATTGCAGATGCAATGGGCGAATCAATCATGCTCGGAACAGTTACAGCTTCTGCTCGTGAATTTAACCAACTTGGTAAATGGGATGGAGCACGTGCACAGCTAGCTCCGGTCTCAGCTACTTCACCTAAGTCGGTCTCAGGCAATGAAGCGCTCCTTACATCTTGGCGCAGATTGCTCGATATGGGCTCACTTCAAAAGGGTGAAGATAATTTGGCTGGAACACGTCGCCCAACTGTCGCAGTGATTTCTCCAAAGCGCGCAGAGTCAATTGGAGTAACAACTGGTACTCAGGTCCGAGTATCAAATGCGAATGGGTCGATCACTCTTCCTGTTCTCGTTGAAGATATCCATGACGATGCAGTGTGGGTTCCACGTAATTCGTTTGGATCACAGACTTTGATCGCACTTGATGCAGTGCATGGCGATGTAGTTACGGTGGTGAAGGCATGACAACAGCAGAGCTTCTAGCAAAAGATCCAGGCTGGATCATCGTCGTAAAGGCGTTGATTGTCTTCATTATCTGCGTTATTTCAACGCTGATGGCTGTATGGACTGAACGTCGCGTGCTGGCAAAGATGCAGCTTCGTACCGGCCCAAACCGTGTTGGAAAATTTGGTCTTCTTCAATCCCTCTCAGATGGCGTCAAGCTTGCACTTAAAGAGGACATCATTCCTGCTGCGGCAGATAAGGTCGTCTTCATCATTGCGCCAATCATTGCAACAGCAATGTGCTTTATGGCCTTTGCCGTTATTCCGATGACTGGCGAAGTAAATCTCTTTGGAGTTCAGACAGCGCTGCAACTTACAGATCTCCCTGTTGGAGTTCTTTACATTCTCGCTGTTACATCTATCGGTGTTTATGGCGTAGTTCTTGCTGGATGGTCATCAGGATCTACATACCCACTACTTGGCGGACTTCGCTCAAGCGCCCAGGTGATTTCATATGAAATTGCAATGGGTCTCTCACTTGTTGCTGTCTTTATTTATGCAGGCTCGATGTCAACATCGGTAATCGTTGGCGCTCAGCATGAAAATATCTGGAATGCAGTTGTTCTATTTCCATCATTTGTTATTTATGTAATCTCAATGGTGGGCGAGACCAACCGCGCTCCATTCGACCTTGCAGAAGCTGAAGGCGAGCTCGTTGGTGGATTCCACACTGAATACTCATCACTGAAGTTCGCACTCTTCTTCCTTGCAGAGTATGTAAATATCATTGCTGTTTCAGCCCTTGCTACAACGCTCTTCTTGGGTGGATATCACGCACCTCCAGGACTTGGCTTTACAGAGCAGTGGCTAGGCGGATGGTTCACATTTGTTTGGTTCCTTGCAAAGGTTAATTTCTTCTTCTTTATCTTTATGTGGCTTCGCGGAACGCTTCCACGTATGCGTTATGACCAATTTATGAAGTTGGGCTGGAAAGTACTTATTCCTGTCTCACTTATCTGGATCTTGATTGTTGCAACCCTTCGCGTTCTCCAGCAAGAAGGTGTAAGCCGCACAGTGGTTATCGCATTTGCAGTCGGAGTAGTTCTGCTCGTTATGGCCATCTCTTCGATGGTAGATCGCGGAAAGCAGAAATCGCGCGCTCCACTTCCTGAAGGCGAAGCTCCAGATTTCCCAGTTCCATCACTTCCAAACGCTAGCTCGCTGAGCGTCAGCGCTAAACGAATCTCAGGAGATGAGTAATGACTGACGTCATCGAGCCACGTAACAACTCTGATATCGAAAAAGCAGGTCTTGATATCAACACTGTTCCTTTTGTCGAAGTTGATCAACCAGGACCAGCATCTCTTGGAAAGCAAGCAAAGGGTTTCTGGGTCACCTTCTCAACTATGTTTAAGAAGAATCAGACAGTTCAATATCCAGATGTGAAGGCGCCAACTGCTCCACGTTTCCATGGACGCCACCAACTCAACCGCCACCCAGATGGACTTGAGAAGTGCATTGGTTGCGAACTCTGCGCATGGGCATGTCCTGCAGATGCAATCTTTGTTGAAGGTGGAAATAACACACCTGGAAATCAACTCTCACCTGGTGAACGTCATGGTGCGGTCTATCAAATCAATTATCTTCGTTGTATTTTCTGCGGTCTCTGCGTTGAAGCATGCCCAACTCGTGCGCTCACAATGACAAATGAGTACGAACTTGCAGATGACAAGCGCGAGAAGTTGATCTTCGAAAAGGAAGATCTCCTTGCACCTCTTCGTCAGGGAATGCTTGCACCACCTCACCCAATGTATCCAGGAATGACAGATACAAATTATTACAACGGTGATGTTAAGGAAGCGCATCCAAGTCAATCGACGTCTGGTCAAGGGCAGAAATAATGCTAGAGATTCAAACTCCTGAAGCCGTCATGTTCTGGGTGCTTGCACCTCTTTCAGTCATCGCAGCACTTGGAATGCTCCTCGTAAAGAAAGCTGTGCATTCAGCTCTTCTTCTTGCTTGGATCATGGTCACCTTGGCAATCTTCTACATTGCTCAAGATGCAGTCTTCCTCGGAATCGTCCAGATTGTTGTCTACACCGGCGCAGTCATGATGCTCTTCCTCTTTATTCTTATGCTTGTTGGTGTCGATGCATCTGATTCACTCACCGAAACTATTTCTGGTCTTCGCCCAATTGCGATTACAGCAGCTATTGGATTCGGTGGAATCTTCGTTTCACTTATTGGTCGCGCAACTCTTGGTCATTCGGCATATGGGTTAAAGGCGGCAAATGCCAATGGCAATGTTGAAGGCCTGGCCTACAAACTCTTCTCTGATTATGTATTCCCATTTGAAGTTATCTCTGCGCTTCTGATCACAGCAGCGCTCGGTGCAATGGTTCTTGCTCATCATCAACGCTCTGTTGCGCGCCCAACCCAGCGCGAACAATCAATTGCGCGCTTTAGAACAGGAACAATTGGCGCAGCTGCTGGACTTCCTAGCCCAGGTGTCTTTGCTCGCCACAACGCTGTTGATGTTCCGGCGCTTCTGCCAGATGGAACTCCTGCACCAACATCGATCTCTGCAACGCTAAAGGCTCGTGGAGATATGTTGGAGTCAAAGTCATTTGAACTCGGCGAAGTTGATAACACAGTGACGGAGGAGAAGTAATGAATCCGTATAACTATCTCTACGTCGCGGCACTGCTCTTTACTATTGGCGCTGTCGGTGTTGTGGTTCGCCGCAATGCAATCGTCGTCTTTATGTGCGTCGAACTCATGCTCAATGCAGCCAACTTAACCCTTGTTACCTTTGCGCGAATCAACGGAACCCTCGAAGGGCAAGTTGTTGCCTTCTTTACGATGGTCGTTGCTGCTTGCGAAGTTGTAGTCGGCCTTGCAATCATCGTGGCGATTTATCGTTCACGTCGTTCAGCGTCTGTCGATGACGCTAGTTTGCTGAAGCGATAACTATGACAACATCAACGTCTCTTGTTTACTTAATCGCTCTGCCACTTGCAGGTGCGGCAATTCTGCTTCTCGCTGGTCGCCGTGCAGATAAGTGGGGCCACCTACTGGGTACAGCGATGTCTGCTTGCTCATTTGCAGTTGGTCTTTATCAGCTCTCTCTCATGCTCGACCGCCCAACAGAGGAACGCGCTGTAGGGCAGAAGCTCTTCACATGGATTAGCGTCGGATCATTTAATGTCGATGCCGGACTTCTTCTAGATCAGCTCTCAATCTGTTTCGTACTGCTCATTACAGGCGTCGGAACTCTGATTCATATCTATTCAATTTCTTATATGTCACATGACGAGAACCGTCGTCGTTTCTTTGCTTATCTCAACCTCTTTATCGCATCGATGCTCTTGCTCGTTCTTGGCGATTCATACCTCAACCTCTATGTAGGTTGGGAGGGCGTTGGTTTAGCTTCGTACCTCTTGATCGGTTTCTGGAATCAGAAGCCTGCCTATGCGACAGCTTCTAAGAAGGCATTTGTTATGAACCGTATCGGCGATATGGGTCTCTCATTTGCCATCATGATTGCATTTGCCTCATTTGGTTCAGTCTCATTTAGCGGAGTCGAAGAAGCATCACATCATGCATCTGAAGCAGCGCTGACTGCAATTGGAATCATGTTGCTCATTGCAGCGGCTGGAAAATCTGCTCAATTCCCATTGCAGGCATGGCTCGGCGATGCGATGGCTGGCCCAACACCGGTATCTGCACTTATCCACGCAGCGACAATGGTTACAGCTGGCGTCTATCTCATTGTTCGCTCTAACTTCATCTTTGATGCAGCGCCAACCGCACAACTTCTAGTAGTAATTGTCGGAGCCATAACTCTGATCTTTGGTGCGATTGTCGGTACTGCAAAAGATGACATCAAGAAGGCGCTTGCTGCTTCAACGATGTCTCAGATCGGTTACATGATTCTCGGTGCAGGCCTCGGACCAGCTGGTTATGCATATGCAATCATGCACCTTCTGACACACGGCTTCTTCAAGGCAGGTATGTTCTTGGGTGCAGGATCAGTTATGCACGGCATGAATGATGAAGTAAATATGCGCCGCTACGGTGCTCTCCGTAAATTTATGCCGATCACCTTTATTACATTTGGTCTTGGGTACTTAGCAATTATTGGAGTTCCACCATTTGCTGGGTTCTATTCAAAAGATTTGATTATCGAAACAGCATTTAATGCAGGTGGATTTAAGGGAATTCTCCTTGGATCAACGGCTCTCTTGGGTGCTGCAATCACTGCCTTCTATATGACTCGCGTCATGGTTCTTACCTTCACATCGCCAAAGCGTTGGGAAGAAGATCAACACCCACACGAGTCACCAATTCTTATGTGGATACCTATGGCTATCCTCGCAATTGGATCTGTAACTACGGGATTCCTCTTTACTAAGGGAGATGCACTTAAGAATTGGCTCAAGCCAGTCTTCGGCGAACATGGTGGGCATTCTGAAGAGCACCTCTTCGAGCCAATCGTTGTCTCTGCCATGGCAGTCACAGCCGTCCTTATCGGCGTAGGAATTGCACTCGCTAAGTATCAATTCTCAGAAGTTGATGCCGAAGCCCCTCAAAACGTCTCTATCTTTACGCGAATTGCTCGTAAGGATCTGATGCAGGATTCAGTTAACGAATCTCTCTTCATGCGTCCAGGACAAGCTCTTACTCGCCTCCTGGTCAAGACAGATGAAAATGTAATCGATGGTGCAGTACGTCTCGTTGGTCGTACAGCAGTCGGTGCGGGTAGCGAGTTGCGTAAGACCCAGACTGGCTTTGCACGTAGCTATGCAGCGTTGATTCTTATTGGTGCGATCGCTCTGATTGCTGGAATTTGGGTGGTCACACAATGAACTCGCTAAATACAATGATGTTGCTTCCAATTCTTGGAACTCTTCTCATCGCCGTTATTCCAACTGAACAAGTTCTGCGTATCAAGCAGGCGGCTCTTGCAACAACGCTACTCGTTGCAGTCACTGGAATTCTTACCTGGCTCAACTTCGACTCATCAAATACTGATTTTCAATTTGCCCAGTCAGTTGAGTGGATTCCATCATTCGGAATCAACTACGCGGTAGGCGTTGATGGACTCTCGCTCGTTCTGATTTTGATGTCAGTACTTCTGACCCCAATCGTGGTTCTAGCTGGATGGAATGAATCTGAAGCAGGTCGCTGGTCCGCAAAGGTCTTCTACATTCTTATCCTCGTTCTTGAAACGATGATGATCGGCGTCTTTGCGGCAACCGATGTCTTCCTCTTCTACGTAATCTTCGAAGCGATGCTTATTCCGGTCTACTTCCTTATTGGTGGATACGGTTCCGGCGAGCGTGCAGCAGCAGCTGTGAAGTTCTTGCTCTACAGCCTCTTTGGTGGACTTTTGATGCTCGCATCGATCATTGGTCTCTATGTGATCTCAGGCGATAACGGCGGACATACATTCGACATTACAAAGTTATCTGAGATGCATAACTACATGAGTTCAACTACTCAGAACCTTCTCTTCCTTGGATTCTTTATCGCCTTCGCGATTAAGGCACCGCTATGGCCTCTGCACACCTGGCTTCCAGATGCTGCGGCCTCCGCGACTCCAGGCACATCGGTATTGCTCCTAGGTGTTCTCGATAAGGTCGGAACATTTGGAATGATCCGTTTCTGCTTGACCCTCTTTCCAGATGCAAGCAAGACATTTACTCCGCTGATCATCACTCTTGCGGTTATCTCAATTCTCTACGGAGCATTCCTTGCCATTGGCGCCAAAGATATTAAGAGGTTGATTGCATATACATCAATCTCTCACTTTGGTTTCATCACCATGGGAATCTTTGCGATGACGACACAAGGCCACAGCGGTGCGACTCTCTACATGTTTAACCACGGCTTCTCCACTGCGGCGCTCTTTATCGTTGCAGGTTGGATGGCATCACGTCGCGGATCTTCATCGATTGCAGATTTCGGCGGATTGCAACGAGTAACTCCGGTAATGGCATGGTCATTCTTCATCGCAGGAATGTCATCGCTTGCTCTTCCTGGACTTTCAAGCTTCGTCAGTGAATTCTTGGTCCTAGTTGGAACATTCACTCGATATCCAGTTGCTGCAGTTCTTGCAACCTTCGGAATCGTTCTTGCAGCGCTCTATATCTTGATTCCAGTACAGAAAGCTCTGCATGGACCTGTAACGCCAGGCAATGAGAACCTTCCTGATCTCAACCTTCGTGAGAAAGTTGCAATTGCACCAGTTATCTCAGTGATCATTGCACTTGGTTTCTATCCAGCACCTTTACTTAATGTTATTAATCCAGCATCTGCTCATGTACTTGAGATGCAGGGATTTACAGATCCAACTCCTTCAGAGAGCGCAGGTAAGTAAGTGGAATTTACATCGCCATATCTAAATTACTCGCAGCTTGCGCCAATTCTGATTGTTCTAGCCGGTGCTCTTATCGGAGTTCTTATCGAGGCGTTTGCACCTCGCGCAGCGCGCCATTCTTCACAGCTCTTCATCTCTATATTCTCATTGGTGGCTTCATTCGGCGCCCTCATGATGGTTCGAAATGAATCTTCAACTGATGCAGCGATGGGATCAGTCGCATTTGATGGAGCTGGTGTTCTTATCCAGGCTTCTGTTCTCATCATCGCGATGCTCTCTATCTTCCTGATTTCAGATCAAGAGAACTTCACTCCCGTAGCCGCTGCTGTTCCGGGCTCAGACGAAGAGAAGCATGCACTTCAAGCTGATATTCGCGTAACTGAAGTATTCCCACTTACGCTCTTTGCAGTCGCTGGAATGCTCTTATTCCCAGTTGCGACAGATCTCATCACACTCTTTGTGGCACTTGAAGTTCTCTCACTTCCGCTCTATTTGATGGCAGGTCTCTCTCGTCGTCGCCGTTTAGCATCACAAGAAGCAGCGCTTAAGTACTTCTTGTTGGGTGCATTCTCATCTGCATTCTTCCTTCTTGGAATTGCCTACCTCTATGGATATTCAGGTTCGATAACACTCGCAGGAATTCAAGAGAGCGTTGTAGGTGGTTCTGGTAACGATGTATTCCTCTTAATCGGAATCGCCTTCCTCTCAGTTGGACTTCTCTTTAAAGTGGGCGCTGTTCCATTCCATGCATGGTCACCTGACGTGTATCAAGGTTCACCAACTGCTATCACCGGCTTCATGGCAGCCGCAACAAAGGTCGCAGCATTCGGTGCGATTCTTCGAATCTTCTACGTTGCCTTTGCAAATGCTGAGTGGCAATGGAAGCCGGCTCTAGTCATCATCTCGATTATCACAATGGCATTTGGTTCAGTTGTTGCAATTACACAACGCGATGTCAAGCGCATGCTTGCCTACTCATCTATTGCACACGCTGGTTTCTTGCTTGCAGGTGTCATCGCATTGAGCAGATCTGGTCTTGAATCATCGATCTTCTACCTCTTTGCATACGGAGTAGCAACAGTTGGAACATTCGGTATCGTCTCCTTGATTCGCGACTCATCTGGCGAAGTTGGTGACCTCAATCGTTGGAGCGGTCTCGGTAAGCGTTCACCGCTACTTGCATCGACATTTGCCTTCTTCCTCCTTGCCTTCGCTGGAATTCCTTTGACTTCTGGCTTTATCGGAAAGTTCTCAATCTTCTCAGCGGCATATGAATCAGGAAATACTTCAATCCTTATCGCCGGTGTTCTCTCATCGGCTGTAGCAGCGTTCTTCTACATTCGCGTTATTGTTCTGATGTTCTTTAAAGATCCAGTAGAAGATGGCACAAGCGTTCTTATTCCTTCAGCACTCACAACAATCACAATCACAATTTCAGCTGTGATTACTTTGATTCTCGGAGTCTTCCCAGCTCCACTTATTGACTTCATCGCTTCCACTGCATTCTTCATTCGCTAATGTCATCACTCGGCATCCCGGGGATAGCGCCGGCACTTGAAGCAGAGCTCAAGGAGAGCATGCAGAAGGTCGAGAGCCTGCTCTTTAGCCATATTCAAGGCGATTACCCGCTTGTAGAAGAGACTTCACGCCATCTAGTTGCAGCCGGTGGCAAGCGTTTACGCCCCTTGCTAACGATCCTTGCATCTCATTATGGCGATAAGAATAAGTTTGGAATTATCGAATCAGCCGTTGTCTGCGAGTTAACCCACGTTGCAACTCTTTATCACGATGACGTTATGGATGAAGCTCCACTTCGCCGCGGAGTAGAGAGTGCAAATAATCGATGGGGCAATACCGTTGCAATTCTTACCGGTGATTACCTCTTCGCAAAAGTATCAGCGCTCCTTGCTGACATTGGACCTGAAGCAGTTCGCCTGCAGGCATCGACCTTCGAACGCCTTGTCATTGGGCAGATCATGGAGACGCAAGGGCCACAAAATGGAGAAGAGCCATTAGAGCACTACCTACAAGTTGTCGCTGATAAAACTGGTTCGCTGATTGCTGCGAGTGCACGATTTGGCGCTATGGTCAGTGGGGCACCAACAGAGGTGAAAGAGACGCTCACCGTATTCGGCGAGAAAATCGGAGTAGCCTTTCAATTAGCTGATGACATCATCGATATTGCAAGTGAATCACATGAATCAGGAAAGACTCCCGGCACTGATCTCCGTGAAGGTGTTCCAACGCTCGTCACACTTAACGTTATGAATTCAACAAACCCGCAGGACCGCGAATTAATCGAATTATTAAAAGCGCCAATTAAGGATGAAGCTACGGTTTCGCAGGTGTTAAGAACTCTTCGTACTCACGAAGCTCTTGGACTATCACGCGAACAGCTTCATGAAGTTGCTCGAGATGCAAGAACTGCACTTGGCCCATTGCCAGTAAATGATGTTACGGGTGCGCTATTTTCCTTGTGCGATGCCATTATCGACCGCACGGCTTGATCTCACTAGGTCAACAGCTAGGGCGATAAGAGCCAACCAAATCACTACAAACCCAATCCAGCGGGCTGCTGGCATATCTTCATGGCGAATCCAAACTCCGATAGAGAATTGAATTGTCGGAGTGATGTACTGCAATAAACCAATAGTGCTGTAAGGCAGGCGCGTTGTAGAGCCATTGAAGAGCAGTAAAGGAATTGCTGTCACTGCGCCAGCGCTGATGAGAAGAATTGTTAGCCCAGGGCTCTGACCAAATTGTCCGGTGCCTTGGTTGCCAAGGTAAATCAGGTATCCCACATAAGGAATAAGAGAGATCAAGGTTTCGATTGCGAGCCCATCAAGTGCGCCTAAATCGAGCTTCTTCTTAACTAATCCATATGTACCCCACGAGAGCGCAAGTGAGATCGCAACCCAGGGGAGTCTGCCGTAATCGAAGGTAAGAATCGCAACACCGATAGCAGCAATTCCAACTGCTAGCCATTGCAGTGGTCGCATCTTCTCGCGCAGCAGTAGAACTCCAAATGCAATGATGATCAACGGATTGATGTAGTAACCAAGAGCAGCTTCAACAACATGGCCATTATTCGTTGCCCAGATATATGTCAGCCAGTTGATTGAAACCAGGATTGTTGTAAGAAAAAGGCCAGCCATTATCTTTGGCTTCTTAACAATCGCAATCATCGAGTGCAATTGCTTTGAGAGGGCAAGAACAATCAGACAGAAGACAAGGGTCCAGACAGCGCGATGCGAAACAATCTCAAGTGGACTTGCCGGTTGCAGCAGCGGCCAGTAGAGAGGGAAGAGGCCCCACAGAACGTAAGAGCCGACTCCGAAGAGCAGTCCTAGTGAATGCTCACTTCGCTTACTTGTCACTTAGCGGAAATTAACAAATTGAACGGCAAAATCAAATTTGCCATTCTTTATCTGCTCGATAGCTTCTTGTAGATCATCACGACTCTTTGATGTAACGCGGAGTTCATCGCCTTGGATCTGAGTCTTGATTGACTTTGGACCTTCATCGCGCAAGAACTTTGCAACCTTCTTTGCGTTCTCAGTTGAGATTCCCTCTTTGAGAGTTGAAGCGATCTTGTAGATCTTTCCTGAAAGTTGTGGTTCACCGGCATCAAGATGCTTCAGTGAAACTCCGCGCTTAATCATCTTATCTTTGACGACATCAAGGGTCGCCTTTGCGCGCTCTTCAGTATCTGCCTCAATGGCTAACTTGTCGCCAGAGAGTTCAATCTTCGCGCCGGTATTCTTAAAGTCAAAGCGAGTATCAATCTCGCGAATAGCCTGGTTAATGGCGTTATCTAGCTCCATACGGTCGATCTTTGAGACTACGTCAAAACTGCTATCAGCCATGTGTTTAGGCCCTCCTGTGGTTCATCTGGTGATTTTCAAAGTTCAAGCGCCTAAGGTATCGTTTGCCGCTCGCACTACCAAAGCGCCGTAACACTTGTACGACCCTGGCGGGTTGCCCGAGCGGCCAATGGGAGGGGACTGTAAATCCCCCGGCTCTGCCTTCGAAGGTTCAAATCCTTCACCCGCCACCAGCAAGGTTCGAAGGAGTAATGAGATGGAACCAATTAACGAAGAAGAGCTCAAGGCTCGACTAGATCCACTCTCGTACTCTGTACTTCGCGAGGGAGCCACAGAGCGCCCATTTACCGGCGAATATAACGATACTGACAAAGTCGGAAGCTACCGATGCAAGGTCTGTCAGAACGTCCTCTTTACCTCTGAGACAAAGTTTCATTCAGGATGTGGTTGGCCATCTTTCTATGCGCCAACTGCCGATGATGCAGTTACCTTGATTGAAGATCGTTCTCTAGCGCCACGTATTCGTACCGAGGTTCGTTGTGCAAAGTGTGATTCTCACTTAGGCCACGTCTTTTCAGGCGAAGGCTACGACGTTCCAACCGATGAGCGCTGGTGTATCAACTCTGTCGCAATGTATCTGGAAGAAAAGAAATAGATTTAATAAAAAACCCCGCATGGAAATTATCCATGCGGGGTTTTTTCTTTTGACGTTAATGCGTCGATTCACCTGCGCGACGACGACGTACGTTATCTCCGTAGACCGCAAGGAGGATAACAATGCCTACAACCACGTACTGCCACTCTTGCTGGAGTTCGAGGATACGTAGGCCGTTGATCAGAACAGACATGATCAGTGCACCGATAATGGTTCCGGAGATTGTTCCCTTACCGCCAAGAAGTGATGTTCCACCGATGATTACCGCAGCAATCGCTTCGAGCTCGTAACCAAGTCCAAGGTCAGGCTGTGCTGAACCAAGACGCGATGTCATAACAACCGCTGCAAGTCCTACGAAGACACCACAGAGTGAGTAGATAGCAACGAGCCAGCGATTGACCTTTACACCTGAAAGCTTTGTCGCTTCTGTGTTTGATCCGATTGCGAATGTGTAGCGACCGAGAACAGTCTTATTGAGAATGATTGAAGCGATGATTGCCGCAACGAAGAGGATAAGAACCGCATTCGGGAAGTTCGGGATGATATTTCCTTGAGCGATTGAATCCCAGCCCTTTACATCTGTTGTAAAGAGGATTGGCTTGAGGTCTGAAGTGATCAGAGCTAAGCCCTGCGCACCCTTCATAGTTGCAAGCGTTGCAATGAATGGAGGAAGTTTGAGAACGGTAATGAGCAGACCGTTAACGGCGCCAAGAAGCGCACCAACAACGAGTCCAAGCAAAATGCCTAGCCAAACGTTGAGGCCCATCGCCATCACTGTCTTACCAATAATGATTCCAACGAGCGCCATCATTGTTCCAACTGAGAGATCGATACCGCCGGTGATGATGACGAATGTACTTCCGATAGCCAAGAGTCCGATTACCGTGGTTGACATCAGGATTCCGCCTGAGACATTCTCCCAAGATGCAAATACGGGACGTCGGATTGTGAAGAAGGTGAAGATGACGATAAGACTTGCTAGCGCCGTAACTCTTCCGATTTCACGCTTGACGAAGGCTTTCAACTTACCAACCTCTTGAGATTGTGGAGCCTTCTTTGCTACATCTGACATTTCTCTCTCTTTTCCCGTACTAGTTAGCTGTCGTTAAGTCGTCGCTGAATTTTGTTGCAAGGTTCATGATGATGTTCTGATCGGCATCTTTATTGTCAACGATTCCGGTTATACGGCCATCGCACATGACGGCAATACGATCGGATAGGCGTAGAACTTCTGGAAGTTCAGATGAAATCATGATGATTGACTTGCCTTCTTCAGCAAGTTTGGTCAGCAAGTTGTAAATCTCATCTTTTGCTCCCACATCGATTCCACGTGTTGGTTCATCGAATATCAAAACATCGCAATCGCGAGTAAGCCACTTTGCGATAACCACTTTCTGCTGGTTTCCACCCGAGAGATTCTTGAGAATCTGACGCTCTGAAGGTGTGCGTACGCGAAGCTGAGCAATTGCATCGCGTGCGATTCCTGCCGCTGACTTCACCTTAAGGAAACCAAACTTATTTGAGAAGCGAGGAATAGAGGAGAGGATCACATTGAAGGTGACATCTTGGATAAGAAGGAGACCAAATCGCTTACGGTCTTCTGAGAGGTACCCAATTCCAGCATCTACAGCATCTGAAGGTTGTTTTATCTTTACCTCTTTGCCGTGGAGGAAGACCTTTCCTTCAGATTTTGGATCTGCGCCCATGATTGCACGTGCAAGCTCTGTACGGCCTGCACCCATAAGGCCTGCAAAGCCGAGAATCTCGCCCTTGCGGAGTTCGAATGAGACATCCTTAAGAAGGGTGAGATCTGATAGACCTTCAACGCGAAGTACAGTCTCGGTTCCAATCTTGCGATTCGTTGGGCGCTGATCTTGAGCAACCGAACGTCCGACCATGAGAGAGATAACTTCTGGAATATCTGTCTCTGTGGTCTTAAGAGTCTTTACATATTCTCCATCGCGAAGAACTGAGATGCGATCAGTGATTTTTTCAAGCTCTTCGAGGCGGTGAGAGATGTAGATGACGCCCTTGCCCGCCGCCTTGAGTGTGCGAATAATCTTAAAGAGAGCATCGGTCTCAGCTGGAGTAAGTGAAGAAGTTGGTTCATCCATGATGATTACAGAGCCGCGGTAGGAAACAGCCTTAGCAATTTCAACCATCTGCTGCTTAGCGATTGTGAGCTCGCCAACGATGTCATTTGGATTGAGGTTAAGTTCAAGTTCCTTTAGTAGTTCAGTTGTAGCCTGAACTTGCTTCTTGCTAGCGAGAAATACTCCACCAGGAAAAACATCTTCGCGGCCGATAAAAATATTCTCAGCGACTGTTAGGTGGGGCATGAGATTAAGCTCTTGGTGAATGATACTGATGCCCAGTCTTTGGGCTTCGAAAGGGTTTGGAATCGAGACCGATTTGCCCTTATAAGTAATTTCTCCAGAATCCTTCTTGTAGATACCTGAAAGAATCTTCATGAGCGTTGACTTGCCCGCTCCATTTTCGCCCACGATTGCGTGAACTTCACCCTCATTGAGATCAAAACTTACGTTGTTAAGAGCCTTCACACCAGGGAATTCTTTACTGACACCTGTGAGGGCTAGAAGTTGTTTTGATGCCATTGATTTGTCCCCATAAATTTAAGTTGATTTCGAAATATCGAGAAAAGTATTTGGTCTTAATAATAAAGGATGATGGCCGAGATTGCTCTCGGCCATCATCTCTTCATTTATTACAAAAGAGTCGAATTAATTCGACTTATTCGTAAAGGTTTCCAGCGATTTCTGGCTTTGTGATGTTCTTCTTATCGTAGTAGTAGAAACCTGTATCGATAAGGTTCTTTGGAACTGTCTTGTTACGTACGTAGTTAACAAGAGCTTCTACAGTCTTAGCACCGATACCCATTGGGCTCTGTGTGATAGCACCAGTCTGGAGACCAGACTTGATGTTTGCCATCTGCTGCTTTCCTGAGTCGAAGCCGATCAACTTAACTGCGCCGTTCTTCAACTTAGCTGCCTTAAATGCCTGGCCAGCTCCGATTGAAACGCCTTCGTTAGTTCCGTAGACACCCTTGAGGTCCTTGTTAGCAACAAGTGCTGCGCTAACGATTTCCTGTGCCTTAAGAGCATCTCCACCTTCAGCGTACTGAACTGTGAGGAGCTTGATGCCCTTGTGCTTTGCCTTGATGCGGTTTGTGAAGCCCTTAGCGCGGTCGATACCTGTCTGGTTTGTCTGTGAGTGACCAACAACCAAAACCTTACCCTTACCGCCGAGAAGTGCAGACATCTTGTCAGCAGCAAGTGAACCTGCAGCCAAGCTGTTTGTGTATGCAACGCCTAGTGCGCAGTCAGACTTTGGTCCCAATGCTGGAACTCCGCCTGGGCACTCAGCAGCTGTATCGAACATGTATACAGGAATTCCTGCATCCTTTGCAGCCTTCAACTTTGGAAGTGACTGTGTTGTTCCGAGTGCTGCGTAACCGATTGCATCTGGCTTAACTGCAATTGCTGCATCAAGCATTTCGAGCTGCTTATCGATCATTGTTTCTGCAGCTGGTCCGATGAACTTAATTTCTGCGTTCATCTTCTTAGCCTGATCTTCAGCGCCCTTCTTTACTGCTTGCCAAAACTGGTGTGTTTCGCCCTTTGAGATCAATTCGATCTTAAGAGTCTTATCCGCAGCCTGTACTGGTGCGTTAACGCCAGCTACAAGTGCCAGAGCTGCTACTGCAGCTACTGAAAGTAGACCTTTCTTCATGTGTTTCCTTTCAAAAGCAGCCGAATTGCTGTGCTGCGTAATCTAGGCGAAATGGAGAGCTACTCGCAAGGTTTTTCAAAGGTTTTCAGTGCAAAAGGGGTTATTTACAAGGATTGTTATTGATTTGTTACCTTGTACTTCTGGGTAGCGTGACCGCACCAGAAACTGCGCTTCTCACTATCTGAGAGTTGAGATGTGAGCTTTTCTGCCAGGTGTACAACATCTGAATAACTCTGAGTCGCCAAGAGAGCTACAGGCCAATCTGATCCAAACATGATTCGTTGCGGTGTAAAGCTCTCAACAATGTGATCGACATATGGCGCAAAATCTGAATCATTCCAGTTGTTCCACTTTGCTTCTGTAACCATTCCTGAAATTTTGCACGAGACATTTTCAAATGATGCAAGTTCTGTGATCAGAGATTTCCACGGTTCGAGTTCGCCCGTTGCAATGTATGGCTTTGAAATATGGTCGAGAACAAATTGCACATCAGGGCAAGCGCGAACTAATTCGATACCTGCACGAAGTTCAGGAGTCTTTGTGAGGATGTCATATGTCAGCCCCATCTTGCCTAGCTCTTGTACAGTCTTAATCGATTGAGGCTTTGCCAAGTAATGTGAATCAGGAAGATCTTGGGCGACATCACGAATGCCCTTTAGGTAATTTCCGCCAGGTGCGGCCAAATACTTTTCACATTCTTTAATCGCATCTGCAGAGTCAATCGCCACCCAACCAACAACGCCGATAATTGTTGGGTCAGTTTCAGCCAGTGCGAGCATCTCATATGTCTCGTCATGAGTTGTTGTTGCATGCACCAGGATGGTTTTCTCAATACCAGTGCCTGCAATTGCAGCGCGTAGGTCATCCGCATCAAAATTGCGGCGGACCGAATCCATATTGTCGCCGACCATCCATTCTTGTGGACGGATTGATAGATCCCAAAGGTGGTGGTGTGAATCAATTTTCATTTGTGAAATCTAGCCTTGGGCAACTACATGTTCAAGAGCTTTGCCCTGCGAAAGCAAGAGAAGTTGAGATTCAATCAATTTACGTCCACGGGGTTCAAAGGCTCCAGAATTTCCACCAACGTGCGGAACAAGAATCAGGTTTGGCGCATTCCACAGTGGATGTCCTGCTGGCAAAGGTTCTGGATCAGTGACATCGAGTGCGGCAAAGAGTCGCTTAGATTGCAGTTCAGCAACAAGTGCGTCAGTGACAACAACAGGCCCACGTGCCATATTTATCAGCAGCGCTCCGTCCTTCATCTTTGAAAGTCGGGCTGCATCGAACATGTGGCGAGAAGTGTCAGTCAGAGGCAGAATCAAAATGACGATATCTAGTTTTGGAAGATGAGCATCGAGCTCTTCAACCTTGAGCGAACCATCGCGACCTGATTGTGTAAAGGCTGTAATTTCGACATCGAATGCTGAGAGCTTCTTAGCTATCTCTTTACCGATGGATCCAAATCCAACGATTCCAACCTTGCTATCTGAGAGCGCAGGGAATCTTCTGTGGTTCCAGACTCCATCGTTCTGATCTTTCATAAATTCGGCAAATCCACGACGCGATGCGATAGCAAGCCCAACTGCAAGTTCAGCTGTTGATGCATCATGAACGCCAGTTGCATTGCAAAGTGTTAATCCGGGGCGAAGGTGCGCCATCGCATCCTCATAACCAGCATTAGGCATCTGTAGCACTTTCAGATTAGTCATCTTCTCTACATAGGAAAGACCCTTAGCGCCTGTCATATAAGTAGGTACATACATATCTACCTGCGAAAGATCTGACGTATCTAGTGGAAAGTTTTCAGGGGAGAGAAGAGTTACACCAGCTGGGACAGATAAATCAGACCATTGAGTCCAGACTTTAATCTCTGTCATTTACTTCACTCTCTCAGGAATTACTTCAACGACATTGGAAAGTATGCCTACGCCAGCGACATGGATTTCAACGATATCTCCTGCGGCAAGTGCGATATCCATCGGTGGAACGATTCCGGTACCTGTAGACAGAATGACTCCGTGTGGGAAATCTTGGCAACGGAATAAGTAATCCACGAGATCTTCAAGTGTGCGATTGAGCTGACCCAGTGAAGTCTGTGCCTCCCATGTAGTTGCAGCACCACGCAGAATCTTTGCCTTAATAGTCATCTCGGCAGCTGTTGGTGCAAGCCATGCAGGAGTGATATCTGGACCTAGAGAAGTTGATCCTACGTAGATCTTTGCCTGAGAAAGATAGAGAGGATTTTCACCTTCAATCGAGCGAGAAGTTACATCGTTACAAATTCCATATCCGATGATCTCTTTATGCTTATTAATAAAGAGGGCAACCTCTGGTTCAGGAACTGATGCAGCGCTGTCATAGCGAATTCCGATTGCTGCGCCTGTACCGCGTGCGCGGACTGCCGTTGACTTAAAGAAGAGTTCTGGGCGATCTGCTTCATATACGCGCTGATAGACATCAGGAACGCCTGACTCTTCCTTACGTGCATCGCGTGAACGGAGATAAGTAACGCCTGCACCCCAGAGTTCAATCTCTGGAGCGATTGGTGCCGCTAATGAACCAGTTACTTCTCCGGAAGTCTTTGCGACCGCTGCCTTGAGCTCGGCAAGTGTGAGATGAAAGGCCTCTGTCAGTGTTGGAATTGCCTGAACTGCAGAATGCTTTCCGTTTTCTGTAACTGCAAATTGGTAAGCGTTATCTGCTGTATTAAGTATTGAAAATTTCATTTCTCTCCAGAGTTAGTCGACGTGGAAGTTTTCAGGAATTGTGTGCCACCACTCGCCTGGGCGAGCTTCAGGAACTTGGGCCTGCATTGCATCGGTGATCTTCCACCAGCGCTGTGTTTCTGGGTCAGCTGCAATCATCGCCATATCGGCTTCATAGTTATCGCCGGTGTACTCCATATATGCAAAGAGGAGGTGTTCATATCTAAAGATTGTGTAACTCTGAATGTTCGCCTTCTTAATTGTCGCAAGAATTGATGGCCATGCATCGGCGTGAATACGTTCGTACTCTTCTATCTGATCAGGCTTAATTCCGATGACTTGGCCAATTCGTTTCATTTTTAGCCCTTCAATCTTTCTACTAAGCCAGAATTCTCAAGGTCGACCCAGACACTGTCAGGAATCGGGAAATCAAAACCTTCTACATATGTTTGCAACTCGCTAACGTTTCTTGGGCCGGTAACAATCGAAGTTACAGCCGGATGACGCATCGGAAATTGAACCGCTGCTGCAATAAGAGGAATATTTCTCTCTTTAAGGAAATCACAAATCTTCTTTGCACGAGCAATGATTTCATCAGATGCAGGAAGATAGTTATAGGTCGCACCTGGAGCTGGGTTTGCTAAGACACCTGAGTTAAGAACTCCACCCATCGAGATATCAATATTGTTTGCAAGTGCATAAGGAAAAAGTTCTTCCTGAGCAATTTGATCTAAGAGCGTGTAACGACCAGCGATGAGTGCAATATCCAAATCAGTGTTCTTCATGATTTCAAGGGCTGGCTCTACATAATTCATTCCAAGGCCAATAGCTTTGATTAGTCCTTGGCTACGTAATTCCGCTAATACTGGAAAAGCATTGTTGATTGCATCTGGGATGTAATCCTCTGCATCGTGCATTAGAACGATATCGATATGTGGGAGGCCTAAACGTTCAAGGCTCTCTTCAAAAGATTGTCTAATTCCGGCTTTTGAATAATCATAAATTGGCACAATGTCGCGAGGTGCATCAGGGAACCACTTTTCTGGCTCGACACCTTCTACGCGCTTTAAAACTCTGCCGACCTTTGTCTCCACGATAAATGGAACCTTTGCATTCTGCAGGGCTCGACCTAGGCGGATCTCAGCAACGCCATGTCCATATTGTGGAGCGGTATCGAAGTAGTTAATTCCCAGATCAAGGGCGCTATTGAGCAGTTCATCTCCATCTTTATCGCTAACAGATGCGAAGAGACCACCGAGTGGGGCGGTTCCTAAACTCAAGCGGGTGACTTCTAGCTCTGATCTTTTTAGCTTTACTTTTTCGTTGTATCGCGCCATAAAATCATCATATATGATTTTTCAGTCCAAACGAATAGTCAATTTTCATTAATTTATTTATATAAAGGATGACAATGCCAAAGATTACTGGCTTCAGAACTGTCGATGTCCGCTTCCCAACTTCACGTGGGTTAGATGGATCAGATGCAATGAATAAGGAACCAGATTATTCAGCAGCACTAGTAATTCTTGAAACAGATGATCCAAAACTTCAAGGACATGGTTTTGTATTTACTTGTGGTCGCGGAAATGATTTGCAATGTCAAACAATCGAACAGCTTGCACCATATGCAGTTGGACGCGATGTCGATGATCTTGCAAAGAGCATGGGAGATTTCGCACGAAGCCTTGTTCGCGATTCTCAGATTCGTTGGCTAGGACCTGAAAAAGGCGTTACACAGATGGCAGCCGGCGCAGTTATTACCGCCGCTTGGGACTTAGTTACAAAGAATGCGAAGAAGCCTCTCTGGAAGTTCCTGTCAGATATGTCGCCAGAAGAAATTGTTGAACTCGTAGATTTCCGTTACATCACAGATGCGCTCACTCCTGAAGAAGCGCTTGATATGTTGAAGAAAGCTCTTCCAAATCGCGCTGCAAATGAAGCGAAGCTTCGCGCAGAAGGTCTTCCTGCCTACACAACAACCCCTGGTTGGCTCGGATATACAGACGAGAAGATGGTTCGCCTGGCAAAGGAAGCAGTTGCAGCTGGATACAAATTGATCAAACTTAAGTGCGGTGGATCTCTCGAAGATGATAAGCGCCGCCTTAAGCTGGCTCGCGAAGCTGTTGGTCCAGATATCAAAATTTCTATCGATGCAAACCAGGTTTGGGATGTTAATCAAGCAATCGAGTGGATTAAGGGCATCGGCGATGTAAATCTTCACTGGGTAGAAGAACCAACGAACCCCGATGATGTCATCGGCCACGCAGCCATTGCAAAGGCGATTGCACCTATCCGCGTTGCCACAGGAGAACACGGAATGAACCGCATTCTCTTCAAGCAGATGCTCCAAGCGAAGTCATTCTCATTTATGCAGATTGATGCCACACGTGTTGCGGGCGTAAACGAGAACATTGCAAATATTTTGATGGCTGCAAAGTTCGGCGTTCCTGTCTGTCCACACGCAGGCGGCGTCGGACTCTGTGAGTTAGTTCAGCACCTCGCAATGTTTGATGCAGTAGCTGTATCTGGCCACCACCCAGATCGCGTTGTTGAATTCGTGGATCACCTTCACGAGCACTTTGTGGTTCCTACAAATATTCAGAATGCGCATTACATGCCACCAACCGAACCAGGTGCAGGCGGCGAAATGTTTGCGCAGACAATTGCAGATTTCACATTCCCAACAGGAAAAGAGTGGGTTAACGCATGACAACTGAATTCAAAGGCTTAACTGCAGCTGTTACCGGCGCTGGTTCAGGAATCGGTTTAGCAACTCTTAAGATACTTGCCGACGGTGGAGCAACTGTTTATGGCCTTGATATCGCCGAAGGCGGAATTGCAGAGCACGGAACTTGGCTTCAATGCGATGTCGGTGATGATGCATCAGTTGCGGCAGCGTTCTCGAAGATTTCTTCACTAGATATCTTGATCAACAGCGCAGCTATCAGTGCAGTTGGAACAGTTGAATCCAATCCATCTGAGGAGTGGCACAAGGTAATGAACGTCAATGTTGTTGGCATTGTGCGCACTGTGCGCGAAGCTCTCCCATTGTTGCGCAAGAGCAAGAGCGCATCGGTGACCAATGTTTGTTCTGTTGCAGCAACTGCAGGTATTCCAAAGCGTGCTTTATATAGCGCAAGCAAAGGCGCAGTCCTATCTCTGACCATGGCTATGGCAAATGACCATATTGCTGATGGCGTTCGCGTCAATTGTGTAAACCCAGGAACTGCAGATACTCCATGGGTGCAAAGACTCTTGGCGCAAGCAGCCGATCCTGCTGCTGAAAAGAAGGCACTTGAAGCACGTCAGCCACTTGGTCGACTTGTTAGTGCAGAGGAAGTTGCTCGCGCGTTGTGTTACTTAGCAAGCCCATTGCAAGGTTCAACAACAGGTACTTCACTTGCAGTTGACGGTGGAATGCAGGGTTTACGTATACCTAAGTAAGTAGGTAACTTAATTCTCGCCCTTTTTCGCATTTCTTTGTGAAGAAATCACGCCAGTATTGAATCCAGCGAGATGAAGTCCACCGTGGAAACGTGCATGCTCAATCTTTAAGCAGCGATTCATGATGACTTTCATCCCTGAAGCGTTACCTTTCTCGGCTACTTCTGGAACTGAAATACCAAGTTGAAGCCAGAGGGTTCCAGCCTTTATTGCAATTGCCTCATCGAGAATTCCCATGCAATCTGCTGGTTTTCTAAAGACATCGACGATATCGACGTGTTCTGGAATATCAGCAAGAGATTTGTAGACAGGCTGGCCAAGTAGCGTCTCAAGACGCGGGTTAACGAAGAACAATTTGAAGTGCGAGCTGGACATTAAATATGTTGAAACGAAGTAGCTAGCGCGAGCTGCATTATCGGATGCGCCAACAATGGCAACTGTCTTGGCGCTCTTCATAATCTCTAAGCGTTCGCGTGCTGATGGCTCAGTCCAAGTCATTAGCGGCCACGACCTGTCGCGATAGTGAGGGCTTGGTCGAGATCCCACAAGATATCTTCAACATCTTCGATTCCAACGCTGATGCGGATGAGATCTTGAGGAACGCCCGCTTCAATTAATTGTTCATCAGTTAACTGGCGATGGGTCGTACTTGCTGGATGAATTACAAGAGTACGAACATCACCAATATTGGCCAAGTGGCTGGCAAGCTTTACAGAGTTAATAAATTTCTCACCAGCCTCGCGACCTGAAATTCCATCGCCTCCCTTTACTCCGAATGAGAAGACAGCCCCAGGACCTTCTGGAAGGTACTTTTGTGCGCGAGCAAAGTGAGGATGGCTCTTAAGGCCTGAGTACTTAACCCATTCAACGCGAGAATCTGAATCTAGATACTCGGCAACTGCCTTTGCATTCTTAGCGTGATCTGCCATGCGCTGTGAAAGCGTTTCAACTCCCTGAATAAGAAGGAATGCTGAGTGAGGCGCGAGAACGGGGCCAATATCTCGAAGTTGCTCTGAGCGAATCTTTGTTAAGAAACCGTACTCACCGAAGTTCTCCCACCACGAAACTCCACCGTATGAAGCAACTGGTGCAACCATCGATGGGAATTTTCCATTACCCCAATTGAATTTACCGGCATCGACAATTACTCCGCCGAGAGTTGTGCCATGTCCGCCTAGGAATTTAGTCGCAGAGTGAATAACAATGTCTGCGCCGTATTCGATTGGACGAGCAAGGTAGGGAGTCGCACACGTTGAATCGATAACAAGTGGAAGACCCGCATCATGTGCAATCTTTGCAAGGCCTTCAATATCTGCAACCATCGAAGCCGGATTGGAAACCATCTCTGCGTAAATGAATTTGGTCTTCTCATTAATCTTTGCCGCGAAATCTTCAGGCTTATCGCTTGAAACAAAATCAGTGTTTACTCCGAAGCGTCGAAGAGTTACATCGAGTTGGGTAACAGTTCCACCGTAGAGTGCAGAAGTTGAAACAACATGGTCGCCTGCTTCTAGGAGAGCTGCGAAAACTAAGAACTGTGCAGACATTCCAGATGCAGTTGCAACCGCACCGATTCCACCTTCAAGGCTGGCAATTTTCTCTTCAAAGGCTGCAACAGTTGGGTTACCAATTCGGCTATAGATATTGCCGTACTTCTGTAGAGCAAAGAGATTTCCGGCGTCTTCTGTATTTTCAAATACGAAGGCGGAGGTCTGGTAAATCGGAACAGCTCGTGCGCCTGTCTGTGGATCTGGTGATGAACCTGAGTGTAGCGAGCGGGTCTTGAAGCCCCATTGACGTTCAGACATTGAACTTCTCCCGTTCGATTTTTTCAGTATTGCGCTTGGTTTGTTGTTGCAATCTTTTCGCAACAACAGCGTTGCATTAATTTGCAATTGTGCGTATTAAACGCTAATTTTTGCCACACATCAAGAGCGACTGAGAGAACTAGCTCAGTGAAGTCGCAGCAACCGATAACCAAAACGGTGCTAATGCTAGTAACGATGAGGGGGAAATATGAGTACTGCACAGGCATCGTCAGTCATACATAGGACTGAAGCTGCAAACGTTTCATTAAGAAATCTTTCGAAGTCATTTTCTCGTAGAGGAAAAGATCTCTCAGTAATCAAAGATGTAAATCTTGAGATTAAATCTGGCGAAATTGTTGCTCTCCTTGGCCCAAGTGGCTGTGGCAAGTCAACACTTCTGCGTCTTATCGCTGGCCTTGAAGAGCCAACAAATGGCGAAGTCAGAATTGATGAGAAAAGAATTGTCGGTCTCGATGAGCGATGTTCGATTGTCTTTCAAGAGCCTCGGCTCCTTCCATGGCGCACCATTCTTCAGAATGTTGAGCTTGGTCTAAGAGGGCGTAAGGACAATGGAAAGGCGCTTCAACTTCTTGCAGAAGTTGGGCTCGGAGAATTCGCGGCATGTCTGCCTCGACAAGTCTCTGGTGGAATGGCACAACGTGCCGCACTATCAAGAGCGCTGATCTCAGAGCCAAAAGTTCTTCTGCTCGATGAGCCACTTGCAGCACTCGATGCATTGACAAGGCTGCAGATGCAGGACCTCTTATCGCAATTAGTTGCGACAACGGGAGTAACTATTGTTCTAGTTACTCACGATATTGATGAGGCCCTCTATCTCGCAGATCGAATCGTTGTTCTCGGTGAGCGTGGTCAAGGAATTAAGCGCACATTTGAATTAAATCTTCCACATCCACGTGATCGCAAAGATGCATCCGTGGCATCAGTTCGTACAGAGCTCTATTCCATCTTTGGAATCCACGCTTAATACCTAACTTATTGAAATTTGAAAGGCTTAAAAATGAAGAAGAAAGCAATTATCTCGATAATCGTAGGAGCACTTGTGGCTCTTGGAATTTCAGCAACCCCTGCGCAGGCAGCAGAGCGCACTCTCAATCTCGACTATGCAAACTGGAATCCACTGAGCTTGGTTATTAAGGACCAGGGTTGGCTGGAAACAGATCTTAAGAAGCTAGATACCAAGGTCAATTGGGTTTATTCAGCAGGATCTGCAGCAGCTATTCAAAACTTGAATGCAAACGCAATTCAACTTGGTTCTTCGGCGGGTGTTGCCGCATATGTAGCCCGCGCTAATGGCGTCGGAATTAAGTCAATTGCAGTATTCAGCCAGCCAAACTGGGCAGCTCTCGTAGTAAAGAAGGGCTCATCGATTTCGGCAGGTCAGTTAAAGGGCAAGAAGATTGCTGCACAAAAAGGAACTGATCCTTACTTCTTCCTTCTTCAAGTATTAAACAAGCGCGGACTAGATCCATTTAAGGATGTCACAATCGTGAACTTGGCTCACGCCGATGGCAAAGCGGCACTTCTTCGCGGAGATGTTGATGTTTGGTCAGGCCTTGATCCAATTACATCTCAGACAGTAAAAATTGATGGCAGCAAGATTATTTACGAGAACAAAGCACTTAATACCTGGGGAATCATCAGCGCTAGAGAAGATTTCTTAAAGAGTAATCGCGATATAACGATTGCGGTGCTAAGAAACTATCAGATGGCACGCGCATGGATTCTTGCTAACCCTGATAAGGCAGCCCAAATTCTTGCAACCTCTGCGAAGATTGATCTAGATGTTGCAAAGAACGTTCTGGTCAATCGCACAAAGGTAAATGTTCCACTTGTACCTGGTTCATTGCAGTCGGGAGTTCTGAAGGCTATTAAGCCAACTCTGGTCAGTGATGCCCAAGTAAAGTCACAAGCTGATGCAGATTCTGCACTCACAAGCCTCTATGACACATCCTTCGCTCTTCGAGCACTAAAGAAGTAAGGATTTAAATAATGCAGAGGAAGCTTGGGAATTTTCTACTAGGGCTGATACTTCCAGTATTGCTCTTTGCTGCCTGGATTTATTTCAGCAGTAACGGTTCATTTGCCGAGAGTGAATTACCTAAGCCTTCTTCTGTATTTAAAGTCATCTCAGAGCTCGATAGTAGAGATCAGCTCTGGTGGAATATCAGCGCAAGTTTGCAACGAGTTGCTCTTGGATATCTCTTAGGTACTTTGATTGCACTCATTCTCGGTTCTGCAGCTGGGCTTAACAAAACTGTAAATAGATTAGTAACGCCTTTACTCCAAGCAATCCGCGCAGTGCCATCACTTGCCTGGGTACCACTTCTCATTATCTGGCTTGGAATTGGCGAGGGACCGAAGTTAACTCTTATTGCTATTGGAGCCTTCTTCCCTGTCTTCACAACTGTCGTTTCTGGAATTAAGAATGTTGACCGTCATCTTGTCGAAGTAGGTCGCGCATACGGATTAAAGCGCTGGGCAATCATCAAAGGTATTTATCTTCCTGCTGCCGCCCCACAGATTTTTTCTGGACTTCGACTTGGACTCGCGCAGAGCTGGCTCTTCCTTGTCGCTGCGGAGCTCATCGCAAGTGCAAAAGGCTTGGGCTTCTTACTTATCGATAGTCAGAGCTCGGCACGCACAGATATCGTTATATTCTCAATTCTCGCTCTCGCAATTCTTGGCAAGATTTCAGATTTAATCCTGGCAACGATTGAGAAGAGAGTTCTCGCCTGGAACAAGTAGCGTAAACTCACGCTTAATGTTTAAGAAATTTATCAATCTTTTTAAGAACCGCCGTCACTGGGTGCGCCAGATTCTTGTTGCTGGAGTAGCTGGCGGTGTCGCTTGGTTCATAGGTGATCTCCTTATTGAAAACGGTGGAGTTGTCGCGGCAATCGTTTCAACTCTGAGCATCCGTATTTCTCTACATAAATCAATGCGAGAGGGCTTCGGTCAACTTGTCGGTACCGCAATCGGCGCCGGAATTGCGTTACTTACAGTCTCACTCTTTAACTTCGGATTCTTGGCCGTAGCGACAACAATCATTCTCTGTGCAGTGGTAGCACGTGCTCTGCATCTTGGTGAAGTTGCATCCGTCAACGTTCCTGTCACGGCGCTGATTGTCATTGGTCCCGGAATCTCAGAAAGCACTGCACTTCACCGTATGGGTTCAACTCTCATTGGTGCACTGGTAGCAATTTTCTTCTCTTACTTCTCTCACCCAAATACACCTGTTGGTCGTGCACGAATTCAGATTAAGAATGTCAGCACAAAGGCAGCAGCACTTCTTGCAGAAATGTCTGAGGGAGTTGCAGCTGGGTATACAAAGAAGGATGCTGGTAGTTGGCTTGCACGAGCCCGACTTCTTGTGGAAGAAGTTCCAGCAATCCGTGCGCAATCTGTTGAGGCCCGAAGCCATGCGCGATGGTTCCCAACTGCAGAGAAAGATGAAGCAGAAGAGATTTATATCGAGGGCGTTGCGGCCGAACATACTCTTGTTCAAGTGCGAACAATTGCTCGTACTCTCTTTGATTCCGCTGTAGAAGGTGGCATCGCTGATTCAACAAAGAAACAAATTGCTGTGGCGCTTTCAGCAGCAAGCTATGCGATCTCTTCACATATTGACTTACCGGATGACATTTCGGATTTTGGACCAACGCCAACTGATGATGTGCGCGAGGCAGGATCCGCCCTTGCCGAAACGCTAATTGAAGATGGTAAAGATGTAGATCAAGAACAGATAGTTCGTGGGCTATCAATCGTTGCCAATATCGGAATCATTGCTGATTCGCTCGACCACAATTCACCTGCACTGACCGATGTCATTACTCCCGATGAGCCTGCTAAAGATAAGGTAATTAAGGTTCCACCTAAGGAGCAGATTCGGAAATACTGGAATAAGATTAAGAGAAGTTTCAGTAAGTACTTCTAAGGAGAGCCCATGTGTAGCAAAGTTGAGTGTAAGAATTGTGCAAAGCCAACCTGGCAAGGCTGCGGAGAACATATTGAAGATGCGCTGCAGGGCATTGCTCTCGAGGATCGCTGCACCTGCTCTCGATGAAAGCTGTTCAGATAACTGAATTCGGCGGCCCAGATGTAATGAAGTTCCTGGATCTGCCAGATCCAGTCGCTGGTGCTGATGAAGTACTACTCGATGTCACAGCAATTGGCATCAATTACGCAGATACTCATCAAACGGAGAATAGTTATCTTTCTCCACAAACGCTGCCCATGATTCCTGGAATTGAAGTTGTTGGAACTCATGGCGGCAAGCGTTATCTTGCAAGCGTTTCATCTGGGGGATATGCGCAGAAGGCGATTGCTCATAAGAGCGTCATGATTCCGATTCCTGATTCTGTATCTGATCAAGAAGCTCTCTGTATGTTGGTGCAGGGATCAACTGCGTGGCATTTACTGAAGACGATGGGCCATCTTGAAAAAGGTCAGTCTGTAGTTATTCATGCTGCAGCTGGCGGCGTCGGCACAATTGCAATTCAACTCGCAAAGCTATGGGGCGCCACCGTTATCGCAGTCACGTCGTCAGATTCAAAAGCAGAAATTGCAAAGAAGTTGGGCGCAGATCACCTTGTCGATGCAGCGAGTGAAGATTTATCAAAAGCAATCAGGGAAGCAAATGGTGGACGTGGCGTCAATTTAATTCTCGAGATGGTCGGCGGAAAGACTTTCGATCAGAGCCTTCTTGCACTTGGAACTTTTGGGAAGCTCATTACATTTGGAATGGCATCACGTACGGCGCCAACTCCAATTCATCCGGGTGCGCTGATGCACGGATCAAAGACTGTTGCGGGATTCTGGTTGGCAAACTGTTTCGGAAAGAAAGAGTTATTCAATGATGTAATTGAAGAGCTCTTTACGCTGATCTCAGATGGAAAATTGAAACCAGTTATTGGAGCCACTTACCCGCTGAGCCAAGCCCAAACAGCTCACAAATCGATGCTCGCACGCGAATCTGTAGGCAAGATTGCATTAGATCCTGCGCTGTAATCACCGTAATTTTTCACTTTGAGCCTTAAGCCCTAGACTTCTTCCTCTACCACTGCCCCCCTAGCTCAGTCGGTAGAGCGTTTCCATGGTAAGGAAAAGGTCACCAGTTCGATTCTGGTGGGGGGCTCGCAAGACCGCAGTACAACTTAATAAGTGCACGCCCTTGGCGGGGTAGCTCAGCTTGGTAGAGCAAGCGGCTCATAATCGCTGTGTCGTGGGTTCAAATCCCGCCTCCGCTACTAGTACCAAATCCGTTCGAAATACGCACGGATTTCACCAATGAAGCACGCTCGGGTAATCTGAGCGCCTGTTACAGCATCATCAACGAAGGAGTAATGACCATGGCAAGTAAGAGCGCGGACGTTCGTCCAAAGATCACCATGGCCTGCGTTGATTGCAAAGAGCGTAACTACATCACTAAGAAGAACCGCCGCAACGATCCAGACCGTATGGAACTCAAGAAGTTCTGTCCACGTTGCAAGTCTTCAACTCTTCACCGCGAAACCCGCTAATGCTCAACCCCGATTCGGTCGGGCGTACCTTCGCGGGTACAGATGTAATCACAATTTCTCAATCTGAAATCGATGCCTTCTGCGCCGTTGTCGGCGAAACTGATACAACGATTGCGCCCCCAACATTCACAATCCGAATCACTCTTACTCAATTTGAGGCGATTCTGACTCAACCTGAAATCGGTCTTGATTGGACTCGTCTTGTTCATGGCGACCAAAAGTTTGAAATCTTTTCCCCAGTTAAGGCAGGCGACGCACTTACCTGCGATGCAACAATCGAGAGCTACCGCGTAGCTGCAGGAAATGAAATTGTCACCGTTCGCTCAGATCTCCATCGCGCAGGCGCTCGCGTTATTTCTGCTTGGTCAACTCTGGTGGTCCGCGCATGATCGAAGTCGGAACAGAGCTACCTGAGAAAGTTTTCTATCTTGATCGCGCACTGCTGAAGCAATATGCCGATGCATCGGGTGATCAGAACCCAATCCACCAGAATGAAGAATTTGCAGTATCTGTTGGTCTGCCTAATGTCATCGCTCACGGAATGCTAACGATGGCTCTGGTTGGAAAATATGTCTCTGACTTCGCAGGCGGATCTGCCAACGTACTTGAATACGGTGCACGCTTCACAAAGCCTGTCATTGTTCCTGCTGGGGAGGAAGTAGACCTCACTGTTTCTGCAACAGTCACTGAAGTCTCTGATGGAAAAGTTTCACTCTCACTCAGCGCGACATCGGCAGGCGTCAAAGTCCTAGGAATGGCGAAAGCTGTTGTTAAGCAATGACCGCTCCAGATTCAGTTCACGAGTTAGCGATTGCCCGTAAGGCGGCACGAGCCGAAAAAAATTTCGCACTTTCGGATCAACTTCGCGATGAAATCGCAGCGCAAGGATTTGAAGTTGTGGATGTTGCAGGTGGATATGAACTTCGCCCCAAGAAGCGTTTTCCTGTCTATGAATCAACTCGCGATATCCGCCCAATTAATTCAGGTAAATTCGAAATAACTGCAGCAATCATCGTTGAAGGTTTTCACGAGGATGCAATCACCTGCATCAGATCAATAAAGAGCAATAGCCAATGCGCAATAGCGGTGCTGGTTATTGGTGAACCAGGTGATTTAGTAAATGAACTTGACTCTCGCACTTCTCTTGTTCAGGTCAATGAAAACTTTGGCTGGGGTGAGAATGCAAATGCGCTTCTTCGCAGTATCACCAGCGACTATGTAGTCGTCCTTGATCCATCGACAACTTTTACAGGCGATGCTGTTACTCCAGTTCTAGAAGAACTTAAGAAGCGCGACTTTGTTGCAGTTGGCTGGCGCGGTGGCCTGGTTAATCTTGAAGATGATTGGCGTAGCACTGACGATAAAGGCCCTGGCGAAGTAGATGTTCTCTTTAGCTACTTCATCGCAATGCACCGCGAAGATGCTCTCGCTGCTCGCGGTTTCAGCAATCGTGCGGTGTTTTACAGAAATGCCGATATTGAATTCTCGCTCAACCTTCGCCACTCAAATGGCCGTCTCCTGCAGATGGATTTACCTCTGGAACAGGGGCGCCACCATGGCTATCACGACAGTGATCCGGAATATCGCGATGCTCAATCGAAGAAGAATTACGACCGTATTCTCGAGCGCTTTAGAGGCAAGACAGCGATATTGAGTCCTCGCAGGTAGCCTAAGCACATGGCAGATCTACGCGATTACACATCACTACGCGTTGGTGGCCCTGCCAAAAAATTTGTTGAAGTTGGCACAGAACGCGAAATTATTGCGGCGATAGAAGCTGCAGGAGATTCACCAATCCTGATTATCGGTGGTGGGACAAATATTTTGGTTGCAGACGCTGGCTTTGAAGGAACCGTGATCCGAATCGTTAATCACTCACTTCAAGCAGAAATCGATGCATGTAGCGGTGCAACCCTGACAATTGGCGCTGGTGAAAACTGGGATGAATTCGTAGCAATGACTATTGATCGCGGTTTAGCTGGGATAGAAACCTTAAGCGGAATTCCAGGAACTGTAGGAGCCGCGCCAATCCAGAACATAGGCGCCTACGGGCATGAAGTCGCTGAATTCATTACACGCGTGCGCACTTATGACCGTGAGAAGAAGGCGGTAAAAACCTTCACAAATCTTGAATGCGAATTTACCTATCGAAGCTCTCACTTTAAAGAGCACCCAGGGCGCTATGTCATTCTCGATGTTCAATTCAATCTTCGCCAAGGAGAGCAGAGCGCTCCAATTACTTATTCAGAGTTAGCGGTAAAGCTCGGAATTAACGTGGGGGAGAAAGCGCCAATTAACGTTGTTCGCTCCACAGTTCTTGAACTTCGCGCAGCAAAGGGAATGCTCTTAAATCCAAATGATCACGATTCTTGGTCGGCAGGATCTTTCTTTACCAATCCAATAATTTCCAAGGATGTTGCAGAGAAACTTCCCGAAGGTGCACCGCGCTGGCCAACATCAGATGGCTTGGTAAAGACAAGCGCTGCATGGTTGATCGAAAATTCAGGAATTCATAAAGGCGATACTCACGGTGGTGCTCGCATCTCGACAAAGCATGTCCTTGCGCTTACAAATTCAGGGAATGCGACAGCACAGGAGATTGCCGAACTCGCTAAATCAGCTCAGAAGAGCGTCTATGAAAAGTTCGGAATTACTTTGATAGCTGAAGTTAACTTAATTGGACTAGAACTTTAAGTTTTACTCGCTTAGCAACTTCTTGATACGGCCGATACCTTCGACAATATCTTCATCGCTCGTTGCGTAAGAAAAGCGCAGATAACCTGAAGGTCCAAAGGCTTCGCCTGGAACTGCAGCAACTTCAACTTCTTCAAGAATAATCGTTGCAAGCTCTGCAGATGTATTTGCTACCTTGCCGCGGATTGGCTTGCCCAGTGCGCCCTTTACAGATGGGTAGACATAGAAAGCACCTTGCGGAGTTGGGCAGTTAAAACCAGGTACCTCGTTAAGAAGACCGACAATTAACTTACGACGACGGTTAAATGCTTCACCCATCTTGTGGACTGCATCCAGGTTTCCAGTAAGTGCTGCAATCGCTGCACGCTGTGAAACGTTGGAGACGTTAGATGTTAGGTGTGATTGGAGATTAGCCGCAGCCTTGATGACATCCTTAGGTCCAACCATCCAACCTACGCGCCAACCTGTCATTGCATAAGTCTTTGCAACACCGTTGATGATGATGCAGGTATCAGCAAGTGCTGGAACTAGAACTGGTAAAGATGGCGCTGTTGCACCGTCGAAGAGAAGGTGTTCGTAAATCTCATCAGAGATGATCCAAATATTGTTCTTAACTGCCCACTCGCCAATTGCCTTGACTTGCTCTGGTGAATAAACAGAACCAGTTGGGTTTGATGGTGAACAGAATAAAAGAGCCTTGGTCTTTGGTGTTCGTGCAGCCTCAAGCTGTTCAACAGTTACTAAGTAATTCTGAGTTTCATCTGCAAAGACTTCAACAGACTTTCCGCCAGCAAGTTTGATTGCTTCTGGGTATGTCGTCCAGTATGGAGATGGAAGTAGAACTTCATCACCTGGGTCGATAATTGTTGCGAATGCTTGATACACCGCTTGCTTTCCACCATTAGTAACAAGAACTTGATCAACGGTTATTTCGTAATTCGAATCGCGCTTTGTCTTTGCAACGATTGCTTCACGCAACTCAGGAAGACCTGGCGCTGGGGTGTAACGATGATTTGCAACAACCTTTGTCGCAGCCGCTGCTGCGTCAACAATGTAATCAGGAGTTGGGAAATCTGGTTCACCTGCACCAAAGCCAATGACGGGGCGACCAGCTGCTTTAAGCGCCTTCGCCTTTCCATCTACGGCCAATGTGGCTGATTCTGCGATTGCTGCGATTCGTGCGGAGATTCTGCTCATGAGCGAAGTCTGCACCATGGGCCACATCTCTAGCACGCTCAAATCCACGCTCAGTTAAGGGTTGTTGCAGAGGGGCCGGAATTAGCCGGTTTTACTCTAGAAGGCCCCTGCCCTTACACTTCGACGCTCACGATGAATTTCTTCCTCGCCTTGGCGCGCCTGAAAATTCGTCGCGAAGGGCAGTAGCTCAATTGGCTAGAGTTGCCGTCTCCAAAGCGGCCGGTTGGGGGTTCGAGTCCCTCCTGCCCTGCAAGATGTTCGACAGCTTTACCAACGTAATACTTAAGAAAGAGAAGGACGATCATGACTGATGCAGTTGAAGTTACCGAGGAGAAGCTCGGGATTTTTGCGCGCGTTGGACTTTACTATCGCCAAGTTCTTTCGGAGCTAAAGAAGGTTGTATGGCCAACACGAAATATGTTGACTACATATACAGCTGTAGTTCTTGTCTTCGTTGCTTTCATCATCGCGGTCGTTTCAGTCATTGACTTGGTTCTGACCAAGGTCGTCTTCTGGGTATTTGGATAAGGAATAGAAAATGACTGAAGATCTAACTACCCCGACACCAGATGCATTTGAAGCAGCTCTTGCTGCCAATGCAGATGATCTCGCGGCTCCTGCTGAAGTAATCGCAGAAGAGCCTGTTGCAGAGATCGCAAAAGAAGAAGTTTCAGATTTGGCGCTCGCCAGCGATGAAGATGGCGATATCGAATCAGATGAGAACGATCCCAACGCAGAATTCCGTCGCACGCTCCGCGCTGCGATCGGTGATTGGTATGTAATCCACTCTTACGCTGGATACGAGAAGAAGGTAAAGGGCAACCTTGCCAACCGTATCCACACGCTTAACATGGAGGAGTACATCTTCCAGGTAGAAGTTCCTGAAGAAGAGGTAATGGAAGTCAAAAATGGTGCGCGCAAGATGGTTAAGCGCAATATCTATCCTGGCTACGTCCTTGTTCGCATGGATCTCACCGATGAATCTTGGTCAGTCGTACGTAACACTCCTGGAGTAACAGGCTTTGTTGGTAACGCACACAACCCAAGCCCACTCAGCATGAATGAAGTCGAGAAGATTCTTGCTCCTCGTCCAAAGAAGGCTGCAGATAAGGCAGATATTAAATTTGTTGATTTCGAAGTTGGCGAATCAGTCACCGTTATGGATGGACCATTCGCAACACTTCCTGCATCAATTTCAGAGATCATGCCAGAGCAGGCAAAGCTCAAGGTATTGGTATCTATCTTCGGTCGCGAGACTCCAGTAGAACTTTCATTTAACCAAGTACAGAAGCTCTAACGAAAAAGCTTTAAGTAGAAACTAAGGAAAAGAGAAGAGAAATGGCACCAAAGAAGAAGGTCACCGGATTCATCAAGTTGCAGATCCAGGCTGGCGCAGCAACACCTGCACCACCAGTAGGTCCTGCGCTCGGTCAGCATGGTGTCAACATCATGGAGTTCGTCAAGGCATACAACGCTGCGACTGAATCACAAAAGGGCCAGATCATCCCTGTAGAAATCACTGTCTACGAGGATCGTTCATTCGACTTCATCACAAAGACCCCACCAGCATCACGTCTTATCCTTAAGGCAGCTGGCGTAGAAAAGGGTTCACCAATTCCTCACAAGAACAAGGTTGCAAATATCACCATGGCTCAGGTCAAGGAGATCGCAACTACAAAGATGGCTGACCTCAACGCAAACGATATCGATGCAGCAGCAAAGATCATCGCGGGAACAGCTCGTTCAATGGGAATCACTGTCTCTGCTTAATCACTAAATTTCTTCTAGCCACGGTGGCTAGAAGATGTGGGAGAACCGCGCTGGTTCGCTGACCACAACCGCTAGCTTGTAGAAATACAAGAAAGAAGGAAGAAATGAAGCGCTCAAAGAAGTACAACGAAGTAGCAGCGAAGGTCATCAAGGACCACCTCTACACACCTCTTCAGGCAGTAACACTTGCTAAAGAGACAACAACAACTAAGTACGACTCAACAATTGATGTTGCACTCGTTCTTGGTGTTGACCCAAAGAAGGCTGATCAAGCGATCCGCTCAACTGTTAACTTGCCACACGGAACAGGTAAGACTGCTCGCGTATTGGTATTCGCAAACGGTGAGCGCGCTGAAGAAGCTCGTGCAGCTGGCGCAGATATCGTCGGTGGAGATGAGCTCATTGATGAAGTATCAAAGGGCCGCCTCGACTTCGATGCAGTAGTTGCAACTCCAGATTTGATGGCCAAGGTTGGTCGTCTCGGTAAGGTTCTTGGAACACGTGGTTTGATGCCAAACCCAAAGACCGGAACAGTTACAACAGATGTAACTAAGGCAGTAAATGACATCAAGGGCGGAAAGATTGAATTCCGCGTTGATAAGAACTCAAACCTTCACTTCATCATCGGCAAGGCATCATTTACTGCAGAACAACTTGCAGATAACTATGCAGCAGCTCTTGAAGAAGTACTTCGCGTAAAGCCAAACTCTTCAAAGGGTCGCTACATCGCAAAGGCTGTTGTCTCATCATCGATGGGACCTGGAATCGCTGTAGATCCAAACCTCACACGCGAACCATCAGCTAACTAGTAAACGCTTCACAGAAAGGCCTCGGTTAATTCCGGGGCCTTTCTGTATTCCAGACTACTAGCATTGGGGTATGGCATCCGTTGTAGAGACAGCACCTCTAGTTCTTGATGTGGGCGTAGTTCTCTTGGCTGCAGCAACCAGCGGATTGCTCGCTCGAAAAGTCGGGCTACCTGCAATCGTTGGTTATCTTCTAACGGGTCTCTTAGTTTCACCGTTTACTCCAGGCTTTGTCGCAGATAGTCAACAAATTGCAATCCTTGCCGATATTGGTGTTGTTCTACTTTTATTTGAAGTAGGTATTGAAATCGATCTTGGCCGAATAAGGCGCGAGCACAGCGCACTTCTTTGGGCAGCTCCGGTTCAGGTACTTCTTGGAACTGCAGTGGGAATTCCGATTTTCATAATGCTTGGACTGCCACTTTATGGCGCTGCTCTTTTGGCGCTTTCACTAGCAATGTCATCCAGTGTTGTAATCGTGAACATAACCAGAAGCAGAAGGCGAACAACAAGTGCCAGTACAGAAGATGCGTTACTTGGATGGAGCGTACTTCAGGATGTAACAGGCGTAGCACTAGCTGCATTCGTCATCGCTCTCCTTGGCAATACAGGAGAATCGCCGTTAACTTCTGTTCTCGGATTATTTGGATTCGCAATTGCTGCATACATCGCCTCAAAGTTACTTCCGTACCTTCTTCGAGTTATTCGTTGGGAGAACGATTTATTCCTGATCTACTCAGTTGCAATTGGGTTATCAATTGCAGCACTGGGAACTGTTTTGTTTGGAATACCAATGGCGCTGGCAAGCTTCGTCGCCGGCTTAGCCATAAACCAAAGCAGAGATACTGATCAAGTTCGCCGAGCAGTTCTGCCATTCCGCGATCTCTTCCAAGTCTTATTTTTTGTAGTGATAGGCAGCCTAGTTCAGCCGTCATTAATTCCCGAGGCGCTTCCATTTGCTGGAATTCTTCTTGTACTTATGTTTTTACTTAAGACCTTTCCTGCTTACCTTTTTGCGCGCTTTAACCAAATTGGGGAAAGTTCCTCACAGCTCTCGATCGGATTAAGCCAAGTTGGAGAATTCTCATTCGTACTTGGAAGCGCCGCGCTTGCAGCGGGTGCTCTTACGAGGACTCAATTCACAGGCGTCTTAATGGCAGTGATCATCTCAATCATCTTCTCAACCCTGGCCGTCCGCCGGGCAAGCAAGATTTCACGCTCACTCTGAGCGGATTTGACCCTCACGCCGGAAGCCCCGTAACCTACGGGCATAACCAAAGACCGCAGGTCTGAACTCGCAAGAGTGAAGATAATTGAGGAATCTCAGCCCGCGTAGGTGTTCACATTAATCCGTGCGCATTTACGCGTCACGGATTTTTTTATTGCCCGCGGTCACCTGAAAAACTAGCGAAAGGTGAACCGAATGGCTCGCCCAGATAAAGCAGCAGCAGTTGCTGAGATGACTGAAGACTTCAAGTCAGCTACAGCGACTTACCTCACCGAATATCGCGGTCTAACCGTGACTTCGATGAAGGCACTACGCCGCAGCCTTGGTGCAGATACCAAGTACAGCGTCGTAAAGAACACTCTTACAAAGATTGCAGCAAAGAATGCTGGCGTAGAGATCGCAGATGATCTTCTTGCTGGTCCATCAGCTGTTGCATTCATTAAGGGCGATGCAATCGATGCAGCTCGTAACCTCAAGAACTTCCAGAAAGAGAATCCACTCCTAATCATTAAGGGCGGAATCTACGAAGGAAAGTTTGTTACAACAGCAGAGATCATGAAGCTCGCAGACCTCGAGTCGCGCGAAGTACTTCTTGCAAAGCTTGCTGGTGCTATGAAGGGATCGCTTGCTAAGGCAGCGCGTACCTTCGATGCACTTCGCATCAAGATGGAAGCTGGCGCGCCAGCTCCCGTAGCTGAAGCGGCACCTGTCGTAGAAGCACCAGCTGCACCTGCAGCTGAAGAAACAGTTGTAACTGAAGAAGCAGCACCAGCTGCAGAAGCAGTCGCTGAAGTTGCTGCTGAAGCAACAGATGCACCAGTTGCGGAAGCAACAGAAACTCCAGCGGAATAAGGAAAAGGAAAATATAAAATGGCAAAGCTCTCACAAGCAGATTTAATGTCTCAGTTCAAGGAAATGTCACTTGTTGAACTCTCAGAGTTCGTCAAGGCATTCGAAGAAGAATTCGATGTAACAGCAGCAGCTCCAGTTGCAGCAGCAGGTGGCGCAGCAGCTGCAGGCGGCGGCGCAGCTGAAGCACAGGATGAGTTCACAGTTATCCTCGAAGATGCAGGTTCACAGAAGATTGCGGTTATCAAGGAAGTACGTAACCTCAACTCTGCACTTGGTCTCAAGGAAGCTAAGGATCTTGTTGATGCAACACCTGCAACACTTCTTGAGAAGGCAAACAAGGAGACAGCAGAGAAGGCAAAGGCGGCTCTCGAAGCAGCTGGCGCAAAGGTCACACTTAAGTAATTACTTACTGATCAACCCCCTTCGGGCGGGCTTGAGACTTGGTTCGTTAAAGTCTCTTCGCTCCACCCGAAGGGGGTTTTTCATGCTCGCAGGCGGGGGAGTTCTGCACAAATTTCCTGAATTCGAGGACAAATCCCCTCGGTTGGGGGTATAAGCCACCGGTTTGCCCCCGATAGGGGTGAGCCGATACTCTTTCCCTTCGCATATTTTCACTTGAGGGTCTTTGCATATAGCGGCGGCGACCTTCTAGATGTGCGTGTCCACGTAAATGTGAACTTGTCTGAAAGGACATCTCTTGGCCGCGAAAAAGAGTTCTACTGCCCCCCGTCGTATTTCGTTCGCAAAGATCCGTGAACCTCTAGAAGTTCCTAATCTGTTAGCGCTGCAAGTTGAAAGCGTTGACTGGTTGTTAGGTAACGACCTATGGCGATCACGTCTTGCTGAATCAACCAACACCAATCGAGGAGAACTTCCTTCGAAGTCCGGTTTGGAAGAAATCTTTGAAGAGATTTCACCAATCGAAGATTTCCAGGGAACGATGTCACTGTCATTCCGTGACCACCGCTTCGAGCCACCTAAGTATTCGATTGCAGAGTGCAAAGAGCGCGATATGACTTATGCGCAACCACTCTTCGTCACAGCTGAATTTACAAACAATGAGACAGGAGAAATTAAGTCTCAGACAGTCTTCATGGGTGACTTCCCTGTAATGACACCACGCGGAACTTTCGTAATTAACGGAACAGAGCGCGTTGTTGTTTCACAGATCGTTCGCTCACCTGGTGTCTACTTCGAACGTCAGATTGAAAAGACTTCAGATAAAGATGTATTTACTTCAAAGATCATCCCAAGCCGCGGCGCTTGGCTTGAATTCGAAGTTGATAAGAAGGATCTCGTTGGCGTTCGTATCGATCGCAAGCGTAAGCAATCTGTAACAGTATTCCTTAAGGCTCTTGGTTGGACCGATGAACAAATTCGTGAAGAGTTTGGTGACTTCGCTTCAATGATGGCAACACTTGATAAGGACACTGTTAAGACACAGGATGAAGCGCTTCTCGATATCTATCGCAAGATGCGTCCTGGTGAGCCTCCAACTAAGGAAGCTGCACAGAACCTTATTGAAAACCTTTACTTCAACCCTAAGCGTTATGACTTGGCCAAGGTCGGTCGCTTCAAGGTTAATAAGAAGCTAGGTCTTGATCTTGAGCTCTCACAGAGCATGCTCACAATTTCAGATATCGTCGCAACACTTCGCTACCTCGTAGCGTTACACCGCGGCGATCTCACAATGGATTACGGCCGCGAAGTTCGCGTTGAGAAGGACGATATCGATCACTTCGGTAACCGTCGTCTACGTACAGTTGGTGAGCTCATTCAGAACCAGGTACGTATCGGACTTTCACGTATGGAACGTGTTGTTCGCGAGCGTATGACTACGCAAGATGTCGAAGCAATTACTCCTCAGACATTAATCAACATCCGTCCGGTTGTTGCATCAATCAAGGAGTTCTTCGGAACATCTCAGTTGTCACAGTTCATGGATCAGACAAACCCACTTTCAGGTCTTACACACAAGCGTCGTCTTTCAGCGCTCGGACCTGGTGGTCTCTCACGTGACCGCGCAGGCTTCGAAGTTCGTGACGTTCACCCATCTCACTACGGACGTATGTGCCCAATCGAAACTCCTGAAGGACCAAACATCGGTCTTATCGGTTCGCTTGCAACATATGGTCGCGTAACTGCATTTGGATTTATCGAAACTCCTTATCGCAAAGTTGTTAAGGGCAAGGTCACCGATCAGGTTGATTACCTAACAGCTGATGAAGAAGATGAGCACATCATCGCTCAGGCAAATGCTCCACTTACAGATGACAATCACTTCGCAGAAGCACGCGTACTCGTACGTCGTCGCGGTGGCGAAGTTGAATACATCATCGCTGATGAAGTGGATTACATGGACGTTTCACCACGTCAGATGGTTTCTGTTGCAACAGCAATGATTCCGTTCCTCGAGCACGATGATGCAAACCGCGCACTCATGGGTTCTAACATGATGCGTCAGTCAGTTCCTTTGATGCGTGCTGAAGCGCCATTTATCGGTACTGGTATGGAATTCCGCGCAGCAGTTGATGCAGGTGACGTTGTCACAGCAACAAAGGCTGGCGTAGTTACTGAAGTTGCTGCTGATGAAGTTAAGGTCATGGGCGATGACGGTACTTACCAAACATATTCACTAGCTAAGTTCACACGTTCTAACCAGGGAACTTCTTACAACCAGAAGGTTGTTGTTTCTGAAGGTCAGAAGCTTGAAGTTGGCTCAGTAATCGCTGACGGTCCATGTACTGAAAACGGCGAAATGGCTCTTGGTAAGAACCTACTCGTGGCATTTATGTCATGGGAAGGTCACAACTACGAAGATGCGATCATTCTTTCGCAGCGCCTCGTACAAGACGATGTACTTACATCAATTCACATTGAAGAGTACGAAGTCGATGCACGCGACACCAAGCTTGGTGCAGAAGAAATTACACGCGATATCCCTAACGTCTCTGAAGAAGTTCTTGCAGACCTCGACGAGCGCGGAATCATCCGCGTTGGCGCCGATGTTGTGCCAGGCGACATCTTGGTTGGAAAGGTAACTCCTAAGGGAGAAACTGAACTCACACCAGAAGAGCGTTTGCTCCGTGCAATCTTTGGTGAGAAGGCTCGCGAAGTTCGCGATACATCTCTCAAGGTTCCACACGGTGAATCAGGAAAAGTTATCGGCGTAAAGATCTTCGAATCAGAAGAAGGCTTCGAACTTCCAGCTGGCGTTAACCAATTGGTTCGCGTTTATGTTGCACAGAAGCGCAAGATTCAAGATGGTGACAAGCTTGCAGGTCGCCACGGTAACAAGGGTGTTATCTCAAAGATTCTTCCAGTTGAAGATATGCCATTCCTTGAAGATGGAACTCCAGTCGATGTTGTCTTGAACCCACTTGGTGTTCCAGGACGTATGAACGTCGGACAGGTTCTTGAAATGCACCTCGGTTGGGTTGCAAAGACAGGTTGGGATGTTTCCGGAGTCTCTGAAGCATGGGCAGATCACCTCAAGGAGATCGGCGCAGAAAAGGGAGCACCAGGAACAAACCTTGCAACACCGGTATTCGATGGTGCACTTGAAGATGAAATCTCAGGTCTGCTTTCATCAACACTTTCAAACCGCGATGGCAACCAACTTATTGGTCGCTCAGGAAAGGCTCGTCTATTCGACGGTCGTTCTGGCGAGCCATACCCAACTCCAATTTCAGTTGGATACATGTACATCTTGAAGCTCCACCACTTGGTAGACGACAAGATCCACGCACGTTCAACTGGTCCATACTCAATGATCACACAGCAACCACTCGGTGGTAAGGCTCAATTCGGTGGTCAGCGATTTGGTGAAATGGAAGTGTGGGCACTTGAAGCTTACGGTGCTGCTTACACACTCCAAGAGTTGCTCACAATTAAATCTGACGACGTCCTCGGACGCGTAAAGGTTTACGAAGCCATTGTTAAGGGCGAGAACATTCCAGAACCAGGCATCCCTGAATCATTCAAGGTGCTTATTAAGGAAATGCAATCACTCTGTCTCAATGTCGAAGTTCTCTCTTCTGAAGGTGTCGCAATTGAAATGCGCGATAACGATGAAGAAATTTTCCGTGCCGCCGAAGAACTAGGTATCAACTTGTCACGAGTTGAGCCAAGCTCAGTAGAAGAAATTTAAGGAGCGAATCAAACATGTTAGATGTCAACTTCTTTGATGAACTACGAATCGGTCTTGCATCGGCTCAAAATATTCGTGATTGGTCTTTCGGCGAAGTAAAGAAGCCAGAGACAATCAACTACCGCACACTCAAGCCAGAGAAGGACGGACTCTTCGACGAGAAGATCTTCGGACCAACTCGTGACTGGGAATGTTATTGCGGTAAGTACAAGCGCGTTCGATTTAAGGGAATCATCTGCGAGCGATGCGGTGTTGAAGTAACACGCGCAAAGGTTCGTCGCGAACGCATGGGTCACATCGAGCTTGCTGCTCCTGTAACTCACATCTGGTACTTCAAGGGTGTTCCATCACGCCTTGGTTACCTACTTGACCTTGCACCTAAGGATCTCGAGAAGGTTATTTACTTCGCTGCTTACATGATCACAGAAGTTGATGCAGAAGCGCGTGAAGAAGATATGCCACAGCTTGAGAAGAAGCTTGCAAACGATCGCAAGAAGATCGAAACAAAGCGCGATGTTGATGTCGACACTCGTACAAAGAAGCTCGAGGCAGATATTGCTGAACTCGAAGCAGAAGATGCGAAGTCAGATGTGAAGCGCAAGGTTCGTGAATCTGCAGAGCGCGAGCTCAAGGCAATCCGCGAGCGTGCAGAGCGCGAGCTCACACGTCTTGAAGATGTCTGGTCACGCTTTAAGAACCTTAAGGTTCAGGATCTCGAAGGCGACGAAAACCTCTACCGCGAAATGCGTGACCGTTACGGCATGTACTTCAAGGGAGATATGGGTGCTGCTGCAATTAAGAAGCGCCTAGAAACTTTCGATCTTGAGACAGAGCATGCAATGCTCACTGACCTTTCAGAAAATGGAAAGGGTGCAAAGAAGACTCGTGCTATCAAGCGCCTTAAGGTCGTCAATGCATTCATGACAACAAGCAACCACCCAGCATCAATGGTTCTTGATTGTGTACCGGTTATCCCACCTGATCTACGCCCAATGGTTCAGCTCGATGGTGGACGTTTTGCGACTTCAGATCTCAACGATCTCTATCGCCGCGTTATCAACCGTAACAATCGTTTGAAGCGTCTTGCTGATCTCGGTGCTCCAGAAATTATCGTTAACAACGAAAAGCGTATGTTGCAGGAAGCTGTAGATGCGTTGTTCGATAACGGTCGTCGTGGTCGTCCAGTTACTGGCCCAGGAAACCGTGCACTGAAGTCACTTTCAGACATGCTCAAGGGTAAGCAAGGACGTTTCCGTCAGAACTTGCTCGGTAAGCGCGTTGACTACTCAGGTCGTTCAGTAATCGTTGTAGGTCCTCAGCTGAAGCTGCACCAGTGCGGTCTTCCAAAGCAGATGGCTCTCGAACTCTTCAAGCCATTCGTAATGAAGCGTCTTGTAGATCTCAACCACGCGCAAAACATTAAATCTGCAAAGCGTATGGTTGAACGTGCTCGTCCGGTTGTATGGGATGTTCTTGAAGAAGTGATTGCAGAACATCCAGTGCTTCTGAACCGCGCTCCTACACTTCACCGTTTAGGTATCCAAGCATTCGAACCACAGCTGGTTGAAGGTAAGGCTATTCAGATTCACCCACTCGTATGTACAGCGTTTAACGCTGACTTCGACGGTGACCAGATGGCTGTCCACCTTCCATTGTCTGCAGAAGCTCAGGCCGAAGCACGCATCTTGATGTTGTCTTCAAACAACATCTTGTCACCAGCTAACGGTCGTCCAATCACATCACCAACACAGGACATGGTTCTAGGTTTGTACTACTTAACTATGGAACGTGAAGGCGAGCTCGGAGAAGGCCGTGCATTCGGTTCAGTCTCTGAAGCGATCATGGCTCACGATCAGCACTCAGTTTCATTGCAGGCGAAGATCAAGATTCGCGTTAAGGGAGAAACTCTCGAGACAACTATCGGTCGCGCACTATTTAATGAAGCACTTCCAGCTGATTTCCCATTCATTGATCACGATGTAACTAAGAAGGCTCTCGGCGCAATCGTCGACAAGCTCGCTGAGTTCTATCCAAAGGTCACAGTTGCACAGACACTTGATGCGCTTAAGTCACTCGGTTTCCACTGGGCAACTCGCGCTGGCGCAACAATCGGTATCGAAGATGTTGTTACACCTCCACGTAAGCGTGAAATCCTCGACGGCTACGAAACACAAGCTGACAAGGTTCAATCACAGTACGAAAAGGGACTCATCACAGATGACGAGCGTCGCCAGGAACTCATTGAGATCTGGACAAAGGCAACAGCTGAAGTCGGTAAGGCGATGGAAGATAACTTCCCACGCGTTAACCCAGTTTGGATGATGGTCTTCTCAGGTGCTCGTGGAAACATGATGCAGATTCGTCAGATCGCAGGTATGCGCGGACTTGTAGCGAACCCAAAGGGTGAAATTATTCCTCGCCCAATTAAGTCGAACTTCCGTGAAGGCTTGTCAGTTCTCGAGTACTTCATCTCTACACACGGTGCACGTAAGGGTCTTGCAGATACAGCGCTTCGTACCGCTGACTCTGGTTACCTCACACGTCGTCTCTGCGACGTTGCACAAGATGTAATCATTCGCGAAGAAGATTGCGGAACCGAACGTGGTCTCGCACTTCCAATCGCTACACGCCAGGAATCAGGCAGCCTTGTAAAGCATGACCACGTTGAGACATCTGTCTACGGCCGCACATTGGCTGAAGACATCACTGTTGATGGCGTTGTTATCGCTCAAGCAGGCGCAGATCTTGGAGATCGCAACATCGATGCACTCGTTGCAGCTGGTGTCGACGAGGTAAAGATTCGCTCAGTTCTAACTTGCGATAGCAAGGTCGGACAGTGTGCAGCTTGCTACGGTCGCTCACTTGCAGCAGGACAGCTTGTTGCAGTCGGCGAAGCAGTCGGAATCATTGCAGCACAGTCAATCGGTGAGCCTGGTACACAGCTAACAATGCGTACCTTCCACACTGGTGGTGTTGCTGGCGATGACATCACACACGGTCTTCCACGTATCGTCGAGCTCTTCGAGGCACGTACACCTAAGGGTGTTGCGCCAATCGCAGAAGCTGCAGGCGTCGTTTCATTCCGTGAAGATGCAAAGGGTAAGAAGATCATCGTTACACCTGATGATGGTGGCGAAGAAGTTGCTTACCCAATCACACGCCGTCAGAAGCTACTTGTAGAAGAAGGTTCACGCGTTGAAGTTGGCCAGAAGATGGTCGTCGGCGCAATTGATCCAAAGCAGGTACTTCGCATCCTCGGACCACGTGCAACTCAGGTTCACTTGGTTAACGAGATCCAATCTGTTTACCGCTCACAGGGCGTAGGCATTCACGATAAGCACATCGAGGTAATTGTTCGCCAGATGCTCAAGCGCATCACAGTTCTTGAAGCTGGCGATACAGAAATGCTTCCAGGTGAACTCGTTGAACGCGGTCGCTTCGAAGCTGAAAACCGTCGCGTTGTTACAACCGGTGGCAAGGCTGCATCAGGGCGCCCAGAACTTATGGGTATCACCAAGGCATCTCTTGCAACTGAATCATGGTTGTCAGCGGCTTCATTCCAGGAAACAACTCGCGTACTTACAGACGCTGCACTCTCTGAGAAGTCTGATCCACTCTTGGGTCTTAAGGAGAACGTCATCATCGGTAAGTTGATCCCTGCAGGAACAGGCCTTGCCCGTTACCGCAACATTCGCGTTGAACCTACTGAAGAAGCAAAGGCAGCGGTTTACGCAGCTTACGACGAGTACGACTTCACTCCATTTGATCAGCAAGGATCAGGAGAAGCAGTTCGTCTCGATGAGGTAGAAATTCCTCGCTAAAGAAGCTCACTAAAGAGGCTCAATCCCACAAAGGGTTGGGCCTCTTTGCTTTCCCTGGAACCTCTGCCAACTTCACGTTTCGCCAATTGGGACACGGGGTTTTCTATTTCTCATTACTATTTACCTGTGGCAAAGATCGTAAGAGTTGGCGATGAGATCGTCCTCGAGCTCTCATTTTTTGAGAAGCTCGGCGCTCTGCACTCCAGCCCTCGTGCTTCTGCAGATTCCATTGCAAAGGTTGAATTTGTCGACCAGCTTTGGGGATCTTCGACTTTACGCGGAATCCGTGCCCCAGGTACGGCTCTTCCCTATGTCGTACTTCTAGGAACGTTACGTGGCCGTGGCTATAGGGACTTCGTTGCCATGAAGGGCAGGGGAGTCGGAGCAGTAATTACCTTTAAGAGTGGTCCATTTGAGCGCTGGATCTTCACGCTGAAGCAACCTGCGAAAGATATTTCAGAGTTGGCTGCATAAATTAGCCGCTCAAATGCGGTGGTATCCCTGACGCAACTTCTGCAGAAACTGGGGAAACTTTTGTGAAGAGCTACAAGAAGGTCTTTGCCGCAGTAATCACTTCATTTGCCCTGACTGCAAATGCATTTGCCTATGCGGCAGAGATTCCCGATGAACAATTTGTCATTTCAAATCCCCTGACAAGCGATCGTTACACCGGTATCAATCTTGCAGATGACAATGCCTCGAAGAACACCTTTTCGGCTTTAGAAGCCTTCACTGCAACAGGTACTTCCAGAGAGAGCTCAATCCTGACCAGACAAACTTGTAAAACTATTGGGTCACCAGGATGCGAGCCAAGTAAGTATTTTCAGTACAACGCCCAAATTGGACCATGTGATTCGAAGCTAACCTCAAATTGTGTTGCGAAGGTCTTTGCAAAAGACCAATCAGGTAAAGAGGTAGTCGGAACTTTTGTAGAGAATTTTCCAGGAGAAACGCAGTACTCATATTCCGGAGATACCAGTATCGGTCTACCGGCTGGGACTAGCCCATTCATAGTTGATTTCCCTGATCACCCACACCCTGGTGGAACGAAGTATCTAATCGTTGTTTGGATGCAGGGTTACCGAGGATTCAACGAAACCAATTTTACGGTTGAAAACTTCAACACCGGAATTTTTGCGGTAAGTAAAGTCTCGGGTCAATACACAATGAGTCGCCCAGCTGATCCAAATGATGCGAGACCAGATCACAAGCTTGCTGGACGTCAATCAACGGCAGGTGGCTTTAACGCAGTGCAGAGCACTTCTCGTAGATCGGCATGTGTGCAAACCACATTAACCGAATGTCTATTGCCATGGCCTATGCCACTCAATACTTCTTTTGGATTTTCTGTAAAGCTCCATGAGAAAGTTACTGGTTGGCTGCATGGTCGCCTCACAGATGCTCAAGCAGAGATTTCAACTCTCGCTGACGGAGATCAGTTACTTACAATTGAAGGCAAGCCAACACTTGTTCCTGGCATATTTGCGTGGTTTAAGAAATCTGATTACCCAGAGCCACTTAAAAAACTCTATGCGACATATTCAACAGTGCAAGTGAACTCAAATGGAATGGGCTGGCCAAAACCTGGAGATGAACTTTCAAAAGGTGACGATGGATTACCGTATTCAATTATCAAAGAGAACTTCGGATATGACGAAGGTGGGTTCAAAGAGACCTTAGCTTGGATTGAAGCAGTAGGAGATAAGGCTGCTTATGCGCAAACTGTTTGGGCTGCAAAATCTATGAACAATCAATACCAACAGTGCATGAAGGGCGTTGATACTTTGAGTGGAATCGTCTCAACGAATTCAACAATGTATATCGGAAGCCCGCCGACTTTTAATCAGGCAGATCAATCTCTGGATTACAAAGTTGTTTCACCTCACTACTTGCCTAATGGAACCGAATTTAAAGGCAGCTATGACCTCGTGATTAGAAGCGACGTTGCTCGCTGTATCTATGGTTTTTCATCGGCCCCAATTTCAGCCACAATCTCAGTTATTTCGTCAGATGGAACCGCCCAGGTGGCGACAACCTTGGTCCGAGAGAAGAGCGGCTGGCTGACCCTGTCCGCGAAGAACTTCACCTTCTCCGCCCCAACGGTCAAAGTCAGCCTTACCCAAGAAGTTTCAAAGCCAGTGCAAATAGCCAAGCCAGCGGCCAAGGCGAAGAAGTCCACAATCACCTGCATAAAGGGGAAAACCAGCAAAAAAGTGACCGGATCCAAGCCGGTTTGCCCTGCCGGATTCAAGAAAAAGTAGCCTTCGGGACCTCCTCTAGCGACACGCCCGAGGACCAAAAATCCCTGAAAATGGGGGTGTGGCGGGGGTCTCAGGGGTAAAAGGGCCGTTTTGACCTTTCATACGCCCTGCCGATACCTTTCTCCTCTGCGCTTTTTGGCGCGCTTGTTGCTTCCTCCTGTTAAGAAATTAATCGGACGAAATGCGAATCGGGTGCAACACACCCGACCGCGTGGGTCGGAACTCTAAGCGTGAAATAAAAGAACAGTAAACGAAACTGATGCACAAGTCGAAGACTTTGCATCAAACGAAATGGAGAAATGTAGTGCCAACAATTCAGCAGCTAGTGCGTCGTGGTCGTGCAGAAAAGACTACGAAGACATCAACACCTGCGCTTAAGGGTTCACCTCAGCGTCGTGGTGTTTGCACACGTGTGTATACAACAACACCTAAGAAGCCTAACTCTGCGCTTCGTAAGGTTGCACGTGTTCGTCTTACTAGCGGAATGGAAATCACTGCATACATCCCAGGTGAAGGCCACAACCTACAAGAGCACTCCATTGTTCTTGTTCGCGGAGGCCGCGTAAAAGATCTTCCTGGTGTTCGTTACAAAATTATTCGTGGATCACTTGATACACAAGGTGTTAAGAACCGTAAGCAATCACGTTCACGTTACGGTGCTAAGAGAGAGAAGAAGGCTAGCTAATGCCACGTAAAGGTCCTGTAGTAAAGACTCCTGTAGTTGCTGATCCTGTTTACAACTCACCAGTTGTAACTGCACTTATCAACCGTGTACTTCTTCACGGTAAGCGCTCGACAGCTGAAGCAATTGTTTACGGTGCGCTTGAAGGCACACGTAAGAAGACTGAAGTTGATCCACTCATCACGCTAAAGCGCGCACTCGACAACATCAAGCCTGCTGTTGAAGTTCGCTCACGCCGCGTTGGTGGAGCTACATACCAGGTGCCAATTGAAGTGAAGGCATCACGCTCTTCAACTCTTGCACTTCGCTGGTTAGTTGATTACTCACGCGATCGTCGCGAGAAGTCAATGTCAGAGCGTCTTCAGAACGAATTAATCGATGCAGCAAATGGTCTCGGAGCAGCTGTAAAGCGCCGCGAAGATACTCACAAGATGGCTGAAGCAAATAAGGCATTTGCTCACTACCGCTGGTAATCGCTAAAGAAACTAAGAATTAAGAAACCGACGAGAAGAGGAATATAAGTGTCAACAGTAGAGAAGATCGATCTAGCTACGGTTCGCAATATCGGAATCATGGCTCACATCGACGCGGGCAAAACCACGACTACTGAGCGCATCCTTTTCTACACAGGTATCTCATACAAGATTGGTGAAGTGCACGAAGGTGCGGCAACCATGGACTGGATGGAGCAGGAACAAGAGCGCGGTATCACTATCACCTCTGCTGCTACAACATGTATGTGGAAAGACCACCTCATCAACATCATCGATACACCTGGCCACGTTGACTTCACAGTTGAAGTAGAGCGTTCACTCCGTGTTCTCGATGGCGCAGTTGCAGTATTCGACGGCGTTGCAGGTGTAGAGCCACAGTCAGAGACAGTATGGCGCCAAGCAGATCGCTACTCAGTTCCACGTATTTGTTTTATTAACAAGTTAGACCGCACAGGTGCATCATTCGATAAGTGCGTAGGCATGATCAAGGATCGCCTCAATGCAGTTGCACTAGTTCTTCAGCTTCCAATCGGTAACGAATCAGATTTCATCGGCGTAGTCGACCTCATTGCTATGAAGGCACTTGTATGGCGCGGCGAAACCAAAAAGGGTGAAGATTACGCAATCGAAGAGATTCCAGCTGACATGCTCGAGAAGAGCAAGGAAGCTCGCACAGCGATGCTAGAAACTCTTGCAGAGAATGACGATGCAGTAATGGAGAAGTTCCTCGAGGGAATCGAACTCTCAGAAGAAGAAATCATTGCTGGTATCCGCCGCGCAACAATCGCAGCAAAGCTTTCACCAGTTCTTACAGGTTCAGCATTTAAGAACAAGGGCGTACAGCCAATGCTTGATGCTGTAACTCGCTACCTTCCATCACCACTTGATATCGATGCAATCGTCGGTACAGATATGAATGATTCAGAAGTAGAGATGAAGCGTCTTCCAAAGAACGACGAGCCATTCTCAGCACTTGCATTCAAGATCATGACAGATCCACACCTTGGAAAACTTACATTTATCCGTGTTTACTCAGGCGTTCTTGAGACAGGATCAACAATCCTTAACTCAACAAAGAACCGCAAGGAGCGCATCGGAAAGATTTACCAGATGCACGCAAATAAGCGCGAAGAGCGTGACAATGTTGGTGCAGGAATGATCGTTGCTGTTATGGGTCTTAAGGACACAACAACAGGCGAAACTCTCTGCGATCCAGCTAAGCCAGTAATTCTCGAGTCAATGGACTTCCCAGCACCAGTTATCTCTGTTGCTATCGAGCCAAAGACAAAGGGCGACCAAGAGAAGCTCGGCGTTGCAATTCAGCGTCTATCTGAAGAAGACCCAACATTCCACGTAAACACTGACGAAGAAACAGGTCAGACAATCATCGCTGGTATGGGTGAACTTCACCTTGAAATTCTCGTAGACCGTATGCGTCGCGAATTTAAGGTTGAAGCTAACGTCGGTAAGCCACAGGTTGCATACCGCGAAACACTTCGTAAGCCAGTTGCACGCCACGACTACACACACAAGAAGCAGACAGGTGGTTCTGGACAGTTTGCAAAGATTCAGATTGCTATCGAGCCACTTCCAACAGGTGAAATCGAAGGCGGATATGAATTCGTAAATAAGATCACTGGTGGTCGCGTTCCACGCGAGTACATCCCATCAGTTGATGCAGGTTGTAAGGAAGCGATGACAGCAGGACCACTTGCTGGATATCCACTTACAGATGTACGAGTAACTCTTCTTGACGGCGCGTATCACGATGTTGACTCATCGGAACTCGCATTCAAGGTGGCTGGTATCGCAGCATTTAAGGAAGCAGCAAAGCTTGCTGATCCTGCAATTCTCGAACCAGTGATGAAAGTCGAAGTTGTTACCCCTGAAGACTTCATGGGTGATGTCATCGGCGATCTCAACAGTCGTCGTGGCCAAATTCAGGCCATGGATGAGCGGTCAGGTGCCCGCGTTGTTAGGGCGCTAGTTCCGTTGTCAGAGATGTTCGGCTATGTCGGAGATCTCCGCTCCAGAACACAAGGTCGCGCGAGCTACAGCATGGAATTCGACAGTTATGCCGAAGTTCCAGGCAACGTCGCAAAGGAAATCATTGCGAAAGTTCGCGGCGAATAATCCCTAATAAGCACGAAAAACAAAACCCCTAATAACTAAGCACTAGATAAAACGAAAGAGGAACCAAAATGGCAAAAGCCAAGTTCGAGCGTAACAAGCCGCACGTAAACATCGGAACAATCGGCCACATTGACCACGGTAAGACAACTCTTACTGCTGCGATCTCAAAGGTGTTGCACGATAAGTACCCAGATGTAAACCCATTCACACCTTTTGATCAGATCGACAAGGCTCCAGAAGAGCGTCAGCGCGGAATTACAATCTCTATCGCTCACATCGAGTACCAGACAGAGAAGCGTCACTACGCACACGTTGACTGCCCAGGCCACGCTGACTACATCAAGAACATGATCACTGGTGCTGCACAGATGGACGGAGCAATCCTCGTCGTTGCAGCTACAGACGGTCCAATGCCACAGACTAAGGAGCACGTTCTCCTTGCACGTCAGGTAGGCGTTCCATCAATCGTTGTGGCTCTAAACAAGTCAGATATGGTCGATGACGAAGAAATTCTTGAGCTCGTAGAAATGGAAGTTCGTGAACTTCTTTCTAAGTACGAGTTCCCAGGCGATGACACACCAATCGTTCGCATCTCAGCACTTAAGGCTCTCGAAGGAGATGCTAAGTGGGCTGACAAGATCATCGATCTTATGGATGCAGTGGATTCATTTATCCCACAGCCAGCTCGTGACATCGACAAGCCATTCCTTATGCCAGTTGAAGACGTTTTCACAATCACAGGTCGTGGAACAGTTATCACTGGTCGTATCGAGCGCGGTATCGTCAAGGTTAACGAAGAAGTTGAAATCGTTGGTATCCGTCCGGATGCACAGAAGACAACTGTTACAGGCGTAGAAATGTTCCGTAAGCTCCTCGACGAAGGACAGGCTGGCGAGAACGTCGGACTTCTTCTCCGTGGAACAAAGCGTGAAGATGTTGAGCGTGGACAGGTTGTCTGCAAGCCAGGATCAATCACACCTCACACAGAGTTCGATGCATCTGCATACATCCTTTCAAAGGATGAAGGCGGTCGTCACACTCCATTCTTCAACAACTACCGTCCACAGTTCTACTTCCGTACAACTGACGTAACTGGTGTTGTAACACTTCCAGAAGGTACAGAAATGGTTATGCCTGGCGATAACACTGAAATGTCAGTTGTTCTCATCCAGCCAATCGCTATGGAAGATGGTCTTCGCTTCGCTATCCGCGAAGGTGGCCGCACAGTAGGTGCAGGTCGCGTTACAAAGATCAAGAAGTAATTGTTTGAGCCCGGCGGCGTAAAAACCGCCGGGCATCAACAAAAGTTTGAAAATTTAATTAAAAGTTTGAACTAACGAAAGTAAAGAGGAGAACGACATGGCGGGACAAAAGATCCGCATTCGACTCAAGGCGTATGACCATGAGGTGATTGACTCATCAGCGAAGAAAATCGTTGAGACAGTCGAGCGCACAGGTGCAACCGTCGCGGGTCCAGTGCCGCTACCAACAGAGAAGAACACCTATTGCGTGATTCGCTCTCCTCACAAGTACAAGGACAGCCGCGAACATTTCGAGATGCGCACACATAAGCGCCTAATCGACATCATCGACCCAACACCCAAGACTGTTGATTCATTGATGCGTCTCGATCTGCCAGCAGGCGTCGACATCGAGATTAAGCTCTAAGGAAAGGACGAAAACTAATGACACGCACAGTTGTAACTCAGTCTTACGGTTCGTCCATCAAGGGCGTTCTCGGTAAGAAGCTTGGTATGACCCAAGTATTCGATGCAGATAACAAGATGATTCCTGTAACAGTTGTTTCAGTTGAGTCATGTGTTGTTACTTCGATTCGCACACCTGAGAAGGATGGCTACTCAGCTGTTCAACTTGGTTTCGGCGCAATCGACCCAAAGAAGGTTTCAAAGCCACTCGCTGGACACTATGCAAAGAATGGCGTCACTCCTCGACGTTCAGTTGCAGAACTCCGCACATTGTCAGCAGCTGATTACACAGTTGGACAAGAGATTGGCGCATCAACATTTGCAGCCGGCGATATCGTCGATGCAACAGGAACTTCAACCGGTAAGGGAACTGCTGGTGTTATGAAGCGCCACGGTTTCGGTGGTCTTGGTTCATCTCACGGTGTTGATCGTAAGCACCGTATGCCAGGTTCAATCGGCGCATGTTCAACACCAGGTCGCGTATTCAAGGGAATGCGCATGATGGGTCGCATGGGTAACGAGAAGGTCACAACACAGAACCTCACAGTTCAGGGTGTAGATCTAGAGCGTAACTTGCTACTTATCAAGGGTTCAGTCCCAGGTACTGATGGTGGTCTCGTCTTTATCCGTTCAGCTGCTAAAAAAGCAATTGTTGAGACAGTAAAGGCAGGGATGTAACCATGGCGCTTACAGTCGAAGTTAAGAACGCAGAAGGAAAGAAAGTTGGCTCAGTAGATTTGCCAGCAGATATCTTTGATGCGCAAACAAACATTCCTTTGATTCACCAAGTCGTAACAGCTCAACTTGCAGCTGCACGTCAAGGTACTCAGAAGGCGAAGAACCGTGGAGAAACTTCTGGTTCAGGTAAGAAGCCTTTCAAGCAGAAGGGAACAGGTCGTGCTCGTCAGGGTTCTGTCCGTGCTCCTCTTCAGCGCGGTGGCGGTGCTGCACACGCAGTTCGTCCACGTTCATATTTCCAGCGCACACCAAAGAAGATGATCGCAGCAGCACTTCGCGGCGTTCTCTCTGACCGTCAGCGCAACGAGCGAATTCACGTATTGGATTCTGTAACAGCAGCTCCTTCAACAAAGGCAGCTCTTGCAGCAGTGCGTCAATTCTCAACTCGCAAGAACCTCTTGGTTGTTGTCTCACGTACCGAGGACGCTGCATGGCGTTCACTTCGTAACGCTGAAGATCTCCACCTCCTAGTTCCAGACCAGCTCAACGCTTACGACATCTTGAAGAGCGATGACGTTGTCTTCTCAGAGACAGCAATCAACGACTTCCTAAAGTTCAAGAGTTCAGCTAAGGCTTCAGGAAAATCTGTTAAGTCAGTAGCACGCGAGAGTGAGGTATCTGCATAATGAAGGATCATCGCGATGTTTTGCTAGCACCAGTTGTCTCTGAAAAGAGCTACGGATTGCTAGATGAGAACAAGTACACATTCCTAGTAGCTACAGATGCTAATAAGACAGAGATCAAGATCGCTGTTGAAAAGGTATTCGGAGTCAAGGTCATCAGTGTTAACACTATGAACCGTCTAGGAAAGAACAAGCGCACACGTTTTGGTGATGGAAAGCGCAAAGACACAAAGCGAGCAATCGTTCATGTGGCCGCTGGCGACCGTATCGACATCTTCGGAGGCCCTGTTTCGTAGGGGGTTCCCTACTGATTCAGGACCTTAAAGAGAGGAAACCTCATGGCACTTCGCAAACTCAAGCCAACGACCCCAGGTCAGCGTGGAGCAACTGTTCCAGATTTCGCAGAAATCACTCGCTCAACACCTGAGAAGTCACTCGTTCGCCCAATTCACTCAAAGGGTGGTCGTAACAATCAAGGTCGCATCACTGTTCGTCACCAAGGTGGCGGTCACAAGCGTGCATACCGTCTTATCGATTTCGTACGTAACGATAAAGATGGCGTGCCAGCAAAGGTTGCGCACATTGAATACGATCCAAACCGCACAGCGCGTATCGCACTTCTTCACTACGCAGATGGAGAAAAGCGTTACATCATCGCTCCAAATAAACTTGAGCAAGGTGCAACAGTTGAGAACGGTCCAAAGGCCGATATCAAGCCTGGTAACAACTTGCCACTTCGCAACATCCCAGTAGGTACAACTGTTCACGCAATCGAACTTCGCCCAGGTGGCGGAGCGAAGATCGCTCGTTCAGCTGGCGCATCAGTTCAGCTCGTTGCTAAAGATGGTCCATACGCACAACTTCGTATGCCATCTGGAGAAATCCGTAACGTGGATGTTCGTTGCCGCGCAACTGTTGGTGAAGTTGGAAACGCAGAACAAGCAAACATTAACTACGGAAAAGCTGGACGTAAGCGCTGGTTAGGTGTTCGTCCATCTGTTCGTGGTGTTGTTATGAACCCAGTCGACCACCCACACGGTGGTGGTGAAGGTAAGACTTCTGGTGGACGCCACCCGGTTTCACCTTGGGGTAAGCCTGAAGCACGTACTCGTAAGAAGAAGGCTTCAGATTCAATGATCGTCCGTCGTCGTAAGTCGAACAAGAAGCGCTAAGGAGCCCTCATGCCACGTAGTCTCAAGAAGGGCCCATTCATTGATGGGCATCTCACCAAAAAGGTGGATGCGCAAAATGAAGCCAATACAAAGAATGTCATTAAGACATGGTCTCGACGCTCGATGATCTCGCCTTCAATGATTGGACACACAATTGCGGTACACGACGGTCGCAAGCATGTCCCTGTATTTATCACCGACGCAATGATCGGTCACAAGCTTGGTGAGTTCGCACCAACACGTACATTCCGCGGACACGTTAAAGATGATCGGAGAGCAACTCGTGGCTAATACACAAGACGCACTCGTAGCTCGCGCAGTACTGCGCGATATCCGCCACACACCACAGAAGGCTCGTCGCGTTGTCGACTTGGTTCGTGGAATGCGTGCAGATGAAGCACTTAACGTTCTCAAGTTTGCACCACAGGCTGCAGGTTCAGATGTGTACACACTTCTTAACTCAGCTATCGCAAATGCGAAGCAGCAGAATCCAGCAATCCGCGATGCTTCAGAGCTCTGGGTTGTAGAAGCACTCGTTGACGAGGGACGCACAATGAAGCGTTTCCGCCCACGTGCACAGGGTCGCGGTTTCCGTATCTTGAAGCGCTCAAGCCACATCACTGTTGCTGTCAGCGATTCAAAGGCGACCTCAAAGTCACTTTCACGTACTTCAACAAAGGCGCAGACGAGAAATCCAAAGCGTTCAGATAAATCTCCACTAGCAGCGAAGGGAGCGTCCAACTAATGGGTCAAAAAGTAAACCCACACGGCTTCCGTCTCGGCATCACAACTGAATTTAAGTCACGTTGGTATGCAGATAAGTTGTACAAGGATTACGTCAAGGAAGATGTCGAAATCCGCCGACTTATGCAGAAGGGCATGGAGCGCGCAGGCGTTTCACGCATCGAAATTGAGCGCACACGTGATCGTGTACGTATCGACCTTCACACTGCTCGTCCAGGAATTGTTATCGGTCGTCGCGGACAAGAAGCTGACGTTCTTCGTCAGAAGCTTGAGAAGCTCACCGGCAAGCAAGTTCAGCTCAATATTCTTGAAGTTAAGAACCCAGAGATTGATGCACAGCTCGTTGCACAGGGAATCGCGGAGCAGCTTGCTGCACGTGTTTCATTCCGTCGCGCAATGAAGAAGTCAATGCAATCTGCGATGAAGGCTGGAGCACAGGGCATTCGTGTTCAGTGCGGTGGTCGTCTCGGCGGTGCAGAAATGTCACGTTCTGAGTTCTATCGCGAAGGTCGCGTTCCACTACACACACTCCGTGCAGATATTGATTACGGCTTCTACGAAGCTGCAACAACATTCGGTCGCTTGGGTGTAAAGGTTTGGATCTACAAGGGCGAAGTTATTGGTTCACGTGCAGAGCGTGCTGAAAAGGCACTTGCTGAAGCACGCGCACCAAAGCCAGAGCGTCGCGGACCACGTACACCACGTGCACCACGCGCTGAAGTTACAACTTCACAAGCAGCTCCAACTGAAGCAGCAACACCAGCTACAGAAGGAGGCGCTGAATAATGTTGATTCCTCGCAAGGTTAAGCACCGTAAGCAGCACCACCCATCGCGTTCAGGCGCGTCAAAGGGTGGAACACAGGTTGCATTTGGAGACTTCGGTATCCAGGCACTTGCTCCTGCATATGTAACTAACCGCCAGATCGAAGCAGCGCGTATCGCGATGACTCGTTATATCAAGCGTGGTGGAAAGGTTTGGATCAACATTTATCCAGATCGCCCACTTACAAAGAAGCCTGCTGAAACTCGTATGGGTTCCGGTAAGGGTTCTCCAGAATGGTGGATCGCAAACGTGAAGCCAGGTCGCATTATGTTTGAAATTTCAGGCGTAACAGAGGCTGTAGCTACAGAAGCTATGCGCCTTGCGATTCACAAGCTCCCAATGAAGTGCCGCGTTGTAAAGCGTGAGGAGGCATAACCATGGCGATTACTAATGAAGAACTTCGTCAACTGTCAGCTGAAGAGTTAACTGCAAAGCTTCGTGAAGGTAAGGAAGAACTCTTTAACCTTCGTTTCCAAGCAGCAACTGGTCAGCTTGAATCACATGGTCGTCTCGGTGCAGTTCGCAAAGAGATTGCTCGTATCTACACAATTATTCGTGAACGCGAACTAGGAATTGGAGGCGCTGCGTAATGACAAATCCAGTTGAAGATCGCGGATCTCGTAAGACTCGTGAAGGCATCGTTGTCTCAGACAAGATGGATAAGACCATCACCGTTGCAGTATCAAACCGTGTTGCACACGGTATGTACTCAAAGGTCATGAGCCGCACACACAAGCTCAAAGCACATGATGAGACAAACTCAGCAGGTACAGGTGACCGCGTATTGATCATGGAGACACGACCAATATCAGCATCAAAGCGCTGGCGTTTAGTTCAAATCATCGAGAAGGCCAAGTAAGGGGCGAATAAAGAATGATTCAACAGGAATCCCGCCTACGCGTTGCGGATAACACAGGAGCTAAAGAGCTTCTCTGTATCCGTGTACTCGGAGGATCAAAGCGCCGTTACGCAGGCATCGGTGACATCATCGTCTGTTCAGTCAAGGATGCAATTCCTGGCGGACAGGTTAAGAAGGGTGAAGTCGTTAAGGCTGTCATCGTTCGCACAGTTAAAGAACGTCGTCGTCCAGACGGTTCTTACATCAAGTTTGACGAGAACGCAGCAGTTATCCTCAAAGCGGATGGCGAACCACGCGGAACTCGTATCTTCGGACCAGTTGCTCGCGAACTCCGCGACAAGAAGTTCATGAAGATCATTTCACTCGCTCCGGAGGTGCTCTAACCATGGCGAAGATTAAGAAGAATGACGAAGTCTTGGTTATCGCTGGCAAGAACAAGGGCGTAACCGGCAAGGTCCTTCATGTAGATGGAGACCGCGTAACTGTTGAAGGCGTTAATCGCATTCAGCGCCACACAAAGGAATCAACAACCGAACGTGGCGTCAAAGTTGGCGGAATCATCACACAAGAGGCATCAATCCATATTTCAAATGTCATGATCGTTGATGGCGATGGCAAGGCAACACGTCTTGGCGTTCGGGTTAATGATGAAGGCTCAAATGTTCGTATCTCACGTCGCACAGGAAAGGACATCTAATGAGCACAACTACAGATGTTCGTTTAAAGGCTCGCTACAAGAGCGAGATCCAGTCAACGCTGAAGAGCGAATTTGGATATAAGAATCCAATGCAGATTCCTACACTCGTAAAGATTGTCGTCAACATGGGTGTTGGTGAAGCTGCTCGTGATTCAAAGTTGATCGAAGGAGCAATCCGCGATCTCGCTGTTATCACCGGTCAGAAGCCACAGGTCACTAAGTCACGCAAGTCAATCGCGCAGTTCAAGCTTCGCGAAGGCATGCCGATTGGTGCACACGTAACACTTCGCGGAGATCGCATGTGGGAGTTCGCAGATCGTCTTCTCTCAATCTCACTACCTCGTATCCGTGACTTCCGTGGTCTTTCACCAAAGCAGTTCGATGGCAAGGGCAACTACACCTTCGGTCTTACCGAGCAGGTTGTATTCCCAGAAATCGAGCAGGACAAGATCGACCGCACACGCGGTATGGATATCACTGTTGTAACTACAGCTAAGAACGATGATGAAGGTCGCGCACTACTTAAGGCGCTCGGCTTTCCTTTCAAGGAGGCATAAGAATGGCTAAGACATCACTCAAGGTTAAAGCTGCTCGCAAGCCAAAGTTCAAGGTTCGCGGTTATACACGTTGCCAGCGTTGCGGTCGTCCGCACTCTGTCTATCAAAAGTTTGGAATCTGTCGCGTCTGTTTCCGTGAAATGGCGCACCGCGGCGAGCTTCCAGGTATCACCAAGGCTTCTTGGTAAATCTACAAACGAAAAAAGTCCAAGCAAATCGCTTGGATACTGATTCGAGAAAGGCCACAGGCCACGTATGACAATGACAGATCCAATCGCAGACATGTTGTCTCGTCTGCGCAACGCGAACTCTGCCTACCATGACACGGTTTCAATGCCGTCATCATCGGTCAAGGTTCGAATTGCAGAGATCCTCAAGCAAGAGGGTTACATTGCAGAATTCCGCGTTGAACCAACAGCAACAGGTGTAGGTAAGAACCTCACACTCGATCTTAAATTCGGCACAAACCGCGAACGTTCAATCGCAGGTCTTCGCCGCGTAAGCAAGCCAGGACTTCGCGTTTACGCAAAGTCAACTGCGCTTCCTAAGGTTCTTGGTGGACTCGGAGTTGCAATCATCTCCACATCATCAGGACTCCTTACAGATAAGCAGGCCAATAAGAAGGGTGTAGGCGGAGAAGTTCTCGCTTACGTATGGTAAATCTCTGATGTCACGTATTGGTCGTATGCCTATCACCGTTCCAAGCGGTGTCGAAGTTTCAATCACTGGTCAGAACGTTGCAGTGAAGGGACCTAAGGGTTCACTCGCAATTGCAGTTCCATCACCTATCCAGGTTTCACAAGCAGATGGTGTTATCACCGTTGCTCGTCCAAATGAAGAGCGCGTAACTCGTTCACTTCACGGCCTATCTCGCTCACTCGTAGCGAATATGGTCGAGGGTGTAACAACTGGTTACTCACTCACAATCAACATCGTTGGTGTTGGTTACCGAGTTGCTGAAAAGGGCAAGGATCTTGAATTCCAGCTCGGCTACAGCCACCCAATTCTTTTCCCAGCTCCAGAAGGAATCACCTACAAGGTTGAATCTCCAACTAAGTTGATTATCAGCGGAATCGATAAGCAGCTTGTCGGAGAAACAGCAGCGAAGATCAAGAAGCTTCGCAAGGCTGATCCATACAAGGGCAAGGGCTTGCGTCTTGAAGGCGAAGCAGTTCGTCGCAAGGCTGGAAAGGCAGGTAAGAAGTAATGGCAATCGGAGTTAAAGTCCGCAAGGGTTCTGCAACGAATGCACGCGCTCGTCGCGCATTCCGTCTTCGTAAGAAGATTTCAGGAACACCATCACGTCCACGCCTAGTCGTTTCACGTTCAGCGCGTCACCTGTTCGTACAGGTCATCGATGACACACAAGCAAAGACACTTGCTTATGCATCAACAATGGAAGCAGATCTTCGTAAGGCATCTGGCGATAAGACAGATAAGTCGAAGCAGGTCGGAGCTCTTATTGCTGAGCGCGCTAAGAAAGCTGGAATTTCTACAGTTGTTTTTGACCGCGCAGGTAACAAGTACCACGGTCGTATTGCAGCAGTTGCAGATTCTGCACGAGAGAACGGATTGGAGTTCTAATGGCTGTTAATCCAACTAACGATGCAGCGTCAACAACAGGCGCACCATCAAACAAGGGACGTGGCGAACGCCGCGAACGTCGCGATGATCGCGAGAAGGAGAAGTCTCCTTACACCGAGCGCGTGGTTTTCATTAACCGCGTATCAAAGGTTGTAAAGGGCGGACGACGCTTCTCATTCACAGCACTAGTTGTTGTGGGAGATCAGAACGGAACTGTTGGTGTTGGCTACGGAAAGTCTAAGGAAGTTCCACAAGCTATCGCTAAGGCAGTTGAAGAGGCTAAGAAGTCATTCTTCACAGTTCCACGCGTGCAAGGAACAATTCCTCACCCAGTACAAGGTGAAACAGCAGCAGGCGTAGTTCTTCTTCGCCCAGCAAGCCCAGGTACCGGAGTTATCGCCGGTGGTCCTGTTCGTGCCGTGCTTGAGTGCGCTGGTGTAAACGATGTACTTACAAAGTCTCTCGGATCTTCAAATGCAATCAACATGGTTCACGCAACCGTTGCTGCACTCAAGATGCTTGAGTCACCTGCACAGATTGCAACTCGCCGCGGACGTCCGTTGGAAGATGTTGCTCCTGCAGCAATTATTCGCGCTTCACAGATGACAGTTGGTGCCTAATGCCACGTTTAAAGATCACACAGATCAAGTCAACAGTTGGCAACAAGCCAGAAATTCGCGACACAGTTCGTTCACTCGGACTCAAGCGAATTAACGACGTTGTTGTTAAAGAAGACCGTCCAGAAATTCGTGGCATGGCAGTTGCTGCTCGCCACTTGATCAAGGTAGAGGAGGTCGAATAAAGATGACTCTAAAACTTCATCACCTTCGTCCAGCTCCAGGTGCTAAAAAAGATAAGACTCGTAAGGGTCGCGGTGAAGCATCAAAGGGTAAGACCGCAGGTCGCGGTGGCAAGGGAACACATGCTCGTAACACGGTTCGTCCAGGTTTCGAAGGTGGTCAGCTTCCACTCGTAATGCGTCTTCCAAAGCTTCGCGGCTTTAAGAATCCAGCACGTATCGAGTACCAGGCAGTGAATGTCTCAACAATCAACGCACTCTTTCCAAAGGGTGGCGATGTAACTGTTGCAGATCTCATTGCTAAGGGTGCAGTTCGCGATTCATTGCCTGTAAAGGTTCTTGGAAATGGCGACATTGCAGTCAAGGTAACTGTTACTGCTCACAAGTTCTCTGCATCTGCGATCGAGAAGATCTCAGCAGCAGGCGGAACAGCAAACACACTGTAATAGCTACAGAAAAAATCTAGATCTAAACGTGAATTGATAGAGGGAGAAGATTGATGCTTTCAGCATTTGGAATGGCCTTTAAGACGCCTGAACTTCGTAAGAAAATCTTCTTCACTCTCTCAATCATGGCTCTCTTCCGCTTCGGATCAGTCATCCCAACACCTGGTGTTTCATATACAGCTGTTAAATCATGTCTTGATCAGGTTGAAACTGGTGGCCTCTTCGGTCTCATCAACCTCTTCTCAGGTGGAGCGCTTCTTCAGCTCTCAGTATTTGCACTTGGCATCATGCCTTACATCACCGCTTCAATCATTATTCAGCTGCTCACAGTTGTTATCCCTCGCTTTGAAACACTTAAAGCTGAAGGACAATCAGGAACAGCAAAGCTCACCCAGTACACCCGTTACCTCACAATCGGTCTTGCGATTCTTCAATCAACAGGCCTTATTGCAGTAGCTCGTACACCGGGTCGCTTAATCTCAGGTTGTAACGTCCCAATCATTCCTGACACATCATTTATGCGCATCATCACAATGATTATTGTTATGACAGCAGCTACATCAGTAATCATGTGGCTCGGCGAACTCATTACTGACCGCGGTGTCGGTAACGGTATGTCAATCCTTATCTTTACATCTATCGCTGCAGGTTTCCCAAGCCAGCTCTGGTCAATCAAGCTACAAAAGGGCTGGTTCGCATTCCTCTTCGTATGTGCAATCGGTGTTGTTGTAATCGCAGCGGTTGTATTCGTTGAGCAGGCACAGCGACGTATTCCAGTGCAGTACGCAAAGCGCATGGTTGGTCGTCAGGCTTACGGCGGAACATCAACTTATATTCCAATCAAGGTAAACCAGGCTGGTGTTATTCCGGTTATCTTCGCTTCATCACTTCTCTATATTCCGTCACTTCTCGTGAACTTCACCAATAGCCAAGCAGGCTGGGCGGTTTGGATTTCACGTAACTTGGTAAGCGGCGATCATCCAATTTACATCATCGCTTACTCTGCGATGATCATCTTCTTTACCTACTTCTACGTTGCAATCACATTTAATCCTGATGAGGTCGCGGACAATATGAAGAAGTACGGTGGATTTATTCCTGGCATCCGTGCCGGACGCCCAACATCTGAATACTTGCAATATGTACTCTCACGAATCACAGCACCAGGTGCGATTTACCTTGCACTCGTTGCAATCATTCCTATCGCAGCGCTGATTCTCTTCGGTGCGACACAGAACTTCCCATTCGGTGGAACTGCGATTCTGATTGTTGTGGGTGTTGGTCTTGATACTGCAAAGCAGATCGAGAGCCAGTTGCAGCAGCGTTCATATGAAGGTTTCTTGAAGTAATGCGTTTAGTCCTGGTAGGTCCACCAGGTGCTGGTAAGGGAACTCAAGCTCAATTCCTTGCTGCGCACTATTCAATTCCACATATCTCAACCGGCGACATCTTCCGCGCTAATCTAAAGGCGAGCACGCCGCTTGGTCTTAAGGCTAAAGGCTTTATGGATTCTGGCCAGTTAGTTCCAGATGAAGTCACAAATGAGATGGTTAAGGATCGTTTAACTCACGACGACATGGCTAATGGTTTTCTACTTGATGGCTTTCCGCGCAATACAGTGCAGGCAGAAGTCCTACGCGCATTCTTAGCTGAGAAGCAGACTCCACTTGATGCTGTTCTAGAGCTCTCAATCGATAACGCGCTTATTATCAAGCGTCTCTCTTCACGCCTTACTTGTAAAGATTGTGGCGCACCATCTGCACCAGATGCCGATAAGTGTTCTGCATGTGGGGGAGCGCTCTACCAGCGCGAAGACGATAAAGAGGAAGTTATTGCGAAGCGTCTTGCCGTCTATGAAGAGCAGACTGCGCCAATCGTTCACTTCTATCGGACTGAAGGTTTGCTTGTCACGATTTCTGCAGATGGAGAAGTTGCAGAGATTACAGATCGCGCGATTACAGCGTTAAGTCGCATTCACGGCTAAGTAAAAATGGCAATTCAAATTAAAGACCTTGAGCAGCTCAAGGTAATGCGCCGCGCAGGTTTACTTGTAGGTCAAACCCTTCAAGTGCTTCGCGAAAATATCAAAGCGGGCATGACTACCGATGCCCTTGATGCTATGGCAGCGGCCAATATTAAGCGTGGAGGCGGAACTTCAAACTTCTTGGGATATCACGGATACCCAAAGACAATCTGCGTATCAATCAATGATGAAATCGTGCACGGTATTCCGGGTCCACGTGTAATAAACGAGGGCGATATCGTCTCTATCGATTGTGGCGCGATTATTGATGGCTGGCATGGAGATGCTGCATTCTCAATAGGTATTGGAAAAGTTGATCCTGAAGATCAGAAGTTGATGGATGTTTGCGAAGAATCTATGTGGGTTGGAATCGCAGCCGGCAAGATGGGTGCAAAGCTTTCAGATATCGGCCATGCAATTGAGAAGTACACAAACTCCCAAGGTAAGTATGGAATCCTTCAGGAGTACGGTGGTCATGGAATCGGTACCGAGATGCACCAAGAACCACATGTCTTAAATTTTGGAAAAGCTGGCAATGGTCCGGAAATCATTCCTGGAATGGCACTTGCAATCGAACCGATGATCACCAGAGGCTCTGCAAAGACGAAGGTCCTTGGCGATGAATGGACTGTTGTATCAAGTGACCAATCACGTGGTGCCCATTTTGAGAATTCATATGTCATCTGTCCAGATGGCAAGCCATTTGTACTGACTTCACTCGATGGTGGCAGGGGTGATTTAGCCCGATTCGGTGTCGAAATCTCAGACTTACTTATTTGAGAGAATCCCTTTAGAATTTAAGGGTGAGCCGGAATAATGAAATTGAATTCACCCTCTGGCTCAGAGAAAACCAGAAAGCTTTCCTAAAGGCTGCAAAGGTTATTTGTTTCGATACCCAAAATGCCGAAGATGTTCTTCAAGAGGCGTTAGCCGATATTTATCGTCGCTGGAACAAGATCCGAGATCACGAGAACCCTGAGGCTTATCTCATGCGAGTTATGGTTTCAAAGCATGCGGATATGCGTCGCAAGTGGTTACGCCGCCAGCAAGAGAAAGAAACTTCCTGGGATCTAGCTGAGAACATTCGCGACATTGTCGACCAGACAGATGATGTGACGCAACGACTACTGGTGCAGGCAGCTCTCAAAACACTTTCTGCAGCACAACGTGCTGTACTTGTATTGATATATGAACACGGAATGGTTCTCCGTGAAGTAGCTGAAGTTTTACAGATTCCAACGGGAACTGCAGCATCTCACTTAGCCAGAGGTAAAGCTGCTGTTGCTGCATATATTGAACTTGTTCCAGAACTGGAAAAATCGGCAAAGAGAGAGTTAACAGGGAATATTCAAAATCAAATAGAAATTGTGATTGCAGAAGTGGTGGAAAATAATGAGTGAAGTAGATCCACTAATCAAACGCGAGATGCAATGGATGGCGCTCGGTGTTTACGAGAATCGTGACCTTGCCCCAATCATTATTGCAAAGGTGCGCCGTCAAAGAATTCGTCGCGCCATAATTTCAACTTTTGCCGTTGTGGCCATTGCAGGAGCAAGTATTGGAATTTATGAATTGGCTAAGCCAGGCGGAGCCACCGTCGTGACCTCCGAAGGTGCGGGAGTAACAGGTTCAAACTCGCTGAATCAGCCAGAAATCATTGGTCTCCAATCTGATTACCCAGTTACATGGGAACAGAGCATCGGCGATCTCGGAGCAATTAGTAGCGCTGGCGGCATCGGCGATACTTTGGCAGGACTGACTGCAACTGGTCTCAAGATTTCATGGGAGCGCTGCGGCAAGGTTCAATGTCCAATGACCTGGGTCTTGAGCGTTGAGAACAACACCTCAGATCTGATTTCGACCTCTCCATCCTTGGCAATCTTCATCCGCCACGCCCCGCTGGTCAGCGACTCTCGCCCAACTACGGTGCTGCCAGGCGGAAAAGCCCTGCTCGTCTACACCTTCCCTGAGTTCAAGGAGGGCCTAGATATCCCAGTGAACGCGAGTTGGCAGTGGAATTGGTATATCGCCCAGCTCAGATAATTTCTCCTTAGGTGCATAAATTCCCCCTCATTTTGCGGTGAGCAAATTGGTTGCCAGCCCTTTGGCAGCCACATATCTATATGGGGGAAAAGTGAAAAGAAAAATAACCGCAGGGATCAGCTCCCTGGCTCTCGTCCTGGGGGTATTTACTGCAGCTGCTCCAGCTAACGCTGCTGTAATTAAGCTTCCACTCGCGGACTGGCCAGCATGTGCTGCAGTCCCAACATCTCTTTACTGTATTGAATCTGTTGTTGTTACGAACGCTTCTGGCGCTCGCACAACTCTTCAATATGTAGTTTCAGGTCAAGCACCTAAGGCAGAAGTTGCCGCTACAGGCGAAGTCTTTGCACCGCTTGCTCGCATCGAAGGTGGAAAAGTAAAGGATAACGCTTGGTGGCAACCAACTTATCAACGCGAAGTAATGGTCAATCCAGCGAAGCAAGTTGTAGACCTAACCTCGCTCTTGGGAACTCCAAACCACCCAGAGCAAGGCGCTAAGTATGATCCAACAACAAAGAAATATGACATCAATAAAGCTCTCGATTCATATGCATACGAAACTGATTGTTGGGATCCTGCTACATCAACAAATGTGAAGAAACCATTTAACGAATGTTTCAAGGGCTCCATCGGGTTTATCGTAGACAACGAAGTGAAATTTTTCTGGTTTGTACCAACAGCAGCTGAAGCGGTAGCACAAATCGCACGAATTAAGGCTTCAACTTTCATTGATCTAACAAAGCTCGCTGAGACTCAGGTTCGTCCTGTCATCAACTCAACATATGATGCAGCGGCTGGAACTTTCAGCGCTACAGAGCCAATGTTTATTCCAATGTGGTTGGCACGTGGCGCTCAGGAGAATGGCTGGGTTATTGCAGGTCAACCAACCGGTGCTGCAATCACAAAGACAGAACCTGATGTTGATACATCAACAGTCACAACAGAACTTGCTCCAACAAATGCTGATGCAATCGGATCTTCCGTAGAAGCCGGTAAAGCACTTGGCGGACGTTGGACACACTCAAACTGGGCGGGCCTTGGACTTAATTCTCTTGGCTACGACGGCATCTACATTAAGTCTGCGGCTCTTGGTGAATACCAGCGCTCATGGTTGATGGCAGATGTACTTCCTGTCGTTAACGATAAGGACAATAAGACATTCCTCGCGGGACAGCCTGGAAATAATAAGTTCGCAGTCAATCTCGATGCGGACCTAACAGTCTCATTGAAGCTCCGCATCGGTGAAATGATTCCTGGTGTCACTTTTGCTATCGCAACTGGTGTCACTATGAATACTCAGCGCACACAGGACTTCAATACTGTAACTCTTACTGGTAGCCCAGTAACTGTGCCACTTGCAGCTAAGACAGCTGACTGTAAGGGTGAGACCGGAGTCGCTAAGGCAAACGTTCGCCAGTTCCAGTTGATCACATTGTCACAAAATGATGATCAGAGCGGATTCGGTGTTCCAGGAACAACTGGAAATATGTTTGTCGGCTCTAACGGTGTCTGCGAACTCTCAACTCCAGTATGGAATGAAGAAGATAAGACATTCACATGGCGCGTTGCGGCTCCACACTTTGCGCCAGATGGCGTGACTGTGAACCGTGGTTTCTACAAGGCTGTAATTCCTGCATCTGATGCAGCACTTCTTTGGGGTCTTGCTAATCCAAAGGATGCAGCAACAGCTCTCGATATCTCACTCACAACAGAGGAGAGCGGAGTTACAAACGCATTCACCAAGGTGATCTCAGTGAAGAACGGAAATATCATTATTGATATTGCTGGCTTCGAGTATTCACGTCCAAAGCTCAAGATTGGTATCAAGGCTAGCTACAAGCCAGCTAAGAACTCTGCCAAGAAGAGCACTATCACTTGCATCCAGGGAAAGACACAGAAGAAGATCACTGCTGTTAAGCCTGCATGCCCATCAGGATATAAGAAGAGATAACCTCCAACTTTCTTCTATATAGATAGATCAAGGTAGAGCCACCCCGGTAAGCGAGAAATTACCGGGGTGGCCATCCAAATTAATTTTGAGTGAATGGACGAAAATGAAAATCAGCGTTAAGAAGTTATTCGCGATTCTCTTCTCCTTCACCCTTTTTCTGCCACAAATAACGGCTCAAGCTGACCCTTCAATTCCAGAGCAATGGGCACCACTTGCCGCTCCGGGCGCCGGTTACATCGGCTTCGAAGCTAATGAATCTTTCTTTGCAAGTACCGAAGCATCAACTTGGTTTAACCTCACCACAAATAACGGTGAAGAAAATGGGAAAGTAACAAATGTTGCAATCTGCAATACCGGCTCTGAAGCTGGCTGTGATTTCTCGGTATTTTCAAAGTACCGTGCTGTACTTCCAATGTGCTCCAGTGCAGGGGATATCAATTGCATCTCTGGGATCACTGCAACGGATGCATCTGGTAAATCCCTAGCTGTTAATTCTCCCTCTGTTTTTCCAAAAGAAAACCCTCAAGCATTCGCAGGCAATTTAGGCCTCAACGTTCCTCAAGGGTCGGGGGCGGTTCTCGTCTCTATACCTGACGCTAAACATGCCGGCGGAGATTCATATCTAGTCAAGACAACTCTTACTAGCGAGAGAACCAAAAGAGATCAGACTTTCCCTGCGCCTTCATTGAACGCATCTATCTACGCGGTAAAGGTGATCGAAGGCGACTTCTTTGACATGGCAACCGAGACTGATACAGCCAAATACGACTCTATTCGCAGACTTCCAGTGGGAACCACACAGAAGAAGATGATTGCTGATCCCATGGCATCCAAGCTTTGCATTTCGGCATCACTTACTCAGTGCGCTTTGGGATACACAATGCCTAAAGATGTAACTTTTGGTTTCTCAATTCGATTAAGCACAAGTCTTTCAGGTTGGCTCCATGGTCGCATGAAAAGTGCAGTGATTGATTACAAGCAAGATGGGGCAATCACAAACCTTTCAGTAGCGGGCACTCCAATTTCAGTTCCGATAGTTGATGTTTGGGCCAAAAGTTCCGATCTCTCTGATGCGCATATTGCCGCATATTTGAATCAGCAGTGGTCCGGAGACGGTCGCCACTACCCGCAGACTAAGGAAAATTTGGGACTTCCAATATTAGAGTCAGAGAAAACTCGAACTGGAATGCAGAACATCTCCTTTAAGCACGTTAACGGCAATTTTTCCGAATACTCGATGGCCAACTTCCTTCTCTGGTTGCCGCTTGCAAAAGATAAAGCTGCCGCGATGCCTACCGAATGGCGCATTGGCACAATGTCACAGAATGGTGAAGGCAAAGTTGGCGAGTGCCTCAGCCAGAGTAAGTCCCTGGCAGGTGTTGTAACAACTAACTCAACGATGTATGTAGATGGTCCACCAAAGTTCCAAGATGGATTCCTCGATTACAAGGTGGCATCAACCCACTTTGAAGCCGATGGCACCACAGTCTTTAAGGGCACCTACGAACTGATCATGTCTTCAAAGATTGCCCGCTGCATCTACGGATTTACTGCTGCACCAGTTAGCGCCACCGTTTCAATCACATCTGAAAGCGGCGAGCCAAGTACAGCGACCACGCAAGTAAATGAGAAGAATGGCTGGCTCACGCTTGCCGCTTATAACTTCACTTTCTCAAACCCAACGGTTCGTGTTTCTCTAACACAAGCTAAGCCAATCAAGAACATCACGATTTTATGTATCAAAGGCAAGAAGACCAAGAAAGTAACTGCAGTTAATCCGAAGTGCCCAAGCGGATACCGAAAGAAATAGGAACAATGAAAAAGATATTAATAGTGATTCTTGGAATCGTAATAATGGTGAGTGGAGTCTCAAGTGCGCCAGCTTCCGTCAAAGCAAACCTTAACAATCCATTCCAAGGAATAAATATCATCGAGAGCTCGAGATTTGCGGAGTATCCAGTGGCCCTTATGGGAACTAGTGAAAGCGGAAACGACGCATCATATTTTCTGTGTAGTTCAATTAGCGATGAAACTTGTACTGCTTCGCTCTCCATCTTCGCATGGAATCATCTTCCACCTTGCACCGATTCCATAGCAGTAAATTGCATTGCAAATATATTTGCCACTGCTGGTGATGGCGTCAAAACAGAAGGCAAATTTGTGAAGTATGCAACTTCTGATAGCCGTTACGACTACCCTGCAAGGGAATTAAACAATCTGCCACAAGGGAAAAGTCAAGGAGGAATATGGCAAATTCCTGGGATTACGCACTCCGGTGGCAATGATTATTATTTTGCTTCAACTTTTGTAAATGCTTGGTTGGATAAAGCACCCGGATCAAAAATCTCCACTGAAAAATTTACATTCGCGACAATTGAATCAGGAATTCAACCTGTTAATGAGATTACTGGGCGATATGCACCCTCTTTCCCTGTCGATTCATCAAATCCAAGCAATGATGGAAGTAAGAATGGAGGATTAGGAGCTTCAGTAAATCCAGGGGCTCCAAGTGGAGCAAATTCTTGTCTACTAACCAGCACGGGAATCTGTTATATGCCCCAAGATTTTCCAAGAGATTACAGATTCGGCATGAAGATAATTCTTGGAAGTCCTCTTCAGGGTTGGTTCCACGGTCGAATTTTTCAACCAACTATTGATATTCAATCAAATGGTAGCGGGCAAGTTATTACATTTGAGGCGAAACCAGTTCAAGTTCCCACTCTGACAAAGATTGTTTCAACTTCTGAGGTCACGGGAAAGTTCCGAGAATACTTGAGTGGGGATAGGGTTTTTTCACAGGGAGGTCCGTATTTCCAGCCAGGAAATTCAGGAAGTGAAGCAATTGAGATGGCGGGATTCTGGTTGCCACTTGTAAACGACAAAGCAACGACCTCAAACACGTACTGGAATGTTCGAACACTGGGAGGCAACCAGGATCCGGACGTCGCTCGTTGTTCAAATGATTCCAGCAAACTTGCGGGCGTAGTAACGACAAATTCTCTTGTTTACAGTGCCGGCCCTCCAAGCTATAACAAAGCTGAAGGCTCACTTGATTACAAGCTGCTTTCACCGCATTTCACAGCCACAGGTGAAGAAGCAATCGGTACTTATGATTTGGTTTTGAGATCTGACGTTGCTAGATGCATCTATGGGTTTTCAAAAGCCCCAATTCAAGCAGTAGTTTCGATTGTTGGTTCTGGTGGTGAAAACAAGGTTGCAACAACACTCATACGCGAACGAGATGGCTGGCTGACCCTGTCCGCAAATGGATTCACGTTCTCATCACCGACAATCCGAGTAACACTAAGCCAAGAGGCTTCCGAAACCGAAATTCTTGCACCAGTGGTGCCAGCCAAGGTAAGCGTTAAGAAAACAACAATCACCTGTGCAAAGGGAAAGAAAGTCCAACGAATCTATGGTGCTAAACCCAAGTGCCCATCTGGTTATAAAAAAAGATAGTAACAATGACAAGGATAACTGCCACACTTATTTCAATCTTGCTGCTAACAGCTACTAGTGCGACTTCATCGCAAGCCGCGGTTCGGGCTGATTTAAGCCAATCTACCTTGGGAATTCACATCGTTGAAAGTACGAGTTTTGGACCTCCACCTTCGCTCTTCGGGACTCAGCGAAGTGGTCCCGGAGCGGTACACCTCCTTTGTGGCTCAATTCATGATGAAACATGTACCGCTGCAAGTGCCATTTCAGGATGGAGCCATCTGCCTCCTTGCATCGCACCGATTGGAACCAATTGCATCTCAAACTTTTATGCAATTGATCCAGAGGGAAAAAGAATTGAAGGTGAATTTACTAAGTATGCAACGCCTGACGGCAAATATGACTACCCAGCAAGCGAGGTCAATAAACTCCCGCAAGGTAAGAGTCAAGGTGGTATCTGGGAGCTTCCCGGTGTTACCCACTCAGGCGGAAATGACAAATATTTTGTCTCCACAATTGTAAATCTTGGACTAAATAAAACCGCAGGGACAAAAGTTTCTAAAGAAAGGTTCTATTTCAATTCATTTGGCTCCGGAATAAGTCCAGTGAATGAGGTTGCTGGAAACTATAACCAAGCAGTTCCTAGCGATGGTTTTGCATTCGGGTACCCTGGTAATGTTGGACCTAACTCGTGTGTGATGACAGGTGGAGGCATTTGTTTTCTGCCTCAAGAATTTCCCAAAGAGTACAGATTTGGCTTGCAGGTCGTGCTTGCAAGCGAAGTTAAAGGCTGGTTCCACGGAAGAATTTTTCAGCCAGTGATTGATGTTAAGGCAGACGGCATAAAGCAAGTTCTAACTTTTGAAGCGCTACCCGTTCAGGTCCCGACTTTATATGAGAGAGTGAATACCTCTGAAATTGGAAATGATTTCAGAGCATTCTTAAGTGGCGATAGAAGTTTTGCTGATGGAGGTTCATATTTCATGCCTGGGAATTCAGGAAAAGAAGCCTTAGATATGGTCGGCTATTGGTTGCCACTCCTCAAGGACAAAGCAACAACTTCTGTTGAAAGCTGGAGTGTTCGCACTCTCTATGGTGAATGGGATTCAGATAGCTCCCGATGCCTAAACAGCTCAAGCAATCTGGCTGGGATTGTTACAACTAATTCACTCGTCTATAGTGCTGGCCCGCCTACCTACAACAAGGCTGAAGGCTCACTCGATTACAAATTGCTCTCACCGCACTTTACGGCCAATGGTGATGTTGCGATTGGAACTTACGATCTTGTCATAAGTTCTGATGTAGCTCGATGCATCTATGGATTCTCAAAAGCCCCAATTCAAGCAGTTATTTCAATTGTAGGCGCCGATGGAGAGAATAAAGTTGCCACAACGCTCGTGCGTGAAAAGGATGGATGGTTAACGCTCTCAGCTAATGGATTCACATTCTCATCTCCGACAATCCGAGTGAAGCTGAGCCAAGAGGCTTCCGAGACCGAAATTCTTGGCCCAGTCAAAAAAACCAAAAAGCAAGCGACGATTACTTGCACAAAGGGAAAGAAAGTCCAGCGAGTTTATGGGGTAAAACCTAAGTGTCCGACTGGATACAAGAAGAAATAGTCAATGAGAAAAGTAGCCCTTTTAATTCTTGTAGTGGTGATGTCTTTCACCAACCAAGGCAATGTCTTCGCCGCGTCAGAAGATGAGCAATGGCCTATCCCAAATGAGCCAGCGGTAGGTCATCATTCGGTTCTGATTGGAGAACAAGCGGATGGATTTAAGAGTTATTCGCAGCTATCCACTCAATATGAAAAAGGATACTTCCTTTGTAAAAGTGTAAGTGATGAGAATTGCAGCAAGGGTTGGTACTACAACTACAATGCAGTTTTGCCGGTTTGCGACATTGCAGCGCAAGTGAATTGCATAGAGGGATTATCTGCACGTAAAGAGGGCGGCGAGGTTAAAGTTGCCACTTTTGACCAATACACATATGAGAACCACCCAAATATGTATGTTGGTGATGTAAGTAAAGGGATCCCCATGGCCGGCGCACCAAGCATCTGGAAATTGCCTGGCATGCCACATTCTGGGGGAGACGAATACGCATTGGTGGCGGGCTTGTCAGGTAACTTAAACAAGACTGATACAAATTATGTGAATGAGGACTTTTATCTCCATCTTGCACCAGTCTCACGCAAATCAGGAATTTCTTCAGATGGAGATGACAGCGGATTCAATAACTACAACAAATGTATCCAGAAGATTTCACCTGAAGGCATTGGATCTCTAGCCTGTGGCGGAGGCGTCCAGGATGTAGGCAAGTTCAAGTGTGCTGTGAAGACCGATAAAGCAAGTGACTGCTACCTCCAGAGACCTTTCCCTGCTGATACACGTTTTGAAGTACGTGTACGACTTGCCAAGGAACCCATTAGTTGGATGCATGGTCGGATGTTCAACCCCACAATTGAGGTCAAATCACTCTCAACGGGAGGAGTGAAATTAACAGTAGAAGCTGGCTCTGTGAAGGTTCCAATTTTCTACTCAGGCGGTCAGTTCTCCACACTCGACAAAGAATTGCAGGAGTATTGGGACAAATGCATCCCAATCAGGACATGTGGATTTTCGACGCGCTCAACGTCAAACTTTGCCAAAGAGCCAAATGGAAATCTTCGCAATGTTCAAGATAATGCGGAGTCCTATGGAGATAGAGCGCTTGGAATCATAAAGACGTTTGTAAAGTCTGCATCAGATAAGTCTGTCGCTGTACCAACTACTTGGAATATTAGATCCTTAACCAAGACAGAAATGTCTAAAGCAAATGGTTGCTTCAATTCAGGAAGTGGAATCAAAGGAATAGTCACCACAAATTCAACGACCTACTCCGAAGGACCTCCAACATTTTCGGACGGTTTCCTGAATTACAAAGTTGCTTCGGCTCATTTCAATCCCGATGGAACCGAGTTCAAGGGAACCTATAACTTAGTAATTCGCTCTGATGTTGCTCGATGTCTCTACAAATTTAGCTCAGCTCCGCTATCTGCTTCCATTCAAGTGGTGACAGACAATGGTGAACCTTCGGTTTCCACCACCTTGTTCGGGGAGCGCAAAGGATGGGTCGAGTTAGCGGCCTATAACTTTGAATTCTCTTCACCGACCGTTCGAGTAAAGCTTGAACAGGAGGCGTCTATCGGAAACAAGCTTTCTCCAAAGGTTAGCGTTAAGAAATCGTCAATAACTTGCGTAAAAGGAAAGAGTGTTAAAAAAGTTACTGCGCAAAAACCTAAATGCCCGACCGGATATAAGAAGAGATAGGTAACCCAATGCACTTACTAAGAACGAAATTCGTCCAGACCTTCATCGCAATCGCTGTGGCATACCTAGGTATCGTTATTTTGATTTCGCAAAGCTCAGCAGGGGATGCCGAGGCTATTGACTCGAAGCTGATCAAGATGAGTGCCGATAATCGTCTTGAGCTGCTAGTTCAGATTACGGGAGTCAATCCTCTTGAAGGAACCGCAAATGCGCGAGTTCTACCTTGGCCGAACTCTGAAGATATTGGTTATAAGTTAAAGAGTGGTTGGGTTCCAACACAGGATGTTGATTTAATCGTTGACTCAGTCATTGGCGCAAGTAATGGTGGAAGTAATACATACACATTCGAAAAGGATGTCCCTACTGGTGGATTTGATGTTCAAATAGATGAGCAGCCAGGTTCAGGACCAAGAAACAACATCTCTTGGTACCCACTCGATAAGTACAACTTTGAAATCCCTATGTCGGCAATTGCAAACCTTAAGGGTGGGGATCAAGTCACTCTAAATATCTTGCCTCTTGATTACACCAAAAATATCGACACTTTTGATGTAAAGATGGTGCATGGGCTATGGAATGATGCCTATAAGACCGTCACTATCGGAGATAAGGAATCTTTTAAGCTGGCAATTGACGAGTTCAATAATGGCCAGTCTTCATCTGTATTTGAAACTCATCGTTCAAACTCAACAAAACTTCTAGTAACAATCATTTTGTTGCTCATGATTACAGCGATGCTCTCTGTCACGATCATGACTCACATGGTGGTTGCAGGTAAGCGTCCTCCAACCCTTTCTTCATTGACTTGGGCTGCGGCACTGACCTATTCCTTGATTTCACTCCGTGGCTTGATGCCAGGAAGCCCGCCGATCGGCATTTTTGTGGACAAGATCTTCTACTTCCCGGCCCTGATTGTGACCTTGGTCTGCTCCCTCTGGGTATTGGTCACCTGGGTCCGCCGCGAGGATTTCCAGAGCTAATCCACGCAGGCGGCTCGAGAAAGTCGAGCGTGCCTGGGGCAATTTCCTAGCATTTAGGCGGATTTCCCTTTATAAGGGGCTCTCGCATAGAATCGCCCTTCGGCTCTCGTGTAAATCAACAGATTTCCATGGGGGTGAACCCTGTTCGTTCAATTGAGATAGAGAAGAAGGTATTGATCCTTGGCAAGTAAAGATGGTGCGATCGAAATCGAAGGCACTGTTGCTGAGGCGTTACCTAACGCAATGTTTCGTGTTGAACTAACAAATGGACATAAAGTCTTGGCACACATTTCGGGAAAGATGCGTAAGAACTACATCCGTATCTTGCCTGCAGACCGTGTGATCGTAGAACTAAGTCCATACGACCTTACAAAGGGTCGAATTATTTACCGTTACAAGTAAATAGTTCGCTCCCACTAGAAAAAGGAATACACGTGAAGGTTAATCCAAGCGTGAAGAAGATCTGCGACAAGTGCAAAGTCATTCGTCGCAAGGGTCGCGTAATGGTGATCTGCGAAAATCTTCGTCACAAGCAGCGTCAAGGGTAACTCCGAGACAAAGATCAGTACGCGTGATGCGACTTAACTAGAAATAGTTAAGACCCCCGGACCGGTAGGCCGAGGCTCGATAAATATGTCGAGGAGCATTGCGGAGGACCTCCGGATACAGAATGGTTGATTACATGGCACGTCTAGTCGGTGTCGATCTTCCACGCGAAAAGCGTGTTGAGATTGCACTCACCTATATTTTCGGAATGGGTCTAACCCGTTCCCACGCAACATTGAAAGCGACTGGAATTTCTCCAGATACTCGCGTCAAAGATTTGCAAGAGTCAGAGCTTGCACAGCTTCGTGAATACATCGAAGCCAACTACAAAATCGAAGGTGACCTTCGCCGCGAAATCGCAGGCGATATCCGTCGTAAAGTTGAAATCCAGAGCTACCAAGGTATTCGTCACCGCAAGGGACTTCCTGTTCGTGGTCAGCGCACACATACAAACGCTCGTACTCGTAAGGGTCCACGTAAGGCAATTGCCGGTAAGAAGAAGGTGACTAAGTAATGGCCGCTCCTAAGTCAAAGACTGCTGCCCCAGCAAAGGGCAAAGTAAAGCTTCGTAAAAAAGAGAAGAAGAACATTGCTGTTGGTAAGGCTTACATCAAGTCAACCTTCAACAACACAATCATCTCAATTACAGATCCAACAGGCGCTGTTATCTCTTGGGCTTCATCTGGCCAAGTTGGTTTCAAGGGCTCACGTAAGTCGACTCCATTCGCAGCACAGCTTGCCGCAGAAGCAGCAGCTCGTCGCGCACAGGAGCACGGCCTTAAGAAAGTAGATGTTTTCGTAAAGGGACCTGGTTCCGGACGCGAAACTGCAATCCGTTCATTGCAAGCAGCAGGCCTAGAAGTTGGAGCTATCTCAGATACAACTCCAGCTCCACACAATGGCTGCCGCCCACCGAAACCACGTCGAGTTTAAGGAAGGAAGAGAATAAATGGCTCGTTATACCGGAGCAGACTGCAAGCGTTGCCGTCGCGAAAAAGTAAAGCTCTTCCTTAAGGGCGCAAAGTGCGATGGACCTAAGTGTCCGATCGAATCACGTCCATATCCACCAGGACAGCACGGCCGCGGCCGTTCAAAGGAATCCGAATACCTATTGCAGATGCGTGAGAAGCAGAAGTGCGCACGTATCTACGGTGTTCTCGAAAAGCAGTTCCGTGGTTACTACGAAGAGGCTAACCGCAAGCAGGGCAAGACTGGTGAAAACCTTCTTGTCATCCTTGAGACACGTCTCGACAACGTTGTATTCCGTGCAGGTTTTGCAAAGTCACGTGACATGGCGCGCCAGTTGGTTCGCCACGGTCACTTCCTTGTAAATGGAAAGAAGGTAAACATTCCTTCATTCCGTGTAACTCCAATGGATGTCATCGACGTTCTACCGAAGTCACACGACCTCACACCATTTATCGTCGCAAGCGCAGAGTTCGGTGAGAAGTCTGTTCCAGCGTGGATGGAAGTTGTTGCATCACAGATGCGCATCATCATCCACGGCGTACCTGCTCGATCAGTGATCGATACACAGGTTCAAGAACAGCTCATTGTTGAGCTCTACAGCAAGTAATTTTTCTAACCCCTAGAGGAAATCAAATAGTGGATTTCCACGAGAAGAAAGAGGAGCACCAGTGCTAATTGCACAACGCCCAACGCTTAGCGAAGAAGTAATTTCCGAGAACCGCTCACGTTTCATCATCGAACCGCTTGAGCCAGGTTTCGGCTACACACTCGGCAACTCAATGCGCCGTACATTGCTCTCATCTATTCCAGGTGCAGCAGTTACAAGCATCCGCGTTGCTGGAGCACTCCACGAGTTCACAACACTCGAAGGTGTTAAGGAAGACCTCACAGATATCGTCTTGAACATTAAGAACCTTGTTCTTTCAAGCGATAACGATGAGCCTTCTGTTATCTACATCCGTAAGTCAGGTGCAGGCGCTGTAACAGGTGCAGACATCGCTGTTCCAAGTGGCGTAGAAGTTCACAATCCTGAGCTTCACATCGCAACACTTAACGGCAAGGCAAACCTTGAAATCGAGCTCACTGTAGAACGCGGTCGCGGATACGTAACTGCTGTACAGAACAAGCAAGCTGGAGCAGAGATTGGTCGCATTCCTGTTGACTCAATCTATTCACCAGTTCTCAAGGTAACTTACAAGGTAGAAGCAACACGCGTTGAACAGCGCACTGACTTCGATCGTCTTGTTGTTGATGTCGAAACTAAGCCATCAATGAAGCCGCGCGATGCAGTTGCATCAGCTGGAAAGACACTTGTTGAACTCTTTGGTCTTGCACGCGAACTTAATCTTGATGCTGAAGGTATCGAGATGGGGCCATCTGTTATGGATGCTGCTCTTGCTGCTGATCTTGCCCTTCCAATCGAAGATCTTGATCTCACAGTACGTTCATACAACTGCTTGAAGCGCGAAGGCATTCACACAGTTGGTGAGCTCGTAAACCGTTCAGAGGCTGACCTACTTGATATCCGTAACTTCGGATCAAAGTCAATCGATGAGATCAAGGCAAAGCTTGTATCAATGGGAATGTCTCTCAAGGACAGCCCAGCAGGATTTGATCCTTCACAACACCAGAACTACAACGTGTCAGATGAAGACTTCGCTGACGCAGATCAGGCATAAGGGAGAAGACAATGCCAAAGCCAACTAAAGGCCCACGTTTGGGTTCAGGCCCATCACACGAACGCTTGATTCTTCGTACTCTTGCTGAGCAGTTGTTCGAGCACGGAAAGATCACAACTACAGAAGCAAAGGCGAAGCGACTTCGTCCACTTGCTGAAAAGTTGATCACTTTCGGTAAGAAGGGCGATCTACCAGCTCGTCGTCAGGTGATGGCACGTATTGCTAATAAGACAGTTGTTCACAACCTCTTTACAGTAATCGCACCAACATTTGCTAACCGCGAAGGTGGATACACACGTATTACAAAGATCGGTCCACGTAAGGGCGATAACGCTCCTATGGCAGTGATCGAACTCGTAACAGATAAGTAAAAACACTTACCTTTACCATGGCGCAGCCCACTCTCTTTCCTGAGAGTGGGTTTCGTCGTTTACGGATAGATATTGCATACGACGGAACTCGTTTCTCGGGCTGGGCAACACAACCAGGTCGCCGAACGATGCAGGATTTAGTCGAAGAAGCCATCTCTAGAATCTCGCGCACAGATATTGAATCAATCGTTGCCGGGCGCACAGATGCTGGCGTACATGCCACAGGCCAAGTCATTCACGTAGATGTCCCAGATGCGATGTTTGATCGCGACCTTACCTATATCGATTTACGCTTTAAACTCAATCGAATTCTCGATGAAGATATTCGCATCATGAATATCAGCGATGCGCCCCCAGGATTCCACGCTCGATTCTCGGCACTTCGCCGCTATTACAGCTACAAAATTATTGATAACAATGACGTGATTGCACCCCTTGGTCGCTATGACGTTGCCTCTTGGTATCGCCCGCTAGAAGTCGATGCGATGAACGAGGCCAGCAAGTTACTGCTGGGCCACCACGATTTCGCCGCCTTCTGTAAATTTAAAGTCGGCGGAACAACTATCCGAACTCTCGAAAAATATGAGTGGCGCCGGGATGAACAAGGTTTACTGGTGGCAGATGTAGTCGCCGATGCCTTCTGTTATTCCATGGTGCGAAACCTTGTGGGAGCAGTGGTCTGCGTTGCAGATGGACGACAAACTCCGCAGTGGATTGCGGAGCTATTAGCCAATAAAGAGCGCGTCTCAGATTCTTTAGTATTTCCGGCCCGCGGATTAACTCTCTATAAAGTTGATTACCCAACAGATGATCAATTGCTTGAACGTGCAAAGGTAACAATCGGAAGGCATGGCGATGGGGCACATTGATGTCTCGGCAGTTGAATACTCGCTCTCCGATGGAAGAGTTCTACTTAACGATGTTTCATTCCGCGTAGGAGACGGCGCGAAGGTTGCACTCATTGGCCCTAACGGATCAGGTAAGACAACACTTATTCGAATGATCTGCGGTGATATCTCACCTGATGAAGGAGCAGTCGCAATCACAGGTGGTCTTGGTGTGATGCGCCAGTTCATTGGTTCCGTTCGCGATGAAACAACTGTTCGCGAGCTCTTGGTATCTGTTTCACCTCCTCGAATTCGCGAAGGTGCTGCAAAGGTAATCTCAACAGAGCGTGCAATGAATGAGAATTCAACTGAGAAGAATCAGATGGCATATGCCCAAGCGATTATCGATTGGGGCGATTGCGGGGGATATGACTTCGAAGTTATCTGGGATAAATGCTGCACCGAGATGCTCGGCAAATCTTTCGATGCAGTTGCAGATCGCAAGGTAAATACTCTTTCAGGTGGAGAGCAGAAGAAGTTGGTTCTGCGCGCACTGCTTGAAGGTCCTGAAGAAGTTCTGTTGCTGGATGAACCAGATAACTATCTCGATGTTCCATCAAAGCGTTGGCTTGAGAAAGTTGTCTCTGAAACGAAGAAGACAGTTCTCTTCGTAAGCCACGATCGCGAACTTCTGGAAAATACAGCTACGCGTATCGTGACTTTAGAACAAGGCATCAATGGCAACACCACTTGGATTCATGGCGGAAAGTTCTCAACATGGCACGAGGCACGCAAGGCTCGCAATGAGCGTTTCGCTGAAATGTTACTTCGCTGGGAGCAAGAACATCAGCGCCTGATTGATCTTGTAAAGACACTTCAAGTGCAAGCTGCTAGTTCTCCAGATATGGCAAATAAGTATCACGCGATGCAGACTCGCCTTCGTAAATTTGAAGAAGCTGGTGCACCGGAAGCCCCACCAATCGAGCAAGATGTAAAAGTCGGCCTTCGTGGTGGGCGCACAGGTCTTCGCGCTCTTACCTTCGAGCAGTTATCCATTAAGAATCTTTCAGGTGAAGTTCTCACCGAACCCTTTGATTTCGAAGTCTTCTTCGGCGATCGCATCGCAGTCCTTGGCAAGAACGGAACTGGTAAATCTCACTTCCTGCGCATGATCGCAGGAGATGAAGACGTGAAGTACACCGGTAACTTCAAGATTGGTGCACGTGTAGAGATTGGTTACTTCGCACAGACCCATGCCCACCCAGAGTTTGAGAATAAAACGTTGCTTGAGATTCTCTGGGAGACACATTCATTGCAGTTGGGACCTGCAAAGAGCGTGCTTCGCAGATATGAAATTGATCAGCAAGCAGCGCAGAAATTCACATCTCTATCTGGCGGACAACAAGCGCGCTTCCAAGTTCTCTTGCTCGAACTTGCAGGAGATACCTTGCTCTTACTTGATGAGCCAACGGATAACTTAGATCTTGCAAGCGCCGAATCACTTGAGAAAGCCCTCGATCAATATGAAGGAACTGTTATGTCGGTGACCCACGATCGCTGGTTCTCTCGCGGATTTACTCGTTTCTTGGTCTTCGGGGCCAATGGCCAGGTCTATGAGAGCCCAGAGGCGGTCTTCGACCACTAGCCCGACCATCCTGCGCTCAGTTATAGGCCATTTTGACCCACCCCCCGCATGAAAGGTAAAGTTCATCCCCTGCGCCGCAAGGGCGCGAAGTTAGACCCCAAAGTTCAATCGAAAAGAAGAAGGTAATAAAGCATGCGTACATATAGCCCAAAGGCAGGCGACGCCGACCGTAAGTGGCACGTTATCGATGCACAGGATGTTGTGCTCGGTCGTCTTGCAACACATGCAGCAGTACTTCTTCGTGGAAAGCACAAGGCAACATTTGCTCCACACATGGATATGGGCGACTTCGTCATCGTTATCAATGCAGAGAAGATCGCGCTTTCAGGAAATAAGGCGACAACAAAGTTTGCACACCATCACTCAGGTTTTCCTGGTGGTCTTACATCAACTGTTTACGGCGAGCTCATTGAGAAGCACCCAACACGCGCTGTTGAAAAGGCGATCAAGGGAATGCTTCCAAAGAACCGTCTAGGTGCGCAGGTAGCTTCAAAGCTCAAGGTCTACGCAGGCCCAGAGCATCCACATGCAGCACAGGCACCAACACCATATGTATTCACCCAAGTTTCTCAAGTAGCTAAGTAAGGGATCAGTAAATAAATATGTCAGATACAACTTTCAACGAGATCGACGAGAACGAGTCACTTACTTCTTACTCTTCATCAACACCAGCTGCTGCAACAAACCGTAAGGCAATCACAGCACCAGGTGCTGGTACAGGTCGCCGTAAGGAAGCCGTTGCACGCGTTCGCCTCGTACCAGGTACAGGTCGTTGGGTTGTAAATGGCAAGACACTTGAGGCTTACTTCCCAAATAAGGTTCACCAGCAACTCGTATCAGAGCCATTCCGCACAGTTGGTGCTGAAGGTTCATACGATGTATTTGCTCGCATCAACGGTGGTGGAGTTTCAGGTCAAGCCGGCGCACTTCGTCTTGGTGTAGCTCGTTCACTTAACGAGATCGATACAGAGGCAAACCGTCCAGCACTTAAGAAGGCTGGCTTCCTCAAGCGCGATGCTCGCGTTATCGAACGTAAGAAGTACGGTCTGAAGAAGGCGCGTAAGCGTTCACAGTACTCAAAGCGTTAATTCTTTTTTATCTCGATATCCCGTTTGTTCCAGCAGTAAAGGAGCCAGATATCCGGAAATTTCATATTTCCGGTCAATCGAAAATGTATGGCTCTCTTTGGAACAGACGGGATTCGTGGTTTAGCAAACGGAGAGACTCTTACTGCAGAGATTGCAGTAGATGTTGCAGTAGCTGCAGCTCATATTCTCGTTGAATCATCTGCCAATAAGCGCCCAGTTGCAATCGTCGGTCAAGATTCGCGAGCATCAGGTGAGTTTCTAGAAGCAGCAGTTGCTGCAGGTCTAGCAAGTGCAGGTGTAGATGTTCTTCGCGTAGGCGTTCTACCAACTCCAGCAATCGCATTTCTAGTTGCGCAATCAGGTGCCGATCTAGGCGTCATGATTTCGGCATCGCATAATCCAATGCCAGATAACGGGATTAAGTTATTTTCACGCGGTGGTGGAAAGCTCGATGATGCAATTGAGGCAGCTATTGAAAAGCGCATGGGTGAGCCATGGACTCGTCCTACAGGTCGCAACGTTGGGCGCATCACCTTCGATCAAGGCGCAAGCGCTCGATATTTGAACCACCTTCTCGCTTCAGTATCAACTCCACTTAAGGGGCTAAAGATTGTCGTTGATTGCGCAAATGGCGCTTCATCACATGTTGCTCCAGCTGCTTACGAAGAGGCAGGCGCACAGGTGATTGCAATTCATCACTCACCTGATGGCTGGAATATCAACGAAAATTGCGGCTCTACACATCTTGAAGATTTACAGGCAGCTGTAGTTAAAGAAGGTGCCGATTTCGGTATCGCACATGATGGCGATGCAGATCGCTGCCTAGCAGTCGATGCTCAAGGAAAGGTCATTGATGGCGATGCAATCATGACAATCCTCGCTCGCGGCTTTAAAGCTCGCGGCGCTCTGAAATCAAACACAATCGTCGGAACAGTAATGAGCAACCTCGGATTTATGCGCGCCATGAAGGATGCAGAGATTGACGTCATCACAACTGCTGTTGGCGATCGCTATGTTCTCGAGAAGATGCTCGAAGGTGATTTCTCACTAGGCGGCGAACAATCAGGCCATCTCATCATGCGCGAATTTGCAAACACTGGCGATGGAATTCTTACAGCACTGCAATTGGCACAAGAAGTAGTTCGCACCGGAAAGCCTCTGGCGGAACTTGCAGCTTCGATGAAGCGTTTTCCTCAGGTACTAATCAACGTTCCTAATGTCGCTAAAGATAAGTTGAGTACTTCAAAGGTAATCAGCGATGCAGTGGCACAGGCTGAGGCAAAACTTGCAGATAATGGTCGCGTTCTCCTTCGCGCTTCAGGAACTGAGCCTCTCGTGCGAGTGATGGTTGAAGCCTCGAGTGATAACCTTGCTCAAGAGATTGCAGCCAATCTTGCTGCAGTTGTTAAAGCAGAACTAGGGAGCTAATTCGTGTGCGGAATCGTGGGTTACACAGGACCACAATCTGCATTTACTCCAATCGTTGAAGGACTTCGCCGCCTCGAATATCGCGGCTACGACTCTGCCGGAATTGCACTCGGCACAAGTAACTCACTCTTTGTTGAAAAGCGCGCAGGGAAACTTTCAAATCTAGAAGGCGCGCTACCTGCAAACCTTCCAACGGTGCATTCAGGAATCGGCCACACTCGTTGGGCAACCCACGGTGGACCAACGGATGCAAATGCACATCCTCACCTTGATAACGAAGGAAAGCTTGCAGTTATCCATAATGGAATTATCGAAAATTACTCAGAGCTCAAGCGCGAACTTGAAGGCCATGGACATACTTTTTCATCCGAAACAGATACTGAATCTGTAGCTCACTTACTCTCTGATTTACGTAAAGAACATAACGGTGATCTCACCGCAGCAATGCGTGCAGCGGTTAAACGCCTCCGTGGCTCCTTCACCTTGCTTGCAATTCACGCAGATGCACCGCAGACCATCGTTGGCGTTCGCCGTAACTCTCCACTTGTTGCAGGAATCGGAGATGGCGAGAACTTCCTTGCATCAGATGTTGCAGCCTTTATCGATTACACAAAGCGCGCAGTTGAACTGGGCCAGGATGAAGTAGTAACAATTACTCCTGAAGGAATCTCAATCTGCGATCTCGACGGCAAGGCACTTGCGCTTCGCGAATACGAAATTACCTGGGATGCAGCAGCAGCGCAGAAGGGCGGCTTTGCTCACTTCATGCTTAAGGAGATCTTCGATCAACCAAAGGCGATTGCAGATACTCTCATTGGCCGCTTAAGCGATAACAATCAGATTCTTCTCGATGAACTTCATATGAGCGATGAAGAGATCCGCAACATCAAGCGCATCTCTGTCATTGCATGTGGCACCGCTTATCACGCAGGCATGGTTGCAAAGTATGCAATTGAAAAGTGGGCAAAAGTTCCTGTCGATGTCGAGATTGCATCTGAGTACCGTTACCGAGATCCCATTATTGATAAAGATTCATTAGTTATCGCCATCTCGCAATCAGGCGAGACGATGGATCTCTTGATGGCGGTTCGCCATGCAAAGGCTGCGGGTGCGCGAGTACTAGCTGTTTGCAATACAAACTCTTCAACTATTCCTCGCGAATCTGATGCCGTTCTCTATACACATGCTGGTCCTGAAATTGCAGTTGCCTCAACAAAGGCATTTCTTACCCAGATCGTTGCTGTCTATTTGATTGGCATTAAGTTGGCTCAGGTACGTGGCACTTTGGATGAGAAGCAAGTGAAGGGTCTCTATAACGAGATGCTTGAACTTCCAGGCAAAGTTGAACAGATCCTTGAAACTATCGAGCCACTTCGCGAACTCACTCGTAAATTTGTAAAGAATGACACCGTTCTATTCCTTGGCCGTGGCATCGAATACCCGGTTGCACTTGAAGGTGCTTTGAAGCTAAAAGAGCTCGCCTATATTCACGCTGAAGGTTTTGCAGGTGGCGAACTCAAGCATGGCCCTATAGCTCTTATTGAAGAAGGCACTGCAGTCATTGCAATCCTGCCTACTGCCGATGAGCATGCACTTGATGAGAAGATGCTTAGCAATATTCAAGAAGTTAAAGCTCGTGGTGCTCGCGTCATTGTGATTGCACCTGAAGGCGCTGAAGTAATCGGAGCAGAACACATCATCCGTATCCCAATCGCTTCACCGCTATTCCAGCCAGTTCTCGCAACAGTTCCGCTACAGGTCTTCGCCTATGAAATCGCAGTAGCTCGCGGAACAGATGTTGATCAACCTCGTAACTTAGCTAAATCCGTCACTGTCGAATAAAGATGCCAACAGTTCTCGACCAACGCCAACGCCAGATGCGCCGCGCCCTTAAGTGGTCGGCAAGCTTATTTGCGGGCTACTTATTTGTTACTTACCAAGTTCTTACAAATGGATTTCTCATTGAAATTGACCGTGCACTAAACGATATCGATCATCCAAAATTCCAAGGTCTCTCTAACTTTATTATTCGCAGGCTAGATGATTTAGGGTTACGTGGCGTTTCCGGTGTTGCCCTTCTGATTGTTGCCGTCTACATCTCGCGCCGATTCAAAACATGGCGCCCAATTAATCTTGGCATACTCTCTTTCTTGGCCCTCAATGTAATTGTGGGCGCATTTAAATATGGGCTAGGCAGAACGAAGCCAAAGTTGGGATTTGATCTCTTACACGCAGGTGGAATGTCATATCCAAGTGGGCATGCATCTAATGCGGTATTTATCTGGGGAGTCGTGGCTTATCTAATCTATCGCTACGCCCATGTCGATAAGTACAACGGAAGATTGGCAAGTGCGGGCGTTGCTGTACTTTCACTGACAGTCTGCGTCGTTTCGCTCCTTCGAAATACCCACTGGTTCTCAGATTTATTTGGCGGCCTATTGCTTGGCGGCTCACTTCTGGTCTTAATCATCGCGATCGACCGATATTTCCCATCTGATAGCCAGCTTCACTAGCGTCTAATACACTCCGGTTCATGATTGATGGAATCGGAATCGATGTAGTCGATATCAAGCGATTCCAAGAATCCCTTGAGCGAACTCCAAACCTCGAGAGCAAACTCTTCACTGAATCCGAACGCGGAAAATCGATTCAATCAATGGCAGCGCGATTTGCGGCGAAAGAAGCTCTCTATAAAGCTCTTAGCCCCAGCTCTGGACTTCAATGGCATGATGCAGAGGTCATCAACCATGAAAATGGAAAGCCCGATTTTCTCTTCAGAGGTGCAATTGCGGATCTTATTGATGGCGCATCTGTTCACCTATCTCTATCCCATGATGCTGGAATCGCATCGGCAATGGTGGTGATTGAGAGATGAGAGCAGAAGCACTCGTAGATCTCAACGCAATCAAGGCAAACGTTGAACACCTTAAGAAGTTTTCTGGCACCAATCTTCTCGCTGTTGTTAAGGCAGATGCATATGGACATGGTCTTGTCCCGGTTGCGAAAGCTGCACTGGATGCCGGAGCTAGTTATTTGGGAGTTGCACTCCTTGAAGAAGCAATCACTCTGCGCGAGGCTGGAATAACGGCGCCAATTTTGGCTTGGCTTGTTCAGCCAGGATCAGATTTTGTTCAAGCAATCGAATTAGATATTGAACTTGCTGTCGCATCACTTGCTGCGCTTAAAGAGATTACCGCTGCATCGACAGTTAAGAAAGCGCGCATCCATTTAGAAGTTGATTCAGGAATGACTCGAGGTGGATTCTTAAGCGAATGGGATGCACTCTCATCTGCAGACTTACAGGGTGTGGAAGTTGTCGGAGTCTTCTCACACTTTGCTCGCGCAGATGAACCGGATGAGAAGCAGAATCAAGATCAAGTAGATAGATTCAATGAGATGGTCGCAAAGGTTCATGCACTCGGTTTTCCCAATGTGATGCGCCATCTTTCAAATTCAGCTGCAACGCTTAAGAACCAAGCTGCCGCATTCGATATGGTACGAACCGGAATCGCGATGTACGGCCTTTCCCCAGATGTAAATACTCTCGGTGATTCAAAGTCACTCGGTCTGCGACCTGCGATGCAGCTACGAGCAGCTCTCTATCTTGTAAAGGATGTTCCAGCCAATACACCTGTGGGTTATGGAGCAACTGAATCAACTAGCAGCGATACGAAACTTGGCGTTGTTGCGATGGGATATGCCGATGGAATTCCGCGTATCGCGCACGATGCAGGTATCTGGTTCTCAGGTCACCACGCTCCAATAATCGGACGAGTCTCTATGGATCAATTTGTCGTCGATCTCGGCGCTGGCGCGAAGGCGAAATCAGGGGATTGGGTCACAATTTTCGGCAATGGTTCGCATGGCGAGTTCACGGCAGATGATTGGGGGCGCGCATCACAATCAATTAATTACGAGATTGTGACCCGAATCGGCCCACGTGTGCCTAGAATTTACGGACCTCATGTCTACTAGTTTTACTTTTATGAAAGGGAGTCTCTTGTGAGTGAAGTAGCAGGACTCTCGATCTTAAACCTCACCGTAAAGTTCGGCGGACTTACAGCTCTCGATGATGTCTTTATCGATATTGCACCGAACACAATTGTTGGTCTCATTGGCCCTAACGGTGCAGGCAAGACAACAGTCTTTAATTCAATCTCTGGATTAGTTACTCCAGCAAGCGGCAAAATTTCAATTCATGGTCAGTCAATGGATTGGCCTGCACCACATCAGTTAGCAGAGTTCGGTATTGCCAGAACTCTGCAAGGCGTTGGATTGTTTAGCGGATTAACAGTTCTTGAAAATGTCATGATGGGCGCCGATAAGACAAGCGGCTCTAATTTCTTTAAAGATTTGCTGGGACTTTCAGGTAAGGCAGAGAGCAAACTTCGCAGGCGCGCGATGGATGCACTTGCATGGGCTGGCGCACTTGATAAAGCAGACAAGATGCCAGGAGATCTGACTTACCCAGAGACCAAGCGGGTATCAATTGCTCGTGCACTAGTTTCAAATCCAAAGATTCTCTTGCTCGATGAACCAGCAGCTGGCCTTGGACAAGACGACATCGATAAATTCGCAGCTCTCTTGAGACAGTTAAAGCAACGCTGCGCAATCATCATCGTCGAGCACCACGTCGACTTCATCGGCGCAATCTCTGATCAGGTTTATGTGCTTAACTTTGGAAAAGTTATCTCAAGCGGAACATTCGACACTGTAAAGCGCGATCCTGCAGTACTTGCTGCATACCTTGGCACCTCCTCACAGAGCGGCACAGATGCACTTGGGGGAGCCCATGCTTAAGATTGAAAATTTAGTAACAAGTTTTGGTTCTGTTGTTGCACTCGATGGAGTATCGCTATCGGCGCAGGACTCAAAGATCACTACCGTTATCGGTGCTAACGGAGCAGGTAAGAGCACACTGCTTCGCACAATCTCTGGTCTTGAGCATCCATCAAGTGGATCAATTACTTGGCAGGGCCAGTCAATCGTTGGCCGTCGCCCTGAAGATATTGTCCGATTGGGTATCGCCCATGTTCCTGAAGGTCACGCAGTTATCTCGGAACTCAGCGTTGAAGAGAACATCACAATGGGATCACTCTTTCGCCGCAGAAAATTTAAATCAGATGTCAGTGCAGCAACTGAAGAGATGTACACACTCTTTCCTCGCCTTAAAGAGCGCCGCAAGCAATTAGCTGGAACGCTCTCAGGCGGAGAACGACAGATGCTGGCAATTAGTCGTGCACTTGTATCTCGCCCAAAACTTCTTCTTCTTGATGAGCCTTCACTCGGTCTTGCGCCCCTTGTTGTCGAGCAGATTATTGACTCTGTAAATACTCTCTGCCGCACAACTGGACTCACTGTTCTACTCGTCGAACAGAATGCAAATACTGCACTCGGCGTTGCAGATCACGGCGTCCTTCTTGCTCTAGGCAAAGTTGTTGCAGATCGCCCGGCTGCAGAGTTAAAGGCAGATGCCACCCTACGAGCTGCTTACTTGGGGTATTAATAATGAATACATTTTTAGCAGCGTTATTCTCGGGAACCGCTCGCGGAGCGATCTTCGCTCTAGTAGCACTGGGGCTTGTTATCGTCTGGCGCGGTGCAGGAATCGTTAACTTTGCACAAATGGGCCAGGCGATGTTCAGCACATACATAGCATCCACTCTGATTGCGAATGGAAATAGTTATTGGGTCGGTTTCGTGGTCGCACTTCTTGCAGGTGCTGCGTTGGGTGCGGTACTTGATATTTTTGTTATGAGACCTCTTTCAAATAAGAAGAAGACCGAATTACTGTCTTCTGAATCAATGAGAGCGGCAGTCCCTGTTATCGCATCACTTGGAATTCTCGGAGTACTTCAGGCGCTTGCCGGAATTATTTGGGCTGCTGAAGAACGTGGATTCCCAGCTCCTTTAAAGCAGGAAGGATTTCTGATTGCTGGAAATCTCATGCCATTTACAGCATTTGATATCTTCGTAATATCTCTAGTGCTCGTAACCTTGGTTATCACAACTTTATTTTTTACTAAGACCGGTATGGGACTCGCAATGCGAGCGACTGCTCTTAATCAGGAAGTAGCGAAACTCAGCGGGATTCGTACTAATCACACTCGCACCTTAAGTTGGGCCATATCAGGAGCGGCTTCTTCTCTTGCAGGTTTATTGATTACTCCGACTTCAAATCTTTCACCAAATACCTTGGATCTTGTTCTCATCGTTGGATTTACCGCCGCAGTTGTTGGTGGATTGGATAGCCCAGCTGGTGCTGTCATCGGTGGCCTGATCTTGGGAATGGTGATTTCTTTCGTGACCTTCTATACCTCTCCCGAAAATGTATTCCTTGCGATTCTGGCAGTTCTTCTTCTGGTCCTAATCATTAGACCTCGTGGAATTTTGGGCTCAAAGGATGTGCGCCGTGTCTAGCGTGAAGAATAAATCAATCGCTCGCAAGAGTTTAATTCGCACACTTATCTTTACTCTTGCAATTCTCTGGATTGGCTCAACTTTTGAGCCATATAACCAAGCGCAGCTGGCAGTTGTTCTCATCCTCTTCATAGGTGTTCTATCGGTAACTTTGCTTACAGGTATTTCTGGCCAGTTATCTCTTGGTCAAGGTGCGCTGATGGCGGTTGGTGGATATTCAACTGCGTTATTGATGGTCAATTACCAGATCTCACTCTGGATAGCCGTTCCACTCTCAATTCTCTCTGCTGGAATCGCAGGATTGTTGCTTGGTGTTGCAGCTGCACGTTTACGTGGCCCATATCTGGCTGGAACAACCCTTGTTATTGCACTCGCAATTCCAACGATTGCCAATCGCTTCGTATCCGTCTTTAAAGGTGATGAAGGTCTTCCCGTAGATGTTGGATACCCACCAAAGTGGTTCAGCAATACATTCGGCGAACCTTCTTATGAACAGTGGCAGCTATATGTTGCACTCCCATTTGCCGCCATCGCACTATTCTTTGCTTCAAATATTCTGCTATCGCGCACAGGTCGTATGTGGAAATCTATTCGAGATAACGAGACGGCGGCAGCGCTTAGTGGCGTTAACTATTCACGTCAGAAGATTTATGTATTCATTATCTCCTCAACATTTGCAGGTCTTTCAGGAGCACTTTATGGATTGCGCGGGCTAGTTGGCCCGAGCGTTTATCCAGTATCGCTCTCACTTTTACTTTTAACCGCGGCAGTACTTGGTGGAATTAGAAGTATCGCCGGAGCATTTATCGGAACTGTGATTGTGGTCTTCTTGCCAGACTGGATCGAGTTAGTAATCCATAACTTTGAATTAAGCGAACAGGTCTCCAACTTCTTGCCAGCTTTGGTTTCTGGCCTGCTTCTCATTCTTACCGTAGTAATCAACCCAGCCGGGGTCGCGGGAACAAAGCTCCATAAACATAAGTAGCTCTATAAATATTCGTTATAAAAGGCTCATTACCGAGCGGTATCAATTCTGTGAATCTGCGAGTTTCTTCACTTTCCGTTCACTTTCGCGCCCCCTTCTGTTAGCGTAATGGCGTTCCAGCCCACCTCTGGGCTGGTGGCAATGAAGCCGCAAACGCTGCCTCATTGCAATTACGGCAAAGAGAAAGAGTGAATGCAGTGATAAATCGTGCATCTCTGTCCCGATCACCTCGTAGATTCCTTGCTACTACTGGAGCAGTTCTTGCTGGAGCACTAGTGCTTACAGCGCTTCCTGCACAGGCAGCAAAGACTGTTGGTGTAAGCGACACTGAAATTGTTTTAGGAATGCAGCTGCCTCAGACAGGTCCAGCTAGCCCAGGCTATAACAAGGTAGATGACGCAATGCGCGCCTACTTTGATTATGTAAATTCAAAGGGCGGCGTGCATGGCCGCAAGATCACCTTGGTTGTTAAGGATGATGCGTACAGAGCAGGCCAGACAGTTTCTACTGCATCTGCACTTATCAATAAGGATAAAGTTTTTGCAATGGTTGGTTCAGTTGGAACACAGACACATATCTCTGTTATCAAAGACATCAACCGCCGTGGAATCCCTGACCTCTTCGTACTTAGCGGTTACAGCGGTTTCTACACAGATCCTAAGAAGTACCCAACGACTTTCGGTAGCCTCGGTACATATGTTGTCGAAGCGAAGATTCTTGGAAAGTACATCAAAGAGAATTTAGCTTCTAAGAGCCTCGGCGTTCTTTATCAGACAGATGACTTTGGTCGAAACACCCTCGAAGGTCTTGCAACTGCAGGCGTAACTTTCGATCCAAAGAAGACTGCAAAGTTTGTCGCTGGTACACAGGCAGGTGGACTTGATGCACAGATGAAGACTCTCTGCGATAACGGCGCAGATACAGTTGTAGTTGGTGCAGTTGCTTCAGCATTTGCCGCAGCAATCAGCTCAGCGCTTAAGTCTTGCAAGACAATGCCACAGTGGATCGTTATCTCAGTTGGTTCAGATGCAACGACATTCCAGACCATTCTTGGTGCACGTGGAGTTCCTGCAGCAACTTCAGCAGGCCTTCTAGCTGGAACAATTTCAGCATCACACGCTCCATCACCAGCGGAAGCGGATGATGAATACGTTAAGGCATTTAAGAAGATCAACGATGAATTCAATAAGGGTCCAGATAAGCGTTGGGATAACAACGTCATGCAAGGTATCAATATTGGATACATGATGACATCAGCTCTTCTTGGAGCTGGAAAGAACCTGACACGTCCAGGAATCATCAAGTATGTAGAGAACAACGGTGCGAAGCTTTCAAACGCTGGTCTTGCACCACTTGGTTACTCTGCCAAGACTCACGAGGCTTATACAGGCTTCTGGATCGGTAAGTACGATGCAACTACAGCCCTCAAGCCAATCGACGGTACACGCAAAATGTGGACAACAGATTCAGGTAAGGGTCCTGTAACAGAACTCAAGTACACACGTCCTGCAATCGCAGCTGATGCACTACCAAAGGTTGGTTAATCACATGAAGCTATCAACTCGTAAATTAATTGCATCATTTGGTGCAGCAACACTGCTCTCAACTCTTGCAGTTGCAGTAGTACCTGCAGCAAACGCTGCAGCTCCAACATGTTCAACTGTTGCAGATGTAGAAATCTGTAATGGAACACTTGCAAACGGTGCTGCATATACATTCAGAATGCCAAGCAAATTCGGTGGAACTATGTTCTTCTGGGAGCATGGTTTCCGCCCAACGTACCCAGGTGTATCAGCGGTCCCTAAGGGAATCGAAGAGATCACACCAGCTAATCAAGTAACCGGCAAAGACATCACGAAAGAGATGCTCAAGGCTGGTTATGCAGTAGCTGCATACGATGGAACCGTAAAGGGCATGCGTGGATGGAATAACACTTTCCGTGTAGAGATGCTCAAGGAAGTCATCGATACAGCAATGGCAAAGTACGGTAAGAAGATTGAGCGCAAGGTTGTCTACGGTTCTTCACAGGCCGGTTCAATCATCACGCCATTCGTTGAGAAGTACCCAACCTATGCTGACTCAGTCGGCATCTTGGCTGGATTAACTCCATCGCCTGCAGATTCAATTCAATCAGCATGCGACATCTTCTACCTTCTAAGCATCTTTGCTGATCCAACCATCAAGGGTTGCGCTGCATTTGGCACTAAGGGCGTACCTGGCCACATGGCATCTGTTGGAGAGCTCCTCAAGGTCGTTGCACTTCTTACGACTTGGAGTGGAAACCTCGGTGCGCCAGCTCTTGAATATCCAGCAGCACTTAAGGCTGCAGGAATTCCACAACGTTCAGCTCTCTTGCTCATCGGTCTCTTGACAGGTGTACCAACAAAGAGCGCGCACATGGATGCTGTCACAACAAGCACTCTCGTGCCTGAAGGAAGCATCAACGCAACAGTTGCAATTCTTGAGAACCTGGGTGAAGCGGTTGCAACAGGCACGCTTGCCGGTCAATCAATGTCTGAAATTACAGGTGCAGGTTTCTACGACAATACAAAGACTGATTGGGCAGCGCTGCTTGATGAGGGCGATGCAGGTCGTTACAACCTCGGACTTTCAGGCGATGATGCAATCAACGGCATGCTCAACGTGCTAAAGGCTGCGCCTCGCGTGACTGGAAATGCTGATGCAATCGCTAAATTCAAGGCGCTTGATAAGTCATCATTTACTTCAAAGCACCCAACAATCTTGCTTTCAAATGAAGCAGATCGTTTGGTCTTTTCTGGTAACACTTCTCGCTACGTAGATCGCAAGCGTGAGGTATACGAGAAGGAGCTTGCAGCATGGCAGGTCTTCAAGAAGGGTCCAAAGCCAATTTGGAACACCCGTGCTCTCTATGCAATGACACCAGAGACATATACCAAGTTCACTGCAACTGGTGCTCCTGATCTGAAGGCGGCACCAGCTGTCTCAGGCGTTGGCCACCAGACCTTCACAAAGAAGCAGATGAAGGCTTGGGTAGATATGTTGGCAGTTGCTGCAAAGTCAGGAAAGGTTCCAACTGATTCCTATGTTGAATACATAGCAACAAAGGTTCCTTATCTCAATGGCGATGTTGATTATCGTCCATCTGACCTGAAGTACAACTTCGGTTACTAATCGAAACTGATTAACGAAAGGGCTCCGGGCAACCGGGGCCCTTTCGTTTTGCATGAATAGTTAGCCCCGTGAACTATCCTTCCCATGTGAGAATCCAAACCGCCGCCGATATGCACGCACTCGGCGTGCGCCTTGGATCCCTCTGCACGGCAGGAGATTTGATTCTGCTCAATGGCCCACTTGGAGCTGGCAAGACAGTTCTGGTGCAAGGCATCGGTGAAGCACTTGGAATTGAAGATGTTACTTCGCCTACCTTCGTAATCTCTCGAATTCATAAAGCCCCACTAAGTCTTATTCATGTCGATGCTTACCGCTTACTTGAAGGCGGAAATGCAGCTGCGTACTTGGATGATTTAGATCTCGATACTCCCCGCGAAAGTGCGGTCACCGTTATTGAATGGGGCGGCCAAGAGTCTGCCCGACTTAGTGATCAGCGCCTTGAAATCACTATCGATCGCACTGACGATATTCGTGAAGTGACTATTACCCCCGTCGGAGAACGCTGGCAGGGAGTTTTGCTATGACAATCTCGCTAGCAATAGATACCTCTACCTCAAAGACCATTATTGGAGTTATAGAAGATGGTGCTGTGCTCTTTGAAGAAGCACATGAAGGTGCAACCGACCATGGGCGTGCGCTAAGTGAACTCGTTGCAAAAGCCCTTAAAGTTTCAAAGCCACCACACCAAGTCGTCGTTGGAATGGGACCAGGTCCATTTACTGGGCTGCGCGTTGGAATTGCCTTTGCACAGACATTTGCTCTGGCACGAAATATTCCGGTAATTGGTGTTTGTTCACTCGATGCAATCAAAGTAGATCAAAACGAATACACCGTGGCAATCGATGCAAGGCGTAAAGAAATTTACTGGGCCTCCTATAAAGATGGAATTCGCGTTGATGGACCAACGGTCAGTAAACCTGCAGAAGTAGAAAATTTCATCATTGATTTGTACCCGGATATGGGCAAACTTGTGGAACTCTCAAAGAGTCAGAACATCACAGAACCGATGTACCTGCGTAGACCAGATGCTGTGCCAACGGCGGAGCGATGATGATTACCTATCGCCAACCCATCGCTTTAGATATTCCAGTTCTTGTTGGATATGAACGCGAACTCTTTCCATATTCGCCTTGGTCGTCTGCCCAATTTAAGGAAGAGTTTGCTGGTATTCCGCGCACTCGCTTTATGAGCGTTGCCGAGAGCGATAACAAGATCGTTGGATATTGCGGTGTATTTCTTCCGGCACCTGGCGTCGAAGCAGACATTCTTACCGTGGCTGTTCTGCCAGAATTTCGCAGACAGGGAATTGCCCGCGAATTCATGCGCCAGATCGAGCAATGGTCGCAAGAGCGTGGAGCTAGCGCAATGATGCTGGAAGTTGAGCACACCAATGAATCCGCCATCGAGCTCTATAAATCACTGGACTATATGAAGATTTCGGTACGTATGGATTACTACGGGCCGGGTAACGATGCCTTCGTGATGCGAAAGGATTTCGCATAATGGAGCCAATCGTTCTGGGAATTGAAACTTCTTGTGATGAGACTGCAATCGGCATCGTGCGCGGCCGCACCTTGCTTGCAAATGAGATTGCATCCAGTGTGGATGAACATGCACGCTTTGGGGGAGTCGTACCCGAGATCGCCTCCCGTGCACATCTGGAAGCAATCCTGCCGAGCATCGAGCGCGCAGTTAAAGATGCAAAGATTTCACTCAAGGATATTGATGCAGTGGCAGTTACTGCCGGCCCAGGTTTAGTCGGAGCACTTCTTGTGGGTGTTGCTTCAGCCAGTGGATTGGCCCAAGGACTCGGTCGCCCGTTATACGGAGTCAATCACTTAGCTGCCCACGTTTCAGTTGATTACCTAACGCATGACAAACCAACAGATCCAACGATTGCACTATTGGTCAGCGGTGGACACTCATCTTTACTGCAAGTTGATGACATCACCGGCTCCATTACAAAACTTGGCGCAACCATGGATGATGCAGCCGGCGAAGCATTCGACAAAATTGCACGAATTCTTGAACTCGGATTTCCCGGCGGTCCTGCCATCGATCGTGAAGCAACTAACGGATCAGCTACAGCAATTGATTTCCCTCGCGGATTAACAACTTCGAATGACTGGGCAACGCGTCCCTACGATTTCTCATTTTCAGGTCTTAAGACAGCAGTTGCCCGTTACCTGGAGAGCACTCCAAAGTATGTTCGCGCAGATGTTGCTGCATCTTTCCAAGAAGCAATCGTTGATGTGCTTCTGCTCAAGGCCCTGGCCGCTTGTAAATCCTCAGGGACTGATTCACTTGTGATCGCAGGGGGAGTCGCCGCTAATTCACGACTTCGCACTGTGGCTGCAGATCGCTGCGCCAAGGCCGGCATCGAGCTTCGAATCCCGAGCCCGGCCCTTTGTACCGACAATGGCGCGATGGTCGCAGCCCTGGGCAGCTTGATGCTCTCGGCCGGCCGACCAGCCACACGAGGGGCCTTTGACGCAGATTCCAGCCTCAAGGTGGAGCAAGTCAGCCTTTAAGGCTTCCAATTTGCAGGCGGGAATACACCGCCCTAGGCTTGGCGTTAGCACTCAAGGGTCGACACTGCTAATGCAGGTGAGCCCCAAGATAGGTCCATCGATTACACAGATCAATTGAACATATAGAGGAGTACCACCATGGCAGTAGCCATTAAGCCGCTCGAAGATCGCATCGTTGTAAAGGCAAATGAGGCCGAGACAACTACAGCGTCAGGTCTCGTTATTCCAGATACAGCGAAAGAGAAGCCACAAGAAGGAACAGTTGTTGCAGTTGGCCCAGGCCGCTTCGATGATGGCGCTCGCGTACCTATGGATGTAAAGGTCGGCGATGTCGTTCTCTACAGCAAGTACGGCGGAACAGAAGTTAAGTACAACAACGAGGAGTACCTCGTACTCTCTGCTCGCGACATCCTCGCGATTATCGAGAAGTAATCCATGGGAAAGATGCTTGAATTCGACGAGCACGCTCGTCGCGCAATGGAACGTGGTGTCAACCAGCTGGCTGACACTGTAAAGGTAACGCTTGGACCTAAGGGTCGTAACGTCGTTATCTCAAAGTCATTTGGTGCGCCAACAATTACAAACGACGGCGTAACAATTGCAAAAGAGATTGAACTCTCTGATCCAGTAGAGAACATGGGCGCACAGCTCGTTAAGGAAGTTGCTACAAAGACCAACGATGTCGCTGGTGATGGAACAACAACTGCAACTGTTCTTGCTCAGGCAATGGTGAAGGAAGGTCTTCGTAACCTTGCGGCCGGCGCACAGCCAATGGATCTCAAGCTTGGCATCGAAGCAGCTGTTGAGGCTGTCTCTGCTCGCCTTCGCGAAAATGCAACGGTAGTTAAGGACAAGGCACAAATCGCTGACGTCGCAACAATCTCTGCACAAGATCGCGCAATCGGCGAACTCATCGCTGAAGCGATGGATAAGGTCGGCAAGGATGGAGTCATCACTGTAGAAGAAGCTTCTACAACTGCTCTTGAACTCGAATTCGCAGAAGGTATGCAATTCGATAAGGGCTATATCTCTCCATACTTCGTCACTGACCAAGATCGCATGGAGTCAGTACTAGACGATGCTTACATCCTCATCTCCGCAAACAAGATCTCAGCTCTTCCTGAACTCCTTCCACTTCTAGAGAAGGTTTCACAGGCAGGTAAGCCGCTCTTGATCATCGCAGAAGATGTCGAAGGCGAAGCGCTCTCAACTCTCGTTGTAAACCGCATGCGCGGAGTATTTACATCAGCTGCAGTTAAGGCACCAGGTTTCGGAGACCGTCGTAAGGCAATGTTGCAAGACATCGCAATCTTGACTGGCGGAACTGTTATCTCTGCTGAAATCGGAATGAAGCTTGAAGCTGCAACTCTTGAAGATCTCGGTCGCGCACGTCGCATCGTTATCACCAAGGATGCAACAACAATCGTGGACGGTTCAGGCGATAAGGCACTCGTTGCTGGTCGCGTCTCTGAAATCCGTAACGAGATCGCTTCATCTGATTCAGATTGGGATCGCGAGAAGCTACAAGAGCGTGTTGCAAAGCTTGCCGGCGGCGTCTGCGTCATCAAGGTCGGCGCACACACTGAAGTTGAGTTGAAGGAGAAGAAGCACCGTCTTGAGGATGCGATCTCTGCAACTCGCGCAGCAGTAGAAGAAGGAATCGTTATTGGCGGAGGCGCAGCACTCGTGCATGCAGCTGATGCACTTAACGACAACCTTGGATTTACTGGCGATAAGGCTGTCGGTGTTGCACTCGTTCGCAAAGCTTGCGACGAACCACTTCGTTGGATTGCCGAAAATGCTGGACTTGAAGGCTACGTAGTAGTCGCAAAGGTTCGCGCACTTAAGGCTAACGAGGGCTTCAACGCTGCAACTGATGTCTATGGCGATCTTGCAAAAGATGGCGTCATCGACCCAGTGAAGGTGACTCGTTCAGCACTTGCTAACGCGGCATCAATCGCTGCGATGTTTATTACGACAGAAGCTGTTGTATTCGAACGTCCTGCAGATGCAGAACCAGCAGCTGCCGGTCACGGACATTCACACGGTCCCGGAGGCCACAGCCACTAAGTTCACGAGTGGCTAATGGATTCAGCCACTAATTCGTAAAAGAGAAATCCCCCGTCACTATTACTAGTGGCGGGGGATTTCTCTATTTCTTAGGAGAAATTATGATGCTTCTGAAATGCTTGGAATTCCGCGGCTCTCGAGAATCACGGCGCGATCATCTTCTGAGAGACCTCCCCAGATTCCGTAAGGCTCTTGCACTGCGAGCGCATGTGCGCGGCAGGCTTGGATAACAGGGCAGGAGGCGCAGACAGCTTTCGCTGCATTCTCGCGGTTGCGACGACGTGGACCACGTTCGCCGTCAGGATGGAAGAACATCTCTGAATCCATTGAACGGCATGATCCTTCGTACTGCCACTCCCATTGCTCTGCAATTGGTTGAGGTAGTCGTGAAAGTTCGGCCATAACGGTGCTCCTTTTCTTGTGTATATGCAGACAGTACAACCGTTTCATAAGTTGTTCAAGGGTCAACGCGCCATAAGTTGTTCAAAAGGGCGAAATGTCCGAATTTCAAGTGGTGAGTTAGGCCACTTCACGCCACGATAGCGCCATGGCAAAGCGTGTCCACGAGGTCGTGGAAGAGAAACTCACCGTTGCTGCGGTGGCCCGCCAAATCGGCGTCGCTCCGGCCACTCTGCGTACCTGGGATCGCCGCTACGGTCTTGGCCCATCGGAACATATCGATGGTGAGCATCGTCGCTACTGCCCTCAGGACGTTGCAAGACTGATGACGATGCGACGGCTGATAGTTGCTGGGGTTGCGCCTTCAGATGCAGCCGAGCAAGCGAAGAGTCACAAGGGCGAATACAAAGTTAAGCAAATTGTCAAAGAGTTTGAAGTTCGCGAAGATGTAGTTGATGCTCTCTACAAAGCGCTACAAAGTTTTGATAAGGCATTTGTTGAAGAGACTTTGGCCCACGAAATAAGCGAATACGGTGTAGAAGGCGCCTGGGCTGATGTCATTGTCCCAACGCTCTTTCTGATTGGCCAGGATTGGGAGAATGATCAAAAGGGCATCGAGGTTGAACACCTCTTCTCTGAAATCCTAAAGCGAACGATGCATAACCGGGTTGTTGAATTGAAGAAGCCTGTTAACTCTCGCCCTGTTTTACTTGCAGCAGTTGGAGAAGAACTTCACTCCCTACCGGTTTATGCGTTAGCGGCTGCACTTTGCGATCGCAACATTCAAACCTATGTTCTTGGTGCCAGAACCCCACTTGAAGCTCTTTCAGCAATGGTTTCGCGATGTGCGCCTCCTGCAATCTTCTTGTGGGCGCAGTTACCAAAGAATGCTGAAGAGAAGTATTGGCGAGAGATTCCTTCGATCCGCCCAGCTCCTCGAATTGTTGTGGGTGGGGCTGGCTGGGATTCGATTGAATGCTCTGAAGTCATTCGAGCAGAAGGACTTGAGCATGCCTGTGATGAGATTGAGCAGGCTCTAGGGGCTTAATTGAGCCGGTAGACTGCTCACTCGAGGACCGCGAGGAGAGCCAATTAGATGAGTATCGATTCTGAAAAGGTCGCGCTCCTTGGCCTGACATATGACGATGTCCTCCTTCTGCCAGATGCGTCTGATGTTGTCCCATCTGAAGTTGATACATCAACTCGCTTAACCCGCAATATTTCACTGGCAGTTCCGTTGGTCTCATCAGCCATGGATACCGTCACAGAATCAATGATGGCAATCGCTATGGCGAAGGCCGGCGGCATCGGAATCATTCACCGTAACTTGCCGATTGAAGAACAAGTAGCGCATGTAAAGCTTGTAAAGAACGTTGGTCTATCAGGGGCGGCAGTCGGTGTGGGCGATGATGGATTTGCTCGTGCCCAAGCGCTGATCGAGGCAGGCGTTGATGTTGTCGTTGTTGATACAGCACATGGCCATCACCGCGCAGTGTTGGATGCAATCGAGCGCATTAAGAAGTTCTCTTCAACAGTTGAAGTTATCGGCGGCAATGTTGCAACTCGCGCAGGCGCACAAGCACTTATCAATGCCGGAGCCGATGCAGTAAAGGTTGGTGTTGGTCCAGGATCTATCTGCACAACTCGCGTTGTTGCAGGTGTTGGCGTTCCACAAGTAACGGCAATTATCGAAGCGGCTAAGGCATGTAACAAAGCTGGTATTCCACTTATTGCAGATGGCGGACTTCAATATTCAGGCGACATCGTTAAAGCAATTGTTGCTGGCGCAAACTCTGTGATGCTCGGTTCACTTCTTGCCGGGTGCGAAGAATCTCCTGGCGAACTTGTTGAAATTGATGGTCGCAAGTACAAGGCCTATCGCGGAATGGGTTCACTCGGTGCGATGCAATCTCGCGGTGAGAAGAAGTCATATTCCAAAGATCGTTATATGCAAGATGACGTTCTCTCTGAAGACAAACTTGTTCCAGAAGGTATCGAAGGCAAGGTCGCATACCGCGGACCTGTCGCAGAAGTTGTTCACCAACTTGTTGGCGGATTGCGTAGCGGTATGGGTTATGCAGGAGCACCTGATATCGAAACTCTTCGCCATGAAGGACGCCTTATTCAAATCACTGCAGCTGGCTTACAAGAGAGCCACCCACATGATGTTTTACATGTGGCCGATGCACCTAACTACAGCAAGAAGAAATAAGCCATGGATATCGAGATAGCCCCAGGAAAACGCGCCCGCCACGCATATTCATTTGACGATATTGCAATCGTTCCAAGCCGTCGTACACGCACACCTGAAGATGTTTCTACTGCATGGCAGATTGATGCTTACAAGTTTGATCTCCCACTTATTGCAGCACCGATGGACTCTGTTGTTTCACCAGAAACGGCAATCGCAATCGGAAAGCTTGGCGGTCTTGGAGTACTCAACCTTGAAGGACTCTGGACTCGTTATGACGATCCACGTATTCCACTGGGTGAAATCGCATCAATGCCAGATAAGCATGCAACCCGTCGTATGCAAGAGATTTATGCAGCGCCTATTCGTCCAGAGCTCATCAAAGAGCGTATCAAGCAGATTCGCGACTCTGGCGTCACAGTTGCAGCTTCACTTTCACCTCAGCGCACAGCAGAACTTCATAAGGCTGTTATCGATGCTGGTGTAGATATCTTCGTCATTCGCGGAACAACAGTTTCTGCAGAGCATGTGGCAGCAGAGAATGAAGCGCTCAACCTTAAGAAATTTATCTATGAACTCGATGTTCCTGTCATCGTTGGTGGTGTTGCGACAACAACGGGTGCGCTTCACTTGATGCGTGCGGGTGCTGCCGGTGTACTCGTCGGATTTGGTGGGGGAGCAGCGCATACAACGCAGACAGTTCTTGGAATCCAGGTTCCGATGGCGACAGCAGTTGCAGATGTTGCAGCAGCTCGCCGCGAGTACCTTGATGAATCAGGTGGACGTTATGTTCACGTCATCGCAGATGGTTCTGTCGGAAAATCTGGCGATATTGCAAAGGCAATCGCGTGTGGAGCGGATGCAGTCATGATGGGTTCAGCACTTGCTAAGGCAGTTGAATCACCAGGACTTGGTTGGCACTGGGGATCTGAGGCTTATCACGCAGAGCTTCCACGTGGTCAGCGCGTTAATGTCGGAACAGTGGGATCTCTTGAAGAAATTCTCAACGGTCCTTCACATGCTTCTGATGGTTCAATGAACTTATTTGGCGCACTACGTCGTGCGATGGCCACATGTGGTTACTCAGATGTGAAGTCATTCCAGCGCGTAGAAATCATTATGCAGCATGGCCGATAGTCGACCAGTACTGGTCGTCGATTTCGGCGCACAGTATGCACAACTGATTGCACGCCGAGTTCGTGAAGCACAAGTTTTTTCTGAGATTGTTCCATCATCAATTACAGCCGCAGAAGTAGCAGCTAAGAACCCACAGGCAATAATTCTTTCCGGTGGCCCATCTTCGGTCTATGCAGATCACGCGCCGAAAGTTGATCCAGCAATCTTTGGACTCAATATCCCCGTATTTGGTATTTGTTATGGATTCCAGACAATGGCTGCAGCTCTCGCTGGCGTTGTTGCACAGACAGGTAAGTCAGAGTTTGGTCGTACTCCACTTTCAGTAAAGCCTGGATCAAAGATTTTTGCAGGACTTCCTGATTCACAATCTGTCTGGATGTCGCACGGCGATGCTGTCTCTGAAGTTCCTTGTGGCTTTAGTATTTCGGCATCAACTGCAGATACACCGATTGCTGCCTTTGAAGATGCCAGCGGAAAGCTTGCAGGGGTTCAATTCCACCCAGAAGTTCTCCATACAGAACATGGCCAAGCTATTCTGAAGAATTGGCTGATCAATATTGCAGGGTGTACTCCAACATGGACAACCGAAAATATTGCCCACGATGAGGTTGAAAAAGCGAAGCAGGTCATTGGAGACAAGCGCGTAATTTGCGGACTATCTGGCGGCGTTGATTCTGCAGTGGCTGCAGCAATCATTCAGCGCGCTGTCGGCAAGCAATTGACATGTGTCTTTGTAGATCATGGCCTTCTTCGCAGCGGAGAATCTGAGCAAGTCCAACGCGACTTCGTTGCAGCAACAGGTATTGAACTTGTTGTAATCGATGCTCGCGAGCAATTCTTAAAGGCGCTTGCCGGAGTTACTGATCCTGAGACGAAGCGAAAAATTATTGGTCGCGAGTTCATTCGCTCATTTGAAGCTGCGGCACGCGATATTGCAGCTGGCGGAGAAGTCGAATTCCTCGTACAGGGAACGTTATATCCAGATGTTGTTGAATCTGGTGGCGGTACTGGAACTGCAAATATTAAATCGCACCACAACGTTGGCGGCCTTCCGGATGATTTGAAATTTAAGTTGGTTGAGCCATTGCGCACGCTCTTTAAAGATGAGGTACGCCAAGTAGGTCTTGAACTTGGTCTGCCTGAAGAGATTGTTTGGCGCCAGCCCTTCCCAGGTCCAGGACTTGGAATTCGTATCATCGGTGAAGTCACAGCAGAGCGTTTAGAGATCCTGCGCCATGCAGATCTGATTGCGCGTGAAGAGCTGAAAGCGGCCGGCCTTGACCGCCAAATCTGGCAATGCCCAGTTGTGCTTCTCGCAGATGTTCGAAGCGTTGGCGTTCAGGGAGATGGCCGCACATATGGCCACCCAATCGTTCTGCGCCCGGTGTCTAGCGAGGATGCAATGACTGCAGATTGGTCACGCATTCCTTATGATGTGCTCGAGAAAATTTCAACGCGTATTACCAATGAGGTTCGTGAAGTAAATCGCGTTGTACTTGATGTAACGAGTAAGCCGCCAGCAACTATCGAGTGGGAATAAGGAATAGGAATGCGAATTTAAACCATGAAGAGAATTACCGTAACAACTTTATTTGTAAGCCTTCTGATGACTTCACTCTCTTTCGCTCCGACTCAAGCTGCTACACCTTCAAAGATCGTCTGCAAGACAACGACGGCAAAGGCTCGTACGCCGATGAAGACCAATCCTCCACAAACAGTTGCCAAGAAGCTTCCAAAGAAGCTAACACTGCGCACAAATTGCGGCAGCATTGAGATTGCACTCGATCCAAAAGCGCCATTCACTGTGACACAGATTTCTGCACTTGCTCGTGCAGGTTATTACAACAAGACTTTATGCCACCGCGAAGCAATCTCTGGTTTCTATATGCTCCAATGTGGCGATCCAACTGCGCAGGGCAGCGGAGATCCAGGATTCTCATATCCTGATGAGAATCTTCCAGTTGGAAAAGCTCTTACATATCCTGAAGGAACAGTCGCAATGGCGAACTCTGGGCCAAATACAAATGGCAGCCAGTTCTTTCTTGTCTTCGGAGATTCACCAGCCCTCGGACCCTCTTACACAATCTGGGGCAAAATCACTAAAGGACTTGATGTTCTGAAATTTATTGCATCAAAGGGCGTCGATAATCCAAGTGGAATCGGTGCACCAAAGATTAAGGTTGCAATCGAATCAGCAATCGTTAGCTAATTAATCTAAAAATTAATTTGTATTTACGATTTTAAAAGCTTCAGCAATTCGGCCTTCAGGTAATCCACCTAAGCCTGCATTGCGTTGGCCCCACTCACGGAGCATGTTTTCAAGCTCTGTGTTGTGCGCTGTCTGAGATGCATGCTCTTTAAGAGTCTTGACCTTAATGTCGAAGGTAGAAGTGATATCTACAAAGTGATCTGGATGAGCATGGCCCTGCATCCAGACTTCCTTTACCTTCCAAGGTTGTAACCCTTCGCTCTCCATTAAATCTGTAAATGCATATGGGTTACGAGCATCTGGATAGACAGCCTGAATTGTCGCTTCACCTGCAGCTAAGTGATCAGGATGGCTGGCACCGATGCGCTCCCAGTTACGTTCAGGAGATTGGCAGACAATTCGATCTGGCTTTACGCGACGAATCTGACGGACGATATCTTTGCGAAGAGCGATAGTTGCTTCGAGATGGCCATCTACATAATTTAGGAAAGTCACATCAGATATACCAAGAACGGCGCATGCCGCACGTTGTTCGCGCTGGCGAACTGCAGGCATTTCCTCCATCGTATATTCAGATTCTTCGCCACCTTGATCGCCATTTGTGCAGAGAACGTAAGAGACTTCAATACCCTTTTGAACCCACTGAGAAATAGTTCCGGATGCACCGAAATCTGAATCATCTGGGTGAGCGTTGACGACTAATACGCGCTTGATCTCTGAATCTGCTAACGGCTCCACAATGCAACTTTCTCTACGTGTGGGTGAATCCTAATAGACTCCCCGCCATGACTGCGACCGACCCATTGCTAGATGGATTAAATCCTCAGCAACAGAAGGCGGTTTCTCATGCCGGAACACCTCTGCTGGTAGTTGCTGGTGCTGGTTCTGGAAAGACCCGGGTTCTTACTCGTCGCATTGCATACATCATGGCTCGACGCGAAGTTCGCCCCTATGAAATTCTCGCAATTACCTTTACCAATAAAGCAGCTGGCGAGATGAAAGAACGCGTGACAGAACTTGTTGGTCCTATTGCAAAATCTATGTGGGTCTCAACTTTCCACTCATCATGTGTCCGTATGTTGCGACAAGAGGTAGAGCGACTCGGTTACAGCAGCACCTTTAGCATTTACGACTCGGCAGATTCGCAGAAGCTCATCTCGCGAGTGATGGAGACCCTCAACTTAGATCCAAAGCGCTACCCGGCCCGGCAATTCCAAAACTTGATTTCAAATGCAAAGAACGAGTTACAGACTCCGTACGAGTATTTATCGGCTGCAACCAATCAATTTGAAACGATTGTCGCCGATGTCTACACCCTGTACGAGAAGCGCCTGCAGCAAGCAAATGCTATGGACTTTGACGATCTGATTATGAAGACGGTGCAGGTCTTGCAGAAATTTCCTGAAGCAAAGGCTCGCTTTAGATCGCGCTTTCGCCATATCTTGGTCGATGAGTATCAAGATACTAACCACGCTCAGTATGTATTGATTAAAGAGCTAACCGGCGTTGAAGGCGATGGCTTCCCGCTAGCCGAACTCTGCGTTGTAGGCGATGCCGATCAATCAATCTACGGCTTCCGCGGCGCAACAATCCGCAACATCTTGCAATTCGAAGTCGATTATCCGAACGCCTCAACTGTTTTGCTTGAACAGAATTACCGATCAACCCAGAATATTCTCAACGCAGCTAATGCTGTTATTACCAAGAATGAATCACGTAAAGAGAAGAACCTCTGGTCAGATGCTGGTTCGGGTGCTCCGCTTACTGGATACGTTGCAGAGTCTGAATACGATGAAGCTGAATTTGTTAAGGGCGAGATTCGTTCGCTGCAGGATATGGGCCATTCAAATCCTGGAGACACTGCAGTCTTCTATCGCACCAATGCTCAGTCGCGTATCTTTGAAGAAATATTTATGCGTGCTGCTATTCCATACAAGGTCGTTGGTGGTCTTCGCTTCTATGAAAGAAAAGAAGTTAAAGATTTACTTGCCTATCTCCGTGTTCTAGCAAATCCCGATGATGAAGTTTCACTGCGTCGAATCATCAACTTCCCAAAGCGCGGCATCGGAGATCGAGCGCTAGAAGAAGTCGAAGCCTTCTCGGCTCTTCACGGAATCTCATTCTGGAACGCTCTTCTGCGCGTCTCTGAAGCAACCGCAGTTCCCAATAAGGCCGCTCAATCGATTATGAATTTCACCTCGATGCTCGTGGCGCTTGCAACGCTCGTTGAGGCTAAGACAAAACCATCAGTGATTATCGAAGCGGTTCTCGAACAATCTGGCTTGTTAACAGAGCTTGAGGCAAGTAAAGATCCGCAAGATGAAGTCCGCGTTGAAAACTTAAAGGAACTTGTCTCTGCATCAATGGAGTATGAAGAGCGACCATTTGAGGAACTTGGCGAAGATGAAGAGATTTCACTCTCTGGCTTCCTCGAAAAAGTTTCACTCGTTGCAGATGCCGATGAAATCCCAGATGGCGCCGATCATGGGGGAGTTGTCACCTTGATGACTCTGCACACCGCTAAAGGCCTTGAATTTCCAACAGTATTTCTCACCGGCATGGAAGATGGAATCTTTCCTCATGCGCGAACACTTGATGATCCAAAAGAGATTGAGGAAGAGCGACGTCTTGCATATGTTGGATTAACTCGTGCCGAGAAGCGCCTCTATATTTCGCGGGCTGAATATCGATTAACTTTTGGAACTCCGAAGTACAACCCAGCATCTCGCTTCCTTGATGAGATTCCAGCGGAACTAATTGAGTGGCAGAACGAAGGACGTTCGACATTTACGACCTCATCTGCGTTAAAGAAATCACGATTGCCTTTAGGGCCACCACCTCGCGCCACCGGAAAGAAATCAACGGCTATGGTTCTCGAGGTCGGCCAACGTGTGTCTCATGACACTTTCGGCCTTGGAACAGTTGTTGCACTAGCTGGTGAAGGCGATAAATCTGAGGCGACAATTAACTTCGGCGCCTACGGAGATAAGCGCCTTCTGCTGCGCTATGCCCCTGTCACAGCACTTTAATTTAGGACTTAAGATTGGGCTCTAGTTACGCCAATCCCATCTAAAGGAGCCCATCTGTGGATCTCTACGAATACCAAGCCCGCGATCTCTTTGAGAAGCACTCTGTTCCAGTATTACTTGGAGCAGTTGCAACAACAGCAGATCAAGCACACGATGCAGCTGCAAAGATGGGCGGCAAAGTTGTCGTTAAGGCACAGGTAAAGGTCGGCGGACGCGGAAAGGCTGGCGGTGTAAAGCTTGCAGTTGATGCTGCGGATGCAAAAGAAAAGTCAGCTGCGATTCTTGGAATGGATATCAAGGGCCACACTGTTCATAAAGTGATGATTGCTCAGGCAGCTCCAATCGAATCTGAATATTACGTTTCAATTTTGCTCGATCGCTCTAACCGTACATTCCTTGTAATGGCATCTGTTGCCGGTGGAATGGATATTGAAGAAGTTGCACATACAGCGCCTGAAAAGTTGGCGAAGGTTCCGGTAAGCGCAGTTGATGGAATCTCACTAGCTAAGGCGAAAGAGATTGTTGCGCAGGCACAGTTCCCTGCGGATGTTGCAGATCAAGTTGCCGATGTATTGGTAAAGCTCTGGGAGACATTCCAATCAGAGGATGCAACTCTTGTAGAAGTAAACCCACTTGTTAAGACTGAAGATGGTCGCATCGTTGCACTCGATGGAAAAGTTACCCTCGATGAGAATGCAGATTTCCGCCAGCCAAGCCATGAGGCGCTTGTCGATCACGACACTGCGAATGCTCTTGAAGCTGCAGCGAAGGAAAAAGGTTTGAACTATGTAAAGCTCGATAACGGCCAGGTCGGAATCATCGGAAATGGTGCAGGACTTGTTATGTCGACTCTCGACGTTGTTGCTTACGCCGGCGAAAAGTTTGGTGGCATGCGCCCTGCAAACTTCCTCGACATTGGTGGCGGTGCATCTGCTCAAGTGATGGCAGATGGACTCTCAATTATTCTCGGAGATCCTGATGTAAAGAGCGTATTCGTTAACGTATTCGGTGGAATCACTGCATGCGATGCGGTTGCAAATGGCATCGTGCAGGCACTCGAATTACTTGGTTCAAAGGCAACTAAGCCAATCGTCGTTCGCCTCGATGGAAATAACGTTCTCGAAGGTCGCGCAATTCTTAATGCAGCCAACCACCCATTGGTTGAGCAAGCTGAAACTATGGATGGAGCAGCTTCACGCGCTGCAGAATTGGCGGCAAAGTAATGTCAATCTTTATTAACTCTTCTAGCAAGATCATCGTTCAGGGCATGACTGGCTCTGAAGGAACAAAGCACACACGTCGCATGCTCGCTTCAGGCAGCAAGGTTGTCGGCGGAGTTACACCAGGTAAGGGCGGACAGAGCGTCGATATCGACGGCACAACTCTTCCAGTCTTCAACACCGTTGCAGAAGCAATGGCTGCAACTGGTGCAAATGTTTCAGTAGTTTTCGTTCCACCTAAATTTGCAAAGGCAGCTGTTATCGATGCAATCGATGCAAAGATGCCGTTGGTTGTTGTTATCACCGAGGGAATCCCAGTTCATGACTCTGCATACTTCTATGCATACTCATTAAAGGCTGGCACAACCCAGATCATCGGACCTAACTGCCCAGGACTTATCAGCCCAGAGCAATCAAATGTCGGAATCATCCCTGCAGATATCACTAAGCGCGGACCAATCGGTCTTGTCTCTAAGTCAGGAACACTGACTTACCAGATGATGTACGAGCTCCGCGATATCGGTTTCTCAACTGCAGTTGGTATTGGTGGAGACCCTGTAATTGGAACTACTCATATCGATTGCCTTCGCGCATTTCAGGATGACCCAGATACAACTGCAATCGTCATGATCGGTGAAATCGGTGGAGATGCTGAAGAGCGTGCCGCAGCATTTATCTCTGAGTATGTAACGAAGCCAGTTGTTGGTTACGTTGCAGGATTTACAGCACCTGAAGGAAAGACGATGGGCCACGCAGGTGCAATCGTCTCTGGTTCTTCAGGAACAGCGCAGGCTAAGAAAGATGCTCTCGAAGCTGCAGGAGTAAAGGTTGGACAGACACCAAGCGAAACTGCGCAGTTGATGCGCGACATCCTAGGTCGTTAATTCCACGATGCAACGCGTCCTCTCGGTCTCGTTGTCTCATGCGCTTCGCAGCGCAGCTTTCCTGATTCTTCCATTCTCATTTATTGCATTGGTTGCATGGGCAACTGCCGGTAGCGCAAGCGGCAGTACGACAGATCCGATTCGTGGGGCTCTTTGGATCTGGCTCGGTGCTCACCACATTCCATTTCAATTAGCGCTTCCACCGACAGGCATAGCTGGGTATCTGACATACCTTCCAATCGGTGCAATCTTTCTACCGTTTATCGTTATACGAATTTCATTTCTACGCGCACTCGATCGATTAAAGGGCGACTATCACGATCTCAATAGCGTGCGATTAATCTTCTCAACCCTCTATGCGGTACTTGCCACAGCCCTTGCTTTTGCAAGTAGATCTGAATCAATCTCGCCACAATGGTATTTGGCTCCAGTCTTTGCTTTTCTCATCGCGCTCTTTGCAACGATGACGGTGGGTGTGCGAATGGCACCTTCTCGCACGCTACGAATAGCGCTACGTCTTCTTGCAATCATTCTTGGAATGTCGCTGATTGCAGTCTCTCTTCTTATCTGGCTTAACTTTGAACAGGTAAAGAACATCACCATTTCGTTGCAGCCAGGAATATTTGGCGGCGTGCTTTTGCTTATTCTCAATATTCTCTATCTTCCAAATGCAGCTATCGCACTTGCAGCATATTTCTCAGGAACTGGTTTAGCAGTCGGTGCAGGAACAATCGTTTCGCCATGGTGGCATGAACTAGGACAGGTACCTGCTCTGCCATTGCTTGGAATACTTCCTGTCAATCGACAGCCACTTGCCTTACTTGGGATTGCATTCTTCGTTGCCGTTGGTGTGCTCTTGGCATACCTCGCAAGCGGTTTTGAACTCGGCAGTTACATTCAAACATTTATCTTTGTTGCGGCCGGATTAACACTTCTTGCCTATTTGGGTAGCGGATCGCTGATCACCGCCGAGATGGGCGCAGTTGGCGTATCCATCTGGAAATTCTCACTCTCGGTTATTGCTGAAATTGGAATCGGATTTATTGCCGCCTCCTTTATCCTCAATAAAGTGGGCTCCAGTAAGGCCGCTCAGTGAAGCGAGTTGTAATACTTGCATCAGGTGGCGGCACCCTTGCGCAAGCAATCTTTGATGCACGAGCAACCGAGTTAGCGCAGGCAGATATCGTTGCAGTGATTACAGATAATGCGAGCGCTCAGGTAATAGAGCGCGCAGATGCGGCGTCCATTGAATCTTTCGTGATTCCGATGTTGCCAGATCGCACTGAATGGGATCGCGAACTTGAAACTCTTATTGCAGCTCTCAAACCAGATCTCGTTGTGAGCGCGGGCTTTATGCGCATCTTGTCGCCGAAGATTGTCGAACGATTTAAAGTGATTAATAGCCATCCATCGCTGCTGCCGCTATTTCCAGGCGCACATGCTGTGCGTGATGCTCTAGCCGCTGGCGTAACGCAATCGGGAACAACGATTCACTGGGTAGATGCCGGGCTCGATACAGGCGAAATCATCGCTCAGGAGCGACTCGACATCTTGGACTCTGATACCGAGGAGTCACTTCACGAACGCATTAAGATTCTGGAACGAGGTCTCATAGTTGCGACCATTGCTCACATTCTAAGCAACATGGAGAAGACCAATGGCTGATCGCAAGGTAATCAAAAGAGCGCTCGTTAGCGTCTACGACAAGGACCGATTACTCGAATTAGGCCACGCTCTTCACACATCAGGTGTTGAGATTCTCTCTACAGGGTCAACCGCAAAGAATTTACAAGCTGCTGGAATTCCGGTCATTGAAGTCAGTAGCTATACAGGTTTTCCAGAGATTATGGGTGGACGAGTAAAGACTCTGCATCCCAAGATTCATTCAGGAATTTTGGCCGATCAGAACAATCCAGAGCATTTAGATGCGATTGCGCAATTAGATATCGAACCCTTTGATTTAGTTGTCATCAATCTCTATCCCTTTGCTGCAACGCTTGCATCAGGTGCTGACTTTGCCGAATGCATTGAACAGATTGATATCGGTGGTCCATCGATGTTACGCGGTGCTGCAAAGAACCATGGCTCAGTTGCAGTTGTCTGCAACGAATCACAGTATGACCATGTCATTGCATCTATCAAAGCTGGCGGTTTTACTGCGGATGAGCGCAAGAGATTAGCTATGGAAGTTTTCCGAACAACAGCTGAATACGACCTGACCATCGCAAGTTGGCTTGGTTCGACAATCAGCCACGAGATGGAAGACCTTGATTGGCTCGGGCTTATCTGGAAGCGCGAGAACTCACTTCGCTATGGAGAGAATCCACATCAGAGAGCAGCAATTTATCGCGGTGGTCCTTCGGGAATCGTGAATGCAGTTCAGGCGCATGGCAAAGAGATGTCATTTAACAATTACACGGATGCAGATGCTGCTTGGCGTTCCGCCCTAGATCATTCAGAACCATGCGTAGCAATAATTAAACACGCAAACCCTTGTGGGATTGCCGTGGGTAAAGATATTGCTGATGCTTATGCGAAGGCACATCTCTGTGATCCAGTTTCAGCTTTCGGTGGCGTAGTTGCCGCAAATCGCAAAGTTACTGTTGCGATGGCAGAGCCACTTTCGCAGATATTCACTGAGGTCATCATCGCCCCCGAATATGAACCAGCGGCCCTTGAAATTTTGATGCGCAAACCCTCTATTCGAATTCTTACCTGTACGCAGACACGTATTTCACCTCTCGAACTTCGTCCGGTATCAGGTGGCGTTTTAGTGCAAGAGACCGACCTCATTAACGCAGAAGGTGACAATCCTAAGAATTGGAAGCAAGTAACTGGTGGCGCTGTCTCTGATTCCGTGATGAAGGATCTCGAATTTGCTTGGCGTTCAGTGCGCGCAGTGAAGAGCAACGCGATTCTCTTAGCGAAAGATGGCGCATCTGTTGGTATCGGAATGGGCCAAGTCAATCGCGTTGACTCTGCAAAGCTTGCAGTCGACCGTGCGGCAGATCGTGTTGCAGGAAGCGTTGCAGCATCAGATGCATTCTTCCCATTTGCCGATGGCCTTGAGATTCTGACAGCAGCGGGCGTTACGGCCATTGTGCAGCCTGGCGGAAGCGTGCGTGATGAGGAAGTAATCGCCGCCGCACAGAAGGCAGGCGTTGCCATGTTCTTTACGGGAACTCGACATTTCTCTCACGCTTAACTGAGCGATTAAGATAGCCATATGAGCGCGCAGATATTAGATGGAAAAGCACTGGCTGCATCCATTAAAGACGATCTCGCGATTCGCACCACAGCGCTGAAAGCCCGTGGAATTACACCGGGCCTCGGCACGGTTCTTGTTGGCGATGATCCAGGTTCTCACTCTTATGTCGGCGGAAAACATCGCGATTGCCAGGAAGTCGGAATTAATTCAATTCGAGTAGACCTTCCAGCAACTGCAACGCAAGCTGATGTTTTGGCAGCGATTAAGGATCTCAATGCAGCTAAAGAGTGCACCGGATATATCGTGCAACTTCCACTGCCGAAGGCGATCAATACACAAGTAATTCTTGAAGCTATTGATCCCGATAAAGATGCTGATGGATTGCATCCTATGAATCTTGGGCGACTTGTTGCAGGCTATGACGCTCCACTTCCTTGCACACCTCGTGGAATTGTTGAGCTAATCAACCACTACAAAATTCCACTTGCTGGAGCTGAAGTTGTCGTCATTGGTCGCGGTCTAACAGTAGGCCGCCCGTTGGGGCTATTACTTACTCGCAAGCAAGAGAATGCAACGGTAACGCTTACGCATACCGGTACAAAAGATTTGGCTGCACATACAAAGCGCGCCGATATTGTAGTTGCAGCAATTGGGCAAGCACATTTCCTTAAGGCCGAGATGATTAAGCCGGGAGCAACGGTTCTTGATGTCGGAATCTCACGAACCGATGCAGGACTTCTTGGTGATGTTGACCCATCGGTGATGGACGTTGCATCTTTCGTTGCGCCAATGCCAGGGGGAGTCGGACCAATGACTCGCGCCATGTTGTTAATGAATGTGGTCGATGCATGCGAGAGATAACTGCACTTCAACTTCGCATCGCATACATTCTTATCGCACTCGGTGTACTCGCTGGAATTCTCGGCTTTGTCCGCACTGGGGCACTTCTGATCTCACTCGGTACTGGAGCAATCGCTCTGGCGCAGTGGGGCAAACGTAGATTTGAGCGTTATCTCCCTTTGGCGATAGCGGTCGTACTCTTTGGGCTGGCAATTGCTCTGCCTAAGGGGTTGTAGAGTTCTCTCGATATCAAGATAAATACAAAGGATAGCCATGGCAAAGAAAGTCACCGTTGTAGGTGCAGGTTTCTACGGTTCAACAACAGCTCTTCGACTCGCTGAATACAACATCTTTGATGAAGTTGTCCTCACAGATATTCTCGAAGGAAAGCCTGAAGGTCTAGCGCTCGATATGAATCAATCGCGCTCGATCGAAGGCTTTGAGACAAAAATTATTGGTGCAACTACAACTCCAGAAGGTGCTGGCTACGAGAAGACAGCTAACTCTGATGTCGTTGTAATCACCGCTGGTCTTCCACGTAAGCCAGGTATGAGCCGTATGGATCTCATCGGAGTAAATGCAGGCATTGTGCGCGGTGTTGCAGAGAATATTGCTAAGCACTCACCAAATGCAGTCATCATCGTTGTCTCAAACCCACTCGATGAGATGACAGCGCTTGCGCAGCTTGCAACTAACTTTCCAAAGAATCGCGTGATGGGTCAGGCAGGAATGCTCGACACAGCACGCTTTACAAACTTTGTCGCTGAAAAACTCGGCGTTCCAGTTTCATCTGTAAAGACTCTGACACTTGGTTCACATGGAGACACCATGGTTCCCGTTCCAAGTCGTTGCACAGTCAATGGCGCCCCACTCTCTGAGAAGTTATCTCAAACCGAGATTGATGAACTCGTTGATCGCACTCGCAATGGTGGCGCTGAAGTTGTAGCGCTACTTAAGACTGGTTCTGCGTATTACGCACCATCAGCTGCAGCTGCTCGCATGGCGAAGGCTGTCATCGAAGATTCAGGTGAAGTCATGCCTGTCTGCGCATGGGTAGATGGAGAATATGGAATTTCAGGGGTTTATCTCGGCGTAGAAGCAGAGATTGGCAAGAGCGGTATCCGCAAAGTAGTCGAGAGTGCACTGACAGATTCAGAGGTTGCATCCCTTAAGGAAGCAGCAGAAGCCGTCCGCGCCAAGCAAGCAGATGTAAAGGATATGTAATGATGAATAAAATCAAAGTTGAAGGAACAGTTGTAGAGCTCGATGGCGATGAGATGACACGCATCATGTGGCAGTTCATCAAGGATTCATTGATCCTGCCTTACCTCGATGTAAATCTCGAGTACTACGACCTTGGCATGGAACACCGTGATGCAACTGATGATCAGGTCACTATTGATTCTGCTCGCGCAATCCAGAAGCATGGCGTTGGAATTAAGTGCGCAACTATTACTCCCGATGAAGCTCGCGTTGAAGAGTTTGGCCTTAAGAAGATGTGGAAGTCTCCAAACGGAACAATCCGCAACATCCTTGGTGGCGTAATCTTCCGCGAACCAATCATTATCAGCAACGTTCCACGCTTGGTTCCACACTGGACTAAGCCGATCGTTATTGGCCGTCACGCATTCGGTGATCAATACCGTGCAACCGATTTCAAAGTTCCTGGTGCAGGAAAGCTAACCCTCTCCTTCGTTCCAGCAGATGGCTCTGCTCCAACAGAATTTAACGTCTTTGACTTTGAATCATCTGGTGTAGCAATGGCTATGTATAACGTTGATGATTCAATTCGCGACTTTGCTCGCGCATCTTTGAACTACGGACTTCTCCGTAAGTTCCCTGTCTATCTCTCAACAAAGAACACAATTCTTAAGGCATATGACGGACGTTTTAAAGATATTTTTGAAGAGATCTACCAAGCAGAGTTCAAGGCGCAATTTGATGCTGCAGGTATTTGGTACGAGCACCGCCTCATCGATGACATGGTCGCTATGTCACTTCGTATGGAAGGTGGATATGTCTGGGCATGTAAGAACTACGACGGCGATGTTCAATCAGATACCGTCGCACAGGGTTACGGCTCACTTGGACTCATGACATCTGTTCTTATGACTCCAGATGGAAAGATCTGCGAATCAGAGGCTGCTCACGGAACTGTGACTCGCCACTACCGCGATCACCAGGCCGGCAAAGAGACTTCAACAAACCCAATTGCATCAATCTTCGCGTGGACTCAGGGCCTTGCCCACCGCGCAAAGCTTGATAACAATGCAGAGCTTGCAAAGTTCACAGCAACTCTCGAGCGAGTATGTATTGAGACTGTTGAACAAGGAAAGATGACAAAGGACCTTGCACTGTTGATTTCTAAGGATGCTCGGTACCAGACTACGCAGCAATTCCTTAACTCAATTGATGAAAACCTTAAGAAGGCAATGGCTTAAATGCCCCATAGCCAGAACAGCGGTGCGATTGCACTTGTAGGTTCTGGTGAGTATTCACTGGCGATGCAGGAGCTGGAAACTCAGCTTCTGCATCGTGCTATTTCACGGGGAAAGAAAAATACTTTCATTCAGATTCCTACCGCTTCATCCCACGAAGGCGATGCCAGCCGCGAAAAGTGGAAGCGTCTAGGTCAAGAACAGTCAGATCGCATTGGTAGCGAATGTATCTATCTGCCGATTCACGAACGCGAGGATGCATTTAATCCAGAGTTAGTGGATCTCATTACAGATGCAGGACTTATCTACTTCTCTGGCGGAGACCCACATCGCGTAGCTGAAATCTACAAAGAATCACCAGTCTGGGATGCAATCGTGAAGCAATGGCAGAGCGGAACTTCTCTTGCAGGATGCTCGGCTGGTGCAATGGCATTTGGCGGAACAATCATGGGTATCCGCCGCTCCAATCACAGTCCCGGTCTGCAACTGCTGCGAGATATCGAAGTCATTCCACATTACGACAAGATGCTTGGTTGGCTCCCTGATCGCGTTACCTCATTTATTCTCCGCTCGGATTCTGATTCTGTATTACTTGGAATCGATGAGAACACAGCTTTGGTTCTCACAGATCGCTGGAGAAAATTCGGTCGCGGCAAGGTGCATCTTCTTCGGGGACATTTGGATATTGAAGAGTAGATATTGCAGAATAAAAAACCCGCCTCACAAAAGTAAGGCGGGTTTTTTAGTAAGTGCTCTTAGTTAATACGTGCACCTGTTGTTGCATCGAAGAGATGAACTGCACCAGGAAGGTTTGAGACAGTAACTGTCTGACCAGGCTTTGGTGGATTCTTTGGATCCCAGCGAACAATTACTTGTGCGCCTTCATCGACAACATTGGCAAAGCTGACATTTGTATCTGCAGGCTTTCCGTAGACATATGCATCTGAACCAAGTTCTTCAACAACTTCTACAAGAACGTGGAATCCCTTATCTGCAGGAACCCATCCCTCTGGGCGGATACCAACGGTGACAGATGAGCCAGCTGATCCAGGAACATCGATATTGAGATCACCGAGTTGTGCCTTGCCACCAGAGACAGGAGCAACAAGGAGGTTCATTGCAGGTGAACCGATAAAGCCTGCAACGAATGCATTAGTTGGCTTATCGTAGAGATTACGAGGTGTATCTACTTGCTGAAGTAGACCATCCTTAAGAACTGCAACGCGATCGCCCATAGTCATCGCTTCAACCTGGTCGTGAGTTACATAAACAGTTGTAATTCCAAGGCGACGCTGTAGCGCTGCGATTTGTGTACGAGTTGCAACGCGCAACTTCGCATCAAGGTTTGAGAGCGGTTCATCCATCAAGAAGACCTGTGGTTCGCGAACAATTGCGCGACCCATTGCAACGCGCTGGCGTTGTCCACCTGATAGCGCCTTTGGCTTACGCTCTAAATATGGTTCGAGATCGAGAAGCTTTGCAGCTTCGCGTACTCGCTTATCGCGCTCTGCCTTATCAATGCCGGCGATCTTAAGAGCGAAGCCCATATTCTCTGCAACGGTCATGTGTGGGTAGAGTGCGTATGACTGGAAGACCATCGCAATATCGCGATCCTTTGGAGCGACATTTGTAACGTCGCGATCACCAATAAGAATTCTTCCGCCATCAATCTCTTCGAGTCCTGCAAGCATGCGAAGTGATGTTGACTTTCCGCAACCTGAAGGTCCGACGAGAACTAGAAATTCACCATCTGCAACGGTGAGGTTGAGCTTATCTACAGCCGGAACTGTTGTTCCCGGGTAGATGCGTGATGCATTTTCAAATACGACTGATGCCATTTTTTTCACTTTCCTTATCCGGGCAGGTACGTGCCCGACGATCCGAGGATTAAGGTGCCAGCCGGTTGGCGGGCGTGGCCAAGGGTATGTCATGCAGGGGATTACTGTGAAGTTCGCCCGGAAATACGAGCCAGGAGTCTCAGTCGGTAGACTGAGCCCACTATGGACAGTCACCCCAGCGGTTCCCTCCTTTCAGCAGTACTTCTTGTTACATCGCTCATTCTTCTAGGTGCCCTCTTTGTTGCGGCAGAAATTGCTCTGATATCCCTTCGTGAAAGCCAGATCAAACAGATGGCCACACGCGGTAAAGCTGGCATGCGCGTCGCGGCCCTGGCAAGCAATCCCAATCGTTTACTTGCAGCGCTTCAAGTGGGTGTCACAGTTACAGGATTTCTCTCTGCAGCCTTGGGCGCTGAAAAACTTGGAGATTATGTAATTCCATGGCTTGAAGATTTGGGTCTTGATGCTGGCCCTGCGTCAACGACCTCACTTATTGGCGTAACTCTCATCATTGCTTACTTCTCACTTGTTTTTGGAGAACTTGTTCCAAAGAGACTCGCTCTTTTTCGCACCGAACAGATTGCGCTCGCCTCTGCAGGCGTTATCGGCGTTATCGCAAATCTCTTCCGCCCAATCATTTGGTTACTTTCACATTCGACAAATATTGTCTTGCGATTACTTGGAATTGATCCAAAAGAACAACGTGCGCAGATTTCAGAAGAGGAGCTCCTAGATCTCGTTGCAGGCCACGCAGCTTTGACAGATGAAGAACGCGATATTGTTGAAGAAGTCTTTAACGCATCAGAGCGCCAAGTTCATGAAGTCATGGTGCCACGCACTGAAGTCGACTTCATGGATGCATCGCTCACTGTTGGTAAGGCGATTGCACTTGCCATTGAAAAGGCACACTCTCGCTATCCGGTAGTTCGCGGTTCATCTGACGAAGTTATTGGTTTTATTCACGTTCGTGATTTGCTGGATACATCACTTGCATCATCAAATGAGAAGATTCAAGAACTAGCTCGAAACATTATGTACTTGCCTGGAACCAAGGGAATTCTGCCCGCCCTTACCGAAATGCGTAAGCAGCGCCAGCACCTTGCCATCGTTCTCGATGAGTACGGCGGAACAGATGGAATCGTTACCCTTGAAGATCTCGTTGAAACGCTTATCGGAGATATTCGGGATGAATATGACTCAGATGAGAAAGAAGTTTCAGAGGAGTCACGCACAGGTGATTTTGAAATCGATGGCCTAATCTCACTAGAAGATTTAAGCGAGCAGACTGGAATCGATTTACCTGAAGGCCCTTATGAGACTGCAAGCGGCTTCGTCATGCACTATTTGGGGCGAATTCCTGTCGAACATGACATCGTCGGAGTCAATGGAGTACGTATTACTGTGATTTCTATGGAAGGTAAGCGCGCAGGACGTCTATTAATCTCGCGTAACTACTAAGGCGTGCGAGAATTCCACCTATGAAGCGCGTCTTATCTGGAATTCAACCCACAAGTGATTCCTTCCACCTTGGTAATTACCTTGGTGCCGTAAAGCAATGGGTTGAACTTCAAGATGGCCACGATGCTTTTTACTGCATCGTGGATCTGCATGCGCTCACAGTTGAGACAGATCCAGCACTTCTGCGTAAGCGAACCCTGGCTTCTGCCGCCCAACTTCTGGCACTCGGAATTTCTCCAGAGAAATCAACTCTCTTTATCCAATCTCAGGTTCCGCAACATAATCAATTGGGTTGGATCATGGAATGCCTAACCGGCTTTGGTGAAGCAAGCCGTATGACGCAATTTAAAGATAAATCTTCTAAGAGCGGTGCTGACTCTTCTCGAGTCGCGCTCTTTACCTATCCGATGCTGCAAGCTGCAGATATCTTGCTCTACCAAGCAGATTTAGTTCCTGTCGGCGAAGATCAGCGTCAACATATTGAACTCACGCGAGATTTAGCTGGGCGCTTTAACTCTCGCTACGGAGATACCTTCCAGTTACCAGAGGCATACATTTTAAAGACTGCCGCCAAGATCAACGATATTCAAGACCCAACGTCCAAGATGAGTAAGTCATCTGGTGCAGTGGCTGGCGTTATCGAAATTATGGATACACCTGAAGCCAACCTAAAGAAGATTAAAAGCGCAGTCACTGACGCGGGTCGTGAAATCAAATTCGATCTCGCCGAGAAGCCAGGAATTAGCAACTTACTTACCATCCACTCCGCGCTATCTGGCCAGAGCATCGAATCAATTGAAAATGATTTCGAAGGCAAGGGCTATGGCGACTTTAAATCAGCTGTTGCAGATGTTGTAGTTGAGTATCTACGCCCGATACGCGCTAAGGCGCTCGAACTTCTCGACGATGAATCTCACCTGCTTAAAATTCTTCATCAGGGATCTGAAAAAGCTCGCGTAGTTGCAGCTAAGTCCCTGAATTCAACATATGAGAAGCTGGGTGTAGTTCGTTAGTTAGAACTAGAGCGTGATTTCCTCAACTACAAGTTGAGACTTTCTCAAATTGTTATGAGCCACACCCCGACAAAACGCTCGACTTTTTGATGATTTTAAGCGTCAACTACTAGGCTCACCCCACCAGCAACACTCAATTATTCCTTGGAGGAACCTTGAATAAGACAACTAAGTTTGTAGCAGTTCTCGCTGCTGCAGCTCTTGCATTCAGCATTTCAGCACCAACAGCTAATGCAGCTGCAACAAAGGCATGCCTTGCACTCGATACAGGCGGCGTAGATGACAAGTCATTTAACGCATCTGCTTGGGCAGGCGCAGAGGCTGCGGCGAAAGCTAATAAGTCAGTAACAGTTAAGTATTTGTCTGCGACTTCAGATGCAGATTACGCACCAAACATTAAGAAGCTCGTCGATGAGAAGTGCACACTTATCATCGGAGTTGGATTCCTTATCAACGGCGCAATTGTCGCTGGAGCAAAGGCGAACCCAACAGTGAACTTTGCAATCGTTGATCAAGATGGAGAAGATCACGGTCCAGCAGGAGATGTTTACCCAGGAAAGAAGTACCCAAACCTTAAGGGAATTGAATTCGCTACAAATCAGTCTGCGTTCCAGGCTGGATACCTTGCAGCAGGAGTTTCTAAGACTGGCAAGGTCGCGACATTTGGTGGAGCAAACATTCCTCCAGTAACAATCTTCATGGATGGTTACGCAAAGGGTGTAGCCCACTACAACAAGGTCAAGGGCAAGAAAGTTCAGGTTCTTGGTTGGGATACAGCAAAGCAAGATGGTCTCATGGTTGGAAACTTCTCAGATATGGCAAAGGCGCTTCAGTACTCAAAGAGCTTTGAGCAGCAGGGTGCAGATGTAATCCTTCCAGTAGGTGGAAACCTAGGATCTTCAACAGCAGAAAACGCTCTGAAGACTAAGAAGTCAGTAGTTATCTGGGTAGATAAGGATGGCTTCAAGGCTGCTCCTAACTATCGCAAGGTAATGCTTACCTCAATTGTTAAGGCAGTTGACCTTTCAGTTAAGAACACAATTCTTGACCAGGCAAACGGCAAGTTCTCAAACACTAACTACATGGGAACACTTAAGAATGCTGGTACATACCTAGCTCCTTACCATGACTTAATCCGCATGGTTCCTACATCACTCCGCACTGAAGTTACAAAGCTTGGTGCAGATATTCGTGCAGGAAAGATTTCAGTCAAGTAATTACTGAAACTGTTTCACAAAACTGGGCTAGCACTTCGGTGCTAGCCCAGTTTTATTTGATTTAGACTTTCTAAAGTTCAATAAAACTAGTAGATTTACATACATGTCACTCGAATTGCGCGGAATTACAAAGCGCTTTGGTGCCCTCACGGCAAATGACTCAATTGATTTAGCCGTTGCAGACGGTGAGATACATGCAATCCTTGGCGAGAATGGTGCCGGCAAGTCAACCTTGATGAATATTGTTTATGGTCTTCTCTCACCTGATCAAGGATCAATTAGCGTAGATGGCAAAGTTGTCTCAATTGATTCCCCTCTTGACGCGCTAGCGGCAGGTATTGGCATGGTGCATCAACATTTTATGCTCATTCCGGTATTTACCGTCGCTGAAAACATCGTGCTTGGACATGAGAAGACGAAAGGCCCGGGTTTACTTGATCTCGCAGATGCCCGAAAAGAAATTCTTCGCGTATCGTCCGAGTACAACTTTGATATTGATCCTGATGCACTAATCGAAGATTTGCCTGTCGGGCTTCAGCAACGGGTAGAGATTATTCGTGCGCTCATTTACGACGCTAAGGTTTTGATTCTTGACGAACCTACCGCGGTACTGACACCACAAGAGACAGATGAACTCTTGAGGAATATGAAGAAACTTAAAGATAAAGGTACTTCCATAGTCTTTATTACTCACAAGCTACGCGAGGTCCGTGAAGCTGCCGATAAAATTACGATTATTAGGCGAGGGAAAGTGGTCGGAACCGCTTTGCCTTCTGCTTCGCAAGAAGAGCTAGCCTCTTTGATGGTTGGTCGTCCGGTATCACTTGACGTGGATAAAAGTGCTCCAAAGTTGGGCGATGTAGTCCTGGACGTTAAAGACCTATCAATTAGCGATCACACTGGTCGAACACTGGTTAACAATGTCTCCTTTGAAATTCGTGCTGGAGAAATCCTTGCCGTTGCTGGCGTGCAAGGTAACGGTCAAACCGAACTTGCTGAATCAATCGTTGGACTACAGGCCCATGTTTCTGGGCAAATCCGGCTCTCTGGTGAAAATATCACTCAGTCATCCGTGCGAGATTGCCTTCATGCAGGCATCGCTTTCATTCCAGAATCACGCGAAGAAGATGGGTTGATAGCCTCATTTAGTATTGAAGAGAATCTAATTCTGGATTTACATGATCTCCCACCCTTTGCAAAAGGACCGCAGATATTGCAATCAGTAGTTGCAGAGTCAGCGAAGAAGCAGGTTGCTGAATTTGATATTAGAGCTCAATCAGCGAAAGATCCTGCTTCATCTCTATCTGGTGGAAATAAGCAGAAGGTGGTACTGGCACGTGAACTTTCTCGTCCAGTAAAGCTCGTCGTTGCCTCACAACCAACGCGAGGTCTCGATGTTGGTTCCATCGAATTTGTTCACGAACGCATGATTTCTGAACGTGATTCAGGCCGCGCTGTGCTTCTATTTAGTACAGAGCTTGATGAAGTGGCAGCGCTAGCAGATCGAATTGCCGTAATGTATCGAGGCGAGTTCATCGCAATTGTTCCGGCAGATACATCGCGTGAAGAACTTGGATTGCTCATGGCAGGAGTAAAACGATGAAATTAAAGAAGTTAGTTCTTCCCGCTCTCTCGTTCGCGATGGCACTTTTTGTCAGCGGCTTACTAGTTGCATTCACAGATTCGAAGGTGTTAGCCCTAAAGAACGAGCCTCTCTCTATGCTCTCAAAAGGTTTCCAAGTCTGCATGGATGCATATTGGGCCCTTTTCAGGGGTTCTATCTTTGATCCACAATTAGCAACAGATAATTTCTTTGAAGGTTTTTATCCATTCTCTGAAACTCTGGTAGCAGCCTCTCCATTGATTCTGACTGGACTATCTGTAGCTCTAGCATTTAGAGCGGGCCTCTTTAATATCGGTGCGCAAGGTCAATTTATCGCGGGAGCAATTGGTGCCAGCTGGGTCGGGTTTACCTTTGATCTTCCCGTGGGACTTCATGCTCTTGCAGCGATTGCCACTGCAATCGTCTTTGCAGGAATCTATGGTGGAATCGTTGGACTTCTCAAAGCCCGAACAGGGGCACACGAAGTTATTGTGACCATCATGCTCAATTACGTAGCAGGATACTTCTTGCTATGGCTTTTGAGCACCACAGCCTTCCTTCGCCCAGGACGTAAAGATCCGTTAGCTCCTGAAGTACGCGAGAGCGCTCGACTACCACATCTATTTGGTTCTGAACTTCGAGCTAACTTCGGATTTATCATCGCCTTATTTGCAGCTTTCGCAATCTGGTGGCTCCTCAATCGAAGCACTTGGGGATTCCGACTCCGTGCTGTCGGCGCAAATTCGGCTGCTTCTCGAACTGCCGGAATCTCGGTCCCTGCAGTAACCACAACTGTGATGTTTATTGCCGGTGCTTTAGCTGGAATTGGAGGAGCTGTGCAGGTGCTTGGCTCTGAGTATGCAATGACATCAGGAATTGGTGGAAGTTTCGGTTTTGATGCAATCACCGTGGCCCTGCTCGGAAGAGCAACACCGATAGGCACGGTATTCGCGGCGCTTCTCTTTGGCGCTCTTCGTGCAGGCGGATTAACTATGCAGGCAAGCACAGAGACACCGCTCGATCTCGTACTTGTAATTCAAGCACTCGTGGTTCTCTTTATCGCTGCCCCCGCTCTTATTAAAGCTATTTTCAAATTGAAGAATATTGAAAGTGGCGCAAGCGTTTCCTCGAAGGGATGGAATGGCTGATGAGCTCAACTGAAGTTCGTGCATTATCTGCCCCTGAACGTCGTCGTAAACGCGGAATTATCACTATGGCGGTACTCGGCGCTCTTTCCTTTGTTGGATTTGGGATTATTCCCCAGAACGGCCAGCCGGTTACCTTTAGTTTTGTACTTGGCAATGAATGGGTTTTGGCAAAAGAATTGATTGTTGATTCAAAGAGCTCATCCATTATCTTCGCTTTGATTGCACTGGCTTCTGTCGCACTAGCAACCATTCAATTCAGGGCAAGAAAAACAATCCGCACAGTAAGTGCAATCTTTGGGGCATCACTGCTTATGTCCTTCCTCTGTTGGGCAGCTGCTGGAAAATTTGTGCCATTCACCGGACTACTTCAGGGTGGATTAATCCTCTCCGTTCCGCTGATTTTCGGAGCGATGGCTGGAATCATCTCCGAACGTTCAGGTGTTATCAATATTGCGATTGAAGGTCAGCTCTTAGCGGGAGCATTTATGTCAGGAATTGTTGCATCGCTCATGCAGAGCACATGGCTAGGGCTTTTGGTAGCACCTTTCGCAGGTATGGCAATCGCGTGGCTCCTAGCTGTCTTTGCAATCAAATACGGAATTGATCAAGTCGTTCTCGGCTTCGTTCTGAACGTGCTAGTAATTGGAATTACAAACTTCCTTTATAAGAAGTTACTGATTCCATATCAAGACACTTGGAATGCAGGTAGTACCTTTGACATTATTGAATTACCAATATTGTCGAAGATTCCTGTGATTGGACCGATTTTCTTCGCTCAGAGCATCATTGTTTATCTCATGTATGTGATTGTTATTGCGATTCACGTTGCTCTTTTCAAATCTAAGTGGGGGCTACGTACACGTTCAGTTGGAGAACACCCAACTGCTTCTGAATCTGTTGGAATTGATGTCAATAAAGTTCGATTCCGTAATGTTTTGATTGCAGGCGCAGTCGCAGGACTTGGTGGGGCATTCTTCACTTTGGGCGCACTTGGCGCCTTCAGCAAGGAGATGACGGCAGGTAAGGGATTCATCGCGCTAGCTGCAGTCATCTTTGGCCGCTGGAGCCCTCTTGGTGCCGTTGCCGCTGCACTGATCTTTGGTTTCGCGGATAACCTGCAAGGACTTCTAACGATTACAGGAACACCTATTCCATCTGAATTTATGTTGATGGTTCCATATATTGCAACAATCATTGCTGTATCTGGATTTGTCGGAAGAGTAAGGGCTCCGGCAGCTGATGGAATTCCATATAAACGAGGCGGCGGATCTCACTAATGCAGATTGATTGGGATCTACTTCGCAACCAAGCACTTGGTGCGATGAAGAAGGCATATGTGCCGTACTCAAAATTTCCTGTCGGAGTTGCTGCGATAGTCGATGATGGTCGCGTAATTACAGGGTGCAACGTTGAAAATGCTAGCTATGGGCTGACGCTTTGTGCAGAGTGCGGATTAGTTTCATCTCTGATTGCATCGGGTGGCGGGCGTCTCGTGGCATTTGCGTGTGTCGATATTGCGGGAAGCGCCTTGATGCCATGCGGTCGTTGCAGACAACTTCTGCAAGAACATGGCGGTTCATCTCTACAAATGATGACCGATCAAGGTGTCAAAACATTAGGAGATTTACTTCCATGGGCATTCGGGCCAGAGGAAATTGAGAATCGACTTTCATGATTGAACCATTTGCAGCGGTAGAAATTATTGCCGCTAAGCGGGATCGTAATGAGCTCTCAGATGTTCAGATTGATTGGGTTATAGATGCCTATACCCGTGGAGTAGTTGCCGATGAACAAATGTCTGCACTCCTCATGGCGATTCTGCTCAATGGTATGAACTCCCGTGAGATTTCTCGCTGGACAAATGCGATGATTAATAGCGGCGAGCGAATGAATTGGTCGATGCTAGATCGCAAGACTGCAGATAAGCATTCAACTGGTGGAGTCGGCGACAAGATCACTCTTCCACTTGCACCACTTGTTGCTGCCTGCGGTGGAGCTGTCCCACAGTTAAGTGGTCGCGGACTTGGCCATACAGGAGGAACGCTCGATAAGCTCGAATCAATTCCAGGTTGGCGTGCATCACTTACAAATGATGAGATGTTAAAGGTTTTGCAAGATACGGGCGCAGTTATTTGTGCCGCTGGTGCAGGGCTAGCTCCTGCAGATAAGAAGCTTTATGCACTGCGTGATGTGACAGCAACAGTTGAAGCGATACCGCTGATTGCATCATCGATTATGAGTAAGAAGATTGCTGAAGGAACTTCTGCACTAGTTCTAGATGTAAAGACCGGCAGCGGAGCATTTATGTCTGATCCAAAGAAGGCTGCAGAACTTGCTCGCACAATGGTGCAGCTCGGCACCGATGCTGGAGTCAATACACGAGCGCTAGTAACTGCGATGGATGTTCCACTTGGGCTAACTGCAGGAAATGCACTTGAAGTCCGTGAATCTGTAGAAGTTCTTGCAGGTGGAGGACCGGCAGATGTTGTCGAGCTAACCATCTTGCTTGCACGGGAAATGATTGATGCTGCAGGAATTGTTGGGAAAGATCCAGAAGCTGCACTGAAAGATGGAAGCGCAATGGATCATTGGCGCCGAATGATTAGCGCTCAAGGGGGAGACCCAGATGCAAAGTTGCCTATTGCACGTGAGCAACATGTCGTAAATGCCGCGAATAGTGGAACGATCACAACGATGGATGCGATGAAGGTCGGCGTCAGTGCCTGGCGGCTTGGCGCAGGACGTTCAAAGCAAGGCGAGAAGGTGCAGGCAGGTGCTGGTATCGAGCTCCATGGAAAGCCTGGTGATTACATCGCAGCAGGTGCACCACTTATGACTTTACATACAGATGAACCTGCACGATTCGCTCGCGCTTTAGAGATTCTAGAAGGTGCTGTCACAATAGTTGAAGGTGGAACAGTCAATCGTCTGCCTCTAGTGTTAGAAAGAATTCAAGGATGAGTAACTTAACGAAGAAGCCAACGGAAGATCAGATTAAGCGCCTACCAAAGGCACTCCTGCACGATCACCTCGATGGCGGGCTACGTCCTCAGACGATTATCGATATCGCCAAAGAGATTGGCCATGAGCTTCCAACATATGATGCTGCAGAACTCGCTGAATGGTTTAGAACATCATGCGATTCAGGATCCCTAGTTCTATACCTTGAAACTTTTGCTCACACAGTCGCAGTAATGCAACGTAAGGAAGATATCGTCCGCGTTGCCCGCGAGTGCGCTGTAGATCTAGCACGCGATGGAGTTGTTTATGCAGAAGTTCGTATGGCTCCAGAACTTCTCACAGAGAAAGGCTTAACTCTCACGCAGGTGATTGAAGCAATCCTTGAAGGTTTCCGTGCAGGAGAAGCAGAAGCAAAGAGCGAAGGAAACGCAATTCGTATGCAGTCTCTGCTCTGTGGAATGCGACAAAATGATTTGTCGCAAGAAGTTGCTGAACTTGCAGTGAAGTTCCGCGATCTAGGCGTTGTTGGATTTGATATCGCAGGTCCCGAAGATGGATTCCCGCCTAGCGATCAGCTCGATACCTTTGAATATCTGCGCCGCGAAAATGCACACTTTACGATTCACGCCGGTGAAGCCTATGGATTGCCATCAATCTGGGAAGCAATTCAGCTCTGCGGCGCAGAACGTCTAGGTCATGGAGTTCGCATCACAGACGATATCGATTTCAATCACACACCTGCACGTCTTGGTCGCCTCTCTTCGTATGTACGCGATCGTCGAGTTCCACTCGAGATGTGCCCATCTTCAAATATTCAGACGGGTGTTGCAGATTCATTTGCCCACCACCCACTTGCAAAGTTAGCCAAGCTCCGCTTTAGAGTTACTATCAATACAGATAACCGACTTATGTCAGCAACATCGATGAGCCGCGAGATGACTGAGATGGTCAAGCAATGTGATTGGACCTTCCAAGATCTACAGCGCGTGACCATCAACGCACTCAAGAGCGCCTTCATTCCATTTGAAGAACGTCTGGCAATTATTGAAAGTATCGTTAAACCAAGGTACGCAAAGATTTCTGAGGAGTAATCAATTGGCACATCCAAAGTACACACTTGCTCAGGTAGCAAAGACGATTGATCATGCGCTCCTGCGCCCAGATATGTCACGCGATGAAGTTGCCGAAGGCTGTGCAGTTGCTCTTAAGTACGACGTAGCTTCTGTCTGCTGTAAGCCAGCCGATGTTGCCTTCTGCGCCAATATTCTGCGCGGAAGCGATGTACACGTTGGCACGGTAGTTGGTTTTCCTCATGGAAACTCCGCCACATCGACAAAGGTATTTGAGACAAAGCAAGTAGTTGCAGATGGAGCGACAGAGATTGATGTCGTTATCAATATTGGATGGATGAAATCTGGAATGTACGACCAGGTCCGTGATGAGATTGCGGCAGTTGTCGAAGCAGCTCAAGGGAATCAGGTCAAGGTAATCCTTGAGAATGCCTACCTGACTAAGGAAGAGATTGTTAAAGCCTGCCAACTCTGTGAAGCAGCGGGTGCGGATTATGTGAAGACTTCAACTGGCTTTGCTCCAACTGGTGCAATCCTCGAAGATGTTCAGTTGATGCGTGCTTCAGTTTCATCAAAGGTTGAAGTAAAGAGCGCTGGTGGCGTTAAGTCACTCGATATGTTGCTCTCATTTATGGATGCAGGTGTAAAGCGAAGCGGTGCCAGCGGTACCGCTGCGATGCTTGATGAATTTAAGGAGCGCTTCGGCGCTTAACCGGCAAGGAATTTCTTCAGCGGTTCACGTAATTCATCTAGCAGCGCAGCAGAATCATCTGCAGTCTTTGTAATGACCTCGATGTAACACTTCATCTTCGCCTCTGTTCCTGAGGGGCGAACGATGATGCGAATTCCACCAGCAAGCCAAATTCGAAGACCATCTGTTGGTGGCAAGCTATCTTTAGGGGCAGCAAGATCATCAATTGAATCTACTTTTCGCCCTGCGATTTCGGCTGGTGGATTCTTACGAAGCCCAGCGAGAAGTCTTGTAATTGCACCCATATCGCTGACGCGTATTGAGATTTGTTCAGTGCCATGGAAGCCATGACGCTCCCACACTTCATTGAGCAGGTCAGAGAGTGTTAAACCCTCACGCTTTAAATCAGTTGCGACCTGCGCTAAGAAGATAGCTGCAGATATTCCATCTTTATCGTTAACTGTCTCGGAATCAACTGAGTATCCAATAGCTTCCTCGTAGCCAAAGGCGAGATCTTCAATCTTTGCAAGCCACTTAAATCCTGTTAATACCTCTTGGAAATCGATTCCGTAATGGGCGCTGATTTTCTTGAGCGCTGATGAAGAGACAATCGAGTTTCCAAATGTTCCCTTTGGCTTGGTGCGAGCAATCCATTCACCAAGGATTACTCCAAGCTCATCTCCGCGCAGCATTCTCCAGCCAACGACTGGGTCATTGATTGCAGCTGCACATCTATCGGCATCTGGGTCATTTGCAATGACAAGTTCAGCGCCAAAGTCGCGAGCCTTCTTGAGGGCTAGATCGATTGCGCCTGGCTCTTCAGGGTTAGGAAATGCAACTGTTGGAAAATCCGGATCTGGTGTGCATTGCTCGTCAACAAGAATCAGTGTGGCAAAACCAGCGTGGTTAAAGACGCGCTGTACGACTTCTGTTCCGACTCCATGCATCGCTGTATAAACAATCTTCATATCGCCAGGACGTGGAGCAAGTGCGCTCGTTCGCTTTACATATTCAGTAATGACTTCTTCACCAAGAACGGTCCAATTCTTCCCACGGGGGAGCGACTTCAGAGATGTCACTGCATCGATATCGCTTGCCATAAACCCATCTGTCGGATTGATGATCTGTGATGAGGCGTAGTTGATTCCATCGGCAACAGGGCCGATATAAACCTTGTATCCATTATCTTGCGGCGGATTATGGCTTGCAGTCACCATGATGCCGATATCGCACTTCAAGTACTCAGTTGCAAAGGCCAATACTGGAGTTGGAAGCGGTCTAGGAAGTATGTAAACATCCATCCCAGCACCGCTCATGATTTCTGCTGTCTCTTGCGTGAAATCCTCTGATCCATAACGAGCATCACGGCCTACGACAATCTTCGTCATGCCACGCTCTTTCATGTAATGGGCGATTCCTGCAGCTGCGCGACCTACAACTGCGCGATTCATGCACGATGGACCAGGACCTATTGGGCCGCGAAGACCTGCTGTTCCAAATTGGAGAAAGCCGTTGAAGAACTGCTTAAGGTTTACCTCATCCTCAGAATTGAGTAACTCTTGAAGCTGGGATGCTGTTTTTGGGTCTGGATCATCTGCAATCCAGGCCTCAACTTCAGCTCTTAACATTCCATCCATAAGGTGAAGGTTATCTACCTTAAACGAGTTTAGGAATAGTGGATTTGAGAAGTGCGCCCATGCGATTGGCTGCAGCTTTTCCAGCAGCGATAACTTCTTCATGGTTTAACTTCTCGCCCGTAACGCCAGCTGCAGCATTAGTTACAAGTGAAATACCAAGTACTTCTGCGCCCAGTGCATGTGCAGCAATCGCTTCAGGAACTGTAGACATTCCAACTAAATCTGCACCCATTGTGCGCATCATCAAAATTTCAGCAGGAGTTTCATAGGTTGGTCCACGCCAGTGCACATAGACGCCTTCTGCAAGTGACGAATCTTCCTTCTTCACAATCTCTCTAATGCGCTTGCTGTACAAATCTGTGAGATCAATAAAAGTTGCACCTGATAGCGGGGATGCAGCGGTCAGTGAGAGGTGATCACGAATAAGAACTGGTTGACCAACCTTGTAGGAAGTATTGATACCGCCACAAGCATTAGTCAGAATGACAACTTTGCATCCAGCTTTAACTGCGGTGCGAACTCCGTGAACAACGGGTTCCATACCTTTGCCTTCATAGAGATGTGTGCGACCAAGGAATACCAGGGCGCGGATGGTTTTTCCATTTTCAACAATCTCGTAAGAGCGAACTTTCCCAGAGTGCCCTTCAACTGCTGGCGCGAAGAAGCCTGTGATCTCGTGCGCATCGCACTCATATGCTGGTGTTCCAAGGGCATCTGCAGCCGTTACCCAGCCTGACCCCATAACGAGGGCGACATCGTGTGCAGCAACGCCTGTGCGCTCTGCAATCTCTGCAGCGGCCTTAGTTGCAGCAGCGAGTGGGTCTGAATAAAGGAGATCTGTTGAGGTCATGCCTCAATAATGTCACAGAGAATCGTTCCGCTTGCCACAGTCTCGCCGATAGTGGCCTTTAAGTTCTTAATCACACCGCTCTTATGTGCGTTAAGTGGCTGCTCCATCTTCATTGCCTCTAAAACAATAATCAAATCGCCGGCCTCAACGTTCTGACCTTCTTCAACTGCAATCTTTACAACCGTTCCTTGCATTGGGGATGCAAGCCCTGTGCCCGATGCAGAACCACCACTTGCCTGCTTTGCACGGTGGCGTTTCACGACAGGTTCCGGTGCATGAACAACGATTTCAAAGCGCTTTCCATTAACTTCTGCAACTAACTTCTCAGCTGCAACCTTTGTCTGAATCTCTGAACTTTCTGCAACAAATGCAGGAATCTCATTCTTAAACTCATTTTCGATATAGCTGGTGTAGACCTTGAATTCTTCTGTATATGCAGGATCTTCCAGGATTGCTCTATGGAAAGGAAGGGCTGTCGCTAATCCACCAACTTCAAATTCTGCCAACGCTCTACGTGCGCGCTCAATAGCTTCTTTACGGGTTGCACCTGTGACAATCAGCTTTGCCAGAAGTGAATCGAAGTTTCCGCCGATGATGTCTCCGTTGCGGAATCCTGCATCTACACGCACGCCTGGGCCTGATGGGATATTCCAAGAAGTAATACGTCCTGGTGCGGGCAAGAATGAACGCCCTGGATCTTCTCCATTAATTCTAAATTCAAGAGAGTGTCCACGAATTACCGGATCTTCAAATCCCAAGCTCTCACCCATTGCGATTCTAAATTGTTCGCGGACGAGATCGATTCCAGTAACTTCTTCAGAGACTGGGTGTTCCACCTGCAAGCGAGTATTAACTTCTAGGAATGAGATTGTTCCATCGAGGCCGATCAAGAATTCACATGTTCCGGCGCCAATGTAACCGGCTTCCTTCATGATCGCCTTACTTGAGCGGTAAAGCTCTTCATTCTGCGCATCTGTCAGAAATGGCGCTGGCGCTTCTTCAACGAGTTTCTGGTGGCGACGTTGCAATGAACAGTCACGAGTTGAAACGACGACTGCGTGGCCATGTTGATCGACAAGTACCTGCGTCTCAACATGTCGCGGCTTATCTAAGTAACGCTCGACGAAACATTCTCCACGGCCAAATCCTGCAATAGCTTCACGGACAGCAGATGCGTAGAGCTCTGGAATCTCTTCCATTGTGTGAGCAACCTTGAGGCCTCTTCCACCACCACCAAATGCAGCTTTGATTGCCACAGGTAGACCGTGTTCCTTTGCGAAAGCGAGAACTTCTTCATGGCCTGAAACAGGATCTTTTGTGCCAGCTACAAGTGGTGCACCGGCTGCAGATGCGATTCTGCGTGCAGAAACTTTATCTCCCAGCGCGCTAATGGCAGCAGGAGGCGGCCCAATCCAGATTAAACCTGCATCAATAACTGCTTGGGCAAAATCTGCATTCTCTGAAAGAAATCCATATCCAGGGTGAACAGCATCTGCCTTTGCCTCGATTGCAAGAGCGATAATCTTTGGAATATTTAAATATGTATCTTTTGCAACCGTTCCGTTGAGCGAATATGCAAAATCAGCGCGCTGAACGTGCAGCGCATCTCTATCTTCTTCGGCGTAGATTGCAACGCTTTCAAGGCCATGATCAGAGCATGCGCGGATGACGCGAAGAGCAATTTCGCCTCTATTGGCAATCAGTACGCGCTTCATGACATCTCCTTCACCTGTGGCCAAGAGTATCCAAGTTGCTTCATCGCGTTTCGAAGAAAAGGCATCGATATTCCAACAACATTTGTGTAATCGCCATCAATAACAGGGATAAAGGGAGATCCAAAACCATCAAGGGTAAATCCACCCGCAACATGCAGGGGCTCCTCGGAAGCGACATAGTCATGAATCTCTTCATCTGTCATATCTGTAAAGGTGACCTTTGTTGTTACTCGATCAGCAATCTCGATTCCGCGCTCTGTATCGATGATGCAATGTCCTGTATGCAATAACCCTGTGCGACCACTAATTTTCTTTGCTCGCTCGACTGCGACCTCTGGGGTTCCAGGCTTTCCAAAAGATACGCCATCAACATCAAAAGTTGAATCACAACCGATTATGATTGCTGGGTAGTCAATCATCTCTCTGACTGTATGAGCCTTTGAGATTGCCAGTGCAATTACCATATCTTCAGGCGTCATTGCATTGAAGAAATCAGTCTCTTCATCAACGTTGCTCACGATGATAGTCGGCTTTAATCCGGCATCCTCCAACAGAGTGCGTCGTGATTTTGATTGTGAAGCGAGAACTATGCGCGGCATTAATCGAACTTTCTTGCACCAAATGTAATTTGATGGGGGAGTGGTTGGCGAAGTTGTGGAAGGCCAAAGACGCTGCGCTTAATGACAGGTTTTAAATCAACGGATTTATGGTTGACCAGAACTGCATGCAGAGCCAACAACTCCTCATGAGTTGGATTGCCAGAGACTACGGAGAATTTCATTTTATAGTGGAATATTTCCGTGCTTACGTGCTGGCAAGGTATCGCGCTTTGTCTTGAGAGTGCGGAAAGCCTTTGTGATGTACTGGCGTGACTCTTCTGGCTCAATCACGCTATCAATAGTTCCGCGTTCTGCAGCTAAGTACGGATTCGAGAACTTCTCTGTGTACTCAGTAATCAATTCAGCGCGCTTTGCATCTTGATCTTTAGCTTCAGCAAGGTCTTTTCTATAGAGAATATTTACAGCGCCTTGCGCACCCATCACCGCAATCTCTGCCGATGGCCAGGCGAAGTTGATATCGCTACCGAGATACTTGGAACCCATCACGATAAATGCACCGCCATAGGCTTTGCGCGTAATAAGAGTTACAAGGGGCACAGATGCTTCTGCATAGGCATAAAGGAGTTTTGCTCCACGGCGAATGATGCCGTTCCACTCTTGCTCAGTTCCGGGCATAAATCCAGGAACATCAACGAGGGTAAGGATTGGAATATTGAAGGCATCGCAGAATCGAAGGAATCGAGCCGCTTTCTCTGATGAATTGATATCGAGAGTTCCAGCCAACTGTGAAGGTTGGTTTGCAATGACACCAATAGATTGGCCTTCAATTCGCGCAAAGCCCACAACGATATTTGGCGCATACAAGGCATGAACTTCTAGGAATTCACCTTCATCAACAAGTGCCTGAATCAAATTCTTCATATCGTATGGCTGATTAGGACTATCAGGAATCAAGGTGTTGAGTGCGACATCTGATGCGCTCTTCTCAAGATTCTGCGTAGGTGGCAGAACAGGCGATCCATCCATATTGTTTGATGGAAGATATGAGAGAAGTGCCTTTACGTAATCAATCGCATCGGCTTCAGAATCTGCCATGTAATGAGCATTTCCAGATTTTGTATTGTGAGTAAATGCTCCACCGAGCTCTTCCATTCCGACATCTTCACCAGTAACGGTCTTGATGACATCTGGTCCCGTGATAAACATATTTGAAGTCTCTTTCACCATGACAGTGAAGTCGGTGAGAGCTGGAGAATATGCAGATCCACCCGCGCAAGGGCCGAGGATCAGTGAAATCTGGGGGATTACACCCGAAGAGCGGGTATTTAAACGGAAGATCTTTCCGTAACCGTTTAACGATGCAACGCCTTCTTGAATACGTGCGCCACCTGAATCGTTAATTCCAATCAATGGAATTCCAGATTTCAGTGCGAATTCAGCGATCTTTACAATCTTTTCTGCGTGAACTTCTCCGAGTGATCCACCGAAAACTGTGAAATCTTGTGAGTACAGTGCAATTGGTCGACCATCAACGGTTGCTGTTCCGATTACAACGCCATCTCCGTAAGGACGGTTCTTCTCCATGCCGAAGTTCTGTGCGCGATGGCGAGCGAACTCATCAATCTCAGTAAATGAATCTGCATCAACGAGCATCTCGATTCGTTCACGCGCAGTTCCCTTGCCTTTAGCATGCTGTTTTTCGCGCGCTCTATCGGATCCTGCGTGTACAGCTTCGCCAATTCGCTCGCGGAGATCTTCGATTTTTCCGGAAGTAGTATGCAGATCTGGACTCATGACCATAAGGTACTAGTCGTGAGCATAGATACGCCAAGACCACCGCTAGATAGCGCAGTGATCTCTCAAAAAATCTCGCAGTACTGGCGAGTAAGCGTGGTCGAAGTCACCGGCTCAACTCAAGACGATTTAGCGGCGCTAATTTCACGTGATGAAGTGGCCAGCGGTGAAGTTCTTGTTACTGAATATCAAAGTGCGGGCAGAGGTCGCCTCGATAGAACTTTCGATGCACCACAAAGTTCTGCACTTCTATTCTCTCTTTACCTACAACCAAAGCACGAGATAAGTGAATGGTCTTTTCTGCCGCTTCTTGCCGGACTTGTATCAACACTTGCAATCTCAGAACTCGATCCCCGTTTTTCACCAGAGCTTAAGTGGCCAAATGATCTACAGATTGCGGGAAAGAAGATCGGAGGAATCATTGCCCAAGCGACAAGCAATGGAGTAATTATCGGTATCGGCATAAATGTCGGTATGGATCGAAGTGAGCTACCTGTTGAGAATGCAACTTCTCTCATGATTGAAGAGTTTTCGGTTCTTGATCGCAATCTCATTCTCGCCTCAATCCTCAACACCTTTGAGGAACTTATGGGACGCTGGGAAGATGGCGAGGACCTAAGACATCTTTATCGCGAGCGAAGTGCAACCCTTAACCAGAAGATTCAAGTAGAGCTACCGGGTGGCGAAAAGAAGGTTGGCTTCGCCGAGGATATTTCACCAGCAGGGGAGTTAATCCTCGAGGATGGTCAGAGAATTACGGTTGGGGACATCGTTCACCTACGATAAGCCTGTGAGCGAGCGATTTCCTACCGTCGGCGTTATTGGAGCAGGTCAACTTGCTCGAATGATGGTTGCACCCGCTGCCGCTCTTGGAATCAAACTCCATCTATTTGCGCAAACGCCACAAGATTCAGGTGCTCAGATCTGTAGCCACACAGTTGGTGATTACTCAGACCTTTCTGCCCTTAAAGAGTTTGCAGCGCAATGCGATGTCATCACCTTTGAACATGAACTTGTTCCACTTTCGGTAATTAAGGGACTCGAGAGCGCTGGTGTTCGGGTCTATCCGTCATCATCGGCATTTATCTACTCGCAGGATAAGGAGAAGATGCGCGAGAAGTTGAGCGCTTACCCTTCTCCTGAATGGAAAGTTGCAACATCAACAGATGGGATTGATCAGTATCCGCTGATTGCAAAATCTATTTCAGGTGGATACGACGGTCGTGGTGTGTGGAAAGTTAACTCTCAAGATGAGTTAGCACAGCTATTGAAGAGTGCGCCAAAGCTGCTTATTGAAGAGCTCATCTCATTCGACTGCGAAATAGCAGTAATGGTTGCAAGATCGCCGCATGGACAAGCAACATCATGGCCCGCAACTGAAACCATTCAAGAAGATGGAATCTGTACCTTAACAATCTCACCAGCCCAAGAAATTAGTGAAGATTTATCAGCGAAAGCACAGAAGCTGGCTCTCGACATTGCCCATGAACTTGGCGTTGTTGGAGTCATGGCAGTCGAAATGTTTGTTAAGGGCGATGAATTATTTATCAATGAAGTTGCGATGCGCCCACATAATTCTGGTCACTGGACAATTGATGGTGCGCGCACAAGCCAATTCGAACAACATTTACGTGCCGTTCTAGATCTCCCACTTGGCGATCCAGCGATGACGCATCAATATGCGGTGATGGGAAATATCTTGGGTGGAGAGAAGGCAGATATGTATCGCCCTTACCTGCATCTCATGGCCCGAAACCCTGATCTCAAGTTTCATCAATATATGAAAGAGGTCCGTCCTGGGCGCAAGATTGGCCATGTCACTGCGGCAGGCTCTAACCTTCTACAATTAAGAGAAGATGTGCAGCATGCACGTGACTATATGAGCGGAGCAATCGATGAGTGAAGCAAAAGATGTTGCAATCATCATGGGCTCAGATTCTGATTGGCCAGTCATGGAAGAGGCTGCAAAAGTATTAGATTCACTTGGTATTTCATATGAAGCAGATGTTGTCTCTGCACACCGCATGCCACTTGAAATGGTTGAGTTTTCTCAGAAGGCAAAGGCGAAGGGCTTTAAGGTCATCATCGCCGGAGCTGGTGGAGCTGCACATTTACCTGGAATGGTTGCATCGCTTACTCCGCTTCCAGTTATCGGTGTACCTGTTCCGTTAAAGAATCTTGATGGCATGGACTCGCTACTTTCCATTGTGCAGATGCCTGCAGGAATTCCAGTTGCGACCGTGGGTGTAGGAAATGCTAAGAATGCAGGAATTTTAGCTGCGCGAATCTTAGGAATCTCTGATGCAGCAATTTCAGCAAAAGTTGAATCAGCGCTCAAGGATATTAATGAAGAGGCGAAGGCAAAGGGCGCAGCGCTTAACGCACGACGTAACCAAAAAACGGGTTTTTAATCAGTTCTACCTAGCGCATGGAAACGCCAGCCAGCAGCGCGCCACTTATTTCGATCGAGAGCATTTCTGCCATCAATAATGAATTTACCTTTAACCAGTTGACCAATTACTGAAGGATCAAGCTCTCGATACTCTTTCCATTCAGTTAGGTGAAGAATCGCATCGGCACCTTTAACGGCATCAACAACCTTCTCTTGATAATCAAGATTGGGGAAACGCTTTCGAGCCGGTTCAATACCTTTTGGATCATGAACAACAACAGTTGCACCAGCTGCTTGTAGCTGCGCTGCGATATCAAGTGCCGGGGAATCGCGCACATCATCACTATCAGGTTTAAATGTTGCTCCCAAGACTGCAATTTTATATTGAGTTAAATCGTCAGATAGATCCGCTCTGACAACATCGATAACTCTTTGGCGTGCACGTAAGTTGATTGCATCGATTTCACGGAGGAACTCGAGCGCCTGATTGGCACCAAGTTCTTGAGCGCGTGCCATAAATGCACGGATATCTTTTGGAAGACATCCGCCACCGAAACCGATACCTGCCTGTAAGAATCGATTACCAATGCGTGGGTCATAACCGATCGCCTTGGCGAGAACTGTGACATCTCCGCCTGCTGCTTCGCAGACTTCCGCCATCGCGTTGATAAAGGAAATCTTTGTCGCCAAGAAAGAGTTCGCTGCAACCTTGACCAACTCAGCAGTTGGAAGATCAGCGCGAATCCAGGGCGTTCCAAGATCGGTGATTGGTTTGTAAACTTCTTTAAGGATCGCTTCAGCGCGATCATTTGCAACGCCAACCACAAGGCGATTTGGCGTGAGGGTATCTTCAACAGCAAAACCTTCTCGGAGAAATTCTGGGTTCCATGCTAAATCTGCGTGAGGCGCTGAGATTGCTAGCTGATCGCGAAGTAGCTGAGCAGTTCCTACAGGCACGGTGGATTTACCAACGACGAGCGAACCATCTTTGAGATGAGGCGCGATAGCTGCAACTGAAGCTTTAACGTAACTGAGATCTGCTGCTAGCCCATCTTTGCTTTGCGGAGTTCCGACACAAATAAAGTGAATATCTGCATCAGCAACTTCTGCGAAATCTGTCGTGAAGCGAAGGCGCCCTGTCTTTATCTCAGCAGCAAGTAATGTGTCGAGCCCTGGCTCGTAGAAAGGGAGCTCTCCTTGAGAAAGTAAATCAACTTTGCTCTGGTCTGTATCGACTCCCACAACATCAAAACCGAGGGATGACATACATGCTGCATGTGTTGCGCCAAGGTAGCCAACGCCGATTACAGAGAGCTTCAGAGCCATAGCAGTGAGTCTATTGCAGCCTTATTAAATATTTTGCACATTTGCAGACTATTGCGCTGGTGCACACGGGTTATCTGCTGCGGTCTTGCTCTTAAATTTATCGATTACCTCTGCCTCAGCCGAAGCGGTAGGTGATGCCTTCTTCTTAACCTTATCTACAAGCGCTTGGTCATCACGAACACGGGTCCAGAGATCAGCAGCGAGTGTTTCATCCCAAATTACAACAGAGCCAACTCCCGGCACGCGTCCATTGGGATCAGAGATTGGAACAGTTAAGGTACGAATATTTCCTGAAGAGAGATTGCGCATCTGCTTTGCAAGAGTAAGTAGATCATTCTTATCAACGCCTTCATCCATCTTTACAGTTGAAATAGTTGCGTTATAGAAATTAGCTAATTTGATTGGATTGAGCAGGATGCCTGTGCTCGTGGCTTTGCGCAAAACCGCACTGACAAATTGTTGCTGACGTTCCATTCTGCCAATATCTCCACGGCCGTCGAAATCGCGAGTTCGCACATATTTGAGAGCTTCAATTCCGCCAAGGGTGTGCGTTCCGGCGCTCAGCACAAGATGGCTCTTTGGGTCATTGATTGCCACTTTGGAACACACTTCAATTCCACCTAGTGCATCGACCACGCCGGTAAACCCAGCGAAGTTAACTTCTACATAGTGATCAATCTTCAGATTGGTCTTCGCTTCAATTGTTTGAATAAGTAGTGGAGCACCACCAAAGGCAAAGGATGCATTTAACTTTCCTGGCCGCTCTGGAATGTCAGTTGTTCCATCTTGGCTCTTATGCGCAGGAACTTGCACCAAGGTATCTCGCGGAAGAGAGATGATAAAAGCTGCATCACGCTTCTTACTTATATGAACTAAGAACATAGTGTCAGAGCGCCCACCAGCAGCAACTGCTGTGCTTCCAACCTTTAACTTTCTAATCTCAGCGCGAGTGAGACCCTCACGGGAATCAGAGCCAACAACGAGATAGTTAAGGGCGCGCGAAGTTTTCTCAGGGCGATCAGAGAGATTGCCAAAGACATTTATTCGAGAGATCTGGCCACTGACCTGACCTAAACCAAGCCACGATAGAGATGCGATAAAGACAACACCAAGTGAGAGTGATGTCATTATCCGAATCGCGCGCTTTGAATTCACTTCCGTAGGATACTTGGGCGACAGCGTGGAGGGCTTATGGCGACACATACACAGGAGTTACCTGGCTCACCGCTGCCTAGCGTGAGTGTGATTCTTCCTGTTCTCAATGAAGAGTTACATCTTGAATCAGCAGTTCTCTCAATTCTCTCTCAGGATTATCGCGGAAGCTTTGAAGTCATTTTGGCAATTGGTCCCTCTAAAGATAGAACTCTTGAAATTGCAGAAAGACTTTCACAATCTGATTCGCGAGTTGTCATTGTTGAAAGTCCAACTGGACGTACTGCGGCAGGATTAAATCTCGCACTCAAGAAATCTTCTAGCCCTGTCGTTGTTCGCGTCGACGGTCATGCCCAAATTCCTGACAATTACATATCGCTAGTTGTAGAAATATTAAATTCTTCTGGCGCAGTCAACGTAGGCGGCGTTATGGCCGCAGTTGGAAAGAGTAGATTTGAGAAAGCTGTTGCCGGAGCTATGCGAAGCCCATTCGGAGTCGGTGCTTCACGTTTCCACACTGGGGGAGTTGCCGGCGTTGTAGATACCGTCTACTTGGGGGCTTTTCGACGCGAAGCGCTACTTGCCATTGGTGGATTTGATGAGCGATTTACACGCGCCCAAGATTGGGAACTTAACTTTAGATTAAGGGAAAATGGCGGAACTATCTTTTTCGATCCGCGCTTACAAGTTATCTATCGCCCGCGACCTAATTTGCGTGCACTTGCAAAACAGTATTTTGAATACGGCAGATGGCGTCGCGTAGTTTCGCGTAGACATCCTGGAACAATTAATTACCGATATCTGGCTCCGCCGGTTGCACTAGCAGGATTCACACTCTCAATTCTTATGGGAGCTCTCGTTCATCCAGCCTTCTTCATTCCCGCTGCAATCTACGCACTCTTCACCATTGTTGCATCGGTCAAGATTTCACAAACAATTCGAGAGATCTTTATTCTGCTTCTGGTTATTCCAACAATGCATTTTGCCTGGGGAGCAGGATTCTTAACTTCACCTAAGTCACTTGTGCCTAATGAGTAAGGTGAAGAAAATGAAAGCTGCGCGAGTTCTGATTGCACTTGTCCTTGCGCTGACTATCTCTCCAAACTTTGCAAGAGCTGAAGCACCTGCTGCCTTCTCATTTACTGGCTCTGGATTTGGTCATGGCGTTGGAATGAGTCAGATAGGCGCTAAAGCAAGAGCCGTTGCTGGAGAAAGCGCCACGGCAATTCTTAACTATTACTACAAAGATGTCGCCGTTACACCGGTAGTCGATTCACACACTATCCGTGTCAATATTGGTAAGTCACTGAAAGAATTTTCTGTGGTCGGAAGCAACGCAAGTACCGTCGTACAGATATATGAGGGGGATTTACTTCTCAACTCACCAGCTCTGCCTGTGTTATCGCTTGCTTCGAAGCAGAGAATGAATTTCATCCTTGAAGATAAGAGTATTTCGGTGGGCTTACTTAAAAGTAAGGCGCTCACGATTCGCTGGATAGGACCATCTCCAACTATCTCGCTCACTCAATCAGGTAGTACTGATCGCTATAGATATGGGCAGATTCAAGTAAAGGTTGTTAAGGGACTAATGGAGGTCACTACTTCCTTATCCCTCCATGATGAATACCTCTGGGGCATCAGTGAGGTTCCATCAAATTGGCCGCCTGCAGTTCTTGAGGCGCAGGCGATTGCAGCGCGTTCATATGCTCTCTCAAAGATTGCAACAATCAAACCTTCGTGCGACTGCCACGTGTATTCGCATATTGCAGATCAAAATTTTGTAGGTTTTTCAAAAGAGGCGGAGCCAAAAATTGGAAAACTATGGAAGAGGGCAGTCGTGCGCACCAATGTCGATACCTTTACAAGTTTGGCAATCTTAAGTAACGGTAAACCAATTCAGGCTTACTACTCCTCATCATCTGGCGGAGCAACGCAAACGACTCTTGATGCATGGGGCACGGCAACGGCATACACGCAATCAGTTGCAGATCCGGCAAGTATTGATCCGAAGAACAATCCCCGTTTTGCAAAGTGGAACGCCTCGGCTCTTCAAGCTGTGGTTGCCACTGCATTCTTGCTGCCCGACATCATTACTTTAGAAATTGTCTCGAGAAATAGTGCAGGAGCTGTTACCTATATAAAGGGAACATCAAGTAATGGTTCTACCAAGTTATTGCGTGGAGATACCTTTAGAAGCAGAGTGAAGATTCCTTCACCATACTTCACGCTCGTAAGTTAGCGCGAGCTAGTTAGCGTGAAGGACTGAGTTCAATCCGCCCCAAGTGCCGGTGCGCATAACCGCTTCAAGGCCACCTGTAAGTGAATTACGTCGGAACAAGAGATTATGTGCGCCAGATAGAGAACCAGCTTTAACAACTTCTCCATCAGGCAAGGTCACTTTGGCAGCTGCAGTTATATATGTTCCAGCTTCAATCACGCAATTATCGCCAAGGGAAATTCCTAAACCAGAGTTAGCGCCCAGAAGACACTTCTCGCCTATAGAGATAACTTCTTTACCGCCACCCGAAAGCGTTCCCATGATGGATGCTCCACCACCAACATCGGTGCCATCTCCGACAACAACGCCTGCGGAGATACGACCTTCAACCATAGATGTACCGAGAGTTCCGGCATTGAAGTTGATAAAGCCTTCATGCATGACAGTTGTGCCTGGTGAAAGGTAAGCGCCAAGGCGAACGCGATCGGCATCAGCGATGCGAACTCCAGAAGGAATTACATAATCGACCATGCGAGGGAATTTATCGACGCCAAAGACTGTGACGTGCCCGAAGTGAGCCTTTAAGCGCGCACGAGTTGATTCGAAACCTTCAACTGCGCATGGACCGGCAGATGTCCAGACAACATTTGTGAGCAATCCGAAGATTCCATCTAAAGATTGTCCATGAGGTTTAACTAAACGATGTGAGAGAAGATGAAGGCGAAGGTATGCATCTTTGGCATCCTTAGGTGCAACACTGAGATCAATTTCAAGTGAGACGATTTCTCGCGAGACTCCGCGAATCTGGTCTTCGCCAACCATCGCAACGAGTGATTGATCTGGAGCGCCAGTGAGTGCTCCTACTGCTGGTGCTGGAAACCAGACATCAAGAACTGTTGAACCAGATAGCGTTGCGATTCCGTGGCCATGAGCTAAAGAAGACATGTTCTAAGCCTAACCCCTATTCTGTCCCTCATGCGCATCGCGGTCTTTTGCTCCTCATCTCCATCGATTGATTCAAAATATATTGACCTCGCTTACGAACTAGGCAGCGCTATCGCCGATAGCGGCGCCGAATTAGTCTCGGGTGGCGGCCATATTTCAGCGATGGGTGCGATTTCTCGTGGCGCTCGCAGCAGAAAAGGCAGAACGATCGGAGTTATTCCGCAGAAGTTAGTTGATATTGAATTCGCCGATCACGATAGCGATGAGTTAATCGTTGTTGAATCAATGCGTACACGTAAGGCGAAGATAGAAGAGCTTTCTGATGCCTTTATCACCCTCCCTGGTGGACTCGGAACACTGGAAGAGCTCTTCGAGATTTGGGTTGGACGTTACTTAAAATTCCACGATAAGCCGGTAATCATTCTCGATCCTTTCGGTATTTATCAGCCACTTCATCTTCTTGTAGAACATCTTGAAGATGAGAAATTTGTTAAACCTGGAATGAGAGATTTACTTCACTGGACAACTACAGTCGATGAAGCAATTTCAATTGCTCACGGGGGTAAATAAATTGTCGAGCAATACTCTTGCAATCTCACTTCGCATCAGCGCCCCTCGAAAGAAAGTCTGGGAGAAGATTGCAGATTGGCCCTCACAAGGTGAGTGGATGTTGCAAACTAAAGTCTGGGTAACTTCAGATCAAGTCTCCGGAGTAGGAACTTCAATTGCTGCATTTACTGGACCGCTCTATAAGTTTTATCCACGTGTTAAATCTCCAGGGTTACTTGATTTAATGACGGTGACACATTGGGAAGAGCCGGCTCGTTGCGATGTTGTTCATGTTGGAAAGGTTCTTAAGGGCACCGGATCTTTTCTTCTCTCAGAAGAGAGCGATGGCGGAACACGATTTGATTGGTCAGAGACGATAGAAGCTCCGCGGGTGATATTTATGCTCATCGCTCCATTCCTGTACGCTGGAGTGCGCATCTCATTGCATCGATTTGCTCGGTCATTCTCCTAGGCGAAATTTTTCTACTAGCCGCAATTCGCGAGTAATCTAGGGCTATGGGCAACCCCAAGACTCTTGCGCAGTTGCTCGACTCGCTTCCCGAAGAAGAGCGCTTCATCCTGACGCTCCACTATCTCCGCTCCAAGAGCGCATCCGAAATTGCGCAACTGCTCGGGGTCCCCGAGAAATCTGTACAGGTTGTGATTGAGAGCGGAAAGAAGCGCTTGACCGCCTTTTTAGGCATATAAATCCTTCGATTTCACCCCCGGCTGATTCTGCGAGATACTTCTCCCTGCAGTTGAGAATCTTCGGCAAGTTAGTATCGATGTAGTCACAAGGAGTCCCCACCATGGCAGCTATGAAACCCCGTACTGGTGATGGACCCATGGAAGTCACAAAGGAAGCGCGCTCGCTCGTAATGCGCATCCCACTCGAAGGTGGCGGCCGACTCGTAGTCGAACTCAATCCTCAGGAAGCAAATAACCTCAGCGCCGCTCTTGAAGCCGCTGTGGCACTCATTAAGAAGTAGAGCGGATTTAGAAATTCTTCGCGCCGTTGCTCCAGAAATTGAATCAATAATTGGGGCAGATGCATTAGCACTTGGATATTCAAAAGATTCAGAAGGATCAATCACTTTCCAAGGAAGCAAGAAGTTACTGAGCTCAATTCAAAGTTACTTTGAAATCAATCTTGTGGATGAAGTCTCTTTCTTTTCACCATCTGGAAAAGCGGGCGAGCTCTTTGAGATTCCCGTCTTGCACGAGCAATCAGATGTCGAACGAATCTATCTTGTTGGCCTTGGCGATGAATCTCTGACCGCTTATCGCGCAGCAGGTGCCGCCATCGGTCGTAAAGTCCGCGGAAAAGCCCTTGAAGTTATTTCACTCTGTGCTGAGAGTAAGTCGCAGATCAAGGCGCACGGAGTATCAGCGCTTCTCGGTGCCTATGTGTGGAATTTGAAGAGTGAGAAGACTGCAGAGATTCCATCAATCGTGATTGCAACTAAGGATCTTGAGGCAGTAAAGCTAGCCTCAGTTATTTCAGAGGCGCTCTATACCGCTCGCGATTTAATTCATACTCCATCAAATATTAAGAATCCAAAGTGGATGGCTGATGAAGCAAAGAAATTAGCTGATGAAAAAGGTCTGGCAATTAAGGTTCTATCTGGCAAAGAGCTTGCACCATTTGGTGGCTTGCGTGCTGTTGGTAATTCATCGCCAAATCCAGGACCGCGCTTTATCGAGCTGTCATACCTCCCGCGGCTAAAGGCAAGTGCTGCTGCAGCTCTTCCTCACATCGTGATTGTTGGTAAAGGAATTACCTTTGATACCGGGGGAGTTTCACTTAAACGTCCATATGAGTTTATGACTGCGATGAAGAGCGATATGGCGGGTGCTGCTGCAGCTCTTGCAACAATTAGCGCCCTTCCTGAACTCAATCCACTTGTTCGCGTCACGGTTCTTATGATGTGCGCAGAGAATGCACTCTCTGGAACCGCGCAACGACCATCTGATGTCATTACTCAATACGGTGGAACAACTGTTGAAATCATCAATACAGATGCTGAGGGTCGTTTGGTGCTTGCCGATGGCCTGGCATATGCAGTGGAGAAGCTAGATCCTGATTACTTAATTGATATCGCCACGCTAACGGGTTCTGCAACGCTAGGTCTTGGCAGACAGCATGCTGCGATTTACTCTCGTGACGATAAATTGGCACAACAATTTGTGGCTCTTGGCGAAACAAGTGGTGAACGCGTCTGGCAGATGCCTCTCGTTGACGATTACGCCGATTCACTCGATAGCGATATTGCTGATTTAAATCATGCGGCAGATAAAGGCGATTATTCAGCAGGTTCCGTTACGGCAGCTCTCTATCTCGAACACTTTGTAGGAGATTCTCGCTGGGTGCACCTCGATATCGCAGGTACGGGTCGAAGTGAGACCGATTCTGGAGAAAATGTGAAAGGCGGCACTGGTTTCGGCGTGCGATTATTCATCGATTGGATATTGTCTCTCTCATGAATATAGATCCTCACGATTACTCAGAGACCTTTATCGCTGAGGATTCTGTAAAGAGCGCAGCACGTGCACGTGGCGTTGAAAATGGCGTGACCGATGTTTCGCAGGGAACTGGCGCATACCTAAGACAACTTGCCCATCAAATCAAAGCCCAATCTGTAGTTGAAATCGGCACTGGTTCAGGTGTTGGTGCGCTCTGGTTGCTCGAGGGAATGCTCTCAAGCGGAACCCTGACATCTATAGATGACGAGATGGAACATTCTTCAATTGCAAAGATTGCGCTCTCTGAGGCTGACATTGCACAACCAAGATATCGCCTCATCACCAATTCGGTAATGGATGTGATGACTAAGCTCACCGATCGCGCCTACGATCTCGTTGTATTCCGTCACAACCCAGAAGATTTAAGTTTTGCAATTTCCGAGGCCCATAGAATCTTGAGAAGCGGTGGAGTCTTTGTCATCGATAATTTCTTTGGCGGCGGAAAAGTCCCAGACCCTGCCCAGCGCGATCCAAAGACAGTCGCACTTCGCGAGGCAGGAAAGTTGATTAAGGGCGATACTGATTCTTGGGTGACATCACTTGCTCCAATAGGTGATGGATTACTTCTTGCCACGAAGCTTTAAGACAGTTAGAAATTAGGAGATCTGCTTGTGAGTTACTTTAATTCTGGACCTTGGTGGAGCGCCCCAAGTTCACGGGGATTAGGAAGATCAATCTCTCTCAAATCTGCAATCCTGTTAGCGCTCGTCGTAGGACTTGTTGCAGGAACTTTCGGAGCTTCTTCAACTGGAACGCTCTTTGGACGCGATATCAATTTGGTTAAGTCATCTTCAAATATTGAAAGACCCGTTGGATCTGTTGCAGAGATTGCACAGCGAGTACTTCCATCTGTTGTCTCTATTGAAGCCTATGCCAGCGATGGGGGATCGACAGGTTCTGGTTTTATTATCGATAGCGCTGGATACATTCTTACCAACAACCACGTCATTGCAGATGCTGTCACAAGCGGTGGAACTATTTCCGTTCGACTTAATGACGGCTCTAAGTACCCCGCAAAAATTGTTGGCCGAGATAGTTCATATGATCTAGCAGTTCTCAAAATTAGAGGGGGCTCACTTAAGGCCCTTCAATTCGGAGATAGCGAGAAAGTTGCTGTTGGGGACTCAGTAATTGCAATCGGTTCACCCCTTGGCCTTACTGGAACTGTAACCCTCGGAATTATTAGCGCAAAGAATCGCGCCGTTACAGCAGGTGAATCTGAAGCAGAGAACTCATTTATTAACGCCCTGCAAACAGATGCAGCAATCAATCCTGGAAATTCTGGAGGGCCGCTAGTTGATTCAACTGGTGCAGTCATCGGTGTTAACTCAGCAATAGCATCACTTGGTTATTCCCGTGGTTCTCAGACTGGATCCATTGGACTTGGTTTTGCAATTCCAATTAACCAGGCGCGAAAGACTGCTGAACAATTGATTAAGAACGGCAAGGCTACTTACCCCGTTATCGGAGTATCGGTTGATATGAATTACTCAGGCGATGGCGCAATGATTGCTAAGACTGCAGATTCAATTGTGAAAGGCAGTTCAGCTGCAAAGGCAGGTTTAGCACCTGGCGATATCATCACAATCTTTGACGGAACACCTATCTCTTCTGCAGAGGAGCTCATCGTCGCAATTCGCTCCAAGAGCGTTGGAGATAAAGTTGAAATCTCATATAAGCGCGGGGGCACAACCAGCCGCACAACTTTGACTCTCTCTGCCTCTAAATAAAACGGTAGGCTAGCGATATGTTCTTCGACTTTGGTCCCGGTGAGATTATTGGCCTCGCTGTACTTGCCATGATTCTTGTAGGGCCAGATAGATTGCCTAACTTTGCAGTAGATGCAGCTCGTATTCTTAAGAAAGTGCGAGCATTTGCATCGAATGCGACCAATGAGTTGAAAGAGAATCTCGGACCGGGATTTGAAGATCTGCAGCCCTCAGATCTGCGCCCAAAGGCATTTATCAAGAAGCAGATTGCTAGTGCGATGGATAGCGATGACTCTGCAACGAATGCGAAAGTACGCGCAAAGATTGATCCAGATCTCCTATGACAACTTTAGATTTACTTAACGAAGCTCTCGCAACTGTTCAAGATCCCGAGCTCCATCGCGCACTTCCCGAGCTCGGAATGGTTAAGTCGGCTGCGCTCAATGGCGAGATCGCTGAGTTAGAAATCCTGCTTACTATCTCTGGTTGTCCGATGAAGGATCGCCTCACAAGCGATATCGAGAAGGCAGTGCTTGCTGTACCTGGAATATCTCAAGTGCGTATTGAATTCGGCGTGATGGATGAAGTCCAGCGAGCAAATATCAAGAAACTTCTTCGCAATGGTCGCGAAAGCTTTATCTCTTTCGCTCAAGCAGATTCACTGACACGTGTAATCGGTGTTGCATCAGGTAAAGGTGGAGTAGGAAAGTCCTCATTGACCGCAAACCTTGCAGTGGCATCAGCGCAGAAGGGCCTTCGAGTTGGAATCTTGGATGCTGATGTTTACGGCCACTCTATTCCGCGACTTATGGGGTTAATCGGTCAGAGACCAACAGCGATTGATCAGATGTTTATTCCACTCGAATCTTATGGAGTAAAGACTGTCTCCATGGAGATGTTTAAGCCAGAGCGTGAAGATGCGATTGCATATCGCGGACCTCTGCTCCATAGAGTTCTTGAGCAGCTTCTCTCTGATGCATATTGGGGAGATTTAGATCTTCTCTATATCGACTTGCCGCCAGGCACCGGAGATCTTGCAATCTCACTAGGCCAACTCGTACCTACATCTGAAATTGTTGTTGTAACAACTCCACAAGTAGCAGCTGCGGAAGTGGCAGAGCGCGCTGGTCGTATCGCTCACCAAATTCACCAAAGAGTTATCGGCGTTATTGAAAACATGTCTGCATACCCATGTGGAAAATGCGGAGAGCTCACATCGTTATTTGGTGAAGGCGGGGGAGAAGAAACCTCCAAGCGCCTATCGCAGCTCATCGGTGGAGATGTACCGCTCCTTGGAAAGATTCCATTTAGCCCAGAACTTCGCGAAGGTGGAGATGCAGGAGCGCCTGTCGCTATCGCTAGCCCAGAGAGCGCCAGTGCAAAGGCAATTCAAGAAGTGGTAAATAAATTAATTGTGCGCGAAAAATCTTTACTTGGCGTCAGACTCGGGCTTGCGTAACTCTTCAACGATTTCTTTAGCTAGATCACCAAGTTCATTGCGCAGGTAATCTCGGGTCGCAACATCACCTAGAGCGATGCGAAGGCTTGCAAGTTCGCGAGTTAGATATTCGGTATCTGCAATGCTACGAGCATTCTGCGCACGATCTTCATTGAGGGTAATGCGATCGCGGTCTGCCTGACGGTTCTGTGCAAGCAAAATTAGTGGCGCAGCATAAGAGGCTTGTAGCGAGAGAATCAGCGTTAAGAAGATAAATGGGTACTCATCAAAGCGCACGCTGTGTGGGGCCAAGGTATTCCAGATAACCCAACTTAAAACGAAGACTGTCATGTAGACCAAGAAACGAGCAGTACCTAAGAATCGTGCGAAACGTTCTGAGAGGCGACCAAATGCTTCCGGGTCGTAATTAGCGCGCAGAGAACGACGGGTCTCGCGAGGTGTATCTAATCCATAATTGCGTACCATCTCTACACCTCCTCTGGTGACTCTGGAGAGTTAACAAAACTCGTATCGATGCTCTCAAGAGCAGCTGTTGTCGCAGCTGAATCACGGTGATCATGGCGCCAGTTCTCAGGCAACAAGTGATCGAGTACGTCATCGACTGTGACTGCTCCAAGTAGACGGTCATTGGCGTCAATAACTGGCAGAGAGAGCAGGTTGTAACTAGCTAAGTATGACGAAACCGCGTGCAGTGATGCATCGGGATTAACCCCTTGAGTATTGGTATCTACGATTGAGCCAAGGAGCGTTGCTGGTGGTTCGCGGAGCAGGCGCTGATAGTGAACCATTCCGATAAAGCGACCTGTCGGGGTTTCAAGTGGCTGACGTGAGATAAAGATTTGTGAGGCAAGAGCGGGAGAAATTTCACTCTGTCGTACGGCAGCAAGAGCATCGGCAACTGTGTAATCAGCAGACATGATGATTGGTTCGGTCGTCATCATTCCACCGGCTGAGTAATCCTCATATGTCATCAAGCGAAGAACATCTTCTGCATCTTCAGGATCCATCAGATTGATGAGTTCTTGTGCGCGCTCTTCGCCGATTTCACGGAGCAAATCTGCTGCATCATCTGGATCCATCTCTTCAAGAACGTCGGCAGCACGTTCTCCTTCAAGTTCAGCTAGTAGCGCAACGCGTTCAGATTCATCCATCTCTTCAAGGACGTCAGCGAGACGTTCATCATCTAGCGCACGTGCCACTTCAACGCGGCGCTTTGGTGCAAGATCTTGTAGAACAGTTGCAAGATCTGCCGCGCGTAGATTTCCAATTGTGGAAAGTAGATTGGTGACACCCTGATTGGATTCGTGGTGGGCAAATCCAGTTACCTCTTCCCAAGCAACAGTGGATGTTGCTCCTTTTCGGCGCAGGCCACGGCCTTTGCGCATAATGTGAACTTTGGTGATTAGCCAATCACCAGTGCGATTTTGCTCCATCGCCATATCTTCAACAAGTACTTCTTCTGCGCCATCAACGAGAGAGATTTTCCGATCGAGTAAATCTCCAAGAACCATCATCTCGCCAGTGCGAGTTTCAAAGCGACGCATATTAAGTAGGCCGGTAATAACTACCGCACCTGATTCGATAGAGGTAACTCGGGTAATTGGAACAAAAACGCGACGGCGCAGAGGTACTTCTACAACAAGCCCCAGGATTCTTGGAGATTGATTGTTAGAACGCAGGGTCGCGACAGCATCGCGCACCTTGCCTACTGGATCACCATTTGGGTCAAAGACTGCTGTTCCGGCTAGACGCGCGAGAAATATACGATTGAAGTTATTTCCGCTCATGGGATAAGAGTAACGGGTGCACTATCGACTAGGTTTGCCATATGAATTCAGGCATTCACAACCATACAAAGATGCCGGCTAGACCGGACCTCATCCGCCTGATTATCGGAATTTTCGGCATCGGTTCATCGGGTCCACTAATTGCCCTTAGCGCAATGCCTATTCCAACCCTGATCTTCTGGCGAAATCTTGGCGGCTCACTCGTCACTCTCCCTTTTGCTCTTCGACATAAGTTAAATCGCACTGGCGTGCGCTGGGCTGTTCTGGCAGGAGTATTTCTTGCAGTGCACTTTGTCGCTTTCTTCTTAGCAATGCGCCTGACAAGCGTTACAGCCGGAACTGCAATTGTTGCAACGCAGCCAATCTTTGCAGCATTCTTTGTAAAGCTAACTGGTGGACATATTCCTAAGAAGGCATGGCTCGGAATGCTAATTAGTTTCTCCGGCGTTCTTCTCGTAACAGGAATTGATCTTCAACTAGATCGTAAATCTTTCCTCGGCGATTTAGCGGCTTTGATTTCAGGTGCACTTGCTGCGGCTTACATGTTAATTGGATCTAAGGCGCAACAGCACCTAGAGACTACCTCCTACACAACTATCTGCTACTTCGTCTGCGCGATGACAGCTCTACCAATGGCCATCTTTGCCGGTTATGAACTCTTCAACTTTGATGCAAAGGAGTGGTGGATTCTCCTTGGCCTCATTATCGGCGCACAAATTCTGGGTCATACGATGTTTAACTTAACGCTGAAGCGAGTTTCACCAGCGGTTGTTTCGATGATCGTCTTCTTTGAAGTTCCTGTCGCAGCGTTACTCTCATTTATCTTTAAGATTGGTAAAGAGCCGACACTTTCAATTATTCCAGGTGTTATTCTCATTCTCGCTGGATGCATCCTTGTGGTGCTTAGAACGAAGGAAGAGTAATGATTGACCTGCATACACACTCAACCTGTAGCGACGGCACAGATTCTCCCTTTGCTCTGGTCAAGAAGGCGCTCTCAACCGGCGTAACAACTCTAGGACTAACCGACCACGACTCCATTGCAGGTTGGTCTGAAGCAATTACAGCTGTCGCACCTCAAATCGAACTAGCACTTGGCGCAGAAATTTCATGTCTTACAACCGATGGAATCAGTGTTCATATGCTCGGACTCTTATTTGATGGCGAACATAAAGAGATGCAGCAGATGTTGGAAGATTCAAGAGATACAAGAATTCCCCGAATGCGAAAGATGATTGAGCTCCTTCGTGCAGATGGCATCAACATCACTATTGAAGATGTTCAGCGCACGACTCCACCGGGTGCAACTCTCGGAAGGCCCCATCTCGCTGATGCTCTCGTTGCAAATGGCGTAGTAAAGAGCCGTGATGAGGCATTTGTAGATCTTCTCCATAATGAATCCAAGTACTACGTAACTCATGCCGCACCAACCCCCGAAGATGCAATTTCAATGATTCGTCGCGCCGGGGGTGTAGCTGTAATTGCCCATCCTTTCGCCTCACGTAGAGGAGAAATTCTTGATTCATCTACCTTTGCAGGTATGGTGGATGCAGGACTCAATGGAATTGAAGTGATGCACCGTGACCAAAGTCCAGATGAACAGCGAGCGTTAATTTCAATTGCCAATGAATTGAACCTTGTAATAACAGGTGCAAGTGATTATCACGGCACTGGAAAACTTAATTCAATGGCAGAAAACACCACGCATCCGGCACAATGGGAAGCCTTAGAGGCGCAGGCAGATGCACGAAGGGTTATACGTAAATGAATACAGTTGATGCAGTCACCTTTGCGACTCAAGCATTCGTTACATTATTTGTAATCATGGATCCACCTGGTGCGACCCCGATCTTTCTGGGGCTCGTGGGAGACAAGACACCGAAAGAACGCATCAGATTGGCGTGGCAGGCAGCAGGAGTCTCACTCTTCGTTATCGCTAGCTTTGCAATCTTTGGCCAATTTATTCTCGACTACATGCACGTTTCTATCGAAGCGTTACAAGCCGCCGGCGGATTACTTCTGCTCTACGTTTCGCTTCAGTTATTGACTGGAACATCTAAGGGCGGCGCTGATCAGAAGAGTTCCAATATTGGAATGGTGCCACTAGGAACTCCGCTGCTTGCAGGACCTGGAGCAATTGTTGCCACCATGATTTATGTGCAGAGAGCAGATACAACTTCTCAGATTGTTGGCTTAGCTGCCGCAATCCTTGCAGTGCACCTAATCATTGGCGTCGTTCTGATGGCTTCAACGAAGATTGTAAACGTCATCAAAGATGCGGGAGTAACACTATTAGCGAGTATTGCTGGACTTCTGCTTGCAGCTATTGCGGTACAGATGTTGGCAAATGCAATCAAAGCATTCGCTGCTAGTTAATCAGCGATTCGCTTAGTTCTTGTGCGCTCACGCTTGACGCGTGGTTCAGCTGACTTCGCAGGAGCCTTCTCAGCGGGAGCTTTCTTCTCTTGTGGTGCACGCACCTTTTTGAGAGTTCCAGTAGATCCAGCAGGAATGTTGAGCATTTCGTAGAGATGATCAGAAGATGAATATGTCTCAAGCGGCTCTGGTAGACCTAATTTGAGAGCTGTATCAATCATCTTCCAGCGCGCTAAATCATCCCAATCAACAAAGGTAACTGCGATGCCATCTGCGCCAGCTCGCGCTGTACGACCGATGCGGTGTACGTATGTCTTCTCATCTTCTGGGCACTGATAGTTGATGACGTGCGTGATTCCATCGATATCGATTCCGCGTGCAGCAACATCAGTTGCAATTAGCACATCTGATTTTCCTGCCTTGAAATCATTGAGCGCCTTCTCACGGGCAGATTGACCTAAATCTCCGTGAATAGTTGCAGCTCTAAATCCTCGCTCGACTAACTCATCTGAAGTCTTTTGTGCAGTGCGCTTTGTGCGACAGAAGACAATCGTTGGTCCACGGCCATCTGCTTGCAAGATACGTGCAAGCATTTCAAGTTTATCCATGGCATGTGCACGTATGACATGCTGCTCAATTCGCGAAACAACCGCGCCTTCATCTTCATTATCTTGAGTACGAATATGCACAGGCTGATTCATAAAGCGACGAGCAAGGGCGATGATGTCACCAGGCATAGTTGCTGAGAAGAGCATCGTCTGCTGGCGTGCAGGAGTACTTGTGAAAATCTTCTCTACATCAGGCAGGAAGCCAAGATCGAGCATCTCATCTGCTTCATCGAGAACTACGCGTGAGACATTCTTAAGTTTCAGCTGACCTTGGCGATAGAGATCAAGAAGTCGACCTGGAGTTCCAACAACAATCTCAACGCCACCTTGCAGCGCTTCAATTTGTGGTTCAAATGCACGACCACCGTAGACGGCCAGAGTGCGGATACCTCTATTGAAAGAGAGCTCTTCAATATCTTTAGTTACCTGAACGCAGAGTTCACGAGTTGGAACAACTATGAGAACTTGTGGATCGCCTTGATTGGCAAGCGCCGCCCAATCAGAATCGTTTGGAGCAATTACTCGCTCGATAACTGGAATACCGAAAGCTAAAGTCTTTCCTGTACCGGTCTTTGCCTGACCAATGACATCGCCATCGGCGAGTGCGATCGGCATAACCATCTCTTGAATAGGGAAGGGAGATGTGAAGCCATGCTCATTGAGAGCATCGATTGTCTCTTTGCGAAGAGGTAGGTCTGCGAAGGTAAGCGACACTTAGTTGGCACCGAAACCGACACGGCGTTCGGTTGGTTGCCCGATCTCTACATATCCAATTTTTTCTGCAGGCACGATAACTTCATGGCCGCGCACATCGGTGAGAATCAGGGGAGATGATGAAGAGAGCGCTGCTGTAACTGCAGCTCGGATTTCTTCTGGAGCTAGAGGGCATTCAAAGGAGAGTTCGCTATTGACGTGAGTAATTGAGATGCGAACTTGTGATGCCTTATCTGATTTCTTTGAGCTCATGGCTCTATCTTAGAGTCAGAGTTCAGTACGGGGAAATCCAGAGATTCCTCGCCACATGAGGTTCTCAACGAGTTCAATTGCTTGAGTGCGAGAGAGCTTTCCATCTCTTTCAAGCCAATGTCGAGCAGTGACCTGCACATAACCGATCAGACCGACTCCGAGCATCATGGCTTCTTCGCGTGGAAGACCTGTGTCATTTGAAATAACTCCACTGACTGCAGCTGCGCAGTCGTAAGTCATACGGTTGAGGCGCTCGCGAACTTGAGGCTCAACGCTCATATCGCTCTCAAAGAGAAGACGGAATGCTTCGCCTTCATTCTCAATAAAGTTGAAGTATGCATCGATTGTGACGTGAACACGTTGTTGATTATCTGGAGTCGATGAAATCGCTTTTTGAATCTCGTAGACCAATGAGTCGATATGAAGATCAAGAACTGCAAGGTAGAGATCAAGTTTTGATGGAAAGTGCTGGTACAGAACTGGCTTGCTGACATTTGCTCGATCTGCAATCTCATCCATCGCTGCAGAGTGATAACCAGCCGCTGTGAAAACCTCGAGAGCTGCAGAGAGCAAAAGCGCTCGTCTCTCATCGCGGGGTAGGCGTGACTTATCTGAACGCGAACCGTTTGCAGGTGAAGTATCTGTACTCATTGTGCGCATCGTACAGAATTGGCGGGCAAACGGACAGTACGGCAGAATTGCAACATGAAGATTCCTCCGCTCGTCACTCCTGGTCCAGCGCTCTCAGTCGATGAAGTTCGTCGCTACAGTCGCCATTTGATCATTCCTGATGTTGCTATGGCAGGTCAGCAGCGAATGATGAATGCAAAGGTGCTCTGTGTTGGAGCAGGTGGCCTCGGTTCACCAGCGCTGATGTATTTGGCAGCAGCTGGTATTGGAACTCTTGGAATAGTTGAATTCGACACCGTAGATGAATCGAATTTGCAGCGCCAGATTATTCACGGCCAATCCGATATCGGAAAGAGCAAGGCGCAGAGCGCAATGGAGAAGATTGCTGAAATCAATCCTTATGTAAATGTGATCACACATGAAACTCGCCTTGATAATTCAAATGTCATGGAGATCTTTGCTCAGTACGACATCATCGTCGATGGCACAGATAACTTCGCTACTCGTTATCTCGTAAACGATGCATGTGTACTTCTCAAGAAACCATATGTATGGGGATCTATTTATCGCTTCGATGGGCAAGCAAGTGTTTTCTGGGCTGAGTACGGCCCTTGCTATCGATGCCTTTATCCAGAACCACCACCTCCCGGAATGGTTCCAAGTTGCGCTGAAGGTGGAGTCCTCGGAGTTCTCTGCGCCACAATCGGATCAATTCAAACCACAGAGGCAATCAAAGTTCTTACAGGTATTGGCGAACCACTCGTTGGCTCGTTGATGGTCTATGACGCACTTGATATGACTTTTAGAAAGATCAAGGTTCGCAAGGATCCAAATTGCCCAATCTGTAGCGAGAAACCAAAGCAGACTGCGCTCCTTCCTGATTACGAAGCATTCTGTGGAGTTATCTCCGATGCTGCACAAGAAGCGAGCACCGGCTCAACAATTACTGTGCAGGAACTCAAATCAAAGATTGATGGACACGAGGATTACTACCTCATCGATGTTCGCGAACCAAGTGAATTTGAAATTGTTCGCATCCCAACATCGCATCTGATTCCAAAGCAAGGCTTTATCGATGGAAGCGTTCTATCTACTCTTCCTCAAAATAAACCAATCATTCTTCACTGCAAGAGTGGTGTCAGATCTGCAGAATGTCTAGCGATCCTTAAGAACGCTGGCTTTGCCGATGCATCACATGTTTCAGGTGGCGTCGTCGCTTGGGCAAAGCAGATCGATACATCGCTACCGGTTTATTAATGCTGCAGAGCTATAAGGGCTATCGCATGCTGCTTGTGCATGCGCACCCAGATGATGAAACCATCAACAATGGTTCAACCATGGCTATGTATGCAGCTTTGGGAGCATCGGTCACACTCATCACTTGTACTCGTGGTGAAGAAGGTGAGGTCCTTATTGAAGACCTCGCACACCTTGCTGCACATAAAGAGGATTTATTGGGTGACCATCGAGTTATCGAACTTCAGAACGCGATGGTTGCACTCGGCGTTAAAGACCATAGGTTCTTAGGTGAAGGTGAACGCAAGTACCGCGACAGCGGAATGATGGGCACCGATGCGAATAACCGCGAGGATACTTTCTGGAAGGCCGATTTCGATGTAGCAACCGATTACCTTAAAAAGGTTATTGAGGAAGTTCAGCCTCACGTACTGATTACTTACGACGAATTTGGGGGCTATGGCCATCCAGATCATATTCAAGCTCATCGCGTTGCAATGGCCGCAGCCAAAATCGCATCGTGGGATATCCCAAAAATTTATTGGAATGTCATGCCTAAATCAGTTATTCAAGATGGCATCGACAAGATGAAAGCTCTGGGCTCTGATTTTATGGGGGCAGAGAGCGCCGATGATCTGCCCTTTGCAAAAGATGATTCATTTGTTCACGCACTCATTGATGGCGGCGATTATGTCGAGCAGAAAATGGATGCAATGCGCGCTCATGGGACTCAGATCGCAGTGGATGGCCCATTCTTTGCCCTCTCAAATAATTTAGGTCTCGAGATTTGGGGCAATGAGTATTACACCCTAGTAAAGGGAGAGAAGGGGCCAGCAATCGATTCACGAGGATTAGAGAGCGATCTCTTCTCGGGAATCTCGCCTGAATAAATGAAATCTCTTTTCTCACTGATCATCGGCGCAATCACTGCAATCGCAGCGACGCTTATTCATCAATCAATTCCACCTTTTGGCGTTGGACTTGCGATTCTTTCTACCTTTACCGCAATTTGGTGGATAGGTAGACGTTACGGAAAGAAGCGCTACAAATTCCTTGCACTCTTTGCATGGTTAGTTGTGATTATTCGCGCCGGAACATTTGGTGCCGGCCAAGAGCTACTTATCCAAGGCGATAACGCGGGAAGCGCGCTCCTCTTTATTGGTTTTCTTGCAGGGCTATTGGCCTCATTTAAAAGAGTTTAGCTACTTCCAGCTCCAACTTTGTCCTGATGCGCTGTCGTTAATCTCAAGTCCAGCGCTTTCAAGTTGGGTACGTAGTGCATCGCTTTCCGCCCAATTCTTCTCTTTGCGTGCAACTTCACGATCCTGCAAAAGTTTCTTGAGTTCATCTGTCAGTGGCTTCTCTTCCGGTGCTCTATCTAGCGCCAGCCCCATCAATTGATCTGCATATAGGAAGATTGCCCTCTTATCTTGGTTTCCAATCGACAGATCCTTTTCAATTGTTCGAAGTCGCTGCATCGCACGAGGTGTATCTAAATCTGTAGAGAGCGCTTCCGTAATTTCTCCATCAATCTTTAACTCCGAAGAGGTTCCCCACTCGCTCATTAACTTTCTCCAACGGCGAAGTGTGGAGTGTGCCGCCTCAAGAGATGCCCATGAGAGATCCATCTGCGACCGATAGCGATTCTCCAAAAGTGCGAATCTCAGCGATAGTGGATCGAGGCCTCGTTCGATGAGATCACCGAGAAGTACAACATTTCCTGCGCTCTTGGACATCTTTCTGCCTTCAAAGAGCAGATGTTCTCCATGGACCCATGTCTTAACGACTTCCGTACCTGTTAAGGAATTTGATTGCGCTCTCTCATTTTCGTGGTGCGGAAATCTCAAATCAATTCCGCCAACGTGGATATCAACGGCTGCATCGAGGAAATCAATCGACATCGCACTGCACTCAATATGCCAACCCGGAAAACCAGAACCCCAAGGGGATTCCCAAATCATTTGGGTGCGACCCCCTGCTAATTTCCAGAGCGCCCAATCAGCATGAAACTTCTTTCCACCTTCATCTTTATATTCATATCTATGTCCAGGCTTGAGAGCCTCGAGTCGGTTTCCACTGATTGCTCCATAGCTTTCGAATGATGTTGCATCGAAGTAGACCGAACCGTCAGATCCTACATATGCAGATTTCTTCTCAATTAATTCTGTAATTGCTTCCTGCATCGAATCCATATTCTCGGAAGCTCGTGGGTATCGATCGGCGGCCCTAATATTTAAGAGGGCAAGGTCTCTGTGGAATCGAGATTCAAACTCTCGCGCAATTTCAAAAGGATCGACCTTGCGCTTCTCCGACTCGACCAACATCTTGTCTTCTTCCTCAAAATCATCAGCCATATGCCCGACATCAGTAATGTTTTGAATTAACTGGACTTCGATACCTTGAAGTGTCAGGGTTCTAGCGATTAAGTCTGAAAGTAGAAATGTACGAAGATTGCCCACATGTGCATCGCGGTAGACGGTAGGTCCACAGCAGTAGATTGAGATAAACCCATCTCGGCTCTCAATGCTCTTAATGTCGCGAGTCAGAGTGTCATAAATTCTTAACTGACCAGTATCCGCATCTCTCCTGTTAAATACCGGAATTACGCGAAATAAAGCGACATCGCTTATTTGAAATTCGATGAGCTCTCCACGGCGATTAATAAGGCTCGTCTCACTCTGTAAAACTCCGACGATATCCCTAAAACCACCCTCAGAATCATGGAGGCGAATAGTGGCTCGTTTGCCAATCGCGGCTCTCAGATCTTCGGCGCTCATAACCCCAACAGTAATCGTGCAATCAACCTCTTGCAGGGTTAGAATTACTGCCTATCGTTTCGAGCCTTCTGGAGGAATCCCGTGACCTATGTAATCGCCGAACCTTGCGTTGACGTTAAGGATAAGTCCTGTCGCGAAGAGTGCCCTGTCGATTGCATCTACGACGGTACCCGCATGCTCTATATCCAACCCGATGAGTGCGTAGATTGCGGAGCTTGCGAACCAGTCTGCCCTGTTGAAGCGATTTATTACGAAGATGATGTTCCAGGTCAGTGGGATAACTACAAGAAGATCAATACAGAATTCTTTATTGAACTTGGTTCACCTGGGGGAGCATCAAAGGTCGGAGAAACAAATTCCGATCACGCAGATGTGACTGCTCTTGCGCCAAAAACTTCCTGATTTTCCGTGGGATGCGCTCGCACCATATGCAGAGCGCGCACGAAAATATCCTCAAGGAGCAATTGATCTCTCTGTAGGAACACCTGTCGACTCAACTCCTGAATTTATTCAAGAAGCTTTTCGTAGCGCTTCGAACTCTCCGAGTTATCCAGTAACTGTCGGAACTCCAGAGCTGCAAAGCGCAATTCGTAGTTGGGCAGAGAAAACTCTTGGAGCAACGGGAGATTTTGGAGTTCTGCCCCTCATAGGATCAAAAGAGTTTGTCGCCTGGCTTCCAACTTTTCTTGAAGCACAGAGCGTTCTCTATCCAGAGATTGCATACCCTACATATTTAGTTGGTTCTCTTCTTGCGCAAGCAGAAGCAACAGCAGTTGCCATCGATGCTTCAACATGGCCATCTGCAGATATGGCATGGGTGAACTCACCTTCTAACCCATCAGGACGTGTCCACTCAGAATCTGAATTTCGTGATGCCATTGAGTGGTCACGCAAGAATGGTGCAACCCTTGTCTCAGATGAGTGTTATCTAGAGTTTGGGGATTCAGAGACGCCAACTTCTATCTTGAAGCACACCGGTGGAGATAATAAGAATATTTTGGCTGTGTATTCGCTTTCAAAGAGATCTTCCATGGCCGGTTATCGCGCCGCATTTGTTATTGGAGATCCATTATTGATCGCGAAGATATTAGAAGTTCGCAAGCATGCAGGCATGATGGTCTCGCTTCCCGTGCAGAGGGCGATGATTGCAGCGCTTTCTGATTCTTCACATGTTGCAGAGCAAAGAAAGCGTTACAACTCCCGACGGGCAAAGCTAATACCTGCACTTCAGGGCGCTGGCTTTGAGATCCATGATTCAGCAGCGGGGTTGTATATCTGGGCAACCAGAAATGAGAGCGCATGGGATTCGGTCTCATGGCTTGCAGATATTGGGATTATCGCCACCCCAGGAATTTTTTATGGCGATAAAGGTGCGCAATTCATTCGTATTGCAATGACTGCAACTGATCAGCAGATTTCTGATGCAGCAGATCGCATCAACAAGAAGTCAGGTAAGTAAGAATGGCAGTCGGAATTCTTCTCGTCGGTGGTTTCGGCACTCGTCTAAAGCCGCTCACAAATGAATCACCAAAACCGATGCTTCCTGTGGCAGGCCTTCCTGTAACCGAACATCAAATTCTCGCTGCCAAGAAGGCAGGTATTCACACAATCGTTCTGGCAACCTCATATTTAGCTGAAGTATTTACTCCCTATTTTGGAGATGGCAGCAAGTGGGGAATAAAGATTCTCTATGCAGTTGAGAAAGAGCCACTTGGTACTGGTGGGGCAATTCGCAATGCTGCAGAGCTACTTGGCCGGGATGAACCAATCGTCATCTTCAATGGAGATGTCTTGAGTCGTCACTCAATTGCAGATCAAATCGCCTTCCATCTTGAGAAAGGTGCAGATGCAACTCTTCACTTAATTGATGTTGAAGATGCACGTGCATTCGGCTGCGTACCCACAGATTCTTCAGGCCGCGTAACTGCATTTCTAGAGAAGATGGATAACCCAGTTACCAATTCAATCAATGCTGGTTGCTATGTTTTCTCTCCATCGGTAATTGATGAGATTCCACTCGGTGCAGTCGTCAGTATCGAACGCGAAACCTTCCCTGCGTTGGTATCAAGTGGCCGCGCTGTCTTCGGATTTAAAGATCAGTCTTACTGGCTCGATGTCGGCACACCTGCAGCTTTGTTCAAGGGCTCTCGAGATTTAGTCGATGCTCCATTTTTAGCTCAAGCTGGCACCACGATTGGCGATGGAGCACAGATAACTGGAGGAAGCTCGATCGGTTCTGGCTGCACGATCGAAGCAGGAGCCCTCATCGACGATTGCATCATTGGAGATAACGTTGTGGTCGGGGCTCGTTCCCATCTCTCACAGTGCTTTGTTACGCACGGAACTGTGCTCCCTGCAGAATTAGAAAAATCACAGAAATATCTCTCTTCCAGCGGCGAATTACCGATTTCTCTCTAAAAACCGCACTTTTTACCCGTAAATATCGGAAAAGTCTCTACCTTGGGGTTGACTCAAAGGGATTACACGGGTGTAATTCACTCCTAGAGCGCGTGTGATTCACAATGAATCCCGCCCCTAATGACTTGAGGAGATTTGCGAATGCCAATCCGCCCAGAAGGAAGTTCAACTGGCAAGCCATCAGCCCCCACTGCTGGACCAACTATTCAACTAGCTAGCGGAGAGAACTTTGAGCTCTCCTGGCAGGAGCGCTCACTATGCGCCCAGACAGACCCAGAAGCATTCTTTCCTGAAAAGGGCGGATCAACTCGCGAAGCAAAGCGCGTCTGCCTTTCTTGCGAAGTTCGTCAAGAGTGCCTCGAATATGCCCTTGCCCATGATGAGCGCTTCGGTATTTGGGGCGGACTCTCTGAGCGTGAGCGTCGCCGTCTAAAGCGCCGCCCTGCTTAATCGCAGGCCCAGATAACAGTCCCATATTCCAGCCGACGTGTGCAGTTATTTCAGTTAGGTAGGTTCTACCTATGAGCTCCCAACGCGTTACGGCAATTCTTGTCGTTCACGATGGCGCAACATGGCTTCCAGAAGTTGTTGCATCAATTGCATCACAAACTCGCAAAGCCGATCAAATAGTTGCAATCGATACAGGATCTATTGATTCATCTGCAAAATTACTTAAAGGCGCACGCATTCCCATTTCAACACTCGATAGGGAAGTTGGTTTCGGTGCCGCCGTTGCACATGGTGTTGCACAGCTTCCAACACAGATAGCTGATAGTGAAGAGTGGATTTGGGTTCTTCACGACGATTGCGTTCTGCATCCTGGGGCACTCGAAGCACTTCTCGATGCAACTGCGGATCGACCAAGTGTTGTTATGGCTGGTCCAAAGTTATTGGGTTGGCATGATCGAACACATCTGATTGAACAAGGAATCAGCATTGCAACTAATGGCGCTCGCTGGACTGGACTTGAACCTGCCGAATATGACCAAGGTCAGCACGACGGAGTCCACGAAGTTCTTGCAGTCAGTACTGCTGGTGCACTCATTCGCCGCGATGTCTTTGAAGAGATCGGTGGCTTTGATCAGAATCTTGAACTCTTCAGAGATGACGTTGATTTCGGCTGGAGAGTCAGGGTCGCAGGCCACTCAGTCATCGCTGTCTCTGATGCAATTGGGTATCACGCCCAAGCCTCAAGCAATGAACGCAGAAGCGTCGATGTTGAAGGAGCTCTGCTCCATAGGCCACTTCTTCTCGATCGAAGAAATGCAGCATACGTATTGCTCGCTAACTCCTCTGCCTTCTCGCTACCGTGGTTGGGACTCCAACTTCTCTCTGGTGCAATCCTGCGATCCATGGGATATTTATTCGCCAAACTTCCAGGTTATGCATCTGATGAACTTCTCGCGATTGCAACACTGATCATTCACCCAAGCGAACTCTTAGAAGCGCGAAGATTTCGCAAGAAACACAGGTTTATCTCTTCACGTGTAGTGAAGACCTTCATTCCTTCACGCACCGTGCAGATTCGCGCCTCACTTAATCGCACGACTGCGTTACTGCGCACAAAGATTCTTCCCGATGTAAAGAGTCAAGATTCGCCGGTCATCAGCGACCTCATAGTGGATGAAGATGAAGATCTACTTACTCCAATTGCTCACGCTTCGTGGAGAACAATCTTTCGCCGTCCAATGATTATTGCAGCTTCAATTCTTGCAATTCTCACCGTAGGTTGGGCTCGTCACCGTTTCGGAGATTTATCTGGAGGAGCGTTAGCTCAATCTCCAGATAGTGCCATCGACTTAATCAAGCGTTACATCTCGAGCTGGCATGAAGTTGGAATAGGCAGTGGCCAATCTACTCCTGCATGGGTTCTCTTTGTTGGTGTTGCATCGATTGCCACCTTTGGAAATCCACAAATATTCCTTACTCTCTTCTTTCTCGCGGCGCCATTTCTTCTCTTAATTTCTGCACATCGATACCTTAAGAAATATACGGAGAATGGCTGGTTAGCAGCAGGTGCATCACTTCTCTATGCGCTTTCTCCAGTTGCAGTCGCTTCAGTGAACTCAGGAAGACTCGGTCTTCTAGTGCTACTCATTTCACTCCCATTTCTTATTCGACAAATCCAGCACTGGGTTGAAATCGAGAAGTGGGGATGGCGCGGAATTTATCGCCACGCCTTATTTATTGGCATTCTCCTTCTCTTCAACCCATCGATTCTTCTCATTCTGCTTGTCGCCACTTCGGCGCTCTTGATTATCGATTTTAAGAAATCAGGAAATAATTCAAAAGATCCACTATTTCTGCAGCGAGCAACTACGCGAGGCGCGCTTTTCTTCATTCCATTCTTAATGGCAGCGCCAAACTCCTTTGGATTACTTCGACATCCGTCCAGACTATTTCTGGAAATTGGAATCACGATTCCGGGTGGAGGGCCGAACCTCACATTCCTAGGCAATCCTGGCGGCCCAGGATCACTTCCGTGGTGGAGCATCAGCCCAATCACTGCGATTCTCTTCTTCTCATTCTTCTCAACAACTGCAGCTCGCAAATTTGCTCTTCCCGGAATCGTCTTCCTTCTTACCGGTACTCTCGCAAGCGGGCTAGTTGTTCCGAGCGCTGGATCGACTCTCAGCGCAAGAGTTTTTCCTGGCGTATTCATTGCACTTGCAACTCTCTTTTCAATTACTTCAGCGATTGTCATGTTCGACAAGATAAGTTCCAGACTTCAGCAATCTCATCTCAATTACCGCCACATCTCTGTTGCAGCAGTACTGATACTTACAGTTACCTACACCGCAACATCTATCTCTTGGTTGATTTCAGCAGGTTCTGATTCGCCGCTACAGAGCGGATCTACAAAGGTACTTCCTTCCTATCTCGCTGTTGAGCCGGGTGCAAAAACTCTAGTTATTCGCCCTTACTCCGATGGAGATCAAAAATCGCTCTCTTATTTCATCTCGAGAGGTTCTGATGCAGCCCTTGGAGATGCTGATGTTGCTCCGGAGAATTCAGAAATTATTTCGTGGGCGGTAGAAGGTTTAGTTGATAACACAGGTGTTACCTCAAGCAACGTCTTTGCCACCTATGGAATCAAATATGTCTTTTTGAAGAGACCTGTAATCGATGAGGTTGTGCAGACAATCGATGGCTTGGGTGGCTTCACTCGAACTTCTGCAACAAAGGCGGGAATTGTCTGGAAAGTTACAGCGCCAACAGGAAAGCTCATCTTCTCGGATTATTCAGGAACGATTTCAATTCTGGAGAGTAAAGGAATCAAGGCTATAGTTCCTGAGCCAGGAACTGTCACAATTACAGAAAACTTCAGCAACGGTTGGCGAATTTATCAAGATGGTTTCCGAAGCGCGCGAATTCAAGATGTAAATGGATTACCGACTTTTGAAGTAACTAATGCAGGTGAAATTACAGCTTTCCATGATGGAACAAGCCGTCGCGCTTGGATTTCATTCTTTGTCATCGTTCTAGTCACCGTGGTTGTGCTCGCACTTCCTGCCGGTCGCAGAAAGCGTGAAATCTCAGAGAAGGTGCTGGCATGAGAACTGAACGCACATTCTTCTTAGTTATTGCAACCGCTGCCACGCTGGCAGTTGCAAATCTTCTAAACGTCACTGTTTCAACGAGCCGATATAACGAAAGCTATCCAGCTGTTGTATGCCCTCCAAATCTCTCTGGTTTATCGAGCGCTATCTCGCTATCTACCGGAAAGCCTGAAATCCGAAAGACCGGCACAAAGTCGATGAAGACTCGACCAGCTGGAATAAGTCGCTATGCAATCTCTTCACAATCTGCAGTAATCGAGAGCGGTGAAGTTACTCCCGTCATTTGGCAGACTCGAAAAGGAGTCTGGGCTGGGGCTGCACCATGTACAGGACCGATTACATCTCAATGGTTTGTTGGAGCAACCGCTGACATCACATCAAAGGGCTCGCTGAATTTAGTTAATAGCGGACTTGGAAAGGCTGTCATCACCGTAAATGTATTTACGGAGAATGGAGCGGTAACGCCTCGGGATGTTGTAGTTGGCGCTAATTCCTTCCTTAATCTTCCACTCGTTTCATTGGCGCCAGGATCAAAGAAGATTGCAATTCATATCAAACCAAAATCTGGTCGAGTAAATGGATTTGTCATCGATGAGCGCGGTCGCGGATTGAGATCATTGGGTGGAGATATTCTCAATTCAACTGCAGATCCAGTAAAGGTGCTCCAGATTCCTGCGATTCCACAACAGGTAAATCGAAATCAAGCGACTCCACACACGCTAAGACTCTATGTACCAGGCGCCATTGATGCGCGAATTAGCGCTGAGATTCGATCAACTGATGGAACTTTCTCGCCGATAAGCATCAACGGCAAAGTGATTCCAAATCAGAAAGTTGTCGAGATTCCTATGAAGATCAAGATGGCAGCTGGAAAATTTGCCCTCCATATTACTTCTGACCAGCCGATCCTTGGATCTGTCTTTACTCAGACGGTAGTGCAAGGAAAGAGCGACTTTATCTGGAGCACTCATGCCCCAGATCTTCAGAAGTTCACCCTTGCCACAAATGGTCTGGCGCCAAACCTCGTCTTCACCGGCAAGGAGATAAAGGTTTCCTTGGATCTACTATCAAGCAGCGGCAAGACAAAGAGAGTTGAAATTCGCGGAGAAGATATAGCCACATATACCGTCGCTGCATCGACCCGTTCCGTAACCTTTACAAATATTTCTAAAGGCACATCTGGTGCAGCTTTGATTTCTTCAAAGAGCGGTTCTGGATACATTCCATTGGCCCCTGGCAGCGTGCTTACAAAATCATCGATTCCTTCTTCAAATATAAGTGTGTTAATTCCCTGACTTTTAACTCTGCACGGATAGCCTTCTACTTATGAGTTCGCACCTTCGTTCAGGACGCACGTGTTCACGTGTGAGCTGTTCCTCGGTTGCGTCGATGACTCTCACTTATATATATGCCGAATCCACCGCGGTCCTTGGACCGCTTGCAACATTCTCTGAACCACATGCCTACGATTTATGCGATAAGCATTCAACTCGATTGACAGTTCCTAATGGCTGGAATGTAATTCGCCCAACTGCTGATGAGAATCAAGCTGGCCCTAGCGATGATGATTTGATGGCGATTGCGGATGCTGTACGTGAAGTTGCACAGAGCGCTCTCGCAGATCAAACCGCACCTGCTACATCCCAGTCACATTCAAGCGTAGGTCGACGCGGCCATCTGCGCGCTGTTCCCTCATAATTTCTCATCTAGATAGAAATCTCTTTACGATAGAGACATGAGTAATTCAATCTTTAAGGCCTACGACATTCGTGGATTAGTTGATAAGGAACTTACTCCAGATTTTGCCTTCGCCACCGGCGTCGCAGTCGCTAAATTTCTTGAGATTGAACGTGAGCCAGGCACCGTTGTAATCGGTGAGGATATGCGTCCATCATCACCAACTCTTGCCAGTGCATTCTCTGCTGGAGTTACATCGCAGGGACTTGATGTCATTCGAATCGGGCTCGCCTCAACCGACATGCTCTACTTCGCTTCAGGAAAGTTAAATCTTCCAGGCGCGATGTTTACAGCTAGCCATAACCCGGCTGCATACAACGGAATCAAACTTTGCTTAAGCGGCGCTCGTCCCATCGGAAAAGAATCAGGACTCGTCACAATTGAAAATTTCGTCACTGAGGGAACTCCGATGGCGATGCGTAATCTCGGGGTTGAAAAGAGCCAGAATCTCCTTGAAGAGTATGTAGATCATCTACTGACATTGGTAGATGTTTCACAGATTCGCCCACTTAAGATTGTTATTGATGCAGGTAATGGCATGGGTGGCTACACCGCGCCCGCAGTATTTAAGAGACTCAATGCGGAAGTCATTGAGATGTACTTCGAATTAGATGGATCATTCCCTAATCACGAAGCGAATCCAATCGAACCTTCAAACCTTGTTGATCTGCAGAAGGCGGTAAAGAAACATAAAGCCGATATTGGTTTAGCTTTCGACGGGGATGCGGACCGATGCTTCCTCGTTGATGAAAAGGGCGAGCTGGTCAATCCATCTGCACTCACCGCTCTCATTGCAACCCGTGAACTCAAGCGTTATCCAGCTTCAAATATTATTTACAATTTGATTTCATCACGCGCAGTTAAGGAAGTTGTTGAAGAAAATGGTGGCTCTGCTATTCGTTCTCGAGTCGGACATTCCTACATCAAGAAGCTCATGGCAGAAACCAATGCAGTTTTCGGGGGAGAGCACTCAGGCCACTTCTACTTTAGGGATTTCTGGAAAGCTGATTCTGGAATGCTCGCAGCTCTCCATGCAATTGCCGCGCTAGGAGAAACAGAAACTACTCTCTCCAAACTCCTTTCATCATTTAATCGCTATCACTCAAGCGGTGAGATCAATTCAACTGTTGGCGATGCAAAGGCCGCAATGTCCATTGTTGAAAAAATGTATGCGAAGAAGGATGGCGTAGAAGTCGATCATCTTGATGGACTGACAATCAATGGAGATACCTGGTGGTTCAATCTTCGAGCATCCAATACTGAGCCACTCCTTCGACTCAACGTTGAGGCTTCAACGGAAGCCCGTATGAAAAAGGTCCGTGATGATGTACTTAACACGATTCGAGGGGACCTCGACATCCTCGTATTAATCCCTTAACTAGTACGCTATCCCCATAGCCGACTAGCACAGTAGAGCCCTACGCCGAAGGTCAAGCGAAAAAAACAGCCGTTTTTACATTAGGGAGAGAAATTTCAATGACACCTGTAACAACTATTCCAAAGCACGATATTGCAGATGCATCACTTGCTGCCGAAGGCCGCAAGAAGATCGAGTGGGCAGAGCGCAATATGCCTGTGCTTGCACAAATTCGTGAGCGTTTTGAAAAGTCACAGCCATTTACTGGCGTACGTATTGCAGCTTGCATGCACGTCACAACTGAGACTGCCAACCTTATGCGCGTACTCAAAGCAGGAGGCGCAGAGATTGCACTATGCGCATCGAATCCACTTTCAACCCAGGATGACACTGCAGCTGCACTAGTTCACGAATACGGAATTTCAGTATTCGCACGCAACTCAGTTGATCGCGATGGTTACTACGCACATATCAATGCAGCTCTTGATATCGAACCACACCAAGTATTCGATGATGGTTGCGACCTCGTTAACACTCTTCACACAACTCGTAAAGAGCTACTTCCAAATATCGCTGGTGGTTGCGAAGAGACAACAACAGGCGTTATCCGTCTAAACCAGATGGCAAAAGATGGCGCTCTCACATTCCCAATGATCGCTGTCAATGACACTGATACAAAGCACATGTTCGATAACCGTTACGGCACAGGACAATCAACTCTTGATGCAGTATTCCGCGCAACAAACTTCTTGCTTGCTGGAAGAATTGTTGTAGTCGCTGGCTTCGGTTACTGCGGCAAGGGTGTTGCAGAGCGCGCTAAGGGTATGGGTGCAGATGTAGTTGTCACAGAGATCGACCCAACAAAGGCGCTCGATGCGATGATGCAAGGCTTCCGCGTTATGCCAATGATTGATGCGGCAAAGGTCGGCGATGTATTTATCACCGTCACAGGAAACCGCGACGTACTTCGCGATGAGCACTTCTCAGTGATGAAGGATGGCGCAATCATGGCTAACTCAGGTCACTTCGATATCGAAATCGATGTTGCGTGGCTAGAGCAGAACTCAACAAAGAAGAATGCAAAGATGCGTCACCAGACTGATGAATACGTCATGAAGGATGGCCGCCGTCTACTTCTTCTCGCAGAGGGACGTCTTGTAAACCTTGGCGCAGCAGAAGGACATCCAGCATCAGTTATGGATATGTCATTCTCTGATCAAGCGCTCACAGCGGAATACCTAGTTAAGGAAGCAAAGAATCTTCCAGCTGGCGTTCACGAAGTACCTACCTATATCGATAAGGAAGTTGCTTCACTCAAGTTGATTTCAATGGGCGGACGTATTGATGTGCTTACACCTGCACAAGATATGTACCTCAACTCATGGGAGCACGGTTCATAAAGAACCGCTAAATTCACATGACACTCATCATGGTCGTCGATGACGATCAAGACCTTGCAGAAATGCTTGGAATTGTTCTCACGAGTTCTGGCTTTGATGTAGATCTAGTAAGTCGTGGAGATGAGGCTCTGGAGGTCTTTAGAAATAATCCTCCAGACCTCGTCTTACTCGATGTCATGCTTCCCGGAATAGATGGAATTGAAGTTTGCCGACTCATTAGAAAAGAGTCGATGGTCCCAATCGTGATGCTCAGCGCTAAAGGTGAGACGCAAGACATTGTGCGTGGCCTTGAGGCTGGCGCAGATGATTACATGCAGAAACCCTTCCGCGACAAGGCAGAGCTTGTTGCTCGAATTCGCACAAGGCTTCGCAGAACACACTCTGATGTCACGGGACTTCTGACTATTGGCGATCTAACAATTGATGTGACTGCGCACGAAGTTCGCAGAGGCGCAACTGTCATTCAGCTAACTCGACTCGAGTTCGACCTCTTGGTAGCTCTTGCGAAAGATCCGGGTCGAGTCTTTACGCGCGATGCGCTCTTAAGTGAAGTCTGGGGCTATCGCCAAACAACGGATACAAGGCTTGTGAATGTCCATGTACAGCGACTACGTTCAAAGATTGAACATGATGCTGAACATCCTGAGATTGTTATGACAGTTCGTGGCGTTGGTTACAAGGCAGGCGGCACTGCCTAATATGAAGGGCGCTCGTTACGCACTACAGCACTCATTAGCTACAAAGGTAATTCTTTCAACTGTGCTGCTCTCTTTAGGCGTTGTCTGGCTAACCGGATCTGCGCTTTATTCCAGACTCGCAGATGGAATTCTCTCTACAAGTCTTAACTCATCTCTAGCTGAGTCGAGATATACATTCTTTAACGCCGAGTACCAGATGCTCGTCTCTGAAGGTATGAGCGTCTCCGAACGTAAGCGAGTCTTGGCAGAGTTTGTTGTTAATACATCTACCCAGGGCATCAATGAAGAGCGCCGAGAAGTTATCTTTGTGAAAACTCCAAGCGCCAGGGCTTCCACTAATTCATATGAAATGTCTTCAAATATCATTCAAAATAAATCCATTCCTGCAGATTTGCGTACGAAGGTACAGAAGAATTCAAAGATCCAATACGGGTATGCAGTTGCAACGTATAACAATGGTGCAGCCGTTGACTCTCTATTCGTAGGCAAGAAGATAAGAATTCCGACAGGCGGACGTTACGAGATGTATATCGTCTTCTCGCTGAAGAGCCAGAGTGCGACGATGGATCTGATCAAGAATTCACTTCTCATAACAGGCGTGGCACTCCTCTTGCTTATCGCACTGATTACATGGCTTGTGGTTCGACAAGTTGTTCGTCCAGTACGAGAGGCTGCCAGAGTCGCAACGCGATTTACTCAAGGCGATTACAGCCAGCGAATGAAAGTCGAATCGGTAGACGAGATGGCTAGTTTGGCCAATTCCTATAATGAGATGGCGCAATCTATTGAGCAGCAAATTACTCGCTTAGAGCATTTATCTCGCGTCCAGCAACGCTTTGTATCCGATGTGACTCATGAGCTTCGCACGCCGCTAACCACTCTTCGTATGGCATCTGAAGTTATTCACAATCAGAGAAATTCTTTTGATCCAGTGGTGGCGCGTAGCTCCGAGCTTTTAGTTGCCCAATTAGATCGCTTTGAGCGATTACTCGAAGATCTTCTGGAAGTAAGTAGATTTGATGCTGAGGTCGCAATCTTGGAACCAGTCGATTTTGATGTCATCACCCTCATCAAGCGGTGTGCCAAAGATTTCGATATCGCAAGTGATTTTGCAACGCCTGAAATTAAGGTTGAGTCTGAACACGACACTGTGACAATCAAAGCCGATATTCGTCGCGTTGAGAGAATCATGCGAAATCTCCTCTCCAATGCTCTCGACCATTCCGAAGGAAAGCCGGTTGTCGTTACGGTTGTCGCTACAGATTCCGAAGTCGGAATTGGTGTTCGCGATCAAGGCTCGGGGCTAGATGAATCTGCACTCATTCGAGTCTTCGATCGTTTCTGGCGTGCGGATCCTTCCCGCGCCCGAGTCCGTGGCGGAACTGGTCTTGGTTTATCTATCGCTCTAGAAGATGCCCGTCTTCACAATGGCGAACTCGATGCCTGGGGACGTCCAGGACGAGGAGCGCATTTCGTGCTTACCTTGCCAATCAAAGCCGGAGATTCAATCAATGCACGTCCGATAAAGGTTATTCCGAAAGATTTCCACCAAGAGAATTTTGCCCTCTAACTCGACTCTCTAAAGCGAGCAATATTGCTTTGTGAATTCAATAGCATCGCTACGAGAACTCATCTTTCCGGTACGTTGCCTCGGATGTGATCAACTTGGAATATCCATTTGTTCTCAATGCAGAAAGTTCTGGCACCCCAGAATTATTAAGACTTGGTCGCACTCTCAAGAGAAGTTTCCTATTTATTCATCAATTCCATACTCACCCATTGCTGGAAAAGTGTTACTGAGTGCGAAGGAGAGCAGTTTGGAACTTGCAGATAATTTACTTACAACTGCTCTTCTGCATTCTCTTCGTGGAGCACAATCTCAAAATCAAATTGATTTTCTAGTTCCGATACCTTCGCGAAAGAGCATTGCGCGTAAGAGAGGCCGCCAATTCATCTCAGTTTTATCGAAGAGTATTGGCGAAAGCGAGAATCTACCTACGGAAGAGATCTTGACGCATATTCGAAAAGTCAGAGATCAATCAAATCTAGATGCAAAGGATCGGGCTGCAAATTTAGATAAGGCTCTGATTTCCCTGAGATTTCTCAGTGGCAAGGCGGTATTGATTGACGACCTGGTCACAACGGGGGCGACCCTGCATGAGGCAGCCCGCGCCCTACGCAGTAAGGGGATTACCGTTGCCGCTGCTGTAACTGCCTGTGTTGCAGAACCTCTACGATAAGGGGGCTCGAAAGGGCTGTCCGCTTTTTGGCTATTGGAAGGTAGAGATATGGCTTCGATTATCGACCGCATCATGCGAGCCGGCGAAGGAAAAATCCTTCGCGACTTGAGCAAGATAGTCGACAAGGTCAACGCCTTTGAAAGCTCGATTTCACCTCTTACCGATGACCAACTTCGAGGTAAGACTCTTGAATTTAAATCACGTCTTGCTAAAGGCGAGACACTGGATGATCTTCTACCTGAAGCTTTCGCTGTTGTTCGCGAAGCAGCGAAGCGCACACTTGGGCAGCGTCACTATGACGTACAGATTATGGGTGGAGCCGCACTTCATCGCGGAAATATCGCAGAGATGCGCACCGGTGAAGGTAAGACTCTCGTTGCAACACTTCCTTCATACCTCAACGCAATTGCCGGCAAGGGCGTGCATGTTGTAACTGTTAATGATTATCTTGCAGAGCGCGATAGCGAGTGGATGGGTCGCGTACATAGATTCCTAGGACTAACAGTCGGCGTAATTCTCAACAGCATGACTCCAGCAGAACGTCGCGCTGCATATATGTCTGACATTACATATGGCACAAATAATGAATTTGGATTTGATTATCTTCGCGACAATATGGCTTGGTCGATTGAAGATTGCGTACAGAGAGATCACTTCTTCGCAGTAGTAGACGAAGTTGACTCAATTCTTATCGATGAAGCGCGTACGCCTTTGATTATCAGCGGACCTGCCGATAAAGCGACCAAGTGGTACGTCGAGTTCGCCAATATCGCTACAAAGCTCCAGCGAGATGCGCACTACGAAGTTGATGAGAAGAAGAAGACAATTGGAATTCTCGAAGATGGCGTCACCAAGGTAGAAGAACTTCTCGGAATCGAGAATCTCTACGAGGCAGCCAATACAACTCTTATCGGCTACCTCAATAACTCAGTCCGCGCTAAGGAACTCTTCAAGCGCGATAAAGATTATGTAGTCATGAATGGTGAGCTCCTCATCGTTGATGAGCACACAGGCCGCATGCTTGCGGGTCGTCGCTATAGCGAAGGTCTCCACCAAGCTCTCGAAGCTAAAGAGCGCATCGATATTAAAGATGAGAACCAGACCCTCGCAACTATTACCTTGCAGAACTACTTCCGTCTCTACGAAACTATTTCGGGCATGACCGGAACTGCGATGACAGAAGCAGCAGAATTCCACCAAATTTATAAGCTGGGCGTAGTTCCAATTCCTACCAACCGTGAGATGCAACGTATCGACCAGCCAGATCTGGTTTACAAATCAGAGGCAGGAAAGTTTGCTGCGGTAACGCGCGATATCACTGAGCGCCATAGAAAAGGTCAGCCAGTTTTGGTTGGAACCGTCAGCGTTGAAAAATCTGAAGAGCTATCTGCATTCTTAAAGAAGGCAGGAGTACCTCACGAAGTACTCAACGCAAAGCACCACGAACGCGAAGCTGCAATCGTTGCACGCGCTGGTATTAAGGGCGCAGTAACAGTTGCAACCAATATGGCAGGACGCGGTACCGACATCATGCTCGGTGGCAATCCAGAGTTCATGGCTGATTTTGAACTTCAGAAGAAGGGGCTATCACCAGTTGATAATCCTGCAGAGTACGAAAGCGCTTGGCCTGCCGAGATTGCAAAGCAGAAAGCTGCAATTGAAAAGGAGCACGAAGAGGTAATCGCTCTTGGTGGTCTTTATGTTCTCGGTACCGAACGCCACGAATCTCGTCGTATCGATAACCAGTTGCGTGGTCGCTCTGGTCGCCAAGGCGATCCCGGAGAATCTCGCTTCTATCTATCGTTACAAGATGATCTGATGCGACGCTTTAACTCAGGAATTGTTGAGCGCGTACTTGCAGCAGCGGGACTTCCTGAAGATGAACCAATCGAATCGAAGATGGTCTCTAACGCAATCCGCTCTGCCCAGACTCAGGTTGAGGCGCAGAACTTTGAAATTCGTAAGAATGTTTTGAAGTATGACGATGTCATGAACCGCCAGCGTGAAGTAATTTATGCCGAGCGTCGCCTTGTTCTTGAAGGCGAAGATATCGGCACTCAAGTTGGCGACTTTATGGCTGAAACAATCTCAGCATATGTTCGTTCTGCAACTGCTGAAGGTTATGCAGAGGACTGGGATCTCAACCAGCTCTGGACCGCTATCAAATTGATTTACCCAATTTCATTTACTCCTGAAGATCTCATCGCAGAGTTTGGCTCTATATCCGCTCTCGATGCTGAAATTTTAGAGATTCGAATCCTCGAAGATGCAGTTGCTGCATATAAGAAGCGCGAAGAAGAGCTTGGTACAGAAGTTCTACGCGAACTAGAGCGAAAAGTTCTTCTATCAGTTCTCGATCGTAAGTGGCGTGAGCATCTCTACGAGATGGATTACCTACAAGAGGGCATCGGGCTCCGTGCAATGGCTCAGCGTGATCCGCTCGTTGAATATCAGCGCGAAGGTTACGAGCTATTTGCCGCAATGATGGATGCAATCAAGGAAGAACTTGCTAGCTTGGTATTTAACGTAGAGGTAACTGTTGAAAGCGATGGCTCTCAGATCAAAGCACGCGGTGTTGATGAGAAGCCAGCACAAAAGACACCACTTCGTTACAGCGCAGCAGATGAGAATGGTGTTGTTACATCAGGTGATGTATCTCGTAACAGCCCATGCCCATGTGGATCTGGAAAGAAATTTAAGCGCTGCCACGGAGCCGCTTAACTCTTTAGATTAGACGCAGTGCTGTGCAGAGCCATCTGCCATCAACGCCCTCAAAGCGGATCACCACTGCGCGCAATCGATCCCCAAATCTGACCGTCACTGTACTTTCACATATTCCGTCGAGCGGTTCCGTCTGATGAATATTTCTGATTCGACCTATCACCTTCTGGCTTCCAGTCTTTCTCAGTAACTCCATGTAGATAACTCGATGGCAAGAGCGAATGAGTTGTGCAGGCTGTCTTCTTCCCGCCCAAATTTCGAGAACGCTTACAATAAATTTCATCGTCCACGCATGTAGCTCTGGAAGCTCTGCAGCCGAAGTTGGAATTGGCATCTCATCGAAATCAATATCTTCTCCGAATGTAGAAGGAACGAGATAGAGCTTCGCCTTCTGCTGCGGAAATTCTTGTTTGGGCGGCGCGAAGATATCGAGAACTGGATGGCTCCAGAGAGCTGGATCTTCTGTGCTTGAGATCAGTTGAAGATATGGCTTCTGGCTAGGTACGGCAGATTGGTAAGTTTCAGTGGTCATCGCGCGATGGTGCACGCCCGAATCAACCTTTCCATCATCTTGAAAGATGAATCTAAATCATTCAAAAGGATGACTGTGTAAATCTATAAATCGGCTGCAAGTACCCACCTTTAACATCCCGCCATGTCTGCCAAGAAAGTTCATAGTCCTCGTTTTGTCATTTCGATTGCACTCTTCGTTGCAGCGCTAGGTGCATCATTCTTGATGTCTGTTGCAGCTAATCAGAAGGAGCGTTACTGGGTTGCAATTAATCCCATAGCTGCCGGAAGTCAGGTGCAAATTCAGGATCTGACTCAGATCGAAGTAACTTTGGGAGAGTCTGACGGCAAGTATCTGCCAGGATCCATTAATCCAGCGCAATCGATATCGCTTAGAAGGCTGCTGCCGGGGGAGCTCATTCTTATTCAATCGCTTGCTAGGCCCGGAGACTCAGAGATCAATGATGAGATCTCGTTAAGTCTTCGTTCTGTAGATATTCCGACAGGTGTAGTCACGGGATCGCTAGTAAATATCTATCAACTCCATGATGCTAAAAATGGAGAAGCGGCGATCGAACCGCTCTTAATCCTTCGAAGCGTGCAAGTAAGCTCCCTCGATCGCAAAGGCAGTAACTTCGGCGGAGAAGTCGCTCTCACAATTTCAGCAAGTCCTCGTGATGCGCAGCGAGTATTGGCGGCATCCACAAGCGGACGACTCGTGGCAGTGCAGACCCATGAGTGATTCGCAATCGACGGCAATCACCGCAATACATAAAGCCGAATTCGAGAGCTTTGCAGCGGGCACCCTCTTTGGACAAGGCTGGAGCGTCTTACATCGCGCACTTGATTGGCAATCGGTTACGGATTTCCTCGAATCTTCTCCAGAACTGCCGGATGTACTGCTCTGCTCCACCGATCTCATCGGCATAGACCTGGAATCCATCGAAGCTCTTAAGTCGAAGGGGATACGAATCTTTCTCTTCTTGCATGAGGCAAGCGTCGTACGAGATTTTCCAGATGCGCTGCCGATTCCTGACTCAGCTCTCGAACTCATCGGCTTAGTCAGAGGTTCCATTCGATCTCCCTTGCTACGAAATTCGATTCCAGAGCGCAGAACAAGTCGAGCAAGAGTTCTTGGGGTTACATCCGCACACAGTTCCGCAGGTTGTACAACACTTGCAATCAATCTGGCTTCAGAGCTAAGCATTGCAGGCCATCGCACGCTCTTGGTCGATGCGAATCCAACAGCCCCGGCCGTTGCGATTTTGATTGGAGAGCAAGGGTTACATTCCAATAAAGGATTTACACAAGTGGGTGCGGGATTTTGGGCGATGGAGATTACACAAAACACAATCGTTGATTCGATTGCTTTACTAGATAACGCTCAATATGAGTTCGACTTTATTGTTATCGATCTTGGTCCCACTCTTGAAATTGCAGAGACTTTGAGGGGGCGTCGCTGGTCTGGCGAGACTCTTGTCTGGGTCTCATCAAATGCAGATCATCTCTGGGTTTTAGCTAAATCTGATTCCTTGTCACTGCATCTCCTTCGCAAGTTCACCCAGGAACTTCTCCGAAATTCAATTAAACCTGAAATTTCTTTCATTCAATTTGCTGCAAAATCTGGGCGCCGTTCAACTGCCTCCGATGAACTCTTTGCCAATGCAATGAGCGCCCTTGGATCTAGGGCGGTCTTTAAGATTCCCCTAGATACGCGCTCTATCTCCATCGCAGAAAACGCCCACGAGACCCTCTACCAATCAAATGAGAAGAGCCTCTTACGCAAGAGCATTCAAGGTTTATCGGGTGAGATCAAGCGGTAATTTCTTATAGGCTAATCACATGCGCGCATATGTCGGAGTCACAGCCCAAGAGGTTGCAGAGCTCCTGAAATCTGGCCAATTAGATGCCAGCGATGTCTACGCTGCAACGGGCGTATTTATTGCCAACAATAACGATCTCGATGAAGAGGAGATCGAATACACCCTCTCATTGGTCGCTGCAGAAGATGCAATTGAATTGAAATCAAGTGGCACCGGTTCTGCATGTGTCTTAGCTTTCGAAGTCCCAGATGCAATCATCAGCGAAACCCATGAAATGTCTATCTCGCTAAGCGCGCCGCTTAAGTGGGAGCATCTCGAATGTTGCTTTGAGGTCTCCGAAGATGGGGAAGAGTTAACATGGTTTGCAACGCAAGAGATTGCAAATAATATTTCGGCATGGCTGGCTTAAGGATTTATTGTGCCCGCCATTGAAGAGTTTCTCCGCGGCCGTAGTCCGCTCGATGATAAACAGATTCACCGCCTGCGAGAGCTGATCGCAGATTGGCAGATGCTCTCAGATCTCTCTTTCGCAGATTTAATCTTGTGGGTTCCGCTTCGAAAAGATTTCAAGAGTTGGCCGACAGGATATGTAGCTGTTGCTCACATACGACCAACTACAGCTGCAACCCTCTTTCCACTCGACCTTATCGGCGATGAGATTACCTACGGATCACGTCCAAATATCGATCAAGCGCTTTCAACAGCTGAGATTGTTCGCGATACTCAACCCGAACCACTGGGTGAATACATGGTGAAGGAAGAGACCATCCCAGTTATGGTCGATAACCATGTTGTTGGCGTTATCTCTCGCCACCGCAACTCTGAATTAATGCGCCAACCAAGTCGCCTCGAACTTAACTATCGCGAGATTGCTCATAACTTATATCGCATGGTCTCAGAAGGAACTTTTCCATTTACCGATGCTGGAACGCTCTTTGATCCAGCTCCTCGAGTAGGAGATGGGTTAATTCGATTAGATGTAAATGGTGTTGTCTCGTATGCAAGCCCCAATGCACGATCTGCATTTAGTCGGCTTGGTTGGATTAGCGAAGTAGAAGGACATAATCTCGGTGATGTCGCGAAATCACTTGCACGTCAAAGTCCAGATGCTCAAGAGGAAAGTATCTCTGGAGGATTATCTGGCAAGGCTTTGAAGCGAGTAGAGATTGAGAATCAAGGCGGCACAATCTCATTTACCGTGCTTCCACTGCTGCAGAGCGAAAATCGAATTGGCGCAATCGTCTTGCTCAGTAACGTCACCGAGCTGCGCAGACGTGAACGTGAACTTATTACAAAAGATGCAACTATTAGAGAGGTCCACCACCGAGTAAAGAATAATCTCCAGACCGTATCTGCCTTACTTAGATTGCAAGCTCGACGTATCGATGACCCTGGTGCATCTGCTGCACTTAATGAGGCGGTTCGCAGAATTGCATCGATTGCACTTGTTCATGAGACTCTCTCAAATAGCCCAGATGCATCTGTTGATTTTGATCAAGTCTTAGATAGCTTGGTTTCGCATGCTCTTGAACTCAGTCCACGAATGAGCGAGCTTCACATCGAACGAACAGGTGCACTTGGATCACTTGAACCACGTATTGCAACACCGCTTGCCTTAGTAATCACAGAATTGATTCACAACGCTCTCGAACATGGATTGGCTGAGACCGGTTCAGCACTGGGAATTCACGTTTCTACAACCGCTACCGAACTTCAGGTCACAATTTCTGACGATGGAGTCGGTCTTCCAGATGGTTTCGATATCGCAACATCACCGAATTTAGGGCTACAAATTGTTAGAACTTTGACAGAGAATGAATTAAGAGGAACTCTTTCACTAGTCACTGATACGAATGAAACAAAAGCCATTCTCAAATTCCCGAGCGCCTGAGCAAGGAGAAATGGTGAAGAGATTAAAAGGATTGCGCCAAGCTTCACATTTTGGACCTACCTTGATTGTCACAACAATCGGATGGTTATTTGCTAACCATTACTGGTGGGAAGGTCCTGCCTATGTAATCGCATTTGGCATCTTCACCGGACAATTAGTTGTCGGATGGAGCAATGATCTCTACGACTATGCAGATGATCTGCGCCATCAGCGAATCAAGAAGCCTCTTGTTGCTGGTCTAATAACACCAGCGTGTTTACGTAAGTGGATTGTTGTTATGACTCCACTTGCCTTCTTCTTCAATCTCTTTGGTCCACTTGGCTTTAGCGGTGGCATGATCTACATGTTGGGTATCGGGTGCGGTGTTGCCTATAACTTCTACTTCAAATTTATCTGGCTTTCGCCTCTTCCCTATGCAATCGCATTTGCAGCGCTTCCCTCTTCGATTGCTATCTCCAAGGGGATTTCACCGCCTGTGTGGATGTGGCTTGGGGGAGCGCTCTTTGGAATGGCGGCACATTTCATCAATGTGATTAAGGATTTGGATGAAGATCGACAGAGTGAGATAAAGGGACTACCGCAACAGTTGGGAAAGATGCGATCTATATTTGCTGCCGTAACTCTTGTTGCTTTGGGATGCTTGGTACTGATCGCATCTTGATTGAGGACTTAAGAGTTTGTGTTATCCATCAAGCGAGCACGATTACGAGCTGCGCGACGCTTTAGTGCACGACGCTCATCTTCCGATAGGCCGCCCCAAACTCCAGCGTCCTGTCCAGATTCAAGTGCCCAAGCAAGGCAGGCATCCTTAACGATGCATCGGTTACAGACCTTCTTTGCCTCTTCGATCTGAGAGATGGCAGGTCCTGTATTTCCTACAGGGAAGAAGAGCTCTGGATCTTCTTCGCGACATGCAGATTGATGTCTCCAGTCCATGGCTCACCCCCCAATTCACTTTAACAATTTGTGCACGACCGGCGCGCAAGATGCTAATTCTCCCTGTTCGTAGATAGATAAACAAGAAGGTAGAGAGAAAGATTTCGCAGTTGAGGGTGATTTACATCCCTATTCGATGAAATAGTAGGAAAATCATTTCTTAGATGAGTGCCCCCGACAGGAATCGAACCTGTGCACCTGCCTCCGGAGGGCAGTGCTCTATCCCCTGAGCTACGGGGGCGCAGGTACAAGGGTAGGTTATATGACTATGAGTACAACAGAGATCGCATATTTTGCAACGGGATGTTTCTGGGGAGCCGAACGCCGCTTCTGGAATTTGCCTGGAGTAATTTCAACGAGCGTTGGATATATGGGTGGCTTACAACCAAACCCATCGTATGAGCAAGTCTGCACAGGAGTCACCGGTCATGCAGAGATGGTTGCGGTCACCTTTGATCCAGCGAAAATCTTATATAGACGTTTACTCGAAGAATTCTGGGTAATGCATGATCCAACTTCGCTCAATAGACAAGGCGGCGATATCGGAACTCAATATCGAAGTGCAATCTTTACAACAACAGATGCTCAGATGCTGCAAGCAGATATCACTCGTGATGTTTATCAAGCTGCGCTCACTCGTGCTGGAATTGGTGAGATCGTGACTGAGATAAAGAGCAGCGAAGGTGTTGAGTATTTTCTCGCCGAGGAGTACCACCAGAGATATTTAGAGAAGAATCCAAATGGCTATGACTGTCACTCAAGCACTGGCATTAACTTCCCGGCGCTAACTAACTAAGGGCTCTCCAGCAATACCAAGCAACGACGCTTCTGTAGGGGGAGAATTTTGAGCCCTTCTTCTCGAGCTCGGCAGGGGTAATCTCATCCCTTAAGGCATAGATCTTCTCCCAGCCGCGGCGCACGCCAAGATCACCGGTTGGCCAGATATCTAATCGTCCAAGCTGAAACATCATAAACATATCTACCGTCCATGGACCGATTCCCCAGAGGCTTGTAAGTTGATCAAAGATTACTTCGTCATCTTCAATCTCATGGAGCTGATTCACTTTTATCTTCTTGGTGATTGCAGCATCTGCAAGACCGTTAATCGATTTGAACTTTGCACCTGATACTCCTGCAGCACGCATTTCTGATTCAGAGATAGCGGCAATCTTGGATGGAGCTATCTTTCCACCGGCCAAAGCTTTTACCCGCAAGAATATGGTCTCTGCCGCCTTTACCGCCAGCTGCTGAGAGATAACCGACTCAACAAGTGCTTCAAAGTGAGTGACAGGTTTAGGGTTTCGACCGATAGTGCATAACGGGTGGCTCTCGATGATCTTCGCCATTCTTTTATCCCGAGCACTGATTTCACGAGTTATTTTTCGCATGGCAGCCGAGGTGATTAATTCGGTCATAGATAAAGAGTAGGCAGAATGCAATACTTCGTCCATGAGCGAGAAAGAATTGATGCAGCTACGTGCTCACGAGCTCTCTGAATTACGTACTCACCGCAGTGAAAAATGGCGTGCATTTCCTGCCGATGTCCTTCCTTTGCCTGTAGCTGAGATGGATTTTCCTGTTGCAGAACCCATTCGAAATACCTTGCGCGGAATGATTGATAAATCTGATCTGGGATATCTAGGGGCAATTCCTGAAATGGGTAAGGCATTTTCTGGATTTGCTACAGAACGTTGGGGTTGGAAGTCAGATCCAAACCAAGTACGTATCGCCGCAGATGTTGGTGTCGGAGTCGTAGAAGTCTTACGCGTCATTACTCAACCTGGCGACAAGATACTTATTAATTCCCCTGTCTATCCAAATTTTTGGACCTGGATTACCGAGACTCACTTAGTGGAAGTCGATGTTCCATTCATTCACCTAGAACACGAAGTTGACGGCAGTTTCTGGGCATTGGATTGGGAAGGCATCGAGAAGGCATATGCATCAGGCATAAAAGCTCATTTGCTTTGCAATCCACATAATCCACTCGGCCGAATGTTTTCCCGTGAGGAACTTTCGCGCTTTGCAGAGTTAGCGCATAAGTACGGCGTCATTGTCCTAAGCGATGAGATTCATGCACCTTTGACATATGAAGAAAGCGATTTCATTCCTTTCTTAACTCTTTCAGACCATGCACGTCAGGTCGGAATCACAATTACAGCAGCAAGCAAGGGCTGGAATATCGCAGGCCTTAAATGTGCAATTATCGTGACGGAGGATGAAAAGCTTCACGAGCGGCTCAATGCGATTGCACCTGCAACTCATTACCGAGCATCTCTTCTTGGAGCATTTGCAACAGTTACCGCCTTTGAAGAAGGCGAACCTTGGCTCAACGCTTTGATGGCGCAGATGGAGATCAATAGGCACCTTGTTGCAGATTTAATCGAACGATTTACTCCAAAGGTTGGATACCACCTCCCACGATGCTCATACCTTGCCTGGCTTGATCTCTCGCAATTCAACTTAGGAGAAGACCCTGCAGCGCTTCTCGTTGAGAAGGCGAAGGTTGCTTTCGTCCCAGGAGTCCGATTCGGAAAACAGTCGAACCAGTTTGTGCGCTTAAATTTTGCAACGAGCCCAGAAATCTTAGAAGAGGCCTTCACGAGACTTTCGCCAGTTCTTCGTTAAGCGATTACGCTATAGCCATGTCAGATGACCGCCTTCACCCTGAAACAATTGCAATCTCGTCAGGGCGCCCTGCTCAAGAAGCTGGTGCAGGTTTAAATTCTTCCATCTCGCTCAACTCAACTTTTAACGCCGGCGGCCCCATTAACTATGGGCGAACAGGCAATGAAACGTGGCAACAGCTAGAAGCTGCAATCTCCGCACTTGAAGAAGCGGAATCAACACTGGTCTTCTCATCAGGAATGGCTGCAATTTCTGCAGTCTTCTCGCTTCTTCCTCATGGTGCACCAGTTGTTGCATCGCACGAGGGATATAGCGGCACCATGGCGCTATTAAAGAAGTATCACCAAGACGGTCGCCTCGAAGTTCGATTTGTAGATATCACTGATTCAAAAGAGGTAATTGATAAGTTGCAGGGCGCTGCATTTCTCTGGGTTGAATCGCCAACAAACCCAGGTCTTGGAGTCGCAGACGTTGCCGTAATCATCGGCGAGGCAAAGAAGCGCAATATAGGAGTCGGATTCGATAACACTTTCGCTACCCCTATCAATCAGAAGCCACTTACATTTGGCGCAGATATCGTCATGCACTCTGTCACCAAATATTTAGCAGGACATAGTGATGTCATTCTTGGATCGCTCTCAGTTAAAGAACCGGCTCTCAAATCGCGACTTCAAGAAGCTCGCACTTCTTTGGGCTCTATCGCAGGTCCCTTTGAAGTTTGGCTCGCATTACGTGGAATTCGTACCTTCCCAATTCGCTTCCAAAGAGCGCAAGAGAGCGCCGCAATTCTTGTAAAGAAATTGGCCTCACATTCAAAGGTCACCAACGTTCGCTATCCAGGCTTCGGCGCAATCATCTCCTTCGAAGCTATAGGTGATGCAGCCAGAGCCGAGAAAGTTTGTAGCGCTTCCTCGCTCATCGCGAACGCCACAAGCCTCGGGGGAGTTGAAAGTACATGGGAGCGCCGCCGTCGCTGGGAGCTAGAAAGCCATAGCGTTCCCGAGAACCTCATCCGTCTCTCAGTTGGTTGCGAACACGTGGACGATCTCTGGAGAGATATCGACACAGCTTTGAATTCGAAATAAATCAGGCGGTTTAATTCAAAGTGGAGTATTTTTATCCTCATGAAAGCGCTTCGTAGATTACTAGCAGCGATAACCGTTGCTCTATTGGCCTTTCGCGCAATCGGTTCATTCCTCTCTTGGGTAGAGAAACAAGATGAAAATGAGACCGATGCTTGGATTGATGAAGAAGAACTTGAAGAAGCTTAAGTGAGCGCAGACTCATACATTGCAGGTACCTGCAATATTGGAAAGGGCGAAGTACGTCGACGCCAACTAGTAGCTCTCATTGGTTTTGCGCTCTCATTCAGCGCTCTCATTGGCTTCATCTCAGCAGGAACGCAACCTTCGCTGCGACTTGGAATATTCATCCCACTAACTGTTGGATCAATCGGTTTTGTGCAATCGCGAAAGAAGTTCTGCCTCGCATATGGGTTTATGGGTACTTTTAACTTTGGAAAGTTAGGTCAGCTTTCACGAGTCAGCGATAAAGCTTCGCTCGCTGCAGATCGCAAGATGGCAACCTCTATCTTGGTCCAATCTCTGGGCTTGGCCGCTGTTCTCACTCTGATTGTCTATTTACTGCCCCTAACTTAAATTCACCCTGCGTCTTACAATTCCTGGGAACAAGTGGGATGCTTATTAGGTGAAAATAATTATTCATACCCGCCATGCAGAACTGGCAAGTGACTTCAAATCGATTGCAGAGGAAAAACTTCACTCGATGGAGCGATTTAGTATCACTATCGATCGCATTGAAGTTGAAGTACTCCACGAGGCAAACCCTCGACAAGGTAAACATTCACATAAGGTTGTTATTACATCTCACGGTTCGGGGCCACTTCTTCGTGCAGAGGCGGCATCATTTAATGATGTAGCTGCTTTTGATGATGCAGTCAAAAATATTGAGCTTCAAATCAGAAAAATTCATGAAAGGGAGAAAAGCCACGATCGGCATACTCTACGCACTATGAAAGTTGATGACGAAGCTTAATTAACGTCGCTTCTTTTCTGCGCCGTTCTTCTCACTGTACATACTCTTTGGCGGGCGCGGAGGCTCAGTTGGCGCAATTGGCGGTTCGCCCAGCGCTTCGATTGCAGATTCGCGGGCAATAACGGCAGCTGCGATGACAGACTTTAGATTTGAATTGATAGCCGACTTCTGTTCAGGTTTCAGCGCTGATTGCATCGCGAGCTTTGAATCTTGGCGTGCCTTTCGAATGGCTGTATCGAATGTCAGATTGATGTTTTTCATCTTCTGATTTCTCTCTCGCACAGCGATATTAAACAAATCGCGATCCTTCTTAAACTGCTCCATCGAAATCTTATAGAGATCCATCTGCGATGCCGGGGCAGGTGTTGGATGCACATCTGCAGATGCAGGATATGTAAGAGATGCGAGCAGGAAGATAGCACCGGTGAATCTGGCGGCTACGGTCTGCTTCATGCACCAATAGTAATTCTCTTTAGGTGTGAATACTCTGTGAAAGTTCTCGTGGTTATGTGTGCTTAGTATGGAATTGGTAGAAATTTCCTCTCGCACATGGGAAGGTTTGCACATGAGTCAGCTCATTATGATTATCGACGATGAGGCCGGAGTCCGTGAACTTCTTGGCGATGCCCTCAAGTTGGCAGGCTTTGAGACCGTAACTGCCGCCGATGCGATGATTGCACAGACGCTGCTTCGAACAACGAAGCCAGACATTCTTGTAGTCGATATCAATATGCCTCTTATGGATGGTTTTGAATTTATCGAACGCATCAGAGCCAATGGAGATAACACTCCTGCGCTTATGCTAAGCGCCCGCGGTGATCGTGCAGATGTAACTCGCGGTTTAACTCTAGGTGCAGATGATTATGTAACTAAGCCATTTGGCCTGGAAGAGCTAGTTCTTCGCATTAAAGCCATTTTGCGTCGCTCTCAATTTAGCGAAAACGTTCAGGAAACTCTCACCCATGGACCAATTACTCTCGATGCCAAGAGCCACCAGGTCACATTTAACGGAGAAGCAGTGGATCTTTCTCCAACAGAGTTCAGACTTCTGCAGGTACTTCTAGAGAGCAAAGGTCGTGTTCTAAGCAAGACGCATCTTCTCGATGAAGTATGGGGAATCACATTCGAATCTGAGAGCACAGTTGTTGATACGTATATCTCTTACCTTCGAAAGAAGTTGCATCGCGATGGATTTGAAGGCATTCGTACGATCAGAGGAGTCGGATTCCAGCTTAACGCGGAGAAGAAGTGAGAACTTCAAATTCTTCTCGCACAAGTTTCGTCACCCTTCTGCTGATCACATTTGTTACTGTCGGAATTGGCGGCTACTCCGCAATTCATACCCGCGGCGCAGAATTATCTGAAGTCAATGGTTCGGTCAATTTTGTAGCTCAAGCAGCGATTGATAACCCGAAGCAATCGGTGGGCGCCGCCCTCTTTGCAATCGAGCAACTGACTCTCAACATAACTTTGACACTTCTTACTCGCCAAGGCCAAGAGACTTTGATCAACGAGTCATCTCTGCAGTACTTAGGTGCTCCTGAGTTTGAGAAAGTCCGAGAAGCTGCGGAACGACCTGTACGAGTGGGCGGCCCCTCGCCATTCCAACTTCGTTCCGTCCCACTTTCTGGCGGTGATTATCTGCTGATTTCTCGATCTGTTTCAGAGATTGATTCTCACTTCAATTCAAATATTCGCTCACTTGCTGCTTTCACTCTTGTAGTGGACTCTGCTGCTGGGTTGCTTCTCTTCTTCTACTTCAGGCGAGTAAATCAACGTAGCGATGTCGCATCCCTGGCACGTATGCAGGAATTTCTTGGCGATGCATCCCACGAACTCAGAACCCCCCTTACCGTTGTAAAGGGTTATGTCGAAATGTTGAGCAAGAAGCAGTTAACTTCTGATGCAGATCAAGAGCGAGCCTTCTCTCGAGTGGGTTCAGAAATCAAGCGTATGGAGAATCTGATTCAAGACCTGTTGCTATTGGCCGAGCTAGGTGAAAGCGGCTCAAGGGATGTGGAAAAGATTGACCTCAGTGAAATCCTTAACGCTCACGGAATCGATTTCAAGACGCTCAATCCTCAGAGAATTGTCACTTTAGAGATTGAAGATGGAATCGAGGTAATGGCTGCAAGAGATTACCTGGCACGTTTTATTCAGAATGCGTTGACAAATATCATGAGGCACACTGCAGTTGATGATGCGGTCACTATCTCATGTAAGAAATCTGGGAAGTCAGCGAGAATTCTTATTGGAGATGCTGGCCCTGGCCTTCCTGAGAGCGCCTATCAAGAGAATATTCGATCTCTTGCTCGCTTCGATAAATCACGATCACGCGAAAATGGTGGTTCAGGCCTAGGAATGAGCATCATGACTGCTGTGATTGCAAAACTCCACGGCAATCTCGCGCTTCGAAAGAGCGCACTTGGGGGACTCGAAATCGCAGTCGACCTGCCTTTAGCTAAAGACTAAACTCTTCTTGTGAATGAGAAGAGCCTTGAAGAAATCTTCAATGAGTTAGAAGAGAAGTTCGGGGATACATCTTCCTTAGTTCGAGTTGTGCTCTCGGGTCGCAGAAGGAATATGCAGACCGCCCACGAACGTGTAGATATGCGACCTGTTGAGATTAAGGGCGAGATTCAGGTGCAGGTCAGTCATAGCGATGGCCGTCAGATGACGACAAAAAATTACCTACCTGCGCAAGCTCCATTTTCAGAGCTGATTCGTTCAGGGTATGCAAATATTCTTCTTGAAGGAACGACTGAAACTTTAAGCCTGCGCATCACCAAGAAAGGTGAGCCTCTCATTCACCGAGAGATTGCGGCAAAGGAGCAAGAACTCAGCCACGATAGAAGTAAGAGTCGATTACTTGATCCATCCGATCCATTTCTCATCGCTGTTGGTATTTCGGATTCCAATGGAAATGTTAAGCCGAGCAAATCAGATAAATATAAGCAGGTCGAAGAGTTCTTAAGGTTGCTAACGCCAACATTGACGGCGGCGATAACGGCCGGGCATATTCATACTCCTACGGATTCAGATCCTCTAGCAATCGTTGACTTAGGTTGCGGCCATGCCTACCTTACATTTGCAGCGCATCAATATCTTCGAGCACAGGGAATTCCAGTCAAGGTTATTGGTATCGATATCCGTAGCGCTGCCAGAGATCGCAATAATAAAATCGCAAAAGATCTTGGAATCGAATCGACCATTGAATTTCGTGCCGAAGAAATCAGTGATACCAAGTTAGAGAAGGCAGATGTTGCGATTGCGCTACATGCTTGCGATACAGCAACAGATGATGCAATCGCCTGGGCAATTAATCAGGATGTGAAGTTGGCACTTCTTGCGCCATGTTGCCACCACGATATTCAGTCACAGATGCACGAGATTCCAGAGCCTTGGTCGCTTGTGACCAGAAATGGAATTATGAAAGAGCGTTTAGGCGATCTTCTGACCGACGCAATTCGTATGCAGATAATGAAATTGAAGGGCTATCGAGTCGAAGCAATCGAATTTATTGGGGGAGAGCACACCCCACGAAACCTCATGATTCGAGCAGTGAAGACGGGAGCAACTCCAGACCCATCCGATGAGGCGAAATATGAGGAGATGCTCGCCCTCTGGAAAGTTAAACCTGCACTCGCACCACTTATCAACCGTTAGACTTCGCAACATGTCGAAGGTACTTGCATCCCTGCCAGTTGGTGAAAAAGTTGGAATCGCCTTCTCTGGCGGGCTAGATACATCTGTTGCAGTGGCATGGATGCGTGCAAAAGGCGCAGTCCCTTGCACCTACACCGCAGATCTCGGTCAATACGATGAGCCAGATATCGACTCAGTTCCAAGCCGTGCAAAAGAATATGGCGCAGAGATTTCACGTCTTGTGGATTGCAAGACTCCGCTCGTTGAAGAAGGCCTCGCTGCAATTGCCTGCGGAGCTTTCCATATTCGCGGCGGCGGCAAGCAATACTTCAATACCACTCCACTTGGTCGCGCTGTAACAGGAACACTCTTGGTCCGCGCGATGCTTCATGACAAAGTTGAAATCTGGGGCGATGGCTCAACTTACAAGGGCAATGACATTGAGCGTTTCTACCGCTACGGATTGCTTGCCAATCCAAATCTAAGAATTTATAAGCCGTGGCTCGATGCAGATTTCGTTCGCGAACTTGGTGGACGAAAGGAGATGTCAGAGTGGTTGGTAGCTAACAAACTTCCATACCGAGATAGCGTTGAAAAGGCGTACTCCACAGATGCAAATATCTTGGGCGCTACACACGAGGCAAAAGATCTAGAAAACCTCGATGCGTCAATTGAAATTGTCTCCCCAATCATGGGAGTTAAGTTCTGGGATCCAACCGTCTCGATTCAATCCGAAGATGTAAAGATTCAATACGTTCAAGGACGCCCAGTTGCAATCAACGGCAAGGAATTCACCGATGTTGTAGCGCTCATGAATGAAGCAAATAAAATTGGTGGACGTCATGGCCTCGGAATGGCTGACCAGATTGAAAATAGAATTATTGAAGCGAAATCTCGTGGAATTTATGAAGCTCCAGGCATGGCGCTGCTTTTCATCGCCTACGAACGCTTACTTTCAGCAATTCACAATGAAGACACGATCGCGAACTATCACGCAGAAGGTCGCCGCTTAGGACGCCTTCTATATGAAGGTCGCTGGTTAGATCCACAGAGCCTCATGCTCCGTGAGTCTCTTACTCGTTGGGTTGCCTCCGCAATCACTGGCGAGGTCACACTTCGCTTGCGTCGTGGAGATGATTACTCAGTAATCAACACAACTGGCCCAGGGCTTAGCTACCACCCAGATAAGTTATCGATGGAGCGCAAAGAAGATGCTGCATTTGGACCAACTGATCGAATCGGTCAGCTAACTATGCGCAACTTAGATATTGCAGATACGCGCCAAAAGCTTGAGATGTACCGCGACCAAGGACAACTCGGTGGCGGGGACTTCAACCTCATTAAGGAGCTCGAAAATTAATAACACAGTCCGTAAAGTCTTAGCCGGAGTATTCGCCGCAACACTTGTAGCGCTCACAGTCCTTGGAGGGATAAAAATGTCAGGTACCGATGCAACTGCGCTTCCAGTCGTTTCAGATGTAGCAGGAGAAGCCCCAACAATTTCAAAGCCATCAGGTACTCCGCCTGCTGAGCTAACGACAAAGGATGTCATCGTGGGCACCGGTGCTGAGGTGCTTCCAACTTCGACCCTTACAGTTCATTACACACTTATGGCGTGGTCAACAGGAAAAATCATTGAATCTTCATGGAGCGGACAGCCTGCAACATTTCCATTAGCTGGAGTTGTTGAAGGTTGGCAGAAGGGATTGCCAGGAGCACAAGTTGGCGGTCGTCGTCTCTTGATCCTGCCACCATCAATGGGTTACGGAGCAGCTGGTTCAGGACCAATTGGTCCAAATGAAACTCTGATCTTCTCCGTAGATATTATCGGCGTTTCGTAAAGAGATTACTTCTTCTCTTTCTTAAACCACACTGTTGTACCCGCTGCGATTTTTCCACCTTGCAGCGGGTGCGATGAAATCAGTAACTCGCCTTTAGGTATTGCAATTGGCGCTGCACGGAAGTTGGTGATGCAGTGCCAGCCGTTGGGGCGCGAGAAGTGAAGAACAGAGCTATTTCCTGTCTTATGCCACTTCACCTTCTCTTCGGTTACTAAGCCCTTACGAATCTCGAGTGCTTTGCGGTAGATAGAGAGCGCTGAAAGAGAATCTTTCTCCTCGGCCTCAACTGAGTAATCGCCGAACCAATTTGGCTGAGGTAGATGTGCACTGCCTGTACCGAAACCAAACGAGGTACCTGATTTCTTCCATGGAAGTGGAACACGACATCCATCGCGACCCTTATCAACCTTGAGATTGCGAAGGTATTGAGGATCTTGAATCCGATCTTCAGGAATATCGGTTACTTCATGCAGGCCGAGTTCTTCACCTTGATACATGTAGGTACATCCAGGAAGAGCCAAGATAAAGAGTGATGCAGCCAATGCATTTTGCGTTCCTGATGCCTTATCCAATGGATGTGAGGTGCCATCTGTAAGCATCCAAGATCTGCGATCGACCGCTGGGTTGAGACCCATCTTTGTCGCATGGCGAATTTGATCGTGGTTAGACAAAGTCCAGGTGCATGAAGATTTATTCTTTGCAGCAAGCCGCAGTGCATCTTGAACGCTCTCTTTGTAAGCAGTTGCTTCAAAGGGAGTATCAATAAATCTAAAGTCGAAGCTCTGTCCTAAGGTCTTTGTGCTTGCGTAAAGCGGCAAGCGCTCAGGGTGAACATTTGCCTCGGCGACAGCTACGCGAGGTGGGTCATACTGATTAAAGAGGTTGCGCCACTCTTTATAAATTGCAAAAACTTCATCGCGGTCGGCGAGGATTCCCTTGCCCTTTGCTCCGCGTTCTTCGAGTCCTTCAAAGACATTGAGGTTTCGTAGTGGCTCAGATAAATCCTTCTTCAGAGCGTGAGCAACATCGATGCGGAATGCATCTACGCCACGGTCTGCCCAGAATTTCAGTGTTTTGAGAAATTCATCGTGGACCTCGCGGTTATCCCAGTTGAAATCTGGTTGTTCCGGTGCAAACCAGTGCATGTACCACTGGTTGTGCTTGCCACCCATGGCAGATTCGTGAGTCCATGCAGATGGCGCAAAGTGAGAAACCCAATCTGTTGGTGGAAGTTCGCCATTCACGCCTTTGCCATCGCGGAATAAATATCTGCTGCGTGCTTTAGAACCTGGCTCTGATGCAATCGCTTCTTTAAACCACACATGCAAATTGGATGAGTGGTTGGGAACGATATCGACATAAACGCGAATACCAACCTTATGCAGTTCTGCCAGCATCTCATCGAAATCTGCAAGAGTGCCAAGTTTCGGATCTACATTGCGATAATCGTCAACGTCATATCCGCCATCGACGAGCGCTGATGGATAGAACGGGCTTAGCCAAACGGCATCGATACTGAGAGATTGAAGATAAGGAATACGTGATGTCACACCTTTTAGATCTCCGATGCCATCACCATTTGAATCAGCGAAGCTGCGCGGGTAGATCTGGTAGACGGCAGCTTGGCGCCACCAATTCTTATCTTTGCTCAATCCGATGCTCTTAGACATGCGGGGAACTCTACGCACTTACCTATAGGCCCAACAGATAAACACGCAAATTGTGACGGAAATGAGATGTTTTTGCAGTTTTGTGCAGAAGAGTTAGTTAGGCCGTATTCTTCAGACCATGTCCCTGCTACACATACTGGATCTGCTCTCAACATTTGTCTTTGCGCTGGTGGGTGCACGTGTTGCTGCAGATAAAGGTCTTGATTATGGTGGAATCGCATTTATTGCAGCGGTCGCATCGGTCTCTGGTGGAACGCTGAGAAATGTTTTCTTGGGCCTGACTCCTATTTGGATTACTGATCCATGGATTATTGCCAGCATCATCGCTGCCGTGGTTTTAACGCTTGTCTTTAGGCGAGTAACACATGTAGGCAAAACGTTATTGATCATGGATACCTTCGGCCTAGCTGTGGCAACGATGTCAGGAACCCAGCTGGCTTTTGAAGAGAACATCGCTTGGTATGCAGCGATCATCTTGGGTGTCATTACAGCTGTTACTGGTGGACTCTTACGCGATGTGCTCTGCCAATTAGAGCCGGTATTGCTGCACCGCGAAACAATCGGAACTTCATCGATGATGGGTGCAATTACCTTTGTTGCCCTAAATCAATTCGATGTCAACCAAAGTGCCTGTGCAATTGCTGGGGGAGCGGTAGTAATCCTTACCCGTGTAATTTCAATTCAATTCGACCTTCACCTTCCAAAGTTCACTAAGCAGAAATAAGAGATAGTAGAAATGGGCGAAGCAATGCAGTTAACAACTTGTCTCTGGTTCAATGGAAATGCGCGAGAAGCTGCTACTTTCTACACAAGCATTTTCCCCAACAGCTCTGTTGCAGATAATTGGATTGCACCAACAGATACACCGGGCAATAAACAGGGCGAAGAGATCATCGTAAACTTCACGATTTTTGGCCAACCCTTTATCGGTCTCAACGGCGGACCACAATTTCCGCATAGCGAAGCAATCTCATTTCAGATTCCCTGCAAAGATCAAGCAGAGATTGATAAGTATTGGGAGATTCTTACTTCAGACGGCGGTCAAGAGAGTCAATGCGGATGGCTTAAAGATAAGTTTGGAATCTCGTGGCAGGTTGTCTCTTCAGAGATGGGTAAATATCTTGGAGGCCCAGATGCAGAGGGTTCACAGAGGGCTACTCAAGCGATGCTTCAGATGAAAAAGATTGATCTTGCTGCGATGGAGAAGGCCTACAACGGCCTATAACCAGTTCCAAATACCAACTAAGTGGGCTGTGTAGGATTCGAACCTACGACCCAGCGATTAAGAGTCGCTTGCTCTACCAACTGAGCTAACAGCCCATTCAAAGGCGGACCTTCGAATGCAGGGCAGACACTACCAGCGCTGAGCGGCTTGTCTAACCACCATTACGGCGCGAAGATAGTGACATGTCTCGCTGGGAAATACGGATTGCTGTAATCCTTCTGCCCACCTCGATGATCCTGGGAAGCCCGAACCTAGCGGCAGTCGAAGAGAAACCAGGCCTTGCTACAGCGGTACTTGAGACTTTGCCGGTTAAAGGCAGGGCGCCGAAGACGGGATATTCAAGAGACCAATTTGGCCAGACTTGGGCTGATGTAAATCGAAATGGATGCGATACCCGCAATGACATTTTGAAGCGAGATTTAATCTCAATTACGTATAAGCCAAAGACTCGAGACTGTGTAGTACTCACTGGAGTTCTAGTTGACAGATATTCGGGTGAGACCATCAACTTCCTGCGCGGAAATATCTCGAGTATGGATGTTCAGATTGATCACGTGGTCGCGCTATCGAACGCTTGGCAGACCGGCGCATTCAAGCTGACGAAGATCGAGCGCACTGCGCTCGCCAATGACCCACTTAATCTCTTTGCGGTAAAGGGACGACTCAATTCTCAGAAGGGTGATGGTGATGCAGCGACCTGGTTGCCACCGCTTAAGAGTTATCGATGCGCATACGTTGCCCAGCAGATTGCGGTCAAAGCTAAATACTCATTATGGGTAACTGCACCTGAGAAGAACGCCATGGCTGGAATCCTGGTGAATTGCCCTGCTCAGGTGGCTCCGGCAGTTTGAATTTACTTCGATAAATTCTTGTAGCGATCATACGATGCTTGAATCTCTAACTCAGCTGCATCGTGACCAACCCAGTCTCCGCCATGAACTTCCTTGCCTGGCTCGAGAGTCTTATAAACCTCAAAGAAGTGCTTGATTTCATCGAGTTCATAAGAAGGAACATCAGATAAATCTTTGAGATTGTTCTTACGAATATCTCCGGCAGCGACACAGAGAAGTTTGTCGTCTCCGCCCTTTTCATCAGTCATGCGGAACATGCCGATAACGCGGCATGAAACAACGCAGCCAGGGAAAGTTGGTTCATCCAACATGATTAGCGCATCAAGTGGATCGCCATCGTTTGAAAGTGTGTTCTTTACAAATCCATAATCATGAGGAAAGCGGGTTGCAGTAAAGAGCATGCGATCAAGACGAACTTCGTGCGTCTCGTGATTGATCTCGTACTTATTGCGTGAGCCTGCTGGGATTTCAACTACAACGTCGAAGATCATATGAACCGACTCTCTTTACTTGAGTACTCACGTACTGGAAAAACTTGGGGTGAACGACGGGGCTCGAACCCGCGACATCTCGGACCACAACCGAGTGCTCTACCAGCTGAGCTACGCCCACCATGTGCTGTGCAGGGCTTACTTTACCGGTTCGCGCCCTGAATCGATAAATAAAGCCTGGCGGTAGTAGGCCAATTCAGCGATGGAGTCGCGGATATCGCCTAAGGCTCGGTGGTTTCCAGTCTTGGCAGGCGCTGCGAAGTAGGTCTTTGGGTGCCAGCGTCGAGCGAGCTCCTTGATTGATGAGACATCGATTGTTCGGTAGTGAAGGAACTCGGTTAACTTAGGCATATCGCGAGCGATGAAATTTCGATCAACTGAAACTGAGTTTCCAGCAAGTGGAGATTTACCAAGTTCAGTTCCGGCAGATGTGAGATAAGCCAGGATTTGTTCTTCTGCAGCCGACATTGAAATTCCATTTGGAATCTCTGTAATCAAACCAGAAGATGTATGCATCTCGCGAACGAAGTCATTCATAGAATCAAGCTGTCCTTGCGTTGCATGGATAACGACATCCACACCTTCGCCGATGATGTTGAGATCCGAGTCGGTCACCAGCACAGCGATTTCAACTAGAGCGTCGGTGGCCAGATCCAGCCCGGTCATCTCGCAATCAATCCAAATCAGATGCGGCAGAGGGGTGGTCATGCGCCAAGAATAGTGGCAGGCGCGCTCGGGGGATAATTCAGGATTCGTTCACCTTCTGTTCACTTAGAGTCTCATTACTTAGGGGGGATTGGCACCATTATCTGCTCATGGCAATTGAGCTAAAAGAGCGCCCAACCCCACCGGCACCTCGTGAAATTACAACGAAGCCCCGCCGCTCGGATCAAGTTTTCCGCACAGTAGTAACTATCGGCGGAATGGCATCGCTCGTAATTCTTGGACTCATTGCACTCTTCCTTTCAATTAAAGGTATGCACATTCTTGTTGATGAGAAATTCAACTTCATTACAGAATCTCGTTGGGAAGTAATTACAGATGAGACTGGAAATGTCTCTGAAGCAAACTTCGGAATCGGCGCGATGCTCATCGGCACGATGCTCTCGGCAGCAATTGCGATTATCGTTGGCGTCCCAATCTCAGTTCTTAGTGCGCTCTACTTAACGTTCTATGCAAATGGAAAAGTTAAGAAGTTCCTGATCTCTGTTATCGACTTAATGGCAGCGTTTCCATCACTGCTCTTCGGTTTCTGGGGCTTCTTCGTATTTATGTCATCTGCTGAATATTGGGCGAAGCTGATTAACAAGTACCTTGGATTCATTCCGCTCTTTGATGTACCAACTCCAATCTTTGAGCGCTCGCCATTCATTGCAGGTCTCGTGCTTGCAATCATGATTATTCCGATTGTTACATCGATCTCTCGCGAAATTTTTGACCAGACACCGCTAGACCGAATTCAGGCGGCGTATGCACTTGGTGCAACAAAGCTTGCAATGATCAAAGCTGTTGTTATTCCTTATGGGCGCGGTGGAATTGTGGGCGGCGCAATGCTCGGCCTTGGTCGCGCAATGGGTGAAACCGTTGCGGTCTACACCGTTCTCAACGTTGTTTATCAGGTGAATTGGCAGATTCTCTTCGGCGCCGGCGGAAACGTTGCGTCGTTGATTCTTCTTAAGTTCGGTGAAGCTGGACCTTACGAAGTTGATGCCCTTATGGCAGCCGGCCTCATTCTCTTCCTGCTCACCTTGCTTGTAAATGCGACTGCAGATTTCCTTATCAATCGATTCGGAGGTAAGGGTCGATGAATAAAGTGATTCCAGCTCCACGCAAGCCTTGGCAACCAACCTTTATCGATAAGTTAGAAGATCTCCTGATTATTATCGGTTCACTCGGTGCAGCGGGCGCAATCGTTGAATTCAGTGGACTCAATGGCAAGCTCGGCTTCTTCTTCGCATTCTTCTTCACCCTTCTAGCAGCGAACTTTGTATTCCACTATGCAAAGCGCGGATTACAGGCTGCGAAAGATTCACTATTGCAGGTACTAACTGCAATGGCGATTTTCGTTACCTTGATCCCGATTGTCAGCATCGTTTCAACTGTTGTCGCTAAGGGTTACAAAGGCCTTCACTGGGGTCTGCTTACAAAAGATATGGCTCTCTCTTCAGTTAATGATCCGATTGCATCCGGTGGATTACTGCACGCGCTTGTTGGCACAATCATCATGGTTGGTGGTGCGCTTATCATCAGCTTCCCAATTGGTGTATTGACCGCTCTCTATCTCACCGAAATTAATGGCAAGCTTGCTCGCCCAATTAAGTTCTTAGTACAAGCAATGTCAGGTGTTCCATCAATCGTTGCAGGACTCTTCATCCTTTCAAGTTTGGTTTACCCAGTAACAAAGGCGCTATCCGGACTTATGGGTTCTCTGGCCCTCACCATTCTTATGATTCCGACAATCGCTCGTACATCTGAAGAGATGTTGCGCTTGATCCCTAATGAACTGCGCGAAGCTGGCGTTGCACTTGGTGGCACACAATGGCGCACAGTTGCTGGAGTAGTTCTGCCTGCGGCAAAGAGCGGTCTTGTTACAGCAATCATTCTCGGTATCGCACGCATTATTGGTGAAACTGCTCCACTGCTTCTCGTAACTGGCGGCGGAGATGCGCTAAATACCAACCCAACATCTGGTGCAATGGGCTCACTTCCGTATTACATTTGGAAGGCGTTCTTAACTGGCGGAACACCCGAGGCATTTGCTCGCGCATGGGGTGGAATGCTGGTTCTGCTCAGCTTCATCTTTATTCTCTTTGGACTAGCCCGCTACTTAAGCGGACGAAAGGTTGGGTAATCCAATGACCGGATCACAGAATTCCAATAGCAACGAGAAAGATGAAAAAATGACAACATCACATGCAACTCCAGCATCCCTTTCAAGCGTCGCATCAGCTCGCACCTTGTCTCAGCCAGGAACTGCCCTTCTAGGCACTGGACTTGAAACTCGTGGGGTGCACGCATGGTTTGGTAAGAAGCATGTTCTTTCAGATATCACACTAGATTTTGCAGCGGGCACAGTTACAGCGCTTATCGGACCATCAGGTTGCGGTAAGTCAACATTCTTAAGAACTCTCAACCGTATGCACGAATTCATTCCGACAGCTGCAATGGCTGGAGAAGTCCTCCTTGATGGAAAAGATATTTATGCAACAGGTACAGATGTAACGAAGATCCGTCTTCGCGTAGGTATGGTCTTTCAGAAGCCAAATCCATTCCCATCAATGACAATTGGCCAGAACGTTCTCTCTGGCCTCAAGCTTGCGCAGATTAAGAAGAGCAATACTGATGATCTCCTTGAATCATGCCTAACTCGTGCAGGCCTCTGGAGCGAAGTGAAAGATCGTCTCGGTGAGCACGGTGGAGCGCTCTCAGGTGGTCAGCAGCAGCGTCTATGTATCGCTCGCTCACTTGCAGTAGAGCCACAAGTACTACTGATGGATGAGCCATGCTCAGCCCTCGATCCAGGATCAACATTTAGAATTGAAGAGACAATCGCTGATCTTGCTAAGACCATGACAATTGTTATCGTCACGCACAATATGCAGCAGGCGGCCCGAGTCTCTGATTACACAGCCTTCTTCCTATCTGATGGTGGCCCTGGAGAGATGATTGAGGCAGCTCCAACGAGCCGTATCTTCTCTTCACCTCAAGATAAGCGCACCGAAGATTACGTAACAGGTCGTTTCGGCTAACACCATTTGTTCACTTTGCCACACCCATTCGTTAACCTAAATGTGGCTCTTCGGTAACGCCCCTTCACTACTTTTTGGCTTGTAAGGATTACTTACTTAGCTACCACGAAGGGTAAAACATGAAGTTTTCAACTAAGGCAAAGGCTCTGGTCATTGCTGGATTCATCGCGATTTCCTCAGCGACACCAGCACATGCAGTTGATCTCCAGGGTTCAGGCGCATCATTCGTCGATCCACTTCTCCAGGCTTGCAAGGCAGGCTTCGCAAAGGCATCAAGCCACTCATATGTTTATACATCAACAGGTTCAGGAACAGGTAAGAAGAACTCTGATTCAAAGATTGGTGACTTCTGGTTCTCAGATTCAGCACACACAGCAACATCAAAGCGCTCAACAGTTTTCCACGCACCGATTATTGCTGCACCAATTGCAGTGCTCGTAAACCTTCCTGCTAAGAAGGAACTATTCCTTTCTCCAACAACAGTTGCAAAGATCTTCTCAGGTGAAATCACTAAGTGGAATGACCCAGCAATCGTTGAAGATAACAACCGTTCAATCAAGACAACTGTCTACCGCAAGGATAAGAACGGAAACGCTGCAAAGGATAAGAACGGCAACCCAATCGTTCTTCGTTCAGGAACAAAGTCAGTTATCTACACACTTCCAAATCAGCCAATCAAGGTTATCTTCCGTTCAGACGGGTCAGGTACTTCAAATAACTTCACAAAGTGGCTCAACGGTGTAGCTCCGTCAGTATGGACAAAGCCAGCTAACGACGCATTCACAACAGCATTCCCTGGCAACATCAATGCATCAGGCAATATCGGCCGCATCGTTGGAGCTAACCAGTCACAAGGTGTAGCGACACTTGCTGCAAAGACAAAGTACTCAATCACATACGCTGAGAAGAACTGGGGCGATGCATACGGTCTTCGCGCAGCTTCAATCGGCAACGCATCAGGTAACTTCGTTGCTCCAGAATCACCAGCTGTCTCAGCATTCCTCGGTGAGGCAAAGCAAGATGCAAACGGAATCGTTTCTTACGATTACGCAACAAAGGAAGCCGGTGCATACACACTCGGCATTATTTCCTACATGTTGATCGAGACAGAGTATGCAAACAAGGAGCGCGGAGCTGCTGTAAAGGCACTTGCCGAGTACATCTTGTCTCCTGCATGCTCAGGTGCTGATCCAAAGCTTGGATACACAGTCGTATCAGGAACATTCCTTGATAAGGCAAAAGCTCAGATCGCGAAGATGAATAAGTAATCCTTAAAAACGGGACAAAAAACTGGGCAGTCCGCTTTGGCGGACTGCCCAGTTTTTGTATTTAGCAAGCCACATAATTCATTCTTGGGTGCGCCTGGCAGGAATCGAACCTGCGACCTACCGCTTAGAAGGCGGTTGCTCTATCCGACTGAGCTACAGGCGCCTGCAGGGTCGTATGACGCAATTGTACTCAGTTAGTAAAACTCCTTAGTAAGGTTGCGCCCATGGCTGAGTTCATCTACACAATGAAGAAGGCGCGTAAAGCGCATGGTGAGAAGGTAATTCTCGACGACGTAACTCTGATGTTTTTGCCTGGCGCAAAGATCGGTGTTGTTGGACCTAACGGAGCTGGTAAGTCGACAGTTCTGCAGATCATGGCAGGCCTTCAACAGCCTTCAAATGGTGAGGCATATCTTTCACCCGGATACACAGTCGGAATCCTTCTGCAGGAGCCACACCTCAATGAAGAGAAGACCGTTCTTGAAAATGTTCAAGAAGGCGTAGCTGAAACGATGGAGATGGTTCGCCGCTTCAACGAAATTTCAGAAGAGATGGCAAACCCTGATGCTGACTACGACAAGTTGTTGGCCGAGATGGGCGAACTACAAGAGCAGCTAGATCACCGCAATGCATGGGAGATTGATTCACAGCTTGAGCAAGCGATGGATGCACTTCGTTGCCCGCCACCTGATGCAGATGTCAAAGTTCTCTCCGGTGGAGAAAAGCGTCGCGTGGCTTTATGTAAGTTGCTTCTCGAAGCGCCAGATCTTCTACTTCTCGATGAGCCTACAAACCACCTTGATGCAGAATCAGTTCTCTGGCTTGAGCAACACTTAAGTAAGTACCCAGGCACTGTTGTAGCGATTACGCACGATAGATACTTCTTGGACAACGTTGCACAATGGATTCTTGAACTCGACCGCGGTCGCGCATATCCATACGAAGGAAATTACTCGACCTACCTCGAGACAAAGTCTGCACGTCTTAAGGTTGAAGGTCAGAAAGATGCCAAGCGTGCAAAGCGCCTCACTGAAGAACTCGATTGGGTTCGACAGAATGCAAAGGGTCGCCAGGCAAAGTCAAAGGCCCGTCTTGCGCGCTATGAAGAGATGGCAGCAGAAGCAGACAAGATGCGTAAGTTGGACTTTGAAGAGATTCAGATTCCACCTGGCCCGCGCCTTGGAAATATCGTTGTTGAAGTTGAAAACTTAGTGAAGGGCTTTGGAGATCGCGTTCTTATCGATGATCTCTCATTTACCTTGCCTCGCAACGGAATCGTCGGAGTCATTGGACCTAACGGTGCTGGAAAGACAACGCTCTTCAAGACAATTCTTGGCTTGGAAGAACCGGATTCAGGTACTGTCAAAATTGGTGAGACTGTAAAGATTTCCTATGTCGATCAGTCACGTGGCGGTATCGATCCAAAGAAGTCACTCTTTGAAGTTGTCTCAGATGGCCTAGATTTCATGAAGGTCGGACAAGTTGAAATGCCATCACGTGCATACGTTGCGGCATTTGGCTTTAAGGGTCCGGACCAACAGAAGCCTGCAGGAGTTCTCTCAGGTGGTGAAAGAAACCGTCTCAACCTCGCTTTAACTCTTAAGCAAGGTGGAAATTTACTTCTTCTCGATGAGCCAACAAACGACCTTGATGTTGAAACCCTTGGTTCACTTGAAAACGCACTTTTGGAATTTCCAGGATGCGCAGTTGTGATCTCCCACGATCGTTGGTTCCTTGACCGCGTAGCCACACACATCTTGGCCTACGAAGGTGAATCTAAGTGGTTCTGGTTTGAAGGAAACTTCGAGTCATATGAGGAGAACAAGATCGCTCGACTAGGCGCAGATGCAGCGCGCCCACACCGCGCTACATATCGAAAGCTGACTCGTTAATGATTTATACAGATAAGCAATTTGTTCGCTGGGATGACATCGATGCATTCGGTCATGTCAACAACGCGAAGTATCTGACTTATATTCAAGAGGCACGTTTTCAATGGTCTTTCTATCAATATGCGGCGAAGAACGAGAAGCCAACACTTGTAGAAATGGTCGTTGCTAAAGCTGAGATTGATTACCTCGTTCCAATTTATGAAGGCGGCCGTTTCTACGATGTAAACCTCTGGGTTGAGTCCATCGGTAATTCATCATTTGTCATGGGATATGAAGTTGTTGGCGATAACGGAGTTGTTCACGCCAAAGTGAAGTCTGTTCAAGTTGCTGTTTCGATGGAGACAAAGAAGTCACGTCCGCTGACAGAGCCTGAGCGCGAATTTCTCACACAGTACTTAAAGGCCTAGTCGGTTTGCCCGTGGCTCAGAGAAAGATCCATCCTGGTTGGATTGCAGTAACTGTCACCTTCTTTACCTTGATGGCGACTGCTGGATTTAGATCTGCGCCTTCAGTCCTTATCGTTCCTCTTGAAGAAGCTTTCGGTTGGTCTCGCTCACAGATTGCTGCTGCTGTTTCAATCAACGTTCTGCTCTTTGGTCTCGTTGCACCTTTCGCAGCGGCCCTGATGGAGAGATTTACTGTACGTAAAGTTGTTATGGCAGCGCTTTCACTTGTTGCCATAAGTTCAACTTCCACCATCTTCATCTCTCAGCCTTGGCATCTGTGGGCGTTGTGGGGGATTGGTGTCGGAGTCGGTGCAGGTTCCATGGCGCTTGTCTTTGCAGCAACGATTGCAAACCGTTGGTTCGTAGCTCGTAAGGGAATTGTTGTTGGTGCACTCACTGCAGCGACAGCAACAGGACAGTTAGTTTTTCTACCGCTTCTTTCGCACTTTGCAATTACCTATGGATGGAAGAGCGTCTCTCTCACCGTTGGTGGCGCATCTGCAGCCGTAATTCCCTTTATCTACTTCTTCTTAAAGGAGCGCCCAGAGTTACTTGGGATCACACCGTATGGCGCACCAGATAATTGGCAGCCACCTGTAAAGAGTGATTTATCTGCAGGTCGAATCGCCATTGAAACGCTAGCGAAATCCTGGAGAGATAAGAACTTCCTCATTCTATTTTTCTCATTCTTGGTATGTGGTCTCTCCACAAATGGTCTGATTGGAACGCACTTCATCCCTGCAGCACATGATCACGGAATGATGGAGACAGTCGCCGCAGGATTGCTGGCACTAGTTGGCGTATTCGATGTAATCGGAACGATTTTCTCTGGATATCTGACAGATAAATATGACCCTAGAAAATTACTCTTCTTCTACTACGGACTTCGTGGGCTTTCACTATTTCTACTGCCATCAATCCTCTTCAGCACCATCCAGCCATCGACTCTCGTCTTTGTAATCTTCTATGGACTTGATTGGGTGGCAACTGTTCCGCCAACTTTGATGCTCTGTCGAATCGTTCTCGGACCTGACCGTTCTACAGTTGTTTATGGATGGGTCTTTGTTGGTCACCAAGTCGGCGCATCTATTGCCGCTCTTGGGGCCGCCGTCTTGCGAGTAAAACTCGGTGATTACGCACTTGCTTTCTATATCTCGGCGGCAATGTGCATCATTACAGCCTTTGCAGTTTTGCAGATTGCAAAAGGTAAGACCGCAGCAGAATTAAGAGGTTATTAGCGTGGAGCGCGATACAACTAATTACTACGAGCTATTTGGCGGAGAACCATTCTTCTCTGATCTCGTTTCGCAGTTCTATGCCCACGTTGCGACCAATCCGATTCTGCGTCCCATGTATCCAGAATCAGATATGAAAGGCGCTGCACGCAGATTGCAGATGTTCCTTGAGCAGTATTGGGGCGGACCAACAACGTATCAAGAAGAACGTGGACATCCGCGCCTTCGCATGCGCCATGCTGGTTTTCATATCAACCAAGAAGCTAGAGATGCCTGGGTTGATTGCATGAAACAAGCAGTTGATGGATGTGGTCTTGAGGGTGAAGCGAAAGAGAAGTTGTGGCGATATTTAGAAGGTGCTGCAAACCATCTTGTTAATCAGTTGGATTAGTTCTTAGATTTATTCCCAACGACCAAGATTTCGCCATTTCTGAGAAACCAGAGAACGCCTTTTTTATCTCGGACTTGAGTAATTCGTAAGCCGACCTTCTCTACCTTGCCCTCGACATCTTGCACGTGGATTTCATCTCCAACGCCATATTGATCTTCAACCAACATAAAGATTCCAGAGAGAACATCGCGCACGATTGTCTGCGCGCCAAGACCAAGTGCAACACCGATAACACCCGCAGATGCAATGACCGGACCTAAGTTAAATCCAAACTCACCAAGAATCATTCCAATTGCGATGATCCAAACGGCTGCATTAAATGCAGAGGAGAAGACCGTTCCAATTGTTCGGGCTCGCTCTGCCTGGCGCTTCGCTGTACCTGGCCCAGGCCTTAAATCTGTCGCCGCCAGCTTTCCGATGCCGCGATCTATCGCGCGATTGCCGATTACCTGGCCGATAAGGGCGACGATGAAGATTACGAGGATGCGAAATGGGGCGCCGTTAAACCAATCCCAAATAGCCTGCGTACGCTCGTTCATAAGCCTTAAGGGTAGTGAAATCTTTATCAAAACTTCACCACGAAATACCCCTGAGAGCCAGACTTTTGAGGCAATATAACCCAATCAGCGCGAGCCACGCGCTGGAACCGAGGTAGAGATGAACCGCACTTTAGTTCTCAACGCCACCTACGAGCCATTGGGTGTTGTAACAGATCGTCGCGCTCTCATCCTTGTCTTAAATAATCGCGCAACAATGGTCGAGTCATCCGGAACGGTTCTGCACTTTGCAACCGGGCAATTAGAACTCCCATCTGTTGTACGTCTCAATAAATTTGTGAAAATTCCCTATCGCCACACAGTTCCACTTTCACGTCGCGCAATCTTTGCTCGTGATGGCGGACGATGCGTTTACTGTGGGGCTGCGGCAACTTCAATTGATCACGTAATCCCACGTTCTCGTGGCGGCGGTCACAATTGGGAGAATGTTGTTAGCGCTTGCCACAAGTGCAATCACGTTAAAGCAGATAAGCCACTTAAAGAACTCGGCTGGAGATTGCGAACTCTTCCTCGTGAACCAGTTGGAGCTGCTTGGAGAATTCTGGGAAGCGGTAGAACTGAGAACCATTGGCTTCCATACCTGGAACCATTTGGCGCCTCTGCAGCAACTGCATAGACTAGGGCCATGATTAGAATCCTTGCAGCGATCAATCAAGAGCCAGGTGCTATGCCAGGCGAAGGACTCACAGCAGTAGAAACATTCTCCTACTTTGTTGCAGCTCCTATTGGACTCTTTCTCCTAATCTCTCTTATCACTTGGGCCTTTACCGGCGAGAAGAAAGATAAGAAGAGCAAGAGCTCATCTTCAATAACTTCTATTGATTAACTCTTAAGACTCCGCAGCTCGCGCCTTCAGTGCGCGAGTCATTGCATCGCGACCTTCAAGTATTGCTCGGCGCAGCGCATGTGAAGCATCTTTACCTGTGACATCTAGCCAGTGCTGAGCCTTCTTCACTGTCTCATCACTGATTACCCACGATGGGAAGAGCAGGGTTGCAGTTGTTTCTGCAATTTCGAATCCCTTTGTCTCCCAGACTTTGAGTAAAACGTCGAAGTATTGATCAACAAACCCAGCAAGAATCTCGCTATGAAGTGGATCATTAAATCCACGGCACTTATATGAGTGGATAGTGTTCGATAGGTCATCAACCGTCACAGAGTTAAAGACTGCGCTCTTTGCCGTAGCAGTTGGGATAGCTGCATAAGCCATCGCTCCGTACTGCTTTCCGTGAGCAGTCTTGTCGTTTTCAGTCTCGCGATCGATATCAGCTGGACCAAAGATTCCGCGCTTTACACCGCTGATAAAGATTGACCAGCGAAGTTCTGCATCGATTACAAGGCCATTCACTGAGCCATTAAGAATTGATTTGATTCGCTCGAATTGCTCTGGTGTGACCGCAGTATTTGCAAAGGACTTGGCGAATTGCAGTTGGTGGTCGCTGCCAGGCTTTGAAGCATCAAGCATCGCTTCAACTGCGACAGCCACCTGATTGCGGAGCATCTCTCGATTCTGATCTGATGCATATGCAAAGAGGGCGGTATCAATCTGCATCAGCGTTGCTGCAACGATAGAGATATCAGATTCGCTCTTGAGCGCATTGAGAGCAATCGAGATATATGAGCTGGCTGAGAGTTCGCCGTCGCGGCAAGAATCCCAGAGAGATGCCCAGATAACACCGCGGGCAAGGGAATCATTAAGTGAGCCCAGGTGGCTCTTCATTGTTTCAATCGAGCGATCATCGAAGCGCAATTTCGCATACGTTTGATCTTTATCGTTGATGAGAACCAAGTCGGCCAATTTCTCGCCAGCTAGCGCTGTTACCTCTGTTACCGCACCTGCAATATCGAGTTCAACGCTCTTACGACGTGTTAGTGCTCCATCCTTAATATCGAAGAGACCAACATGGAGTCGGTGTGGACGAAGCTCCTTTGAGCCAACCGGCATCTTTGGAGCCTCTTGAGCAATGGAAAGTTTCTTATATGTATCGCCATCTACTTCTATGACAGGACGAAGAGTATTTACGCCTGCTGTGCGAAGCCAGGTTGAAACCCATGGAGTTAAGTCGCGGCCACTTGCTGCCTCGAGTTCATCGATGAGATCTTTTAGCGTTGTATTTCCAAAGGCATGCTTCGAGAAATAGAGGCGCAGCCCCTTAATGAAGTTATCGCGACCTACGTGAGCAACTAACTGCTGAAGCACAGAAGCGCCTTTCGCATAAGAGATTCCATCGAAGTTTGTACGAACCGCATCGAGATCTTCCATCTCTGTGGCAATTGGGTGGGTAGTTGAGAGCTGATCAACGCGATAAGCCCAGTTTTTGCGAAGAGAGTTGAACTCTGTCCAGGCCTCTGTGTACTTAGTTGATTCACTGACAGATTGGTAAGAAGCCCACTCAGCAAATGATTCGTTGAGCCATAGGTCATCCCACCACTTCATTGTGACCAAGTCGCCGAACCACATATGTGCCATCTCGTGGTGAATCGTTGTTGCGCGGCTTACATAATTTCGCTCAGTTACCTTAGAGCGGAAAATCAGAACATCTTCGTGGAATGTCACGCAGCCGACATTCTCCATCGCGCCCCAGTTGTATTCGGCGACAGCGATTTGGTCGTACTTACCGAATGGATATGCAAGACCGAAGGTCTTCTCAAAGTAGGCAAAACCTTGCTTGGTGACCTCAAAGATATTCTCGGCATCCACATACTTAAAGAAAGATTTGCGGGCATAGATCCCAAGAGGAATTGTCTTCTCGCCCTTGTACTCGTCATGCACTGATGTATAGGCACCGGCAACGATTGCAGTGACATATGTAGAGATAACTTGAGATGGTGCGAATTGAGTAAATTTCTTATCGCCATCGAGCTCTTTGCTAGATTCGATGGAGTAATTTGAAATTACTTCCCAATGCTTTGGGGTGATTGTGCTGATTGTGAAAGTTGCCTTCTGATCTGGTTGATCGAAGCAGGCATACATACGGCGAGCATCGCCAGTTTCAAATTGGGTGTAGAGGTAGACCTCATCATCGGCAGGGTCAACGAATCGGTGGAGACCTTCACCAGAATTTGAGTAAATGCCATCATGTTCAATTTCAAGAATATTCTCGGCAGCAATCGCCGGAAGATAGATAGTTTCTCCATCAAATTTTGGATCAAACTCTGCGCCATTTAACTTCGCGCTAATGACTTTAGAGCCTACGCAGTCGATATAGGTATTTGCACCTGGCTTGAGACCAGCAAAAGCGATAGTTGTCTTTACGCGGAAGTTCTCAGCCCCAGTTGTGAGGTCAAGGTCGATGCGATAACTAGCGACCTTGATGATTCCTGAACGTACAGCGGCTTCTGCTTGCTTGATATTTGTACCTGGCACGGTTGCTCCCTAGTTATTCGAACGCCTTATCCAACCATTAACTAGGCAGTTGAGCACAGGTTAAGATTGTTAGATGGAACAAGATTCGGTACGCACTTATCGCTTACGCGGATCTCGAATCACCTCACCCCAGCAGAACGCCCTCGATAAGTATTGGGGCACCTATGGCATGGAGTATTCGGAAGATTTCATCAACATTCCTCAGCTATTTCCCAACTCCAAAAATGTAATTCTTGAAATCGGCTTTGGCATGGGCGAGGCCACTGCTCTCATCGGCAGAGATTTCCCAGAGACTGGCTTCCTTGCAGTTGAAGTCCATAAGCCTGGAATTGGAAAGCTTATGGCCCGTATTGAAGAACTTGGGTTGAGCAATATTCGAATTATTGAAGGCGATGCACACCCGATTCTGAAAACAATGATTCCTGATAACTCAGTTGATGGAATCCATTTGTTCTTCCCAGATCCTTGGCCAAAGAAGCGCCATCACAAGAGGCGCATAGTTAACAACGAATTTCTAAAGTTGATTCATCCAAAGATTAAGGATGGTGGCTTCATCCATATTGCCACCGACTGGGTTCCTTACGCGGAACATATTCAGGAGGTTTTTGCGCCAAGCACGCTATTTTCTGGGGGAGTTGTTGAACGTCCTGAATGGCGCCCGATTACTCGTTTTGAAGGACAAGGAATTACAAAGGATCATCAAGTAAATGATCTTCGCTACTTTAAAGCTTAGAGATCGCCGGTAATTTCGTAGTTGCTTACCTTTTGAATTCGACGCGCATGTCGCTCATCGCCAGGAAACTTCGTTGCAAGGAATAGATCAATAAAGTCTTTTACCTCTTGGGCTGTGTGCTGGCGCTGACCTACAGAAATCACATTTGCATTGTTATGTTCGCGAGCCAACTTCGCTGTCTCAAGGCTCCAGACCAGGGCGGCACGAATCCCCTTGACCTTATTGGCTGAAATCTGTTCGCCATTTCCGGAACCACCAAGAACGATTCCAATCGAAGATGCATCTTTCGCTACAGCCTCGGCGCAGGGAATGCAGAAATCTGGATAGTCATCGAGCGCATCAAATTCATATGGCCCGTGATCAGTTACATCGTGACCATTCATCACCAGGTGAGTGATGAGTTCATTTTTGAATTCAAGACCCGCATGATCGCTACCGATGTGAATGCGCATGAGCAATTCAAGCACGCGAAGGGGATGGAATGCGAGAACCCCGCCACGCTTTCGCGTAACGGGGTTCTCTACCCTCGGAGTTACTACATGTCGAACTGTTTTTTATGCAGCTCTTTATGCACTCGCAGAAGTTGAAGCAGTTGGAGCTGGAATCTTTGGAGCTGCGCCCATCGGTCCATGACCGCGTCCGCCGAACCCACCCTTTTCGCCCTTACCGTGCTTTTCTTTGCGATTGTCCATCTGACCTTTTGGGCCAACTGGACGAACTTGATTTACTTCATCAGTCACATGAGCAACCAACCCTGACTTAAGAGTTGTTGCCTGTGCTGAAGTTAGTTTTCCTGCCGTTACTGCCGCGTCAATACGCTTTGTCTCATCGGCAACAAGTGCTGCAATCAGTGCATCTTTCTTTGTACCTGCGATTGCACCAAGTGTTTCACCGGCTGTGAGGCGTGACTTGATAGTTGCTGAATCGATTCCGATTGTTGTCGCAATTAGAGCAAGACGTGCATCGTGATCTGCCTTCATTGGCTTAGCAGGGCGAGCAGCTTCGGCCGCAACTCGAGCAGCATTAGTTGCCGCAACGATTGCATCTGCCTGCGCCTGCGTGATAGTTCCCTTTGCAACAAGTGCAGAAAGAGTTGCGGCTAAATCAATTCCACGGGGACCCTTGTTTCCAAGTGCACCGGGATTTGAAATTGATACTCGAGTTGATGATGACTTTGATGCAGCTGATGCAATACCAACTGTTGACGCTGTTAATGCAACCGTCGTAATTACGATGGCGGCAATCTTCTTCTTTGATGACATCGAAATGTCTCCTGTCTCATTGGTGCCAACAACCCTCGTTGTCGACCTGTGAGTAATCAACTGCGTCATGCTGAAAAAGATACCCCTAGACCCTGAGAGGGGGTTGCGAGTTTTCTTGTGAAATCTGTGAGTTTCCGGCTCAAGTCACTCGTCATTCCTGTGAAGGAGTAGGGGATTATCCGATTTAGCCTCATGGACCCTGACCTCACACTTGGAATACATCTCGGACCTGGAGGTAACCAGTGAAAATCTCTCGTGTGGCTGTCCTAATTGCTATTGCAATATTCACGACATCAACTTCGCAGCCAGTTCTGCATGCAGCTGGTCGAACTGCTGCCTCAATTCCAAACACAATTTTGAACGGGAAAGGTGCTCCTCTTAATTCACTTGGTATCAATGGAGATTTCTATATTGATACGCGAAGTCTTTTGATTTATGGACCTAAGGTGAAGAGCAAATGGCCAACGCCACAAAATCTTCAAGGACCAACTGGTGCTGCCGGTGCGAGTGGAAGTGATGGCAAGAATGGTGCAGATGGAAAAGTTTCAACTGCATCAAGTGCTGCAGGACCCGCCGGACCACAAGGACCATAAGGTGCAGCTGGACCTGCAGGACCAGCCGGACCAGCTGGCGCAACAGGTCCAGCAGGATCTGGAAGCGGATCACCGGGACCTACAGGTGCAACTGGTGCGACAGGAGCTACCGGTGCATTAGGTGCTGCAGGAAGTGTTGGACCGGCAGGACCTACCGGATCAACAGGTGCAACAGGCGCAACTGGACCCGCAGGTGCACAAGGTGAAACTGGAACAGTTGGCGCTGCGGGAATCTCAGAAGTCACCGTAATTACAATTGGAAACTTCACGATTAATACATCAACTAAACTAGGAGAAGTAAGTTCAGCTTCATTTGGATCTCTGCAACCAAATAGCTCTTATTTCTTTCAGATCTTTCTCACTGGCGAGGCTTCAAGTGATTATGCAGATTTCGGTGCAAGCGTGGCCTCGACCGGACCTGCGCCGACCTTCAATTTCATTGCATCACGTTCCAAACTCAGTTCTAATCCGGCCGCAAGAATTATCGTTTATGGAGTTTCAATCTCGGGTGTAATAAAGACTCTGGGCTCTACAGCAACTCTTGTTGTGAATTTAATCGACGTAGAGGGTGATTCGAGTGGTTTCGGCGGCGTTACTTTCTCTGGTCGTGCCTACATTCATAAAGTCGGCAACATAAATTAGAACTTCGGAGCGGGTGACCGGGATCGAACCGGCATGGCCAGCTTGGAAGGCTGGGGCTCTACCATTGAGCTACACCCGCGAGTGGTGCGAGGCTGAGCGTACAGGGTGTGTAACCGAGAGTAAAAAATTACTCTAGACTCCGGTGTTGCGCCTCGGGGCGTAGCGTAGTGGCTAGCGCGCCTGCTTTGGGAGCAGGAGATCGGGAGTTCGAATCTCCCCGCCCCGACCAGATTTTCTTCACAGTACTTAAGCTGCAATTAACTAATAGGAGCACTTCGTGAAAAGCACCGTCGAGACACTTTCCCCAACTCGCGTTCGTTTAGATGTAGAAGTTCCTTACGCAGAGCTCACAGAGCATGTTGCAGCTGCATATAAGAAGGTTGCAACTCAGGTAAACATTCCTGGTTTCCGTAAGGGCAAAGTTCCTGCAGCGATGATCGATCAGCGCGTAGGTCGCGGAACAGTTCTTGATGAGGCAATCAATTCAGCTCTTCCAGAGTTCTACGGAAAAGCAGCTCGCGAGCACGATGTTCTCGTTGTAGGTCGCCCAGTTGTAGATATCAAAGAATTCAAAGATAACGAGAAGCTTGTGTTTACTGTTGAGGTAAATGTTCGCCCAGAGGTATCTCTTCCAGATTTCTCTAAAATCACAATTACTGTTGATGATGTTGTTGTCGCAGATACAGATATCAACGAGCAGTTAGATGAGCTTCGCGCTCGCTTCGGAACTCTTAACACTGTTGAGCGCGCTGCGAAGTCAGGTGACTTCGTAACTGTTGATCTCACAGCTCGCATTGATGGCGAAGAAGTAGATGGCGGCAAGGCAAATGAGATTTCATATGAAGTCGGCTCAAACCGCATGATTGATGGTCTCGATGAAGCTCTAGTTGGAATGAGCGCAGGAGATACAAAGACTTTTACAACTCAGCTCGTAGGTCAGAAAGATGACGAAAAGGGCGATGTAGAGATTGGTCTTAAGGCAGTTAAGGAGCGCGAGCTTCCAACCGCTGATGATGCCTTTGCAAAGCTCGCATCTGAATTCGACACACTTGATGAGTTGAAGGCTGATTTCGCAGAGCGTTTATCTCGTGTAAAGAAGATGGAACAAGGCGCACAGGCACGTGATCTACTTCTTGAGAAGCTACTTGCAGATCTTGATATTCCAGTTCCAGATGACATCGTTCTCGATGAGGTCAATGATCACCTCGAGGGCGAAGGTCGCATGGAAGATGCAGAGCACCGCGCTGAAGTAGATGGCCAGGTTCGTGCATCAATTAAGTCTGACTTCCTTCTCGATGCAATTGTGAAGACAGAAGAAGTTCAGGTCTCTGAAATTGAATTAACTGAGTACCTCATCCGCATGTCACAGCGTTACGGAATGGGTCCAGAACAATTCGCACAAGAACTTCAAAAGGCTGGACAAATCAGTCAGGTAGTAGCTGAGGTAACTCGCGCAAAGGCACTCGCATCCGTTCTCGGTCGAGTCTCTGTTGTCGACAAGTCTGGCAATGCAGTTGATCTCGAGGCGCTACGTCCAGCGCAAGGGCTTCCAACTGAGCCAGCGGCTGAATAACTCTTTAGCCGTTAGCGAACATCTGCCTTTTTAGGCGTTATCTCTCGAATTTGGGAAGCATTTTCATGCCCGCATTGTTAAGGTCAATGCAGGGCCAAAGTTAAGGTCAATTAGGTAAGAGTTATCGGAAGGATGAAACGTGGATTTTAGTAACCCACAGGACAACACAACTGTTGCCCGCTCAGTCGGTTCAGAACCATTTGGACTCGGCGATCAGATTTATAGCCGCTTGCTTCGCGAGCGAATCATCTTCCTTGCCGGTGAAGTTCGTGACGAGATGGCTAATGCAATCTGCGCACAGATGCTTCTTCTCGCTGCAGAAGATTCAGAGAAAGACATCTACCTTTACATCAACTCACCTGGTGGTTCAGTTACTGCAGGTATGGCGATCTACGACACCATGCATTACATCAAGAACGATGTTGCAACAGTTGCAATGGGAATGGCTGCATCAATGGGTCAGTTCCTACTTACAGCTGGCGCACCAGGAAAGCGTTATGCAACACCTAACGCACGTATCTTGATGCATCAACCTCTTGGTGGCATCGGTGGAACAGCAACAGATATTCGAATTCAGGCAGAACAGATGGCAATTACAAAGCAGACAATGTCTGAGCTCAATGCAAAGCACACAGGACAGCCGCTTGAAAAGATCATCGCTGATTCAGATCGCGATAACTGGTTCAATGCAAAGGATGCCCTTGCATACGGATTTATCGATCACATCGCTACCAATGAAGGCCAGATTGCGGGAGGTAAGAAGTAATGAAGCACATTCAAGAAATTACGAACCGCTACGTTCTTCCAACAATTGAAGAGAAGACCGCTTACGGATACAAGCGCCTTGATCCATATACAAAGCTATTCGAAGAGCGCATCATCTTCCTTGGTCAGCCAATTGATGACACCGTTGCAAACGATGTGATGGCGCAGTTGCTGACGCTGGAATCAATGGATCCAGATCGCGATATCTCGATCTACATCAACTCACCTGGTGGATCATTTACTGCTCTCACCGCGATTTATGACACGATGCAATTTGTTCGCCCAGACATCACAACAATCTGTCTTGGCCAAGCTGCATCTGCTGCAGCAATCATCCTTGCGGGTGGAACTAAGGGAAAGCGTTACGGCCTAGAGCATTCGCGCATTCTCATCCACCAGCCTTCATCAGAAGGTGGCGGACAAGCTTCAGATATCGAAATCCAGGCACGCGAAATTCTTCGTATGCGCGGACTCCTCGAGACAATGCTCGCGAAGCACTCAAATAAGAGCGTTGAAGAAATCGAGAAAGATATCGAGCGCGACAAGATTCTTACAGCAGCTGAAGCTGTTGAATACGGAATCATCGATAAGGTTATGGCTTCACGAAAGGCTAAGCCTCAGGCTTAATTTTTCATTACAGGGGAGCGTTCGGTTCGAATATGTTAAAGAAATATTTCGAACCGGGCGCTCTTCTCTCTTTTGTGGGATATCGAAATTTAATGATCTCCGGAATTCTCACAATGGTTGCAATGTCGGCATTCCCGATTGCCTTAGCTGTCACTGTTCTCGATGCTGGCGGAAGTGCGACAACTCTTGGATTAATCCTTGGGGCTCGAGTTTTGTCGGGCGTATTGATGGCACCTATCGGTGGTGTCTGGGTAGACCGCCTTCCTAGAAAGACAATTCTGATAGTTGCAGATGGCTTCAGAGCTGTCATCGGAAGCATTGTTATTTTCTTTAACCCTGAGAACATTTCTATGTACATTCTCGGAGCAATTGTTGTACTCATGGGAATAAGCGATGCATTTGGATCACCTGCATCTTCAGCAATCATTCCAAGTCTTTTGCCTGATCACTTACTTCCTGCAGGAAATGTATTGCGCGGAATTGCTCTCAAGGGCTCGATGATTGCAGGTCCTGGAATCGCTGGAATCATTGTGGTCTCACTCGGAACGCATGCAACTTATGTTGCAACTTCATTGTTCTTCTTGGTGGGCGCAGCGCTCTTGATTCGCATAAATGAAGGACCGGTTATTGCAGATCCTGAGAAGAAGAGTCATTTCACTGAGGAACTCCGTGAAGGGCTACGCGTCGTTTGGTACTACAAATGGATTGCAGCGATGATCTTGATGGCAACCCTCCAACTCATGTTGGTTATCGGTGTTGAGAATGTTCTCCTACCTGTCATTACTAAACGCGATTTCGGTACTGCATCTGTCTATGCGGCTTCAGCTGCACTCTTTAGTTTGGGTGGAGCAATCTCAGCAATTATCTTCATCAAGATAAAGGTGAAGAATCCAGGTTTAGTCTCAGTAGTTGTGTGGGGTCTCTTCATTCTCGCGCCACTTGTTCTTGCATTCCCTGCTTCACGATGGATGATTTTCCTTGCTTACTTTGCGGCAGGATTCTCAGTTGGTCCGTGGGAAGCATTCTGGGCAACGCAGGTGCAACGTGAAGTTCCAGCCGAATATCAGGGGCGAGTTTTCAGTATTGATTACATGGGAACTTGGGGATTGATGCCGCTAGGAATGGCTCTCGCCGGCCCAATGGTCACCCTCTTTGGAGAACGAGAGCTATTGATCGGCGTAGCAATCTTCCATCTTGCCATTTGTGCAGTTGTGCTTCTTGTCCCGGGCGTTAAAGAGATGAAGTCATCTCGTCCGCCGTATTCATCTATAGGCGAACAAAGTAAGGCTTGATTCACGCCTCATTATTGAGCGCGAAAAACTATTCTTTACCCATGTCCACACGAATTGGCGAGGCTAACGACCTCTTGAAATGTTCTTTCTGCGGGAAGACTCAGAAGCAAGTCAAGAAACTTATTGCAGGCCCTGGCGTCTATATCTGCGACGAATGTATCGAACTCTGTAACGAGATCATCGTTGAGGAACTCTCTGAGGCATCAACACTTGGCTTAAGCGAACTTCCAAAGCCGCAGGCAATTTTTGAATTCCTTGATCAGTATGTCATCGGTCAAGATCGTGCAAAGAAATCACTTTCTGTTGCGGTCTATAACCACTACAAGCGCGTTCAATCTGGCGATACACGTAGCGAAGATGGAATTGAACTCGCTAAGTCGAACATCCTTCTCCTTGGCCCAACAGGTTGCGGTAAGACTCTGATGGCGCAGACTCTCGCACGCATGCTGAACGTTCCTTTTGCGATTGCAGATGCAACAGCTCTTACTGAGGCTGGATATGTCGGCGAAGATGTTGAGAACATTCTCCTGAAACTTCTTCAAGCTGCAGATTACGATGTGAAGAAAGCTGAAACAGGAATTATCTATATCGATGAAATCGATAAGGTCGCTCGTAAATCAGAGAACCCATCAATTACTCGCGATGTTTCTGGCGAAGGCGTTCAGCAAGCGCTCCTAAAGATTCTTGAAGGAACAGTTGCATCTGTGCCACCTCAGGGTGGCCGTAAGCACCCACACCAAGAATTTATTCAGATCGATACAACAAATGTTCTCTTTATTGTCGGCGGCGCATTTGCTGGACTCGACAAGATTATCGAATCACGCAGCGGTTCAGCTGGCGTTGGATTCGGAGCAGAACTTCAAACAGCGGCAGAGAAGAATCGCAAAGATATCTTCGCCGATGTAATGCCTGAAGATCTACTGAAGTTTGGAATGATTCCAGAATTCATCGGTCGTCTTCCAGTTCTTACAAGTGTAGAAAATCTCGATAAGCCTGCCTTGATGCAGATTCTGACAGAGCCAAAGAATGCTCTTGTGAAGCAGTATCAGAAGCTCTTTGATCTCGATGATGTCGAGCTTGAATTTTCACAGGATGCTCTAGAAGCTGTTGCAGATCTTGCACTCGATAGAGGCACTGGTGCGCGTGGACTACGTGCCATCATGGAATCAGTTCTCCTTGGAGTCATGTATGACATTCCAAGTCGCACAGATATCGCAAAGGTGACGATTGAGAAGGCATGCATTACTGAAAACGCTGCCCCTACCTTGGCTCCTCGCACCGGCGATATTCCAAAGCGCTCCTCTCGTCGCGAGAAGAGTTCTGAGGAGAAAAGCGCTTAAAACGTAAACTAGACTGCGCTCTATGTCCTCCGATAAGCGCGAGCTAGCCTCGGCATTTACGCCGAGCGAAATCGAAGGCCCCCTCTATAAAAAGTGGCTGGATGCTGGTTACTTCACAGCAGATGCCAACTCTTCTAAAGAACCATTCACCATTGTTATTCCGCCTCCCAACGTAACCGGCAACTTACATATTGGTCATGCGCTCGATCAGACTCTTCAAGATTGCTTAACTCGCATGAAACGCATGCAGGGATTTGAAGCTCTCTGGTTACCGGGCATGGATCACGCAGGAATCGCGACACAGAATGTTGTTGAAAAGCAGTTAGCTGCAAAAGGTCAAACCCGTCACGATCTAGGTCGCGAAGAGTTTGTTAAGAAAGTTTGGGAATGGAAGGCCGAATCAGGCGGACAGATTCTGGGTCAGATGAAGAGGCTTGGCGATTCCGTTGACTGGTCTCGCGAAGCATTTACGATGGATGAAAATCTTTCACAAGCTGTACTTACAATATTTAAGAAGTTATTTGATCAAGGGCTGATCTATCGTGCAGAGCGCATCATTAACTGGTGTCCTCGATGCCTAACCGCACTTTCAGATATTGAAGTTGAACATCAAGATGATGCTGGCGAGTTCGTCTCAGTTCGTTACGGCGAAGGCGAACAGAGCATCGTTGTTGCAACAACTCGTGCAGAAACAATGATGGGTGATGGCGCTGTAGCCGTGCATCCAGATGATCCTCGCTACAAGCACATGATCGGCACCGAAGTACTTTTGCCTCTTGTAAACCGCATGATCCCAATCATTGCCGATGAGCTTGTTGATCCGGACTTTGGAACAGGTGCCGTAAAGGTAACTGCTGCACACGACCCAAATGACTTCGAGATGGCGATGCGCCACAACGTTCCTTTTGTTGTCATCATGAATGAGCACGGAGTCATGGATGGCACCGGAACAGAATTTGATGGAATGGATCGATTCGATGCTCGCATTGCAGTTGTTGCAAAACTTCGCGAATTAGGTCGAGTCGTTGAAGAGAAGCGCCCATATATTCACGCGGTTGGACATTGCTCTCGTTGCGATACAACTGTTGAACCACGTTTATCTAAGCAATGGTTTGTAAAAGTTGAATCACTTGCAAAAGCTGCCGGTGATGCTGTGCGTGACGGTCGCGTAAAGATTGAGCCAGAAGAACTTGCACCACGGTATTTTGACTGGGTAGATAACCTCAATGACTGGTGTATTTCTCGCCAACTCTGGTGGGGGCATCGCATTCCAGTTTGGTACGGACCAAACGGTGAGGTTCTAGTCGTTGGCCCAGGCGAGAACGCTCCAGCTGGATACACACAAGATCCAGATGTTCTCGATACATGGTTCTCATCTGCGCTCTGGCCATTCTCAACTCTAGGTTGGCCGAACGAAACTGCCGATGTAAAGAAGTTCTACCCAACAAGCGTGCTTGTTACCGGTTACGACATCCTCTTCTTCTGGGTAGCGCGAATGATGATGTTCGGCCTCTTTGCAATGGATGGCGTTGCTCCTTTCCACACGATTGTTCTGCACGGTCTTGTGCGCGATCAATTTGGAAAGAAGATGTCCAAGTCTCGCGGCAACGTTGTTGACCCACTTGAATTCATTGATAAGTACGGCGCAGATGCACTTCGTTTCACTCTTGCACGCGGTTCAAATCCCGGCAAAGACCAAGCTTTGGCTGAAGATTGGATTGCTGGTTCAAGAAACTTTGCTACCAAGCTCTGGAACGCAACTCGTTTTGCGATGATGAATGGCGCAACTGTTGAGGGACCGCTGCCTGCCATTGATTCACTGACAGCAATTGATAAGTGGATTCTCTCGCGTCTCAGCGAGACAACAACGGAATACACAGCGCTTCTCGAAAGCTATGAATTTGCACGTGCTTGCGAAGTTATCTATCACTTCGCTTGGGATGATCTCTGTGATTGGTACCTCGAACTTTCTAAGGAAGCTTTCGCTTCAGGCAATGCAGCTGCATCCCAACGCGTTCTAGGACATGTACTCGATTCACTTTTCAGATTGCTTCATCCTGTCATGCCATTTATTACCGAAGAGCTCTGGGTGACATTTACTGGGGGAGAGACTCTGGTAACCGCTGCCTGGCCAACTGCGGATTCAGCGCATGTTGATACAAAGTCTGCAGCACTCGTTGGCGAGCTACAAAAGGTAATTACAGAAGTTCGTCGCTTCCGCAACGACCAAGGTGTTAAGCCAAGCCAGAAGATTCCTGGTCGATTTATTGCACCAAGTGATGTTGCTGAATATTCAAGTGCGATGGCATTCCTGCTAAAGCTTGAACTGAAAGATTTCACGCCGAGCGCATCTGTTGAAATCGGTTCTATCAAGGTAGAGCTTGATTTATCTGGAACTGTCGACGTCGTAGCAGAACGTGCTCGCCTCGAGAAAGATTTAGCAACGGCACAGAAAGATATGAAGACTGCGGAAGTTAAATTGGGTAACGAAGGCTTCATGGCTAAGGCTCCTGCAAGCGTTGTGGCAGAGATTAAAGAGCGCATGGCTGCAACGTCTGCTGATATCGAACGCATTACCGCTCAACTGGCAGCCCTAAAGTAAATGGCTGAAATTTCACCCGAAGATCAGATTTTGATCGATGAGATTGAAAAGAAACTCTTAGCTCGCTGGCCCGAAACGCGCATTGAACCAACTCTTGAAAGAATTGCCGCTCTCGTTGATGTCTTAGGTTCGCCCCAACTTACCTACCCAACAATTCATATCGGTGGAACTAATGGGAAGACAACTACTTCCCGAATGATTGACTCGCTCTTATTCGAAATGGGTCTACGCACAGGGCGCTTTACTAGTCCGCACCTTGAGACCTATCTCGAGCGAATCACGATAAATGGGCAGAATATTGATCCCAAAGCGATGATCTTCTCGTATCACGACATTGCTGCCTATTTAGATCTGATGGATTCTAAGTTCGAGCATCCAATCTCATTCTTTGAAGCGATGACAGCTCTCGCCTTTGTGGCATTTGCTGAACACCCTATTGATGTTGGCGTTATTGAGGTCGGCATGGGCGGCGAGTGGGATGCAACTAATGTTGTCGATGCAGATGTCTCTGTAATCATGCCGATCAATTTAGATCACACAGAATATTTGGGAGAAACTCTTACTGAAATTGCTCAGACAAAAGCTGGAATCATTAAGGAATCAGGCTTCGTTGTTCTTGCGCAACAAGAACCAGAAGCTGCGAAAGAGCTCTTGAAGAGAGCGGCAGCTATGGGAGCAGATGTTGCTCGCGAAGGTGTTGAATATTCAGTACTCTCGCGTTCGGTGGCAGTCGGTGGGCAGCTGCTGACTATTCAAGGCGCATCAGATACTTACGAAGATATATTCCTTCCATTGCATGGAAAGCATCAGGCATCGAATGCAGCGGCAGCGCTAGTTGCAGTTGAAGCATTCTTCGGAGATCAAGAGTTAGATATCGAGGCAGTTCGAGCAGGGTTTGCAAATGTCACTTCACCTGGTCGCTGCGAAGTAGTCCATCGCGACCCAACCATCATTCTTGATGCTGCACATAACCCGCACGGAGCTGCTGCCATTGCAGAAACCGTTCAGAGTGAATTTACCTTTGATGAAGTCATCGGCGTCGTTGCGCCCATGGGAGATAAAGATATCCACGGGATTCTTCTCGAGCTCGAGCAGGTCATGGATTCAATTATTGTCACGGCAAATTCATCATCAAGATCTACTCCAGTAGATAAACTCGAAAAGATTGCAATTGAGATTTTTGGGGCAGACCGAGTCTTCTCGGATGAGAATTTAGAGAAGGCCCTTGAACGCGCAATCAAAGATACCGTTCGACCGCTGAGCGAGGACACAATTGGAATACTTGTCACCGGTTCGGTTGTTACAGTTGGTGAAGCTCGCAGTTATTTGCGAAGCAAGTTTTCAAAGGGGTAAGAGATGCGCGTTCTAGGTTCAGCAGTTCTGGTGATGGAATTTCTTGTCATGTGCTTTGCCTTACTTATTGCCAAAGATAATCACGAGGGATCAACAATGATTGCTGGTGGCGTGATTGCCATACTCCTTCTTCTCACCCCAGGACTTCTCAAGAAGCGCACAGGTTGGATTCTTGGTTCAATTCTTCAAATTCTGATGATTGCCTATGCGGTTGTGGTGCCTTCAATGGCCATCGTCGGTCTGATTTTCGGGGGACTCTGGATAGCTGCGATTGTGGTGGGGCGTAAGGGTGAGGCGGCCAGGGCTGCCCTCGTGGCTTCACAGACTCCCAAGCCCTAATAGACTGCACCCGTGAGCATAGAAAAAACACTGGTCCTCGTTAAGCCCGACGGCGTTGCACGCGGTCTGGTTGGCGAAGTCATCGCTCGAATCGAAGCGAAAGGTTATGCAATCTCTGCACTTCGCATGTTGCAAGCAGATCGCGCACTTCTTGAGAAGCACTATGCAGAACATCAGGGCAAGCCATTCTTCGAACCACTTGTTGAATTTATGATGTCAGGACCAATCGTTGCAATCGTTGCCGAAGGCAATCGCGTAATCGAAGGCTTCCGTTCACTTGCTGGCGTTACCGATCCAACAGTTGCTGCTCCCGGAACAATCCGCGGAGATCTCGCACGCGATCAAGGAACAAAGGTTGTACAAAATATTGTTCACGGTTCAGATTCACCAGAATCTGCTGCTCGTGAAATTGCTATCTTCTTTGAGGGGAAATAAATGTCTAACAGAATGTCATTCATTGGCCGCGATATGGCGGTTGACCTAGGTACTGCAAACACTCTTGTCTATGTTCGCGGTCGTGGCATCGTGCTCAATGAGCCATCTGTTGTTGCAGTCAATCAAGACACTGGCGGCATCCTTGCCGTTGGTCTCGAAGCAAAGAAGATGATCGGTCGTACCCCAGGAAACATCGTCGCGATTCGTCCATTGAAGGATGGAGTTATTGCAGACTTCGATACAACAGAGCGCATGCTCCGTTACTTCATCCAGAAGGTGCACCGTCGTAGCTACTTAGCTAAGCCAAGAATTGTTGTCTGCGTACCTTCAGGTATCACAGGCGTTGAACAGCGCGCAGTTAAGGATGCTGGTTATGCAGCAGGTGCTCGTAAGGTTTACATTATTGAAGAGCCAATGGCTGCAGCTATTGGTGCAGGACTTCCAATCCACGAACCAACTGGAAATATGGTTGTTGATATTGGTGGCGGAACAACTGAAGTTGCCGTGATTTCACTCGGTGGAATTGTTACAGCGCTCTCAATCCGTATCGGTGGAGATGAGCTCGATCAGTCGATTATTAACTGGACTAAGCGTGAGTACTCATTACTTCTCGGAGAGCGCACAGCAGAAGAAATCAAGATGGCTATCGGATCTGCCTACCCACTTCAGGGCGAGAATGATGCAGAAATCCGTGGACGTGATCTTGCAACAGGTCTACCAAAGACAATCGTTGTAACAGCTGCAGAAATTCGTAAAGCTCTTGAAGAGCCTGTAAACCAGATTATTAACGCGGTTAAGGCAACTCTCGATAAGTGCCCACCAGAACTTTCATCAGATCTTATGGATCGTGGAATCGTTCTTACAGGTGGCGGCGCACTCCTTAAGGGACTTGATGAGCGTCTTCGTAAAGAGACAGGAATGCCAATTCATATTGCAGACCGTCCACTCGATGCAGTCGTCGAAGGTTCAGGAAAATGTATTGAAGAGTTCGAAGCCCTTGAAAAGGTTTTGATCTCCGAGCCTCGTCGATAGGTAATCCCAAGTGCGCTACGGCGGCGACAACCGCGGTCGCTTACTCATAATCGTTCTGATTGTTACCTCGCTATTTCTTGTAACACTTGATCTTCGCGGCGTTGCCGTTATCGATGGAGTTCGTACTGGAACTCAGACAGTTCTCACTCCTTTTCAAAAAGCAGGTTCTTGGGCGCTCACTCCTTTAAGAAACTTTGTTTCTGACGTAACTCACCTCGGAAGAACCCGTAATCAGATCAACAAGTTAAAGGCAGAGAATGAAAACCTTCGCAGCAAGCTGCAGAATCGAAAAGTTGCCGATGCACAACTTGGTCAACTTAAAAAAGTTTTAGATCTAGCAGGTAAGGCTGAGTACAAGGTCGTTAGTTCAAAGGTGATTTCACAAGGATCGAGCACATCCTTTACTCAGACCATCACTATCGATGCCGGCACGTCTTCCAATATCTCCGAGAACATGACTGTGATTTCAGGTTACGGTCTTGTTGGAGTAGTAAAGAAGGCTTATTCAAATAGTGCGCTTGTACAACTTGCTTCAGACCCAGCATTTAAAATTGGTGCCCGTATCGCTGGCACTCAGCAAATTGGAATTCTCAGCGGGCAAGGAAGTCGTAAAGGCGTTTTGCAATTGCTCGATAACTCAACAGAGGTAAAAGTTGGCGATGTCCTGCTTGCACGCGGTAGCCAAAATGGGCGCCCGTTTGTGCCTGGTGTACCGATTGGCGTTGTTACGAAGGTCGATAACTCAGCAGGTGCTGTTTCGCAGACTGCAGATGTTAAGTTCTATTCAAACTTCTCGACTCTGGGTGTTGTCTCGGTTGTCGTTTCAAATCCAAAATCTGATCCACGTGATGCACTTGTGCCACAAAAACCAAGACCCACACCTATTCCGACAGTCACCGTCTATGCCGATCCTGCGCTGGCTTCACCATCTCCGTCGCCAAGTACAAGTAAATCAAGTTCAAGTAGGTAACTATGTCGATACGTAGATACCTGCTCTCATTTCCAATCTTTATCTTTGTTTTTGTTGTGCAAGAAGCGCTTGTTACTCAACTTCGGATCCCATTTGCAGGTTTCTCTCTATTGTTGATTGTCGCTCTGATTTGGGCAGCGCTCAGTACTCCTGAAATCGGAGCGCTCACCGGATTCGGTGCTGGGCTTCTCATGGATTTATCTCAGACAACTCCTGGCCCAATGGGCCAGTGGACTCTTGTGATGATCCTTGCCGGATTCTCTGTCGCTTTCTTGGGTTATGGCGATGACAATATTCGAGCTAATCCAATCAACATCGTCTTACTCACAACTGTCGGTGTCGTCGCAAGCCAATTCATATTCCTTCTTTTTGGAGTAATGCTTGGGCAAGAAATCGGGAGCGCAAGTCATCTCCTCTTCATATTCGCAGGCTCTGCTTTCTGGACTGCACTTGTGAGCCCGCTTATCGTTAAGGTAATCAGCTTTATTCATGCAAATGTCTTTGGTACGAGATCACTGATATGAATCAACGCGCACGACTCAATCTCTTAGTAATCCAGATCTTTATCGCTTCACTGATGGTTGCACTCCTCGGAAGACTCTTCTATCTCCAAGTTGCTGCGGGTCCGGTCTATAAAGATGCAGCGCTGAGTATTCAGAGTCGCGACGTAGTAACTCCCGCAAATAGAGGCTTGATTGTTGATTCATCAGGAGTTCCTCTCGCTCTCAACCGAGTTGGACTTGCAATCACAGTTGATAGAACGAAGATTGATAAGTTGCCAGATAAAGGCGAAGCGGTAATTCGAAACCTTGTGATTCTCCTTGATTTAAAGTTTAAAGATGTATGGCAGAGAACTCGCCTCTGCGGCGAATTGCCAAAAGGGGAAAGAGCAGGATGCTGGACTGGTTCGCGCTTCCAGCCAATTCCGATTACAAAATCTGCAGATCCAGAGTTAGCGCTTCGCATCGTGGAACGTTCAGATAGATACCCAGGAATTTCTGCAACACCTGTTGCGATTAGAAATTACCCGAAGACCGTCGGCTTCAATGGTGGCCACGTTATGGGTTATGTCGGACCGCTTACCGAAGAAGATCTTGCTGGTGGAAATGGTCGCACTTACTTTAGATCAGAACAGATTGGTAAGTCAGGGCTTGAAATTGAATATGACGAGTACCTGCGCGGAGTTCCGGGAATTAAAACATTTATCGTTGACCGAAAAGAAGCAGTAACAAGTACAAGTCAGAACACGCAGCCGATAGCAGGAAAACATCTCGTGACAAGTCTTGATGTGCGACTTCAATCTGCGACAGAGAAAGCCCTTGGTGAAGCAGTTCTGCGCGCCCGATCATCAGGTTATCCAGCCGATGGCGGTGCTGCAGTTGTCATGGATGTACATAACGGCCAAGTCCTGGCAATTGCGTCTTACCCAACATTCGACCCCAATGCATACGAACGTGGCTTAACTGTTGCAGAAGCAAACGCTTTGTATAGCGAAGCAAAGGGAGTTCCTGCCCTCAATCGATCGCTTCAAGCACTTTTTGCACCGGCTTCAACATTCAAAGTGGTTTCACTTATTGCTGCGAAAGATGCGGGCTATGACTTAAACAAGACTTACGAATGTCCATCTGAAGTAGAAGTTGGAACTCGTAAATTCCAGAACTTTGAGAGTAAAGCGCTTGGAACTATTGGCCTGAAAAAGGCGATGGCGGTTTCCTGTGACACAATCTGGTATCGCATCGCCTTTGACGAATGGTTGCGCGACGGTGGTTTGAGACCAAAATCTTCACCAAACGATTACTTCTTTAAGGCTGCAGAGCGATTCCAGATGGGGGAGAAGACTGGCGTAGATCTTCCTTCAGAAGCCACCGGGCGCCTTGCAAATCGTGAGTGGCGTAAGCAATGGCATGAACAGAATAAAGATTTCTATTGCAACTATAAAGATCGTGCGACAAAGTCGCAGCAGACCGCCTTCTTGTTACAACTTGCGCGAGAGAACTGTCTCGATGGCGACAAGGTTCGAGCTGGAGATGCTGTGAACTTCTCAATCGGCCAAGGCGATTCGGTGCTTACTCCCATTAAATTGACGCAGATGTATGCAGCAATTGCTAATGGTGGAACTCTTTGGCAGCCAACAGTTGCGAAGGCAATTGTTAATACCGAAGGAAAGGTAATTAAGAACTTTGAAGGCAAGAAACTCGGCGATATTGGCGTCGATAAGAAGACTCTTAAATTCTTACGGGAAGCATTACATGAAGTGACCTTGACTGGTACATCAGCAGGCTTGTTCTCAAAATTCCCAGTTCAGACAGCAGGTAAGACCGGTACTGCTCAAGTCTTCGGCAGGAATGCAAATGGATCTGCCAAGGCAGATACATCTTGGTATGCCTCATATGCGCCTTATAAGAATCCCCAGTATGCGGTTGTAATGATGGTCAGCCAAGGCGGTTTCGGTGCAAGCACATCAGGTGCCGGAGTGAAGAAGATCTACGAAGCGCTCTTCGGAGTCCAAGGAGGCACCGTAAATCCAGAGCTCGCTCTCTTTCCAAAAGGTAAACCACCAGTAAAGTTGCCAAAGATTTCACCAGCTACAAAGCCGGCGGCATCGATTCTTAATCCGAAGGGAAGTGGTGACAAGTGACAACCTTCGCAAACCGCAACCCCTATCGACGCGTCCGAGCTAGATCATTCTTCGCCGGTTTTGATCCCGTCCTAACGGGCGCAGTAGCTGCTCTGTTGGTGATCGGAACGCTCTTGGTTTATGCAGCCACGCGTGATTGGTATGCAACAAATGGACTTGACCCTGAGTATTACTTGAAACGTCATGTCATTAACATTGTGATCGGCGTTGCTCTTGCCTGGGGAACAACGATTATTGATTACCGTTTACTTCGTGCCTACACGCCCTTCATCTGGGTTGCCGGAGTCTTTGGATTAATCTTCGTTCTTATTCCCGGTGTTGCAAGTGAAGTTAATGGTGCAAAGGCATGGATTCCACTTCCTGGTGGATTTCAGATCCAGCCAGCAGAGATTGCCAAGATCTCAATCATTATCGGTATCTCTATGTTGCTCTCCGAGAGAACGCACAACAGCGATGAACCAAGTACAAATGACATTCTCAAAGCTCTGGCAGTTGCTGCCATTCCAATTCTGCTCATTCTGCAACAACCAGATATGGGCACAGTCTTTATCATTAGCGCCTCAGTCGTAACAATTTTGGCAGTATCTGGTGCACCTACCCGGTGGGTAGTAGGTCTCATCCTTCTCGCAGTTATTGGTGGCTTTGTCGCTACCAAAACTGGAGTGATCAACGAGTATCAGGTAAAGCGATTACAAGCATTCGTCGATCCCAATGCAGATTCGCAAGGTTCGGGATATCAATTACGTCAGGCGCGAATCACCGTCGGTTCAGGTGGGTTGATTGGCACAGGGCTATTTGATGGCCCTCAGACAAATGGTCGCTTTGTTCCAGAACAACAAACTGACTTTATCTTTACCGTTGCAGGCGAGCAGCTCGGCTTCATTGGAAGCGGAGCAATAATTCTTCTGCTTCTCACAATCTTGATGCGAGCTTTTGGAATTGCACGAAGATCGACGGACCCCTACGGGATGCTTGTCTGTACCGGAGTAATCGCATGGTTCGCATTTCAAATATTTGAAAATATCGGAATGACTCTCGGGCTGATGCCTATGACGGGAGTGCCTCTTCCCTTCCTTTCTTATGGCGGCTCAAGCATGTTCGCCAACTTGATTGGCTTTGGACTCTTGCAGAACGTTCACGCGAGCCACCGCGGTTAAAAAACACGCTCAAAATAGCCATTGGCTCATTTCATCTGCCATACTTCACCCAACAGTTCAGCGCGGCCAGCGATCCTTATCGCGCCTGCGGCGGACTACAGAAGTTGATTTAACAAGAAGATTTAAATTGAAGATTTGCTCAGAGTTTTAACACAATGATGAGCCACGAGAATGCGTATTGCTAGAACAATCTAGAAGGTACGCGCTAAAGGATTTGGTGCCATGGCTATCGAGCCAAAATCACCGCGCAAACGTGCGGTAAAGAAGAGTAAGAGCAAAGAAACTTCACCTGAGGTCGCAGATGTTGTGACATCGGACGCGGACGCAACACCTAAGACTCGTAAGAAGGCTGCTGCAATCCCAGTACCTATCTTCCAAGCAGCTCCTGTTGATGCAGTCGCGCCTAAGCGCGCAAAGAAGGGCGCTGCTAAGTCAGAGCCCAAATCAACAAGTAAAGATTCAGATAAGAGCGAAGGCTCAGAAGAGCAGAGTTCTGCTACTTCTGATTCAGAAGATTCAGACTCACGTGGTGGTCGCAATCGCCGTCGCCGTCGTGGTGGTCGCGGTCGTCGCAAGCCACAAGGTGAAGGTGCTGATTCACAAGAGGGCTCTGATAACGAGTCAGAAGATTCAACAGAGAATTCCGAAGATGGCGCAGAGAGCACGACACATCGCCGCCGTCGCCGCCGTCGCGCATCAGGTGATGATGTCACTCCAGGTGAAGTCATTGATGAAGATGGCGTAGTAACAGTTGTTAAGGTCCGTGAAGTCCGCGAAAAGAGCGAGCGTCCTGCACGTGATCGTTCAGAGCGCGGAACTCGCAATCGTCGCGACCGTGATCGCGGCCGCAACGATTCTCGCGAATACCGCGAGCCATATCGTCGCCGCGGAACAATCATTACCGATGGTGAATTCCTAGCCCGCCGTGAAAACGTTGACCGTGAAATGGTTGTTCGCCAAATTGGTGACCGTATTCAGATCGCCGTTATTGAAGATAACGTCATGGTCGAGCACTATGTGAATAGAAATGCCAACGTCTCTTACGTCGGAAACGTTTACCTAGGTCGCGTTCAGAATGTTCTTCCATCGATGGAAGCTGCCTTCGTTGATATCGGCAAGGGTCGTAACGCTGTTCTCTATGCAGGTGAAGTCAATTGGGATGCCGCAGGTATTTCAGAGTCCGAACCACGCAAAATTGAGATGGTCTTAAAGACCGGTCAACCAGTATTAGTTCAGGTAACTAAGGATCCAATCGGTCAGAAGGGTGCTCGCCTTACAAGCCAGATCTCACTTCCTGGTCGATATGTTGTCTACGTTCCTGGCGGCGGAATGAGCGGAATTTCAAAGCGCCTTCCAGAGTCAGAGCGCACACGCCTTAAGGCAATTTTGAAGAACCTTATTCCTGATACCGCTGGAGTCATTGTTCGTACAGCAGCTGAAGGTGTTTCAGAAGTGGAACTCACTGCAGATGTCGAACGCTTGAAGGCGCAATGGGAAGATATCTATCAGAAATCTGAGAACCCTAATTTCCACGCACCTGCACTTCTGCTCTCTGAGCCAGATCTTGCAGTGCGCGTTATCCTCGATATCTTCAATGAAGATTTCCGCAAGCTCATCATTCAAGGTAACGAGGCATGGGATGAGATCACTTCATACCTCGGCTCAATTGCTCCAGAGCTGGTGACAAAGATCGAGAAGTACGCAGGTTCTGGCGACTTGTTCGCTGATTACCGTGTTGAAGAACAACTTGCTAAGGCATTTGATCGCAAGGTTTATCTACCTTCAGGTGGTTCCCTTGTTATCGATCGCACCGAGGCGATGGTTGTTATCGACGTCAACACCGGAAAATTCATCGGTAAGGGCGGAAACCTCGAAGAGACTGTCACTAAGAACAACCTTGAGGCGGCAGAAGAAATTGCACGCCAACTACGTCTTCGCGACTTAGGTGGAATCGTTGTGATCGACTTTATCGATATGGTTCTTGAATCTAACCGTGACGCTGTTCTTCGTAGACTTGTTGAATGTCTTGGTCGCGATCGCACTAAGCACCAGGTTGCCGAAGTGACATCACTCGGACTTGTTCAGATGACACGTAAGCGCGTTGGGCAAGGCTTGATCGAAGCATTCTCAACAACATGTGATTCATGTAATGGCCGCGGAATTCATATTCATATGGATCCAGTGAAGATGAAGGCTCCAATGCCTCAAGTAAATTCACAGACCGCGCATCATCCAGATGTTGATGAAGACTCCGCAACAGATCATGAATTTCACGAGACTCTCAATGAAGAGGCTCCAGAGGAAGCAGAAGCTGTAGTTACCCCCAAAGGAAAGCGCCGCCGTAGGGCAGCAAGTTCAGGGGTTATCACCGCTTAGATTTAAGGGGCGAAAGCCCAATTTGACCCCAAGGGGGCGAAATCCGTACCCTTAGCGTCTGCCTGGCCACTTGTGCATAGGCGCAGAGATTAGAAGAACTGAGGCAATGAGCATGTACGCAATCGTTAAAGCTGGCGGACGCCAGGAGAAGGTAACTGTTGGCGAGACCATCACCGTCGATCGCATCGACGCTGCTGCTGGCGCATCAGTTTCATTCCCAGCTCTCCTCGTAGTTGATGGCGCAAATGTCACAACAGACCCAAAGGTTCTCTCAGCAGTAAAGGTAACTGGCGAAGTTATCGACGAAGTTAAGGGTCCAAAGATCGACATCCTTCGTTACAAGAACAAGACAGGCCATCGCCGTCGTCAAGGTTTCCGTGCACAGCACACACGAGTAAAGATCACCGCAATCAGCGGTGCAAAGTAAGCGAACCGGTTAAGGGAGCAAATAAATGGCAAGTAAGAAGGGTGTTTCCTCAACACGTAACGGTCGCGATTCAAACCCACAGTACCTCGGTATTAAGCGTTTCGGTGGCCAAGAAGTTAATGCAGGAGAAATTCTCGTTCGTCAGCGTGGAACACACTTCCACCCAGGCAAGAACGTAGGACGCGGTAAGGACGACACACTATTTGCTCTCGCAGCTGGTGCAGTTGAATTTGGTCGCGCTCGCGGTCGTCGCGTAGTGAATGTAGTTCCTGCAGTTTAATTAAGGTTTCTCTTAAAGGAGCGGGCCGCATTTATCGCGGTCCGCTTTTTTATTTCAGTCGGCAGCCATCAAGGAAGGGGAGTAGATATAAATGACATCGTTTATCGATAGCGTCACTCTCTTCGCCTATGCCGGAAAAGGTGGCGACGGCTGCGTCTCTGTAAAGCGTGAAAAATTTAAGCCACTCGGTGGACCTGATGGCGGTAATGGCGGTCGCGGTGGCGACATCATCCTTGTCGTTGATTCATCTGTAACAACACTTCTGGACTTTCACCACTCTCCACATCGCAAGGCAACTTCTGGCCATCAAGGTTATGGCGATCGTAAAGATGGCGTCTCTGGTGAAGATCTCATCCTTCCTGTTCCAAATGGAACTGTGATCTACGATGAAAATGGCGAAGAGATTGCAGATCTAGTTGGAATCGGAACAACTTTTCTTGCCGCTCGCGGTGGACATGGTGGACTTGGAAATTTAGCTCTCTCATCATCAAAGCGACGCGCCCCAGGTTTCGCACTTCTTGGCGAACCAGGTGAAGAACGTAAGCTCACTCTCGAACTTAAATCAGTTGCAGATATCGCACTCGTTGGCTTCCCAAGTGCAGGTAAATCCTCACTTATCGCAGCAGTCTCTGCTGCACGCCCAAAGATTGCCGATTATCCATTTACAACACTTGTCCCTAACCTCGGCGTAGTCCAGGCGGGCGATACGCGCTTTACCGTGGCAGATGTTCCAGGACTTATTCCAGGTGCATCACAAGGAAAAGGACTTGGACTTCAATTCCTTCGCCACGTAGAACGCTGCGTTGCACTTGTTCACGTTCTTGATTGCGGAACTCTTGAAACTGATCGCAATCCAATTGATGACCTAGATGCCATTGAAAACGAGCTCGCTCTCTACGGTGGACTCGAAGATCGCGTCCGTATTGTTGCGCTTAACAAGATTGATTTACCTGATGGAAAAGCAATGGCCGATATGGTTGAAGATCAACTTAAAGAGCTCGGCTATGAGGTCTATAAGGTTTCAGCTGCAAGTCGAGAAGGTCTACAAGAGCTGATGTATGCAATGGCGCGGTTAGTACAACGAGAACGCGCAGAGGCTGCAAAAGATGAGCGCACAAGAATTATCTTGCGCCCTGTTGCTGTCGATGATTCAGGATTCTCTGTTCAGCTCAATGGCGATGGTTCATTTAGCGTGCGCGGACAGAAAGTTGTTCGATGGGTACGCCAGACAAACTTTAAGAATGCAGAAGCAATCGGCTACCTTGCAGACCGCCTTGCTCAACTCGGTGTTGAGAAGGAACTCTTTAAGAAGGGCGCAGTTGCAGGATCTGAGGTTCGTATCGGATCTGGCGATAATGAAGTTGTCTTCGAATGGGAGCCAACTATTGAAGCAGGTGCTGAACAATTGGCGGGCTTCTTACATCGCCGCGGTGAAGATTCACGACTTGAAGGTGCATGGCAGACCGTTGAACGTGAAGCGGACCGACTTTCAGATGAAGAAATAGCTCGCCAATGGGAGTACAACGTTGCCGAGCCAACTAATCCTGAAATCAGGATCTCTCTCGATGAGTTAGAAGAGAGTGAAGAAGAAAGCAATAACAAATGAGCCGCGCAGCGCTTAACACTGCGAAGCGAATCGTTATCAAGATTGGCTCATCTTCACTGACAGGTGCCGCAGGTTCTGAATTAGATCCACAATCAGTTGAGAAGATTGTCAGCCTGGCCTGCGCACTTAAAGAGCGCGGATCTGAAGTAATCCTGGTTTCATCTGGGGCAATCGCTGCAGGGCTCTCACCACTGGGACTTTCAACTCGACCAAAAGATTTAGCTACACAACAAGCAGCTGCATCCGTTGGTCAAGGCTTGCTTATTGCCCGCTATAACGAGAAGTTCTCTGCCCACGGGGTTATTTCATCGCAGGTATTGCTTACAACTGAAGATATTGTCCGACGTTCTCACTATCAGAATGCGCAACAGACACTTACTAAGTTGCTCTCACTCGGTGTTGTCCCAATCATCAACGAGAACGACACTGTAGGAACGCAGGAGATTCGCTTCGGAGATAACGATCGCCTAGCTGCCTTGGTTGCACTTCTCATTCATGCAGATCTCTTAGTTCTTGTCTCAGATATCGATGCTCTCTACGACGCGCCACCAACTCAAGCAGGAGCAAATCCAATTCGCAATGTGGCTGCAATGTCCGAAATCGAATCAATCGTTCTTGGTGGTGCAGGTTCTGCAGGTGTTGGCAGCGGGGGAATGGTTACTAAGGTCGAAGCGGCACGTATTGCAACCAGCGCTGGAATTCCGATGCTTCTCACATCTTTGAAAGAGTCACACCAAGTAATTTCTGGCGCTGATCCAGGCACCTTCTTCGAAGCACAAAGCAATAAATCTAATTCACGACTTCTGTGGTTGGCACATGCATCAACACCTCAAGGACGATTAATTCTCGATGATGGTGCAGTTACTGCAATCCTCGAACGCGGTACATCACTTCTTCCTGCTGGCGTTACTGCAGTTGAAGGAACATTTATTTCAGGCGATACCGTCGAGCTTTCATCAAAGACAGGAAAAGTAATTGCGCGCGGTCTAGTGGCATTTGATTCAACTGAGATTCCTCAGATGCTCGGTCGATCCACTAAAGAACTTGCAGCTTCACTCGGTGCAGAATATGAGCGCGAGCTCGTGCACCGCGACGATCTAGTTCTTCTTTAGTAGTTCTTTTCTGCAATCTGCTTCAAAACATCGACAATCTTTGGAGCGATGCCATCTGTTGATGTTGGTAAATCACTTAGCTTCACAATGACGGTCTTATTCGCCTTATCTTGATAGATGTATTGCCCGTGAAGGCCCATCATTAAATTGATTCCTGGATATGGATGCCACATCTGTGCGCCGTAGCCCCATCCATAATCAAGTTTCACAACTGGAGTAGATAAACGCTTCAACCAAGCCTGACTTGTAATTGCGTTGGGATTCTTCTCTCCTTGTGCCGTGATGAGAGCTTGACCAACGCGGGCATAGTCACGCGCTGTCGCGTTGAAGCAACAGAACGCCTTCTCGTATCCACCTTTGTGATCAACGTTCCATGTTGCGTCGTAATCAGCGCCCATCTTCTGCCATACGCGATCGGTAAATTCATCCGAGAGGCTACGACCCGTAATTTTCTGAATAATGAGTCCGAGCATCTGGGTGTTTACGCTTCGATACTCTGGAAATTCTCCCGGTACCTCGCGCATCTTCTTATTCTGCTCAAGCCACCAATTCACATCAGTCGATGCATATAACTGTGCAATCGCAACGCCCCAGCCAGATGGGCCAGATGGGTAATTATCAGAGACTCCGATTCCGGAGTTCATATCGAGCAGATCCTTAATCGTCACATCATCAAAGGTGGTTCCAGCTTTAAATTTAGGAAGAATCGATACAAAGGTATCGCTCTCCTTAATCTTTCCTTCGGCAATAAGTTGACCGATAAGCAGAGAGGTCATTGTCTTAGCCACAGAATATGAAGGCAGAATCGTGTTCTGCTTCTTTCCATTTAAGTAAGACTCGTACGTAATCTTTCCGTCGCGAACAATGATGAAGGCATTAGTACTTGTCTTGGTAAGAAATTCATCAAATGTAAGTCGTTTGCCATCATATTTAACGCTCTGAACTGTCTCTGAGTTTCCATTCTTCCAAGGCGCATATGTTGATGGAGCAGCGACTATGTAGTGAAATGGCATCAAGTCAGGAGTCTTTGATGCTGGTGCAAGGCCAAGCTTGATCGCAGCAATCGGTTCTGGGTAGCGAATCGCCTTAGTCAGGCCAAACAGCGCTAGATAGATAACGAATAAAACGATGACTGACCTGCGGATTAATTTGAGCACAGCGAAATCGTAACTCCCGATAGGCTTATTCCATGGATGCACAGGCGCTTATTGGTGAGTTAGCAGATAAAGCTCGCGCTGCTTCGCGCACACTTTCGGTTGCAACCGGTGCAGAACGCAAGGCAGCACTCGAGGCAATTGCCCAGGCAATTGAATCTCGAAGCGCAGAAATCATCGCCGCTAATGAAATTGATATGGCGAATGCACGCAAAGATCAGATGCACCCTCAGATGCAAGATCGTTTACTTCTCACACCAGAGCGCATTGCATCGATTGCCGGGGGAGCGCGACAAGTTGCTGCTCTGCCTGACCCACTTGGCATAACTCTGCGCGAATCTACGCTTCCTAACGGTTTAGAACTTAAGCAAATCTCAGTTCCATTTGGCGTTATCGGAATGGTCTACGAGGCACGTCCAAATGTCACAGTTGATGCTGCAGTAATTCTTCTCATGTCAGGAAATGCGGCTCTATTGCGTGGGTCATCTACCGCCCGCAATAGCAACGAGATTCTCGTTAATGTCATGAGGGATGCACTAGCCACAACAAAGATTTCACCAGATGTAATTCAGTTAGTTCCTTCAGAAGATCGAGCAACTACAAAGGCGCTCCTGACTGCGCGAGGAAAAGTAGATTTGGTAATTCCTCGAGGCAGTGCTGCACTTATTCGCATGGTTGTAGATGAAGCCACAGTTCCAACTATCGAAACTGGTGCAGGTGTGTGCCATGTCTATATCGATGAGTTCGCAGATATTGAAAAGGCTCTGCCAATTCTTATCAACTCAAAGACCCACCGACCAAGTGTCTGCAATGCAGCAGAGACTCTTCTAGTACATAAAGCAATTGCTCCAACATTTCTACCGATGGCCCTTAAGGCGCTCTCTGAAGCTGGCGTGATTCTGCATGCAGATGCAACTGCGCAGAAGGTCGCCGAGAAATTCAGTATTCAATCAACTGTGGCAACTGAAGCAAATTGGTCTACCGAGTACGGCGTACTCGAGATGAATATTGGTGTTGTTGATTCACTCGATGCTGCTGCAGATCACATTGCTCGTTTTGGAACAAAACACACAGAAGCAATCGTTACTGAGAATAAGGAGAACGCATCTCGCTTTATCGCACTCTCTGATTGCGCAGCCGTAATGGTCAATACATCTACTCGATTTACCGATGGAGAGCAGATGGGATTTGGCGCAGAGATCGGAATCTCAAATCAGAAGTTACATGCCCGTGGCCCAATGGGGTTAGAGGCGATGACTACAACTACCTGGATTGTTACCGGCAGCGGCCAAATTCGCATCTGATTCGGATATTTGACCGAAACTTTATAGACTCACCCACATGAGCAGCCTCTCCCGCGACGATGTTGCAAAGCTTGCAGGCCTAGCCCGAATCGAGATGACTGAGTCAGAACTCGTTGAACTCTCTTCACAGTTTGGAATGATCCTTGACGCCGTTGCACGCGTGCAAGAGATGGACCTATCTGGTGTTAAGGCCACATCGCATCCACAGCCACTCGAAAACGTAGCGCGCCCAGATGTTGTTCTGCCAAGTCTTTCTCCAGAAGATGCTCTCTCAGGCGCACCGGCTAAAGAAGAATCACGATTCCGTGTTCCACAAATCTTGGGTGAAGCAGAATGATTGATAAGACTGCTGCACAGATGGCAGAGGCGCTTGCAAAGGGCGAGACAACATCTGTGGAACTTACTCAGGCACACCTCAATCGCGTCGCTGAAGTTGATGGCCAAGTTAAAGCTTTCTTACATGTTGATTCTGAAGGTGCACTTGCACAGGCGAAAGATGTCGATGCTCGTCGTGCAAAGGGAGAGAAGCTCTCTGCAATCGCCGGTATTCCACTTGCGCTTAAGGATGTCCTTGCACAGAAGGGCGTTCCAACAACTGCAGGTTCAAAGATTCTGCAGGGATGGCGCCCACCATATGACTCAACAGTTGTAACGAAACTTAAAGATGCAGGCGTTGTCATCATGGGTAAGACCAATATGGATGAGTTCGCGATGGGTTCATCAACAGAGAACTCTGGTTACGGTCCAACGTTTAATCCATGGGATTTAACACGCACACCCGGTGGTTCATCAGGTGGTTCTTCTGCAGCAGTCTCATCTTTCGAAGCGCCACTTGCTATCGGTTCAGACACTGGTGGATCAATTCGCCAACCTGCAGCTCTGACCGGAATCGTTGGAGTTCGTCCAACATATGGCGCAGTCTCTCGTTACGGATTAATCGCATACTCATCAAGCCTTGATCAAGCAGGTCCATTTGGTCGCACGGTTTTAGATACAGCTCTTCTGCATGAAGTCATCGCAGGACATGATCCAAAAGATGCGACAAGTATTAACGCACCAGTTCCTGCAGTAGTACAAGCGGCAAAGAGTGGCGATGTTAAGGGAATGAAGATTGGCGTTATCAAGCAGTTGCAAGGAGAGGGTTATCAGAAAGGCGTGCAAGCGCGCTTTGATGAGTCACTTCAAGTCCTTGCATCTCTCGGCGCTGAAATTGTTGAAGTCGATTGCCCTAGCTTTGAATATGCACTTGCTGCGTACTACCTAATTGCTCCATCAGAGTGTTCATCAAACCTCGCACGTTTCGATGCGATGCGTTACGGACTTCGCACAGGTGATGTCGATGGCGCATCTGCAGAAGCAGTAATGAGTGCAACTCGTGATGCTGGTTTTGGCCGCGAAGTAAAGCGCCGCATCATCCTAGGAACATACGCGCTCTCATCTGGTTATTACGATGCTTACTACGGCTCTGCTCAGAAGATTCGTACTTTGATTATTGAAGATTATGCAAAGGCATTTGCTAAGGCTGATGTCTTGGTCTCGCCAACTGCGCCAACTACTGCATACAAGATTGGCGAGAAGGTCGATGACCCGATGGCTATGTACCTCGGCGATGTTGCAACGATTCCAGTAAACCTTGCTGGTATTTGTGGAATGTCACTTCCTGCAGGTTTAGCTGATGAAGATAACTTGCCAGTTGGATTCCAAATCATGGCACCTGCGATGCAGGATCAACGTCTCTACCAAGCAGGCGCAGCACTTGAGGCAGCCTTGCTTACTAAGTGGGGCGCACCAATCTTGAGTAAAGCACCAGTGTTAGGGGGAGCGCGCTAATGGCACTTCCAACATATGAAGAAGTCGTTGCAAAGTGGGATCCAGTACTGGGTCTTGAAGTTCACGTAGAACTCAATACACATAGCAAGATGTTCTGTTCATGTGCGACAGAGTTCGGTGCAGAGCCCAATACCCAGACATGTCCTGTCTGTCTTGCACTTCCTGGAGCGCTACCTGTTGTTAACGAGAAAGCGATTGAATCAACGATTCTTATCGGCCTTGCACTCAACTGCAAGATTGCGCCATATAGCCGCTTTGCTCGCAAGAATTACTTCTATCCAGATATGCCTAAGAACTTCCAGATTTCACAGTATGACGAGCCAATCTGTTTCGACGGTTATGTCGATGTTGAAATTGATACTGAAGAAGGCCCAAAGCAATTCCGTATCGAGATTGAACGCGTGCATATGGAAGAAGACACTGGAAAGTCTCTACACGTAGGTGGAGCAACTGGTCGTATCCACGGTGCTGATTACTCGCTCCTTGATTACAACCGTGCAGGTATCCCACTCGTTGAAATCGTGACCAAGATTGTTCCTGGCACAGGCAAATATGCGCCAGAAGTTGCCAAGGCTTACGTGGCAGAACTTCGAGATATTTTGCGCGGACTTAAAGTCTCTGATGTGAAGATGGAGCAAGGCTCGCTACGTTGCGATGCAAACGTTTCGTTGAAACCAATTGGTTCAGAAGTACTTGGAACTCGCTCTGAGACAAAGAACGTTAACTCGCTTCGCTCAGTAGAGCGCGCTATTCGCGGCGAGATGATTCGCCATGCAGAGCTTCTCAACGATGGGAAGAGAGTGAAGCAAGAGACTCGACACTTCCAGGAAGATACAGGGCTAACTCGATCTGGTCGCTCAAAGGAGCAAGCTGAGGATTACCGTTACTTCCCAGATCCAGATTTGGTTCCAGTAACGCCTGCAGCATCTTGGATTGAAGAACTTCGTGCAACATTGCCAGAACGTCCATCACTTCGCCGCAAGCGCATCAAGGAAGAATGGAACGTTCCCGACAAAGAGATGGAAGCGATGATCAACGCCGATGTTTTAGATATCGTCGAAGCAACTGTTCTTCTCGGTGCAGATCCAACTAAGGCGCGCACATGGTGGCTTGGCGAGATCTCACGTATCGCAAATGACCAGAACATCGCAATTGCTGATCTCTCAATTACTCCGGCAGATGTTGCTGAACTAGTTGCACTTGTTGCAAAGGGCGAGCTGACAGACAAGCTTGCTCGCCAAGTTGTTGAAGGTGTTATTGCGGGTGAAGGAAAGCCATCTGAAGTTGTTGCAAAGCGCGGAATCAAAGTTGTTAATGATGATGGCGCACTGATGGCTGCCATTGAAAAGGTTTGTGCAGAACAGGCAGATACGGCAGAGAAAGTTCGCGGGGGACACCTACCTGCAGCTGGCGCATTGATTGGTGCAGTCATGAAAGAGACAAAGGGCCAAGCAGATGCTGCACGCGTACGTGAGCTTCTACTTGGCCACTTAGGTCAAGCTGCTAATTAAGTAATTAGTGGGCGATTACGCCTTCTGTTTCAACGAGTGACTCTTTTCCAATATTGATAAAGAAGAAGAGAACTACTGCGCCAATAAAGAGCAACGCTGCGCTGAACTTAAATGCAACGGTAAAGCCATGAGTCATAGCAAATGGCTGGACCATCTTTCCAAGATCAGTATTTGATGCTGCATATGTCGCAGCCGCTGTCGCAGAGACTGTATTGAGAAGAGCGGTTCCGAGGGATCCACCAATCTGCTGTGAAGTATTGAGCATCGCACTTGCAACACCAGTGTCATGAGATGAAACCGCGTGTAGCGATGTCGATGTCAACGGAATAAAGACAAGGGCCATACCGCTCGACATGATGAGCAGTGATGGAACTACATGTGTGAAGTACCCTGTTTCTGGAGTAATGCGAGTCAGAAGAAGTAATCCGATACCGGCGAAAATCAAACCAGGAACCATAAGTGGTTTAGGTCCAATTTTTGGAAGTAGCTGTGATGCAACTCCAGCGAAGATGATGATTCCGGCTGTGAATGGTAAGAATGCGAAGCCAGATTTCAGTGGGCTAAATCCAAGAATTACCTGAAGGTAAAGTCCAAGGAATAAGAACATTGAGAAGAGGCCAGCGCCAACAACGAGAGATCCAAGGTATGAACCTCCGCGGTTACGTTCTGTAATAACGCGAAGTGGCATCAATGGATTTGAGACCTTCGATTCAATAACCACAAAGGCGATAAGAAGAACGGCTGCTGCGATAAAGAATGAGATAGTAATTGTGTCCGACCATCCCTTGATCGCTGCTTCATTAAATCCATATGTAAGGGCGAAGAGTCCGGCAGTTGCCGTGATGACACCTGGAATGTCGTAAGTGTTTTCTCCAGCTGCTTTTGATTCGCGAACAAATTTCAACGCCAAGATTCCGGCAAGAATTGCGATTGGTGTATTTACACCGAGGCACCAACGCCATGACGCGTACTCAGTCAAAGTGCCACCGAGGATTAATCCGATAGCAGCGCCGCCACCTGAAATTGCACCGATTACGCCGAATGCCTTGGCGCGTTCTTGCGGCACTGTAAATGTCACAGAGATGATTGCAAGTGCTGCAGGTGCAAGGAGAGCTGCAAAGACGCCCTGAAGTGCGCGAGAAGCAAAGAGGAGTCCTTGAGTTGAAGCAATTCCACCAAGTGCTGATGCAGCTGCAAAGCCAATTAACCCAATAAGGAAGATCTTCTTGCGTCCCATGTAGTCACCAATGCGGCCACCTAATAGAAGGAGCGAACCGAAGGCCAAGGTGTAGGCAGTAATAACCCACTGCTGGTTGGCATCGGTAATCCCTAATTCAATCTTGGCGCTTGGGATCGCGATATTCATAATTGAACTGTCCAGAACAATCATGAGCTGAGCGATGGCAACAACAAAGAGGGTGCGCCAACGGGTTGGGTCTAAGGTCTGATCTTGGGCTTGCTTTGACACAGAGGTGTCTCCTTTTACGTAGAAACTGGTTTATCGCAAATAGCGCGACTGAAGGTAGAATTCTCTCATGTCGAACATGAAACCACGCTCTGGAGTTGTAACTGATGGCCTAGAAAGAGCTCCTGCTCGCGGAATGCTCCGTGCAGTTGGAATGGGCGATGAAGATTGGGTAAAGCCGCAGATTGGCATTGCATCCTCATGGAATGAAATCACTCCATGCAATCTCTCTCTTGATCGACTCGCAAAGGCATCTAAGCAAGGCGTGATTGACGCTGGTGGATTCCCAATGCAATTCGGAACCATTTCAGTTTCTGATGGAATTTCAATGGGTCACGAGGGAATGCACTTCTCATTGGTCTCTCGAGAAATCATCGCTGATTCTGTCGAGACAGTAATGAATGCTGAACGTTTTGATGGAATGGTTACATTTGCAGGTTGCGATAAATCACTTCCAGGAATGATGATGGCTGCTGCGCGCCTCGATGTTGCTTCAGTATTTGTTTATGCAGGTTCAACTCTGCCAGGAAATGTTGATGGACAAGATGTCACGATTATTGATGCCTTCGAGGCAGTGGGTGCTTGCGCTCGCGGATTAATCACCAGAGATCGCGTTGATGCAATTGAACGCGCTATCTGTCCAGGTGAAGGCGCATGTGGCGGAATGTACACAGCGAACACAATGGCAAGTATTGGTGAGGCTATCGGATTGTCACTTCCTGGATCTGCAGCGCCTCCTGCAGTTGATCGTCGTCGCGATGATTACGCAATCAAATCTGGTGCCGCAGTTGTCGAACTCATTCGCAAGGGAATCACAACTCGAGATATTCTGACAAAGAAGGCATTCGAAAATGCCATCACTATTTTGATGGCACTTGGCGGTTCAACAAACGCAGTTCTTCACCTTCTCGCTATTGCCTACGAGGCAGAGGTCGATCTCACTCTTGAAGATTTCCATCGTATTGGCTCAAAGGTCCCGCTACTTGGCGACCTCAAGCCTTTCGGAAAATATGTAATGACAGATGTGGATCGCGTTGGCGGAATTCCTGTTGTCCTTCGCATTTTGCTTGATGCTGGATATCTCCATGGAGATTGCATGACTGTTACCGGAAAGACGATGGCGGAAAACTTAGCTGATATCAATCCACCATTTGCAGATGGCGAAGTACTTTTCCCAGCTGATAAACCGATATCTACAGATGTGGGAATCACTATTCTCGGCGGAACTCTGGCAACAGATGGCGCAGTATGTAAGACAGCGGGTATTGGTGTAAAAACTTTCGAAGGGCCTGCACGTGTCTTTGAACGCGAACAAGCGGCGATGGATGCACTTGAAAATGGAACAATTAAAGAAGGCGATGTAGTCGTCATTCGTTATGAAGGTCCAAAGGGTGGACCAGGTATGCGCGAAATGTTGATGATCACTGGTGCAATCAAGGGCGCAGGTCTTGGAAAGAAGACACTTCTACTTACAGATGGTCGATTCTCGGGTGGTTCAACGGGCCTCTGCGTCGGACATATTTCACCAGAAGCTGTTGATGGAGGTCCTATTGCATTTATTAAGGATGGCGATCTCATTCGAATTGATGTCGAAAAACGTACCCTTGATCTTCTAGTGGACCCGGCCGAACTTGAATCTCGTAAAGTGGGTTGGAAGCCAATCCCACATAAGTTCACTCGTGGAGTACTTGCCAAGTTCTCCAAGGGGGTCACTTCAGCATCCGAAGGTGCCGTCTGGAAGTAAGCGGATTCCTCATCCCATTTATTGAGACGTTCATCTCACCTCTTGACGCCCAGCCCTGCACATTGGAGAATAGGGTCATGCAATCAACACGTTCTTCAGTAGTTTCAGTGGTGGTGATTCGATAGCGCGTGCCTTCAAGTCACGCGCGCCCTCAGATATCTGAGGGTTTTTTCATTTAAGAAAGCAGCAAGCGAAAAGATAGAAGAGAGATCGAGAGAGAAGGGAGTACGAAGATGGCGAAACATGTTCCAACAGCGAACGGCACAGAAATGACAGGAGCTACTTCATTGGTGAAGAGCCTTGAAGCAGCTGGCGTAGAAGTGATGTTCGGCCTTCCAGGTGGCGCAATTCTTCCTGCTTACGATCCGATCTACGACTCAACAATTCGCCACATCTTGGTTCGCCACGAACAAGGTGCAGGACATGCTGCAACTGGTTATGCGCAAGTAACTGGTCGCGCAGGAGTTTGTATTGCAACATCTGGTCCAGGTGCAACAAACCTTGTAACTCCACTGATGGATGCAGCGATGGATTCAGTTCCACTTGTTGCAATTACTGGTCAGGTTCCTTCTGCTGCTATCGGTACAGATGCATTCCAAGAGGCAGATATTCGCGGAATCACAATGCCATTTACTAAGCACAATTATTTGATTACAGATCCTGCCGAGATTCCAGGTGCGATCGCTGAAGCTTTCCATATTGCAACAACAGGTCGCCCAGGCCCAGTTCTTGTTGACGTTGCAAAAGATGCACTTCAGAAGATGACCACATTCAACTGGCCAACTTCAATCAATCTTGCAGGGTATAAACCACAGACAACTCCGAACAGCCAGGCAATTACAGATGCTGCAGCTCTTATCGCGCAATCTTCAAAGCCAGTCTTCTATGTCGGTGGCGGCGTTATCAAGGCCAATGCACATAAAGAACTTCGCCAGCTTGTTGAACTTCTCGGCGGTCCAGTTGTTACAACTCTTATGGCACGCGGTGCTTTCCCAGATTCTCATCCACTACATATGGGTATGCCTGGAATGCACGGAACAGTTGCTGCTGTAACAGCGCTGCAAAAGGCAGACCTTCTCATCACTTTAGGTGCGCGTTTTGATGACCGCGTGACAGGCAAGCTCTCAACGTTTGCGCCAAATGCAAAGATTCTTCATGCTGATATCGATCCAGCTGAAATCGGTAAGAACCGCCATGCTGATGTCGCAGTTGTTGGCGATGTTAAGGAAACGATTGCAGCACTTATCCCTGCACTGACAGCAGCGCTTGCAAAGAACAAGCCAGATCTCACTGCATGGCTACGTCAGATGAATTCATTGAAATCAACTTACCCATTGGGCTTTGATATTCCTGAAGATGGTTCACTCTCACCACAGCTTGTAATTCAACGCCTTGGACAAATCTCAGGCACCGACACAATCTTTACTGCAGGTGTTGGTCAGCATCAGATGTGGGCATCACAATTTATCTCTTATGAACACCCACGCACTTGGCTCAACTCAGGCGGTGCAGGCACTATGGGTTACGGCGTTCCTGCTGCAATGGGTGCAAAAGTTGGAGCGCCAGATACAACTGTCTGGGCTATCGATGGTGATGGTTGCTTCCAAATGACAAACCAAGAGCTTGTTACATGCGCACTTAACAATATTCCAATCAAGGTTGCAATTATCAATAACGAATCTCTCGGAATGGTTCGCCAGTGGCAGACATTGTTCTACGACAGTCGTTACTCAAATACATCACTTGAATCCAAGCGCGTTCCAAACTTCCCAATGCTTGCAGAATCAATGGGCTGTGTTGGACTTTCATGCGAACGTCCAGAAGATCTAGATAAGACAATCGAAAAGGCGATGTCAATCAATGACCAACCAGTTGTTGTTGATTTCCGTGTACACCGCGATGCAATGGTCTGGCCGATGGTCGCTGCTGGAACTTCAAATGACGAAATCATGATCGCCCGCGCAACAGCGCCTGACTGGGATTCACAGGAACTCTAATGACTACTAGCCGCCGTCAACATACTCTTGAAGTTCTCGTCGAAAACGAACCTGGCGTACTCGCTCGAGTTGCTGGCCTCTTTTCTCGTCGCGCATTCAATATCGAAACCCTTAATGTGGGGCCAACTGAAGATTCATCGATCTCAAAGATGATTATTGGAGTAGCTGTAGAAGGCCACTCACTAGAGCAAGTAATTGCTCAGCTCGACAAGCTGATCAGCGTCATCTCTATTAAAGATGTGACGCCTAAGGCAAAAGAAGTTCACGACACACAACCTGACTACCAAAACTAACCAAAACTAAGTAAAGAAACTACAAAGGAGAAGTACCGTGGCAGCAACGATGTATCACGAAGAGGATGCAGATCTATCCATCATCCAGGGTCGCAAGGTCGCGATCATCGGTTACGGCTCACAGGGCCACGCACACGCACTGAATCTTCGCGATTCAGGTGTTGATGTTCGCGTTGGTCTCAAGGAAGGTTCACCTTCACGTGCAAAGGCAGAGGCTGAAGGTCTCCGCGTTGTATCTGTTGCAGAAGCAGTTCAGGAAGCAACTGTGATCATGTTGCTCGCGCCAGATCACGTACAGCGCCACATTTACACAGAATCAATCTTGCCTAACCTTAAGAAGGGTGATGCACTCTTCTTCGGTCACGGTTTCAATATACGTTTCGGTTACATCAAGCCAACAGCAGATGTAGATGTCTGCATGGTTGCACCAAAGGGTCCAGGACACCTCGTTCGTCGCGAATATGCAGCGGGCCGCGGAGTTCCTGTCATCGTTGCAGTTGAGCAAGATTCAACAGGTAGCGCATGGCCATTGACACTTTCATATGCAAAGGCAATCGGCGGACTTCGCGCAGGCGGAATCCTCACAACATTTACAGAAGAGACTGAGACAGATCTATTCGGAGAGCAAGCTGTTCTCTGTGGTGGAGCATCACAGCTCGTTATGTACGGATTTGAAACTCTCGTTGAAGCTGGATACCAGCCAGAGGTTGCTTACTTCGAGTGCTTGCACGAACTTAAGTTGATCGTTGACCTTATGTACGAAGGTGGAATCGCAAAGCAGCGCTGGTCAGTCTCTGATACAGCTGAATTCGGAGATTACGTCTCAGGTCCACGCGTTATCGACGCTCGCGTCAAGGAGAACATGAAGGCAGTTCTTGCTGATGTTCAGTCAGGTGCATTTGCTAAGCGCTTCATCGATGACCAAGAAGCAGGAGCTCCAGAGTTCAAGGCGCTTCGCGCAAAGGGAGAAGTTCACATCATCGAAGGTGTTGGACGCGAACTTCGCAAGATGTTTAGCTGGATGAAGAATTCAAATAAGGATGATTACAAAGAGGGAAGTGCTGCGCGTGGCTAAACCCATCGTTTTAATTGCTGAAGAGCTCAGCGCTGCAACACTCGATGCACTAGGTCCAGATTTTGAGGTTCGCAATTGCGACGGTGCAAACCGCGCAGAACTTCTCGCTGAACTTGGTAAGGGAGTAGATGCAGTTCTGATCCGTTCGGCGACAAAGATGGATGCAGAAGCGATTGCTGCCGCTAAAGGCCTAAAGGTCATTGCGCGTGCAGGTGTTGGACTTGACAACGTCGATATTCCCGCAGCAACTGCTGCTGGTGTGATGGTTGTTAATGCACCAACTTCAAACATCGTCTCTGCAGCTGAGCTTGCAATCTCGTTGTTGCTCGCATCAGCGCGTTTTATCTCCCCAGCACATGCTGCTCTTAAGGCAGGAAAGTGGGCGCGCTCTAAATACACAGGCGCTGAACTTTTCGAGAAGACTCTCGGCATTGTTGGTTTCGGTCGCATCGGTCAGCTCGTAGCTCACCGCATGCAAGCTTTTGGCATGAACGTTGTTGCTTACGATCCATACCTGCAGCCAGCAAAGGCAGCGCAGCTTGGTGTTGAACTTGTTGAACTCGATGAGCTCTTAAAGCGAAGCGATTTCATCACAATCCACCTTCCAAAGACTAAAGAGACTGCAAACCTCATTGGGGTAGAAGCTCTTAAGAAAGTTAAGAAGGAAGTTCGCATTATCAACGCAGCACGTGGAGGAGTCCTCGATGAGGCTGCTCTCTACGATGCAATCGTTGAAGGTCGCGTTGCAGGCGCAGGACTTGATGTTTACGTCACTGAACCTTGCACTGATTCACCTCTATTCCAGCTTGATCAAGTTGTTGCAACTCCACACTTGGGCGCATCAACAGATGAAGCTCAAGAGCGTGCAGGTATTGCAGTTGCAGTTTCAGTGCGTAAAGCACTTGCTGGCGAACTCGTTCCAGATGCCGTTAACGTTAAGGGTGGAGCAATTCACGACGAGATCCGTCCATCTCTTCCATTGGTTGAGAAGATGGCACAACTCGCAACTGCAATCGCAGGCGAGACTCCTGTCTCAATTGAGATTACAGTTAAGGGCGATATCTCAGGACATGATTCATCTGTTCTTGCAATCAGCGCGCTTAAGGGCGCTTTGCTTGCATCAGGTTGTGAAGATGTGACCTATGTAAATGCGCCAGGACTCGCTGCAGATCGTGGCGTTACATCTAATGTAACCACGACTCCAGATAGCCCTGAATACCGCAGCATGATCTCTCTCCATGCAGCCCTCAGCAATGGAAAATCAATCAAGGTTGATGGAACTCTTATGGGTATCCGCAAAGTTGAGAAGATTATTGCTATCGATGGTTTCGATCTCGATCTACCGCCAACAGAGAACCTTCTCTTCCTTCGCTATGCAGATAAGCCTGGTGTAGTCGGAGCAGTAGGTAATGCTCTTGGAAGCGCAAAGATCAATATCGCAGGTATGCAGGTTGCCCGCGAATCAGCTGGCGGTAGCGCACTTATGGCTCTGACCGTTGATTCTCCTGTCTCTGAAGCAGTTGCTGAAACTGTAAAGAAAGAGACCGGTGCAGATCTCGTTCGTTCAGTCTCATTGGTGAATTAATGGCACGCACAATTAATCTCGCAGTTATTCCAGGCGATGGAATCGGAACCGAAGTAGTCGGTGAAGGTCTTAAAGTCTTAGATGCTGTCGCAGCTAAATATGGCGTGACATTTAATAAGACCAATTACGACCTCGGTGCTGGTTACTGGCACCGAACTGGCGAAGTTCTTCCTGATTCGGTTCTTGCAGAACTTGCAAAGGCAGATGTCATCTTGCTCGGCGCAGTAGGAGACCCAACCGTTCCAAGCGGTGTTCTCGAGCGCGGCTTGCTCCTCAAGATTCGCTTCGCATTTGATCACTACATCAACCTTCGCCCAGCGAAGTTGATGCCAGGTGTCACAGGGCCACTTGCAACTAAGGCTCCTATTGATTTTGTCGTTGTTCGCGAAGGAACTGAAGGACCATACGTTGGTGCCGGCGGAGTTCTTGCAGAAGGCACAGATCACGAGATCGCAACAGAGGAATCACTCAATACACGTCGAGGTGCAGAGCGAGTAATTCGCGATGCATTTACACGTGCTGCAGCTCGCGATCGCAAGAAGCTGACACTGGTTCATAAGAACAATGTTCTTACACGTGCCGGAAGCCTTTGGACTCGTACCTTTAACCAGGTTGCAAAAGAGTTCCCAAATGTGACTACCGATTACCTGCACGTTGATGCAGCTTCGATGTTCTTTGTAACCAACCCAGAGCGCTTCGATGTTGTTGTCACAGACAACCTCTTCGGAGATATCTTGACCGATATCGCTGCAGCTATCTGCGGTGGAATCGGTCTTGCAGCTTCAGGAAATATCAATCCAACTGGTGCATACCCATCTATGTTCGAACCCGTTCATGGAAGTGCGCCAGATATCGCTGGAAAGAATTTAGCTGATCCAACTGCCACTGTTATGTCAGTTGCAATGATGCTCGATCACTTGGGGCTCAAAGATGCTGCTCGCGATGTCGAAAAGGCAGTCGCTGCAGATCTTGCTTCACGTGGAGATTCGAAGCGCGGCACAACAGAAATTGGTTCAGCGTTAGCAGAATTGGTTAAGTAAATGAAGATCTCACTCAATCCACAAGCAGTTCCAGCAGCAGAGCGCGAAGAGAAAGTCGCAAACTGTGGTTTTGGAAAGTATTACACCGACCATATGGTCGTCTGCGAATGGACTGAGGCAGGTGGTTGGCAGGAGCCAGAGTTAAAGCCGTATGGTCCATTGACTCTCGATCCTGCAACTGCAGTTTTTCATTACGGCCAAGAGATCTTCGAGGGAATGAAGGCATATCGCCAACCTGATGGTGGTATTGCACTCTTTCGTCCAGAAGCAAATGCTCGTCGCTTTGCTAAATCTGCAAACCGTTTAGCGCTTCCTGAAATGCCAGAAGAGTTATTCCTTGAAACTGTTCATGCGCTTGTTAGCCAAGATGCTGGATGGACTCCAGGAAAGATTGGCGAGGCTCTCTATATTCGACCATTTATGATCGCAACAGAAGTTGGTCTTGGAGTTCGCCCAACAAATAAGGCGACCTACATTCTTATTGCAACACCAGCAGGTGCGTACTTTGATCCTTCAAAGGCTGTATCTGTTTGGATCTCAACTGAATACGTTCGTGCAGCTCAAGGTGGAACAGGCGAGGCAAAGTGCGGCGGAAATTACGCGGCATCCCTTGTTGCACAGAAAGCTGCAGCAAAAGAAGGCTGCGACCAAGTGGTCTGGATTGATGCAAAAGAGCGCAAGTGGGTTGAAGAGATGGGCGGCATGAACCTTTACTTCGTAAAGGGCAAGGGCGCGGATGCAACGGTTATTACTCCAAAGCTCACCGGAACTCTTCTTCCTGGAATTACTCGCGACTCAATTCTCTCTGTTGCTAAAGATCTTGGTTACAAGACCGAAGAAGTAATGCTCTCTGTCGATGATTGGCGCGAAGGTGTTACATCTGGCGAAATCACAGAAATCTTTGCCTGCGGAACTGCAGCAGTTGTTTCACCTGTGGGTCAAGCAAAATCTGCGATGGGCACATGGGTCACAGGCGATGGACAGCCAGGCACCATCACAATGCAGATTCGTAACCACCTACTTGGAATTCAACACGGAACTATTGAAGATAAGCATGGCTGGATGAAGAAGGTTGTGCTGTGAGTTTTGATAAAGAGGCCTTACATATCTATGACACCACTCTCCGTGATGGTGCACAGCAAGAAGGCCTCAATCTCTCAGTTCATGACAAGCTCACCATCGCTCGTCATCTCGATGATCTAGGCGTTGGCTTTATTGAAGGTGGATGGCCAGGAGCTAATCCAAAAGATACAGAATTCTTTGCACTTGCGGCGAAAGAGCTAAAGCTTAAGAACGCAACATTTGTAGCTTTCGGTGCAACTCGTCGCCCTAATGTAAAGGCAGCAGATGATGTACTTCTGGGTGCGCTCCGTGATTCAGGTGCACCTGCAGTAACTCTCGTCGCAAAGTCTTACGATCGCCACGTTGATCTTGCGCTGAAAACAACTCTTGATGAGAACCTTGAAATGATCCGAGATTCAGTCACGCACCTTCGTCAAGAAGGACAACGAGTATTCCTCGATGCTGAACACTTCTTCGACGGCTACCGCGCTAACCGCGCATACGCCCTCGAAGTTATCCGCGTGGCTATGGAGGCAGGAGCGGATGTGGCTGCGCTCTGCGATACCAATGGTGGAATGTTGCCTGATGAAATCGCAGATGTAGTTCACGATGTATTAGGTGCAACATCTGCTCGCCTTGGAATTCACTGCCACAACGACACAGGTTGCGCAGTCGCAAACTCAATGGCCGCATATGCCGCTGGTGCTACCCATATCCAAGGAACACTCAATGGTTACGGGGAGCGCACAGGAAATGCTGATCTTGTAACGATCATTGCCAACCTTGAATTGAAGAAGAAGAAGGAAGTTCTTCCACAGAACGCGCTTCGCGAATCTTTCAGAATTTCTCACGCGGTTGCTGAAGTAACAAATATTTCTCCATCACCACGCCAGCCATATACAGGCGTATCCGCATTTGCTCATAAGGCAGGGCTGCACGCATCTGCAATCAAGGTTGATCCATCGCTCTACCAGCACGAAGATCCAGAATCTGTCGGAAACGATATGCGCATGCTTGTCTCAGATATGGCAGGGCGTGCATCAATCGAACTTAAATCTATGGAGCTCGGTGTTGATCTCAAGGGCGACCGCGAACTCATTGGTCGTGTTGTCGAGCGAGTTAAAGAGATGGAATCACGCGGCTTCACCTTTGAAGCAGCAGATGCCTCATTCGAACTTCTTCTCCGCGAAGAAGCTACAGGTAAGCGTCCATCCTTCTTCACAATTGATCACTGGTTAACCACCACAGAGCGCAGCACGAACAACTCAATTATTACTAAGGCAGAGATAACAGTTACTGCCCAGGGTAAAGAGATCACATGTAATGGTTCCGGAAATGGTCCCGTCAACGCATTCGATAATGCACTTCGCGATGGCCTCAACCAGCTCTACCCAGAACTTTCCGCTCTTGAACTTACCGATTACAAAGTACGTATCCTTGAAGGACGTCTTGGTACTGGTGCAGTCACTCGTGTATTGGTTGAGACTTCAGATGGCAAGGGCGAGTGGAACACAGTTGGTGTTCACGAGAACGTAATTGCTGCATCTGCGATGGCTTTAGAGGATGCACTTACCTTCGGTTTGTTGCGTCAGGGTCTTAAGCCGCAAAAAGCTTAACTACCCCCCCCCCCCCCCCCGAGTTCTTGAGAAGTTCTTTTCTACCGGAAACGTTGAGTTTGGAATAAATCTCAATCGTTTCATGACGAACTAGAGATTCTGAGTATCCAATCTCTTGAGCAATCTGAGGATTTGTAAATCCTTTTTCGAGGTATGACAAGATTATTTTCTGTCGTGAAGTCAATTCTCCACTTGATTCGCTTGAAGCCGCTAGAACCCTATTTGACTTCCCAGCATTTAAATAAATCATGATTAACTGACCAACAGCTCGAAGAAAATGTTCAAATTCATTATCTTTTTTTGGCTTAATATTCAGAATAAGAAAGTAAACCCCGTGAGGAAGCACTGGCACTGCGATACATGACTTCCAATTAGAATCCACAGCCCCTAATTCAGAAGCGACGGGATAGTTCCCATAGAAGTCTTCAGGAGAGTTGACGATTATGCATTTATTTGAGGTGACTGCATGAGCTATCGGAACATCTAATCCAAGTGAAAGTCTCAGCCACTGATCTAACTCTCGCTGCTCAAACCCGAATGAAACTTTGTGGTTTATAAAACCTGAAGAATCAATCTCGCCAATAAAGAGGGATTTGGGTGAGAACATCTGAAAAGTCTCAAAAATAAGAAACTTGCAAAGATCATCGGCGCTCCGATAACCATGTGAAAAGAACTCCACCAAAGTGGATATTGGTTTGACGTACATGTCTCTCCCTGCTCTCTTCTAGAGGTAATCACCTTTATACAGTCGCCCACCGTCAAAGCTGGCCATTCTTATGCAGTCAATCTCGAGCATGACCGGACAAATCTGATTACTGGGCAAGTCTCCTATCGACCCTAGAAGTTCCAAAGGCCTTTTCCGCCATAAGCGGTCAAGTTTTTTCTATGTCCAGTTAGGACCAGTCATAGTCGTGGGCAAGTTCTCGTACTCGGGTGATTCTTCGCTTATGAATTTTCGAGCAAGGGACACACTCATGATCAATAACACCCCTACCCAGAACGCAACGAATTCTGCAAGCAAGTTCTTGCGAACTTTCTTTATAGCTCTCCTTTCGCTATCGATGGGCATTACGGGTATTTCCAGTGCGAGCGCTGCTGGTTCCGCAGAAAACTCAATTCTCACCTTCTCTGCATCTGGCGCAACTGGTGTTGTTTCTGAAGTCGATCACACAGTTACAGTGGAAGTTCCTTTCGGAACAGATCTAACAACCCTTGCCCCAACATTTACTGCTTCAGCAGATTCAACAGTTGAAGTTGGAGCTACGCCTCAAGTCTCTGGAACAACGGTTAATGACTTCACTACAGCGGTTAACTACACTGTTACAGCTCAAGACGGCACAGATCAAGTTTGGGTAGTCACAATTACAGCTGCTGCTGGTTCCGCAGAAAACTCAATTCTCACCTTCTCTGCATCTGGCGCAACTGGTGTTGTTTCTGAAGTCGATCACACAGTTACAGTGGAAGTTCCTTTCGGAACAGATCTAACAACCCTTGCCCCAACATTTACTGCTTCAGCAGATTCAACAGTTGAAGTTGGAGCTACGCCTCAAGTCTCTGGAACAACGGTTAATGACTTCACTACAGCGGTTAACTACACTGTTACAGCTCAAGACGGCACAGATCAAGTTTGGGTAGTCACAATTACAGCTGCTGCTGCTGTAACACCACCCGATGCTCCAACTTCTCTTACTGCCACAGCAGGAGATGGGCAGGCAATAATCGCCTTCACTGCCCCTGCATCAAATGGTGGAGCTAGCATCATTAACTACCAATACTCAACTGATGGCACTACCTACACAGCACTATCAACTCCAGATGCAACCACCCCGATTACGATTTCTGGGCTTACCAACGGCACTGCTTACACAATTACTTTGAAGGCAGTCAATAGTGCAGGTGCTTCTGTTGCATCATCACCTGTCTCGGTTACACCGGCTGCGGCACCTGTAAACCCCCCATCGGGTCCATCGGCTGCTGAACTCGCAGCCGCTGCTGCCGCCCGTGCCGCAGCTGCAAAAGCTGCGGCTGACAAGCTAGCCGCAGAGAAGGTAATCGCTGACGCGAAGTTAGCTGCAGAGGCTGCTGTAGCAGCAGCCGCAAAGGAAGCGGCTGACAAAGTAGCTGCAGAGAAGGCCAATGCTGAGCGCGTAGCGGCAGAAGCTGTTGCAACTGCGAAAGCTGAAGCAAAAGCTCGCGCAAAGGCGAAAGCTGCTGCAAACACTGTAAAGATTTCGAGCTCAGCTTCTGGCACGAAACTCTCTCTCAATCTCGCAGATAAGTATTACGGTGAGATTGTCCAGATCTACGTAGGTACAACAAGAAACGGAAAGACCACATTCGTACTCGTAGATGATGTTGTCATGGAGAAGGAGAATGGAGCAGCTTCGATAACTATCAAGAGAAAGTTGTCTAAGGGCCAGGTTCTTCGCTTCAATGCAGGTAAGAAAGTGATTACCTCAATCAAAGTAAGTAAGTAAGGCTTTAGCCGCCAGACGGCCTCTTTTCAGGGGCTTTCTGGCGGCTTTGTCATCTCCCTCTATATTCTTAACCTATGCCAACCTTTGAGAAAGTGCTGGGGGAGTACACCCATCATCTGACCAAAGAGCGCTCACTTTCGGAGCACACAACTCGTGCATATCTCGGTGATCTCACCAGCTTCTTCGATAACCTCGAACTTCAGAAGGTCGATAATTTATCCGAAGTAACAATCGCTCATATTCGTTCCTGGCTTGCAACGCAGCAAGTGAAGGGCGGCGCACGAACAACGCTTTCTCGCAGAGCAGTTTCAATTCGCCTCTTTACTAAGTGGGCGACGAAGAAAGGCTTTCTCGCAAAAGATATTGGGCTCACCCTTGCAACTCCAAAGGGCCATAGAACTTTGCCTGAGGTCTTATCTATCTCTGATGCAACCGTTGCGATGGATTCACTTGCGACTCGCGTAGCCGAAGAAGAGAGTGCAACATCTATTCGCGATTGTGCGATCTTGGAAGTTCTCTACGCATCGGGTGCGCGTGTATCTGAACTCTGCGGACTTGATTTAGATGATATTGATTATCAACGAAATACAATTCTTGTTCTAGGAAAAGGAAATAAAGAGCGCACGATTCCGCTTGGCAATCCTGCGATGAAAGCGCTCAACAATTGGATTAAAAATGCTCGAACCGAGATGGCCAACGGTGCATCGGGGGAAGCAGTCTTTCTTGGCGTTCGCGGGAAAAGAATTGATCAGCGCACGGTTCGCACAGTTGTCTATGAAGCACTGGAAGCTTTAGAAGGCGCACAACGTTTAGGGCCACATGCTCTGCGCCACTCAGCAGCTACCCATTTACTTGAAGGCGGGGCGGATCTACGTACCGTTCAGGAAATTCTGGGCCACGCATCCCTTGCTACAACCCAGATCTATACCCATGTATCGACTGAAAGATTGCAGAAAGCCTTTAAGCAGGCCCATCCTCGTGCTTGATTATCGCTTGAGGTCTCGATAGAAATTCTCATGAGGACCTACCACCAGTAAGAGAATTATTTCCTCTTCAAGTATCTGATAGGCAAGTAGCCAATCAAGTTTCGAGATTTTGAACTTTAGGACATAAACCCCAGAAAGATCACCCTTTTTTGGGCTACCAATCAAGGGATCGGATTGAATCGACTGAATAGCGTCGTCTAAAGCTCTCTTCTGATTTGAATGTAATTGCTTAACCGTGCGTTTAAAAGAGGGGGAAAGAATTACCTTCATTCACCAAATACATATTCTTCATTTGCTTCCTCGGACTGTGCATGCAGAATTTCTTTGATTAATTTGAAGCTGAGTTCTGGATTCTGCTCTGCAATCAGAGCAATCTTGAAATAGAACTCAATCTGACTCGGAACAGAGCGATGCTCCGCCTTTGCAACCTGGCGAGCCTTCTGAACGAATTCATCTTTAAATTTCACATTGGTGGCCATGGCTGGAGAGTACACCCAAAAGGGTACCTTTAGGAACCTTATAGGCAGCACCAGAATTTGGGGCGATCTCCTCGAGCGCCTAGAATCAGCCCTGCACCAGTCGCAAGGCTGGTGACATCTCAGCACTTATGTATGAATCGCTCGCGAGGAATACAAGCCACTTCGGTCCATTAGTTCTCTAAGTAATTAGAAGCATGTGGTCGGCGTTGTAAGTGCGACGGTCTTAGCAAATTGTTAAGACATTAACCGAGCAGGTTCTTTGTGCTGTGCACAAAAACCTAAGAAGGAGCGTGCCGTCATGGCAGTTGTAACAATGCGCGAACTCCTCGACAGCGGAGTCCACTTCGGACACCAGACTCGTCGTTGGAATCCAAAGATGAAGCGTTTTATCTTCACAGAACGCAATGGCATCTACATCATCGACATCCAGCAGTCACTTGCACTTATCGATTCAGCTTACGCTTTCGTTAAGGAGACAGTTGCTAAGGGTGGCCACGTACTTTTCGTGGGAACAAAGAAGCAGGCTCACAAGCCAATCATTGATCAAGCAGCTCGCGTTGGAATGCCAACAGTTACAGAGCGCTGGTTAGGTGGAATGCTCACAAACTTCCCAACTGTGTACAAGCGTATTCAGCGCCTCAAGGAGCTCGAAGCACTTGAGACAGCTAACGACCTATTGCTTACAAAGAAGGAACTTCTTGTTCTTCGTCGTGAGCGCGAGAAGCTATTTAAGAACCTCGACGGTATCCGCCACATGACTAAGTTGCCTTCAGCAATTTGGGTTGTTGATACAAAGAAGGAGCACCTCGCAGTTCAGGAAGCGAAGAAGCTTGGTATTCCTGTCATTGCAATCCTCGACACAAACTGCGATCCAGATGAAGTTGATTTCAAGATCCCAGGTAACGACGATGCAATCCGTTCAATTGAACTTCTAACACGCGTCATCACAGATGCAATTGCAGAAGGCCTCAAGGCTCGCTCTGCAGCAGCACCTGCACCAGTTGCAACAGCTGAGGCTGCAGCAGCGGCTGCGCTCGAGAAGGAAATTCTTGAGTCAGCATCTACAACTTCTACACCGGAGGCATAAGTAAATTGGCTAACTATTCAGCAGACGATGTAAAGCGCCTACGCGAAGCAACTGCAGCAGGAATGCTCGATTGCAAGAAGGCACTTGATGAAGCAGATGGTGATTACGACAAGGCAGTCGAAATTATCCGCGTTAAAGGACAAAAGGGCGTTACAAAGCGCGAAGGTCGTTTAACTTCAAATGGTTTGGTAGTTGCGAAGGTTTCAGGTGACCTCGGTGTCATGCTTGAGCTCAACTGCGAGACAGACTTCGTTGCAAAGGGCGAGCGTTTCATCGCACTTGGCGATGAACTCGTAGAGCACCTACTTTCATCTAAGTCAGCAGATGTTGCAGCATTCCTGGCATCAACAATGGCAAACGGCAAGACCGTTCAGTCAGTGATTGATGAAGGAAATGCAATGCTCGGCGAGAAGATCGAGATCCGCAACGTTGCAGTAATCGAAGGCCCAGTTGGCCTTTACCTTCACAAGACAAGCCCAGATTTGCCACCACAGGTTGGTGTCTTGGTTTCACTTGCTAAGGAAGCTGCAGAAGTTGGTAAGGATGTTGCACAGCACATCGCAGCATTTGCTCCACGCTTCGTTAACCGCGATGAAGTTCCAGCAGACCTCATCGAGACAGAGCGTCGCCTTGCAGAAGAGACAGCTCGCGCCGAAGGTAAGCCAGAAGCTTCTCTTTCAAAGATTATCGAAGGCCGCGTAACTGGATTTGTGAAGGAAGTTTCACTTATCGAGCAGGCTTTCGCTAAGGATGCGAAGAAGACCGTTAAGCAGATCCTCGATGAGGCAGGAACCGCCGTCAAGGCATTCCACCGTTTCCGCGTAGGTCAGTAAACTAGTTTCACTTAGAAGCGAGGGGAGCACTCATGCCAGGTACCAGAGGTAAATACGGCAGAGTGCTCCTTAAGCTTTCTGGAGAAGTTTTCGGTGGCAAGAAGGGCATCGGTGTTGATCCCGATGTACTGGCAGATGTAGCAAAACAAATCGCTGATGTTGTTCGCAGCGGAGTACAAATCGCAATCGTTGTTGGCGGAGGTAACTTCTTCCGCGGAGCAGAACTCTCAGAGCGCGGCATGGAACGTTCACGCGCTGATTACATGGGAATGCTCGGAACAGTGATGAACTGTTTAGCGCTGCAAGATTTTCTCGAAAAAGAGGGCGTTGATACTCGCGTCCAGACAGCAATCACCATGGGACAGGTTGCAGAGCCATATGTTCCACGTCGCGCAATCCGCCACCTTGAAAAGGGTCGCGTAGTTATCTTCGGCGCAGGCGCCGGAATGCCATTCTTCACAACCGACACAGTTGCAGCACAGCGCGCACTAGAAATCGGTGCAGGTGCACTCTTGCTCGCAAAGTCCGGAGTCGATGGCGTCTACAGCGCAGATCCTCGTAAAGACCCGAGCGCTACGAAGTTCGACACAATTTCTTACGATGAAGTTCTCCAGAAGTCACTCGCTGTTGCAGATGCTGCAGCATTTAGCCTCTGCCGCGAAAACCACCTACCAATCGTGGTCTTCGACTTAATGACAAATGGAAATATTGGCCGCGCAGTTCGCGGTGAAAAGATCGGAACTCTCGTTTCTTAAACGAGAGATAACTTAAGGTTCCTAAGGAGCAAAGATCATGGCAGATGTAAATAGCGCACTTACTGAGGCGACCGAGAAGATGAATAAGGCTGTCGAAGTTGCTAAGGATGATTTCGGTGCAATTCGCACAGGTCGCGCTCACCCAGCGATGTTCAACAAGATTATGGTCGATTACTACGGCACATTTACCTCACTCTCACAGCTTGCAACGATTCAGGTTCCTGAGTCACGTATGGCAATCGTCTCTCCATTCGATAAGGGTGCAATGACCTCAATTGAAAAAGCGATTCGCGAATCAGATCTAGGTGTAAATCCTGCAACTGATGGCGCAGTCATCCGCGTTAACTTCCCGCAGCTCACAGAGGAGCGCCGCAAGGATTACATCAAGGTCGCAAAGACAAAGGCAGAGGATTCAAAGATTTCAATGCGCAATATCCGTCGTACCGCTAAGGAATTGATGGAGAAGCTCGAGAAGGATGGCGAGATCGGTAAAGATGATCTCAGTCGTGGCGAGAAAGAGCTTGAAAAGATCACTGCAGATCACGTCGCAAAGATTGATGAATTGCTAAAGCATAAGGAGGCTGAACTTCTCGAAGTCTAAGGACTTAATCCGAAGTTCACTTACTGTGTCAGATTTACATTCGATCAACGAAGCGATTAATAAGCGCGCTGGTCGAAAACTGCTCCCATCAATTGGCGTCAGCATCTTCCTTATTCTTCTTGTTTGGGTTTCACTCTCTACCTATCGAGCGACTTTTGCCGCCATTGTTACCTTGGCAGTAATTCTTGGTATCCGCGAACTTCACAAGGCATTTCATGCAATTGAGATTGATATTCCACTGTGGTCTCTGACCACAGCATCAATTGCACTCTGCGCTGCAACCTGGTTTGGGGGAGTCTCTGGTCTCTCTGTTGCCACTGCAATCGTCTTTCCTTGCCTTCTGGTTCTTCTCTTACCTAGAGGAACAGAGAACTTTGTACGCACAGCGTCAGCATCAACTCTTGCACTTATCTATCTGCCATTTCTTGCAGGTTTCCTCATCCTTCTTGCACGCCCATACAACGGCCTAGAGCGAGTAATGACACTTGTAGTTCTTGTGGGATGCAATGACACCTTTGCATATTTGACTGGAGTGTTATTTGGAAAGCATCCACTTGCACCGAAGATCAGCCCTAAGAAGACAATTGAAGGGTTACTAGGTTCACTCGTATTCACTGTTGTTGGTGGATCTCTTGCTTTCCACTACATCATGAACTCTGATTGGTGGCTTGGTGCTCTAGCTGGAATTCTCACCGTCTTTACTGCAACATCAGGAGATCTCATCGAATCCGCACTAAAACGCGATGTTGCAATTAAGGATATGGGCAATCTCTTGCCAGGACATGGCGGAATCATGGATCGCCTAGATTCAGTTCTCTTTGCTGCCCCTGCCCTATGGCTCGCACTCGAAGTTGTGCGCCGGGCACAGGATTCTGGTCTCCTATGAGCACCGAGCGTCCAACAGAACTTAAATTAGTCTTCGACGAACCAGTTCAGAAGAAGAAGGCACCCAAGCATTTAGCAGATTTTTCACCTGCAGATCGCAAAGCTTTCGCTAAGGAACTTGGCTTCCAGCCATTTCGTGCAGCACAGGTAGCAACGCATTACTTCACACACCTTTCTGACAATCCAGAAGATTGGTCTGATATTCCAGCAGCCGAGCGTCAATCGATTGCAGATGCGTTGACTCCAAAGATGATTGAGCTAGTGACAACTCGCACAACAGATGGCGGCATGACCCGAAAGGATTTGTGGAAGCTACATGACGGAGTCCTCGTTGAATCCGTTTTGATGCGTTACTCAGATCGCACAACAGTCTGTATCTCATCCCAAGCCGGCTGCGGAATGAACTGCCCATTCTGCGCAACCGGCCAAGCAGGTTTAACTCGAAATCTTTCCGCTGCCGAAATCACCGATCAAATCGTTGCCGCAGCTCGCGCATGTGCCAACGGTGAAATGCCAGGTGGACCTACACGACTTTCCAACATTGTCTTCATGGGAATGGGTGAACCGCTTGCTAACTACAACGCAGTTGTCCGCACCCTTCATAACATCACAGATCCAAATCCAGATGGACTCGGAATCTCTGCTCGTTCAGTAGTTGTCTCAACAGTTGGCCTCGTCAATGGAATCGAAAAGCTCATGGATGAAGGAATCAACTGCACCTTGGCAGTTTCGCTTCACACTCCTGATGATGAACTCCGAGACACACTGGTCCCAATCAATAATCGTTTCAATGTTCGCGAAGTTCTAGCTGCAGCCGATGCCTATGAGAAGAAGACCGGACGTCGCTACTCAATCGAGTATGCGCTGATTCGCGATATCAACGATCAATCGTGGAGATCCGATCTATTGGGCCGATTGCTGAAAAATAGAAATGCCCATGTGAATCTCATTCCACTCAATCCGACCCCAGGTTCAAAGTGGACTGCATCACGCCGGGAAGATGAGTCAGAGTTCGTTCGAATCCTTGAGTCTTATGGCGTTCCTGTAACGGTTCGCGATACCCGTGGCCGTGAAATCGATGGCGCTTGCGGCCAGCTCGCCGCTAGTGAGAAAGAGAAGAAGTAACTATTATCTCGCTATGACAACAGCGATAGATTTGAAAGAAGCCGCGGAGGCCTATCAAGCAGCAAGTCAATATTTTCTCAATCTCGCTCGTGCGGTGACTCCAGATTTATTGGATATTCATGCAGAGAATGAATGGTCTGCGCGTCAATGCATTCATCACATGGCAGATTCAGAGGCGCAGTCTTATGCGCGCCTGCGTCGCTTGGTTGCAGAACCTGAAGGATCAATCATTCAAGGCTATGACGAAGCTGCTTGGGCAAATGAAGCAAAGCTTGCCTATGCAGATGGTCCAGTTGAAAATTCAATTGCTGTTTATGCAGCGGTGCGTGCAAGTTCGCTAGATCTCATTAAGCGACTTGAAGAGAGCGATCTCGAGAAGTTCGGAGAGCACACTGAGGCAGGCAAGTACACAATTGCACGATGGCTTGAGACATATACAAAGCATCCATACGATCACGGGGATCAGATGGTGCGTGCTACGAAGGGGCAGGCATAAGAATGAAGAAGTTACAGAATTTTATTAATGGACAATCTGTCGATGGCGCATCAGGTGAGACAACAACGCTCATCAACCCAGCTACCGGCGAAGCTTTTGCCACTGCGCCTAAGTCGAACGCTGCAGATGTAGATAAGGCGATGAAGGCGGCAAGTGATGCCTTTGTCGATTGGCGTGATTCCACACCTTCTGAACGCCAGCGCGCTCTTTTGAAGATTGCCGATGCCATTGAAGCTCGCGCAGACGAGTTCGTAGCGATTGAATCTGAGAATTGCGGAAAGCCAATGGGCCTTACTGCATCTGAAGAAGTTCCACCGATGGTCGATCAGATCCGCTTCTTTGCAGGAGCTGCTCGTAATCTAGAAGGTAAATCTGCCGGCGAATATATGCGCGGAATGACCTCATTTATACGCCGCGAGCCTGTTGGCGTTTGCGCACAGGTAACTCCGTGGAATTACCCAATGATGATGGCTGTCTGGAAATGGGCACCGGCAATCGCTGCAGGAAATACAGTTGTATTGAAGCCAAGTGATACAACGCCAGCCTCAACAGTTTTTATGGCTCAGATCATGAGCGAGTTCCTACCTGATGGTGTCATCAACGTGATTACTGGTGAGCGCGAGACAGGTGCAGCACTTGTTGATCACGAAACACCTGCAATGGTTTCGATTACCGGTTCTGTTCGTGCAGGTATGGAAGTTGCAGGGGCTGCAGCGAAATCATTGAAGCGCGTACACCTTGAACTCGGTGGCAAGGCGCCTGTCGTTGTCTTTAACGATGCCGATCTTGCCGCAGCTGCAGAAGGTATTGCAATCGCAGGATTCTTCAATGCTGGCCAAGATTGCACAGCTGCTACCCGCGTCCTTGTGCAAGAGGGCGTCTATGACGAGTTGGTGAAACTTCTCGCAGCACAAGCGACCGATAGCATCGCAATGGGTATGCCACACGAGGATGTTCTTGTGGGCCCTGTAAATAATAAGAGCCAATTTGAACGCGTCAGCGGATTTATCTCACGTACCCCTTCACATGCACGCATTGTTGCCGGAGGAGCGCCAACTAATAAGCCTGGCTACTTCATCTCGCCAACTGTCATCGCAGATCTCAAGCAGAGCGATGAACTGATCCAATCTGAAATCTTCGGACCAGTTATCACCATCCAGAAGTTCAAAGATGAGGCAGAAGCGGTGGCGATGGCAAATGGCGTCGATTACGGCTTGGCATCATCTGTCTGGACCAAGGACCATGGCCGAGCGATGAGAATGGCGAAGGCCTTCGACTTCGGCTGCGTCTGGATCAATACCCACATTCCACTTGTGGCTGAGATGCCTCACGGTGGATATAAGCGCAGTGGATATGGCAAAGACCTCTCCAGCTATGGTTTCGAGGATTACACCCGAATCAAGCATGTGATGTCGAATATCAACGCCTGACCAGCCTGAAAATCACAACAAAATCGCACCAAAAAAGTTCGATTTAGGTTTGGCTCAGGGGGCAAGAAAGTCCATAATGAGCCCAGCAAAACCGTCCCTTATTCCGGCAATTTAAAAGGAGCCTCACTCATGGCTAAGAAACCTCTCTCTGAAGAAGCACGTTCAATCATTAACTCTCGAGTTTCACGTCGTGCTGTCTTAGCCGGCGCTGGTGCAGTTGCAGGTGCAAGTGCGCTCGCTGCATGTGGTGGTTCTGGAGGAGATTCAGGATCTGCAAAGAACACAATTCGCTGGGGTAACTGGCCTCTCTACCTCGATGTCGATGACTCAGGTAAGAAGTACCCAACTCTTGAAGCATTTACAAAAGAGACTGATATTGCCGTTAAGTACTTTGAAGATTACAACGATAACGATGAGTTCTTCGGAAAAGTACAGGCGCAGCTAAAGCTGAAGAAAGATATCGGTTACGACCTTGTCTGCCCGACAGACTGGATGGCAGCTCGATGGATTCGTCTCGGATACACACAGAAGTTTGATAAGGCGAATATTCCAAATGCAGGAAATATCCTCGACACACTTGCATCACCATCATTTGATCCAAAGCGCGAGAGTTCATTGACATGGCAAGGCATCATGGGTGGATTCGGCTGGAACACAGCAAAGAATCCAAAGGGTATTCGCACGATTGAAGATCTCTTCTCTCCTGCGAATAAGGGAAAGATTGTTGTTCTCTCTGAAATGCGTGACACAGTTGGAATCATCCTTCGTTCGCAAGGTGTAAATCTTGCGACTGTAACCGAAGATCAATTCATGAACGCTGTCGACTTCCTCGCGAAGAAGATTGCAGATGGCTGGATCCGCGGTGTAAAGGGCAACGAGTACGCAGAAGATCTCACTTCAGGTGACGCAACTGCAGTTATTGGTTGGTCAGGCGATATGTTCATTCTCAAGACAGAGAATGAAGGAAAGTTTGATTTTGCAATCCCTGAATCAGGCGGAACAATTTCAGGCGACAACATGATGATTCCTTCAACTGCTACGGCTGAAGCAAAGGCAAATGCTGAGAAGCTCATTAACTACTACTACGACCCAGCTGTTGCAGCTGAAGTAGCGGCCTACGTAAATTACGTATGTCCTGTAAAGGGTGCACAGGCCGAGATGGAGAAGATTGATCCAGATCTAGCGGCGAGTGAATTTATCTTCCCAACTGCAAAGACAATGGCAAACCTCTCGGTCTTCCGCGCACTCACACCTGCAGAAGAGACAAGTTGGACAGAAGCCTTCCAGAAGGCTGCCGGCAACTAAGTGTCTGATGTCGCAAGCTCTGCACGGGGAGATCTAAAGCTTACAAATATCACCAAGACTTATGGTGATTTCACTGCAGTCAATGACTTGTCACTTGTCATTCCTGAAGGTTCATTCTTTGCACTTCTTGGACCTTCGGGATGCGGCAAGACAACGACACTTCGCATGATTGCGGGGCTTGAAGAACCTACTCAGGGAAAGATTTCATTGGGTTCAACTGATATCACCGATACACGTCCATATCAGCGCCCGATTAATACAGTCTTTCAGAATTACGCACTGTTTCCGCACCTAACAATCTTTGAAAATATCGCATTCGGCCTGCGCCGTCGCGGAATCAAAGACGTTAACGATGCGGTAAATAAGGCGCTAGATCTTGTAGAGCTTCCACATCTTGCGCAACGTAAGCCAACACAGCTTTCAGGTGGGCAGCAGCAGCGCATCGCACTTGCTCGCGCAATTGTTAACCGTCCAGCGCTTCTGCTTCTCGATGAGCCTCTCGGTGCGCTTGATCTCAAACTTCGTCGTCAGATGCAGATTGAACTTAAGTGGATTCAGAAGGAAGTCGGAATTACCTTCGTTCACGTTACTCACGATCAGGAAGAAGCCATGACTATGGCTGACACCATCGCGGTAATGAATGAAGGCGAAATCGAGCAGATGGGTTCACCTGCTGAGCTCTATGACAATCCAAAGACAGCATTTGTTGCTAACTTCCTTGGCCAGTCAAACCTCATCAAGGGAACTGTTACTGGCAACGATGGTTCGAATCAGATTGTTGATCTCTTCGGACAGAAGATTTCACTTCAGAAAGATCGTTCACACGCTGTAGATAATTCAATCTATGCAGGTATTCGCCCCGAGAAGTTCCGCATCTCTCGTCTAGAGACTGCAACTTCAGGAAATATTCTCACAGGTGGAAAAGTTGAAGATGTTTCATACATCGGCGTTTCGACTCAGTACCAGGTAATGATGCCGTGGGGACAAGAGCTAATGGTCTTCGAGCAGAACGATGATGGAGTTGCTCCATTTAGCGTTGGCGAGAGCGTCAATATTTCATGGGAGCCAGTATTTACCTTCGGTCTTCGCGGCGATGAAGATGCTGAGGCCGGCACTGAAGTCAGCCCTGATGAGGATCTCGACGAAGAATGACCGGTTTTAAGGTGAAGAAGATAAGTACTCCTTATCTTCTTTTAATTCCGGGAATGGCCTTTCTCTTCACCTTCTTCTTGCTACCAATTTTTAACCTAGCTCAGACATCTACACAGACACCAACTGGCGAGACAGGCGAATATCAACAATCCCTTCGCTTCTCCAACTACTTAGATGCATTTATGGAGAATCGCGAACAGTTCGGTCGCTCTTTTCTCTATGCAACGATTGCAACAATCCTGGCTCTAGCTATCGCTTATCCGCTGGCATATGCAATTGCATTTAAGGGCGGCAAGTACAAGAACTTAATGTTGGTCCTGGTTATCGCTCCATTCTTTACATCTTTCCTTCTGCGCACAGTTGCTTGGAAGCAGATTCTTGGTGAAGAAGGATTCGTGGTGCCGACTCTCCGAACGCTTCACATCATTTCTGAGAGCACCACACTTACATCCAGCGCTTTCGCCGTTGTCATGGGTATGACTTATAACTTCTTACCATTTATGACTCTGCCGCTCTATGCATCAATTGATCGCATTGACCCGCGCACTTTGGAAGCATCTGGTGATCTATACGCCAATGGATTCACAACTTTCCGCAAAGTTACCCTGCCGCTTTCAATGCCAGGAGTCGTTGCAGGAACGCTTCTTACCTTTATTCCAGCCGCTGGCGACTATGTAAATGCAGCAATTCTTGGAAGTCCGCAGACAAAGATGATTGGAAATGTCATCGAATCTCGTTACTTCAAGATCGTTGATTACCCAACTGCTGCAGCGCTTTCATTTACCTTGATGGCGGCGATTCTCATCTTGGTAACTGTCTATGTCCGTAAGGCCGGAACCGAGGAGCTTGTATGAAGTCTCTATCGCGCTGGTTCGGCCGTAACCTCATCCGTATTTACGCAGTGGTTGCATTCACATATCTCTTCATTCCAGTTGCCTACACATTTGCATTCTCATTTAATGATTCTGCAAAGAGCAACTTGATTTGGAAGGGTTTCACACTCGCTAATTGGCAGAATCCTTGCGGAGCACCCGAGGTATGTACCGCACTCGGAAATTCAATCAAAATTGGTTTCTTGGCAACGCTCTTCTCAACAATTCTCGGAACAATGATCGCTTTTGCTATCGGACGCCATAAGTTCCGCGGTCGTTCAACGACAAACCTTTTGATCTTCTTGCCGATGGCAACGCCAGAAATCGTTCTCGGAGCATCGTTGCTCTCGCTCTTCCTTGTATTCCAGATCAACCCAGGTTTCTGGCCTACAGTAATTGCACACGTAGTTTTCTGTATCTCATTTGTGGTGGTCACAGTAAAAGCGCGTATTGCATCCCTTGATCCACGCCTTGAACAAGCAGCGATGGATCTCTATGCCAACGAACGCGAAACATTCCGTCGCGTCACACTTCCACTTGTGGCACCTGGTATCGCAGCAGCAGCGCTTCTGGCATTTAGCCTCTCATTCGATGATTTCATCATTACCAACTTCAACTCTGGCACGATGACAACCTTCCCTAAGTTTGTCTATACATCTGCAGCTCGCGGTATTCCAGCGCAAGCAAATGTCATCGGGTCAGCTATGTTCTTCCTTGCTCTTGCAATTGTGATCATCGGACAATTCGTAGGACGCAAGCGCAAAGTTTCATGACGCGCGAGCTTGTAATCCTGGGTTCAACAGGATCCATCGGAGTTCAAGCTCTCGAGATTGTTGAAGCAAATCCATCTATCTTTACTGTTATTGCTATCACTGCAGCAGGATCTAACCCGGATGTACTTATTGCGCAGGCTAAGAAATTTAAGGTAAAGATTGTCGGCGTTACGAAGAACGCTCAATTAATTCGCGATGCACTTCCCGGTGTTCAGGTTATTGATGGTCCTGACGCATCTACCGAAATTGCAGCAATTACCTGCGATGTCGTGCTTAATGCAATCACTGGGTCAATTGGATTAGCGCCAACGCTGGCAGCGCTGGATGCAGGTAACCGAGTAGCGCTTGCAAATAAAGAGTCTCTCGTAGCCGGTGGGGATTTAGTTATCTCTCGCGCAAAGGAAGATCAATTACTTCCAGTTGATTCAGAACATTCTGCGATTTGGCAGGCACTTATCGGCGAGAAGAAATCTGAAATTTCGAAGTTAATCTTGACTGCAAGTGGTGGCCCATTCCGCGATCGCCAGGATCTATCGCAGGTCACACTTCAAGAAGCACTTGCTCACCCAACCTGGGCGATGGGTCCAGTAGTCACTATCAACTCAGCATCGCTGATGAATAAGGGCCTTGAAATTATTGAAGCCCACTATCTCTTTGGAATTCCTTATTCACAGATTGAAGCGGTTATTCACCCGCAATCTGTCGTGCATTCAATGGTCGAGTTCGTTGACGGTTCGACAATTGCACAGGGTTCACCGCCAAATATGAAGGGACCGATTTCGCTCGCAATTAACTTCCCCAATCGAGTCCCTGGTGCAACACAGCCCATTGATTGGAAAACTTCACATACCTGGAACTTTGCACCAATCGACGAAAAACGTTTTCTAGCGGTTGCACTTGCCCGTCGTTGTGGCGAAATTGGGGGAGGACTCCCAGCAATTTTTAATGCTTCTAACGAGGTTGGTGTGCAAGCCTTCATCAATGGCGAGATTTCATTTACAGCGATTATCGATCTCGTGAGCGCGACTGTGGATAAGCTCGCCAGCACAGGTGCGCAGAAACTTCGTGACCTTGGGGATGTCAGTGCAATCGAAGAGGATGCTCGCAAGATCGCACTAGAGAATGTAAAGAAGGTTAGCGCTTAATGGAAATTGTTGGAATCCTCGCATTTGTTGTGGCACTTCTATTTTCTGTCATGGTGCACGAGTTTGGGCATTATCTAACTGCACGCAAATTTGGAATGCGGGTCTCAGAATTCTTCCTAGGATTTGGTAAACGTATCTGGTCATTTACTCGCGGTGAAACTGAGTTCGGCCTTAAGGCGATTCCAGCTGGTGGTTATTGCCGTATCGAAGGCATGACACCAAATGATGAGATGCCTGCCGGTGAAGAAGGACGAGCATTCTTTGCAGCCTCTTCCTTCAAGAAGTTAATCGTTCTTGGTGCTGGTTCATTTGCTCACTTTGTTCTTGGATTCCTTCTTATCTTCTCAATCTTCTTTGCAGTTGGTTATCAAGCAGTCCTTCCTGAAATTTCAGAAGTCAGCCCGAAATCCGCAGCAGCTGCATCAGGGTTTAAGTCAGGCGATCGAATCCTGACTATTGAAGGAGAAGAAGTAGATAACTGGGTGACAGATTCAAAGAAGATTGCACAATCTGAAGGTCGCGAACTTACCTTTACCGTCGAACGCGATGGCCAGGTCCTCACGCTCAAAGCTGCACCTAAGTATTTGGAAGAAGAGAAGCGCTATCTGCTTGGCGTTGTGACAAAGATTGGCGTCAAACGTGATGGATTTATTCCATCAATTCAAAATACTTCGAAGGCATCCTGGGCACTTGCTCGCGAATCTGTTAAGTCGCTCTTCACCTTGCCAACTAAGGTGCCACAACTTATTAGACAGACATTTATGGGTGAAGAACGTGACCCTGATGGTCTTGTCGGTGTTGTCGGTGCTGCGCGAGTGTCAGGTGAAGTTGTTGGAAGCGAGAATCTGGCCGGCAATCAGAGGTTACAAACATTTATTCTGATCGTCGCAAGCCTCAATATCTTTGTCGGTCTATTCAATCTATTGCCGCTTCTTCCACTCGATGGTGGACATATGGCCGTTGCAATCGCCGATGAATTCCGTGCGCTCTTTGCTCGCATTCGAAAGAAGCCGCGCCCTGCTGGAATCGATGTCAATGTATTAACGCCTATCACGATGGCCGTCTTCGTGGTCTTGGCTGTGCTGACAGTCATTCTTCTGGTCGCAGATATCTTTAATCCAATCTCGCTCGGCCTCTGATCTTTAGCGAGATTTCACGAGATAGGGCAGAATACGGTTTATGGTTGATCTCGGAATTCCAAGCGCACCTCCACCAACGCTCCACCCACGTCGCAAGACTCGTCAGCTCAAAGTTGGCAGCGTCGGAGTAGGTTCAGAATCTCAGGTCAGCGTTCAATCGATGTGTACAACTCTTACATCTGATGTCAATGCAACGCTTCAGCAGATTGCCGAGCTCACAGCCTCTGGCTGCCAGATTGTTCGCGTAGCAGTTCCATCACAAGATGATGCAGATGCACTTGCGCAGATTGCAAAGAAATCTCAGATTCCAGTGATTGCAGATATTCACTTTCAACCAAAGTACATCTTCGCTGCAATTGATGCAGGTTGTGCAGCAGTTCGCGTTAACCCTGGCAATATCAAGCAATTTGATGACAAGGTTAAGGAAGTTGCAAAGGCTGCTGGAGATGCAGGTATTCCAATCCGTATCGGTGTTAATGCGGGTTCACTAGATCCACGGCTTCTTGCAAAGTATGGAAAAGCTACCCCTGAAGCACTTGCAGAATCAGCGCTCTGGGAAGCATCACTCTTTGAAGAACACGGCTTTGGCGATATCAAAATTTCAGTCAAGCACCACGACCCTGTGACGATGGTAAATGCCTACAGAATTCTCGCTGCAAAGTGCGATTACCCGCTGCACCTTGGCGTCACCGAAGCTGGTCCACTCTTCCAAGGAACAATTAAATCTGCGACAGCATTTGGAATTCTCCTTGCAGAAGGTATCGGCGACACAATTCGCGTATCTCTTTCTGCGCCTCCTGTTGAAGAGGTAAAGGTTGGAATCTCTATCCTTGAATCTCTCAATTTGCGTCAACGTAAACTTGAAATCGTTTCCTGCCCATCATGTGGTCGTGCACAAGTAGATGTCTACACACTTGCCGAGAAAGTTCAGGCAGGCTTACAAGGAATGACCGTTCCACTTCGCGTTGCTGTAATGGGCTGCGTTGTAAATGGTCCGGGAGAAGCGCGTGAAGCGGATCTCGGTGTTGCATCAGGAAATGGCAAGGGTCAGATCTTCGTAAAGGGTGAAGTCATCAAGACAGTGCCTGAAGCGCAGATTGTCGAGACACTTATCGAAGAAGCGATGCGATTGGCTGAAGAGATGGAAGCCGCAGGCGTTCCATCAGGAGAACCTTCCGTCACTACCTCCTAATCGTCCGGTAGGGTTCGCATCATGTTGCGAATGTCCACCCTTTTCTTACGCACGCTCCGTGACGACCCAGCAGATGCTGAAGTTCCAAGTCACAGACTCTTAGTGCGCGCCGGATACATTCGCCGTATCGCTGCAGGCGTTTATTCATGGTTGCCACTTGGCGTCATCACTCTTCGCAATATTGAAAACATTGTTCGCCAGGAGATGGATAAGGCTGGCTTTCAGGAAGTTCACTTCCCAGCGCTACTGCCTAAAGATGCATATGAAACTACCGGCCGCTGGAACGATTACGGCCCAGATCTCTTCCGCCTACAAGATAGAAGAGGCGCTGATTATTTATTAGGACCTACTCACGAAGAGATGTTCACCTTGATGGTGAAGGGCGAATACTCATCCTATAAAGATCTTCCACTTGCTCTGTATCAGATTCAGACAAAGTATCGCGATGAAGCTCGCCCTCGTTCAGGAATTATTCGTGGCCGCGAATTTGTGATGAAGGATTCTTACTCATTCGACCTCACCGATGAAGGTCTCGTTGAGTCATATATGCGCCATCGCGCTGCCTATATTTCAACCTTCGATCGCCTGCGCTTGAAGTACAACATCGTCAGCGCAGTATCTGGCGCAATGGGCGGATCAGCATCTGAAGAGTTCTTAGCTCCATGTGAAACCGGTGAAGATACATACGTTCTCTGCGAGAAGTGTGGGTATGCCGCAAATGTTGAGGCGATGACAACTGTTATTGCACCAAGTGATGCATCTGGAGTTCCAGCGCTAGAAGTTTTCGATTCTCCAAATACCCCAACAATCGACACCCTTGTAGAACTTCTTAATTCGAAGTTCGGTGGGGGATACGACGGCTCAAAGACTTTGAAGAATGTCATGTTGATGGCAGATGAGAAAGCAATCTCGGTTCTTGTTCCAGGAGATCGCGAAGTAGATCTCAAGCGCTTGCAGGCAAACCTTGCTGGCGTAAACGATATCCGCGTCTTTGAAGATGCAGATTTTGCTAAGTTCCCAGGACTCGTTAAGGGATACATCGGGCCACAAGATGCAAAGAAGAGTGGCATTACTGTCTATGCAGATCCACGTATTGCACCAGGAACTTCATGGGTAACGGGTGCGAATGCTAAAGATAAGCATGCACGCAACGTTGTTAATGGCCGCGATTTCGAAGTTGATCACTACGTTGAGGCTGCGCAAATCAAGCAAGGCGATTCATGTCCAAAGTGTGCAACGCCGGTAATCATTGATCGCGCAATTGAAATTGGCCATATCTTCCAACTTGGACGCAAGTATGCAGATGCTCTCAATCTGACAGTGCTAGATCAAAATGGAAAATCTCAGGTCGTCACAATGGGTTCTTATGGAATCGGCGTCTCTCGCGCAGTAGCAGCGATTGCCGAACAGAGCTATGACGAGATCGGACTCTCTTGGCCGGTGGAAGTTGCTCCTGCCAAGGTTCATGTTGTTGCAACCGGTAAAGAGGATGCAGTCTTTGAAGCGGCAGAGAAGATTTCAGCAGAGCTTGAAGCACGCGGAATTTCGGTAATGATCGATGATCGTCGCGGAACATCGCCTGGAGTGAAATTCAAGGATGCAGAACTCATCGGAATACCGATGATTGTGGTTGTCGGCAAGGCGCTTGAACAAGGCAACGTTGAGGTTCGAGTTCGCAAGAGCGGTGAAAAAGTTGAAGTTTCTCTTGCATCTGCCGTCGATGAAATCGCAAAGACTCTAGCCACTCTTCCATAAAGTGTTGTACGACCTCTCAGTCATCAATCTTGCCCTGCTGGCACTTGCCATGTTCTTTGCAGGATTTGTCGATGCAATTGCGGGCGGTGGGGGATTGATTCAGACTCCAGCGATGCTGCTCTCGCTTCCAGATCGAGATCCTGTTTCAGTTGTAGCAACATCTAAGACTGCTGCATTCTTTGGAACGACAACTGCGGCTATCAAATATCGAAAACATATAAAGACAGATCCGCGCTTGCTCCTTGCGATGGTTATTCCCGCCTTTATTGGTGCCGCTTTTGGCGCCCTCCTTGCTTCTGAGATTTCCCCTGAGAGCTTCAAGAGCGCAATCTTCTTTATGATGATTGCAATCTTTATCTACACACTCTTTAAGCCAGATCTCGGAAAAGTACATGTTGAGAAGCATTCGCCACACAAGCTGATGTGGATTGGTGCAATTGCAGCTTTCGTCATCGGCTTCTACGACGGTCTCATTGGGCCAGGGACAGGAACGATGTTGATGATTGCACTTGTCGCCATCATGGGATTTGCCTTTGTGGGAGCCTCAGCAATCGCAAAGGTAGTCAATGCAACGACCAATCTCGCATCGATTATTGTCGTGGGCCTCAAGATTGGAATTCTCTGGAAACTCGGACTTCTCCTTGGTATCGCAAATCTTGCTGGTGGATATACCGGATCTCTTATGGCAATTAAGAAGGGCTCTGGCTTTATCCGAATCTTCTATCTGATTGTGACGGGGTTGCTGATTCTGCGACTTGGATACTCGCTCTACTTAGAGTAAATTTGGCACCGCACAACAACTTAATAACAATCGAATAGGACGGCTTATCCATGGCTTTAAAAGATCAGATTTCTGAACTCATTACTCCGGCGCTACAAAAAGCTGGTTACTTCCTCGAAGATGTAAATCTCGTAAGCCCTGGGCAACATCGCATCGTCACGGTCATTGTCGACGGCGAGACCGGCCTCAATCTTGATCAAGTCACAGTCGCTTCAAAACTTGTCTCTGAACTTCTTGATGAAGCGTCATTTATGGGCGAAACCCCATTTACCCTAGAGGTTACTTCACCTGGAATTGATCGCCCACTTACTCTTCCGCGTCACTTCGCAAAGAATGTAGATCGCCTTTTGAAGGTCACCAAGAACGACGGTGTTGTCATTACCGGCAGAATCCGTTCAAATACGCAACACGATGTGACACTTGAAGTTACAGAGAAGAAGGAAGTCAAAGAAGTAGTTATCGCATTAGCTGAAATCAAGCGTGCGATGGTTGAGATTGAATTCAATCGCAAAGATGGTGAGAAAGAATGAGCGTAGATATCCCTTCGCTAGTTCAACTTACTGAAGCCAAGGGGATGCCCCTTGAGCAATTAATTCAGGCAATCGAAGCGGCAGTCCTAACCGCATATACCGAAACTCCTGAACCTAATCGTTACGCACGTGTTCAGTTAGATCGCGAGACAGGCGTTATCAATATCTATGTTCCAACCTTTAATGAACTCGGCGAACGCGTCAGCGAAGATATCCTTGAAGTAGAAGGCTTTGCACGAATTGCCACATCAACTGCTCGCCAGACAATTAAGTTTGCGATGCGTGCGACAAATGATGCCGAGATTGTCGGAGAGCTAACTACATCTGTAGGTGACATCATCTCTGGAATCGTCCAACAAGGCCGCGACCCAAAGATGATCAACGTCAATCTTGGTCGCATCGAAGGTCGCGTTCCGCCACAGGAGCAAGTCCCTGGTGAAGTCTTTAACCACGGCGATCGAATTAAGTGTTTCGTTGTTGAAGTAAAGCAAGGACTCAAGGGCCCAGAGATCATGCTTTCACGAAGCCACCCAGCGCTCGTGAAGCAGTTGTTTGCACTTGAAGTTCCCGAAATTCAAGATCGCATCGTTGAAATTATGGGAGTTGCCCGTGAAGCAGGACATCGCACAAAGATTGCAGTGCGTTCTCATCGTGCAGGTGTTTCACCAAAGGGATCTCTGATTGGACCAATGGGTTCACGTTCTCAAGCAGTAATGAATGAGCTACAAGGCGAGAAGATTGATATCGTCGATTGGGATGAAGATCCAGCAAAGTTTGTTGCACATGCACTTGCGCCAGCGAAAGTTACAAGTGTCACGATTGTCGATGAGGCAACTCGTTCAGCAAAGGTAGTCGTACCTGATTACCAACTATCTCTGGCAATTGGAAAAGATGGCCAGAATGCGCGCCTTGCTGCACGTTTGACCGGCTGGCGAATCGATATCCACCCGGATACTCCTGTAACGCCCGCGTAAAATAGGGAATTCCTGCCTCATTCGGTAGACTGGGGCCATCGCACAAGCGCTCACGCGCAAGTGCAATTAACGAAATGGATGCGAAAGATATGAAACTCAAATGAGCTCGTTTACATCATGAGGTCGAACAACTAGGGCTCGCATCCCACAATTTTTTATGCGGGCCAAGACAGGAGAAATGTGTCAAAGGTCCGCGTACACGAGCTAGCAAAGCAGCTCGGTATGGAGAGCAAGGAAGTACTTGCCAAACTCCAAGAGATGGGCGAATTCGTTCGCTCAGCATCATCAACAGTTGAAGCACCGGTAGTCCGCAAGTTAGTTGCGCTCTATCCAGATGCAAAGCCAGCTGAAGAAAAAAAGCCAGTTAAGAAAGCAGCTGCGAAGAAGACTGCTGCTTCAAAGAAGACGGCTGAAGTAAATCCAGAGTTAGCTGCAGAGTTAGCCGCAGAACTCGGTGTAGATCTTGCAGCGCTTAAGGCATCACGCGATGCAGAGAAAGTTGCCGCAGAAGAAGCGAAGGCAGCAGCAAGTGAAGCAGCAGCAACTCCTGCAACACCAACAACTCCTGCAGCACCAAGTGCAAATCAACCTAGACCTGGAAATAATCCATTCTCAACTGGTGGCGCAGTTCCACGTCCTCCACGTCCAGGAAATAATCCATTCTCAACTGGTGGCGCAGTTCCACGTCCACCACAACGTCCCGCAGGTGCACCACGTCCAGGTATGGCAGGTGCACGTCCAGGTTCTGTTCGTCCAGGTTTTGCAGCACGTCCAGGTGCACCACGTCCTGCAGGTGCAGGAACTGGATCAGGAAACTATCCACCACGCACTGGCGGAGCTCCAACATCTTCTGGTCCATACCGTTCGCAAGGAAATTCTCCTGCAGGCGGTGCAGCAGGAGGACCACAACGTCCAGGTGGCGGTCCTAATCGCCCACCAGGTCGCGGCGGAACAGCCGGTGCATTTGGAAAGAATGCAAGTAAATCTTCTAAGCGTAAGCAGAAGTCTCGTAAGGCGCTGCGCGAAGAATTCGACAATATGCAGGCACCACAACTTGGTGGCGCTGTTATTCCTCACGGCGATGGAAAGACAAATATTCGAATGCGTCGCGGTGCATCACTTGCAGACTTTGCCGAAAAGATTGGCGCAGATCCAGCAGCGTTGGTAGCAGCGCTATTCCACTTAGGTGAAATGGTTACAGCTACACAATCTGTAGATGCAGATACCTTCGAAATTCTTGGTGCACAACTTGGTTATGTAATCGAAGTTGTATCTCCAGAAGAAGAAGATCGCGAACTCCTGCAGGGATTCGATATCAATCTAGCTGCTGAAATGAGCGATTTCGATGAAGAGAACCTCACCCCACGTCCACCAGTAGTAACAGTTATGGGTCACGTTGACCACGGTAAGACATCGCTTCTCGATGCTATCCGCAAGACTGAAGTTATTAAGGGTGAAGCAGGCGGAATTACTCAGCACATCGGTGCATATCAAATTCACCATGATCATGATGGTGTAAACCGCGCAATTACATTTATCGATACACCGGGCCACGAAGCGTTTACCGCGATGCGTGCCCGTGGTGCGAAGGTAACTGATATTGCAGTGCTCGTAGTTGCAGCAGATGATGGAATCATGCCGCAGACGATTGAAGCGCTTAATCACGCTCAAGCTGCCGATGTTCCAATCGTCGTAGCCGTTAACAAGGTTGATAAGGAAGGCGCGAACCCAGATAAGGTCCGCCAGCAATTAACTGAGTACAACTTGATCGCTGAAGAGTACGGCGGAGACACAATCTTCGTAAACGTTTCAGCAAAATCAGGTATGGGCGTCAATGATCTTATTGACTCAATCTTGCTTACAGCAGATGCAGCAATCGACCTTCGCGCAGTAGCACTTGATGTTGCTCGCGGTGTTGCGATTGAAGCTCACCTCGACCGTGGTCGTGGACCAGTTGCAACGATGCTTGTTCAGCGCGGAACTCTTCGCGTCGGAGATGCAATTGTTGCTGGTGGTTCATTCGGTCGTGTTCGAGCGATGCATGATGAAGATGGAAATACTGTTGAAGAAGCAGGTCCATCTCGTCCAGTACAGGTACTTGGATTTACATCTGTACCAAATGCTGGCGATACATTCCTCGTTGCAGAAGATGACCGTACTTCACGTCAGATTGCTGAGAAGCGTCAGGCTGCAGAACGTAACGCGCAATTGGCGAAGGCTCGCAAGAAGGTCTCACTTGAAGACTTCATGGAGCAGTCAAAGATTTCAACACTTAACCTCATCCTCAAGGGTGACGTTTCTGGTTCTGTTGAAGCCCTCGAAGATGCACTTATGCAGCTCGATGTCGGAGCAGAGGTTGATCTTCGCGTTATCCACCGCGGCGTAGGAGCAATTACCAAGAGCGATATCACTCTTGCATCTGCTTCAACTGCGGTTGTGATCGGCTTTAACGTTAAGCCAGAGCCACAGACTGCAATCTATGCAGACCAAGAAGGCGTTGAAGTTCGCTTCTACTCAGTTATCTATAACGCGATTGAAGAGATCGAGCTATCGCTTAAGGGTCTTCTCAAGCCAGAGTTCGAAGAAGTTGTACTCGGTAACGCCGAAGTACGCGACCTCTTCAAATCTTCAAAGGTTGGCACAATCGCTGGTTCTATCGTTTCCGATGGAATCATTCGACGTAATGCAAAGGCTCGCGTTATTCGCGCCGGAGCAACAATTGCCGAAGAGGTCACAATCGAATCTCTCAAGCGATTTAAGGATGATGCAACTGAAGTCCGCGAGGGCTTTGAGTGCGGTATCGGCGTTGGTAAGGGTGCAGATCTACAAGTTGGAGACATCATTCAGGTCTTCGAGATGCGTGAGAAGAAGCGCGCATAACTATGGGAAATTCACACCGCAGCCAGAAGGTTGCAGATCGCATCAAGGTAGTAGTGGCACAGCTGCTTGAGACAAAGATTAAAGATCCGCGTCTTGGCTTTGTCACTGTTACCGATGCTCGCGTTACTGGAGATCTCCAGAACGCCTCGATCTTTTACACCGTACTTGGTGGAGAAGATGAGAGATCTGCAACGGCTGCGGCCCTTGAATCAGCTAAAGGCGTTATTCGAAGTGCTGTTGGTAAAGATCTCGGCACACGAATTACGCCATCACTTGAATTCATTCTCGATGGATTGCCAGAATCTGCAAAAGCTCTCGACACACTCCTTGCGCGAGTACACGAGCTCGATGCTGAAGTTGCAAAAGCTCGTGAGAATGCAAAGCCAGTCGTTGAAGATGCTTATAAGCCACCTCGCATCGTTGAAGATAAATTCAATAACTAATGAGCGATGGATTCCTAGTTGTAGATAAAGCTGGGGGAATGACGAGCCACGATGTTGTGGCAGTTGGTCGTAAAGCACTCGGTACACGCAAAGTAGGTCATGCCGGAACTCTTGATCCAATGGCGACAGGAATCCTTGTTCTCGGCTTCGGCAATGGAACACGTTTACTGCAGTACATCACCGATGGCGATAAATCTTATGTAGCAACAATTGTTCTAGGAGCATCCACAGTTACTGATGATTCTGAAGGCGAAATTCTTGAATCTACGGACGCCTCTAAAGTTGAAGATGCTGAAATAAAAAGAGTCCTTGCAACGATGGTCGGCACAATTGCGCAGCGCCCCTCGTCTGTATCTGCCGTAAAAGTCGGGGGAGAACGCGCCTACGACCGAGTCCGTGCCGGTGAAACTTTTGAACTTGCAGCCCGCGAAGTCACTATTTCTCAACTGGATGTTCTTGCTATCCGCCATCTGGAATCAACTACAGAGGTAGATATTGAAGTCACATGTTCTGCAGGAACATTTATCCGCGCCATCGCACGCGATCTCGGGGCCGAACTTAAAGTTGGCGGACACCTCAGAGCTCTTCGACGTACACGCGTTGCAGGTTTCACTCTGGAATCCGCTGTCTCATTCGAAGATCTCAAGGCTCAGAAATTCACTGCACTCGGTCTTGCTGATGTTGCACGTACAACATTTGTCGTGCGCGAGCTCACCCTTGATGAAGTTCAAGAGCTCTCCTTTGGACGCCCGTTGAAAGAAAATGGACATACCCAAATCGCTGCGGGGATGTCACCAGATAACCGACTCATTGCTCTACTCAAAGATGAAGGCGCAAAGGCGAAGCCAATCGCTGTCTTTGCAGCTGCGAACTAGATAAGGCAAAATGGGGATATGTCTGAGACAAACGTCGTTGTAATCGGCGTATTTGATGGAGTCCATAAGGGGCACCAACAACTTCTCAACCGTGCCAAAGAGATTGCAGATGGCCGCACAATCGTCGCCCTAACATTCGATCCACACCCAACAACCGTCTTTGCTCCAGATAAAGCTCCAACGATGTTGACCACATTGGCAGATCGTGTCGAGCTTCTAAAGATTCACAACGCTGATCAAGTTGCAGTCATGAAATTTAATGAGAAGTTCGCTGCAATGTCTCCTGAAGACTTTGTTTCAACTGTTCTCGTCAACCAGCTCCATGCAAGCACGGTTATCGTTGGTAAGAATTTCACTTACGGCCACAAAGCGGTTGGAAATGTAGACAGTCTTATCAAGTCTGGGCTCACACATAACTTCACGGTAGATGCACAGGAATTAAAGTCAGATTCTTCTGTTATCTCTTCCTCGCGTATTCGCGCACTCGTGATAGAAGGAAAAGTCGAAGAAGCTCGCGAACTCTTATCGAGACCTCACCGCCTCGATGGTGTTGTCGTGCACGGCGAGAAGCGTGGTCGCGAGATTGGTTATCCCACTGCCAACCTCGGAAAAATCGAAGGACAAACAATTCCCGCAGATGGCGTCTATGCCGGTTGGCTTACAGTTGGAATTAACTTCTGGCCGGCGGCGATTTCAATTGGCACCAATCCAACATTTGAAGGTGAACGTGGTCGTCAAGTAGAGGCATATGCGCTCGATCAAGAAGGTCTCGATCTCTACGATAAGGAAGCGTCAATTGAATTTGGTTGGTACTTACGTCCAACACTTAAATTCGATGGCTTAGATGAGCTATTGGTCCAGATGAAGCTCGATTGCGATAAAGCTCGCGAGTTAACCGAGAAATAGGCCTATTTATAGGCTCGATTTCGCTATCGACCGAGCCAAAGGTAAAGTTCACCCTGTCAAACGAGTAATCGATTTCCCGTGATCCAAACCGGGGAGCCTCTTGAACAGTAGTACTGAATGAAAAGGAAATGACATGTCATTAACACCAGAAGTAAAGAAAGAAATCATTGCAAAGTACGGCTCATCAGCTACTGATACAGGAAGCCCTGAAGCTCAGGTCGCTCTGTTGTCACGTCGTATTGAAGACATCACAACACACTTGAAGACAAACCCACATGACCACCACAACCGTCGCGGACTTTTGCTCCTCGTAGGTCGTCGTCGTCGTATTTTGCAGTACCTTGCAAAGACAGATATCAACCGTTATCGCGCAATTATCGAGAAGCTCGGTATTCGCCGCTAATTAATTATTAACTACACGCCGGGGGACTAATGGTCCTCGGTAGTGGTTTCCAGATGAGTTCATCTGTGAACTTCGATCGAAGATTCATTTGTTTCGCCTCGCGTGTAGTTACCGCTCTAAGGCGCTCTTTCGCGCCTTAGAAAAAGTATGAAACGAATCAAAGGAGGACCCATGGAGGGTCAAGACGTAAAGACAGCAGTAGCCGTTATCGATAACGGAAAGTTCGGAAAGCGCGAGATCAAGTTTGAAACTGGTCGCCTCGCAAAGCAAGCAGCAGGAGCTGCAGCTGTTTACCTAGATGATCAAACAATGATCTTCTCGGCAACAACAGCATCAAAGTCACCTAAGGATCAATTCGACTTCTTCCCACTTACAGTGGATGTTGAAGAGAAGATGTACGCCATCGGCAAGATCCCAGGTTCATTCTTCCGTCGCGAAGGTCGTCCATCAGAAGAGGCAATTCTTACCTGCCGTTTGATTGACCGTCCATTGCGTCCATCATTTATTAAGGGACTACGTAACGAAGTTCAGATCGTTGTGACAGTAATGGCGCTCGATCCAGATCACATGTACGACGTTATTGCGATCAACGCAGCATCAATGTCTACACAGCTTGCAGGTCTTCCATTCTCAGGTCCAATCGGTGGTGTACGTGTTGCACTAATCGAAGGTCAGTGGGTTGCATTCCCTAACCATTCACAGGTTGAGAATGCAGTATTCGACATGGTCGTTGCAGGTCGCGTAACAGCTGATGACGTTGCAATCATGATGGTTGAAGCAGAAGCGACAACTCGCACAATCGGTCTTATCGCTGAAGGTGCATCTGCACCAACAGAGGAGATCGTTGCGCAGGGTCTTGATGCTGCAAAGCCATTTATCAAGATTCTCTGCGATGCTCAGTCAAAGCTTGCAGCAGTTGCTGCAAAGCCAACAGCTGATTTCCCAGTCTTCTTGGATTACCAGGATGATGTATTTGCAGCAGTAGAAAAGGCTGCAAAGGATGATCTTGCAAAGGCTCTTACAATCTCAGGAAAGCAAGAGCGCGAGACAAAGATTGATGAAATCTCAGCTGCAACTAAGGAATCAGTCTCTGCCGCCTTTGAGGGTCGCGAGAAGGAAGTTCCTGCAGCATTCCGTTCACTTACAAAGAAGCTTGTACGTCAGCGCGTACTTCGCGACAAGATTCGTATCGATGGTCGCGGTCTTCGCGATATCCGTGCGCTCTCTGCTGAAGTTGAGGTTATTCCTCGCGTTCACGGCTCTGCAATCTTCGAACGTGGAGAGACACAGATTCTTGGAATCACAACACTGAATATGCTTAAGATGGAACAGCAGCTCGACACAATGAGCCCAGAGACATCTAAGCGTTACATGCACAACTACAACTTCCCACCATATTCAACTGGTGAAACAGGTCGCGTAGGAACACCAAAGCGTCGCGAAATCGGCCACGGTGCTCTTGCAGAGCGTGCACTTCTTCCAGTTCTTCCAACTCGCGAAGAGTTCCCTTATGCAATTCGTCAGGTCTCTGAAGCACTTGGTTCAAATGGATCAACTTCTATGGGTTCTGTCTGTGCATCAACACTTTCAATGCTTCAAGCTGGTGTGCCACTAAAGGCTCCAGTTGCGGGTATTGCAATGGGTCTCATCTCTGATGATGTCGATGGCAAGGTCGAGTACGTAGCCCTTACAGATATTCTCGGTGCAGAAGATGCATTCGGAGATATGGACTTTAAGGTTGCAGGTACAAAGGACTTCGTTACAGCACTTCAGCTCGATACAAAGCTCGATGGAATTCCTGCATCAGTTCTTGCTGGCGCACTTCACCAGGCAAAGGAAGCGCGCCTTGCGATTCTCGATGTGATGAACGAAGCAATCGATACACCTGATGAGATGAGCCAATACGCTCCACGCATCATCTCTGTAAAGATTCCTGTCGATCAGATCGGTGCAGTTATCGGGCCTAAGGGCAAGATCATCAACCAGATTCAAGATGAAACTGGCGCAGATATCTCAATTGAAGATGATGGAACCATCTACATCGGCGCAACTGATGGACCTTCAGCTGAAGCAGCTCGCGCGCAGATCAATGCAATTGCTAACCCACAGATGCCAGAAGTTGGAGAGCGTTACCTCGGTACAGTCGTAAAGCTCGCAACATTCGGTGCATTTATCTCATTGATGCCAGGTAAAGATGGCTTGCTCCACGTATCTCAGATTCGCAAGATGCATGGTGGAAAGCGCATTGAAAACCTTGAAGATGTCATGAAGGTTGGCGACAAGATTCAGGTAGAAATCGGCGAGATTGATCCAAAGGGCAAGCTCTCTTTGGTTCCTGTTCTCGAAGATGGAACAACACCAGCTGCCGAATAAATGTCAGTAAAGCGCTCAGTTCACTCAAGTGGTCTGCGCATTGTTACGGAAGAAGTTCCGTCAGTGCGCAGCGCCGCTGTGGGAATTTGGGTCAATGTAGGTTCTCGTGATGAAGCACCGGCTACGGCTGGTGCTTCTCACTTTCTAGAGCACCTACTTTTTAAAGGAACTACAAACAGAACCGCTCTAGAAATTTCCTCATCAATCGAATCTGTCGGTGGTGAGATGAATGCCTTTACATCGAAGGAGTACACCTGCTTCTACGCTCGTGTCATCGATACAGATTTACCTATGGCCATTGATGTTGTCAGCGATCTAATTACCTCTTCCATTGTCACTGCCCTCGATGTCGATGCAGAACGCAAAGTTGTTCTAGAAGAAATCGCTATGCGCGATGATGACCCAAGTGATTTGGTTCATGATCTCTTTAGCGATACTTACTACGGCGATACTCCTATTGGTCGCCCAATCCTAGGAACAGTGGAATCAATCCAAGGAATGTCTCGCAACACAGTCTTTAACTATTACAAGAAGAAGTACCTTCCACAAGATTTAGTTGTTGCAGTTGCGGGAAATATCAAACATAAGCGTGTTGTTGCGATGGTCGAAGAGGCTCTTTCGCGAGATAACTTCCTTGATGTTATGGCAGCCCCTGTTATTCGCCCAAATACAGTGGTTAAGAATTCAAAGCAGCAATCAGTGGGACTTCTCTATAAGAAGAGCGAACAGGCTCATATGTTCTACGGTATGGAGGGCGTTGCTCGCGCCGATGATCGTCGATTTGCAATGGGCGTCTTATCTGCAGCTCTCGGTGGCGGAATGTCTTCACGTTTATTTCAGGAGATTCGCGAAAAACGCGGCCTTGCATACTCTGTCTACGCGTACGCGCAACAGTTTGCTGGTTCTGGAGTTCTTGGATTCTATGCAGGCTGTAATCCAACAAAGGCGATCGAAGTTGTCGAGATTATTCGAAGCGTTGTTGCCGATGTTGCAGATAACGGTATGACCCACGAGGAGATCGAGCGCGCAAAGGGCGCAGTTCGAGGTTCTCTTGTCTTAAGCCAGGAAGATACAGGCTCTCGCATGAGCCGAATTGGCAAGAATGAAATTGTGTATGGCCAAGTAATGGACTTTGATGACATTCTCAAGGCGATTTCTCGAGTAAGCGCCCAAGACATTCGCGAAATTGCTAGCGAGTTCTTGGTCAAAACGCCTACCCTTGCACTTGTCGGTCCATTTAAGAATGAATCTAAATTTGAGAAGGTGCTAGGAAGATGATCAAAGTTGCAGTTCTTGGTTCACGAGGCCGCATGGGCTCTGAGGTAGTTAAGGCTGTCAATGAGGCAAAGGATCTCGAACTAGTTGCAGAACTAGATCTTGGAGACTCACTCGATTCTTTGGTCACTAAAGGCGCCCAAGTAGTTGTTGATTTCACGACACCAGATTCCGTAATGGCCAACCTAGAGTTTGTAATTTCAAAGAATATTCACGCGGTAATTGGCACAACAGGCTTCGATGAAGCACGTATCGCCAAGATCAAGAGCTTGCTCTCAACATCTAAATCAGGCGTACTGATCGCTCCTAACTTTGCAATCGGCGCCGTCTTAATGATGGAGTTTGCTACAAAGGCTGCGAAGTACTTTGAATCAGCAGAAATCATTGAGCTCCATCATCCAAATAAGGTTGATGCGCCCTCAGGTACAGCAGCTCGCACAGCAGAACTCATGTCTGCAGCGCGCATAGAAGCAGGCTTATCTGCAGGTCCAGATGCGACAACAACTTCACTCGATGGCGCACGTGGTGCAACTGTCGGACAGATTCCTGTTCACTCTGTTCGCTTACGCGGGTTAGTTGCTCACCAAGAAGTTCTGCTTGGTGGCATCGGAGAGACTCTCACAATTAGACATGACTCGATTGATCGAGTTGGTTTTATGCCAGGTGTATTACTTGGTGTTCGTCAGGTTGTTAATCATCCAGGGCTGACATTCGGCCTTGAGAACTTCATGTAAGGAGCCACCATGGCACAAGCAGATATCACAATGTACGGCGCAGATTGGTGCGGAGATTGCCGTCGCTCAAAGCGTCTCTTTGAAGAGTTAGATGTTCAGGTTAACCACATCGATGTAGAAGTAGATAAGTCGGCTGCTGCAAAGGTTGTTGAGATCAATGGGGGAGCGCAATCAATTCCTGTCATTGTCTTCTCTGATGGAACTCACCTAACAGAACCTTCAGATAACGACTTGAAGGCAAAACTTACCGCTCTGGGCATTATTTAAAATCTAATTAGCTTTAAAGTCTATATAAAACTGCTGAAGTTATTGCAGCAGAGATAACGACAACAAAGTAAGGCGCCTTAAGCAGTAGTGCAATCACTGCAACACTTACTCCGGCCAAGCGTTGATCAATGGCCCACTTTCCATCTTGAGTAATTGTCTGCACGCCCACAAGTGCGCTTAATAGTGCAATTGGAATCAGCGTATTGATTCGCAACATTCTGGGGTTCGTTAAATACTTCTCTGGAACGCTATGGCCTAAATACTTAAGCAGAAATGCCAGAGCGCTCGTGCCGATAACGCCAATCCATAAAGCGTTCACCTAGCGCACCTTCCATCCGAAGATAGCGGCAAGAAGCGCCGTCGCGATGATTGGCAAACCTGCAGAGATAAATGGAGATAAGAGCACTGCAAGAAGTATTGAAGAGACAGCGAGCGTTCTTTCGAGTTTTCCAGTAAGACGTGGCCACACAAGTCCCAGGAATGCAGCAGGGACTGCGGCATCGAGTCCCCAAGAAGATGGATCGCCCATCGCTTGTGCGCCAAGTGCGCCAAGTAATGTGAAGAAATTCCAGAAGATATAAACGCCAAAACCTGTCAGCCAGAAGCCCGCCTTCATTGCATCTACGCCAAGGTTCTCTTGCCCGACTGCTACACCGGTTGATTCATCGATAGTAACTTGCGCTGCAACGACTCTCTTTAATCCACGCACCTTAAGAATCGGAGCCATTCGCAACCCGTACAAACCATTTCGAATTCCGAGAAGCGATGCCGTTGCAATTCCAGAGATTGCACTTCCACCAGCTCCCATAACGCCGACAACAGCAAATTGCGAAGCGCCAGAGAAGGTCAACAATGAGAGGAGACAGGTTTGAAGAAGTGAGAAGCCAGCGGCGATACTTGCGGCGCCAAATGCAGTTCCGTAGAGGCCAACTGTGAAGGAGACGCTCAGACTCTGCGTTGCGGTGGCACGGTTCACTCTGGACACGCGCTTATTCTGCCCTAGATATCCATCAAGGTCAGGGGGGTTAAAAGATAAGGTGCGCTCATGTCTGAAACCGTGATCTTTAGAGACGATGTATCTGTAGAACTCATCAAAGCAAGCGCAAGCGATGCCGATGTCATTTGGGCCGCCCGCGTATCAACTGCTGGTGAGCAATCAATGGATGAGATCGGCGAAGATCCAGCACGTTCTGCAGGACTCATCAATTACCTTGCACGTGAACGTCACGGCTCACCTTTTGAGCACACATCAATGACCTTCTTTGTTTCAGCGCCAATCTTTGTATTCCGTGAATTTATGCGCCACCGCATCGCTTCATATAACGAAGAGTCAGGCCGTTATCGCGAACTCAAGCCAGTTTTCTACATTCCATCTAAGGAACGTAAATTAGTTCAAGTTGGTAAAACTGGTGCATATACATTTGAAGATGGCACTCCAGAGCAATTCGAGATTTCAGTCAAGGCGATGAAGGATGCATACCTCATTGCATACGATTCTTATCAGAAGATGCTTGAAGCAGGCGTTGCTCGTGAAGTCGCTCGCGTAGTACTTCCTGTTGCAACGTACTCTTCAATGTATGTAACGATGAATGCTCGCGCACTGATGAACTTCTTATCACTTCGCACTGCCCGCGAAGGATCACATTTTCCAAGCTACCCACAGCGAGAAATCGAGATGGTTGCTGAAAAGATGGAAGCAGAATTCGCAAAATTGATGCCTCTTACATACGGGGCCTTTGAAAAATCTGGTCGTATCGCGCCTTAAGCGATAAGATTCCCAGATGAGTATCAAGCCACCCTTCGGCCGTTTAATTACGGCGATGGTCACCCCATTTGATAAAGATGGAGCGATTGACTGGGATGGCGTTGCAAAACTCGCTCAACATCTCGTTGATACCGGCCACGATGGCATTGCGGTCAACGGTACTACCGGTGAAGCGCCAACAACGAAATCTTCTGAGAAGCTCGAGATCATTAAGGTCGTCAAGAGCGTAGTAGGCGAGAAGATCACCGTTCTTTCAGGTGCAGGCGATAACGAAACTTCATATACCGTCGAACAAGCAAAGCGTTCACAAGATGCTGGCGCCGATGGCTTGCTCGTCGTAACTCCTTATTACAACAAGCCACCACAGGCAGGTATCGAAGCTCACTTCCGAGCAGTTGCTGCAGCCACGGATCTTCCCATCATGATGTACGACATTCCAGGTCGCACAGGTGTAGAAATCGAATCAGACACAATCGTTAAGCTCTTTGAAACAGTTGAAAATATCGTTGCTCTTAAAGATGCAAAGGGAAATATCGCAGCAACCTCTTGGGTAATTAAGCGATGCGCTGTTCCTGTCTATTCAGGAGATGACATTCTCAATCTTCCATTCCTCTCCGTTGGCGCTGTTGGTTTTGTCTCTGTCTGTGGCCACACAGTTGGTAATCAACTCAAGGCGATGCTCGATGCTTGGTTTGCAGGTAACTCAGCTCGCGCACTTGAAATTCATCAAGAGTTATTGCCGGTATTTACCGGAACATTCCGCACACAAGGTGCAATTTTGACCAAGGCAGCGATGTCACTCATGGGTCTTCCCGGAGGAACAACTCGTCTGCCACTTGTTGATGCAACCGAAGCACAGATTGCGCAGCTGCGCATTGATCTCGCTGCAGGTGGCGTCAACTTGAAGAAGTAAACTCAAAGATTTAACGAATGACTCAACACCCACATCCCAACTTAGGCACTCCTGGCAAGTTACCTGCCGATGGATTGCGTATCGTCGCGTTAGGTGGAATCTCAGAAATCGGTCGCAATATGACTGTCTATGAGATGAATGGCAAGCTTCTTATTGTCGATTGTGGAGTCTTATTCCCAGAAGATAACCAACCAGGTATCGATCTCATCTTGCCTGACTTTAGCTATATCCGCGATCGCCTCGATGATGTTGTTGGACTCTTTCTTACACACGGCCATGAAGACCATATCGGCGCAGTTCCATACCTATTGCGCGAACGTGGCGATATTCCAATCTATGGTTCACCTCTAACGATTGCTTTGATTTCAGCAAAATTGAAAGAGCACCGGATATCTCCACTTACTCGCGAAGTTCGTGAAGAGATGCGCGAAGATGTTGGGCCATTTGAACTTGAATTTGTTGCCGTAAACCATTCGATTCCAGATGCACTTGCAGTCGCAATCCACACTAAGGCTGGAACAGTTCTGCATACCGGTGACTTTAAGATGGATCAGCTTCCGCTCGATGGGCGAATTACTGATCTACGCACCTTCGCTCGTTTAGGCGAAGAAGGTGTCGACCTTTTCTTAGTCGATTCCACCAATGCAGATATCCCAGGATTTACACCATCTGAGCGCGAGATTATGCCTGCGCTCAATCGAGTTATCGCATCTACTAAGCGCCGCGTCATCGTTGCTTCATTTAGCTCGCACGTTCATCGAGTTCAGCAAGTTATCGATACTGCGGCAATGCATAATCGCAGGGTCGCTTTTATCGGCCGTTCGATGATTCGCAATATGAAGATTGCTCAAGATATGGGTTATCTCAATGTTCCATCCGGAATTCTCTTCGATGCTCGCGAGCTCGATAACTACGATGACCGTGTTGTTCTCATTTGCACTGGTTCGCAAGGTGAACCAATGGCAGCCCTTTCCCGTATGGCAAATGGCGATCACCAGATTCGCGTCGGCGACGGAGACACTGTCATCCTGGCATCATCACTTATTCCAGGTAATGAAAATTCTGTCTTCAGAGTAATCAACGAGCTCACTCGATTTGGCGCAAAGGTTGTCCATAAAGCCAATGCGATGGTCCACGTCTCTGGCCATGCTGCAGCAGGAGAACTCCTTTACTGCTACAACATCGTCAAGCCTAAATATGTAATGCCGGTGCACGGCGAATGGCGCCATCTCAAAGCGAATGCTGAGATCGCAATCGAATCAGGAGTTCCTCGCGAGAATGCCTTCATTATTGAAAATGGAATTGTCGTTGACCTGATCAATCACGAAGCTGAAGTAGTTGGATCGGTTCCATGTGGTTTTGTCTATGTCGATGGCGGAAGTATCGGAGACATTACCGAGTCATCACTGAAGGATCGAAGAATTTTGGGTGAAGAAGGATTTATCTCTGTCATCGTGGTCATAGAATCACAGACCGGAAAGATCGTTGCTGGCCCAGATATTCACGCCCGCGGATTTAATGAAGATGAAGCGCTCTTTGATGAAGTCAAAGGACAGATAGAGAAAGCTCTTACCGCCGCTGTTGCAGAAGGTGTCAATGGAACACATCAACTTTCGCAAGTAGTTCGTCGAACAATTGGGGGATGGGTCGGTCAGAAGCACCGCAGACGTCCGATGATTGTTCCTGTAGTAGTAGAGGTATAAACGGCGCGCCTAAGCAGCGATAAAAAACACTCCACCTAAGATTGAAGGTGTGGCTAGGAAAAAAACACGCAGTAAATCGCGCTCGATAGTAGGAACTATCGGCTCAGCCCTTGCTGCAGTATGGCGCTTTCTCGCCAAGTCACTTGGTTCATCTGTCAGATTTGTAGCCCGCGGTGCCCGTGATTTAGATCCAGAACATCACCGCGATGGAGCCGCACTTCTCGTTCTCATCCTCTCGCTCGCAGCTATTGCCGGCACTTGGTTTCACGCCGATAACTTTGTAGGTAGAAATCTCTACTCACTCTTCTATGGCGCATTTGGTCGTATCGGAGTCCTGACCCCACTTGTCTTGATTTACTTTGCAGTTCGACTCTTTAGAAAACCAGACGATAGCCATGTCACGGGTCGAATCACAGTCGGAATTATTACTCTAATAATTAGTGCAACCGGTCTTGCTCACCTACTCAACGGCTCACTTGGATCAACCAATCCAATGGGTGCAACAGCAATTCGTGAAGGTGGGGGGTTGCTCGGATATTGGGTATCAAAGCCACTAGTTGCACTGATGACATCACTCCTGGCTTACCCATTGTTGGTCGCTCTATTTTTCTTTGGAATCCTTATTGTTACTGCAACACCAATCTCTAAGGTTGGCTCAAAACTCAAAGTGATAGCAGTCTGGCTCTGGTCAAAGAAGCCACGACGCAATGAAGAAGAGTTCGAGATTACAGATACACCTCCATTTGAATCCCCAGTAGTTGCCTGGAACCAAGAGCCCGATGATGAAATCACTGAAGATGAATTTGATGAAGAGTTCACCGTAGAGATTCCCAAGGCGCCGCTTGATACACAATTACAACCTGCTCCAAAGAGCGAGAAGCGCCCAGAGCAGTTGCTCCTCACAAGTGATTCAAAGTATGAATTACCTTCACAAGATTTACTGAAAGTCGGACCTGCCGCCAAAGCAAAGAGCAAGGCAAATGATGCAGTTGTTGCTTCTCTGACTGAAGTCTTTAAGCAATTTGAAATTGACGCTGTTGTTACAGGATTTATGCGCGGCCCAACTGTTACTCGCTATGAAGTTGAGCTTGGAAATGCTGTGAAAGTTGAACGGATTACGGCGCTCTCGAAGAATATCTCTTACGCTGTTGCAAGTAGCGAAGTTCGTATTCTCTCTCCAATTCCGGGTAAATCAGCGGTAGGAATTGAGATTCCTAATACAGATCGTGAGATTGTTGCACTTGGCGATGTCATGCGCTCAAGCGTTGCTGGCCAAGATCACCACCCAATGCTTGTCGCACTGGGTAAAGATGTTGAAGGAAACTTTGTCTGTGCAAACCTAGCGAAGATGCCTCACCTTCTCGTTGCAGGCGCAACAGGTGCAGGAAAGTCATCGATGATTAACGCGATGATTACATCGATTTTAATGCGCGCCACACCTGATGAAGTTCGCTTGATTTTGATCGACCCAAAGCGAGTAGAACTCACAGCCTATGAAGGAATTCCTCACCTCATTACTCCAATTATTACCAACCCGAAGAAGGCATCTGATGCACTGACTTGGGTTGTTCGCGAGATGGATCTTCGCTATGAAGATCTCGCAACATTTGGTTTCCGCCATATCGATGATTTCAATAAAGCTGTACGTGCAGGAAAAGTAGTAGCGCCCCCAGGATCTGATCGTGTAGTTGAGCCGTATCCATATTTACTTGTCATCATCGATGAGCTCGCAGATTTGATGATGGTTGCCGCTCGTGAAGTCGAAGAGTCTGTTGTGCGCATTACTCAGCTCGCACGTTCTGCTGGTATCCACCTCGTGCTGGCAACGCAGCGTCCTAGCGTTGATGTTGTAACGGGACTTATTAAGGCAAACGTTCCATCTCGCTTATCTTTCGCAACATCGTCATTGGCAGATAGTCGAGTCATTCTCGATAGCCCAGGTGCCGAAAAACTGATTGGACAAGGCGATGGATTATTTATTCCAATGGGTGCTAGCCGCGCCATTCGTATTCAAGGCGCATATGTTTCAGAGCGCGAGATAGAAGCTGTTACAAATCATGTAAAGAAGCAGCTCTCACCGCGATATCGCGATGATGTCACTCAGGTTGCGCAGGCGAATAAGAATATTGATAAAGAGATTGGTGACGATTTAGAGATTTTGATTCAAGCAGTAGAACTTGTTGTCAGCACTCAATTTGGCTCAACATCAATGTTGCAGAGAAAGCTGCGAGTTGGTTTTGCTAAAGCTGGAAGGTTGATGGACCTCATGGAATCCCGAGGTATTGTCGGACCGTCAGAGGGATCGAAGGCTCGTACCGTGATGGTGAAGCCAGATGAAATTGATTCAGTGCTTGCCACGCTTCGCGACTACTAAACCAAAAATTTAGAGTGTTGGATTTAGGGGTGAGATGACCCTTCAGGGGTCAAAACGGTTCCGCTTTAACCACTTCGGGAATTAGAATTAGACCTATGACCACTGGTAGCGAACTACGCGAACGTCGCGAGAGCGCAGGGCTTTCTATTGAGCAGCTCGCCTCGCTGACCAGTATTCGCATGGGTCTGATTACCGAGATGGAATCAAATAAATTTGTGCACTGCGGTGGCGATACATACGCACGCGGACATCTCAAGAATATTGCGATGCGTTTAGGTCTTGAACCAAATCACTTTGTCGAAATGTATAACGCAGAACATTCCATGGATCAGCGGGCGATTCACGACTTACTCGCTGAAAATAATGTCGCTGCAATTCCGCGCGAAGATAAGACTCTGTCCTGGAAGATTCCTGCTCTTATTTCAATCGCCGTTCTGCTCATTATTGGTTCAGTGCAGATAGTTATGAGCAATCAGGGATCGGAAGTTGTGGCGCCAGTTGTTAAAGAGAGCGCAACACCAACGCCAGTTGCAGAACCAACAATATCTGCGACACCAACGCCAGTTGCTGAACCAACGGAGACATCTGCCGAAGTTGCAGGTCCAGTAACTCTTAAGTTATCTGCTGTTCGCGGAAACTCATTTATCAATATTGTTGTTGATGGTAAGAGCGTTGAAAAGGGATCAATCTTTCAGGGGGATGTGAAGAGCTTCAAGGCAGAGAAATCAATCAGTCTCTACCTCAGCAATCCTGCTGGCGTTGATGTAACCCACAATGGCAAATTATTGGCTCCACTTGGTGGCCAGAATCAAGAAGTTCGTCGAACCTTTAGATAGGTCACCCCTTAACTTTCAATAAGGCTGTAGCATCACCCGCATGTCGCGTACCGTAGCTATAGTCACAATGGGGTGCGCCCGTAATGAGGTTGATTCAGAGGAACTCGCTGGCAGATTAGCAGCCGATGGTTGGACACTTGTCGATGATGTCGAATCTGCAGAAGTTGCCGTTGTTAATACATGTGGATTCATCGAATCTGCTAAGAAAGATTCAGTCGACGCTCTCCTTGAAGCGAACTCGCTAAAGGGTCATGGAACAACAAAAGCAGTTGTTGCTGTTGGCTGTATGGCTGAGCGCTATGGAAAAGAGTTAGCCGAGGCGCTTCCCGAAGCTGATGCGATTCTAGGTTTTGATGATTACCAAGATATTTCTGAACGCTTGCAATCAATTATCAGCGGGAATGCACACACGCCTCACGTTCCACGAGATCGCAGAGCACTTCTGCCGATTGCGCCATCAGAGCGCCCTGCTGCACGCGATGAGAGCTATGCATCCTCACTCGGAGCAGGCGGTTCACTCTTCCGTAAGCGCTTAGGAAACGCTCCTTGGGCACCGCTCAAGATTGCCTCGGGCTGCGATCGACGTTGTTCATTCTGTGCGATTCCGTACTTCCGAGGCTCATTTATCTCTCGCCGTCCAACAGAAATTTTGCAGGAAGCCAAGTGGCTTGCCGACAATGGGGTCAGTGAACTCTTCCTCGTAAGTGAAAATACGACGAGCTATGGAAAAGATCTCGGTGATTTGAAGTTAATGGAGAAAATCCTCCACGAATTTACTGAGATTCCAGGTGTCGAAAGAGTTCGCCTTTCCTATCTTCAGCCAGCAGAGATGCGTCCAACGCTTCTGCAGGCGATGATTGAGACAGAGAAAGTTGCACCATACTTTGATCTCTCCTTCCAACACACAAGCCCGACAGTTCTTCGCAGAATGCGACGCTTTGGCGATTCTGAGAAGTTCCTCCACCTGATTAACCAGATCAGAGCGCTATCTCCAGAGGCTGGAATCCGTTCTAACTTCATTGTTGGCTTTCCGGGGGAGACTCAAGAAGATTACGATGATTTAGCGAACTTCATCTCTGCTGCCAAGTTAGATGCAGTAGGTATCTTTGGCTACTCCGATGAAGATAATACCGAGGCGCTAGATTTATCGGATAAGGTCGAAGAAGAAGTCATTAAGGAACGCGTTGAAGCGCTCTCATCACTTGCTGATGAAATGGTTTCTACTCGAGCACAAGCGCGCATCGGTGAAAATGTTCGCGTCCTGATTGAAGATGAAGAGCTACAAGAAGGCAGAGCGGCGCATCAAGGACCAGAAGTCGATGGCAGCACAACCTTTATCGGCACATCTTTCGCGGTCGGCGAATATGTAGATGCAGTCATTGTTGATTCCATGGGAGCGGATCTGGTGGCGCAGCCTCTATGAGAGTTCCAAGTTTGATAACTCCAAATACTTTAACCGTCACACGAATCGCACTTATTCCTCTTGGCGTTTATGTGCTCTTTCTCGACGGTGGAGATAATCCAAAGTATCAAGCGCTAGCGTGGACTGTATTTTTCATTCTGGGGCTCACAGATATTCTCGATGGACGTTGGGCTCGTAACTCCAACCGCATCACAGCGCTCGGAACTTTCCTTGATCCAGTTGCAGATAAGGCGCTGATTGGTTCTGCGATGATCTCGCTATCTATTCAAGGAAGATTTCCTTGGTGGATCTCAATATTGATTCTTACTCGCGAGATTGGAATTACTCTCTTCCGACTTATGGTCATCAAGGGTGGGGTAATCCCAGCAAGTAAAGGTGGAAAGCTCAAGACTCTGATGCAGAACTTTGGCGTCGGCTTCTTTATGTTGCCCTTCCCAAGTTGGCTTGAGTGGTTCCGAGTAGCGTTTATCTCTGTTGCAATCATTTTGACCATAACTACCGCTTATAACTACATCCGCACCTGGCAGAAAGGCTCTCGGCAGGAGTAGATTGAGGTGCATGCCAACAAAGACGCATGCCCGCCAGATTGTCGAATTTCTGAAATCTCAAGGAGCTACCGTCTCTGTTGCTGAATCACTCACTGGTGGCGGAGTTGGTTTCGCCTTAACTCAAGTGCCTGGATCATCTGAAGTATTTTCTGGTGGAGTCATCACATATACATCTGACGTTAAGGTCCGCGAACTCGGTGTATCGCAATCGACTATCGATAAGTTCTCAGTTGTCAGCGAAGAAGTCGCCCGCGAAATGGCGCAAGGTGTGATGAAAAAATTTGGAACTACATGGGCGATTGCTACAACGGGAATTGCAGGCCCAGGTGATTACCAAGGAATCCGAGAAGGTACCGTCTGGATCGCAATTGCTGGCCCCGTAAATCAGACCCTTCATCTGACGCTCGATAGTGGGCGCGATGGGGTGCGACAAGGGGCTATATCCAGCGCGATTGGTACATTTGCCCGTATTCTTACTCAAGGAAAATAACCACTGAGAGCACCGAAGGAGGCAGCGATGGTTTTGTTACGTGAAGCAGTTGGTCACACACTTCGCGGCGCCCGCACATCTCAGTCACGCACTCTGCGCGATGTTGCACGTGAGGCTCGAGTATCACTTGGTTATTTATCAGAAGTAGAGCGCGGACAGAAAGAAGCCTCATCTGAACTTCTCAATGCAATTTGCGAAGCTCTCGGCCTCACACTTTCATCGGTGATGACCGGGGTAACACACGAACTCGCATCTCGTGAAAGTGCAAAGCTCACCGTTGTCGACGCAGCCTAAGTACTTACTTCAAGGCGGCATACATCGTCGTACCGAGAGTGCGATTCTTGAAGGTACAAAGAAACTCATTGCCCAGCAAGGCGCATCAAATATCTCAATGATTGAAATTGCCGATGTCTCCGAAGTTTCTCGTGCAACGCTCTATAACCACTATCGAGATAAGAATGCGGTACTGATTGCACTTATTGGCGCAGAAGTCGAGCGCTTAGTAGAACTGGCAGATCGTGCCGGAACACCAGCTGATGCCCTTGAAAAACTTTCGCAAGAGATCTCAACTGATTCAGCGCTAGCTGCGATGCGCAGATTTGATCAAGAGATGCTGGTTGCACTCTTGTCTCACGCAGAAAATCCTTTGTACATCACATTAGCGAAATGCATCTACCAGGCAACTAAATCTGAAGCCGGAACAGGGCTTGCAATGCGATGGTTACTGGGCCAGGTAATGCAACCAATTTCGGCTAAGCAATCTCGTGAACAAGCTGAACTTCTTGTCGAGCGCACCCTCTTCTAAATAACCTAAATCCCATGCGAATATCTGACTTACGCGAAAGACTCACGCTCTCATTCGGTGAATCCTGGGCTCCATCATTTTCAGCAGATATTGCAATTAGTGAGCTCGGATCTCTCACTGTCAATCAAGCACTCGCCGCAGGTCGCGAGGCAGATGAAATTTGGAAAGCGGTATGTAAACAATGTCCGGCCGAGACAGAGAAGTACAAATAAGCAATGCCTGTAACAACTGATGTCTTTAGTAAGCGCGCCGATTTACCAGCGCTGGTATTAGTTCATGGACTGGGTTCTGCAGGAACTATTTGGAAGACCCTTCATCCAGGGCTAGAAGATTCATTTACTATCTATCCGATTGATCTGCCGGGACATGGAGCTGCGCCTCTGGGCGATGAAGAGCTTGATCCGCAATCACTTGCGCGCTCCATCGTGAAGACTCTTGTCAGTGACCACGGAGTTGATAACTTTCACGTTGCCGGAAATTCATTGGGCGGTTGGATTGCACTCGAGATGGCAGCTCTCTATCCCGAGCATGTACAGAGTGTGACTGCACTTGCTCCAGCGGGCCTTTGGCACGAAGGTCCAACACAGCAGTTGCCGCCTAGTTTATTGGCGAGGATCCTTGCCAAGATTTCGCAGTACTTTCTTCGCCTTGCATACAACTTGCCGCCACTGAAAGCGCTCGGCTACAAGAAAATTACTCATCTCTGGCGAGAGCTGTCATTTGAATCATGTAAAGATTCCGTACTGGCCATGGCAAGGTCCATCGGTTATCACCCAACTTGGCGCGCACTTCGCTTTAAGAAATTTGAATCCGATATCTCAGAGAAGATTCCGGTCTCAATTGTCTTCGGAGATTACGACCTGACTCTTCCAGAACCGAAAGCCCAAGTGCGAGAAGTAGCCCCTAAACATTCGCGCTGGATAGTCGTCGATAATTGCGCCCATGTGATTATGTGGAACTACCCAAAGTTGACGGTCGATTTGATAAAGAAGACAGCTTTTTCAACAAATAGTTAAACAGCTATAACTTCAAGCACCCAGGGCTCAACTCCATCGGATGGAGTAAGGGCGCATGGATATTTCTCAGAGACAATCGCATAGAGATCTTCAGGAGTCTTAGGCATCGAACGCGACTGCAGCAGCCATCGGGTAATTTCTCCACGAGTCTTCTTCGACATATGCGTTACAACGGTTCGGACGCCATCCACGACGGTAGAAACTCGAACTTCAACAGTGATTTCCACGGGTGCCTGCCAGACAGTCTTATAGGTAGATGAGCGGCAATCGACAATAAGGGGAACCTTGATCGGGTCGAGCTTTGCTGCAACGACACCCTTCATCTTCTTGTTATCGATCTTCTCTTTGTAGCTCTCAATGCGATCAGTTGGGCGCACGGCTCCGTACTTCGCCGAGATAATCATGAGGGCGCTCTCGCCACGCTTCTTTGCGGCAGGGGACAAGCTCGCCCAATCGAGGGCCTGATAGAGAACCCCCGTGTAGACCGAGTGGGCTGGGGTCGCCTTGCTGGTCTCGAGCTTCTTCTCGGAGGGCGGCAGCAGGATCAACACGCGACACACCCTACTTGTCAGAGGCGCCTGCTACCTTTCGAACAGATGTTCGGATATATTAATCCCTGCACATCCAGAGCGGAACTCAACATCCGCCCACAGCGTCTCTATAACGCCAAGGGCCGTAGTCGAGAAATCCGTACCTTCTGGGCCAAATACCAACGGTGGCGCTCGCCAACGTTCGAGATAAAAGGAGAAGACAGTGGCTGCTGAAAAATCAAAGCCTGAAGATAAAAATACATCTGACCGTCAAAAGGCGTTAGATACCGCACTTGCTCAAATCGAACGTCAGTTTGGTAAGGGCTCAGTAATGAAGATGTCAGATCGACAAGCACAAGTTATCGAAGTTATTCCAACTGGCTCTGTCGCACTCGATGTTGCACTCGGAATTGGTGGCCTACCACGTGGCCGCATCATTGAAATTTATGGACCAGAATCTTCAGGTAAGACAACTCTTACTTTGCATGCAATTGCCAACGCCCAGAAGGCTGGCGGAATCTGCGCATTTATCGATGCAGAGCATGCATTCGATGCAGAATATGCAAAGAAGCTTGGCGTCGATATCGATGCACTTCTTGTTTCACAACCAGATACAGGTGAACAAGCTCTCGAGATCATGGATATGTTGATCCGCTCCGGCGCACTCGACCTCGTAGTCGTTGACTCAGTTGCAGCTCTCGTTCCACGCGCTGAAATCGAAGGCGAGATGGGCGATTCACATATGGGTCTCCAGGCACGCCTTATGTCACAGGCGCTCCGAAAGATCACAGGTGCACTTCACCAATCAAAGACAACAGCAATCTTTATCAACCAGCTCCGCGAAAAGATTGGCGTCTTCTTCGGTTCACCTGAGACAACAACAGGTGGAAAGGCGCTCAAGTTCTACGCATCTGTTCGCCTTGATATCCGTCGCATCGAAACTCTTAAGGATGGCACCGAATCTGTCGGAAACCGTACACGCGTTAAGGTCGTCAAAAATAAGATGGCTCCACCATTTAAGCAGGCAGAGTTCGACATCATCTACGGTGTTGGAATCTCTCGCGAAGGTTCACTTCTCGATATGGGCGTCGAGCTCGGTATCGTTAAGAAATCTGGAGCTTGGTACACCTACGAGGCAGATCAGCTCGGTCAGGGTAAGGAGAATTCACGTGCCTTCCTTATCGATAACCCAGATCTAGCCAATGAGATCGAATCAAAGATTCGCGCAAGCTTCGTACCTGTAGAGGTCGATGCAGCGCTAATCGCTGAGATCGATGAAGCAGCTGCAGAGGTTGATTTCTAATTTCACTGCAATTTGCAAAGGTTTCACGAGGCGAGGGCTCTGACCCTTACGAAGTTGCTCACACAATTGCGCTCAACGCACTTGTAACGCGAGCAAAGAGTAAGGGCGAGCTTCTCGCTCACCTTAAGACTCGTGGTGTCGAAGATGATATTGCGCAAGCAGTTCTCTTCCGTTTACAAGAGAGCGGCCTCGTCAACGATCGAGAGTTTGCACTCGCCTGGGCAAAATCGCGCCATGACCATAAGAAGATTTCAAAGCGGATCATCGCAGGCGAGCTCCGTCAGAAGGGTGTAACCCAGGAGCAGATTGATGAAGCGCTCGAGGCGATCGATGATGAATCCGAATATCGCTCAGCCTTTGATCTTGGCTTTAAGAAGTACAACACGATGTCACGCCTTGCACCCGATGTTCAGGTGCGCCGAATTCAATCGCTCTTGCAACGTAAAGGTTTTGGGTTTTCGATCATCTCTAGAGTTCTTCGCGAACTCGATCTATCCGAGCGGTAACTAACTTAAATTACTTTACTTGCTTTAAATGCTCTGTAAGGCGTTCTGCCGTTGCAACAACAGCTGCTGCATGCAGGCGCCCAGGTTGACGTCCCAAGCGCTCGATAGGACCGCTGATAGATACTGCAGCAATAACTTTTCCATTGGGACCACGTACTGGTGCAGAGACTGATGCAACGCCTGCTTCGCGTTCTCCTACTGATTGAGCCCAACCGCGACGACGATCAGCGGCCAAGTGAGCTGCTGTGTAACGCGCATTCTTGAGCCCGCGATGAATCTTCTCTGAATCTTCCCAAGCCATCAAAATTTGTGCAGCAGATCCTGCCTGCATTGTCAGTGATGCACCGATTGGTACAGAGTCGCGAAGTCCCGATAAACGTTCAGCAACTGCAACGCAGATTCGAATATCGCCTTGACGGCGATAAAGCTGCGCTGATTCACCTGTTGCATCGCGAAGAGCGGCTAGCGCAGGGGCGGCAGCTGCGATAAGTCGATCTTCACCGGCTGCGGCAGCAAGTTCTGATGAGCGAGGGCCAATAATGAAACGACCATTGAGATCGCGAGAGACAAGTCGATGGTGCTCAAGGGCTACAGCTAAACGATGGGCTGTTGGACGGGCGATACCTGTGGCTGCAACGAGTTCAGCTAGCGAATGAGGGCCGGATTCGAGGGTAGCCAAGATATTTACGGCTTTATCTAATACGCCGACTCCGCTATTCTTCTTATCCACGGATTGATATTAGCATCCCATCTAGTGAGATGCAATTGAGAAGCCGATTTATGTGAATTACGAATGAAGGAGCACGAGACTGATGGGCAAGACATTAGCGGAGAAGATTTGGGAAGACCATATCGTTCGTTCAGCAGAGGGAGAACCTGACCTTCTCTACATCGATCTACAACTCATTCACGAAGTAACAAGTGCGCAAGCATTCGATGGTCTACGTCTTGCAGGGCGCAAAGTTCGCCGCCCAGATCTGACTATTGCAACGGAAGATCACAACACACCAACTTTAGATATCTTGAAGCCAATTGCAGATCCAGTTTCAAAGCTTCAGATCGATACCTTGCGCAATAACGCCAAAGAGTTTGGAATTCGTATCCACTCATTGGGCGATGCCGACCAAGGCGTTGTGCACGTAGTCGGTCCTCAGCTCGGAATTACTCAGCCTGGAATGACAATCGTCTGTGGAGATTCACATACATCAACTCACGGCGCATTCGGAGCAATCGCATTCGGTATCGGAACTTCAGAAGTAGAACATGTACTTGCAACACAGACACTTCCATCACGTCGCCCAAAGACAATGGCGATTAATGTTGAAGGAACGCTCAAGACTGGCGTAACAGCGAAAGATATTATCCTTGCGATCATCGCCCAGATTGGTACTGGCGGGGGACAGGGTTACATCATCGAATACCGCGGCTCTGCAATTCGCGCACTTTCTATGGAAGGTCGCATGACGATTTGTAATATGTCTATCGAAGCTGGTGCACGTGCTGGACTTATCGCACCTGACCAGAAGACATTTGATTACATCAAGGGCAAGCCGCACGCTCCGGAAGATTTCGCAGCAGCTCAAACCTATTGGGAGACCCTCTTTACAGATGCCGATGCAAAGTTCGACGTTGAGATCACACTCAATGCAGATGAACTAGAGCCATTTGTTACATGGGGAACTAACCCAGGTCAGGGGCTGCCACTGAATGCATCAGTTCCAAACCCTGCAGATATCGCAGATTCAGAAGAGCGAGGAGCTGCAGAACGCGCTCTTGTTTACATGGGTCTTGAGGCTGGAACACCACTGAAGAAGATAGCTATTGACACTGTTTTCTTGGGCTCTTGCACCAATGGTCGCATTGAAGATTTGCGTGCAGCTGCTGAAGTTCTACAGGGTAAGAAGATTGCACCGAAGCTTCGCATGCTCGTTGTACCTGGCTCTGAGCGAGTCCGCCAGCAAGCGATGAAGGAAGGCCTAGATAAAGTCTTCCTCGATGCAGGTGCTGAATGGCGTAATGCAGGATGCTCAATGTGTCTTGGTATGAATCCAGATCAACTTGCTGTTGGCGAGCGTTCTGCATCAACATCAAATAGAAACTTTGAAGGACGCCAAGGTAAGGGTGGACGTACTCACCTTGTCAGTCCACTTGTTGCAGCAGCAACTGCCATCCGCGGCACACTTTCATCACCGGCAGATTTGTAAGAGGGGGATAACACATCATGGAAAAATTCATTAGCCACACAGGCACAGGTGTTCCTCTACGTCGCAGCAATGTTGATACAGACCAGATCATTCCGGCTGTCTATCTCAAGCGCGTAACTCGCAGCGGTTTCGAAGATGGCCTCTTTAGCGCATGGCGCAACGATCCTGAGTTTGTTCTCAATAAGGAAGAGTTCAAGAACGGAACAGTTCTGGTTGCAGGTCCTGAATTCGGTACTGGTTCATCTCGCGAACACGCAGTCTGGGCGCTTCAGAACTATGGCTTTAAAGTCGTTATCTCTAGCCGCTTTGCAGATATCTTCCGTGGCAACTCACTTAAGGGTGGCCTGCTCACAGTGATCCTGCCCCAGGATGCTGTCGAGGCGCTCTGGGTAGCTATTGAGAGCGATCCAACAACAGCGATTACCGTCGATCTCGATTCTCGTACCGTCTCTTACAAAGATGTCACAGTTCCATTTGAACTCGATGATTACACTCGCTGGCGCCTTATGGAAGGCCTCGATGACATCGGTTTAACGCTGAAGCAGACCGATTCAATCGATGCTTTTGAAGCAAAGCGTCCTTCATATAAGCCAACAACGCTACCAATCCGCATCTAAATTAAAAGAAAACCTTGATTTGCGCTTGAAAGTAAGCGTAAATCAAGGTTTTTCAATGTGGGGTGAGTGTCTTCTGTAAAACTCTCAATAAGAGAATGAGAGTTTTTTACGCATAAATACTGCAATTTTCGGGAAAACATTTCGTTGCGACACGCGGACGCAATAACGCTCTCACCCCTTACTTAGGTTTAAGTTTTACTCAGTTAAGCAAAAGCTTAATTTTTACGCGTAAAGAAACGAAATTAAGGGGATATTGAATGAATAAGGCCCAGTTCATCGCTGCGTTGGCCCCACACTTCAACGGCAGCAAGAAAGAAGCAGCACACGCTGTGGATGTAGTTTTTGACACAATCGTTCGTAACATGTCTGCAGGTAACGACGTGATGATCAACGATTTCGGTAAGTTTAAGAAGGTTGATCGCAAGGCACGTATGGGACGTAACCCATTCACAGGCGAGACAATCAAGATCAAGGCTTCAAAGAAGGCTCGCTTCCTTCCTGCAAAGGCTCTTAAGGAAATCATTTCTGGAGAGCGCAAGCTTGGCCCAGCACCAAAGCCAGAAGTTAAGGCTGTTGCAAAGCCAGTAGTAAAGAAGGCAGCTGCTAAGAAGGCAGCGAAGAAGGCTCCTGCTAAGAAGAAGTCAGCAGCTAAGAAGGTTGCTAAGAAGGCTCCTGCTAAGAAGAAGCCTGCAAAGAAGTCAGCTAAGAAGCGTTAATTCTTAGAACTTTAGTTAAGAAGGAGTCTTGCGAAAGCAAGGCTCCTTCTTTCTTTTGCAGATAGAATTTCCGGCATGTCGCAGTTCAAGGTTTCCTACGCACCTCCGCGTGGATATCCACTAGGAACGAATCTCACCTTCAAGATCTGCGCAGGAATTCTTATCCCAATCTTCAATCTCTTTATGGGTCGCGATTGGAAAGGCGCCGAGAATATTCCGGCGAAGGGCCGCGTCATCGTCGCAAGCAATCACATGTCTTACCTCGATGTTCTGGTCTTCACACAATTTCTCTTCCGTAATGGTCGTGCACCGCGTTATCTCGGAAAGTCAGGCGTATTTAAAGTTCCAGTGATTGGGAAGATTCTCTTAGCTGCAGGACAAGTACCTGTTGAGCGAGAAAGTTCTGATGCAAAGAAAGCAGTGGATCACGCCAAGATCTTGCTTGAGGCTGGCCATATGCTCGGTGTCTATCCAGAAGGAACACTTACTCGCGATGAAAATATGTGGCCGATGGTTGCTAAGACCGGTTGTGCTCGCCTGGCCCTTGAGACCGATACGCCAGTAATTCCAATTGCTCAATGGGGATCTCAATTAGTTGTTCCAAATTACACAACGAAGTTATCTCTCTTTCCGAGAAAGACAATCATTATTCGAGCTGGAAAACCTGTCGATCTCTCTCGCTGGAAGGGTAAGCATCAGGATCCTCAAGCCCTGAAAGAGGCGACAGCGGAAATCATGCGTGAAATCACCGTATTGCTCGAAGATATTCGTGGCGAGAAGCGTCCTGAAGTAATCTTTGACCCGCACACATCAGAACTTCCACGTACAGGTAACTTTAAGAAGAAGAGAGCATGAGCAAAGTAACGGTATTCGGAGCAGGCGCATGGGGTTCAACCATGGCGCAGGTGTTGAGTGATGCTGGAAATGATGTTCTCTTGTGGGGACGTAGCCCTGAAGTCATCACCGAGATCAATACTCTTCACACAAATAAGAAGTACCTCGGTAACCATGTATTGCCTGAGTCTTTGGTAGCGACCAATAGCCTTGATGATGCCTTCGCTTTCTCTGATGTTTACGTCTTAGCAATTCCAGCACAGCAAATTCGATCGACCCTTGAAGAGTGGAAGTCTCGCTTCTCAGAGACCTGCACCATCGTGAGTACTCTCAAAGGAATTGAGATCAGTACTCAGATGCGCATGACCGAGGTAATCATCGATGTCATCGGAATGCACAAGATTGCAATTATTACTGGTCCAAACCTTGCTGATGAACTGGTGCTTCGCCAACCTGCCGGCGCTGTTGCGGCAGCTGCATCACTTGAACTCGCAGACCAAATCAGAGATTTATTCAACACTCCTTACTATCGCGTCTACACATCAGTTGACGTACAAGGGTGCGAGTTAGCTGGCGCAATCAAGAGCGTTATTGCTCTCGCTGTAGGACTTTCAATCGGTATGGGATACGGCGAGAACACCCAGGCGATGCTTATTACTCGCGGACTCAATGAAGTAGCGCGCCTCTGCGCAGCACACGGTTCTGATCCGTTATCTGCAGCAGGTCTTGCCGGCATGGGCGATCTCGTTGCAAGTTGTGGTTCACCACTTTCGCGTAACCGTACATTCGGCGAATACATTGGCCGCACAGGTTCTATTGCTGAAGCCCGTAAGCAGATGTCAAAGACGGTCGAAGGCGTTGCGTCATCAAGTGCTGTTCTCGAGATTGCACACCGAGTGGGCATTGAAGTCCCTGTCATTGAAGCGGTTGCAGATATCGTCAGCGAGAAGTTATCGCCGCAAGATGCGTTGCAAAGGCTTATGGAGATTACAACCAAGGCTGAAAACTTCATTCGATGACCAAGCGCGTTGCAATTATCTGCGGTGGGCGAAGCAGTGAGCACGAAATTTCATGTATTTCAGCAGGTGGAGTTATTGCAGCGATTGATCGCTCTCTCTATGAACCAATCCTGATTGGCATAACAAAAGATGGTTCATGGGTTCTCATTCCTGAAGGTCATCACTTTGCAATAAAGGATGGCGTTCTTCCTGAAGTTCCATCGGGTGCACCGAAAGTTGTTGCAGATGTCTCTGGCTTTTCCATTGAAGGCAAGCCTCTCAATATAGATTTAGTATTCCCGCTGCTTCATGGTCCTTATGGTGAAGATGGAACTATTCAAGGACTTCTTGAAATGGCAGATATCGCTTACGTTGGTTCAGGCGTGCTTGCCTCTGCAGTTGCCATGGATAAATCTTTTGCGAAGCCAATCTTTGCAGCGCACGGGATTAAGACCGCGCCAGGATTGGTCGTAAAGAAGTCCGAATGGCAGAGCGATAAGGCGTCAATTACCAAGGCAGTTGAAGCGCTCGGCCTTCCTGTATTTGTAAAGCCAGCACGAGGCGGATCTTCACGCGGTACAACGAAAGTTAAATCGATAGATGCTCTTGCTGCGGCAATTACAGAGGCTCATAAGTTTGATCCCAAGGCGATGATTGAGAAGGCGATAACTGGTGCTGAGATTGAATGCGCCGTTCTCGAGATTGATGGAAAACCTCAGGCATCTGTCATCGGCCAGATTCACATTGATAGCAGATTCGAATTCTATGATTTTGAAGCGAAGTACTTAGATGGTGCAACATCGATTGAACTTCCCGCTCCAATCTCAGAGGCGGCAGCGAGTGAGATAAAGGAAAGTGCAATTAAGGCATTCCAAGCCCTGGGCTGTTCTGGCCTTGCTCGCGTAGATTTCTTCCTCACGCCAAGCGGCGAGGTCATTATCAATGAGCTCAACACCATGCCGGGATTTACAGCGACTTCAGTATTCCCAAAGATGTGGGCGGCATCAGGAGTCTCTTACACCGAGGTAATCACTCATCTGCTCAAGAGCGCCCAATCTAGAAATAATGGAGTGCTTGGGTAATTCGAAATGGCGATGTTCTCAGGAGTTGTAAAGCAATTTTCCGATAACGATTTCCCAGAGCCAGAAATTCTTGATCCAACTTCAGTTCCATCGTTGCGATGGGGCATTGTTGGTGCGGGGGATATCGCAGAAGTATTCATTAATACCCTTCAGAAAAATACCAAGCAGCAAGTAACTGGAATTGCCTCAAAGACACCCGGTAAAGCACAGAAATTAGCTGCGAAATTTGGAGTTGAGAAAACTTTTGATTCTTATGAGGCGCTCTGTGCTCAAGCAGATGTGGATGTCATCTATATCGCCACTCTTCCAAATACTCATTTAGCTGATGCGCTGATTGCGATTGAATCTGGCAAACATGTTCTGATTGAGAAGCCATCGACTATTCGCAAAGCCGATGCAGAATTGCTCTACAGCTCTGCTCGCAAAGCTGGCGTCTTTGCCATGGAGGCGATGTGGTCTAGATATTTACCTCAAGCATCAATCATGCGAAAGATGATTGAAAGAGGAACACTTGGACGAATCGATCTCATCCAAGCTGACTTTGGACAAGATAACCGCGAAATTGCACGTCTGTGGTTGCCTGAAGCGAGTATCACGCAAGATATGGGTATCTATCCTCTGGCGTTTGCAGAGCAGATACTTGGTCTACCGAGAAAGATTTCAGCAACGGGAGTTCTGCATAGCCCTCACTCGGAAGCAATGGCGAGTGCCGTTCTTGAATATGAATCTGGTGCAAGAGCAGTGATTACTTACACTGGATATAACCATGTTCCTACTCAAGCTTCAGTATCCGGTTCTGAAGGCGTTCTGCTTGTTGATGCGCCCTTCTTCACTCCAACCGGACTTAATCTGCATGAAGCGGTCTTCAATGGGCAGGGTCCACATTGGAAAGATAAGACTGGTGTGGTTGGGCATGAAGGTTTGTGTTACCAAGCAAATTATCTAGCCTCATATGTTGCCCAAGGGATGCTTGAATCCCCGCTACATACTCATCACCAGACCGTTGAGATTCTTGGAATAGGTGAAGAGATTAGAAGACAGGTTGGAGTCAAGCTAAATTAATTAGTTACCGGACAAGTCAAAGTACGAGTAATACCCGGAACAGCTTGAACCTTAGAGAGAATTGCACGACCGAAATCTTCCATTGATGGCGCTTCTGCGCGCATGATGACATCGTACGGACCAGTTACACCTTCAGCGAGAGTTACACCGGGAATACCTTTAATCGCGCTAGCGACAGATGAGGCTTTACCAACCTCGGTTTGAATCAAAATATAGGCCCGTACAGACATGAGAGTTCCTTTCGCTTCGCCCTAACGCTATCTCATGTCCTAGGCTTATGGCTATGGGGTTTGAGAAAAATGGGGTTTAGCGAAGCAGATGTGATTTCGGCGCTAAAGAAAGTTTTTACAACTGGCGATCCCCGAATTCTTGTTGGTATTGGCGATGATGCAGCCGTTGTAAAGGGCGATGCGAAACAGGTAATTACAACCGATATGGCTATCGCCGACGTTCACTTTAAAACTGAGTGGAGCTCTGCCTTCGATATTGGCCGAAAGATCACGGCGGCAAATATTGCAGACGTTTTATCTATGGGTGCCACTTGTGATTATCTTGTTGCAGCCGTCTCGTTGACGGGCAGCGAAGAGCTCTCGTGGGTTGAAAATTTGGCTCGTGGAATGAAAGATGAAGCAGATCGAGCCGGTGCTGCAATCGTTGGGGGAGATATCGCCCGTTCGACTGTAATCACAATCGCGATGACTGCTATTGGCCATACAGCAAAACCAATTCTCAGAAGCGGGGCTCGTGTAGGCGATGGCATTTTTCTCTCATCACTGACCGGATGGTCTGCTGCTGGCCTAGAACTTCTCACAAAAGAGATTTCTCTTAACTCGCCGATTGCAGATAAAGCGCTCTCTGAATTTTCCGCGCCTTCACTTGATTACGGAGTAGATTTTCTCAACTCAACTTCCATGGCAGATATCAGTGATTCACTATTGATTCAGGCCCAGCAAGTTGCAGATGCATCAGGGGTTTGCTTCAACCTTGATACCGAGCTCATTTCACAGTGCGCAGAGTTCACAGAGCTCAGCGAGCTTGCGCAGGAGATTAATTCAGATATCTGGGGATGGATTCTTGCAGGCGGGGAAGATCACGCATTTCTTGCTACGGGAAGAGATTTGCCTGGAATCCGAATCGGTAGCGTCGTAGAAGGTTCAGGGATTTCAGGGGTGGAAATAAAAAAGGCCCCAGTTTCCTGGAGCCATTTTTAATCGAACTTAAAAATTAACGAGTAACTTTTCCAGCCTTAAGGCATGAAGTACATACGTTCTGACGCTTTGATGCACCAGCGACAATTGTCTTTACACGTTGAATATTTGGATTCCAGCGACGACGTGTCTTCACCTGTGAGTGTGAAACGTTATTGCCAAAGCTTGGTCCCTTGCCACAGATGTCGCATGAAGATGCCATGGGTGGTTCTCCTTCTAAATTGAACTGCCAAAATCGAACAGGGCGAAAGGGTATCAAGAGGGGGCGCTTTAGCGCGAATCCGCCCATAAAGGTCTTCAAAGCGCTGTGTAATCCCTTAAGCACGGGAGAATAGAGCCATGGCCACCCTCGATTCCAAGCTCGTCGGAATCTTGGGGGATCGAACCACAAAAGTTCTCAAAGATTTATACGGCTATCACACAGTCGGCGATCTGCTGCATCACTATCCAAGACGCTATTTAGTTCGTGGAGAACTATCAGATATCTCGGAACTCAATGAAGGCGATGAAGTCACGATACTTGCAGAAGTCTTTAGCGCAAGCAGTAGACGCTTACAAGGTCGTAAAGGAAATATTCTTGAAGTAATCGTTACCGATGGAACTGCAAAGTTATCTCTGACATTCTTCAATCAAGCATGGCGTGAGAAAGAACTCAAGGTAGGAAAGCAAGGACTCTTCGCAGGAAAAATAGGAGTCTTTAACGGCAAGCGTCAATTAGCTCATCCTGATTATGAACTCATCGCCGATGGCAATGATGTCGATGCTGCCGTCGAAAGTTTTGCTGGCAAATATCTACCCATGTATCCGGCTAGCTCCAAGATGCCATCGTGGAAAATCGCTCAGTGCATCGAACTTGCACTTGCCGCACTCGACGAAGTTCCGGATTATCTCCCCGAGAGCATTCGTGAGAAATATGGCTATCCAACTCTGCATCAAGCACTCGCCCAACTTCATAATCCAGCTGATCTAGATTCTGCAGAGAAATCTCGTGAACGACTTACCTACGATGAAGCTTTCCTGCTGCAGCTCTTACTTCTCACTCGCCGCAAGGAACTTAAGGGTTTGGATGCCGTTGCACGCCCAACCATTCATGGTGGACTCCTATCCGAGTTTGATAAAACCTTGCCCTTTGAATTAACCGCAGGACAGAAATCTGTCGCAGCTGAAATTGAGAACGATTTGGCTCAGCCTCACCCCATGAATCGCTTACTCCAAGGTGAAGTCGGTTCGGGTAAGACGATTGTTGCTCTACGTGCGATGCTCACCGTTATCGATAACGGCGGACAAGCGGCGCTACTTGCACCAACTGAAGTTCTCGCAGCGCAACATCTTCGTACAATGCAAAAGTCGCTTGGTGATTTAGCTCAAGGCGGAATGCTCGGCGGCAGAGAGATTGCAACGCAAGTCACGCTGATCACTGGCTCTCAGAATGCGGCATCACGTAAAGAGGCGCTTGCTTTGGCTGCATCGGGTGCGGCCGGAATCGTCATTGGTACACATGCTCTATTGGGCGAGAGCGTTGACTTCAAGGATTTAGGTCTCATTGTTGTCGATGAGCAACATCGCTTCGGTGTTGAGCAGAGAGATGCACTGAAGAGCAAAGCTGTTACGCCGCCACATTTGCTTGTCATGACAGCAACGCCAATTCCAAGAACCGTTGCAATGACAGTCTTCGGTGACCTCGATGTTTCAACGTTGCGCGAACTTCCTCTAGGAAGACAGCCGATTACGACACACGTTGTTCCGGTTCTAGAGAAGCCTGCATTTTTAGAGCGAGCATGGCAGCGCATTCGCGAAGAAGTTTCACTTGGGCATCAGGCATATGTTGTGGCACCACGAATTTCTGCAGGAACTTCAGAGGATGCAGATATCGATTTCTTGATGGGGGAGACCTCAACAGTTCTGGCATCTGTTGAGGAGCTTGGTCCGCAGCTACAAAGCGGAGAACTCAAAGGGTTACGCGTTGCACCTCTACACGGCAGACAGTCTGCCGAAGTGAAGGATGCCACGATGAAGGCCTTCGCAGATAAAGAGATTGATGTTCTGATTTCAACAACAGTCATCGAAGTGGGAGTCGATATTCCCAACGCCACAGTTATGGTCATCATGGATGCAGATCGCTTTGGTGTATCGCAGCTTCATCAGCTTCGTGGTCGCGTAGGACGTGGAACATCTCCGGGTCTATGTCTCTTAGTGACATCTGCTCTTCCTGAATCCAGCACTCGAGAGCGCCTAGATGCAGTAGCCGGAACAGTCGATGGGTTTGAGCTTTCACGAATTGATTTAGAACAACGGCGCGAAGGTGATGTATTGGGTGCAAGCCAGTCAGGATCTCGCTCACACTTAAGGCTTCTTCGAGTCCTTCGAGATGAATCGATGATTGAGCAGGCACGAGAAGATGCCTCTACAATTCTTGAAGGAGATATCAAACAGTATTCGTTGCTGGAAGCTGAACTTTCACAGATTCAAAGTGATGCAGCGTCGGAATACATAGATAAATCGTAAGGAAGGCGTAAATAAATGAGAATCATCGCAGGGCGTGCAAAAGGGCGAAGTATCGATGCCGTAGCAAGTGCCACTCGCCCGACCTCAGATCGCGCCCGAGAAGCGCTCTTCTCAACTTTAACTTCTGAATTTGGCGAATTCGATGGGCTGCATGTGCTCGATCTCTACGCCGGTACAGGTGCAATTGCACTAGAGGCGCTCTCTCGAGGGGCAAGCCTTGTGCACGCTGTGGAGAAAGATGAGAGCGCTGCCAAGGCAATCGAGAGTAATTACGAGAATTTAAAGTCTGCGCAATGTCCTGGAATTTTTCATCTCTACACAATGGGCGTTCATCGCTTTCTGCAAGATAAAGCACAAGTTCAATATCACTTTATTTATATCGATCCTCCTTACGATGTTGACGATATCGATGTGACAGAGACTCTGATTCAGCTTGTCTCAGGTGGATTTCTGCATCCACAAGCGCTCATTGCCGTCGAGAGAAATAGCAGAGTGCGTGAGCTCTTATGGCCTGATGGATTAGAGCGTGTGCGAGAAAAGAATTATGGGCAAGCAACTATTTTCTACGGCTCACCCACGCTTAATGAAGGTCAAAATGGATAACAAATCGAATCATTGCTAGCGTTTGCACCATGAAGCGCGCTGTATGTCCTGGATCATTTGATCCGATCACCTTTGGACACCTAGATATTATTGAGCGCGCCAGCAACCAGTTTGATGAAGTAATCGTTGCGGTATTCGTCAACCGTAAGAAATCCGGACTCTTTACGATTCAAGAGCGTATGGAGATGATCCAGGAGAATGTCGAAAAATTTAAGAATGTCAGGGTTGATACCGGTGATGGGCTCCTCGTTGAATATTGCAAGAGGAATTCGGTTCAGGCAATCGTAAAGGGCCTTCGAGCAGTAACTGACTTTGATTACGAACTCCAAATGGCGCAGGTCCATATTCAAGCATCGGGTGTCGAGACGATGTTCATGGCGACATCTCCAACGCATTCATTCTTATCTTCATCTATTGTGAAAGAGCTCGCTCACTTCGGGGGAGATGTTTCATCGATGGTTCCAGCAAATGTAAATAAGGCACTGATGGCACGAGTAGGAGTATCAGAATGACGATGGATTCAATCGAGAAGCTCAATACAGCAATCACAGTCGTAGAAGAAGCTCGCGGAGTTCCACTTTCTGCATCATGCGTAGTTCATCGTGGAGAGATGCTAGAAATTCTTGAAGGAGCCCGAGAGGTTCTGCCTAAGGATCTCTTTGCGGCCGAAGTAATCATCGCTGATAAAGAACAAATCATTGAAGAAGGTCGCACCAGTGCGGAAGCGATGATTGCTACAGCACGTGAAGATGTAGCCCGTATGGTCGAGCAGACCGCAATCGTCCAAGCAGCACGTGATGAAGCACAGAGAATTCTCGATGAAGCTCGTGATGTCGCAGAAAATGAACGCCGCGAAGTTGAGGCCTATATCGATGGCCGCCTTGCAACTCTTGAGGTAATCCTTAATAAGACTATGGATGCAGTTGCACGCGGTCGCGAGCGCCTTGAAGGTGCCGACGATAAAGATATTCTCGCTCAACTCAATTCAGATAAGTAAATTCATCTGATGTCCAAACCAGCTAATCCCTTTATTCTCAATACCCACGACCTTCCGCGTCGCGCTGGCGAGATGAAGGAGTATCAATTAGATATTCCAGCCCACGTCAGAATCGGCGTTCCGCTAATCGCCGTTCCTGAAGGAGACCTGGTTGAGCTCGATCTTCGCCTTGAATCAGTTACTGAAGGCGTTCTAGCAAGTGCAGATATCTACGCTATCGCTCACGGCGAATGCATTCGCTGCCTAGATCCCGTTGAAGTTGTCATTGATAGAAAGATTCAAGAGCTCTATCGCTACGAACCGACCAATGAGAAAGGTCGAAAGAAGCGTCGCGATGATGAAGATGTTGACTTAGATGGAGAGGAAGAGCTTCAGATGGAGGGCGATCTCATGGATCTTGAAATCCCCATCATTGACGCAATCATCCTGACCTTGCCCGTGAATCCTCTCTGCTCAGATGAGTGCCTTGGCCTCTGCCCTGATTGCGGGGAGAAGTGGGAGAACCTTCCTGAGGGCCACGCCCATGAAGTCATTGATGCCCGCTGGTCAGGCCTCGATGGGCTGGATTTTGGCAATTCTGAGAAATAGGCGATACTTAGGCCTCTAATATTTAAGATTAAGGACGATTACCGTGCCAGTACCAAAGCGAAAAATGTCTCGTTCGAAGACACGTTCACGCCGAAGCATGTGGAAGACAACTGCTGCAGCGCTCTCAACTTGCCCACAGTGCCAGCAACCAAAGCTCAACCATGTTGCATGCCCAACATGCGGTACCTATAACCGCCGTCAGGTTCTAGAGGTCTGATCTGTACTCAAAACTTCTTGAGCAATTAGGAGTTCAACTTTCTCCGCAACTGCTTGAGTTAGCTTTTACCCATCGCTCGTTTGCTTACGAGACTGGAATTACTACCACTAACGAACGCCTCGAATTTCTTGGGGATTCTGTTCTTGGTCTTATCGTGACTGAAGAGCTTTATATAAAGTATCCAGATCTCGATGAAAGTCGCTTATCTCCGCTGCGTTCGGGGATTGTGAATATGAGAGCGCTCGCCGATATTGCGCGAACACTCGAACTTGGAAAATATATTCGACTTGGTAAAGGCGAAGAAGTAACCAATGGACGCGATAAGAATTCATTGCTTGCCGATGCGCTGGAAGCCCTCATTGGCGCTATCTATCTTGATTGCGGATTTGAGAAATCGACTGAGGTAGTTCGAGCGCTGATTAAAGAGACTCTTGATGGCGCAATTGCAAAAGGTGCAGGGCTCGATGGCAAGACCGCCCTACAAGAACTTCTTGCATCACTTGGAAAGGGTTCTCCTGAGTATCAGGTAACTGAAACCGGCCCTGATCACGATAAGAGTTTTACTGCAGTAGCAATGGTTTCCGGAGAGCCAATCGCCACCGGAAATGGAAAGAGCAAGCGAGAAGCAGAACAATCAGCTGCTCGCAGTGCGCTAGAGAAGTTAACTTCTTAATACTTCGCAAACCCTCAAGTTGAACTTGAACTGAGTCGCTTTTATACCTATGGCGCGCTGAACGGTAGGTTTACCGCGTGTATTTGAAGAGCCTGACCCTCAAAGGATTTAAGTCCTTTGCATCGGCGACCACTCTTCGCCTCGAACCTGGCATCACCTGCGTGGTCGGCCCGAACGGTTCTGGAAAATCAAATGTTGTTGATGCTCTTACCTGGGTTATGGGTGAGCAAGGCGCGAAGTCTCTACGCGGCGGAAAGATGGAAGACGTTATCTTCGCCGGAACTTCTGGTCGCGCACCACTTGGTCGCGCCGAAGTTGCAGTAACAATTGATAACACAGATGGTGCTCTACCAATTGATTACACCGAAGTAACTATCTCGCGCATTCTCTTCCGTAACGGTCAGAGCGAATATCAGATCAACGGTGAAGCTTCGCGCTTGTTAGATATTCAAGAGCTACTGAGCGACTCAGGCATTGGTCGCGAGATGCACGTCATTGTCGGTCAAGGTCAGCTTGATGCAATTTTGATGGCGACACCAGAAGAACGACGCGGATTTATTGAAGAAGCTGCAGGCGTGCTCAAGCACCGAAAGCGTAAAGAGAAGGCGATTCGCAAATTAGATTCAATGCAAGCAAACCTTGCGCGAGTCAATGACCTCACTGTCGAACTTCGTCGCCAACTTCGCCCGCTCGGAAAGCAAGCAGAAGTAGCGAAGAAAGCTGCAACCATCCAAGCAGATCTTCGTGATGCACGCCTTCGCCTTCTTGCAGATGATTACATCAGCCTTTCAAAGACTCTCGATGCCGAAGTTGCCGACGAGAATGCGCTACGTGAACGACGTTCTCAGGTGGAAGCAGAGCTCGACAAGGTTCGACGTCGCGAAGAAGAGCTCGATGCAACATCTGCGCTGGAAAGCCCATTACTCATTAAGTCGCAAGAGAATTTCTATTCTCTCAACGCGCTCCGTGAAAAATTCCGTGGAACTCAATCACTCGCTCAAGAGCGCTCACGTTTCTTGGCTGAAGAGGCTGAAGAAGCGCGAAGTGCAGGTCGCGATCCAGAAGCTCTCGATCAAGAGGCAGCGGCGCTGCGCGCAGAAGAGTCGCAACTTCGTTCAGATGTTCAGAGTGCACAGAGCGCGCTAGTAAATGCGACAAATGCATTGGCTGCTGCAGAAGCTGCGCTTAAAGCGGAAGAAGACACGATTGCAGCTGCAATGCGTGCGATTGCAGATCAACGCGAAGGTACAGCGCGCCAAGAAGGTCACATTAAATCTCTCGCTGCTCGTATCGAGGCAATCACTGAAGAGATTTCACGACTTGAACTCGCACGCTCTGAAGCACAATCGAGAGTCGATAGTGCAAAGGGTAGTTATGCCCAGTTTGAGATGGAGATCGGAAATGCCGATGCCGGTGAACAAGGATTAGATTCACAGTTCGAACAGATTAAGAGCGCACTGGAATCATCAAAGAAGACTCTCGCTGATCTAGTTGATTCAGAGCGAGCTGCAGATCGCGAGCGAAATGCAACTGAATCCAAGTTAGAAGCTATGAAGCTAACTTCAGATTCACGCGATGGCGCTGCAGCCCTCATTCGCGATTCTCGAGGAGTACAAATCCTCGGAAGCATCGCTTCTTTAATTGAGATTGATAATGGATGGGAAGCTGCAACTGCTGCAGCACTTGGCTCTCTTGCTGATGCTGTTGTAGTTAAGGATCTTTCGGCAGCTGTCAGCGCGCTGACCACGCTCCGTCGCGAGAATTTAGGACAAGCAGATGTTCTTGTGTATGAACCAGGACAGCAACCAGCCTCATCGGCACCTGGCGGCCTCAAGACACTTTTAAACCACGTCAGATCACGTGAAATCTCCGAACTCTTATCTTCATTACTCGCATCGACTGTCGTTGCCGAGAACGCAAGTGAAGCAGAAGCGATTCTGCGTCAGCATAGAAATGTCACCGTAGTTACTCGTGATGGCGATGTCATTACCTCACATCGTGCCCGTGGTGGATCCGCATCATCTTCTTCACTTATTGAGATTCAAGCCCTTGTTGCAGATTTGGGCAAGAAGCTAGAAGAGCTCAATCACACTTGTGACCGCCTTAAATTTGAAATTGCGACCGCGACTACCGATGTCGAAGGAAAGCAAAGCACCTTTGATCAGACTCTTGCCAAGCTCAATGAGTCAGATGCACGCATTGCAGCACTTACCGAACAACTTGCCGTTTCAGGACAGAACATCAAATCTGCAACAGCAGAAGTTGAGCGTTTGACTGTAGCTATCACTGAAGCATCTGCTGCGAAAGCTCGCGATGAGAATGAACTCTCAATTGCGCGAAATCAGATGCAGCATCACGGCGATATCGCAGAACCGGATCACAGCCGCGCCGAGACAATTCGCAATACAGTTTCACAAGCCCGTACAACAGAGGTTGAAGCGCGCCTTGCTGTTCGTACCTCCGAAGAACGCGTTGCATCTGTAGCAGCACGAGCTCAGGCACTTGAAGAATCTGCGCAAGCAGAACGAGATGCATCAGAGCGCGCTGTATCTCGCCGTGGGGCACGTGCTCGTGGCGCCATCATTTCCCAAGCGATCGCAGAAGCTGCATATGAAGTACTCATTAATATTGAACGCTCTATCGCCAAGGCGCAGACAGAGCGCTCAAGACTTGAATCAAATAGAGCAGACCGTGAAGGTGAGACTCTGACAGTTCGTGCAAGAAACCGCGAACTCACATCTGAACTCGATCAACTTACTTCAAGCGTGCACCGCGATGAGATTGCCCGCGCTGAACAGCGCATGCGCGTTGAGGCTCTTCAAACTAAGGCTGTTGAAGAACTTGGAATCGATATTCCAACCCTTATCTCTGAGTACGGTCCTGATAAAGATGTTCCAACATTTATCGAGACAGAAACTGGCGAAATTGTTGCGACAGAACTTATTCCGTATCGCCGTGATCAACAGGAGAAGCGCCTAGCTGCAACAGAACGCTCACTAACTCTTCTTGGCAAAATCAATCCGTTGGCACTTGAGGAGTACAACGCACTTGAAGAGCGTCTGAAGTTCCTTGCAGAACAGTTAGAAGATTTGAAGAATACGAAGAAGGATCTCCTCGACATCATCAAGGAAGTCGATGATCGCGTACAAGAGATCTTTATGCAGGCATATGAAGAAGTTGCAGAGCACTTCAAAGATATCTTCTCTCGTTTATTCCCTGGTGGAGATGGTCGCCTATTCCTCACCAACCCCGATGATCTTCTCAATACTGGGGTAGATGTTGAAGCGCGTCCACCAGGAAAGCGCGTCAAGCGTCTCTCACTTCTCTCAGGTGGCGAGAAGTCACTCACCGCTGTTGCGATGCTCGTTGCAATCTTTAAATCACGTCCAAGCCCGTTCTATGTGCTTGATGAAGTTGAAGCAGCGCTCGATGATGTAAACCTTGGACGCCTACTGACAATTCTTGAAGAGCTTCGCGAAAGCTCACAGCTGATCATCATTACTCACCAGAAGCGCACCATGGAGATTGCAGATGCGCTCTATGGCGTCACCATGCGCGGAGATGGCGTCACGGAAGTTATCTCGCAGCGTTTGCGTGAATCCGAAACAGCTTCTTAACAGTTAGAACGATTCATGGGTCTCTTCAATCGCTTACTTTCAAAGGTTCGAGGCGTCTCCTCTGCGTCATCTCTTGATTGGGCTGAGATTGAGACAGAACTCCTTGCCTCTGATTTAGGTCCAACACTGGTCGCGGAAATCCTGGAAGCTGCGAAGAAGGTTCGCGGTGACGATGCTGAGAGCGCGATCAAAGAGATTCTCACATCAAAACTCTCAAAGAAGAGTAGAGCGCTTTCAAGTGGCAACGGATTACAGGTAGTTCTGATCGTCGGAGTTAATGGAACTGGCAAGACAACATCAGTTGCAAAGCTGGCCAATAAGTTGCTGGCAGATAAGTTCTCAGTTGTGCTGGGAGCCGCAGATACATTTCGCGCAGCAGCTGTTGAGCAACTTTCAACATGGGGTACTCGAATTGGAATAGAGACTATTCATGGTGCAGCCGCATCAGAACCTGCCGCGGTTGCGTTCGATAGTGCGAAGCGTGCACTGGAATTAAATGCACAGTACTTGTTGATTGATACTGCAGGAAGGCTACATAACAAGAATGATTTGATGGCAGAGCTCGGTAAGGTAAAACGCGTCATCGAGAAGGTAATTCCCGTTAGCGAAGTTCTCTTAGTCATTGATGGAACTACAGGTCAGAACGGGCTTGCGCAGGCAAAGATTTTTAGCGAAGCCGTTGAAGTTTCGGGTTTGATCATCACCAAGCTCGATGGCTCAGCCCGCGGGGGAGTCGCCTTGGCAATAGAGAGCGCCTTGGATATCCCAATTAAGTTCATCGGAACGGGTGAAGGGCTCTCTGATTTCACCGCTTTCGAGGCAGATTCTTACCTTGATGGGCTTCTCTCGTAACCCACTTGTAACAAAGGGCGCCATTTTGTGACCCGGTCTTAACCTGCAAATCCATCAGATGTAACTCGAGAGGGACATCTTTACCCCATCTCAAAGACGAGAAACCCTCCTCTCGAACGGAATTAGATTATGGATCAAGTAGTTTTAAATGGCGGTGATACCGCATGGATGTTGGCAAGTACAGCCCTAGTACTTCTCATGACACCGGGATTGGCATTCTTCTACGGCGGAATGGTTCGCACAAAGAGCGTTCTCAATATGATGATGATGTCGATGATCACTATTGGAATCGTCAGCGTTCTCTGGGTGATCTACGGATTTGAATTAGCGTTTGGTCACTCATCTGATTCACCTTGGTACGGCGGAATCGGGTTTAGTGGTTTTGGTGGAATGGTTGAAGAGTTCACCAATAATGGTGGCATTTATCCAATTCCAGTTCTCGTCTTTGCTGCATTCCAGTTGATGTTTGCAATCATCACTCCCGCACTTATTTCAGGTGCGATTGCTGATCGCGCAAAGTTCACATCATGGGCAGTCTTCGTCGCAATCTGGTCAACAGTTGTTTACTTCCCGGTCGCGCACTGGGTATTTGCATTCGGAAATAAGGTTGGCGATGTCGTAACAAGCACTGGCTACCTTGCAGGCAAGGGCGTGCAAGATTTCGCAGGCGGTACAGCAGTGCATATCAATGCAGGAGCTGCAGGACTTGCACTTGCAATCGTTCTTGGAAAGCGCATCGGATGGCGTAAAGAGTCAATGCGTCCACACTCATTGCCATTGGTAATGCTTGGTGCAGGTCTTCTCTGGTTCGGATGGTTCGGATTTAACGCAGGATCATCTCTTGCTGCAAATGGAATTGCAGGACTTGCATTGATGAATACCCAGGTTGCAACAGCTGGAGCTGTTCTAGGCTGGTTGCTCGTCGAGAAGGTTCGTAATGGCCATGCAACATCACTAGGTGCAGCATCTGGTGCAGTTGCCGGACTTGTTGCAATCACCCCGGCATGTGCATTCGTAGCTCCATGGGCTGCAGTAGTTATCGGATTTATCTCCGGAATCCTCTGCTCGCTCGCAGTGAGCATCAAGTACAAGCTTGGCTTTGACGATTCACTCGATGTCGTTGGCGTTCACCTTGTTGGTGGAATCTGGGGGTCACTCTCAATCGGATTCTTCGGAACAAGCGTTGTGAATAGCATCGGTCTCGATGGATTGCTCTACGGTGGAGGATCGGATCTACTCATGAAGCAAGCACTTGGCGTAGGTCTAGTCGCTGGCTACTCATTCATTGCTACTCTGATTATCGGATACGCAATTGAAAAAACTATCGGCTTCCGAGTCTCTCGCGAAGTTGAAATCGAAGGCATCGACCTCAAGGAACATGCTGAATCTGCTTATGAACTAGCAAGCTCATCACGTGGAGGTGGATCACAATGAAGTTAATTACCGCAATTCTCAAGCCATTTAAGTTAGATGAAGTTAAAGAAGCGCTGCAGGCCGCAGGTATCAACGGCATGACAGTCTCGGAAGCAAGTGGATTTGGTCGCCAACGCGGACATACTGAGGTCTATCGTGGCGCCGAATACACCGTCGATCTCGTTCCAAAGGTACGTCTAGAGGTTCTTGTTGATGATAAAGATGCGGCATCAGCCGTGGATGTCATCGTCAAAGCAGCATCAACAGGATCAATTGGTGATGGAAAGGTTTGGACAACTCCAGTAGAACAGGTTGTACGCGTTCGAACAGGAGAGCGTGGACCTGACGCTATTTAGTACTCCAAACTACGATAAGCGTTATGGGAACACGTGAACGACGTAATAGATCCAACGAGGGGGATCTATTTCTGACGCAATTGTTCCAATCAGCTCTCCTTGAGGTTGATGGCGCTGATTTAGATGATGTAGCAATCGCCGCGGTCGGAGGCTTCGGCCGCGGCGAGCTATCTCCAGGTTCAGATTTAGATATTCTCATTCTTCATCGAGGTACGCTCTCTGAAGAAAATCTCTCATCCTTTGTAAATAAAATTCTCTATCCACTCTGGGATAAGAAGTTGAAAGTTGATCACTCGGTACGCACTCGTTCTGGAGTACGTGAGGTGGCTGAAGCAGACCTCAAGGTAATTCTCGGATTACTCGATATACGTTTGGTTTGTGGAAGTGCTGCACTTGTTGCTGATGTTCAGATAGATGCCCTTGATGAGTGGCGGAAGAATTCAAAGCGCCGCTTGCCTGAACTTGAGAGTTCGCTACTTGAGCGTCACCAACGTTCTGGCGAGCTTGCATATTTACTTGAACCAGATCTTAAGGAAGCCCGTGGTGGATTAAGAGATATCACAGCGATTAGAGCCCTTGAAAAATCGGGTGCAATCACAATTCCAATGGAGCGCATAAGCGTTGCCGAATCTTTCTTATCAAATGTACGTGAGGCGCTCCATACAGTTAGTGGACGTGATAAAGATAAATTGCTCTTCCAAGAGCAGGATAAAGTTGCAGCTCATCTTGGATTTGGCGATGCGGATCTCCTCATGAGCGAAGTAGCCCAAGCTGCGCGCTCAGTAGATTACCTTTTGGATTCAACCTGGTATCGACTTGCACATAAAGGTAAAGATGGGGCAGGTCGATTCTTACGCAAGGTTCGCAGCACCACCCTCTCTCGCGATATCAGCGTTGCAAATAAAGAAGTAACAATCGATCTTGATGCCGATTTTTCACTAGATCCAACTATTGGACTCCGCGCTTGCGCTGCTGCAGCTCAACTTGGCCTACCTATCTCGATGGATTCGCTAGAGAGACTTTCTGGCGCACTTAAATCCGGAGCGACAAAACTTCCGAACCCATGGCCCCGCGATGCACGTGAGAATCTAATCTCACTTATTGGTGCAGGTTCAGCGATGGTTCAGATCTTTGAAGCCCTCGACCAGGAAGAGATCATCTTCCACTGGATTCCTGAATGGCGGGCAGTGCGTTCACTGCCTCAGCGCAATGTTCTGCATAGACATACCGTTGATCGGCATATGGTTGAGACTGCTGTGCATGCTGCTGCGCTTACACGTAAAGTGCATAGGCCCGATCTTCTGCTCTTCAGCGCCCTCTTTCACGATATCGGTAAAGGCACAGAAGAAGATCACTCTGATAGAGGAGCAGCGCTGATTGCTCCACTTGCGCAGAGAATTGGATTCTCAGATTCAGATATCAAGACGATTCAGCTCTTGATTAAGCATCACCTTCTCTTATCAGCAACTGCAACGCGTCGCGATCTCGATGATCCAGCGACAATTACCGCAGTTGCAGATGCAATCCCGGATCTACAGACCCTTGAACTCTTGCACGCCTTGAGCATCGCCGATGGTGAAGCCACTGGTCGTGCAGCATGGACAGATTGGAAAGCCTCACTCGTTGCAGAGCTAGTAAAGCGCGTTGGTCTTGCGATAACTGATAACACTGTGGCCCAACAGCCCGAACTATCTGAAGAGCAGCGAGCAAAGGCAGAATCAGGAATACTTTCAGTCGCCATTGAAGATAGAGAGAACGTCTACGCCATTGAAATCGTGATTCCAGATAGCACCGGAATTCTCTCTACGGTTGCTGGAGTCTTAAACCTTCTCAGGCTTGATGTGCGCTCTGCACGCACCAAATCCGTTGGTAGCTCAGCGGTGATGGAGTGGATCGTAATTCCAGACCCGAATGCGCCATCTCTAGATGAAGCGAAATTGCACGAAGAGATTAACAAAGCGCTGAAGAGTCGAACTTCTCTCTCTGAGAGAATTCAAGCCCGTATAGATGCTTATGCCGAACTTCCAACCATTCCGGTTCCTGATCCAATTGTCGAAACTTTCCTTGACGCCGCAACAGATGCAACAATTATTGAAGTACGAAGCCATGATCGACCAGCGCTGCTCTTCGGCATCGGAGATTCGATTACGCGATGCAGCATCGATATTCGCTCCGCAATTGTCACAACTTTGGGTGCGGAAGCGATCGATACTCTCTATGTAACAGAAATTGGGGGAGGGCCGCTGACACCGGAGCGCGCAGATGAGGTTGCGGTTCGCCTTCGCGCCGCCCTGAAGTAGAGTTCGCGCATTATGTTAGAGAGCCTCTCCTCAAAGTTTTCCAACGCCTTTAACTCATTGCGTTCACGTGGAAAGATTTCAGAGAAGGATGTCGAACAGACAATCGCTGAGATTCGCATCGCACTTCTTGAGGCAGATGCGGCACTTGATGTTGTTAACTCATTTACAACGTCACTTCAGGAGAAGGCTCTTGAGCTTCTTCCGACTCTTCAGGCCGGGACCAATCAAGCGCAAGCAATTTTTGATGTTGTAAATAGTGAACTGACTGCGGTTCTTGGTGGCGGAGCGCGACGAGTTCGTTTTGCCAAGAATCCACCAACCGTCATTATGTTGGCAGGGTTACAAGGAGCGGGTAAAACTACTCTTGCAGCAAAACTTGCAAAGTTCTATAAAGATTTAGGTGAAACCCCTCTTCTTGTTGCATCAGATCTACAGAGACCCAACGCAGTTAATCAATTGCAAGTTGTTGGTCAATCGGTCGGTGTCCCCGTCTTCGCGCCCGAACCTGGAAATGGAACCGGTAATCCGGTCAAGGTGGCTCGCGATGGAATTGAGTTTGCAAAGAGCAAGCTGCATAGCCTTGTCATAGTAGATACCGCCGGTCGTTTAGGTGTCGATCAAGAGTTGATGAACGAGGCAATCTCAATTAGGGATGCAGTCAATCCAAATGAAATTCTCTTTGTTGTAGATGCGATGATCGGCCAAGATGCAGTTCGAACTGCACAAGCATTCCAAGATGGCGTTGGTTTCGATGGTGTTGTTCTAACAAAGCTCGACGGCGATGCTCGAGGTGGCGCAGCCCTTTCAATCGCTTCGATGACAGGCAAGCCAATTATGTTCGCCTCTACCGGCGAGAAGATCAGCGATTTCGATATCTTCTATCCAGAACGTATGGCCTCAAGAATTCTCGGCCTCGGAGATGTCGCAACGCTCGCCGAGCAAGCGAAGAAGGCCTTTGATGGTGATTCAGCGAAGAAGTTAGAAGATAAATTCCTTGCTGGAGAAGATTTCACTCTCGATGATTTCCTCGAGCAGCTAGAAGCGATGTCAAAGATGGGCTCGATGGGTAAGTTACTTGGCATGTTGCCTGGTGCTGGTCAGATGAAGAAGCAGATTGAAAATTTTGATGAATCAGAGATCACTCGCACCAAAGCAATCGTGCAATCAATGACGCCGCTCGAACGACGAGATCTCAAAGTACTTAATGGTTCACGACGTGCACGCATTGCAACTGGTTCAGGTAGAAAAGTCTCTGATGTAAATGCACTCGTAGATAAATTCACCGCAGCACAGAAGATGATGAAGCAGGTTCGTAATGGGGGACCCGGCCTACCCGGAATGCCTCCTATGCCCGGAATGGGCGCGGCTCCAAAGAAAGTCCAGCCGCCACAGAAGAAGAAGTCGAAATCGGGAAACCCGGCGAAGCGGGCGCTAGAAGAAGCCTGATTGAGGCCTCGATTTCTTAAATTTGAGCGTAACTGGCAAGATTAGCTACCTGTTACAGGGCCCTCTACCCCGGTAACAATCCAATCCACAGTTGGAGTTCGATCGCTACGCACCCCGCTGTAGCAATCGAAATACGACACACTTTTTAGGAGCACTACTTCTTTGGCTACAAAAATTCGCTTAATGCGCATGGGAAAAATCCGCACACCTTATTTCCGCATCGTTGTTACAGATTCTCGTAAAGCACGTAACGGTCTCTCAATTGAAGAGATTGGTCGCTACGTTCCAGGACAAGAGCCATCATTGATCGAAGTTAATTCAGAGCGCGCTCTGTACTGGCTCGGCGTTGGTGCTCAACCATCAGAGGCAGTAGAGGCGCTTCTGAAGGTGACTGGCGATTGGCAGAAGCACAAGGGTCTTCCAGGAACTGAAGGAACACTTCGCGTTGCAGCTCCAAAGCCTGCAAAGAGCGTTGCATATGAAGCAGCTGTTAAGGCTGCCGCTGCAGAACCGGCAGAGGGTGCAACAACTTTGAAGAAGAAGGCGCAAGAGAAGCTTGCAGCTAAGGCTGCTCCGGCTCCAGTTGTTGAGGTGTCCGAGCCAGCAACAGAGAGTGCTGTGTCCGAGGTTCCAGCTGAAGATGTGACTCCAGAAGTTAGTGCAGTAGTCGAAGAGACTCCTGTTGCTACCACTGAAGAAGCTCCAGCAACTGAAGCAGCAGCTGAATAACAATGATTGATGAAGCTCTAGAACACCTCGTCAAGGGGATCGTTGATAATCCTGAAGATGTCAATGTGAAGGAGAAGACTCATCGTCGAGGAACAACCCTCGAAGTTCGAGTTAATCCTGAAGATATCGGCAAGGTAATCGGACGTAATGGTCGTACTGCAAAGGCGCTTCGCACAGTTGTAAGCGCACTTGCTGGACGTTCTGTTCGTGTCGATCTCATCGATACCGACGAGGTTCGCTAAATAGTTCTTCTCCCATGAAATTAAACGTGGGCCGCATCGGTAAAGCTCACGGAATTCTCGGTGAAGCAACAATCGAAGTCCGAACAGATGAAGCTGAAGATCGCTTCGCTATCGGCGCAGTATTAGAGACAGAAAGCCACGGTTTCATCACCGTGGCTTCTGCACGTGTGCACAATGGAATCTTGCTCTTAGGCTTTGAGGGAATCGAAGACCGCAACGCCATTGAAGAGCTACGTAACGAACTGCTCTATGCAGATGTTGATATTGAAGCACCTGGCATCGATGAAGATGATTATCACGTTCTGCAACTAGTTGGCTGTAAAGCCTTTCTTGTTGATGGTGACCTGCTGGGAGAAGTTACCGATGTTCTCAATCTTCCCGGTCAAGATGTCTTGGTCGTAAAGAGTGATGATGGAGAAGTTCTCATTCCATTTGTGCGTCAGCTTGTTCCGATTGTCGATGTGAAGGCAAAGCGCATGACGGTCATCCCGCCAGAAATTGATGCTGAAATAAAGGGTGACAAGTAATGAAGATTGATGTCATCTCAATATTTCCTGAATATCTAGCGCCACTTCAGCTTTCCCTATTGGGTAAGGCGCAGAGCTCAGGACTTGTAGATATTGCAGTCCACGACTTGCGCGCTCAAACATCAGATAACCACAACACCGTCGATGACACTCCATATGGAGGCGGAGCTGGCATGGTCATGCTCCCTGAAGTCTGGGGAAAGGCGCTCGACCCGATGATGGTTGAAGAGACTGATTTGATTGTTCTCACCCCTGCAGGAAAGCGTTTCAATCAGAAGATGGCGCAAGAATTTGCCGATCGCTCACATCTGATATTTGCATGTGGTCGCTATGAAGGCATTGATGATCGCGTTCGACAGTATTACTCGCAAGCGCAATTCTCCGAGAAGAATATTCGAGTCCACGAGGTCTCCATCGGCGATTATGTTCTTGGCGGGGGAGAAGTTGCGGCAATGGTCATGATTGAAGCAATCACTCGTCTCATCCCAGGAGTTCTGGGCAATCCACTTTCATTGGCAGAGGAGTCTCATAACGATGAGGGATATCTCGAATATCCAAACTTCACTAAGCCCCAAGAGTGGAGGGGTATCTCAGTTCCCGAGATTCTTCTCAGTGGAAATCATGCAGAAATTGCAAAGTGGCGAAGCCAACAGGCGGAAAAGCGTGCAAAAGATAATCTCTAACTCGTCAGTAACACTTATTGCGCCTTACTGTTAGGACATGAGTGATGAGGCAGCAAAGATCCAGTCGCGATTAATCCGTGATCTTGAACCAGTAGTTGCTGTCGAACTCGAACGCCATCTCTCGGTTCAGAAGAACTGGTACCCACATGAGTATGTCCCATGGTCAGAAGGACGCGACTATGCAGGCCCACTCAATGGAGATGCATGGGAAGCTAAAGATTCACGTCTGACACCTGTCGCTCAAGATTCACTCGTTCTCAATCTCCTCACTGAAGATAATTTGCCGAGCTATCACACAGAGATCGCAATCTCTATGGGTCGCGATGGTGCGTGGGGAAATTGGATTGAGCGATGGACTGCAGAAGAAGCTCGCCATGCAATCGTTATCCGCGATTACCTGATGGCTACTCGCGGAGTTGATCCTTACGAGCTAGAAGATTTGCGCATGGCCCACATGTCACTTGGGTATCAGACACCGTATGAAAATGACATGCTCCACACAATTGCCTACGTTTCATTCCAAGAGCTTGCAACACGTATCTCGCACCGCAACACAGGAAAACTTTCTGATGATCCAATCGCAGAGGGAATGATGCAGCGCGTTGCACTCGATGAGAATCTACATATGCTCTTCTACCGCAACACACTTTCTGCAGCACTGGAAATGGAACCAAATGCAGCGATGCGCGCAATTGCAGATGTTGTAACTAACTTCGATATGCCTGGTGCGAATATGCCAGGTTTTGGTCGTAAAGCAGTTCAAATCGCACTTGCCGGAATTTATGATCTACAACAGCACCTCGATGATGTTGTAGCTCCCGTACTGCGTGCATGGAATGTCTTTGAACGTACAGACCTATCGGGTGATGGCCTCAAAGCACGCGACGAACTCAAGGCTTTTATGGATCAGACCTATAAGGCCGCCGCAATCTTTAACGATAAGCGCGAAGTTCACTTCGAGCGTCAAATAGCTCGTGGCATTGCACCAATTCGCATCACCAACTAACTCTCAAATAAGATAGGCGCTATGCCGCGCACTTATCTCGTTGAGACCTACGGGTGTCAGATGAATGTGCACGACTCAGAACGTATCGCAGGCCTTCTCGATGAGGCAGGACATATTCCCGTAACTCCTGGCGAGCAAGCCGATATCGTCGTATTTAATACCTGCGCTGTCCGCGAGAATGCAGATAACAAGCTTTATGGGAATTTAAGTTTCTTAGCGCCAATTAAGAAGAAGAACCCAGCAATGCAGATTGCAGTTGGTGGATGTCTTGCCCAAAAAGATCAATCAATCATTTTAAAGAAGGCTCCATATGTAGATGTTGTCTTCGGCACTCACAATGTCGGCTCACTTCCCGTACTGCTTGAGAGAGCTCGAGTCGAAGAAGAGTCTCAGATTGAAATTCTTGAAGCCCTTGAGCATTTTCCATCAACGCTTCCAGCTCGTAGATTCTCAGCATTTACCTCATGGGTCTCTATCTCTGTGGGTTGCAATAACACCTGCACCTTCTGCATCGTGCCCACATTGCGTGGAGTTGAGAAAGATAGGCCAGCAACTGATGTCTTAACTGAGATGCGTACTCTGGTGGATCAAGGGGTTATTGAGATAACTCTCTTGGGGCAGAATGTAAATGCATACGGGGTTGAGTTTGGAGATCGTGGTGCCTTTGCAAAGCTGCTTCGTGAAGCAGGAAAGATTGACGGTCTAGAGCGGGTCCGCTTTATGTCGCCTCACCCACGCGACTTTACAGATGATGTCATCGAAGCGATGGCGCAGACTCCCAATGTGATGCCACACCTTCATATGCCGCTCCAATCTGGATCAGATTTAATCTTGCAAAGTATGCGACGTTCATACCGCACCGATAAGTACCTAGGAATTCTGGAGCGAGTACGAGCCGCGATGCCAGAGGCGATGATTACAACTGACATCATCGTTGGATTCCCGGGTGAGAGCGAAGAAGATTTCCAGGCAACGATGGATATCGCATCGCAGGCAAGATTTGCAGCGGCCTACACATATAAGTATTCAATTCGCCCAGGAACACCTGCAGGTGCGATGGAGAATCAAGTGCCCGAAGATATTGTCGGCGAACGCTATACCCGCCTTCATGAGCATCAGCAGAAGATCTCCCTCTCAGTTAATCAAGAATCAATCGGCACCACTCATCGCGTGATGGTCTCTGAAACCGAGGGTCGTCGCGATGAAGCACAATCACGTATGACCGGCCGTTCAGAAGATTTCAGACTCGTTCACTTCGATGCAGCGACATCTGCGCGACCCGGTGACTTTGTAGATGTGAAGATAGAAGAAGCATCTGCGCATTACCTGATTGGCGAAGCAACTAATGTGCTCAAGACCCGCGGGGGAGATGCGCATCAATTACGTACTGCACCTGCCCAAGAGAAGAGCTCTGCAACCTCGCTCGGCATCCCAACGGTGCGGACGGTATGAAGGTAGTCGTTATCTGTGGCGCCACCGCCACCGGAAAGAGCGATATCGCTATTGAAGTTGCCCAATCAATCGGCGCAGAGATTATCAATGCCGACTCGATGCAGCTCTATAAAGGCATGGATATCGGAACAGCGAAGTTATCCCTTGATGAGCAGAGCGGAATTCCACATCACTTACTCGATATCTTGAGCGTTCGTGAAGATTCCACAGTGGCTTGGTATCAAGATCTCGCTCGAAGAACAATCTCTGAGATTCATGCTCGAAACAAGCATGCAGTCATTGTCGGCGGCACTGGTTTGTATATCAAGGCGATTCTCGATGATCTCAATTTTCCTGATACCGACCCAGTTATTCGAGCACGTCTTGAATCTGAAGCTTTGGAATTTGGAACTGATTCACTCTTTGCGCGGTTGCAGGTAGAAGATCCTGCAGCAGCTCTCGCTATTGATAGAGCAAATACACGACGAGTTATTAGGGCGCTTGAAGTTATTGAGATTACCGGGAAGCCATTTACGGCTAATCTTCCTCGAGAAGACAGCTCTCGATATCCGGATGCGATGCAATTTGGTCTTGTAATGGAGCGAGAGCACCTGCGAGAGCGGATTGATCTCCGCGTTGATCGAATGTGGGAGGAAGGCTTCGTTGCAGAAGTTGATCGGCTCATTAAGGATGGAATTCTTGAGGGCGCCACAGCGCAGAGGGCGATTGGTTACTCCTCACTGATTGCGATGCGCGCAGGATTAATGACCGAGGAAGAGGCAAAGGAAGAGACGAAGCGAGCCACTCGGCAATATGCCCGTCGCCAGGAGACCTGGTTCTCACGAGATGCACGAATTACCTGGGTCGCACCTCATCAACCAAGGCTCGAAACTATTCTGCAGAAGATAAACTCCTAACGTTATGACTCAACAAATATCTGCCACATATGGCCACGGCACAGAGAATGACTTTGTCATCCTCTTCGATCCCGATGATCAACTAGAGATTAAAGCTGAATCGATCGCCGCTATCTGCAATCGTGCAACAGGAATTGGTGCTGATGGATTTATCCGTATCCTAAAGCGCGACACAAAGTGGTTTATGGATTATCGCAATGCCGATGGCAGCGTCGCCGAAATGTGCGGCAATGGAATTCGAGTGATGGCGCGATACCTCGTTGAGAAGGGTCACCAACCTGAAGGCATCTTTGCAATCGATACCCGCGATGGAATAAAGCACCTGCGAGTACCTATGACAGGTGATATCTCAGTCAATATGGGGAAAGTTAACGATGAGATGGAAGAAGTATCGGTACTGCAGAACACTCATACCTGGGGCGCTCTCAATATCAGCGTTGGAAATCCACATGCAGTGACATTTGTAGAAGATTTGGATGAAGTCGGTTCACTTGAAAGTGCTCCAGTTGTTACACCTTCATCCTCATATCCTGAAGGCGTTAATGTGGAATTTGTTGAAATTCTTCCAAATCTAGAGGCTCGCATGCGAGTTCATGAACGCGGAAGCGGTGAGACTCGTTCATGCGGAACCGGCACTTGTGCCGTTGCGCTTGCGGCAACAATTCATACCGGTGGAAAACTCCCGTCCCGATGGACAATTTATCCACCAGGAGGTCGCCTCATCGTTGATCTCGATGGACATTCAAATGCAACTCTTATCGGTCCTGCAGAACTTGTACGTGATGTCGAGATTGGTCAGTACCTCACAGCATGACCAACCAAGAGGATGGTTACGACAAGCTCTTTGAAGATTTGCTGCGGGAAAGTGCGCGGGCTGCTTCTGACTTTGATTCCGATGAAGCAGATTATGCCGAAAATGATCAGCAAGAACTCTCCGATAGAAATGCGCTACGTCGCGTTAAGAGTTTCTCAACTGAACTTCAAGATATTTCAGATGCTGAATACCGCCAATTACAGCTAGAGCGCGTAGTGCTTGTTGGAATATGGACTGAAGGAAGCGCTGAGATGGCTGAGAACTCTTTAGCCGAACTTAAAGCTCTGGCCGAAACTGCAGGTTCTGAAGTTTTAGAAGGCTTAATCCAGAGAAGAGATAGACCAGATCCATCAACGTATATCGGCTCCGGAAAACTTGTTGAACTACGGCAGATAGTTGTCGCAACTGGTGCAGATACAGTTGTCTGTGATGGTGAACTATCGCCCTCACAGCTACGAACTTTGGAAGAGAAGCTAAAGGTCAAAGTCGTTGACCGAGTTGCGCTGATTCTCGATATCTTCGCTCAACATGCAAAGAGTAAAGAAGGTAAGGCTCAAGTTGAGTTAGCTCAGATTGCATACCTACTCCCAAGACTTCGCGGTTGGGGTGATTCGCTCTCTCGTCAGGTTGGTGGTCGCGCTGCAGGCGGTGCGGGTATCGGTGGACGTGGTCCCGGTGAGACAAAGATCGAAACTGATCGTCGAAGAATTCGCGACAAGATGGCGAAACTTCGTAAAGAGATCTCGGAGATGAAGACATCTCGCGATACGAAGAGACAAGAACGCAAGAGATTTAATATCCCATCGGTTGCAATTGCGGGATATACAAATGCCGGAAAGTCATCGCTTCTCAATGCGCTAACTGGTGCAGGGGTACTTGTTGAAAATGCCCTGTTTGCAACTTTGGACCCAACAGTTCGTAAATGTGAGACAGCTGAAGGCCGTATCTATACGCTCTCAGATACTGTCGGATTTGTTCGCCACTTGCCGCACCAATTAGTAGATGCATTTAAATCGACTCTCGAGGAAGTCTCCGGTGCTGATCTCATAGTTCACGTCGTTGATGGATCTCACTCTGATCCATTTGAGCAGATTCGTGCGGTTCGTGAAGTTATCAATGAGATTGGGGGAGGCGATATCCCTGAAATTATCGCAATCAATAAGGTTGATATCGCTAGCCCTGATGTTGTGATGGAGATTCTGCGTAAAGAACCAAATAGTTATGCATTCTCTGTGCGATCAGGTTTCGGAATTGATGGCTTAATTCATGCAATAGAGAGATCTCTTCCGCATCCAAGCGTTGAAATAACCACTGTGATTCCATACAGCCGCGGAGATTTGGTCTCTGCAATCCATGAACGTGGAGAAATTCTTAGCGAAGAGCATCTCGCCGAAGGAACTGCAATCCATGCCTATGTAGATGGTGGATTGGCCCGATCAATTCAGGATGCGACGGAAATCGCCCCTTCCTGAGGGGAATAAATGCGACACGCCGGCTGTTGTATCGTCTAGAAGTAACTTTATGCGCAACTATTCGCGCATGCACGGGGCAATCACGCCCAAGTACAAGTTTATGGAAGTGAGGTGAGATCAGTGGCAACAGATTACGACACACCCAGAAAGACCGACGAGGAGCTTCACGAGGAATCGTTAGAAGAACTCAAGGCAAAGCGCGTAGATGCGCAATCAGGACAGATTGATGTTGATGAAGCAGAAGCTGCAGAGAACCTTGAACTTCCAGGCGCTGACCTCTCGGGAGAGAAGTTAGCCGTTCGCGTAGTGCCAGTTCAGGTAGATGAGTTCACCTGTTCTAAGTGCTTCCTAATTCACCACATTACTCAGCTTGCAAAGGGTGAAGGCGCAAAAGCTATCTGTAAAGAGTGCGCTTAAGTTCTTCCATTTTCTTACAACTAATTAGCCAATATGGAGTCGGGTCACGCTGATCCTTTAACGTGACCTTGACTCCAGTTGAGATCCAGAACTTAATTGCTAGAAATGCTGCAGGATCTGCATCTCGCGTGCGAAGTAATCTCATCTGATCTCGAGATAATGTCTCAATATCGCCCAGGTATTTCAACTCGATATGAGCACCACCTGCAAGCAATTCATTCTCGTTGACAATCACTTCAGATTTCGATCGGATTGCAATGATGAAAAGTGCAATCGTGAGACCAATCAGTGCAACCAGGGCGCTAAAGTTTCCAAGAGCTGCCCAGACCGCGACTACTAATGAGAGAAACATGAAGTAGATGAAGGCGAGAAGCCAGAACGGCGGGCGTATCACTTCTCTAAATTGCATGAGGCCAAGGCTATCTCCTTATTTATCTCGCTTTATCAAGTAACCTAGCCCCATGAGTCGAGTTGCTAGCACTACTCCACCAGAGGGTTCGGTAATTCCTGATCGCCACCCGCTCTCACCTCAAACAGGTGCGCAAATTCCTTCACACTTCGCGCACTGTTTTGGATGTGGTGAGTTACACCCAACTGGATTGCACCTCGTTGCTCATGTTGGCCAAGGCGCCGATATCACCGCCGAATTTACTGTTACAGAGAACCATCAAGGAGCTCCAGGACTTGCACATGGTGGCTTGCTCTCACTTGCATTTGATGAGGCTCTTGGAAAGTTGATGTGGCTCTTACGTGCTCCAGCTGTTACTGCGCGACTTGAGACAGATTTCTTAAAGCCTGTGCCAATTGGAACAGTTCTTCATATCACTGCGCAAATTACTGGCCAGGTAAATCGAAAGGTTTATTCAGAAGCGGTAGGACGAATCAACGGCCCTGATGGAGAGATTGCCGTACGTGCTGCAGCGTTATTTGTCATTGTTCCGATGAAGCACTTCCTTGAGAATGCCCCTGCCGAATATATGGAAGCTCTCAAGAAGAATCCACATCTTTTGACTTTCGTCGACCCAGAATTCAATATAAATCCATGAACGATTTCCAGGTTTTAATTAAGAGGCTTGATCCCGAACTCCCACTTCCACGTTATTCAAAAGGTGGAGATGCTGGTGCAGATATTGTCTCTCGCATCGATATCACGCTTGCCCCAGGGGAGCGCGCTCTTGTTCCAACCGGAATCTCAATCGCACTTCCTGATGGTTATGTAGCGCTCGTTCATCCTCGCTCAGGTTTAGCAATTAAACATGGCGTAACGATGGTCAATGCACCTGGAACTGTTGATGCGGGATATCGCGGAGAACTTCAATGCATCATGATCAATCATGATCCAAAAGAGAGCGTCACCTTTAAGCGTGGCGATCGCATTGCACAATTGGTATTTCAAAAAGTAGAGCGAGCAGAGTTTGTTGAAGTCGATGAACTTCCAGGCTCTGGGCGTGGCACTGGTGGATTCGGGTCAACGGGGCGCGCATGACTCACGAGAGCGATAAAGATAAAATCATGGGAGCCTTCGGCGGCAAGAAGGGGCTCATTGATTCCGGAATACCGTCAATCATCTTTCTCTTAACATTTAATATCCGTAAGGATTTACAAGAGGCGCTCATCGCTTCTATCGCAATCTCTGCCATCCTTACAATTATTCGCTTAGCGATGAGAGATACCGTCCAGCATGCGATAAGCGGCTTTATAGGAATTCTGATCTGTGCTTGGTTTGCCAATCGAACCGGGAATCCATCTGATCTCTACATTCCAAAACTACTGACAAATCTTGGGTATGGAACGCTCTACCTTGTAACGAACTTAGCCGGCTGGCCAATTCTTGGGCTGATGCTTGGCCCAATTTTGGGGGAGAACCTACTCTGGAGAAATCATCCAGAACGTAAACGAGCATATATACAAGCTGGATGGTTATGGGTAGCAATGTTCTTCACGAGAATTGCAGTTCAATACCCAATATACAAGAGTGGAAATCTCAATCTCCTAGGAACGGTAAATCTTGCGATGGGTTATCCGCTATTTATTGCAACTGCCTATGGCTCTTGGATGATTCTGCGCCGAGTTCCTACTGTAAAAGCTTAAGAACGGGCGATAAAGCAATCTTTAATCTGGTCTTCTGCCGCAGCCGATGCAACGAATAGAAGTTCATCACCTGCGATAAAGAGATCACTTGGTGCAGGAGCAATAACTCGGCCATCGCGAACAATTGCCGCAAGAGAAGCATCTTGAGGAAGCGTTACCTCTTCAACAGTCTTTCCAATACAAATTGAAGAATCTGGCAAGGTAATCTCGACGAGATTTGCCTGGCCCTTTCTAAATGAGAATAAGCGCACAACATCTCCGACGCTGACAGCCTCTTCAACCAGAGCGGCGATAATTCTTGGAGTAGATACTGCAACATCCACGCCCCATGATTGATCAAAGAGCCATTCATTCTTTGGGTGGTTAATGCGAGCGACAACGCGGGGAACTCCGTACTCGGTCTTACCGAGAAGGGAAGCAACAAGATTTACCTTGTCATCACCTGTAGCTGCAACCAGTACTTGACATTGATTAAGTAGCGCTTTATCTAGCGATGCAATTTCACACGCATCAGCCATCAACCATTCAGCATCGGGAACTGAGTCAATCTTGAGAGCCTTCGGGTCTCTATCAATCAGGAGGACCTGATGACCGTTATCAAGAAGTTCTCTAGCAATAGCGCGCCCAACATTTCCGGCGCCAGCGATAGCAATTCTCATGACTTATTCTCCAGGCCCAGTCGAAAGTACACGCTCTGCAATTGCGAGCTTCTCATCAAGAATAGTCATATGTACTAAGTCGCCATCTTGCAGAACAGTATGTTCATCAGGGATAAGCGCTTCACCGAGTCGAGTAAGGAAAGCAACGCGAGATTCGGTTGCAACTTCGAGCTCTGAAATCGCGCGGCCATACCAATCACCATGGGGATGGACTTCAAGTAATTGAACAGTGCCTGTTGCATCGCGCCATTCTGAGCGAGCTCCACCCGGTGCAATGCGACGCAAAATCTGATCGGTTGCCCAAATAACTGTTGCAACTGTTGGAATTCCAAGGCGCTGATAAATTTCTGCGCGACCTGGGTCATAGATACGTGCGACAACATTTGTCACACCATAACTTTCGCGAGCTACACGAGCTGCCAAAATATTTGAATTATCGCCATTACTTACTGCAGCGAATGCATCCGCACCTTCGATGCCAGCTTCCAAGAGGGTATCTCGATCAAATCCAACGCCGACGACGGTGCGACCTTTGAAATCTGCTCCCAATCGACGGAAAGCTTCTTTAGATTGATCAATTACTGCAACCGAATATCCGGCAGCTTCAAGTTCGATGGCTAAAGAGGAACCAACTCGACCGCAACCCATGATGACAACGTGCACAGGAGTAACTTACTACTCTCGAGTGAATTTATTGGAATTTAGCGCGACTTCCTATCTCGACTAGGCTTGCCATATGCCTTCATCTAATCGAGCGTCATCACCTAAGCGAGTTACCCTCGAAGTTGGTCAAAAGATTGAAGTGAGCATTGAGAAAATCGCCCATGGTGGCCACTTCATCGCTCGCCACGAAGGCGCCGTTATTTTTGTCCGCCACGGAATTCCCGGTGAATTAGTCGAAATTATCATCACAAGCGTCGGCTCAAGCTTCAATCGAGCAGATGTGCTCTCGGTGAAAACACCGTCACCAGATCGCGTAACACCACCTTGTCGCTACGCCAACAGAGAAGGCTGTGGTGGCTGCGATTTCCAGCATATTGCCGTTCCGCTTCAGCGATCTCTCAAATCTGAGGTCATTGCTGAGCAATTCTCAAGGATTGCAAAGATGGATCTGCAGGTTGAAGTTGAAGAGATTAATAAGCCACTTGGTTGGCGAACTCGCTGTACATCTGTCACAACCAAGAATGGAGCCCTGGGTTTCTATCAGGCGCGAAGCCATAAAGTAATCCCAGTCGATGATTGCAGAATTCTTGTGCCTGAGATGCAATTTGCTCAGTTGGCAGAACGTGGGGCAAAGGGAGATCAGAAGCTAGAGATTTCAATCTCCAACACCGGCGAGCGAAGTATCGCAACTGCAAATGCTCGCGATGAATCACCGATGCGACTAACTGATGGAGTTGATATCGCTCACTATGTCGTCGGAGACAATACCTTTGAAGTAAGCCAGAAATCTTTTTGGCAGAGCCATAAAGATGCTCCCGCTACCTTAACTAAAGCTGTCCTTGAATATGCAGGTACTCGTGAAGGAGATCAGGTTCTAGATCTTTACGGGGGAGTTGGACTCTTTACTGCAGCCCTACTTCCCTTAGTAGGGGAGACCGGCTCGGTTGACCTCGTTGAAGGAAGTAAATTTGCAACGAGTGATGCGAGTAGAAATTTTGCGAATGCGAAAAATGTAAATATCGTCACCGGAGATGTCGCAAAGGTCATCGCTCGTTTTCCAAGAGCTGATGTTGTGGTTCTCGACCCTCCTCGTGAAGGAGCAGGTAAAGATGTCGTTGAGAACTTGGCCAGAATTGCTCCCCGAACAATTGTCTATGTCGCCTGCGACCCTGCAGCTTTGGCTCGAGATACCGCCTACCTGCGTGATGCGGGATATCAACTGGATGCAATTAGAGCCTTTGATCTCTTTCCAATGACTCACCACATCGAATGTATTGCGAAATTCATCCCAATTAAGGTATCTTGACGTCAAGATAAATTCAGCGAAGGAAGTTGATGATGAGCAAGAACTCTCTAGGAACTAAGAAAAACCTCAAGGTTTCAGTTAATGGGGTTTCAGAAAAGGAATTTGAGATCTTCAATATCTCATCAATCGATGGCGCGAAAGATCTTCCATTCTCATTAAAGGTACTTCTCGAGAACTTACTTCGCACTGAAGATGGTGCAAATATCACCGTCGAACATATCAAGGCACTTGCTCAATGGGATCCATCAATTGAGCCAGATACCGAAATTCAATTTACTCCAGCACGTGTTGTTATGCAGGATTTCACTGGCGTGCCATGCATCGTCGACCTTGCAACTATGCGTGAAGCAATCGTTGATCTTGGGGGAGACCCAAGCAAGGTAAACCCACTTGCACCTGCAGAGCTCGTTATCGACCACTCAGTTATCGCTGATGTCTTCGGGACAAAAGATTCTTTTGAACAGAACACAGATATTGAATATGAGCGTAACCGCGAGAGATATCGCTTTCTTCGCTGGGGACAAGGCGCCTTCGATGAATTTAAAGTAGTTCCACCTGGAACAGGAATTGTTCACCAGGTAAATATCGAATATTTGGCACGCGTCATCATGACTCGAAACGTGAAAGGCGTCCTTCGCGCATATCCAGATACCGTTGTTGGAACAGATTCACATACAACTATGGTCAACGGCCTTGGAGTTCTCGGCTGGGGCGTTGGCGGAATTGAGGCAGAGGCAGCTCTTCTCGGTCAGCCAGTTTCCATGTTGATTCCTCGCGTTGTTGGCTTCAAGCTCTCTGGCGAACTTCCAGTTGGAACAACAGCTACTGATATGGCACTTACCATCACAGAAATGCTTCGTAAGCATGGCGTTGTTGGCAAGTTCGTAGAATTTTATGGTCCTGGAGTTGTCTCAGTACCAATGGCTAATCGCACAACAATCGGAAATATGTCTCCTGAATACGGCTCGACATGTGCGATCTTCCCAATCGATGAAGAGACTCTGCGCTATCTACGACTTACCGGCAGAAACGAAGATCAAGTTGCACTTGTTGAGCATTATGCAAAGGCTCAAGGAATGTGGCACGACCCATCTGCAACTCCACGTTTCTCAGAACATATCGAACTAGACCTCTCGACAGTTGTATCTTCAATTGCCGGACCAAAGCGACCACAAGATCGCATTTCACTAACTGATTCAAAGAGCGCATTTGAGAAGATCCTTCCAACATACTTCTCCGAGAAGACCGGTAAAGAGGCATACCCAGTAAACGTTGGCGCCAAAGCGACAACAATCAAAAATGGCGATGTTGTTATTGCATCGATTACCTCTTGTACAAATACATCGAATCCTTCAGTCATGATCGGCGCTGCCCTCTTAGCTAAGAAGGCGGTAGAGAAGGGACTGACCTCAAAGCCTTGGGTTAAGACAACCCTTGCTCCAGGATCAAAGGTTGTTACCGATTACTACGATCGTGCAGACCTGACGAAATATATGGAAGCACTTGGCTTTAACTTAGTTGGCTACGGCTGCGTTACGTGTATCGGAAACTCAGGACCACTTCCTGTCGAGATCAGTAAGTCAGTCAACGAGAATGATCTAGCTGTTACTGCAGTTCTCTCTGGAAATAGAAACTTCGAAGGTCGAATTAGCCCAGATGTGAAGATGAATTACCTTGCTTCACCTCCGCTCGTTGTTGCATATGCACTTGCCGGAACGATGGATCATGACTTTGAGAAGGATTCACTCGGAAACGATAAGGATGGCAATCCAGTTCTCCTGAAGGATATCTGGCCAACTGCTCAAGAGATTCAGAGCGTTATCGATTCATCTATCTCATCTGAGATGTTTAAGAAAGATTATGCATCTGTATTCGATGGCGATCACCGATGGAAGTCACTTGATACCCCAACGGGTAAGACATTTGAATGGGATCCAAAATCAACCTATGTTCGCAAACCTCCTTACTTTGAAGGAATGCCGGCAGAACCAAAGCCAGTTACAGATATCACCGGCGCTCGACTTCTAGCAATCCTCGGAGATTCAGTAACAACTGATCACATCTCACCCGCAGGAAATATCAAAGCTGATTCACCTGCAGGAAAGTACTTGGAAGCAAATGGAGTAGATCGTAAAGATTTTAACTCTTACGGTTCTCGCCGCGGAAATCACGAAGTAATGATTCGTGGAACATTTGCAAATATCCGCCTTAAGAATTTACTTCTCGATGGAGTCGAAGGTGGTTTCACTCGTAACTTCATGGCAGATGGTGCGCAATCAACTATCTACGATGCATCAGTGGCATACCAAGCAGCTGGCGTTGGATTAGTAATCCTTGCAGGCAAAGAGTATGGATCAGGATCATCACGAGATTGGGCCGCAAAGGGAACTGCTCTTCTCGGAGTTCGCGCTGTAATCGCAGAGAGTTTCGAGAGAATTCACCGTTCTAACTTGATCGGTATGGGAGTTCTTCCATTGCAATTCATCAATGGCGAAAATCCTCAATCTCTTGGAATCAAGGGTGATGAAGTCTTCTCGATTACTGGAGTGACAGCCCTTAATGATGGCGGTATTCCTAAAGAGGTCACCGTCACTGCGGGGGAGAAGTCATTTAAGGCCAAGGTGCGTATTGATACCCCAGGTGAGGCGGATTACTACCGCCACGGTGGAATCATGCAGTACGTACTGCGCCAGCTCCGTGGCTAATCTAGACTGAGCAAATGCTTGAATCGATAAAGAGTCCAGAGGACCTTCGTGGGCTCTCCTATGAGCAGCTCGATTCGCTCAGTGAAGAGATTCGTCAATTTCTCATTACCAAGGTCTCTAAGACTGGTGGCCACTTAGGCCCAAACTTGGGAGTCGTTGAACTTACTCTTGCGATTCATAGAACTTTTGATTCACCGAAGGATGTTGTTCTCTTCGATACAGGTCATCAATCCTACGTTCACAAGATGATTACTGGTCGCGTTGATCAATTTGATGGACTTCGTCAGCGCGGGGGAATAGCTGGTTATCCCAATCGCCGCGAGAGCGAGCACGATGTTATTGAGAACTCTCACGCATCGACAGCCCTCTCATGGGGAGATGGAATCTCACGTGGATTCTCACTCACCAATCAGAAAGATCGACATGTAGTTGTTGTAGTTGGTGATGGTGCACTCACCGGCGGAATGTCGTGGGAAGCGCTGAACAATATTGCGACATCGAACGATAGAAATCTAACGATTGTTGTCAATGACAATGAACGCTCATATTCACCAACAATCGGTGGTCTAGCTACCTATCTTGCAACTCTTCGAGTAACTCGCGGATATGAGCGATTCCTAGATTGGGGTAAAGAGGTTCTCTCTCACACTCCAGTAGTTGGTGCTCCGATTTACGAGACTCTTCATGGAATGAAGAAGGGCATCAAAGATATCGTCGCTCCGCAAGGAATGTTTGAAGACCTCGGGTTGAAGTATGTCGGTCCAATCAATGGCCACGATATTGCAGCGATGGAGCGTGCGCTCGAACAGGCTAAAGAATTTGGCGAACCTGTACTGGTTCATGTCATTACCGAAAAGGGTAAAGGTCATAAGCCTGCAGTTGCCGATGTTGCCGAGAAGTTCCACGCGGTTGGTATTGTCGATCCTGAGACCGGCACACCACTTTCAAAGTCTTCAACAAGCTGGACAAATGTATTCTCTGAGGAACTTCTAGCTCTCGGAAAAGAGCGAAAAGATATTGTTGCAATAACTGCTGCGATGCTTGGGCCAACTGGTCTCGATAAATTCCAGAGCCAATTCCCTGAGCGCACCATCGATGTCGGTATTGCAGAACAGCATGCAGTAACAAGTGCTGCGGGATTAGCCTTTGCTGGCCTGCATCCAGTCTTCGCTGTTTACTCATCATTCCTAAACCGAGCATTTGATCAATTGCTGCTCGATGTCTCACTGCACAAGGCTGGAGTTACCTTTGTTTTAGATCGCGCTGGAATTACCGGCGATGACGGTCCATCTCACCACGGAATCTGGGACCTTGCCCTTACGGGAATGGTTCCAACAATGCGCGTTGCAGCTCCTCGTGATGCTGCTCGTTTACGTGAGACGCTGCGTGAAGCAGTAGCAGTCAACGATGCACCTACTGCAGTGCGATTCCCCAAGGGCGCTGTCCAAGCTGATATCCCTGCCTTTGAACGACGCGATGGCGTAGATGTTCTCTACCGCGGCGAGAGCGCAGATGTTCTTCTTATCTCTATCGGTTCTATGGCAGCGATCGCTGTTGAAGCTGCATCACAGGCATATCGTGAAGGCGTCGGCGTAACCGTTATTGATCCTCGTTGGGTCAAGCCACTACCTGCATCTTTAGTAACAATGGCAGATCGCTACAAGAGCGTTGTCGTTCTTGAAGATGGAATTAAGCATGGTGGAATTGCAAGCTCGATCTCTGAACAATTTAGAGAGGCTGGGCTTAACGTTGCAATTCATAGCATCGGCGTTCCGCTTGAATTTATTGAGCACTCAAAGCGCTCAGAAATCCTTGAAGATCTAGGAATTACCGCTCAGAAGATTTCACGCGACATAGTCGAGTGGAACTCTACTGTGGAAGAGATGCAATTCCCGGAGCATGAAAACGCTGACCGCAAACAGACTCGCTAATTCCTTCGCGATCTAAGAACGGCAGAATTCCACCTAAGTGCATCGGCCATCCTGCGCCCATCAACATACAGAGATCAATCTCAGCAGGAGTTGATACAACGCCTTCATCGAGCATCATGCGAGCTTCCTCCGCTAGCGCCTTCAGTGCACGAAGACGAACTTCTTCAGCGCTTGATGGTGTTGTTCCTTTATGGACAAGGGCAAGAGCTGCAGGGTTTGCAGAAACTTTTCCATCTTCACCCTTGATGTAGAAAGTCTTCACACCTTCCTTAACCATCGCTTGCATCGTAGGGGAGATGCGATAGCGAGGTCCAAGGTTTGCATTGAGAGTCTCTGATACGTGCAGTGCAACGCCTGGACCTACGAGGCCAAGGAGTTCAAAGGGAGACATAGGAAAACCGATACTGCGCATCGCATTATCGGCAACAGTTGGATCGGTTCCCTCATCTACTGCATCGGTGATTTCACCCATGAAGCGAGTAAGGAGTCGGTTCACTACGAAGCCCGGTGCATCCTTACAGATGATCATCGTCTTCTTAAGTTCTTTACCGATATTGACCGCTGTTGCTGTTGTTGCATCATCAGTCTTTGATGTACGTGCAACTTCGAGTAGAGGCATAATCGCAACAGGATTAAAGAAGTGGAATCCAACGACTCGTTCTGGGTGTTCTAGCCCTTGACTCATCGCCTCAACAGAGAGAGATGAAGTATTTGTAGCTAATACGCACTCAGGGCCAACAATCTTCTCAAGCTTCTTAAAGAGCTCTTGCTTAAGAGATAGCTCTTCGAAGATTGCTTCGATTACGAAGTCGCAGCCAGCAAAGACCTGCTGATCTGAGGATCCGCTAATCAAAAGCGATAGACGCCCGGCAGATTCTGCGCTCATGCGCTTCTTCTCAACGAGCTTCGCTAATTCATTCTTAACCCAGGCGACGCCCTTATCTGCGCGCTCTTGGTCGATATCTGTCATGACGACAGGACACTTGAGGTTACGAAGAAGAAGGAGCGCTAACTGCGAAGCCATAAGACCTGCTCCAACGACACCAACTCGTGCAACCTTTCTGCCAAGTGCAGGCTTTGGAGCACCTTCTACTTTCTTGCGCTTCTTCTGAATAACATTAAATGCATAGAGTGATGCACGAAGAGGATCCGACATTGTCAGATCAGCTAGCGCGACATCTTCAGCATCAAAGCCTGCCCCACGAGTATTGCTCTTTGCAGCGGCAATGAGTTCGAGTGCCTTAGTAGGAGATGCGAGCTCTGCTCCACCGTACTTCTTGAGAGCTGCGGCGCGACCTGCAGCGAGTGCTGATTCCCAAGCAGGATCAGATGAATAATCTTTACGTTCTACCTTTACCGAACCACTTAAGACTCCCGCTGCAAATGCAACTGATTTCTCAAGGAAGTCGGCAGGTTCGTAGACAGCGTCAACAACGCCAAGTGCGAGAGCATCCTTTGCCCTCATCATTGTGTTGTTATTAAGTGAATTACCAATGATTACCTGCACTGCGCGTTCTGGTCCGATGAGTTTAGGAAGAATAGTTGCGCCGCCCCATCCTGGAACAAGTCCTAGGAATACTTCAGGAAGAGCGGTGAAGGCAGTTGATGCCAGCGTGCGGTAGTTACAGTGAAGTCCGATTTCAAGTCCGCCACCCAGTGCCAGACCATTAATAAATGCGAAGGTAGGAATACCGATCTCATCAAAACGTCTAAAGACATCGTGGCCTAGCTTTCCGATGGCAAGTGCTTGATCGCGCTTATTTAAGAATGCCAAGCCTGAAAGATCTGCACCGGCTGCAAAGATAAATGGCTTACCGATAACAGCGATAGCTGCTGGTTTGCGTGAAACTGCATCTGTAATTGCAGCATCGATAGATGCAAGTGACTGAGGCCCAAGAGTGTTAGGACGTGTGTGATCGAGTGAGTTATCGAGAGTGATGAGCGCAAGTGAACCTTTGTGTCCAAATGGAGTCAGGTCGATATCGCGAACAAGTGCGTGGGTAATTACCTCTTCAGGCGCGCCTTCAGGAAGCTGAATTGATGTTGTCATTACTTCTTTCCTCCTGTGTAGTGCGGATTCTCCCAAATTACTGTGCCGCCCATACCGAGACCAATGCACATCGTTGTGATTCCGTAGCGAACATCTTTCTTCTCTTCAAATGTACGAGCGAGGTTGAGCATTAAACGCACTCCAGATGATGCAAGGGGATGGCCCACTGCAATCGCGCCACCGTACGGATTGACGCGAGGATCATCATCTGCGATTCCGAAGTGATCCAGGAATGCAAGAACCTGCACAGCAAATGCTTCGTTGACTTCAAATGCTCCGATATCTTCGATCGAAAGGCCTGCCTTTGCAAGAGCCTTAATCGTTGAAGGAACTGGTCCATAGCCCATGACCTCTGGCTCAACACCTGCGAATGCAAATGTGACCATGCGAGCTTTGATGGTGAGACCAAGTTCAATTGCTTTCTCTTCACTTGCCAGCAAAGCAGCGGTTGCTCCATCGTTAAGTCCCGATGAATTTCCTGCAGTCACGCGACCTGCTGGACGGAAAGGCGTCTTCAATCCTGCAAGCCCTTCCATTGTGGTTGTTGGGCGAGGAGCTTCATCAACAGTTGCAATGGTCCAACCGAGTTCTGGGTTGCGTGCCGCTGTGGGAATTAAATCTCTCTGAATCTTTCCATCTGCATAAGCTTTTGCTGTCTTCATCTGAGAATTTAGAGCATAAGCATCTGCGCGCTCTTTTGTTAATTGCGGAAAGCGATCATGAAGACGTTCTGCAGTTGCACCCATTGCGAGGGCATCTTGTTCAACGAGCTTCTCTGCTAAGTAACGAGGATTAGGATCCATAAGTTCGCCCATTGGGTGATTACCCATATGTTCAACGCCGCCAGCGATAGCGATATCAATTGCACCCATCGCAATGGCACCTGCAACAGTTGTTGTTGCAGTCAGCGCACCTGCACACCAACGATCAACTGAGTAACCGGGAACTGTCTTAGGAAGTCCTGCAAGAAGTGTTGCGCTACGACCGATATTCATTCCTTGATCGCCTGTTTGTGTAGCGGCAGCGATTGCAACATCGTCAATGAGCTCAGGGGATACCTTCGGATTTCTCTCAAGTAATCCGCGCATCGCACGGACCATCAGGTCATCGGCGCGAGTACCGGCATACATGCTTCCCGCCTTACCGAATGGCGTGCGGACAGCATCAACAAGGACGACTGAGTGCAGAGTGTTGGACATGAGGTAGAGCCTCTTTCGCTAGAGATGCTTCAAGGTTACTTGCCAGTAGCCCTCTTTGTCACCATCGCTCCTGTGACGAATTACGCAACAATAATGTTGCGTAATTCGCGACTCTTCACTAACCTCATGCCTGTGCCCAAATGTGGCTCTAAGTTGTAAATATTTTGGCGGGAGCGAACTTTGAAGAAGAACTCAATAATTGCGGTAATTGTGGGCGCATTGGTCATCGGAGGCGTCAGCTGGATTGGCTTCGGCAGCGATAACTCATCGGAGAACGTCAAAGAACTCACTATCTACTCCGGACGATCAGAGGAATTTATCGCCCCCTTCTTTGCCCGCTGGGAGAAAGAGTCTGGGATCAAACTCAATATCCGTTACGGCGACTCTGCTGAGCTAGCAGCCCAGATTCTCGAGGAGGGTGAAAACTCACCAGCCGACCTATTCCTGTCTCAAGATGCTGGGGCACTGGGTGCGTTATCAGTGGCTGGCCTTCTCTCGAAGTTGCCAGAGTCTGCAGGAAGCGAAATCCAAAGCAAGTACATCGGTGAAAACCGCACATGGGTCGGAGTCACCGGCCGAGCACGCGTCTTCGCTTATCGCCCAGGAGCTGTGGCGAAACTACCTACATCAGTTGCCGAATTAACTTCCGCGCAATTTAAGGGCAGAGTCGGAATCGCTCCAAGTAATTCATCCTTCCAGGCATTTGTCACAGCACTTATCAGCAAGAAAGGCGAGAAGTTTGCCGAGAAGTGGCTCGCAGGTATGAAGGCAAATGATGCAAAGATTTATCTTAAGAATAGTGAAATTGTTGAAGCGATTGATAAAGGCGAGATTGATCTAGGTCTAGTTAATCACTACTACGTCTGGGAAGTCAGCGAAGCACTTGGAAGAGAAATCAACGCTGAGATCAGTTTCTTTACACCGGGAGACCTCGGTAATTTGATCAACGTTTCAGGTGCGGGAATTCTTGCCACAACCAAGAAAGAGAACGCTGCTATTGAACTCATCAACTTCCTTACATCAAAGCCTTCTCAGATTGCATTTGTTGAAGATACACATGAGTACTCTCTGATTTCAGGAGTGAAGGCTCCAGAGGGACTTCCAAAGTTAGAAGATATTGGAGCACCTGAAGTAGATCTAGGTGATCTTGAGAAAGTTCAACGGACTCAAGATCTCCTCACTAAGGTCGGCCTCTTATAGTGAAGAAATAGCGCAGCGAAATCAATGGTTAAGTCTGGAAGTTATGGCTTGAGGGCTCTCGTAGCGGGGGTCCTCATAGCCATTTCCCAACCACTTTTATACTTAATTATCCGAGCGGGAGAAAAACCAGCAGGAGATATTCTCGCGCTCTTAACTCGATCTAAGACAGTTGAAGTTCTCGGAGCAACTGTTTTACTGCTCAGCGCTGTTGTGGCTATCAATGTCTTACTTGGTACGGCTCTAGCTGCAGGATTGCATTACATTGAAATTCCATATCCGCGCATTCTCTTAGTGATGACAGTGTTACCACTAGCCATTCCTTCTTATGTCTTTACCTATACCTGGAAGGCGCTCGTACCTTCACTTGACGGTATCTGGGCTGCAACTTTCATCTTGGTTTTAACAACGATGCCGTACATGATTCTTGCGGTAACAATCTCATTCCAGCGGATTGACTCAGGGCTTATCGAAGTTTCTCGATCACTTGGCCTCACAAAGCCTGCTGTTTTCTTTCGGGTTATTTTGCCGCAGGTCCGCCGCAGCATCAGTGCAGGCGCCTTACTTTCCGGGCTCTATGTTTTGAGTGATTTTGGAGCAGTTTCTCTGCTCAATGTAGAGACGCTCACTGTCTCAATTCAGAATCTCTATAAATCTTCCTACGATCGCAGCGCGGCATCGGTTATTGGATTACTTCTCTTCCTAGCAGCAGCAATCTTCGTCTCTGTGGAGTCGTTCCTAAAAGGGCGCGAATTTGAAAGTAGGGGAGCCGAAGGTTTCCAGCAGCAAATCCGGCGAGTGCAGAATCTTCCACTTTCGCTAGCAACAACTTTCTTGCTTGCAACTTATACCTTTCTGGCAGTCGTCATTCCCTTCTATGTTCTTATCTCTAGGTTTTTACAGAACCCAGCAGCGGTAGCAATCTCTGACCTAACTACTGCTGCTATTTCGACAATCACTGTTGCTGCAATGGGCGCCGTAATCGCATTTCTTCTCTCGCTCCCATTAGCCTTTTTGATGACTCAAGGTGCAAGCACCTTCGGTTCAATTTCAGAGAAGATAATTTTGATGGCCCATGCGCTGCCAGGTGTAGTTGTGGGCCTTGCTTTAGTCTCCTTCGGCTCACGTCTAGGAGTTCTCTACCAATCAATCTTTCTTCTCGCTTTCGCCTATGCCGTGCTCTTCCTTGCAAAATCGGTTGCATCTACTTCATCTGCGCTTTCCCTGGTATCTCCACAACTCAAAGAGGTTGCAGCAACTCTGGGTAAGAGCAAATCAAGAGTCACGATGGAAGTTGTCTTTCCAATCGCATTGCCGAATTTAGCTCTAGGTGTCCTGTTGGTCTTCTTAACAGCTATGAAGGAACTTCCTGCAACGTTGATGCTCAGGCCAACTGGCATGGATACATTGGCAACAGAGGTGTGGAGCTTTGCTGCAATCAGTCGATTTAATGAGGCTGCGCCGTATGCACTATTATTGGTTCTGTTAGCAGCGATTCCAACATTTATCTTGACCATTCCTCGAAGTGCGAAGAATGAAGCATCGGTGAAGGCGAAGGTGAATTAATTGACTTCACTGAGCATCTCTCACCTCAATGTAAATTTTGGAAGTCGATCAGTTATCTCAGACCTCTCCTTTGATCTTCGTGAGGGCGAGATAGCCTCACTGTTAGGTCCATCAGGGTGCGGCAAGACCACTTTGCTGAGGGCGATTGCTGGACTCATCCAACCAACGAGCGGAACGATTCGATTTGGTTCACAGCTTGTGGGAGTTTCATCGGTTGTATTGCCACCGCATAAGCGCGGCACGGGATATGTCCCGCAACAAGGTGCACTCTTTCCTCACCTCACAGTCGCCAAGAACATTGCCTTTGGATTAGACCGAAGTACCAACACGAAATCTGAAATTTCTAAAATTACGGACGAGATGATTAGCCTCATTGGAATGAAGGGGTTTGAAGACCGACTTCCATCCCAGCTCTCAGGTGGTCAGCAGACTCGCGTCGCCCTGGCTCGCGCACTAGCAATTAAGCCTAAGTTGGTATTGCTCGATGAACCTTTCTCGGCGCTCGATGCGGTATTACGTGTTGAGCTACGTACAGAAGTTGTTGGCTTGCTCCGCGAGTTAGGTTCAACGGCAATCCTTGTTACTCACGATCGCGAAGAAGCTTTGGTCTCATCCGATCGAGTAATTCTTATTCGTGATGGAAAAGTCGCCCAGAATGGAACGCCTGAAGAAGTATATGAATCACCAATCTCTCCTGAGATAGCAGCAAGTACCGGTGATGTCTTGATCCTGCCTGCCGAGAAGTTAAGTACCGGGCAGACTCTGTACCCACTATCCCTTGACGGCAGCGGCAAGAGTGGATGCGAAACTGGATACGTGGTTATTCGCCCAGAAGAGATTCGTGTATCGGTCAACGCAGCCCAGGGTATTGAAGGCTCACTTACCCATATCGATTACTACGGCCATGATGCGATGCTTACCGTAACTCTTCCTGACACAGGAGCGTTGATTAGCGCACGAGTTGCAGGTCCATCAGAATTTACTGTGGGGCAGAAGGTTTATCTCCAGCACCTTGGGCCGGTGCGGTACTTTTCTCGTCAATAGCTTCCGCATCTGCTTCTTCAGCGATTGCAAGCGGTTCTTTCTCCAGTAGCGCAGCCTCCAGAATTGGTGAGGCTATCTCCGTCTGCCAGCGTCGTGCACCTAAGGCGAGTAAGGCGTCAGAGACAGATCCTTCTGGGGGAGACCAACAGATTCGACGTACAAGCTCTGGACTAATGAGGTTCTCAAGAGGGATAGATAGCTCTTCTGCCCGCACCTGCAAGTTAAAGCGTGCATGAGTAAGCGGTGCATATCTCTCAGGGAAGCGCTCGCGCCACAATTTAATGGGAGGAAGAGCATCACTCTTCGAGCGAGCCTCTGGCCATTGATCCTCAGGTAAAGCAAGAGCGGCAGCAATTGCTGAGATCCAGAGCTCGGAATTCTCAAACCAACGCGCTCGCAATCCGATAGGGCGCAATACCTTCTCCAGATGTTTCCGATTGAGCAACGGTGTGTTTTCGCTAGCAAGTGCAATTTCTGAAATTGCTGCATCGGTTAATAAACGCCCCGGTGAGATATCTAGCTCTTGCGCAAGAGTATTTCTGGATTGCCACAACTCTCGCACTACAGCCATATGTAAACGCTTCTTAATTTTATGCATTCCGGAAGTACGTCGCCATGGATCGATTCGAGGAGCAGGTGCTGGTGCGGAGATAATCGATGCAAAGTCTTCCTTCGCCCACTCCCACTTTCCGGCATCTATGAGAAGTTGATAGACCTTATCTCGCAACTCAACGAGGAGTTCTACATCTAGGGCTGCATAGTTAAGCCACTCGATTGGAAGCGGGCGCTTTGACCAATCTGCAGCAGAGTGTTCTTTAGCAAGAGATACGCCCATCAAGGTTTCAAGTAGCGGGCCAAGTCCAACTCGAGGAAGTCCTGCGATACGTCCACCAAGTTCTGTATCAAAGAGAATTTGTGGCTCTATTCCTAATTCGCGAAGACAAGGAAGATCTTGCGTGCTTGCATGAAGAATTACCTCTTCATCCTTGATAAGTGAATTCAACTTTGTAAAGCAAGGGTGATGTGGACCAAATGGAATCGGGTCGATGAGATGCAACCCACCATTAGTTCGCTTTATCTGTATGAGGTAGGCACGAGAACTGTATTTAAAGCCCGATGCACGTTCTGCATCAAAAGCATATGGACCGGTACCCGCAGCTAATTGTGCAAGAGCACTTTCAAATGCAGATTCGGTCTCGATAATCTCGGGAACGCCCGCTGCTGGATGGAGCAGAGGAGTAGGGGCTACAACCTCTGCCTGCTCTGTTTCAACTTTCTCAGACACGACGTCGCGCTGAACCAATAGTTGCAACACCTTCAGGAAGAGGTGCAAGTCCTGCTACTTCAGTCATGAGATTGCACCATGCCTGAACGTGAGAAAAAATATCGTCAACACTTTCTAGCTGCGGGCTCCAAGAAGCTCTGATCTCAATCTCAGAGTCATCATTGCGAGGAGATAACTTTCCAAATGATGCACTTGATACTCGCGTAACAGTTCCGCTTGGTGCGCTAAAGATTGCACCTGTATTTTGCAGAGAATCTAGTAGCCAATTCCAGCCAACTTCTGGAAGTAGGGGATCTTCTTGCATCTCGCTATCTACATCAGCGCGCATAAATGTCACGCAACGAAATTCACCTTCCCATGTATCTTGCCCACCTGGTTCATGGAGAATGACAAAGCGACCAGAAGCGACTTCATCTTCAGCATCTCCGGAGAGCCCATTTGAGATATCTGCGGTAAAGGCGAAGGAGTAAGCAGCTAACTTCTGTGGCGCGGGAACTTCTTCAAGGATTATCTCTGCGCGGGGAGTAAAAGTACGAAGAAGTTCAATCATTTCATCAAAGGAGAATGGCGACTTCACTGGTCGATTCTAAAGTTGATTAGGCGCTTTAGCCGGGAGGCTAAGACCTTCCAACGGGTAGAGTCTGCTCTTATGGCCAGCGCACTAGCTCTTCTCTCCAGTCTCTTATGGGGAAGTGCCGACTACATCGCCGGCAATCTCAGCAAGAAGTTCCCTGCAATTGCAGTTCTCGCTGTCAGCCAGGCGATTGGTTTTCTCACCGGAATCGTTCTCGTTGTAGCAACTGGTGCATGGGGCGCAGAAGCTTTCGGATCAAATGGTTACTTCATTCCGGGGGTACTTGCAGGTCTTGCAGGTTATTTGGGGCTAATCAGTCTCTATGCCGCACTCTCTACAGGACGCATGGGAGTTGTCTCACCGATTAGTTCGCTTAGCGCTCTGATTCCTCTCGCTTTTGCACTTATCTACAAAGGCGATCAACTTTCTACTGTTCTTTCGATGGGCGTCATCTGCGCAATGCTCGGAGGCTTTCTTGCAAGTGGTCCAGAAGTTTCGCAAGGTTTACCGCTTAAGCCAGTTCTCTTAGCTCTTTGCGCAGCAGTCTTCTTCGGAATCGCACTCGTCTGTATGGCGCTCGGTTCTGAAAGTAGCGCGCTGATGACTATGACAACTATGAGAACAACAACTCTCATTCTCGGCATTGCGCTCTTAATTAGATTTAGACATTTTGGTGGACTCGGAAAACCACAGATGCCACTTCTGATCTTCGTCGGTGTTGCCGACTTTGCAGCAAATCTTCTTCTCGGAGTGGCTACAACGAAGGGTCTTGTTTCACTTGCAATGGTTCTAGGTGCGCTCTACCCAATTGCTACAGCGTTACTCGCCTATATTTTCTTACATGAGCGCCTACATCGCGTTCAATATGTTGGCATTGCATTTGCTGTTGTTGGCGTCAGCTTAATTTCAGCTTTCTAAATCGCCTTCTTTACCGCTGAGATAAATCGTGTGCCTTCAATGGTCTCGTCTTTTGTAATTGAAAAGCTGGAGAGCAACTTCTCGATATCGAGCTTATCTTCACCGCCAGTTATTTCCGTGATGCTTAATTCAAGTTGATTGATACGACCAGCGCTAATTAATTCTTGGAATATTGATGCGCCCGCTTCAATATGAATCCGAGGCCCAAAAGTTTTTAGCGCTTTATCGAGAGCCTTTTCTGGCGTCAGATTCCAACAGTGGGCGAGACGATTTCCGCTAAGTGGATTAATCAGCGTTCGAGAGAGAACTACGACAGGTACGGGCGTTCTTTGATACGGCTCGGTGCGAGCAGTGTTGCCTCCGATAATGATGCAATCAGCGCTTCGACGTCGTTGAAGGAACTCTGAACGATCTAGCTCAGTTGTTACACCGGCTGAGTTTCCATTCTTTGATGTGGAGCCATCTGCGCCTACAACCAAGGTACCGATAACGGGCATACGCTCAGAATATTCTTTTTCTCACTTAATTATCAGGCTAATTGCCTGTTCTAAATTGAAAATACGCTCCCTCGGGCGTTAGCCTTAAAACATGAGAAAGCGAATGAGGGCTGCCATTTGGCCTCTGACGGCAGCTATCGCCGCATCCTTACTTCTCGCACCTCCAGTCCAGGCTGCACAAACGCTGGCACAGGTTCAAGCACAAGTCATTCGCCTTGAAGAAGAGGCAACTGCAGCAGCAGAGGGTGCACAGGAAGCAAAAGTTCGCCTGGCATCCCTAACCCGAAGCCTCGCTGGAATTCAGGCGAAAGCTGCACTTCAAGGTAAGACTGTTGATGAAATCTCTAAAACTCTCGGCGCTATAGCAGTGGATCAATATAAATCGGGAACATTGAGTCAGAGCTTGGAGCTCCTCTTCTCATCTGATCCTTCTCTCTATCTCTCGGCGGCAGGATCACTAGATGCGATTACTCGTAAAAAAGGAATCCAACTTCGAAAGTTTCAATCAGCTGAACAGCAACTCAATGCAACATCCCTGACGGTCAGCGATCGCCTTGCCCAGGTTAAGGTCTTGCAGAAACGATTGGCGGAGCGAAGTGCAGTCGCTACTCAGAAGTTAGCGCAAGCAGAGTCTCTCTTATCAAAGTTGAAGAAAGAGGACCGTGAGCGTCTAGCGCGGCTGGCGAAAGAACGTGAAGATGCAGATCAAGCATCTTCACTCAAAGCAGCAAAGGGTGCAGCCGGTGTTTCTGGCCGCGCCGGTACAGCTTTGAAATTTGCCCTTGGACAAATTGGTGATCGCTATGTTTTCGGCGCCGCAGGTATGACTTTATGGGATTGTTCTGGGCTGACCATGCGTGCTTTCCAACGCGCAGGTGTCTCTCTTCCGCACTCTTCTCGCGCCCAATCTCGAATGGGTAAGGGTGTGTCCTATAGTCAGAAGAAGCCAGGCGATCTTCTCTTCTTCGGAAGACCTGTCTCACACGTCGGAATTTATTTAGGAAATGGCAAGATGGTTCATGCACCGCGATCTGGTTCACGTGTCAAGGTTGCACCTTCTGGAAGCTTAGGCAATAAACCTTTGGTCGCAGTTCGCCGTTTCTAATGACCGCACACTCAACAGATTCGGGAAAAATACTCTGTATCACCAACGATTTTGGTCCTCGTGCAGGTGGAATTGAGACATTTATTATTGGGCTCGTAGAACGCCTGCCTCAAGGTTCAGTAATTGTCTACACCTCATCACAAGCAGAATCTCCTGCCTTTGATGCCGCGTGGAGAGAAAATTTTGGTGTTGAAGTTATAAGAGATAAAGCAAAGATTTTATTGCCAACATGGAGAGTATCTAGAAACGTTCGCCGCGTCATTGCTGAACGAGATGTAGCTTCTGTCTTCTTTGGAGCGGCAGCACCGCTCGGATTTCTCGCACGTGGAGCGCGTCGAGCTGGCGCAAAGAACATTGTTGCACTTACACACGGCCACGAAGTCTGGTGGTCAAAACTCTGGCCATTTTCCTGGGCGATAAAGCGAATAGGCAAGAGCGTAGATTCACTTACCTATCTTGGTGATTACACCCGACGAGCTATCTCAAGAGCACTTAGTAGTGATTCTCATAGCAAATTGGTGCGCCTTGCTCCAGGAATCGATACAGATCACTTCTCGCCGGCGAAGAAGAGTCCACGTATTAGACGTGAGCTTGGATTGGAAGATAAGAAAGTAATCGTCAGCGTGGGTCGCCTTGTACATCGAAAAGGTCAAGATTTCTTGATTGAAGCACTTCCCATCATCGCTCAGAGCGTTCCGAACGTTCATCTACTACTTGTCGGTGAGGGTCCATATAGATCTGAACTTGAGAAGCGAGCAAATTCTCTCGGCGTACGCGAACGAATAACATTTATTGGGAGAGTGCAGTATGCAGAGCTTCCCGAATACATCTGTGCTGGAGATATCTTTGCAATGCCTTCACGTTCTCGTTTAGCGGGACTTGAAGTTGAGGGTCTCGGAATTGTTTATCTGGAAGCAAGTGCCTGCGGATTACCTGTCATCGGGGGAGTCTCAGGAGGAGCACCCGATGCCGTGATTGAAGGCGAGACAGGTTTCTCTGTTGATGGAAAATCAGCGGCGGCAATTGCGCAGGCAGCAATTCAACTTCTCGAGAACCCAGAGTTTGCTGCACAACTTGGCGCTCAGGGCAGAGATTGGATAGTCAGCCAATGGCGTTGGGAAATTTGGTCTGAAGCATTTAATAAACTCGTTCTTAAATAATTCCCGCAGTTCTTACCTTCTCAATAGCTTGCAGGCGATTGTTAACTTCAAGTTTTCGGTAGATAGATGCAAGATGACTCTTTAAAGTCGCTTCTGTGATGAAGAGAGAACCAGCGAGAATTTTCAGAGTTTCTCCTCGATGCAATTGAGAAACTATTTGAAGTTCGCGAGGAGATAATGAGAATTGCTCGCTCTTGCGAGTGATAGCCGCAGAAATCTCTCTCGCTGAGAAAGAGGTAGGCGAACTCAAGGCGAAATTGAGCGCCGACATAAGTTCTCCGAGCGGGGCTGACTTATGGATATATGAGCTAGCGCCAGCCTTCATGGAGGCAAGAAGAAAATCGGCTTGCTCATTGAGAGTTAATACAACAATTGCGATTGTGCTCGAAATAGAACGCACCCACGAGACAATCTCAAGTCCATTGCCATCGGGCAAGTTGATATCGACGATGATCCCATCGGGGGATATCTTGGTAATTTGCGCGATCGCCTCTGATTTAGATGCCGCTTCAAATATATGAAAGCGCTCTGATTTTTCCAGGGCCGCTCTGATGCCTTCTCGAACTACGGCATGGTCATCGATGACCAAGATCTTCTTCACAGAAGTATAGAAATCCGTGTTCCCTCTTTACTTTCAAGAGTGAGATTTCCGCCCATTGCCGTTATGCGTTCTGTGACTCCAATTAATCCCCATCGATCTGCAGACATATGTGCTCCACCAATTCCGTTATCAAAAAAGTCAATGAATACTCGATTGTTGATGAGGTAGAGCTTTACCTCAAGACGGGTAGCCCTAGCGTGGGCCACGACGTTGCGTAGGATTTCTCGAGATATCTGCAAGAGCTCATGAGAATTCTCTTCATCAAGGGGCACTTCTTCGATGCTCAGTGATATCTCCAAACCCCCGCAGATTTCATGCACGAGGGAATCAAGGGCGAGATCAAAACGCGCCACTGTGTCGCGCCGAAGAGCCAGAATCTCTCTGCGCACTTTGAATATAAGCGCGTCAATGTCGAGTCGAGATTTTCTTATGGCAGCGCGAGAACTCTTATCTATCGCCGGATCTGCCAGGATGAGATCGAGTGAATAGCCCAGACCTACTAAGTCTTGGGCGATTCCATCGTGAAGCTCCCGAGCAAGACGCAGACGCTCGGGAGTTGTAGCTACCACTTCCTACTTTGCGAAGAGTGCAGCAATCTCAGCCGCATATTGTTCGCCGATGACGTGGCGCTTGAGTGATAGCTTCGCAGTGAGTTGACCACCTGCGATAGTGAAGTCGTTAGGAAGAATCGTAAATTTACGGATTGATTCAGCCTTAGAGACCGCCTTATTTGCCTCATCGACTGCAGTCTGAATAACTGCGAGGAGATCAGGGTCATTAATTAGCGTCTCGAGAGTTGCACCTGTTTTATTATTCGCTGCAATCCAGCCTTTGAGCATATCTTGATCGATAGTAATCAACGATGCAATAAACGGTTGGTTATCTCCAACAACCATGCACTGGCTAACAAGAGGATGTGCACGCAGGCGATCCTCTAGAACGGCAGGTGCAACATTCTTTCCACCTGCAGTAACGATGAGTTCCTTCTTACGACCTGTGATGTAGAGGAAGCCTTCATCATCTAGTCTTCCGAGGTCTCCAGATTTAAACCATTGACCATCAAAGACTTCCTGATTTGCAGCATCGTTCTGCCAGTAGCCACGCATAACAATTGGTCCACTGATGAGAACTTCGCCATCTTCTGCAATCTTGACTGAGTTGCCTGGAATAGGGCGACCAACTGAACCTACTCGTAGGTGATTAGTTAAGTTCAGTGTTGCACCAGCGGTGGTCTCAGTTAATCCATAACCTTCAAGAATTGTGATTCCTGCACCACGATAGAAGTGTCCGAGGCGAACACCGAGCGGCGCACCTCCAGAGATTGCCGCTTCAACAGAACCACCCATAGCGGCGCGGATCTTTGAGTAGACAAGCTTGTCGAATAGCGCGTGCTTCAAGGTAAGAAGTGGATTAAATCCGCGCTTATCTTGAGCTTCGCTATAGGCGATAGCTACCTCAGCAGCTTTACGGAAAATCTTGCCCTTGCCAGCTGCTTCTGCCTTGGCTTCTGCTCCGTTGTAAATCTTTTCAAAGATACGTGGAACTGCAAGTACGAATGTTGGTTTGAAGGAAGCCATATCTGGCTGAAGTCGGCCAACCGGATCGCTGCAATGTGCAAGGTGAAGTCCTGCACGGATAGAGCCAATCTGCACCATACGACCGAAGACGTGTGCGACTGGCAAGAATAGAAGAGTGGATCCACCAGGCTTGAGGAAGAGATCACTTGCGCCCTCAACAACGTTTCCGCACTCAGATAGGAAGTTTGAGTGAGTTAACTGAACACCCTTAGGGCGTCCAGTTGTACCTGATGTATAAATCAATGTTGCAAGGCTAGATGGTACGAGAGCGTTTCTGCGGCGCTCAATTTCGTCATCACCAATATTTGAGCCGGCGCTACGAAGAGTCGCTAAGACATCTTCGGTCATGACCCATACATGTTTGGTATGTGATGGGAGAACTGTCGAGACAAGCTCCTTATGTGTTGGTGTTTCAACAATTAATCCAACAGATCCTGAGTCATTTAGAATCCAATCAACTTGTTCTGCAGAGGATGTTTCATAAATTGGAACAACACATCCACCGGCATACCAAATTGCAAAATCAAGAATCGTCCACTCATAACGAGTGCGAGCCATGATTGCAACGCGATCACCAATTTGAATTCCAGCAGCGATAAGACCTTTGGCAGTTGCCCGGACCTCTTCTTCGACTTCGCGAGCGGTTACTGGCTGCCAGCCATCACCGAGAGGACGTGACATAGTCACGCGCTCTGGCTCAAACCAGGCGCGTTCTGCAATCAAATTTGTCAGGTTTCCTTCAGTTGCTGTTGGGACAATTGCTGGAGTTGATATCTCGTTCATGGCGCTAACGGTAGTGGGGGAGATGCGGAAAATGAATGAATTTTTCTTGTGAATTGGTAGCCTTCTGCCATGTCCGAGAAGAGCACAGCCACAGTCCTGATTGATGCCCCACTAGCCGATGTCCAGGAGGCGCTCTTTTCCGTTGGGGCATACCCCGAGTGGCTTAGCTCCGTTAAGAAATCCGAAGTTCTCGAAAGCGATACTTCAGGGCGCGTCCTTAAGGCGAAGCTCTCTATCGACGCGGGAATGATGAAGGATCGAGTGACCCTTGATTACGACTGGAGCGGAGCACCGCTATCCCTGTCTTTCTCAATGGATGAAGCAGATCTCTTAACTCAAATGGATGGGACCTATATCCTCAAGTGGATTGATGAAGATACAACTCAAGTGACCTATGAACTAACGGTGGCTGTATCCCTTCCTGTTCCATCGATGATGATTACCAAGGGACAGCAACAGATAATTGATGCAGCGTTAAAAGAACTCGCCTCTAAAGTTTCATAAATGGCTTATACGATCGGTGTAGATGTCGGTGGAACAAAGGTTCTTGGCGGCGTCGTAGATGAATCCGGCAAAGTTCTAAAGACAGCCCGGCGCGATACACCGCGAGAAGGTGGCGCACTCCTGAATAACGCAATTGCGGATGTCGCCAAAGAGCTAATGGCAGATTATTCGGTTGAATCAATTGGAGTTTCTGCAGCAGGATTCGTTTCTTCAGACCGAAAGACGATGCTTGCAACGCCAAATATCGCAGGATGGAATGGCGTCAACCTTGATGATGAACTCACGCAGCTGATTGGTAAATCTGTTGTAATTGAAAATGATGCAAACGCCGCAGCATGGGGTGAAGCAAAGTTCGGTGCAGGTATCGGCAAGAGCAATATTCTTCTGCTGACTATTGGAACTGGGATTGGTGGCGGAATAATCGCCGATGGAAAGTTGCATCGTGGAGCCTTTGGAATTGCGGCAGAGATTGGCCACATTCGAGTTGTCCCAGATGGTTTGCTCTGTGGGTGCGGGGCGAAGGGTTGCTTTGAACAGTACGGATCCGGCAGCGCACTTATGCGTCATGCACGAGAGCTGATAGCTGAAGATCCATCGGCAGGTAAATCTCTCTTATCCCGTGATGATGGAACTATTGAAGGATTATCTGGCAGATCAATCACTGAAGCTGCCCGCGATGGAGATGCACTTGCACTTGCTGCATTTGCACGAACAGGTGATTGGTTGGGCGCGGGAATTGCATCGCTATCGGTTGTTCTCGATCCCGAGTGCGTGATTATTGGTGGTGGAGTTGTTGATGCAGGAGAACTTCTCCTCAAGCCTATTCGCGAAGGTGTTGCTCGATATATGCCATTTGCTGGAAAGCACCCATATCCAGAGATTATTGCGGCAACTTTGGGAAATGAAGCAGGCCTTGTTGGCGTAGCCGACTTGGCTCGTACCTAAACTTTTTCTAAATTACTGCTCCATCATCAGGTGGAATCTCTCGAGAGTTATTTCTCCATCGCGTAAAGGAGATTCTCATCTCTCTTAATTGCTCACGAAAGTTCTTCTTGGGAACCGCAGGGGGAGTGAACTTATTTACCTCTTCAAATCGATCTAATTCATCGAGATAGGTTGTCGGCGATGATTCATCGAGTGAGAGACCCTCAACTATCGAATCAAATTCGGCTTTAATGAGATCTTCTTCATCAAAGCCTTCATTCTCACGCTTAGCCATGGTTTATGTTCGCACAAATATCCTCTTTCAGGCTAAATTAGGGGCGTGAACAACCTGCCGTACGGAACGCTCCGCGCATTTCTGACGCCATTCCTAATGATCTTGTTCCGCCCCAAAGTAAAAGGCTTGAGAAATGTTCCTGCATCAGGTCCTCTGATTCTCGCCTCGAACCATCTCTCCTTTAGCGATTCAATCTTCATGCCTCTTGTTGTTCCTAGAAAAGTTACCTTCTTGGCTAAGAGTGAATATTTCACCTCGCCTGGTCCAAAAGGATTGATTAAGAAACTCACATTTATCGCCCTTGGGCAGGTTCCTGTCGATCGTTCAGGTGGGCGTCGTAGCGAAGCCGCGCTGATTACAGGTCTCGAAGTTTTAGCTGGTGGAAACTCTCTAGGAATTTATCCAGAAGGTACACGTTCACCAGATGGTCGTCTCTACAAGGGGCGCACAGGTATTGCGCGATTAGCGATTGAATCTGGCGCACCTGTAGTACCAATCGCGATGTTTAATACAGACAAGATTCAACCCAGTGGCACGGTATTGCCTAAGGTGATGAGAGTCGGAATTACCTTTGGCGAGCCTATGTACTTTGAAGGAGATTCCACAGACCTTCAATATCTTCGTGAGGTAACAGATCAGATTATGAAGCGAATCCAGCAACTTTCAGGACAAGAGTATGTGGATGCTTATGCGGTCAAACCGAGAAAAAATAGCGCAGACGAAGAGAACGATTAATTAATCTCTAGCTCAGATCGTTTTGTTAGGTAATTGCAGAGGTTGCATTCTGGGCCAGATTCAGGCATCGAGCCTTCAATTGTTGTAATTAACTCTTCAAGTAATTGAGTAAATGTCTCGGTATCTCGCTCCACCGGTACGTAGTGCTGATTAACGCCGAAACCATGTGAATTGGCGGCAAGTTCACTCGTACCAGTTTTAGTTACTCCGGCAAGTTTCCAGATCAATAGGCCCATCGATGAAACTGGGAATGGCTTTCCCTTATCTGGATTTTCAAGAGCGTGTGCATATGCCTCTAATTGAGGTGCATAGAAAGGGCCATTATCCCGCTCAGAATCCGAGACCTTGCAATCAATAATTCCCACTGATCCATCTGTGTAATGGCCGAGCAGGTCGTAGATGCCGAGAATCTTCCAACGCGTTTCAAATCCATTGACTTTGATTGGAGCGCTCTTTACCCATTGTCCCCATTGCTTCACAACTCCCGATTTAAGTGTTGGAGAAATATCTTGCATCGATGCACGGCGGAAATGTTCTTCCTGCGAATCTGCAAGTGGCTTTACAAGAGGGAATTCCTTCTTGAGATCTAACTTGAACCAGTATTTGAGCCAGAGGCAGCGGCGACAATTGGAGAGGCCAAAGGTGAGGTCAGATGGAGCAATTGTGTCGCGTGCAGGAACCTCAGGTTTCTTCATAGGAAGACTCTAATCTCTACTGTCCCTGAATTGCGGCGATTAATACAAGAACGCCTAAAGTAATCATGACAAATCCACCAAAAGCTCTGAGCATCTCTAGTCGCCTCGCATCTGTTGCGAGCCATTGACGGGCAGTTCCCGCAAGAAGTCCCCATGTTCCATCGGAGATAAATGCAAGAACGCAGAAAACGAGCCCCATGAAAAGTAATTGCGCAGTGACATTTCCGCCATCAATATCTACAAATTGGGGCAGAACAGCTGCAAAGAAAACAATCGCTTTTGGATTGAGAACTCCAACCCAGAACCCATCGCGGATAGATTGCAACGCGGTAGGAACAACAGGACCTTGATTTGTCATATCTGCAGCATCTGCAGATCGCTTACGGATTGCATCGATTCCCAAATAAATAAGATAAAGACCGCCGCCCCATTGCACCGCTTGATAAGCAAGGTGTGATCGTTGAAGGATTGGACCTAAGCCAAGTGCCACCAGAGTTGAGAGCACGAGCGAACCAGAGACATTTCCTGCAACGGTTAGGACTGAAACCTTTCGCCCCCACGAGATGGCGCGTGCGATAACGAAGAGGACGCTTGGGCCAGGGGCGAGGATGATGATCATTGCGGCCACGATGTATTCAGGTAGGCGCGTTGGAATCACTGGCTCAGATTACGCCGGTGAGCTAACTGGCAGCGCTCAAGGGGTGTGTCGATTTGCTCGACGGTCAGTTCTGAGGTTAACTATCGTCTAGATATATCGATTCGATATATCTACTCAGAATAAGCACCGGACAGGAGACCCGTTGAGATCACGCGCTGATTCACTTGAATTCGCCCTTCTTGGGCTCCTTTCAGAGTCTCCTCTCCATGGTTACGAGCTCAGAAAGCGCCTTGTGGCGATCTTTGGCCCTTTCCGCGCCCTGTCGTTCTCGGTCCTCTATCCGCAGCTTAAGCGGATGGTGATCGCCGAGACCATTGAGGCGAAGGAGATCGGTGTTACCTCAAAACGGACTCGAATCGTCTACACGATTACGAAGAAGGGCCAGAAGCGCTTCGCAGAACTCAACGGATCCGTCACCGCTGAAGCTTGGGAAGATGAAGGTTTTGGAGTCCGCTTCGCCTTCTTTAGTCCGACAACAACGATGAATCGAGTTCGAATTCTTGAAGGACGTCTATCGCGACTTCAAGATAAAGCTAAATCGATGCGGACTGAGTTGGAATCGCATCCAGCAGGAATTGATAAGTACCTCGAGGAGTGGCGCCGCTTCTCACTCGAGTCTCTTGAACGTGAAATTACATGGCTTGAGGGAATGATAAAGAACGAGGGGAAGAAATAGATGAATATCAAGACAGAGACCGGAGATATCCGCGTCGCAATTGTCGGTGTTGGAAACTGCGCTAACTCGCTAGTTCAGGGAGTTACCTATTACAAAGATGCCGCAATCGATCAGGAGATTCCTGGACTCATGCACGCGGTTATCGGCAATTACCATATCAATAACATTAAATTTGTCGCAGCCTTTGATGTTGATGCAAAGAAGGTTGGACTCGATCTAGCCGATGCAATCTGGGCAAGTGAAAATAACACCATCAAATTCTCGACAGTTGAAAAGACAGGCGTTGCGGTTGAGCGCGGAGTCACTCTCGATGGACTTGGAAAGTACTACAAAGAGACAATCGCTGAATCTCCAGCTGCTTCAGTTGATGTAGTTGCGCGCTTAAAGGAAGAGAAAGTTGATGTCCTCATCTGCTACCTACCTGTTGGGTCAGAAGAAGCAGCAAAGTACTACGCGCAATGCGCTATAGATGCAGGATGTGCCTTTGTAAATGCGCTACCTGTCTTTATTGCATCAGATCCAGTGTGGGCTAAGAAGTTTGAAGATGCTGGTCTTCCCATTGTTGGGGATGACATCAAAAGCCAAGTTGGAGCAACAATCACACACAGAATTATGGCAAAGTTATTTCAAGATAGAGGAGTTCACCTTGACCGCACTTATCAACTCAATGTCGGTGGCAATATGGACTTTAAAAATATGCTCGAAAGAGATCGCCTCGAGTCTAAGAAAATCTCGAAGACAAATTCAGTAACGTCACAGCTTGATCACGATATGGGTGCAAAGAATGTCCATATCGGGCCGTCTGATTACATTCCATGGCTCGATGACCGCAAATGGGCTTATGTTCGCCTTGAAGGACGCGCATTTGGCGATGTTCCACTCAATCTTGAGTACAAGCTAGAAGTATGGGATTCACCTAACTCTGCCGGTGTGATTATCGATGCTCTTCGCTGCGCAAAGCTAGGACTGGATCGCAAGATTGGGGGAGCGCTCCTTGCTCCATCTTCATACTTTATGAAGACTCCACCAATTCAGTACACAGATGAACAGGCACATACTGCGGTAGAAGAGTTCATCTCTGCAGTGCTCGTTCACTAAGTAATTAGCAATTAGAGATAAGAAAAACCCCGGCGCTAGAAAATCTAGAGCCGGGGTTTTCGCTTCCCTCAAACCTTCATGGAGAGTTGAGAGTTATGAGGGTTAAATCGTCGCACTTTCTGGGGTGCGACGAATATGAATTAACCCTGCGATGGAGAGGAGAAGCATCACGATTCCACCAACGAGAGCAGCTAGGGCGCCATATCCGGCTATGACTCCCATGGTGCCGAACGCATAGGCTTCAAGCAACATTCCTCTGAGCGTGTTTCCCATAAACAATGTCTGACGCAATTCTCCAAGTTTTGCAATCTGTTCGGTATCGGTGCTTCCGCCACGGATCAAGCCCATGTACATACCAGATACTTCTGAGTAAGTCGCTGGTTTGCCAACCGCGGCAATGGCCGACCCTTTCATGTGTTCCCAAATGTAGAGATCTGAATAGTCACGAGCCATTTCGCCGGTTGTAACTTTTTGTTCCGCCCACTTTGAAAGCTTCGCTTTTGTTGCCTCTGGCATGGCTTCAACTGCTGGAAATGAAATATTTTGATTCTCTAATTGACTCTTCACAGAGTCTGAGGCAAATGATGCACCCCAATTGAGTAACCCTGCGGCTACAAAGAGAAATACGGTGAGACCAAATCCAACTGCGGTAACGATCTTGTCAAAATTCTTGCGTTTCATTTTCTCTCCCTTGTAAATCCACCTATCTTTGTTAGGTGCTAAAGGAATTACATACCCAGAAGAGTGAGTTGTAGAGCGAAAATACGAGTGCTAGCACCTCGACTAACTAAGTGAGTGCTAGCACTAATGTCGAAGGAATGCAGTTAGTGAACTTCTCGATTGCAAATTGATTGACCTTCACCGTTGAGCTCGAAGTGGGCACAAGGAACTCCGAGACGATCAAATGCTGCATCTCCGAAATGAGTTCTAAATGCCAGGGCAAGCAGAACCCGAATATTTGTATCTTCGTCTGATGCTATGCCGAAAGCCTTGGCCGAACGACTGATTGTGTTCTCAATGACCTTTTCGGTGTGGTTAGTTTCACGAGCAATTGCTGAGTTGGTCTTTCCTTCACAAAGCAGACCAAGAACTAACTGCTCGAAGGGCGAAAGCTCCCTTGTGGTGATTGTTATGTCTCGAGCCATCAATAGCGACCTCTCCCGTTGCCTGTTGGTCATTATGCTCCTTTCATTCCATCCTTTCACGCTTTAAGATGCCCGAATGACGGAAATAACAACTTCGCGCCAAGGACAGACCCTTCTCATTCGCTTCAATCGCCCCGAGAAGATGAATGCAATCACCCGCGATATGTACGCCGGGCTGGCGGGAGCGCTTAATGAGGCTGCTGGGGATTTCTCGATTCGTGCTGTGGTTCTCTCAAGTGAAGGCGATCACTTCACTGCCGGCAATGACATTAAAGATTTCATGGCGAATCCACCTACTGAAGAATCTTCAGATGTTGCACGATTCTTGGCATCGCTCCTTGATTTCCCTAAGCCATTGATTGCTGCAGTAAAAGGAAATGCCATTGGCGTCGGAACAACAATGTTGCTGCACTGCGACATAGTGATAGCTGCTCCCAATGCAAACTTTTCGATGCCATTTACATCGCTAGGACTGGTTCCAGAAGCTGGATCATCAAAGTTATTCCCAGAGCTTGTTGGTTACCAAAGAGCTGCTCGTATCTTCATGACCGGAGAGTCATTCTCTGCAGATGAAGCGAAAGAGATGGGACTTGTAGAAACGATTACATCTGAGGCGGAAGCTCAGGCGCTGGAAGTTGCTGAGAAGATAGGCAACCAGCCGCCGCAAGCAATTATTAATACAAAGGCGTTGATGAAGGCTGGAAAACACGATGCTGTAGCAGCCGTTATGAAAGCAGAGTTCCAAATATTTGCGCTGGCTCTCCAATCAGAAGAGGCAGCTACTGCATTTATGAATTTCATGTCCAAGAAGAGCAAGTAAATTGAAGAGCAAGTAAAGGGAGCACGACAATGTCACTAGCTGGAAAGAGAATCTTCGTTACAGGCGGGTCCCGCGGTATCGGTCTTGCAATTGCTCTTCGTGCTGCAGCAGATGGTGCCAGCATTGCAATCGCAGCAAAGACATCTGACCCAAATCCAAAATTGCCGGGAACGATTCACTCAGCTGCAGAAGAGATTCGGGCAGCGGGCGGAACAGCGCTTCCGATTCAGTGCGACCTCCGCGATGAGAATCAGATTGCTGATGCGGTTGCAAAGGCTGCGGCAGAATTTGGTGGCATAGATATCTTGATCAATAACGCCAGTGCTATCAATTTAACTCGCACCGAAGATACTCCAGCTAAGCGATTTGATTTGATGTTCGATGTAAACGTCCGAGGAACATTTCTTGCCTCTCAGGCCGCTATTCCGTATCTTCGCGAATCCGCAGAAGCTGGCCGAAATCCACATATCTTGACTCTCTCGCCACCACTTTCCATGAAGGCAAAATGGTTTAAGAACCATGTCGCCTACACAATGGCGAAGTACGGAATGAGTATGTGCGTACTTGGCATGTCTGAAGAGTTTAAGCGTGATGGCATTGCGGTCAATGCTCTATGGCCACGTACCGCTATCGATACCGCCGCCCTACAGATGATTCCGGGAGTAGATACAGCTGCATGCCGTACGCCCGAGATTCTTGCTGATACTGCTTACATCATCCTTAATAGAAACTCGAAGGAGTGCACCGGCAACTTCTTCGTCGATGATGAGGTTCTTGCATCTGAAGGAGTTACCGATCTCGAGAAGTACTCAGTTGTCCCAGGTACGAAAGACTTCCTTCTGGATTTCTTTCTCGATTAAGCAATTGGATGACGTTTAATCTAAAGTAGAGCTATGAATTTAGAGCTCAACGGTACAAATGTCATCGACGAGAGTGAGCGTGGCGGTAAGGCCTCTTCTCTCTTCTGGCCGTGGTGTGGCGCAAACGTCTCCCTATTAGCTCTCTCATACGGATCTTTCTTCTTGGGTTTCGGAATCTCTTTCTGGCAAGCGACTCTCGCTGCAGTACTAGGAACAGTTCTCTCATTTTCTCTGGTGGGAGTTAGCTCTCTCGCTGGCAAGAAATCGAATGCACCGACAATGGTGCTCTCGCGAGCAACCTTTGGCGTAAAGGGGAGTGTTATTCCCGGAATTCTCTCGTACCTAATTTTTGTCGGTTGGGAGACGGTCCTAGTTTCGCTAGCGACTCTGGCCACTGGAACAGTCTTTATTCGAATTAGTGATATCGATAAAGACGTTGCGATGGTTGCAGGGTTTGCACTTGCTGCTGGAATTACAGTCTTTGCAGGTGTACTTGGATTCTCTGTGATTATGCGAATTCAGAAGTACTTAACAACTATCACCATTGCCATGACTCTCTTCTACATTGTGCTAACAATTGATGAAGTCAACTGGAGTGCGATTTCCGGCATGGAGTCGGGAAGCACCCAAGGGTTAATTGGCGCGATTATCTTTGGTGCTACAGGAATAGGACTCGGTTGGGTGAATTCTGCAGCCGATTACTCCCGATATTTGCCACGAGCAGTTTCTAGTAAGGCTGTTATTGGATGGACTGTATTTGGTGCTTCAACAGTTCCGATTCTTCTTGTGATTTATGGAGCTGCGCTATCAGGCAGCAGCAAGGATCTATCAGACGCTATAGCAGGGGATCCCATCGGAGCTCTCACCACAATCCTTCCAACGTGGTATCTCGTCATCTTTGCACTCGTCGCAATACTCGGCCTTGTCGGTGGAGCGATTCTTAATCTCTATTCTTCTGGTCTGACTCTCATCTCCATCGGAGTCCCAGTTAAGCGCCATACGGCAGCTGGGATTGATGCCTTCATAATGTTTATGGGAGCTATTTATTTTGTATGGATAGCAGATGACTTCTTCTATCCATTTCAGGGCTTTCTTATTACCTTAGGTGTCCCAATAGCTGCATGGTCAGCAATCTTCGTGACAGATGTACTCATGCGAAAGAGTTATGACGAGAAAGATCTCTATCGTGAAGACGGCCGATATGGCTCTTGGAATTTCAGATCCGTTGGAATTCTCTTCGTTGCAACAATCGTTGGCTGGGGGTTTGTAACCAATAGCTTTGCAAGTTGGCTCTCTTGGCAGGGTTACTTCTTAGGGATTATTGGAGGCAAGGAAGGCGATTGGGCATATTCAAATCTAGGAGTCTTTTTTGCCTTAATCATTGCATCTGTTGGATATTTCATTACCGCACGCAAGAATGTCGCTCGGCAGTAATGAGCTGCGTGATACCTTCATTACATGAGTAAGAAAGTTGCCCCGCTAAGAGATTTCTTACGGCGCGAATCTACAAGCGGATTAATCCTCCTAACCGCAGCTGCTCTCGGATTAATCGCTGCAAATTCGCCAGTCAGTGACACTTACTTTCATTTCCTCGATCTAAGTTTTGAAATCAACGCTGGAATTTTGGTTCTCAAACTCACCATGCTCAAGGTGATTAATTACATCCTGATGACTATCTTCTTCTTCGTCGTTGGATTAGAAATTAAGCGCGAACTCACTTCTGGACACTTAAGCCGATTTAGAGATGCCATCATGCCTTTCATTGCAGCTATTGGTGGCATGGCTGTACCTGCTCTCATCTACCTCGCAATTGCAGGAGCTGAAGCACCACGTGGTTGGGGAGTACCCGTTGCTACAGATATCGCACTAGCGGTTGGCACCTTAGTCTTACTCGGAAATTTAGTCGTACCATCCCTTCGTACATTTCTGCTGGGGTTAGCTGTCATTGATGATATTGGCGCTATTTTGATCATCGCATTTATTTATTCAAGTGGAGTTGCAATCTCGTGGCTATTCGCCGCCGCAGCAACTGTTGTAGTTATTGCGCTGGTAAAGAAATTTGGACTGCGCAACACATATATCTATGTGCTACTTGGTATCGCTCTTTGGTACGCCTTCTATCGCACCGGGATTCACCCAACACTTGCGGGTGTAGTCCTTGGACTCCTGACTCCAAACACACCGAAAGACGTTGATACGCATCACGATATTGAGGATGGTTCTCTCTCAGTTATCGAATGGCTGGAAGCGAAGCTTCACCCATGGAGTATTTATTTTGTTGTACCGATTTTCGCCTTTGCAAATACAGGAGTAGTCCTAACAACTGAAGCGCTGAAGAACGCATCCACCTCTGTGATTGCATGGGGAATTTTTGCTGGATTAGTCATCGGAAAGCCGCTAGGTATTCTCGTCGCGATGATCTCAGCGAAGAAGCTTAATATTGGTGACTATCCGGCTGGGGCTCGTAATACTGATGTGCTGGCAACCGGCAGCGCAGCTGGAATTGGATTTACAGTCGCGATCTTTATCGCAAGTTTGGCCTTCACTGATCCTGTGCAGCGAGATATTGCAATCATCGCGGTGATAACGGCTTCAATCGTCAGTGGTCTTCTGAGCTGGATTCTCTTTAAAGTCTTCTCAAGAAAAGCCTGAAAAATCTAGAGAAGAACAATGGCCCCTGATTTCTCAGAGGCCATTGTTATGTGATCTATTTTAGATATCGTAGTAGAGCTCGAACTCAGCTGGATGTGGACGCAAACGAACGTAATCAACTTCGTTCTTACGCTTCCACTCGATCCATGTTGCGATGAGATCTTCTGTGAAGACTCCACCCTTAGTAAGGAACTCGTGATCTGCCTCTAAGCTATTGAGTACAGCATCGAGTGATCCTGGTACCTGAGGAATTGCTGCAGCTTCTTCGCCCTCTAGCTCGTAGAGATCCTTATCAACTGGTGCAGGTGGTTCGATCTTATTGACGATTCCATCGATGCCGGCCATGAGCATCGCAGCAAATGCGAGGTATGGGTTCGATGATGGATCTGGGCAACGGAATTCAACGCGCTTTGCCTTTGGTGATGAACCAGTAATTGGAATACGGATACATGCAGAACGGTTACGAGCTGAGTAAACGAGGTTTACTGGAGCTTCATATCCTGGAACCAAGCGACGGTATGAGTTCACTGTTGGGTTGGTGAATGCAAGAAGTGATGGTGCATGCTTCAAGAGACCACCGATATACCAACGTGCCATATCTGAAAGATCGCCATATGTGCCAGCTTCGAAGAAGAGTGGCTTTCCGTTCTTCCATAGTGATTGGTGAACGTGCATTCCAGAGCCGTTATCTCCGAAGAGTGGCTTTGGCATAAATGTTGCTGTCTTGCCGCCTTCCCATGCAACGTTGCGAATGATGTACTTAAACTTCATTAGCTCATCGCCTGCGCTCAAGATATCTGTGAAGCGGTAGTTAATCTCCATCTGGCCAGCTGTTCCAACCTCGTGGTGTGAACGCTCGACAAGAAGACCTGCACGACCAAGTTCCATCACCATCTCATCGCGAAGATCTGCGAATTGATCTGTTGGAGATACAGGGAAGTAACCACCCTTCACGCGAGTGCGGTATCCACGGTTTGGAGTTCCATCTGGATCTGTGACGATGCCTGTGTTCCAAGCGCCTTCATAAGAGTCAATGTGGTGGTAGGCCTCGTTAATTCCTGTCTTAAAACGAATCGCATCGAAGACATAGAACTCTGCCTCTGGTGCGAAGAATGCCTGATCTGCAATTCCTGTTGACTTCATATAGTCAACAGCCTTTGCAACTACGCCACGTGGGTCACGTGAGTAAGGAGTGTCATCACTTGGGTTGTGAACAGAGAAGATAATGACAAGAGTCTTCTCGAGGCGGAATGGGTCGATAAATGCAGACTCAGGTACTGGAAGCAACTTCATATCTGATTCGTTGATTGCTTGGAATCCACGAATAGATGAACCATCAAACATAAGACCATCTGTAAATACAGCTTCGTCAAATGATTCAACAGGTACGTTGAAGTGGTGCTGAATACCTGGAAGGTCTGTAAATCGTACGTCGACGAGTTTTACATCTTCCTTCTTGATGTATGCAAAAATTTCTGATGAATTCTTAAACATATTTACTCCAATTGAGGCTGTTTATAACCCAGCCGACTCAACTCTGAGCTCTGCTGATGGAGTGAAGGCTAGTTTGCTTGCGTAAAAATGTCATAATCGCCGTGTTACAGCCGTGTTACATCCTGGCAGGAAACTCTCGGCGATAGGCTTCGAGCCATGTATCCACGCGTGAGTCAGGGCCGGCGCCTTCTGGGAATAACGATTGATTGGCTGGCTTGCTATGCAATCGCCCTTGGCTTCTTTGCAGGCTCTGGCTCCCTGAGCGATCGAGTGCCCCAGGCCCGAATTCCAGTACTCATTCTTCTCTTCGCCCAATACTCGTTCTTTGTCGCACTTGGGGGAGCTTCATTTGGCCACCGTATCGTCGGCCTCAAAGTAGTGAGGTTTTCGGATGGCGGAGCGGTCACTCCACGTCAGTCACTCATTCGAACAGCGCTCTTACTGCCGTTGATTACAGCGATTACCTTTGATGAGAATGGACGCGGAATTAACGAGCGCCTTTCAGATACTGTTCTTATTCAGACCAGAGGAAAGATTTAGCGAATCTTTACGCCTTTTGGCATTGGACCCTTTGGAATTGGAAGTGACATTCCGCCCACAGCTTTAAGGCGAGCACGTACTTCTCTCATCTGATGTGGAGTTAACTTCTTTGGAAGCTTTGCGAGGTGCTTCTGCAATCTACGAAGAGGAACCTGACCTTCACCATCGCCTACGAATACTTCAGTGATTGGTACACCTGGCGCATAGCGCTCTGATTTGCGTTTCTCATCTTGCAACATCTGACGAACCGCAAAACCACCTTCACCGGTAAGTACGATTCCGGCGCGACCAACGCTGCGATGGACCATATCTTGCTGACGATTAACTGCAACCGCTGGCGTAGTTGTCCAACCTTTACGGATAGCCATCAGAACGCTTGCACCAGCGCCCATCTGACCTTCAATATTTGCATAAGCGGCAGAACCGGCAACACGTGTAAAGAGAAACATTGCTGCAAGAGTTGCAAGTGGTGTCGAGACAAATCCTGCATACACAGGATGGTCGAAGATGAATCCAATTGCGATACCAGTAGCCAATACAAGGATGAAGGTCGCTACGAGTGCGCCGCCAATCCAAGGTTTAACAGAGGCCGTGATCTTGTAAGCATCGCGGAATGTCTGAAAACGTGGCTTCTTTATCTTTGCTTCTTTTTTCTTACGCTTGAACATGCGCGTTAGTTTAGGGGAGCAGGGGCGATACCACCAAGACGAACCGGTGCCCAGCGCTGACCTTGGTGTGAATCAGGATACTTTTCTTGAACCTCATGGAGCATGGCGATCATTGTTTCTCGCAGCAACTTCTCACCCGCCTCAACATCGCTCTGTTTATCAAAGTAGAGAGGTGCGCCAAAGGCCACAGTGATGGGGACCTTCTTACGTCGTAAATCGCGCTTCACCTTCTTTGTCCAAATTCTCTGCGAACCCCAGACGATGGTGGGAATAACTGGAACGCCTGCCCCCATCGCTAAACGAACAGCTCCGGTTTTTAACTCTTTGATTTCGAAGGAGACCGAGATTGTGCCCTCTGGAAAGATTCCGATAATTTCACCAGAACGAAGCGCTCGAAGAGCGGCTACGAAAGATGCGGTTCCGCTACTGCGATCAACGCAGATGTGGTGCATTCCGCGCATCAGCGGGCCAGCTAACTTGTTATCAAAAATCTCTTTCTTCGCCATAAATCTGACGTACCGACCGGCAGGAAGTGCGGCGGTTCCGGCAAGTGCAAAATCTAAGTATCCAATGTGATTGATTGAGAGAACTGCGCCACCTTCACGCGGAATATTCTCAACACCCTCAAAATCAAATTTCAGCCCAAGGTATTTCCAAAATACTTTAATCGCACCGATTACTGGTGGATAAACGAGATCAGCCACGCTTCTCCTGAGCTTGCTTGTACAGACGACCAGCGCGATATGAGCTTCTAACAAGTGGGCCACTCATGACGCCACTAAACCCAATATCTTCTGCCTCTTTTGCAAGTTCTACGAACTCATCTGGCTTTACCCAACGCTCTACCGGGTGGTGCTTATTTGTTGGGCGCAGGTATTGAGTGATTGTGATCAGATCGCATCCAGCCGCATGGAGATCGACGAGCGCCTGAGAAATCTCTTCACGAGTTTCACCGAGACCGAGGATCAAGTTTGATTTTGTAATCAACCCAAACTCTCTTGCTTGTGTAATGACGTTAAGGGATCTCTCATATGTAAATGCTGGTCGAATTCGCTTAAAAATTCTTGGAACGGTCTCTAAGTTATGTGCAAAAACTTCGGGACGAGTCTCGAAGACCTCATTGAGGAGAATCGGATTTCCACTGAAATCTGGAGCAAGCATTTCAACGCCGGTGCCGGGATTCAACTCATGAACTTTGCGGATTGTTTCTGCGTAGAGCCAAGCACCTTCATCTTCGAGATCATCTCGAGTAACACCTGTGATGGTTGCGTACTTCAATCCCATTGCCTGAACAGATTCAGCGACTCTGCGTGGTTCATCGCGATCAAGTTCTTCAGGTTTACCAGTATCGATATTGCAGAAATCGCAACGACGGGTGCAGCGTTCACCGCCGATAAGGAAAGTTGCCTCTTTATCTTCCCAGCATTCAAATATGTTGGGACATGCGGCTTCCTGACAAACTGTGTGCAGTCCTTCTGTCTTTACCAAGGATCGCAAGCGAGTGTATTCAGGGCCCATATTGGCCCGAGTCTTAATCCACTCAGGCTTTCGTTCGATTGGAGTTTCGGTGTTTCGCGCTTCAATGCGAAGTAGCTTGCGACCTTCTGGTGCGATAGTCATGCGCTCACCTTCGATAAAGTTGCTGAAACCATTTTCTCCACGATGGGAAGAAGCTCAATAATATCGATATCTCGGCCCAGCTCCTTACTCAATGATGTCACTTCAGCATCGCTGATTCCGCAAGGAATAATCCTTGAAAAAGCCGACAAATCTGGGTTTACATTGAGAGCAAATCCATGCATTGTCACGCCTGTTGCAACGCGAATGCCGATGGCGGCAATCTTGCGATCACCTCGCGCATCTTGAATCCAGACGCCAGAACGACCGGAAATTCTGCTGGTGGTAATTCCAAAGTGGCCGCAAACATCAATGAGTGCGGATTCAATTTCTCGGACAAAGCCCACGAGTTCATGTGGATTAGCTAATTTAACTATTGGATATCCAACAAGTTGCCCTGGACCATGCCAAGTGATCTTTCCGCCTCTATCGACATCAATAACAGGAGTTCCATCTGTTGGCTTCTCTTCAGCTGATGTTCTCTTACCAGCTGTATAAGTTGATGGATGCTCTAGGAGAAGAAGTGAGTTTGCTCGAGTGCCGGCAGCAACTTCAGAATGTATTTCTCTTTGTAAATCGAGCGCCGTTAGATACTCGACAGAGCCAAGGCGTTGGGTATCGAGAGCTTTGGCGGAAATATCCGCTCCGAGGGGAGCGCTTGCAACAGGCACAGGTACAGCCTAAAGGTAGGCTTGCCCCCTAGCCAATCGCATCTCGACCAATCCCATCTCGTGTGGGGCTGCCTGAAGGGTAATTAATCTCAATGTCTCTCGCCTCAACTCGAAACAACCGTAAACCTTTCGCCCTTGCGATGCTCGTGGTCATCAGCTGGTTCGTCATCACCGGCTTCTTCGGTCCGCTCTTCGGCAAACTCACATCGGTTCAAGAGAATAACAACTCTTCATTCTTACCAAAGGGCGCTGAAGCGACACAAGCTGCTGACCTCATTGAGGGATTTTCGGATAGAGAAGGTTTCGCCTTTCCAACCTTGATTCTCTTTGAAGGCAAGGTAACTCCTGAAAACCTAGCTGCGATTAATCAGCACATGGCAGGAGTCGGTGAACTTACTCTCGGAGATACCGATAAGAAGATTTCAGATTTTCTAGCACCCGATCAGGCAATTTCAGTATTTCCATCTGAAGATGGGAAAGCGATTCTTGCAAATGTCCCACTCGATGGAAATTCAATCTCTGAATTACTGCCGAACGATGAACCAGTTCTTCCTGCCATAGTCGAAGCTCTTCGTGAAGATGTAAAGCCACTAGCTGAAGCAAACGGCGTAAGTCATTATGTAACTGGACCGGCAGGTCTACTTGGAGACCTCTTCGGCGCTTTTGGCAGTATCGATTCAACACTTCTTCTGACAACGTTGGCTGTTGTTGCTGTCATCCTCATCGTTGTCTATCGATCTCCAGTACTTTGGATTATTCCGCTCCTTTCGGCGCTCTTTGCCCTCTCAACAGCTGGCGGAATTGTTTATCTTCTTGCAAAGGCGGACATCATCGATGTCGATGGTCAGTCGCAAGGAATCCTCTCGGTTCTAGTTATTGGAGCGGCAACGGATTATGCGCTTCTCTTGATTGCCCGATATCGAGAAGAGCTGCACCATCATGAAAATCGTTTTGATGCGATGCGCACTGCATACAAGGGAGTCTGGGAACCAATCCTTGCTTCAGGTTCTACAGTTGCTATCGCGCTACTGGTTCTCCTATTTAGCCAGCTAACCAATACAGCTGGGCTAGGACCGATTGGTGCAATTGGAATCGTAGTGTCGATGATTACGATTTTAACTTTGCTTCCTGCACTACTTCTTCTCTTCGGCCGTTGGATCTTCTGGCCACGAGTTCCTCAGAATGATGGCGATGATCATGTACTTGAAGGAATGTGGTCAAAGGTTGGCGATAGCATCGGCCGTAACCCACGTAAAGCATGGGTAATTACCGGTTCAGTTCTTCTTATCCTTGCATTTGCATCATCAACCCTGAAGGCAGATGGCATCGGAACTGTCGATACCTTTACCGGAAAGCCAGAGTCAGTTGTTGGTCAGAAGTTGTTGCTCAAACATTTCCCAGGTGGAGAAGGTGACCCAACACAAGTTGTTGTAAGTGCCGACAAGATCGAGGCTGTGACAGCTGCACTTACAGGTGCGCCAGGAGTTTCATTAGTTACTCCAGCTCTTGATGGCCTTCCAATTCCAGGAAAGCCTGCTCCTGCAGTGAAGATCGTCGATAACAAGGCAATCTTAAATGTAACTCTAGAAGCAGCTCCAGATAGCGTTGAAGCTGGAAACGATATTCCAGAACTACGGCGTTTAGCGAAGGAAGCTGATTCCTCTGCGCTCATCGGCGGAACTAGCGCTGTTTATTACGATGTGCGTCAAGCAAATGATCGAGACAACAAGACAATTATCCCAATCATTCTCCTTGTCATCACATTGATTCTCGGAGTGCTCCTGCGAAGCATCTTGAGCGCAATCGTTCTACTCGGAACGGTTGTTCTCTCCTTCTTTGCAACACTCGGAGTCTCTGCGCTGGTATTCAATCACGTCTTTGGATTTGCAGGTGGAGATAACTCATTCCCACTCTTTGCCTTCATCTTCCTTGTTGCACTCGGCATCGATTACAACATCTTCTTAATGTCACGTGTCCGTGAAGAGTCGCAGAAGATTGGCACCAGAGCAGGCGTCATTAAGGGACTTACAGTGACGGGCTCGGTCATTACATCTGCAGGAATTGTTCTTGCAGCGACCTTTGCGGTGCTTGGTCTTCTGCCTCTAGTTCCACTTGCGCAGCTCGGCTTCGCAGTTGCCTTCGGTGTTCTTCTCGACACAATCATCGTCCGATCAATCCTGGTTCCGGCACTCGTTCATGAGATCGGTCCGAAGATCTGGTGGCCATCGAAGCTTCAAAATAAGTAAGACAGCAAATAAGTAAACGCATATGAGAGTTGGAATCGCAGGATATGGCTTAGCGGGGCGCTCCTTTCACGGGGCGCTCCTAAAGTCTTGTGGTTTCGAAGTCAGCGCAATTCTGACAACGAATGCAACGCGAGCCCGTCAGGCGAAAGAAGATTTTCCCACCGTCAAAATCGTTGAGAGCGTGGATGCGCTCTTGGCGTGCGAACTCGATCTCATTATCATTGCTACAACAAATGATGTTCACGCCTCACTTGCGATTGCATCCATTAAAGCTGGAGTTCCAGTTGTAGTAGATAAACCTTTCGCCAGAAATCTCCGAGAGACGCAAGAAGTTCTGCAATCTTCAATTGACGCTTCGGTTCCTGTCACAGTCTTCTTCAATAGGCTCTGGGATTCAGATACCTTGACGATTAAGAAAGTTTTAGGCCAAGGTCTCATCGGAAAACCATTTAGATTTGATTCGCGTTATGAACGTTTCCGCCCGACAATCTCACCCACTTCTTGGAGAGAGAGTACGAGCCCGGAAAATGGTGGGGGGTTGCTCCTGGATTTGCAGACGCATCTTCTCTCCATTGCACTTCATCTTTTTGGCGATTCAGAGCTTACTTACGCAAGTGTTCGAGATATTCGAGGGAACTCAGAAGATGACGTGGCTCTGACACTTCGTCACACTTCGGGAGTCGACTCTTATCTTGCAGCAAGTGCTATCTCCGGTGCTCCAGGACCACGTATTCGACTTTTGGGTTCAGAAGGTGCACTAGTCATTCACGATTTAGACCCACAAGAGGCGTTACTTCGATCAGGACAGTTGCCTGAAAATGGGATTTGGAATCTGCCAACATCTTCACGAGCATTCTTGCATCGAGGCGACACCGTGGAAGAGATAGCTGGAGTACCTGGCAATTACGGAAATTTCTATCTCCAAGTTAAGGGCGCGCTAGCGGGTGAGAATAAGTGGCCTGTTTCTCATCAAGAGATAATCGCGGTGGCACAGATGATTGATAAGGCACGTGAAATCAATGTCAGATAAATCTGTTGTTGTTATTGGCGGGGGATTGGCAGGCCTTAGCGCCGCAATAACCTTGCAAGAAGCAGGTCGCGATGTTGAGATATTTGAAGGCGGTGATCGTGTGGGTGGTCGCGTCGCAAGTGATCACATCGATGGATTTACTCTCGATCGAGGATTTCAACTGATAAATGCGAATTACCCCGAACTCCAAAGACTTGATGTCGTTAATGAGCTGGATTTTCAAAGAGCAAGCCGTTCCATTGATATCTCACTCGGCGATAAACGCTATTCATTAAGTGACCCCAGGCGTAATCCATTCTCAGCTCTGGATTTAAAGACAGGGACACTGCTTGAGAAGTTGAAGTTTGCGCAGTATCTAATTCACTCTGCTCGTAATGAAAATTCCGTTGGAGCAGAACTCGAAGGCCTTGGGACTCTTTACACGCGAGTGCTTCGACCATTCCTATCTGGTGTATTTCTCGCTGATCCAAAAGAGATTGGAGCCGTGCAGGGCAAGGAGCTCATTCGCTCTTTTGTCTCGGGAAAACCAGGCTTACCTCGACTGGGTGCTGGCGCGCTTCCAGCGATTCTGGCAAAAAAGATCAAGACCATTCATCTCAATACTCAAGTCGATTCAATCGCAGAATTTTCTGGACAGGAGGTCATTGTTGCAACGGATCTGACGACCTCTGCTCAGTTGCTTGATATTCCAAACGTTCCAAAGTTAGCTACCTGCACAACTTGGTATCACGAAGTGCCCGCAGATTTCTCAGATTCAAATAGATTGTTGCTTGATGGCGAAAAGCGTGGCCCGGTTCTGAACTCGATCGTAATCTCTAACTTCATTTCTTCCTACGCACCGATTGGTCGTTCGCTACTCTCCACGACAACGATTGAGCACACATCTGAATCTGAAGTCCGTAGACATTTAGCGCTTTTGTGGGGGAAAGAAACTCAGTCATGGCCACTAATCGCGAAGTACGAAATCCCTAAGGCGCTACCGATTTTTGCGCCTGGAAATTCTCTTGCAACAACATCAAAGATTAGTGATGGTGTATTTATCGCAGGAGATTTCAGGACATCTGCCTCACAAAATGGGGCGCTCTTAGCTGGTCGCCTTGCGGCGCAAGAACTCCTAAATCAGTAAATTACTCTTCGATGAGCGCGCTGAGCGCTGTAGTCACATGAGGGTAATCCCAAGTAAATCCTGAATCTGCCAGTACTTGAGGAATTACCTTCTTGCTTCCAAGAATTTCACTTGAGAATCCGCCAAGTGCAATCTTCAAACCAAGTGCAGGCGCTGGAAAGAGCGCTGGTCTATGCATTGCACGCGCAAGTGCTGATGTGAACTCCTGATTAGTAACAGGATTTGGAGCTGTGAGATTCACAGGACCATCAACTTTGCTATCGAGAAGGAATGAGATCGCGCGAATTACATCGTGAAGAGTGATCCAAGACCACCATTGCTTACCTGAACCCAGTTTTCCGCCAAGACCTAAGCGAAAGAGGGGGAGCATCTTTCCAAGTGCTCCACCTGTTGGATCAAGTACTAAACCTGTTCGAATCTTTACTGTGCGCACTGATCCCGCAAGATCGGCAGCTGCTTCCCATTCGCGGCAAACCGCAGCAAGGAAGTCATCACCGACGCGATCGCTTTCGACAACTGAACGGTTTCCGGATTCTCCGTACCAGCCAATAGCACTGGCTGAGATAAAGACCTGAGGCTTTACTTCTGCAACTGCCTTAGCGATAGTTGTAGTTCCAAGTAGGCGAGAGTTAAGAATCTCAGACTTGTACTTCTTGCTCCATCGCTTATCGCCAACACCGACACCTGCAAGGTGAATAACAGCATCGACACCGCGAAGAGCTTCGATATCTACATATCCAGTCTGTGGATCCCACTGAATCTCATCTGCAGCAACGACGGGCCTGCGAACTAAACGTTGAACAGTATGACCTTCAGCCTTGAGATGCCCAACGAGCGCTGTACCAATAAGTCCTGAGGCGCCAGTAATGGCGATACGTTGTGGTGACGACATCGAGTTAGAGACCTAGGTCAGCTTCGAAAGCGCCGCCTTCAAGGCGCTCTTTAAGTGTGACTAGGAAACGCGCAGCATCCGCACCATCGACAACGCGATGATCGTATGAAAGTCCGAGGTAGACCATTGAACGAATCGCAATTGTCTCGCCACCATCTTCACCCTTAACAACCATTGGACGCTTTACAACTGCGCCGAGTCCGAGGATTGCAACCTGTGGTTGATTAATGATTGGTGTATCAAAGAGCGCTCCACGAGAACCTGTATTGGTCAGAGTAAATGTTCCGCCACCGAGTTCATCTGGAGTTACCTTGTTATCGCGTGTACGTGCTGCAAGATCTGCAATCTTTCGTGCAACGCCACCCATATTGAGGTCACCAGCGTTGTGAATAACCGGAACGAGGAGTCCGCGTTCTGTATCGACTGCGACGCCAAGGTGTTCTGCGCCGTGATAAATAATCTGATCGCCCTCAACAGATGAGTTGAGAACTGGATGCTGCTTCAGCGCTTCGCATACAGCAACGGCAAAGAATGGAAGGAATGAGAGCTTGACGCCTTCACGCGCTTCAAATGTTGCCTTAGAGCGATCGCGCAAACGAGCAATCTTCGTTACATCTACTTCAATGACAGTTGTCAGCTGGGCTGAAACTTGAAGAGACTCAACCATGCGAGCTGCAATAACTTTGCGAAGGCGTGACATTGTCACGGTTGTTCCACGAAGAGGAGATGCAACAGGTGCTGCAGGACGTGCTGCAGGAGCAGAAGATGCAACTGGTGCGCCCTGTGCTGGTGAGCCCTGTGATGGGGCAGATGCTGGCTTTGCAGCGATGACATCTTCCTTGCGAATACGGCCGCCAATGCCTGAGCCGCGAACTGTTGAAAGATTTACACCAAGATCGTTAGCTAATTTGCGAACAATCGGTGTTACGTAGGCATCCGCTGGTTGTGTAGGCGCGACGACTGGAGTAACAACTTGAGCTGGAACCTGTGCCACCTGAACCTGAACTATTGGCTCGGACACCACCGGTGCGGGTGCCTGAACCACTTGCGCCACAGGAGCTGGAGCTGCAGGAGCTGGAACGGAAGGAGCCACCGGTGCAGTTGGTGTAACTGGCGCAGAAACTGAACCCGATGTTCCAATAAGTCCGAGTCGAGCACCAACTGCAACAGTTGTATCAACTGCAACATCAATTGCTAGAAGAGTTCCTGCAACTGGTGATGGAATCTCTGTATCGACTTTATCTGTAGAAACTTCGAGGAGCGCTTCATCTACTGCAACTGAATCTCCAACGTTCTTAAGCCAACGTGTAACTGTTCCTTCGCTGACAGATTCACCGAGAGCAGGCATTGTGATGACTGTTCCGGCTCCACTTGCAGCAGGCGCTGGGGGAGCTGGGGGAGCTGGGGTTACAGGAACTTCGACTGGAGTAGATGGCTGAGCTGGAACCTCTGCCACCGGAACCTGAGCAATTGGCTCGGACACAACTGCAGGTGTCGCTGCTGATCCTGACTCATTAATTACGGCTAATTCCGCACCAACTGCAACGGTCTGATCTACTGCAACAACAATCTTTGAGAGAACTCCTGCAACAGGTGATGGAATCTCTGTATCAACTTTATCTGTCGAAACTTCGAGGAGTGGTTCATCGACAGCGACCATATCGCCCTCGTTCTTAAGCCAACGAGTAACTGTTCCTTCACTTACGCTCTCACCGAGAGCTGGCATTGTGACTGAGAATGTCATTGTTATATCTCCTCTGACTTAACCGTGTGCGTGAAGTGGCTTGCCTGCAAGAGCCATATGAGCTTCGCCCATTGCCTCTGACAGTGTTGGATGTGCATGTACAAGTGGAGCAACATCATCTGCTGATGCTTCCCAGTTAAAAATTAATTGTGCTTCGGCTAGTAGTTCGCCGACTCGTGCGCCAACCATATGGATTCCAAGAACTGGTCCGTTCTTCTGCGCAACGAGCTTGATAGAACCTGCAGTCTTAAGAATCTGAGCCTTTCCGTTACCGGCTAAGTTGTAATCGAGTTCAACCACGTCGTAACCGCGTTCCTTGGCAATCTTGGTTGAGAGTCCGACAGATGCAACTTCAGGCTCTGAATATGTAACGCGAGGAACGCCATCATAATTAATTGGACGAGGATTGAGTCCTGCGATTGTTTCCGCGACAAGAATTCCTTCTTGGAAGCCAACGTGAGCAAGCTGAAGAGTAGGAATGATGTCGCCGACAGCGAAGATTCCAGGGATATTTGTGCGGCAGTGATCATCGACTGTGATGTATCCACGGTCCATGGCGATACCGACTTCTTGGTAACCAATTCCATCTGTGACCGGTCCGCGACCTACAGAGACGAGCAAGATATCGGCAGTGAATTCGCGACCATCTTCGAGAGTGACTGTGACGCCATTTGCATCAACGCGGTGAGATTTAAAGCGAACACCGAGTTCAAACTTAATTCCGCGCTTACGGTATGCGCGCTCAAGGAGCTTGCTTGAAGATTCATCTTCGAGAGCTACGAGGTGGGACAAGCCTTCAATGATTGTGACATCCGCACCAAATGACTTCCATACCGATGCGAATTCGCAACCGATGACTCCTCCGCCCAAGACGATTGCACTCTTTGGAACATAATCCATCTTTGTTCCGTGATCTGAAGTAATCACTTTTGTGCCATCAATATCTAAACCTGGAAGTGTGCGAGCATATGAACCTGTAGCAAGAACAATGTTCTTTCCTGTGTACTGAGCACCATTTACTTCAACAGTGTTATTGGAAACGAGACGACCTTCACCTTCAACGTAGGTGATGTTTCTCGATTTAACTAAACCTTGAAGACCTTTATAGAGTCCGGCGATAACGCCATCCTTGTAACTATTAACTCCGGCCATATCAATCGAGTTAAAAGTTGCATTGACTCCGAATTGTGCAGATTCGCGAGCGCTATCTGCGACCTCGCCGGCATGGAGAAGAGCTTTCGTTGGAATACATCCTCGGTGCAAACAGGTGCCGCCGACCTTGTCCTTTTCAATGAGCGCTACAGTCAGACCCAACTGAGCCCCACGTAGAGCTGCCGCGTAACCGCCGCTGCCACCGCCAAGAACTACTAGATCGAAATTCGACACCGAGTGACTCCTTTAAGCCTGGTCAAGAAGATTCATCAACGGGGCTATCTTGCCAGCCTTCGCGCCGCATTACTAACGCAGGCTTCTGGCCGTTATTCCCATTCCTCAGCCTTGACTGGCAGCTATCTCAACTAGTGAACGCATTGCGACCCCAGTGCCGCCGACAGGGGTGTATCCGTGGGCTGCGCCTTCATTGAAGGATGGTCCTGCGATATCAAGGTGGAGCCATGGAAGGTCTCCGTCGATAAACTCCTTGAGGAATAGCCCGGCGACCAACATGCCACCCATTCGCTCTCCGATATTTGCCATATCTGCGATCGGTGAATCAAGTGAAGCGCGAAGTTCGACAGGTAGTGGCATTGGCCAGAAAGATTCTCCTGTCACGTGAGTTAACTTTATAAATTCAGATGAGAACTCTTCATTATTTGTCATCACTGCAGATGTTCTGGTGCCAAGGGCAACGACCTGAGCACCTGTCAGAGTTGCGACGTCAATAATTCCATCGAGATCTTTACTCTCTTGAGCTTTCACAAGAGCATCGCCTAGAACTAAGCGACCTTCAGCATCTGGATTGAGAACTTCAACTGTCTTTCCACCGTACATCGTGATGACATCACTTGGTCGAGTTGCAGTATCGCTAACCATATTCTCTGCAAGCGGTGCCCACGTTTCGATTGCTACAGGAAGTTCTAGGAGTGCGATGGCAATGGTTGCCGCGCAGACAGCAGCAGCACCGCTCATATCTGACTTCATCGCTTCCATGCCAAGTGCGGGCTTGAGTGCAAGCCCACCTGTGTCGAAGGTGATTCCTTTACCGACAAATGCATACTTCTTCTTCGCCTTGCCACTCTTTGGTGTGTAGGTGATGCTCAACAATCGTGGGGGATTAACAGAACCCTGGCCGACTGCGGTAATTCCACCGTAGCCCTTTGATTTCAATTGGCTCTCGTTCATTACATTTACTTTGAGACCAATTGATGCTCCGCCAGCTTCTTTGACTGCATCAGAGATTGCTTTGCAGAAAGTTTCGGGAGTTAAGTGGCTAGGGGGAGTATTGATTAAGTCGCGAACCAAATTTGTATATCGCGCCAGAATTTCTGCGCTCTTAACTTCACTCTTTGCCTCGGAAGATGCAGCAAGTTCGGCGTGGATCGTGATCGATTTCAACGGTGATTTCTGCGCCGCCTTGGTAGAACCACGAAAGGCGGTAAACGAGTAATTTCCAAGCGCTGCACCTTCTGCGATTGCCTTTACTGCAGCCACGCTCTTGGAGGGCAATGAAATTGTTGCAGAGGAATTGCCTGCAAGTGCTCGAGTTGCAGCTCCTGCAGCGCGTCGAAGAACTTCATTGCTATATGTCGTTGCACTCTTACCTAGACCGGTGAAAACAATAAGACGTGTAGTTGTTCCAGGAATCTTAATTACTTCATCAACCTTTCCAGTCGCTCCCATATCACTGAGCAGTGGAAATAAAGCCTTGGTATCAAGAGCTAAATCGCCAGCCTCGATTTGAAGGGCACCCTTTGCGCTCTTCACAGAAAGGCCTACGACAAGGAGATCGTCTTTCACAATTCCGTTTGAAAGGCGGATCGTTGTCATATAGAGACTCCCTTGTAAGGCTTGCTATGGTGAAAGAGCAATTCTGGTCGTGCGCAAGTGTAAGTTGTCACTGTGAAAAACTCACCTTTACATCAAAAGCACCTTGATCTTAAGGCGAAGATGGCTGATTTCGGCGGCTGGCTGATGCCTATTGAATATCCCGGAGCTGGCGTTCTTGCAGAACATACCGCCGTGCGTGAGCGTGTAGGACTCTTTGATGTTTCTCATCTCGGCAAGGCGAGCGTTAAAGGACCGGGTGCCCTCGAATTTTTGAATCAGATGTTTACAAATGATCTCAATCGAATCAGTGATGGTAAGGCTCAATACACGCTTCTGTGTAACGAAGATGGTGGCGTTGTCGACGATCTAATTGCCTATCGAAATTCGGACGAGGACTTTTTCTTGATTCCTAATGCCTCAAATACGAGCGCGGTAGTCGAGGTATTGAAATCAGAAGCTCCTAAAGATATTGAAGTAGTAAATCTTCATAAATCATTTGCGGTACTGGCTCTACAAGGACCGAAAGCGGTAGAAGTGATCCGAAGCTTTGGAGTTAATCCAACGATGGATTACATGGCATTTGCTCATGTGGAAATTGCAGGAGTTCTAGTCATTCTCTGTCGTACTGGCTATACGGGTGAACATGGCTACGAGATAGTTCCATCGTGGGACCACGCATCAATTGTCTGGGATGCTTTAGTGGAAGCGATGAAACCTTTCGATGGATTGATTTGCGGACTTGGTGCACGTGACACGCTGCGAACCGAAATGGGTTATCCGCTTCATGGCCATGAATTAACTCTTGAAATTACCCCTGTTCAGGCAAGTGCTGGCTGGGCCATTGGATGGAAGAAAGATCAATTCAGGGGCAGTCAGACACTTCGTAGACAGAAGGAAGAGAAGACGCTTCCAACCCTTCACGCACTTAAAGCAAGTGATCGAGGAATCCCGCGTGCAGGCATGCTCATTCGCAACTCTGAAGGAGCTGAAATTGGAGTGGTCACAAGCGGAACTTTTTCACCTACTTTAAAGACAGGTATTGCGCTAGCGCTGATTATTCCTGGATTTGAAATTGGTCAATCAGTAATCGTTGATGTGCGCGGAAGAGATTCAGTGGCAACTATCGTTGATCTGCCGATGGTTCAATCGCACGTTCGCTAATTGTTCGCGCATCTCTAAATTCAATAGGAGTAACAAATCTGGCGCGGGTATGCGCTCTTCGCAGCGCGCCCAGAACCGGCTTACCTGCAACGGCAAGCAAGACAGAGGTAAAGATTGCCCGCGGAATATCCCACGCTAGCGCCGATAGAAAATGATAGGTAAAGAATCGTTCTAAGTTCTCTGCAAATGCGCCGCCGGGAATATATGAAAGCTGTGAATCAACGCCGAGATACCAAGGCCAGAATTGGAGATCCATTGCGATTCCAAAGAATTGCGCAGCGAGAATTCCATAAACAATAAGTGCAAGAATCTCGCGACGTCCACGCAAAGTACGGGGGATAAGTGCAACGCCAAGACCAATCCACGCCGCGGCAAATGATTGATAGGCAAGCCAAGGCCCTATTCCGCCAGTAATAAATGCAGAGAGAACCATTGATAGTGCGCCGAGGAGAAAACCAAAAGCAGGGCCGAATACTCGTGCGCTTAAGATCAAGATGAACCACATCGGTTCTATTCCAACAGCTCCCGTTCCTAGCGGGCGGACTGCTGCAATCAGCGCCGAGAGAAGCGCCAGGAGTGCGACAGATTTAGCATCTAAATCACCATTGCTTACCTTGGCAAAGAATAGGAAAAGTGCGATGGGAGTACAGGCGAGAAAGATCCATTGTGGTGCTGATGAATCTGATGTTACGAAAAATGGCCAGAGAAAACCGAGAAGACTGACTGCACTAACAAGAAGAAGTGTTGCTGCGCTTGCCGCTGTGAATGAGACTACGTTCTTAGTCTTTAACTGGGTCTTCATCGTTAGATATCCAGCGCCGATACAACATCGTCAACGGTAAGCCATGGCTGTGGAGACATCACCTTTGCCACTTGTGGCGCAAAGGCTGGAGAGCTTAAAAGGACATCCAGTGTGGAGCCATCGGCAACGATCTCGCCTTCGGCAAGGAAAATCACTCGATCTGCAAGTTCTGCAACGAGTTCAACATCGTGAGTCGCAAGAAGAACGGGTGAATCAAATTTTGTTGCGAACTCTTGAAGAGCAAGAGAGAAGAGTGCTTTCGCCTGGTAATCAAGTCCACGGGTTGGTTCATCAAGGATGAGAACGCGAGGATTGCTGGAGAGAACGATGCTTAATACAAGAGCCAGGCGCTGACCTTCAGAGAGATCGTGTGGATGGGTATCTGCAGAGATATTGGGCACCAAACGATTGAGAAATTGGAAGGTGCTTCCTGTTTCTATCCCATTCTCGCGATCAGCGCTCTCGCACTCTTGGCCGACGCTCTGGAGATAGAGCAAGTCGCTTGGTTCTTGGGGGACATATCCAATTGCGGTCCGTCGGTTGCGACCTTGCAATGAAGTGGGATTGATTCCATTGACTGTAACCGAGCCTGATTGCGGTGAAGCTACTCCGACAATTGTCTCCAGTAACGAGCTCTTACCCGCGCCATTGCGCCCCATTAGAGCAACGATTTCACCAGCTTTAATAGCAGTCGAAACTTTCTTGAGTGCATCCTTCTTCTCATAGGTAACGACCACTGAATCAACATCGATAACCGTAGGTTTTGAATTCGGAGCAGGAACAGGCGCTGGAAGAATCCTCTCTCGCACATCAGAAGTTAATCGACGAACTTCACGGACACTTCTTCCAATTTCACTTAAGTTCAAGGCTCGAGCGAGGCGAATAATAGGTGGAACTAAATCAGCCTTCTGCAAAATCTCATCAGCGCTTCCAATAGATGTCTCGCCGTCTCCTTCAATCAAAATGATGCGATCTACAAATTGAATAACTCTTTCTAGGCGATGTTCGGCAATGATTACTGTGACACTTAAATCATGTACGAGGCGGTGAAGAACAGATAAAACTTCCTCTGCCGCAATTGGGTCGAGAGCGCTGGTCGGTTCATCAAGAACCAATACCTTGGGATGCATCACCAGAGCTGCAGCGATAGCTACGCGTTGCTGTTCTCCACCACTCAGGGTTCGGATGGATCGGTCGCGTACGGCATTGAGTGAGAGCAAATCCAGCACTTCTTCGATTCGCTTACGCATGACATCTGCAGGGAAGTTCAGAGCTTCCATGCCAAATGCCAACTCTTCCTCGACGATATCTGTGACAAAGCCATTGATTGGATTCTGTCCAACAATGCCAACGAGATGAGCAAGCGCTCCAGGTTTAACTTCGCGAGTCGAGATTCCATCTACGGTGATATTGCCTGCCAAAATTCCACCTGTGTGATGGGGGACTAAGCCATTAATTAAACGCAAGAGTGAAGATTTACCAGAACCGGTATGGCCCATTACAAGGACCATCTCACCTTCTTCGATTTCGCAGGTCAGATCTTCAAGGATTGTTTTTGTAGATTGCGGGTAGATCAAAGAAACGTTTGAGAATTTAATCATTGGGCCACCATCACGCCAGCAGTTAAGAGCGCGAAAACGAGAATTGCGGAATCACGAAAGTTCCAAGGTGAGGGGCGGTAACGAGAACGCCGTCTTGAGACACCGTAACCACGCGAATCCATAGATTCAGCTAACTGTAAAGATCGGGTCAGAGCTTCTTCTAACAATGGCAGGGCAAGATTTCTGATGCCAACCTTCTCAATTCCTCGAAGTCGCTGTGCTTTTCTGATTCTCTGCAGACTCTGAACTAATTGCGGAAAGACGGAAGCGGCAATGACAAGGGTGATTCCAATTTCATAGATGAAGAAGGGCAGTACACGTAAGAGTTTATGCGGGCTCGTCAGCGCCGATGCGGCACCGAAGAGAAGAATGATTGTGGCAATGATGATGCCCTCATGCAGAGATGAGGTAAGTCGCTCGGCGGTGACCGCACCACCAATTCGAATACCTGGCATCCACGAAGGTAGTTGCAAAATAGGCAGACGGAAGAGTTCTGTTCCTGGAATGGGAACTCCAATGAGAACTCCGACAATTGCGCGAATCGCAATGATGAAAGCGGCAATTCGAAGCGACCAGGTGAAAGTTGCATTCCATGGCGATCCATCAGCGCGCACTTTCACAATGAGAATCGCTACACCCATCGCAGCAAGTGCCACCCAGGTTGAATCCAGGGTCACGACACCTATTGCGGTGAGAAGTGCCCAAATCCAAAGGGTTAATGGGTGTAGCGGTTTCTTCATTCTTTTACTCTTGAATCGCTTATTACTTCTTCAGAAGTGCAGCAGGAGTTTCAATTTCAACGCCACACTCTTGACGTGGGTATCCATTGAAACCACAGATGAGTCCAGATGCCTCTGCTCGAACTTTGACTACCTGTCCAAGCACATCAATTCCTTGAGATTTCTTATCTGTTCTGACGCATCGAACCATTGTGCGTTTCACCTTTTCGCCCGATGGCGCATATGCCTTCTTGCCAAAGTCGATCACAAGAGCGATTCGCTTCTTTCCAGGAACCGCTTTGATATGTGAACAAATAGTTGCGAAATCTGGCTTTACAGAAGGCGCCTCAGAAGGAATGTCATCGCTGCTAAAGACAAATGACCAACCTTCAACTGCGCCATCCTTGATATCGACTGTCGGTCCGGTCATGGCTGCAGTCCATGATGTTGCACCAGGTGCAGCCTGGAAGTAGCCCCAATAGCGATAGCCCTTTGAAGCAGCTTCGGATGAGACGATGGAAGTTGTGGTTGAAATAAGCAGAATTAAAACTGCCAATGATCCTTTAAATCTTTTATTCATTTTCTGGAGTCTCCAATTTGAAGAGTCTCACAGGGGTAGCTCGCAAGCGGTTGATACGTAAGGTGCATCAAAAACCTTTGGACTACGCCCCGCAAACCTCGGCGGGTGTTGGTCAATTGCAAATAACTCAATAGGTAATCCGACTTGAACAGTTAAATGAGATTAACCGTCTTACGGTTGCGGGTCAGCGTCGGATTTGCACCGAACTTCCCCTAGAGAGCTATCTCTAGATTTGTCTATTTAGTTGTGTATTGGGTTGTGGCGTAACCAAACCATAGGCAAGCTCTCTTGGCAACAAGCCACGCTAGGTCTTAAGGTGCCAACATGGAATATCGCCGCCTTGGAAATTCAGGAATGTACATATCAGAGATCGCATATGGGAATTGGATTACCCACGGCTCTCAGGTTGAATCTGAAGCGGCGATTAAATGTGTAAAGACAGCCCTCGATGTTGGCATTACAACATTTGATACTGCTGACGTCTATGCAGGAACAAAGGCCGAGAGCGTTTTAGGTAAAGCGCTTAAGGGTGTTCGCCGCGAATCCTATGAGTTGCTAACAAAGGTCTACTGGCCAACGGGTACCGGTAAGAATGATCGAGGCTTGTCGCGAAAACACATTATGGAGTCGTGCCACGCGTCACTAAAAAGATTGAATACAGATCACATCGATCTCTATCAAGCACATAGATTTGATGTTGAGACGCCGCTGGAAGAAACTCTTCGCGCCTTCGATGATTTGATTCGTCAAGGAAAAGTGAGTTACATCGGGTTCTCCGAGTGGACAGCACCTCAAATTTCGCAGGCCCTAAAGATTCAAGATTCTCGCGGTTATGACAGATTTATCTCTAGCCAACCTCAATATTCAGCGTTATGGCGCGTCATTGAAGGTCAGGTTGTGCCGCTCTCAAAGAAAGAGGGAATCAGTCAGATCGTTTGGTCGCCGATGGCCCAAGGAGTTCTGACAGGTAAGTACCTGCCAGGAAAGAAGCCACCTGCAGGTTCACGCGCAACAGATAAGAAGAGTGGTGCTGATTTCATCTCAACATTTATGAAGGATGAAATTCTTGAAGCTGTTCAGAATTTACGCCCCATTGCAGATGCTCACGATCTAACAATTTCTCAACTTGCAATCGCGTGGGTTCTGCAGAATCAGAATGTTGCAGCGGCAATCATGGGCGCTACAAAGCCAGCTCAAGTCAAAGAGAATGTGAAGGCATCTGGGGTAAAACTTTCAAGCGATGCGATGTCAGCAATCGATAAAGTCTTGGGAAATCTGCCAGAACGTGATGCCACGCTCGATAGAACACCTCGCCCAAGAGCGTAGAGCTAATCGAATTTAGAAGGCATCTCCGCGGTTGATAGATGGCTTAGGGGTACGCATTCTTCTCATCTGAGTTGATCGCAACCAGCCGTACATTGCAATTCCCTTAGTTGGTGCATCTGGGAATTTCTCCGCCACCGCTTTCTTGAGCTTACGGCCTAAGAAGATTCCATCAATGACAGAGGTAAGAAGAACTGAGTACATGATGATGATGCTTCCAATTTGGAATATTGGAGATGGAATCAAAGTGAGAATCAAAACAATAAAGATGATAGGAAGGAAGTATTCGCCGATTGAGCGGCGTGAATCAATGTAGTTACGAACGTAACGCTTTACGGGACCCTTGTCGCGAATCGGAAGAGCGTTCTCGTCGCCGCGAAGGTATGCAGCGCGGTTAGCAATTCTGGCAGCGCGAGCAGCATCCTTAGCGCGCTTCTTCTCTTCCTTGGTTGACGCAGGTGCTAGAGATGAAACTTTGCGAGCTGCGATTGCATCCCTGCGCTTAGGAGTTGGTCGGCCTTTATTGGCTGCTGTCTTATCCGCTTTAGATTCAGTCATGGGCGCAACTATAGAGCGAGCATCTGTTCTAGAGCCAACTTCGAGTACTTCGCAACTCTGGGATCTACCTTAATTTCATTCACAATATGGCCGGCTACAACTGATTCCATCGCCCAAACAAGGTGAGGCAGATCGATGCGGTTCATAGTCGAGCAATAACAGACAGTCTTATCAAGGAATACAACTTCCTTGTCAGGGTTCTGGGCTGCCAATCTGGAGACGAGATTGAGTTCAGTGCCTACAGCCCACTTGCTTCCTGCAGGGGAGTTGGAAACTGTTTGAATAATCTTTTCGGTGCTACCGACCACATCTGCAGCAGTAACAACCTCATGCTGACATTCTGGGTGAACAATAATTTGGATGCCTTCGACACGATTGCGAAGCTCATCGATAGATTCTTTGGTGAAGCGGCCGTGCACCGAGCAATGTCCACGCCACAAAATCATCTTTGCGCCACGAATTTCATCTTCGGTAAGACCGCCCATCGGCTTCCATGGATTCCAGAGAACGCAATCTTCGAGAGAGAGACCAAGTGAAAGAACTGCAGTATTTCGCCCTAAGTGTTGGTCGGGGAGGAAGAGGACCTTCTCTGATTTATCAAATGCCCAGCGAAGCGTTTTCTCTGCATTGGAAGATGTACAGATTGTGCCGCCATGTTCGCCGGTGAAGCTTTTAATTGCCGCAGATGAATTCATATATGTAACGGGAGTTGTGCGAGATGCAACGCCGAGTTTCTCCAGCTGAGCCCAACATTCATTGACCTGATTTGCAGTTGCCATATCGGCCATGGAACAACCAGCGGCAAGATCAGGAAGAATCACACGTTGTTTCGCTGATGTCAGAATATCTGCGCTCTCAGCCATAAAGTGAACGCCGCAGAAGAAGATGAATTCAGCATCGCTCTGTTGCGCAGCTGCTTGTGCCAATTTGAAGGAGTCGCCAGTGATATCTGCAAAGGCGATGACTTCATCACGTTGGTAATGGTGTCCAAGAACGAGAGCTCTATCTCCAAGGGCTGCACGGGCCGCCTTCGCTCTCTCAATCAATTGAGGATCGCTGGCTTCAGGAAGCTCGCCACTGCATGAGACGCCGCGCTCAGATGCGAGATCTTTACCCTGCCCCAAGATGAGGAGGTCGCTGAGCGAGATTGTCATGGGGCTATTCTCATGTGTTTCGGTTAGCCACGGCAACCTGACGCGGGTATTCTTTCTCTCATGACTACTGAAACAACAAGCACTCCAGTCGAAATTACAACTGGCATCACCTTGACCGATGTCGCTGCAGCTAAGGTCTCAGCGCTCCTAGCTCAAGAAGGTCGAGATGATCTCTACCTCCGTGTTGCAGTTCAACCTGGTGGTTGTTCAGGTCTTAAGTACCAGCTCTACTTTGATGACCGCAATCAAGATGGCGATATCACTCGCGAATTTGGTTCAGTAAAGGTTGTCGTCGACAAGATGAGCGATCCTTATTTGATGGGCGCTTCAATTGATTTCGTCGACACAATTGAGAAGCAGGGCTTCACAATTGATAATCCAAATGCACAAGGTTCATGTGCATGCGGCGATTCATTTAACTAATCCTTAACTTTCTCTCTTCTATCTAGATAGATTGCGCCCATGAAAATCGGTGTTGCAGGTTCTGTCGGCTTAGACCATCTCATGACCTTTCCTGGGAAATTTACTGATTCCCTCGTTGCCGGTTCGCTCGAGAAAGTTTCTCTCTCATTCCTAGTTGATGGCCTTGATGTTCGTCGTGGAGGCTGCGCTGCAAATATCTCATTTGGCTTAGGCGTATTGGGGCTCAACCCAATTCTGATCGCAGCGGTGGGCAAAGATTTTGCTGATTATGACGCTTGGCTCAAGCGACATGGCGTTGATACTTCTCACGCACTTGTTTCTACAGAGCAACACACAGCCCACTTCACGGTGACGACAGATACCGAACTCAATCAGATTGCATCGTTCTTTCCAGGTGCGATGTCAGAGGCTCGCAATATTGAGTTGAAGCCAATCATCGACAAGGTGGGGGCGTTAGATATTTTGGTGGTCTCACCTGACGATCCAGAAGCGATGCTCCGTCACACAGAGGTTGCCCTCTCGATGGGAATCGCTGTTGCTGCAGATCCATCACAACAAATGGCTCGCATGAGCGGTGAAGAAATCAAGAAGCTCATCAATGGCGCTACCTACTTGTTTATGAATGAATACGAACTCGCTCTCGCAATTCAGAAGACCGGCTGGAGCGATCACGAAATTTTGCAGCGCGTGAAGTTCCGAATAGTCACACTCGGTGCAGAAGGCGCCCGCATCGAAAGCGTTGACGGAACCTTTATTAAAGTTGGATGCGCACAAGAAAAGGCGAAGGTCGACCCAACTGGTGTTGGCGATTCCTTCCGATCTGGCTTCGTAGCTGGACTTGCCTGGGGGCTATCGCTTGAACGCTGCGCACAACTTGGTTCGATGATTGCTACCTACGTTATTGAAACCACTGGAACTCAGGAGTATAGATTCACTGGCCAGGAATTTCTAGCGCGATTCTCTGCAGCTTATGGAGACGATGCAGCGAAAGAGATTGCTGCACACCTACCTGCTTGATTTAGGTTTATCGCTCGTGCGAAATTATCTTCTGAAGCGAAGCAAGCAGTAGGTCTATCTCTTCCGTAGTTGTCTCTGAACGCAAGGTAAATCGAAGATGGCCATCGGTTGCAAATCCCATAGATGCAATGACATGACTTGGTTGCAGGTCTTCGGGCGAGCAGGCGGAACCGGCATCTACATCAAGTCCTTGTGCAGCTAATTGACGAACTATCGCCTCATTTCGCACTCCTGTGACGACACATGAGAGAACGTTATTCATGGCAGGCAAACCTGCTCCGACAACTTCTACGCCTTCAATTTTCTGTAGACCGGCAATCAGATAATCACGCATCGGCGTGCTTGCATCTTCGAATAAATCGAGCGCAATCGATGAAGCGATGAGAAGTGGAAGTGAGTAAGAACCTGGAACGCTTATCGGTGCGATGTGGGGGAGGGGATAGGCAAACTCTGCGCGGTTTGCGATTGCAAGAATCGAGATCCCAGCCGGACCATCCCAAGAACGAGCATCGAAGAGAGCGCTATCCCATTTCGCAGGAAGTGGAAGACGGCTTCCCGATGAAGTTGCATCTACCGAAATGAATCGAACCTTCTCGGCTCCTGAAAATTCTTGCTGGTAGAGACCTGTCTCTCCATTACCTAACTGCAGACTGAGAGTTGTCTGATCGGGAAGTGAGTCTGGGAAAATAATCTGACCTTTGCGGTCGGTAGGAATCTCAAGATGTTCGAGGCCTTGAGAACGAGCAATTGCTCGAACCTTGCCCTTATCGATAGAGGAGTAAGCAAAAGTTGAACCGGCGCGGAGGTAGCCTGAGATCGCCAAGAAATGGCCCAGGGAAGGTTCTCCCAAAACTTCGATACTTGCGGCTGGAATCTTGAGTTTGGCTGCGATATTTTCAATCGATTGATTTCGCAGAATTGCAGCCCTTGATGAAACCTGAGAGAGCTTCTTTGGGTCAGCCCAACCTTGATCAAAGGCAGCTAGCAGTGCCTCGCGGACGGGTGGCGAAAGTGGGCCTTCAGAGGCGAAATTTCCTGTGACACGAACCACCGGATGAACGCTACTCGCTCTGAGAGACGCATGCACCACACGCCACTATCCTTGGCCTATGTCTTCTCAAGCTCGTCGCTCATGGCGCCCACTGCGCGTCGCGGCCTTAGTGGCCCCCGCTCTTCTCTTGCTTACCGGTTGTTCATTTAGTTTGGACAATGTCTCTGGCATGGGTTTCCCTAAGGGAGTCTCCAGCGTCAATGACATCTCGTTATCGCTATGGCAAGGTTCTTGGATCGCAGCGGCTGTAGTTGGAATTATTACTCTCGTCTTAATTTTATGGCCTGCAGTTTTCCATCGCGCAAAGGCAGGTCAGCCAGAGTTTCCTAAGCAGACTCAATACAACATTCCAATTGAAATTCTCTACACAGTAATTCCATTTATCATCGTTGCAGTTCTCTTCTACTTCACCGTTATTAAAGAGACAAAGATTGTTGATAAGACAACTCCGACAAAGCACGAAATCACCGTAAATGGTTTTCAGTGGTCTTGGCAGTTTGGATACCCAGAGGCCGGAGATAAGGCCCTTGTAACTGGAACAACAGCCAACCCACCAACGCTCTATCTACCAAAGGGCGAGAGCGTGCGATTCACAATTAATTCAAGTGATGTTGTCCACGGTTTCTGGATTCCAGCTTTCATGATTCAGATGCAGAATCTCCCAGGTGAGACAAACCATCTCCAATTCACTGCAAATAAGCTTGGCGAGTATCCAGGTCGATGCAACATCCTCTGCGGTAGAAACCACTCGCAGATGCTCTTCACCGTAAAGGTCGTTACACCAGAGCGTTATCAGAAATATATTGACTCACTGAAGGCGAGCGCAGCATGACAACGTATGCAGAACGTCCGACTATTGCAGCGCCACGCCAGGGAGTCCAAAAGACCTCGCTGGGTTCACAATTTGTAAAGACGATTACATCGACAGACCACAAGCGAATTGGCTATCTCTATCTAGCTACCTCATTTGCATGGTTCCTCATCGGTGGACTCTTGGCACTCCTTTTGCGCGTTGAATTAACTCGTCCAGGAATGCAGTTCATCAGCGTTGAGCAGTACAACCAGATCTTCACAATGCACGGAACAATCATGTTGCTTATGTTTGCAACTCCACTCTTCGTGGGATTTGCCAACGTCATCATGCCTCTGCAAATCGGCGCAGCAGATGTGGCATTCCCGCGTCTGAATATGCTTTCTTACTGGCTCTTCCTCTTTGGTTCTATCCAAGCTGTCGCAGGATTCCTTACACCAGGTGGTGCGGCTTCCTTCGGTTGGACTGCATACGCACCACTTGCTAACTCAACATATTCACCAGGTATCGGTGGAGATCTCTGGGTTATGGGGCTAACAATTTCGGGTCTTGGAACAATTCTCGGTGGCGTCAACTTCATCACCACAATCTTCACAATGCGTGCACCAGGAATGACGATGTTCCGTATGTCTATCTTCTCTTGGAACGTACTGCTGACATCTATCTTGGTACTTCTTGCATTCCCACCACTTGCAGCGGCGCTCCTAGGTCTCGAATCAGATCGACTCTTCGGAACGCATATCTTTGATCCAGCTAATGGTGGAGCGATGCTCTGGCAGCACCTCTTCTGGTTCTTCGGCCACCCCGAGGTTTATATTCTCGCTCTTCCATTCTTCGGAATCGCAACAGAAATCTTGCCGGTCTTTAGCCGAAAACCAATCTTCGGATATAAAGGTTTGATTGCAGCGACAATTGCAATTGCTGCGCTCTCTGTTGCAGTGTGGGCTCACCACATGTTCGCAAGCGGCAAGGTTCTTCTTCCATTCTTCTCATTTATGACATTCCTTATTGGTGTTCCTACCGGTGTTAAGTTCTTCAACTGGATCGGAACTATGTGGCGAGGCCATGTAACCTTTGAGACTCCGATGCTCTGGGTTATGGGCTTCCTCGTAACGTTTCTCTTCGGTGGAATTACCGGAATTATCCTTGCTTCACCACCACTTGATTTCGCTGTATCAGCTTCCTACTTCGTTGTAGCGCACTTCCACTACGTGCTCTTCGGAACAGTGGTCTTTGCGATGTTTGCAGGGTTCTACTTCTGGTGGCCAAAGTTCACAGGTCGTATGCTCAATGAACGTCTTGGAAAGATTCACTTCTGGACTCTCTTTTTCGGCTTCCACCTGACATTCCTTATCCAGCACTGGCTTGGAATCAAGGGCTTCCCTCGCCGCTACGCAGATTATTTAGCGACAGATGGATTTACTGGAATGAATATGATCTCAACTGTCGGATCATTCCTTCTTGCGCTTTCAATGATTCCATTCTTTATCAACGTATGGATTACTCGTAAATCTCCACTCGTTAATGTCGATGACCCGTGGGGCTACGGTTCATCACTTGAATGGGCAACATCATGTCCGCCACCACGTCACAACTTCACATCTATGCCACGCATTCGCTCAGAGCGTCCAGCTTTTGATCTGCACCACCCACATGTAAAGACAGAAGGTCACTAATAATGAATGCTAATTGGAAGTTGTTTTCCGGTCTCTCTGTCTTCTACGTCATCATGGCGGTCATTTACTACTTCGTCGGCGGAGAAGCTGTCGGAATCACCGGAATGATCTTGGCGGCATGTCTTGCGGGCATGGTTGGTTTCTACGTCTGGTTTACGCAGAAGAGAATCGGTTTCGCCATTCCTTCAGATAATGACGATGCAGAAATCGCAGATGATGCTGGAGAACTTGGTTTCTATAGCCCTCATTCATGGTGGCCGCTTCCTGTAGCGCTCAGTGCGACAGCTATGAGCGTTGGCCTCATCATCGGTTGGTGGCTCACTCTCATTGCTTTAGGTGTTCTTGTTATCAGCATCATCGGAATGGTGACTGAGTACGAGAAGCCATCACTTACCTCAGATCATTAAGTAGTATCTAGTTATGAGCAAGGTTCGCGCTGAGATACTCAAAGTTGATTACCCGCTCACGGCTGCCGCTCGAATCACAATAGAGGCACCTGCAGAAAAGATATTTGAATACTTAGCTGACCCTTACGCCCATGCTTACTTCGACGGTTCTGGAACCGTGAATAAGGCTCTTCGCGCTCCAGAGAGGTTATCTCTTGGTGCGAAATTTGGGATGGGTATGAAGATTTACATTCCCTATCGCATTACAAATACCGTTGTTGCATTTGAGGAAGGTCGCTTGATCACTTGGCGTCACTTGGGTGGCTGGACATGGTCATATCAACTCAAAGTGATAGGCGAAAACCTCACCGAGGTAACAGAAGTCTTCGACCTCAATCCAGCGCCAGCGCTTGGTAAATGGTGGGTGCAGAGAACGAATTCTCTCGAACGAAATCCCAAGTGGATGGCTAAATCTCTTGTTCTACTCAAGGCTCTCGCTGAACAGTGAAGAAAGTTGCATCTGCAGCTCCCTGGATCTTCATCGTCATTTGGAGTTCAGGATTTGTTGTTGCAAAGTATGGTTTTGAATCTGCCGATTCACTCTACTTCTTAGCTATCCGTTTGGTTCTAGCAACTCTTATTCTCTTCGCCCTCACCGTTGCGATGAAACAACCCGTTGGTATTTCGCGATCAGATTTCTATGCATCAGTTCTCATAGGTCTATCTCTGCATGGCCTCTACTTGGCTGGAGTTTGGTATGCCATTGAACTTCACGCCCCAGCAGGCCTCTCATCTGTTGTCACCAGTCTTCAGCCAGTTCTCGTCTCTCTTCTCGCAATAAATCTGCTGGGGGAGAGACTCACCAAGAGCCAGGGCATTGGTTTAGTTCTTGGAATCATCGGTATTGTCTTCGTTGTGCTTCCTAAACTCAGCGCTAGTGATGGTTTCACAGCAGAGTCATTGGCTTTCTTGATTATGGCTTTACTGGGAAGCACTGCAGCAACGTTGCTCCAAAAGAAGATTGGCCATTCGATTCCGCTGATGATTGGTACAACAATTCAATTCGGCGCCGCAGCTATTGTTCTTTTGGTAGTGTCTCTCGCACTGGGTCGGACTCGCTTTGAGCTCACGACAACCGCCTTCTGGTCTATGGCCTGGGCAGTGCTCGTTACATCGATTGCCGCGGTTCTTTTACTTCTATGGTTACTTAATCGAGGAACGGCGGCAAAGGTTTCAAGTCTTCTCTATCTGGTTCCACCGATGGCAGTAGTACAGGCACTCGTGCTCTTTGGGGAAAGGGTAAACGCCCAGGCGATCATCGGTATTGTGATGACCTCGCTGGGCGTTGCCTTAGTTCTGCGAAGTTGAACTTCGTTTAGTTAGTGATGGCCTTCTAGCTCGCGACGTTCTGTCTCGGTCGCCTTAGGCACCGCAACCGCTGTTGCTCGTGAGATTCGGTTACGAAGTTTGTTCTTAAGAGCACCTGGACGTCGAACTCCTGCTCCATCGTGCTCAGGAAGTTCTAGCGGTGCTAGTTGTTCATGTGAAGTAAGAAGCCATGCCTTCTCTGCAGAGATTGGCTCATGAACTTCGATGAATTCACCGTTAGGCATACGAACAAGTCGACCTGTTTCGCGGCCATGGAGAACGAGATCACGGTCTGCGCGTTGCAATGAGAGACAGAGTCTCTTGGTAACAACAAATGCAATTGGAGGCAGAACAATGATTGCAATTCTGGAGAACCACATCATCTGATTAATTGTCAGATCAAACGTTGTTGCAATGAGGTCATTGCCGCCATTGATAAGTGATACCAAAGTGAAGGTAAGCGCCATCGCACCGATTGCGGTTCTATTTGGCGCATTACGTGGGCGATCGAGGAGATGATGTTCGCGTTTATCTCCTGTTGCCCAGCTCTCGATAAATGGATAGAGAGCAAGACCAGTAAACATGATTCCCGGCAAGATCAATCCTGGAATGAGAATGTTCCAAGAGACGGTGTAGCCGAAGAGGTAAGTTTCAAGTGGTGGAGCCATACGAACAAGTCCGTCGAGCCAACCCATATACCAATCGGGTTGTGATCCAGCCGAAACTTGTCCCGGCGTATATGGACCGTAGAGCCAGACAGGGTTGATCGATGCAACGGCGCCTAAGAAAGCGGTCACACCAAATACGATGAAGAAGAAGCCACCAGCTTTAGCCATGTAGACAGGCATCAATGGATAGCCGACAACGTTGTTCTCTGTGCGTCCTGGACCAGGGAACTGTGTGTGCTTCTGGTACCAGACGAGCATTAAGTGAACTGTGATTAGTGCGAGGAAGATTCCAGGCAGAAGAAGAATATGTACGGTGTAAATACGTGAGATAAAGAGCTCTCCAGGGAAAGCTCCACCAAATGCAAAGTATGAGAGATAGGAACCTACAATTGGAAGCGCCTGAATAATCGCTTCTGCAATTCGAATTCCTGTACCTGAGAGAAGATCATCAGGAAGTGAGTAACCCAAGAAGCCTTCGACAATTCCAAGAGTAAGAAGTCCAACGCCGATGATCCAGTTAAATTCACGTGGCTTGCGGAATGCGCCAGTGAAGAAGACGCGCATTAAGTGAACAACGATTCCAACCATAAAGATCAGCGCTGCCCAGTGGTGAATCTGGCGCATTAAGAGTCCACCGCGAACCTCAAATGAGATATCGAGAGTTGAGGCATATGCCGCAGACATCTTTATACCTTGCAGTGGCTCATATGAACCGTTGTAGACGACTTCCTTCATAGAAGGGTCGAACCAGAAAGTTAAGAATGTTCCAGAGAGAAGAAGAATGACGAATGAGTAGAGCGCGATTTCACCGAGAAGGAAGGACCAGTGATCAGGGAAGACCTTTGTCAGGTTCTTCTTCATCCACTTTGCAGCGCCTGTGCGATCGTCTACATACCCTGCGACATTACCGGCGATTCTTTCGCGTGCTGTCATGTTAAACGCCCCCAAAAGCTAGGTCCAACTGCTTCATTAAATGGTGCTGCGGCTACTAGGTAACCTTCTTCATCCACTGTGATATTTAACTGCGGAAGTGGTCTCGCCGCAGGTCCAAAAATAACTTTGGCGGCTCTTGTCACATCGAAAGTGGACTGGTGGCAAGGGCAGAGAAGGTGCTTGGTCTGTTGCTCGTAAAGTGCAACAGCGCAACCCATGTGCGAGCAGATTTTTGAGAAGGCGATGATGCCTTCATGTGTCCACGAGAGTCGCTCTGCATCGAGATTGAACTCTTCAGGGCGTAGACGAATGAGGAGAACTGCATCCTTAGCAACATCATCGAGGTGGCGTACTTTTCCAGCAGGAAATTCAGGGAGGGTCTGTGCAACCGCACCAACTTCAAGATCTTCTGGACGAATCGGACGATCGCCCGGATCTGTAACAAGGCGAGTGCCTTTCTTCCAGTTTGTCTTCTTAAGGTCATCTCCAGGAAGTGGACCGAGATCGCGAAGAAGGAGAACGGGTGTCAGCGCTGATAGTCCCAGTGCCGCACCCAGTGTTCTCTTAATAAGTGGTCGGCGACCAAGACCTGCAACTGAAGCTCCAGCCTTTACAGTCTTAACAAATTCTTCACGATCTTCATCGTCGGATCTAAATTCATGACGTTGTGCAATGACTTCTTCATCTGGCATCAAAGTCTTCGCCCAGTGAATTAGTCCTGCACCGATACAGAAGAGGGCAATCGCCATTCCCATACCAATGCCCAATTGATGAAGGTTTGTATCGCCCATGATTGGGATGAAGATGAAGACATCATCCTTGATGAATATGTAAGAGGTAATCAGGATGAGTGTTCCAAGTGCAGAGAGTCCGAAGAGAATCGCAACTTGGCGTTCTGCACGTAGAGCAGCTTTAGGATCAGTATCGGCTCTGCGATGAACGTGAGCCGGAAGTCCTGGATCTTTAATTAATTCGATCTCGTTAGACATATTTTCCTATCTCGCCTTCGTCGCCAACCAGACTGCGCAACCAATGAGCAATCCGATTCCTAGTGTCCATACAAGTAAACCTTCAGTCACTGGGCCAACTCGGCCAAGTGCTGCTCCACCAAGCTGCGGTTCAGCTTCCACAGATTTAATCCACTTGATCATGGAGAGTTTCTCTTCCGGGGTAATTGTCTTATCGCTAAATACTGGCATTGATTGAGGGCCGGTAATCATCGCTTCGTAGATGTGCTTTGGTTCTACACCCATAACAGTTGGGGCGTATTTACCTTTAGTAAGAGCTCCACCTTGTCCCGCAAAGTTGTGGCACATCGCGCAATTAGTTCGGAAGAGTTCTCCACCTTCGGCAACAGAACCATCGCGCTCGTAATTAAGCTTTTCATCTGTAGGAATTTCTGGTCCGGGAGCTAATGACGCTACATACATAGCAAGTGCATAAACCTGCTCCGGTGTGTAGACCGGCTCCTTACGCATCGCCTGCTGGCTCATATCCGCCATCGGCATTCTTCCTGTACCGACTTGGAAATCTACAGACGCTGCACCGACGCCGATAAGAGATGGAGCAATCTCAGCGCCTTCAGCATTGAGACCGTGGCATGAAGAACATCCCTTAAGGAATAACTGCTTACCTTCTTCAATAGCCGCAGATCGATCTGCAACCAATGTGGTTTCAGCATTAACCGCACTCGCTACTTGAAATGTTGTTCCAATGGTGAAGAGAGCAAAGATCAGAAGAACTGGTCCTGCTGCACGATGTCTGCGTAGACGCGAGAGACGCTTCACTGTATTCCTTTCAGTCGGGTGGGTAATTACTTGATCAAATAGATAGATGCGAAAAGGGCGATCCACACTACGTCAACGAAGTGCCAGTAGTAGGAGACGACGATTGCAGTTGTTGCTTGGCCTTGGGTAAAGCGACGAGCCTTTGCAACGCGGACAAGAACAATGAGGAAAGCGATGAGGCCGCCAGTTACGTGGAGACCGTGGAAACCTGTGGTGAGGTAGAAAACTGAACTATATGCAGTTGAAGAGAGAGATACGCCTTCTGCTACGAGATGTGCGTACTCGTAAACCTGGCCTGCGATAAAGAATGCGCCCATAAGGAATGTGAGCGAGAACCATTCACGCATTCCCCAAGAAGATACTTTGAGAAGCGATCCAGTTCTACGTGCTTGGTAACGCTCGGCAGCAAATACTCCGAATTGACATGTAACTGATGAGAGAACGAGAACTGTTGTATTAAACGCTGCAAAGGGAATATTGAGAATCGATGTAGTTTCGGCCCAAATCTCAGGACCCTGAACTGCGCGAGTGGTGAAGTACATTGCAAAGAGAGCTGCGAAGAACATCAACTCACTTGAGAGCCAAACAATTGTTCCAACTGCCACCAGGTTGGGGCGAGTGATCTTGTGGTGTGAGCTCTCGGTTGTACTTGTCATAGGTGGCATTATTCCCGAAAAGGGGGTCACTAACCTATTTAGGGCCCTCTAAAGGAGCCCGATTTTCCGCGTAATTGAGGTGAAAAGGGTCACCCAAAAATAAGGTTAGACAGCGCCGCCTTGCCGATTAGACTTACCGCCATGTCCACGAGTTCAGGCCTTCGAGAGCGCAAATATTCAATCGTTCTCTACTCAGATGACTCCACAGTTCGCCAGGCGGTTATCGCAGCTCTAGGTACACGACTTGCTCCCGATATGGCTGAACATCAGATCCATGAATTTGCCACTGGCCCTGCCCTTCGTCTCTTCGTTGATTCAAAGAAGCCAGGAACCGAGAGCCCTATTGATCTCTTTATCTTGGATGGAGAGACAGTCCCAGAAGGCGGCCTCGGAATTGCCCGTCAACTCAAAGATGAAGTTTTCAACTGCCCACCAGTTTTAGTCATTACTGGTCGCAAGGCAGATGCTTGGCTAGCTGCATGGTCTCGCGCAGAAGCAAATGTTCTCCACCCTGTCGACCCATTCACATTGGCTCATACAGTGGCTGAACTTCTTCGTGCGCGAACAACTTCTTTATCAACTCTTTAACGAAAAGATTACTAAGGCCATCCATGTCTGAAAATTCTGCGACATGGATCGCCTGCATCGAAAAGATGAAATCAGGGCTAGATCTAGAGCCCACTGAAATTCAGAGCGTGATGCGCGAGATTTTATCTGGCTCTGCAAATACCGAAGGAATTAAAGAGTTTCTCCTTGTTCTCAAAGAGAAAGGCGAGACAACGGAAGAAGTTGCAGCGCTAGTTGCCGAAATGTATGAGCACAGCGCACCGATAGATATTCAAGAGAGAGCAGTGGATACCGTTGGTACCGGCGGCGATGGTGCAAACACGATCAATATTTCTACTACAGCCGCGATTATCACTGCCGCAGCTGGTGCGAGAGTTGTAAAGCATGGAAGTCGCGCAGTCTCTTCCAAGTCAGGGGCATCAGATTTCTTGGAAGCTCTGGGTGTCGTTCCGGGGTTAGATGGAAAGGGCGTTGAACGCACCGTTCGTGAACTTGGCATTGGCTTCTGCTTCGCACCCGTCTTTCATCCATCTATGCGCTTTGCAGCCCCTGCACGTAAGGAGCTGGGAGTTGCCACAATCTTCAATATTCTCGGTCCACTTTCTAACCCAGCTAAGCCGAAAGCGGCAGCTGTTGGAGTCGCAAATGACCGGATGCATTTAGTCATGGCTCAGGTTTTAGCCGAGAAAGGTTGCGATGGCTTTGTCTTCAGAGGCGATGATGGGCTCGATGAAATTACTTTGGCTACAACCACTTCAATCTTAACTATTGGAAAATCTGAGATCTCGAGCGACCGGATTGATGCAAAAGATTTTGGGTTAGATAACGCACCTATCGCAGAGATTGCTGGGGGAGATTCGGCTGAGAATGCGCGGATAAGCCTGGCAATTCTTTCGGGAGAACGCGGTGCTCCTCGCGATGCTGTCCTACTTAATGCAGCTGTCGCTATCGCAGCCTTCGAAGGTGACCTTGAAAGTGACATCAAAGTTCGAATAAGTGAAGGTTTGAAGCGTGCAGTTGCTGCAGTTGATAGTGGGGCAGCATCTACTCTTTTGAAGGAGTGGGCTTCTTTAACTCAGGAGATTTCGGCCTCTTAATTCGTTTACCAAAGTTAAGAAGTTCTTCAAGAGTATAGATATCGAGAGAACCTAACCGCTCGAGTAATCCGTGAAAGACATCAACCGTTGCTCGAGCATCATCGAGTGCGCGATGATTTGGGGTAGTAGAGGTTCCAAAGAACTCTGCCAAAGTGCCCAGCCTGCAATTGGGAACTTCGTCTCGGGTAAGTACTTTCCGGGCGATGATCGCTGTATCAAGCACTGGAAAGTTCGGCCAAGGATATTTAATAATCGATGCAGCATATTTCAGAAATGAGAGATCGAAGGGGGCGTTCTGTGCCACAAGAACGGTCGATTGATGATCGCCCAAGAACTCCATAAGTGAAGGGAAAACCTCGAAGGCAGTTGGAGCACCCGCCAGCATTGCATCATTGATCCCCGTGAGTTCGGTGATGTAGAGCGGAACAGGATGTTCGGGATTGACGAAGGAATTGAATTCTTGGAGAACCTCACCTGCTTTAACTTTAACTGCACCGATTTCGGTTATCGCAGCTCCTAGGTGGGGTGCGCCACCAGTTGTTTCAAGATCGATAACAACAAATGTTGTGTCAATTAATTTGCGACCCAAATCCTGAAAGGTGGATTGCCAAGTCGAGTCGCTCACGTGTGAACAGTAGATGATTGCTCCGACATTGATGAAGCGATAACCTCATGCATATGGGAATCGAAGGTGCGCCACTTGATTTAATTCGCGATTGGGATGCACCTGGATCAGGCCCAAAGAAGCGCGTTGGAGTTCTGCTCATCCATGGTTTTACAGGTTCGCCCGCCGGAATGCGCCCTTGGGCTGAGTATCTAAATAAACTTGGATATACAGTTCGCGTCCCCTTACTTCCGGGCCACGGTACAAAGGTGGAAGATCTTAATTTTACAAAGTGGCAAGAGTGGCCAGCGAAAGTTGAATCTGAGCTTACGATCTTGTTACAGAGTTGCGAGAAGGTGTTTATCTGTGGCCTCTCCATGGGCGGTGGAACAACGCTTAACGTGGCAGCTCGATATTCAAAACAACTTGCCGGAATCATTCTGGTGAATCCGATGATTCATGTGAAGTTTATTCCTCACCAACTCGCTTGGGTTATTTCACGTTTTCAGAAATTTCGGGATTCCGTGGGTGATGACATCAAGAAACCCGGGGTCACTGAATATGGATATGACCATCTTCCCGCTGTGGGCGTCTATCAGCTCTTAAAGATGTTGAGCTACACCCGCAAGAGACTGCATGATGTAACGGTTCCTGTGCAGTTATTTCACAGCGTCGAGGACCACACTCTTCCAGTAACCAATACCGAAATCATTATGAAAGAAATTGGTTCGAGGGAGAAGCAACGGATTGAACTGATTAATAGTTACCACGTGGCAACTTTGGATTATGACGCAGAAATCATCTTTGAAAACTCGAGAGTTTTTATCGAAGCGCACTCATAACTTTTCCGGATGCTACAAACTCACCTGCAGCAACAAGCTCTGGAGATAGGTAGCGATCTGGGCCAGGGCCCGGAACGCTCTTGCGCAGGGCGCTAATCACCTTTGCTGTCGTAGGACTTGGGGTTAAAGGCGCCCTGAGTTCAATTGCGCGAGAAGCTGTTACTAATTCAATAGCGATGATATTCGTCAAATTTGAAACTGCTTTACGCAATTTTCTAGCTGCAGACCAACCCATAGAGACATGATCTTCTTGCATTGCAGAAGATGGAATCGAATCAACGCTTGCTGGAGATGCCAACCTCTTATTCTCACTGACTAGAGCAGCCTGTGTGTACTGCGCAATCATGAGTCCGGAATCAACGCCTGGGTCATCTGCAAGAAATGGTGGAAGACCAGCACTGCGATTTTTGTCGAGAGCGCGGTCGGTTCTGCGCTCTGCAATACTGCCGAGATCTGCAACTGCTATGGCGAGAAAATCAAGAACGTATGCAACGGGTGCTCCATGGAAGTTTCCATTGGAAGAGATTCGACCGTCTGCTAGAACGACGGGATTATCAATAACGGCGCCAAGTTCGCGCTGGGCAACTATTGCAGCGTAATCAACGGTATCTCTTACTGCTCCGGCTACTTGTGGCGCACAGCGAAGAGAGTATGCATCTTGAACTCGATCATCATTGTGAAGATGTGAGGCAACAATTCCTGAACCCTTGAGTGTTTCGAGCATTATCGATGCTGACTTCGCTTGGCCAGGATGCGCTCTGAGAGGTTCATGTAGCTCTGGAATAAAGACCTTATCCGTACCAAGTAATCCTTCTACCGACATCGCTGCAACCACATCTGCAGAATCCAGAAGCATGCGCAGATCTTCGAGTGCGAGGATGAGCATTCCGAGCATTCCATCGGTTCCATTGATGAGAGCAAGTCCCTCTTTCTCGGCGAGAAGAACAGGTTCGATACCCGCATCCTTTAACAATTGCGCAACTGGTTTTGCAACGCCCTGTGCATCAACTGCTTCGCCTTCGCCCATCAGAACAAGAGCGCAGTGCGCAAGAGGTGCGAGATCGCCACTGCAACCGAGAGATCCAAATTCTCGTACAAGGGGAGTGATACCAGCATTGAGAATTGCAGCCATTGTTGTTGCAACAACTGGACGAACACCTGTCTTTCCTGAGCAGAGAGTTTTCAGACGCAACGCCATCAGGGCGCGTACGACTTCTCTTTCGATTGGTTCGCCAACTCCGGCTGCATGAGAACGAATGAGCGAACGCTGCAATTGAGTTCGTAATTCTTGAGAAACATGACGATTCGCCAGTGCACCAAAGCCAGTTGAAATTCCATAGACAGGTGTCTCACTTGCTGCGAGTTCCTCTACATGGTCACGAGAGCTCTGCATGGCTGCGAGTGACTCTTGCGAAATCTTCACCTTTGCATCGTTGCGAGCGATTGAGACGAGATCTCCGAAGGTCATTCCAGTTGTCGAGATTGTTACTTCTGCCATGTTGTGACTGCGCTTCCTGATTTGTAGGTATGTGAGATGAGATTTACTCCTGGTCGGTATGCCAGGTGAATATATGAATCGGTATTCAGTAGCGCCATATCTGCTTGGAATCCGGGCGCAATCTTTCCGATATCAGTGCGACGCAGAGCCTTTGCTCCGCCAAGCGTGGCGGAAAGAACAGCTTCTTCTACATTAAATCCCATGAGCGAGACAGCAGCTGCAATGCAGAATGGCATTGAGGTTGTATAGCTAGAACCAGGATTGCAATCACTTGCGATTGCAACGCTTGCCCCTGCGTCGAGAAACTTTCTACCGAGCTTTCCTTCATGTTGAGTAGAGAATTCAGCGCCCGGAAGAAGTGTTGCAACAGTCTGGCTCGCAGCTAGGGCTTGGATATCTGCATCAGTTGAGTTACTGAGGTGGTCAGCCGAAGCCGCGCCTAATTCAAGGGCTAATTGCACAGCGTCAGTTCTTTGTAATTGGTTGGCGTGAATGCGGGGGATTAGCCCTTTAGCGATACCTGCTTTAAGAATTCTTCTACTCTGGTCTTCAGTGAAGGCACCCGTATCGCAGAAGACATCGATCCATTTAGCTTGTGTAGCAGGAATTATCTTTGTGATGATGAGTTCTACATATCCGTCGATATCATCCTTAAACTCTGATGGAACTACATGTGCAGCCAGGAGCGTTGTCTCTGAGGTAAATTGAGATGCAATCTCGATAGAACGCGCCTCATCCAACTCATTCAAACCGTAGCCAGATTTGATTTCAACTGTAGTTGTTCCGAAAGAGAGCGCCTCATTTAGTAGACGTTGCGCATTATTCTGGAGTTCGACATTGCTAGCCTGTCGAGTTGCTGCGACAGTCGTTGTTATTCCGCCTGCCGTGTACTTCTCGCCTCTGGATCGGGCAGAGAACTCCTGCGAACGATCGCCTGCAAAGATTAGGTGTGTATGCGAATCGACAAAGCCAGGAAGCAAAGTCTTTCCGGAGCAATCAATCTGATGATCTACGCCCGATTGCGAGCCCTTACCGACGAACTTGATTTGGCTATCTTCAATGACGACAGTTGCGTCATGCAAAATGCCCAATGAGCCTTCACCAATATTTGGATCGTTGGTTACGAGCGTTGCAATGTTGGTAAAAGCAGTTGAACTCACTTGCCTGTGACACCTTGCATCATCGGAACATGTACGCCCTTTTCAATGGCAACTTCCTGAGCATGGGCATACCCTGCATCTGCATGTCGGATAACTCCCATACCTGGATCATTCGTTAGCACTCGTTCCAACTTCTGTGCAGCAAGTGCGGTTCCATCAGCAACACTGACTTGACCTGCGTGGATAGAACGTCCGATGCCGACGCCACCACCGTGATGGATTGAGACCCATGATGCACCTGATGAAATATTGATCATCGCGTTCAATAACGGCCAATCGGCAATTGCATCTGAGCCGTCGTACATTGCTTCAGATTCGCGATAAGGAGATGCCACGCTGCCGCAATCTAAATGGTCACGACCGATAACAATCGGAGCGCTTACTTCACCGCGAGCAACGAGATCGTTAAATGCGAGCCCTGCTTTATCGCGTTCTCCATATCCAAGCCAACAGATGCGCGCTGGAAGTCCTTCAAACTCAACGCGATCTTGCGCCATCTTGATCCAGCGATGGAGATGCTTATTCTCAGGGAAGAGGTCGAGAACTGCTTGATCCGTTCTATGAATATCTTTAGCATCTCCAGAAAGTGCAACCCATCTAAATGGCCCTTTACCTTCGCAGAAGAGTGGCCTGATGTATGCCGGAATAAATCCTGGGAACTCAAAGGCTCGCTGATATCCACCTTGACGCGCTTCATCGCGGATTGAATTTCCATAATCAAAGACGACAGAGCCCTTATCCTGAAAATTAACCATTGCTTCAACGTGCTTAGCCATTGACTCCTTTGAACGCTTTGCAAAATCGACAGGGTCTTTCGCTGCTAAATCGCGAGAACCATCAACATCGACACCTTCAGGAATATAGAAGAGGGGATCATGAGCTGATGTTTGGTCGGTGACGATATCTACAGGAACACCCATCGCATATAGCTTTGGAAGAATAGTTGCGCTATTGCCAACGAGCCCAATCGATACTGCGCGTCGTTCGGTGCGAGCCTTTGTCGCACGCGCAACTGCATCTTCTAGATTGTCTGCAATCTCATCGAGGTAACGCTTCTTTAATCTACGAGCTAGGCGAGAACCATCAACATCGATGATCAGACATGTGCCTTCATTCATTGTGACGGCGAGTGGTTGTGCGCCACCCATGCCACCGCAACCACCTGTAACGGTAAGAGTTCCGGCGAGAGTTCCGCCAAAGTGCTTCTCTGCAACCGCTGCAAAAGTTTCGTAAGTTCCCTGAAGAATTCCTTGCGTGCCGATGTAGATCCAAGAACCAGCTGTCATCTGACCGTACATAGTCAGACCTAAATCTTCCAACCTTCTAAATTCTGGCCAATTTGCCCAATCACCAACGAGATTTGAATTCGCAAGGAGAACTCGTGGGGCCCACTCATGAGTGCGAAAAACGCCGACTGGTTTTCCAGATTGCACCAACATCGTTTCGTCATCTTCGAGGTTAGTAAGTGTCTTCACTAGCGCATCAAATGATGCCCAATTGCGTGCTGCTTTTCCTGTGCCGCCGTATACGACTAATTTATCTGGATGTTCGGCTACCTCTGGATCAAGATTGTTCTGCAACATTCGAAGAGCCGCTTCTTGGCCCCAACCTTTTGCGCTTCTACTTGTTCCTCGTGGGGCTCTAACTGGGCGTGGTCCGGAAGTCATTTGGCGACTATATAGCGAAGGCGTTGAAAATAGAATGAGCGGATACTCTTGGAGAATGAATTTGCCCCACGATCCGCTCTGGCCTAGAGCTTCGTCGGTCATTGCAGCCCATGATGGTTCTGCAGTAGATGCACTCATTGTTGGAGTTCCGGCTTCTGCAACAAGTATTTCTGAGACCGGAGCAGATGCAACCCCAGGTGCAATAAGAAACGCTCTTGCTAGGTATTCACTTGCGCACTCAAATTCGTCAGTTGATCTCGCAAAGTTGAAAATTGCCGATGCGGGAGATGTCATTTCTCCTGATATGGATGAAGAAGCAGCGATTTCACTCCTTAGAAGTGCCCAACTAAAGAGCAGACTTCTGATTGCACTTGGCGGCGATAACTCGATTACTTATGCGACACATAGAGGGACTGAAGCAACCGGTTTAATCACATTCGATGCTCATTACGACCTTCGAGATGGTGTCAGTAATGGTTCTCCAGTGCGCAGATTGATTGATGCGGGACTTTCAGGAAAGAAAGTTGTCCAGATTGGAATCGCGGATTTTTCAAATTCTCCCGAATATGCGGCGCGAGCTAACGAGTATGGAATCACGGTAATCCCAAGAAGTGAACTCAGGGGAGTCAATCTTTCAGAGATTTGGAATCGAGCAATTGCGGTTGCCGGAGATCGAATCCATGTGGATTTCGATATGGATGTTTGCGATAGAAGTGTCGTTCCGGCCTGCCCGGCCGCTGCGCCAGGTGGAATAAGCGCTGATGAGATTCGACAATTTGCTTTCTTGGCTGGATCTACAAAGAGCGTTCACTCGATGGATATCACAGAGATTGATGCCACAAAAGATTCAGAAGATGGAAGAACGGTACGTCTTGCAGCACTAGTGATTCTTGAAGCAATTGCCGGACTTTCAACTCGCAATTGAAATTGCAGTAAACGCTCTCTTGCTAAAGAATTAACTCGTGCACAGAGCCATCGGAGCCCTTGGGGGAAATAGAGCAGCCGATGCATTTCGCAAGACTGTTTCCGGAGACCCATCAGGCGCACCGCTCTGGTCGCAACAGATGGCAATAGGTGATGATGTTGGTTTATTCGGCCCTGATAGCGCCGTATGGAAAGTGCATGGGTGTATCTCAACCCTCGTTGGTGGAATTCGAGCACTTTTGATGCAAGCAGCCCACCCTGCAGCCTTGACTGGAGTTGCTGAACATTCACAATACGACACAGATCCGCTTGGCCGCTTAGAGCGCACGACTCGATGGCTGACCATTACATCATTTGGCTCAACTGAAGCGATTACTCGTGAAGCACAACGCGTTAATGAGATTCACAGAAGAGTCAGTGGAGAGTTCAAGGATAAGTCAGGTCATCAAGCTCAGTATTCAGCCGCCGATCCGCGTTATTTGTTGTGGGTGCATTGTGCATTTACTGATTCATTTCTTCGCACATATGAAGAACTCGGTTATGACACAACTGATTTAGGAGATCAATACATACGCGAATGGGCGAAAAGCGCTGAACCTCTAGGACTCTCTGAAGCGCCACTGACGCGTCGGGAGATGAGTGATGAGATGAAGCGCTTTGCATCTCAAGAAGTTGCAGCGATTGCAATGACTCCGCCGATTGTTAAGTTCATACTGAAGCCACCTTTCAGCAAGGGTGGCCTCTTCTTCTATGCGATTCTGCGAAACGCAGCAATTTCAACTATCGATCAACCGTTTCTAGACATCCTCGGCCTTAAACCTCGCTCAAAGAAGTGGCTTCGATTAAGCCGAGTTCTTTTGGATTTCCTCTCTTACATGCTGGGGCATGAATCACCTTCGCAGAAGATTGCCCGCGCCAGAATCGAGAGAATACAGTTGTCGCATGAGTGACTGCCTCTTCTGCAAGATCGTTGCCGGCAGCATCCCGTCGCGTAAAGTCTATGAAGATAATGAGACTTTAGCCTTTCTCGATATTTTTCCAGCCAATCGTGGGCACACACTTGTGATTCCCAAGAAGCATTCTCTTGATGTTCACGACACAGATGCAACGACTTACGGTGTTGTTGCATCTTCTGCAAAGAAGGTTGCAGATCTGCTCCAGTCCTCGCTCGGTTCAGAGGGCACATCAATTTTCCAGATGAGTCGCGAGGCAGGATGGCAGACGGTCTTTCACTTACACATGCATGTCATCCCGCGATGGTCAGGCGACAACCTGCACAAGCCATGGGATATCAAGGCTGCAACTGATGAAGAACTCGAAGTGGTTCTCCAGGAGATTCAACGATCGTGAGTCAACCACAAAAGAATCCTGATGCAATTGTTATCGGTGCAGGAATAGTTGGTGCTTGTTCTGCGCTCTCACTAACAAATGCTGGATTGAAGGTAATGATCATTGATCGCGGAACAGTCGCTAGTGGTACGACGGGCGCGGGAGAAGGAAACATTCTTGTCTCCGATAAAGATCCTGGGCCAGAGCTCGTACTTGCTCTTCGCTCTCGAGATCTCTGGTTTGAGATGCAAGAGGATGTCGGAGATACATTTGAGTTAGAAGCAAAGGGTGGTGTTGTCGTTGCTCGAAACGATGATTCCCAGCTTATGGCACTGGCGAAAGTGCAATCTGCCAATGGAGTAACTGCGCAGGTAGTTGATAGTAAGGAGTTGCATCAACTAGAGCCATATCTCCACCCAGAAATTTCTTCCGGTGTCTTCTATCCACAAGATGCGCAATGTCAGCCAATGCTCGCAGCGGCGAAGATTATTCAAACTGTTATCTCAAGAGGCGGAACGCTTGTATCCCGTTCAAAGGTTCTGGGCTTTGATATCAAAGATGGGGCCGTGGTTGCAGTAAATACATCCACCGGAAAGTACTCAGCGCCGATTGTCATTAATGCAGCTGGAACATGGGCGGGAGAGATTGCTGCTTTAGCGGGGTCAAATCTTCCGGTGGCGCCACGTCGAGGATTTATCTTGGTTACCGAACCTGCTCCTCAATACATCTTTCATAAGGTGTATGACTCAGACTATGTCGCAAATGTTGCAAGTAGCGATGCCGATTTGCAGACAAGCACAGTTGTCGAAGGAACCAGAAGTGGAACGATTCTCATTGGCGCAAGTCGCGAGCGAGTCGGATTCGATGGTTCTATGAATTATGAGATTCTCAGAAAGCTAGCACAGCAGGCTGTTTCTCTCTTCCCAGTACTGCGAGATGTTCAATTACTTCGCGCTTACAGAGGTTTCAGGCCGTATGCACCGGATCATCTTCCGCTGATCGGTGAAGATTATGCAGTGAAAGGTTTGTGGCACTCGGCCGGGCATGAAGGCGCAGGAATTGGGTTAGCTCCTGGTTCGGCAGCGCTCATCACCGATTCAATTCTCGGACGCAGCTCATTCATGGATGCGACCGCTTTCTCACCTAAACGATTTGCGGAAGTCACGGTATGAGTACGACTGCGAAGAGAGAAGTGACATTTACCTTTAATGGAGAGACCTTTAAGGGCGTGGAAGGGCAATCTATTGCTGCTGCGTTGATGGCTAGAGGTGTCCGCGAGTTGCGCAAGACCCGATTTGATGAAGAGCCGCGGTTAATCTTCTGTGGCATAGGAGTTTGTTTTGATTGTGTTGTAGTCGTAAACGGCGTTGCAAATCAGAGAGCCTGCTTGATTGAGATTGTCGAAGGCGCAAAGATTGAGAGCCAGAAATGATCGGGATTATTGGTGCGGGACCTGCAGGGCTTGCTGCTGCGAAAGTTGCAGCAGAAGCGGGCGCAGAAGTTATTGTTCTGGATTCTGCGCCTCGCCCAGGAGGTCAGTATTGGCGCCACAGAGACGATGTTCAGGGATACAAATCTCATCGCGCCGGTGGTTACTTTGATTCTGTTATTGGATCGAAGAGCGTTACCTATATACATGGCGCACAAGTGTGGAGCGCTGTCCGCAGTAAGGGTTCGATAACACTCAACTACCTTCATGAAGGATCTGAGAAAACAATCACGGTAGAGAAGTTGATTCTCACTACCGGCGCCTATGATCGCTCTATCCCATTTGCTGGTTGGGAGTTACCTGGGTCGATGACGCCAGGAGCTGCGCAAGCACTTCTTAAAGGCCACGGAGTAATCGCAGGTAAGAAGATTCTCGTCTCGGGTACAGGGCCGTTCCTTCTTCCCGTAGCTGTCGGTTTAGCCGAAGCAGGTGCCGATGTTCTTGGATTTGTTGAAGCTCATTCGCCGCTGCGCTGGCTGCGATCACCGCTGGCGCTGATTCTCAATCCTCAGAAGGCTCTCGAACTTCTCTACTACCTACGAAAAATCAGGAAGTACTCGCTCAAGGTCTCTTTTGGAAGAGCTGTCATTGGATTCGATGGAAAGACCGCAACTCTTTCAAAGGTGAAGAGCAACCTTGAGAGCAAAGGTGAAGTAACTCAGATTCAATGTGACGTTGTCGCAGCTGGTTGGGGATTCAATCCTGATGTCACACTTGGGGGAATCCTTGGTTGCGATCAGAGAGTTGATCGCGATGGATCGGTGATTTTCAAAGTTGATAAGAATCAGCACAGCTCAGCAGAGAATATCTGGATTTCGGGTGAAGCAACCGGCATCGGGGGTGCAGACCTGGCTCTTGCAGAAGGCGAAATTGCAGCTCGTTCCGCGCTGAACGATTCAATACCTTTCTCATTACAATTTAAGAGATTTAGATTACAACTCTTCGCAACTGCGTTGCAGCGAAGCTACCCCGTTGGAAATGGTTGGCAGAGTTGGATAAAGCCAGAAACGAAGATCTGTCGCTGCGAAGAAGTTTCACATGCCGAGATTTGCCAATCCGTAACGGAACTTTCTGCGCAAGATTCAAGAACTTCTAAGTTATTTACCCGAGCAGGTATGGGGCTCTGTCAGGGAAGAGTCTGCTCCAGAAATGTGAGCGAGATAATTGCTGGAGAAAATGGCTGCAAAGTCACAGATCAGGAACGCATCAGTTATAGCAATAGACCCATCGCAGCACCTATCTCTCTAGGCGTTCTTGCTGATGGAATTAACTCACAATAGGCGATAACTTTCTCCCATGACAAAACCATGGCACGGCGTATTAACCGCCACAGCGACCCCATTTAAATCTGATCTCTCTGTTGATTACGACAAGTATGCAGAACACGTTGCTTGGCTTGCGGAGAATGGCACTCACGGAGTAATTCCTAACGGATCACTTGGTGAGTACCAGGTGCTTACTTCTGAAGAGCGCGCAAAGATGGTTGAAGTTGCAGTCGCCGCAGCTCCAAAAGGTTTTAACGTTGTTCCAGGTGTGGCTGCCTACGGTGCTGCAGAATCTCGTAAGTGGACAGAGCATGCACAGAAGGCGGGCGCAGGGGCAGTGATGCTTCTTCCGCCAAATGCTTATCGCGCATCTGATGATGAAGTGATTGCACACTACAAAGAGGTTGCTAAGGTCGGAATGCCGATCATCGCTTACAACAACCCATTTGATACAAAGGTTGATTTAACTCCAAAGCTTGTATCGCGCATCGCTGATGAAGTTCCTGAAGTTATCGCAATTAAGGAATTTTCTGGAGATGTACGTCGTATTTGGCAGATTAAGAAGCTTGCTCCAAGAATTGAAGTAATTGTCGGTGCCGACGATGTCTTCCTAGAACTTTCAACTGCGGGAATTTCAGGTTGGATTGCAGGATTCCCAAATGCGCTACCAAAGGAATCTATGGAGCTCTATAACCTTGCGACATCTGGAAACTTCAAGGATGCAGCTCCAATGTATGCAGCGCTCCACGATGTATTCCACTGGGATTCGAAGAAAGAATTTATCCAAGCAATCAAGTTGGGTATGGATCATGTGGGTCGTTACGGTGGGCCAACACGCCTTCCTCGCCTGCCACTTCCAAAGCATGAACAAGATCAAATCCATCGCGAGATGGATGTTGCGCTGGCATACTTTAAGAATCGTTAATCCATGAAGAGCATTCGCACAGTTACAACGGTCGAGACCCATACCGAAGGTATGCCGACTCGCGTTGTGACATCAGGAATCGGTGAGATTCCCGGTGCGACGATGTTCGATAAGCGCCTGCACTTTATGGAGCATATGGATTTCTGGCGTCAATGGTTGATGTTTGAACCTCGCGGCCATAGCGCCATGAGTGGTGCCATCTTGCAGAAACCAACCCGACCTGATGCAGATTGGGGAGTTGTCTACATCGAAGTTTCAGGTTGCCTTCCAATGTGCGGTCACGGAACTATCGGTGTTGCAACTGCTTTGGTTGAGAAGAAACTTGTTGATGTTGTTGAGCCAGTGACAACGATTCGTCTCGATACACCTGCAGGGCTCGTTGTTGTTGATGTTGCTGTTGTTGATGGAAGAGCAAAGAATGTAACTCTGACTAACGTGCCTTCTTTCTCGTACGCACTTGATCAAGAAGTTCAAGTTCCAGGACTTGGTAAGTTGAAGTACGACATGGCTTATGGTGGAAATTTCTATGCCATCGTTCCAATCGAGCGCGTTGGGATCGAGTTTAAGCGTGAGAACGGTCAGAAGCTTCTTGATTTAGGGCTGATTATCTCTGATGCAATTAATGAACAGAATCGACCAGTGCATCCAGAGAATCCCGATATTGCAATCTGTCATCACATTGACTTTATCTCGCCAGGTTCGGAAGGACCCCTGCACTGGCGCAACGGAATGGCGATTCACCCAGGTTGGTTTGATCGTTCACCGTGCGGTACTGGAACGTCAGCTCGTTTAGCTCAGATGGTTGCTCGAGGTGATTTCAAAGAGGGCGATGTTCTCAAGAATGAATCTTGGATTGGTTCGCACTTCGAAGGACGCATCAAAGAGCGCATCAAGGTGGGCTCTTACGATGCAATTGTTCCGATGATTACAGGTCGCGCATGGGTAATGGGTGAATCCACATGGATGCTCGATGAGAACGACCCATTTCCAAACGGATTTATTGTTTAGGTCGCCTGCCTTTAATTAATACGCTGTTCAACTTTCCAAGGATTTGAATCTTGTAGAGCTGGTGGCAATACATCTTGTGCAAATGATTGATAGGCAACTGGTCGCATAAAGCGATAGATCGCATCAATACCTACTGAAGTTGTATGTGTTGAAGATGATGGCCATGGACCGCCATGCTGCATAGCCTCAGTAACTGCAACACCCGTTGGAAATCCATTCCAGATAACACGACCAGCGCGCTCAGCGAGAATCGAGAGAAGCGAAGCGACGTTATCTGAAGCAGCCCCTTGAATAGTTGCAGTGAGTTGACCTTGAAGTTGCTCTGCGATCGATACATAGTCACTTTCATCTGCTGTGACGATTACAGATGTTGGACCGAAGTGCTCTTCGAGGAGTTCGTGGTTCTTCTGAGCTGTGGCCCAATCAGTAATGAAGAGTGTCGGAGTTACTCCGAAACCAGAAGCGTTCTCTTGACCTGAAAGAACCTTCACAGAGCCACTAGCTGCAATCTGAGCAATCGCCTTTGAGTATCGCTCTGCTATTGAGGCAGAGAGCAGTGGCCCAACCTTGAGCGTTGCAAGGTGCGCGGCGATTTCATCAAGGAAAGTTGATGCGTTTTTTGGAACAAAGACGAGACCTGGTTTTGTGCAGAACTGACCTGAACCCAAGAGTGCGGAATCAACTAGCCCCTTCGCAAGATCGGAAGAGCGCTCTGCAATCGCACCTTGGGTGACAAAAACCGGATTGAGGCTTCCCATTTCAGCGAAGACAGGAATTGGAACTTCGCGTTCAGATGAAATCTTTATGAGGATTCGTCCAACGGCCTCAGAGCCCGTGAATCCGATTGCTTGAACATCAGGATGAGCCGCAAGCCAATGAGTGATCTGCGGATTCACACCCTGCACGACGGTGAAGATATCTTCAGAGAGGTTGCACTTCTTTAGGGCTTCCTTCACCGCTGATTCAACAGTTGCGCATGTATGGGGATGTGCAGGATGGCCCTTTGCGACAACTGGATTACCGGATGCCAGCGCTGATGCCGCATCGCCACCTGCTACGGAGAATGCAAGAGGAAAATTGCTAGCTGCAAAGATTGCAACAACACCGAGAGGTTGATTCTGTCGACGAATATCGGGACGAGGTGCCGGTGAGTAATTAGGATCTGCCTTGTCGATGACAACTTTCAAATGGCGACCAGTTTCAACCAGATCTGCAAATAATTTAAATTGCACAGTTGTTCGGGTGATTTCTCCACCAATGCGTCCTTCAGGTAAGCCGGTCTCTGCACACGCTGATGCAACGAGAGCCTCTCGTTTGCCTTCTATGGAATCAGCAATGGCGCGTAAGAGTTCAGCGGTCGCTTGCGGTGAGAGTGAAGCAAACTCCTTGGCCACTTTCTTGGCGCGAGAAATTGCATCTTGAACTTCGCTCTGTGTGTTCTCGTGGACTGCTGCTCCATAAACACTTCCATCAACTGGCTGCACGGCGTTAAATGTCATGTGGTGAATCTTACGAGTATTCTCGCCTAATGCAGACCTCATCTCGCAAGATCGGAATTCTTGCCGTACTTGGTTCTGCCCTTTGTTTTGGTACCACCGGGACCACTCAGCAACTTGGGGTTCCAGATATCTCACCCCTTGCCGTAGGTGCTGCCCGTCTCTTGTGCGGCTCGCTCTTTCTATTTCTCTTTGCACACATTCAACGTGGCGGTCGCGGTTCATTTCGAGCCCCAGGTCGAGATCTCTTCATCTGCGGTTTGGGAGTTGCGATTTATCAACTCACATTCTTCTCCGCAGTCCATATAACCGGAATAGCAATCTCAACGGTTACTGCACTGGGAAGCGTTCCAACATTTTCCGCAATAGTTGCTTATTTCGTCCTGGGGGAGAAGCCCCAGAAGAGTTGGTACCTCGGCACCTCGGTAACCGTCCTTGGAATTATCCTTGTTGGAACTGCAAATGGCGTTGATTCATTTAAGCCACTGGGACTTCTATTGGCTGCAATCGCTGGGTTAGGTTTTGCGGTCTTTAATGTCATTAGTCGCCGGTCATTAGCGCGAGGAGCGCAAGATATTTGGTTGACTGCAACTTCTTTTGGAATCGCAGCTCTCTTCACCTCGCCTTTCCTCTTTGCACAAAACCCTGAATGGATTCTGACTCGCAATGGTGGTCTCTCGGTTCTCTGGCTTGGTTTAGTTCCAACAGCAATTGGATACTTTCTCTTTACCTTCGGGCTTAAGAGAGTTGATTCAAGTACAGCGGCAACGGTGGTCTTGGCAGAACCTGCAACAGCAACCATCCTGGCTGCGCTGATTATCGGAGAAAGCCTCGTACTTCAGAGTTTTCTAGGGATCGCAATTGTTGCAGCGGGAATTCTGTATATATCTAAATCGAAGGTCTAAAAATCGTATAGCGCTAAGAAGATTGCTACAGAGAACATCACGAGAGCAATAATTGAATCGAGAATTTTCCAGAAGATTGGGCGTGACATAAATCTGGATGCAGCCTTAGCTCCGAATCCAATAGCCGAGAACCAGAGGAAGCTTCCAATCGATGCGCCCAGTGCGAAGAACCAGCGATCTTCTTCAAATTGATTGGCGATACTTCCAAGGAGAATTACAGTATCCAAATAGACGTGCGGATTGAGAAATGTAAATCCTAGTACAGAGAGAATGGCAGTTTTCTTCGACGAAGTTGTTCCTTCTCCTACCTCTAGGGATTGGTTTGACAGCACTGACCGCACAGATTTAATTCCGAACCACGTTAGATAGAGAACCCCGAACCATCGAATGAATTCAAGTAGATCAGGTTTACTTTGAATGAGAGTGCCGAGGCCTCCAGTGCCGAGAAAGATAAGAAAGGCATCAGATGCCGCGCAGATAAGGACGACTAGTAGGACGTGAGAGCGGGAGAGACCTTGTCTAATGACAAAGGCGTTCTGGGCCCCAATGGCGATAATCAGGGAGAGGCCTGTTAGGAGTCCCGGCAGGAGCGCAATCACCCTAAAAATCTACCGCAAATTCTGCGTGTTTAAATCTGATTACTCATTGGTTCAGTTCTAGCATTTTTCCAACCTTCCCCGGTTACAGCCCTTTGTAACCCAATTGGATGCATCTGGAAGGAAAACAATGTCACTTCTATCTTGGAATCTTCATGGAAATGGTAAGTCAGTTAAAGATGGTGAAGTAGTAAAGCCCGATGAGCGCTTAGCGTGGCCATTAACAATCGGCGTCGGCGTTCAGCACATCGCAGCAATGTTTGGTGCAACGTTCCTAGTCCCAATCATCACGGGATTTCCACCAAGCACAACTCTCTTCTTCTCAGGCGTGGGAACCCTTCTCTTCTTAATCCTTACTAAAAATCGTGTTCCAAGCTACTTGGGTTCTTCCTTCGCATTCTTAGCGCCAATCGCCGCTGCTCAAGCAAGCGGCGGTTTCGCAGTTGCACTCGGCGGCGTATTCGCAACCGGTGTCATGCTCGCAGTCGTTGGCCTCATCGTAAACGCTGTTGGTATTGGCTGGATCAACTGGCTTCTTCCACCACTTGTCACAGGTTCAATTGTCATGATTATTGGATTTAACCTCGCGGGCGCTGCAAACAATAATTTCAAAGCAGCACCAATTACTGCGCTTATCACCCTTGTAGCGGTTGCAGTTATTGGCGCACTTTCAAAGGGCTTCTTGAGTCGCATCAGCATCTTCGGCGGAATTGTTGTCGGATATGCATATGCAGCATTCATGGGCGATATCAATTTTGACGGAGTTAAATCTGCTAAGTGGGTTGCTGCTCCTTCATTTACAACACCAACATTCGACGTCAATGCAATCTTGCTCTTCATCCCTGTTGTTCTTGTTTTGATCGCTGAGAACGTTGGACACGTAAAGGCAGTTGCAACGATGACAGGAAAAGATCTCGATGATCAGATGGGTAACGCACTCTTCGCAGATGGCGTTGCAACCACTCTCGCAGGTGCAGGTGGCGGCTCAGGTACAACAACATATGCTGAGAACATCGGCGTAATGGCTGCGACTCGCATCTATTCAACAGCTGCATATTGGGTAGCTGGTATCGGCGCAATCTTGCTCTCGCTCTCACCAAAGTTCGGTGCCGTCCTTAGCGCAACACCAGCGGGAGTTCTCGGTGGAGTTGGAGTAGTTCTCTACGGAATGATCGGAGTTCTCGGTGCGAAGATCTGGATTGAGAATAAGGTTGATTTCTCAAACTCAACAAACCTATTCATTGCAGGCACAACGATGATCGTTGGTATCGCCGATATGACTTGGAAGCGTGGAGATTACTCATTCGGTGGAATCATCAACGGTACCTTGGTTGCAGTTCTTGGCTACCAACTACTCCGTGCGTTAAACAAGGCTGCAGGTAAAACTCAGTAAAAGATTCAAATGAAGGGGACCCTCTGTCGTTTTAAGCGATGGAGGGTCTCTTTTATTTTGAGGTTGGTGTAAATGTAATTGGCAATGAAGTTGGTCCAGTGTTTCCAGAGTCCGGCAAGTAGGTTGCACCTTCAGCAATCTTCATATCGGGCAGTCGAGCAGCGAGGGCTTTAAATGCTTCTTTCATATCGAGTCGCGCAACATAGTGACCGATGCAGTGATGCATACCGCCACCAAATCCAAAGTGGGGAGCACGCTCTTTTTCAATATCAAATTCAGGACTTTCGAATTTTGCTGGGTCGGAGCCAGCAGGAATCGTTAGCAAGTGAACCGTCGTACCCTGCTTGATAGTGATCTCTTTGTATTCGATATCCACTGATGCCTCGCGAGATACCCAAGTGATTGTCGGATTAACGCGCATCACTTCCTCCACAGCTAAGCGACCGAGTTCAGGATTGGCTCCTAACTTCTTCCACTGGGAAGGATTTGCAGAGAATGTCTGCATTCCCAATCCAAGCTGGTTTCTCGTTGTATCAAACCCAGCAAAGACAATCATGCTGACAAGCGAAAGGAGTTCATCATTTGTAATCTTCTGGCCATCGAGATTGGCCTTTACAAGTGTTCCAACGAAGTCATCCGAATCGGTTCCAATCCGAGAATCAATGAGCTTCTGAGATATATCGAGAATTCCTTGAAGTCCATGCTCAATCACCGGTAGATCGTTCTTAATTGTTACGGAAAAGACATAGCCAAGCTCGGTTGCGTAATCTGCGAGTTCGAGCCAACTTTCTTTAGGCAAGCCAAGTAACTCAGTGATTACCCGCGCCGAGAATGGCTCTGCAAACTCCGACATAAATTCGCAACTGCCTTTTTCGCAGAAGTTGTCAATCAACTCATTTGCGAGCCGCGCAAAGAATGGAGTCATTGGTTCGATTGTTCTGGGGGAGAAGGCTGCACTCGAAAGTTTGCGAAGTCTTAAGTGATCGTCACCTTCGACGCTGAGCAACATTGTCTGCCACCACGTGGCCAGCAAGCCGTCAGTAATACCGTAGTGCTCAGGCCAGCGACGAGTGCCTTGATACAGGCGCTTATCCTTCAGAAGAGTATTGGCATCTTCATAGCGCAAGATTGCGATGCTGTAGGGAGTGTTTGCATACCAGTGCTCTGATCGAGCCTGCATAACTTCTGCGGATCTAATCGAAAATCCAGCCTGGTTGAAATCGAGGAACGCTAGATTTGAATTCACTTCTTAGCTCACTCTCTCTATTCGAGGTGGAACTTAAGTGGACGATACTGGGATCGAACCAGTGACCCCCACAATGTCAATGTGGTGCTCTACCGCTGAGCCAATCGTCCGGGTCTTTCTTCGGTCTATCTATTAAGTTGTTGAGAAAGTATAGCCGAGGTGTTTATCTTGCGTAATCATCCTGAATACGCTCAATATCGTCTTCGCCGAAGTAAGTGCCAGTTTGGACTTCGATAAAGATCATCTCTTCTGTTCCTGAATTTCCAATACGGTGCAGCTGCCCAACTTGTACATCGACTGTTTCACCTGGGCGCTTTGTAAATGACTCATCACCGAGAACTACATCAGCTACACCTTGAACAATGAACCAATGCTCTTGACGTTTTTGGTGACGCTGCAATGAAAGACGGTGTCCAGGTTGAACCCAGATCGTCTTCACTTTGTAGGTAGGAGTGTCCTGCAAGATTTCATATCGACCCCAAGGTCGAGTTGAATCGTTATCTGACATATCTACTCCGATGTGCTCTTGTTTCTCTTACGTATTCAAACTGGAGGTCGGAACGGGATTTGAACCCGTGTAGAGGGATTTGCAGTCCCTTGCCTCGCCTCTCGGCCATCCGACCAAACTTTGTATATAGACAAACCGCCACCCGAAAATAAATTCTAAGCGGCGGTTAATCCGAGCGGACGACGGGGTTCGAACCCGCGACCTGAACCTTGGCAAGGTTCCGCGCTACCAGCTGCGCTACGTCCGCATTTTGTGCAGGGGCAAATCTAGCGCAGCAAGGGCTCAACTGCCAAAGCGCGAAAAAGAATGAGAGGAATTTAGCCTCTTATCTGCGTAGCCTTGGGCAGGTGTTGAACTTTGAGGATTGTTTCTGGATGGGCGGTCGTTTGGCGACCAATCTCCAAGAGATCAGCAGTGATCCCGCGGTTCTCGATGATGGAAGGTTCTGGGCGGTTGTAGTTTCCTTTGAGGGAGCAATGACCTTTGCAAGGTTTGAAAACGTAACCGAAAGCGCATTCCCTGAAATCGAATGGGAAGGATTTGCTAGTGGTTGGAGTTCTTCTATCTCTCGTGATGGATACATCCATTATGTAGATCAGATTCGCTCATTGATTGAAAGAGGCACGGTCTATCAGGTAAATGCTTGCTATGAAATGAGCAATGACACTGCTGATACCCAGACTGATTTGTCCGGACTTTTCTCTAGACTTTTGCAGGGTAATCCCGCGCCATTCGCGCAGTATCTAAGGATTCCAAATTTGCAGGTCGCATCTGCCTCACCTGAAAGGTTCCTTAGCCGAACCGGTAACTCGATTCTTACATCTCCCATCAAAGGAACAATTCGGGGAGAGGCCACTTCCTTTGGAGAGAAAGATAAAGCTGAGAATCTAATGATTGTAGATCTAATGAGAAATGATCTCGGAAAGATCTGCGCTGATGGCGCCGTTGAAGTTTCAGATTTATTCCGAAAAGAAGTTCATCCCGGATTGACTCACCTTGTCTCAGATGTGAAAGGCACTTTGCGAGCAGGAGTTAAGTGGCGCGAAATTTTTGACGCTCTAACACCGGCAGGCTCAGTGAGCGGGGCTCCAAAGAGTTCGGCGTTAAAAACAATCTCGGAACACGAAAGCGCGCCGAGGGGAGTTTATTGTGGAGCAATCGGGTGGATTGAAGGTGAGCGTGCTGAGCTTGCTGTAGGAATAAGAACTTTCTGGAAGGGCGAAGACTCGCTAGTCAGATTCGGAACAGGCGCTGGAATAACGTGGGGAAGTGACCCAGTAAGCGAATGGGATGAGACTCAACTAAAGGCTGAGAAGTTGATTGCTATTGCAGGAGGTGAGATCAATTGAGTATTGGAATAGATGAATATGGGTTTCCGAAAGCAAGTGGAATTTTCGAAACGATCAAGACGGTAGATGGGAATCCAATCTCTTTAAATCGACACATGAGACGCGCCTTGGATTCCGGTCGAGAACTTGGCATCCCGATGCCTGGCGAGGAGACCTTAAGGAATGAACTTGTCTCACTGCTTTCGAGCAGTCGTTTTCCAGTAGGGCGCCTTCGTATCTGCTTCTGGAACGAGAGCTTCTCAGTGACGCACCACGAATATGAAGAACTAACCGAACCTGCTCGAGTCAATTTTCGGAGTGAAACTGTTCATGGTTCAGTGCATAAGAAATTTCCTTACGATGATCGATTTGAAATTCTAGAATCTGCCAAAGATGAGGGATTCGACGATTCGATTCTCTTTAATGGGAAGAACGAGGTTACAGAGACAGCTGTATCTAATTTGGTTATGAGAATTGAAGATCAATGGGTGACGCCCCCAATCATTTCAGGACTTCTGCCCGGAGTCGTACGTGGAATTGCCATTGAAGAATGTGAAGTAAAGGTTCGCCCTATCCATATCTCCGAGATTGCAGATATCGAATCCGCCTTCTTGCTCTCAAGTCTTCGTTTGGCACAGCCGATTTCGCATATTGGTGAGATGAAATTGAAGATAGGTGAGCCATCACTCGAGCTTAAGGCGCAAATAATCGCTTCCTCGAAGCCTCTTTCGGTAGGCTAACCCCCATGTCTCAGATCTCAATAACCGTGGATGGTTCAACGGTAACTATTGATAGCGAGCAACGACCAACCCAGATTTTCGCAGAGAATAAAGAGATTGTTGTCTGCAAGATCAATGGAGTCCTGATGGATCTATGGACCGATCTCAAAGATGGCGATGTGGTGGAAGGTATTTCGATTTCATCACCAGAAGGTCTTGCAGTCCTTCGCCACTCAACTGCTCACGTAATGGCTCAAGCAGTTCAACAAGTATTTCCAGGAACTCGTCTAGGTATCGGACCTCCGATTACAGATGGTTTCTACTATGACTTCGATCCCGAGAACGCGTTCAATCCGCAGGATTTAGAGAAGATTGAAAGTGCGATGCGCAAGATTGTTAAAGAAGGTCAGCGCTTCAAACGTCGCGTAACCAATGAGGCCGATGCGCTCAAAGAGCTTTCGCACGAGCCATACAAGTGTGAACTCATCGGCATCAAGGGTGGAAGCACCGATGAGACAAGCGTCGAAGTTGGTGGCACAGAATTAACGATTTATGACAATTTAGGCCGCGATGGAAAACCTGTCTGGTCTGATCTCTGCAGAGGTCCCCATCTTCCTTCCACAAAGCACGTTCCTTCATTTAAATTGATGCGCAGTGCAGCTGCATATTGGAGAGGTTCTGAGAAGAACCCGATGCTCCAGCGAATTTACGGAACAGCGTGGCCGTCACAAGATGAACTTAACGCGCACCTTGAGCTTCTTGCGGAAGCAGAGAAGCGCGATCATCGTCGTCTCGGTCAAGAGCTCGACCTATTCTCATTTCCGGAAGAGATTGGTTCAGGACTTGCTGTCTTTCATCCCAAGGGTGGAATCATCCGCAGAGCGATGGAAGATTATTCGCGCAAGCGCCATGAAGAAGAAGAGTACGAGTTCGTTTACTCACCTCACTTAACTAAGGCAGCCTTATTCCAGAAGTCTGGTCACCTTGATTGGTATTCAGAAGGCATGTATCCGCCAATGATTATGGATGAAGAGCTCCACGCCGATGGCACTATCAAGCGTGCAGGACAGCAGTACTACATGAAGCCCATGAACTGCCCATTCCACAATCTCATCTTCCAGTCACGCCAGCGCTCATATCGTGAACTTCCACTTCGCCTCTTTGAATTCGGAACTGTTTATCGCTATGAGAAATCAGGCGTTCTCCATGGAATCACTCGTGCGCGAGGATTTACTCAAGATGATGCTCACATTTATTGCACAAAGGAGCAGATGGCAGGGGAGTTAGATTCTCTTCTTACCTTCGTGCTCAATCTTCTCCGCGATTATGGTCTTCAAGATTTCTATCTAGAACTTTCTACTCGCAACCCTGAGAAGTCAGTGGGCGAAGATTCTGATTGGAAGGAAGCTACAGAAGCTCTCCGTAAGGCAGCACTTGCTCAAGGGTTAGAACTTGTCCTTGATGAAGGCGGAGCAGCTTTCTACGGACCAAAGATTTCCGTGCAAGCAAAAGATGCAATTGGACGTACATGGCAGATGTCGACGATCCAAGTCGATTTCCAGCTACCGCAACGCTTTGAACTTGAATTCTCTGCAGCTGACGGTAGCCGTCAACGCCCTGTAATGATTCATAGAGCGCTCTTCGGATCTATCGAAAGATTCTTTGGAGTTCTCACAGAGCATTACTCAGGAGCTTTTCCACCATGGCTTGCACCAGTTCAAGTTGTTGCAATTCCGGTAGCAGATACATTTAATGATTACCTCTTTGATGTTGCAAAGAAGCTGAAAGCTGCTGGTATTCGTGTAGAAGTTGATGCTTCTGATGACCGTATGCAGAAGAAGGTTCGCAATGCGCAGATGCAGAAGGTTCCTTTTATGTTGATCGCTGGTGAAGAAGATATGAATTCCGGCGCAGTCTCGTTTCGCTACCGCAATGGCGAGCAGAAGAACGGAATTCCCATCGCGCAAGCAATCGAAGAGATTTTAGAGACCATCTCAACTCGCAAGCAGGTTTAACTCATGTCGAATATCGATGGAGCTGGAATGCCAGATGGTTGGCATCGACTTTGGGCGCCACACCGCTTGGAATATCTACGCGGTGAAAACCGTCCATTAGAGGGTAATGAAGTTGAGTGCCCTTTCTGTCGCATCCCGAACCTCAGCGATGAAGAGGGATTGATTGTCCATCGCGGTAAGAGCGCATTCGTCGTAATGAATCTTTATCCATACAACCCAGGTCATCTCTTGGTTTGCGCATTTAGACATGTTGCAGATTTAACTGACCTGACTGATGAAGAACGTCATGAGATAACAGATCTATCTGCTCATGCAATGTCAGTTCTCCGTAAGGTCTCTAAGGCCGATGGATTTAACTTAGGTATGAATCAAGGGGCAATTTCGGGTGCTGGAGTAGCTGCACATATTCATCAACATATAGTCCCTCGTTGGTCAGGGGATGCGAACTTCATGCCAATCATTGGCAAGACAAAGGTTTTGCCACAGCTACTTACGACTACAAGAGAAGAGCTAGCTGCCGCTTGGTAATTGGTTGATGTATTCAAGAACGATATCGACCCCAAGGCCAGAGGTGAGATTGATTGGTATCGCCGGGAAGATAATGCCTGCAGCAAATGCACCATCTTCCATCTCTGACATTTGATCAAAATACTCCTCGCGAAATTCACGCACTAACTCTTCATGTTCTGAATCGCAGTGGCGAATCGATTGAGGGGTCGTTGTGTAATCGATGATCATCAAATCTTCTAGGCGAATTAAAGCTGCGGGATTTCCATCCTCACCATGGAGAACCAAGTAAGGTGTGACTAGTTGATCAAAGACTCGATTAGCCACCATAACGGCATCTTCAAAGTCGAGCTCTTGTCCATCTAGACCTGTGACGACAACAATGCGCGGGGTTTGATAATCATCAAAGGCGCTCCAATTTGTAATCGTTTCTGGATCGATACCCGCCGATGGATTGATTGAAAAAACTGCGAGATCGGTCTCGGGTCTAGGTTCCTGCCCGATTTGCCCGCCGAGCGCCGTTGCCACCGCTTGAGGGGAAGCTGATACGTGTCCATAAACGTGGATACGTTTCACAGCGCCGGAATTGGATGTTGGCATGAGGTAAAGCCTACGATGGGACCGATGATTAGTGGCGCACTGAAACCGACTGTTACACGATTAATTAATCCTGTAGCTCGACTAGCCCTGCGCATTGGTTTAACGCCGAATTCGGTAACCGTTCTTGGTGCAATTGGACTTGTTAGTTCTGCAATGTACTTCTATATCAATGAGAGTTATTTCGTTGGAACCTTGGTGATTACCGTCTTTGCCTTAAGTGATCTCTTCGATGGGGCGATGGCGCGGATTTCTGAACAAGGGTCAAGTTTGTGGGGCGGATTTCTTGATTCCACCATTGATCGCATCACTGATTCTGCAATCATTATTGCAATTCTCATTCCGTTGATTTCAGCAGATGATTCGCTTGCTCTAGTTGGGCTAACGACATTGGTTACAGGTCTTCTCATCCCATATATTCGAGCCAAGGCAGAGAGCTTCAATATCCAATGTTCAGTAGGAATCGCAGAGCGCACCGAGCGTCTGATAATTCTCTTAACTGCCATTGGATTGCACGGCCTTGGGGTTCCTTATGCGTTGGCGATGGGGCTCTGGCTCCTTGCAATCCTTGGAGTAATCACTGTTTTCCAAAGAATTAGAACGGTATTCATAGGTCTTCACTCATCATGAAAGATTCACTTTCAGCTCTTGCCTACTTCGCAGGATGGAGATTAGTCAGAACTCTTCCCGAGAAGACGGCATACAAACTCTTTTCATCAATTGGGCGCAGAGCAGTCCGATCTAACGGAAAAAGTGTTCAAAGGCTGCGATCAAATCTATCTCGCGTTAAACCCGAACTTTCACAGAGTGAACTCGATGACCTTGTCGCTCGTTCTTTCGACTCATATATGCGATATTGGTGTGACACCTTTCGAATCCAAGATTGGTCAGTTGAAAGAATTCAGAGAAGCGTGACTTTGAATAACGGGCATCTATTGATTGATGCAGTCCAAACTGGGAAAGGCGTGGTGGTTGCCCTTCCACATTCGGGCAACTGGGATCACGCTGGCGCATATTTTTGTTCGATAGGTCTTCCACTAGTAACCGTTGCTGAGCGATTGAAGCCTGAAGCGTTATTTCAGAAATTTCTTGCATACAGAAGTTCGATGGGCTTCGAAGTTCTGTCTTTAGATTCACGATCTTTTGTCACCTTACTTAAGCGCGCTCGAGAGAAGCGTTTGATTGCACTCGTTGCAGATCGTGACCTTTCACGTTCAGGAGTTGATGTCGAATTCTTCGGTCATCCTTCTCGAATGCCTGCAGGTCCGGCGCTTCTGGCCATCAAGACGGGAATTCCTCTCGTTGTTGCTCATGTATCGTATAAAGCTATTGGAATCCACATTGATTTCACAGAGGTTCACATACCCGCAGAAGGAAGCGAATCTGAAAAAATATCAGCCACGGTTCAGGCCTGCGCTGATCTCTTTGCTAAGGGAATTGCACAACACCCAGAGGATTGGCATATGCTTCAAAGGATTTGGATCGATGGAGATTTTAAGGAGCGCCACTGATGCATTTAGGTGAATTAAATGCCACTAGGTAAGAAGCGCATCGGAATTGTCTGCCCATACGGATGGGATACACCCGGGGGAGTCCAGAGCCATGTCGGTGATTTGGCTGAGTATCTGATTGCTCAAGGCCACTATGTCTCTGTATTGGCTCCAGTCATTAACGAAGAAGGAATTCCAGATTATGTGACCAGCGCCGGAAGGCCAATTTCGATTCCATATAACGGCGCAGTTGCAAGAATTTTATTTGGACCTCTCGCCTTTGCCCGAGTTAAGCAATGGATCGGAAGTGGCAACTTCGATCTACTGCATCTCCATGAACCTGCAATTCCTTCCATATCACTTCTTGCCTGCTGGGCATCAGAAGGTCCGCTCGTTGGAACATTTCATGCCGCATCATCGAAGCAGAAGATTGCCTTTGCAATAACACCTTTTATCGAACCTGTAATTGAGAAGCTCACGGCGAGAATTGCAGTGTCGGAAGCTGCCCGCGAAACACTTCAAATTCACCTGGACACGGATGCAGTTGTGGTGCCAAATGGAATCTACGCGAAGAAATTCTCCGATGCCCATAGCGATCCACGTTGGAGCGGAAACACAATCGGCTTCATTGGTCGTTTTGAAGAGAGCCGTAAAGGTCTTTCCGTACTTATCGAAGCGCTTCCATCAATTATCGAAAAGATTTCAGATGTTCGCGTGATTGTTGCAGGACCAGGCAATCCGGCTTCGGTTTTAGAGGAGATGGAGCCACATCTTCGTCAGAGGTTTACCTTCCTCGGTCGTATTTCGGAGGAAGATAAAGCCAACTTCATGTCTTCGGTATCGATCTATGTTGCCCCCAATACAGGCGGTGAATCATTCGGAATCATTCTCGCCGAAGCGTTAGCCGGAGGAGCATCAGTTCTTGCAAGTGATATTCCAGCCTTTGATTCATTGCTCGGTCACGGTAAATATGGATCACTCTTTCAATCAGAGAATTCTGAAGATTTAGCGAAGAGAGCGATTGAGTTATTTAACAGCCCCGAACTCCGTCGCACTATCGCAAGGGCTGGACGAGAGTATGCGCAGAGTTTCGACTGGGATGTCGTCGCTGAGAGAATTTATGACGTCTACGAAATGGCGATGGTCGGACATAATGGAGTTACGCTGACCTCAGATAATCGTGCTTGGAATAAGTTATTGGGGAGAAATTCATGAATAAGTTTCTCTTAGCGGGGCTTTTAATTGCCGCATTGGCTTGGTACCTCTCATTCCTTGCGACGCGTTTAGATCGTTTACATAACCGTGTTGAAACAAGTTGGGCCAATCTCGATGGACTGTTGCAGCGAAGAGCTGCGATTGCAATTGAAATTGCTCGCTCAGAGATCTCTGACCCTGCATCATCACTATTGCTCACCTTTGCTGCTCACCAAGCACGTGAGGCAAGTGTTCGCGACAGGTCGCAAGCTGAAACTGGTCTGACTGGCGCTTTGGGAATTCTTCTCGAAAGTTCTGGAGATATCTCAACCCCCATAGAACTGGATTTGGTACGCGAGCTCGATGATTTAACGAGCAAGATCAAGGTTGCAATCGCCATGCATGTCGAGGCAGTAGATAGGACCCAAATGGTTCGCAAGAAGTTTCTTATTCGCTTATTCCGTTTAGCGGGCCATGCCCCAGCTCCAGTCGTTTATGAATTTGAAGGCGATGTTCTTTAAGCGCGGGGCGAAGATTGCTGCCCTTGCAATTCTTCTTATTGGGGCGATCGCTTACTTCCGTCCGGATACTTTCACATCGGTAAAGATTCCATTTGTTAAGGGTGAACCAACAAACTCCCTCAGTGGCTTACCGGGTGGAGATGGCCCGATTCTTGTTGTGAAGTTAGATGACACTCGGTCAGCGCATCCTCAGATAGGAATTGAAGAAGCCGATATTGTCTATATCGAACAGGTCGAGGGTGGTTTAACTCGTCTCGCCGGTGTCTTCGCCTCAAAGATCCCTCAACGCATCGGACCAGTTCGTTCAGCGCGCATTTCCGACATTGAGTTACTTGCGCAGTTTGGCCGAGTTGGATTTGCCTACAGTGGAGCGCAGAGCAAGTTAAGACCAGTCCTTGCTGCAGCAAATCTTGAGAATGCGAGTGCGGAGCGAAATCCTGCAACCATTTACACAACGGACCCAACGAGAGTGCAGCCTTACGCCATGGTTTTGCGAGCAGATCTCTTGCTCAATTCACTTAAAGCAAAAGGTGTGAAGCTAGAAGAATCTAAATCTGTTGGCTGGAAATTTGGAGATGCACCTGAAGAGGGAGAAGTAGTTTCAGATATTCACCTCTCATGGCCGGCAAGTTCCTACGATGCACACTGGTCGGAAGATGAAGGTCGATGGCTTCTTGATCATGTTGGTGCGCCTAATTTTGCTGATTCAGGAGTACGTCTTGGAGCATCAACGCTAGTGATTCAAAAGGTGAAAATTACAGACTCCATTTATAAGGATAAAGTCGGTGGAGTAACACCGTTCTCACCAACTGTGGGAAAAGGTGAGGGATATATCGCCCGCGATGGAAAAGTCTTTAAGGCTCTCTGGAGCCGCCCAACTGAAGAGAGCGGAACGAAGTGGACCACTATTGATGGTGAAGAAATCTCCTTTAAGAAAGGTCAGATTTGGGTAGCCCTCATGGATAAGGAGCCTATTTTCAAGAAGAAATCTGTGGATGCGACAAAGTCAGGTTCAAAGTAGACTGACGACCCAGTTACACCTCACCAAATAGGAGCAATTGATATGTCTGAAGCAACCGGTACTGCACGCGTTAAGCGCGGAATGGCGGAGATGCTCAAGGGTGGCGTCATCATGGATGTCGTCAATGTTGAACAGGCGAAGATTGCAGAAGATGCTGGTGCATGTGCAGTAATGGCGCTGGAGCGAGTTCCCGCCGATATTCGTGCGCAAGGTGGAGTTGCTCGCATGTCTGATCCAGACATGATCCAGAAGATTCAGGCAGCTGTCTCGATTCCCGTTATGGCAAAGGTTCGTATCGGACACTTTGTAGAGGCACAAATTATTGAGAGCCTCGGTGTTGATTACATCGATGAGTCAGAAGTTCTTACTCCAGCTGATTACACAAACCATATTGATAAGTGGAACTTCAAGGTTCCTTTTGTCTGCGGTGCTACAAATCTCGGAGAAGCACTTCGTCGCATCAATGAAGGTGCAGCAATGATTCGCTCTAAGGGCGAAGCTGGCACCGGAGATGTTTCAAATGCGATGACACATATGCGCACAATCGGTGGAGAGATTCGCCGCCTGACTTCACTGCGCGAAGATGAACTTTATGTTGCAGCTAAGGAGCTTCAAGCTCCTTATGCACTCGTTAAGGAAGTAGCTGAGACAGGCAAGCTTCCGGTAGTTCTCTTCACAGCGGGCGGAATAGCAACGCCAGCCGATGCAGCACTCATGATGCAGATGGGCGCTGATGGCGTATTCATCGGTTCCGGAATCTTTAAGTCAGGAAATCCTGCTCATCGCGCCGCTGCCTGCGTTAAGGCAACAACATTCTTTGAAGATCCGAAGGTACTTGCAGAAGCATCACGTGGCTTAGGTGAAGCGATGGTTGGAATCAATGTTGCAGATATTCCAGTTCCGCATCGTCTTGCTGAGCGCGGCTGGTAAGCCCTACTTTCATAATGAAAGTTGGAGTCTTAGCTCTACAAGGTGATTTCCGCGAACATATAACTGCGGCGCAGAATTGTGGTCACACAGCCGTCGCTTTTCGAAGAGAGTCTGAGCTGGCCGAAATCGATTGTCTTATTCTCCCAGGTGGCGAATCAACAACGATTATCCATCTTGCCCAAACTTTCGGACTTTATGAACCGATTAAGAAAGCCATCACCGATGGGTTACCTGTTTACGGCTCATGCGCAGGAATGATTCTCTTGGCCGAGAAAGTAATTGACGGAACTCCCAATCAAAAAACTTTTGGAGGGCTGGAAATAACAGTTCGACGCAATGCCTTTGGCCGCCAAGTTGAATCATTTGAGAGTGAACTTGAATTTCTGGGTAAAAAAATCAACGCGGTGTTTATTCGCGCCCCATGGGTTGAAGATCATTCCAAGAACGTTGAAGTTCTAGCAACTGCGGCAGGTCACCCGGTGGCGGTTCGCCAAGGCAAGGTTCTGGCAACGAGTTTCCACCCTGAATTAACTGATGAATTAAGCGTTCATCGCTACTTTTTTGAAGAGATCTGTAAAGCGAGATAAAGTTGGGCCATTAGGGAGAGCTAGCTCCCCTCGAAGTGATTGAGGTGTTTTCATGTCAGGCCATTCCAAATGGGCAACGACAAAACATAAGAAGGCCGTTATTGACGGTCGTCGTGCAAAGAACTTTGCAAAGTTAATCAAGGCCATTGAAGTAGCAGCGCGTAATGGCGGTCCAGAGGTTGATGGAAACCCAACTCTCTTTGATGCAATCGCTAAAGCGAAGAAGAATTCAATGCCCGCCGACAATATCGAGCGTGCAGTTAAGCGTGGTGCAGGTCTTGAATCTGGTGGCGCTGACTGGCAGACCATTATGTATGAGGGCTATGGTCCAAATGGCGTCGCAATCATGATCGAATGTCTTTCAGATAATCGCAACCGTGCAGCATCAGAAGTCCGTGTTGCTGTGACTCGCAATGGTGGATCAATGGCCGACCCTGGATCCGTTTCCTATCTCTTTAATCGCAAGGGCGTCATCATCGTAAATAAAGCGATCGGAGCTACCGAGGATTCAATCTTGGAAGCAGCTCTCGATGCTGGTGTTGAAGAAGTTAACGATCTTGGCGAATCTTTCGAGGTCGTCTGTGAAGCAAGTGATCTCGTCGCCGCTCGTACTGCCTTGCAAAGCGCAGGAATTGATTACGAATCCGCTGACTCTTCATTCCTGCCATCAATGCAGATTCCTCTCGATGCAGAAGGAGCGCAGAAAGTATTTGAACTCATCGATGCAATTGAAGAGCTAGATGATGTGCAGAATGTGTACTCAAATTTCGATGTATCAGATGAGGTTATGGCGAGCCTTTCATAGGCATTAGGGCCTTGAGCGCCTAGGCTTGGAAATTATGAGCCATCCACATATTCGAGTTCTGGGCGTCGACCCGGGACTTACTCGTTGTGGAATTGGAGTAGTTGAGGGATCGGTCGGTAAACCTCTTTCACTTGTTGGGGTCGGGGTCATCCTTACTCCTGTGGATGCGCCTCTTGAGAAACGACTTCTCCAACTTGAAGCCGAGCTAGAAGAGTGGATTGCTCTTCATAAGCCAGATGTCATTGCAGTTGAACGCGTCTTCTCTCAACACAATGTACGAACGGTTATGGGTACAGGCCAAGCAGCTGGAATTGCTCTTCTGGTTGCAGCTCGTCGCAATATCTCTGTCGTCATGCATACGCCATCTGAAGTTAAGGCAGCGGTGACTGGTTCAGGTCGTGCAAATAAGGCACAGGTTGCTGAAATGGTGAAGCGGCTACTTAATCTGGAAACGATTCCTAAGCCTGTCGATAGTACCGATGCATTGGCGTTAGCAATTTGTAATATTTGGCGAGGATCGGGTAATTCAAAGATTGAAGAAGCGCTCAAAAACGAGAAGAGCCGCCTAGCGAAATTGGTCAAGAAATGATTTCGCTCGTAACGGGAATCGTTCGTTCAATATCATCAGATAAGACTGTGATTGAAGTACGGGGAGTTGGGTTATCGCTTTCGATTACCAACCAGACTAGTTCGCAATTGCATCTTGGCGCCAGTGCGCAGCTATTTACATCTCTCGTTGTCCGCGAAGATTCACTAACTCTCTTTGGGTTCTTAGATGATCAAAGTCGAAATACCTTTGAGCTTCTTCAAACGGTCTCGGGAATTGGACCGAAGGTGGCGTTGGCGGTTATGGGATCACATTCTGCAGAATCACTTGCAAAAGCGATTGCCCAAGAAGATATTAAGGCGATTGAAAAGGTTCCTGGAATCGGCAGGAAGGGAGCTCAACGCCTCATCCTCGAGCTAAAGGGGAAGCTCACCGATTTTGGTTCAGCTGGTACCTCTCATGTGCATCAACCAGTGTGGCGAGAACAGTTGATGTCGGCGCTTATCTCACTTGGTTACTCTTCAAAAGAATCAGATAGCGCAATTAACGAAGTCCTTGCTGAATACAGTGAACAAGGGGTGGATCCATCATCACTAGAACTCTCTGAACTATTGAAGAGAGTTCTCCAATCAGGACGTAGAAGTTAAATGAGCGATGACCGTTTAGTCTCAAGTGAAACATCCGGAGATGAGTCTTCGATAGAACACGCTCTGCGCCCTAAGACGCTCAACGATTTCATCGGTCAACATCGCGTGAGAGAGCAGATAGATGTGCTTCTCTCTGCGGCGAGAAAGAGAGGCTCTGCAGCCGATCACATCTTGCTCAGTGGACCGCCTGGGCTAGGTAAGACAACTCTTGCAATGATTCTGGCTTCAGAGATGCAAACACCAATACGTATCACCAGCGGTCCGGCAATTACTCATGCAGGCGACCTTGCAGCAATTCTCTCTTCACTGGTTGAGGGCGAGATTCTATTTCTCGATGAGATTCACCGCCTGCCAAGACCCGCAGAAGAACTTCTCTATTTAGCTATGGAAGATTTCAGAGTCGATATCGTCGTAGGCAAAGGGCCGGGAGCAACTGCAATTCCACTACAGCTCCCGCACTTCACATTGGTCGGTGCCACAACACGGGCCGGACTTCTGCCATCTCCTCTTCGAGATCGCTTTGGTTTCACTGCGCATTTGGATTTCTACGAATCTTCCGAACTTGAAGAAGTAATCTCGAGAAGCGCGGCTCTTCTAACTTTAGATATTGATAAGAGAGCGATCGCCGAAATAGCAGGACGTTCGCGTGGCACGCCACGTATCGCTAATCGATTGCTTCGAAGAGTTCGCGATTATGCCCAAGTCAGAGGCGACAATAAGTTGACCCATGATGATGCTCTTAAAGCCTTACTCATGTATGAAGTAGATGAGAAAGGTCTGGATCGCCTTGATAGATCAGTTCTCTTAGCTCTCATCGAGCGATTTAATGGGGGACCAGTAGGTCTATCGACTTTGGCAATCGCCGTGGGCGAGGAGACCGAGACAGTTGAATCTGTCGCTGAGCCATTTCTGGTCCGCAATGGATTTATTGCGCGAACCCCACGGGGCAGAGTCGCTACAGCTCTTGGATGGGAACATGTGGGACGAACACCACCTGCGGGGATTCCAACCATTTTCGACACACCAGCGCCTGACGCCTAGACTCTGCTCCTATGTCCACACCTACTAAACCAGTGAAGACCTCGAGTCGCCCAGCACGTGCACTTCTCCTTCTAGCGATTATCTTCGTTGGATTGATTGGAACTGTACTTATCCAGGGAGCGACCTCAGTTCGACTCGGTCTTGACCTTCGCGGCGGAACAAGCGTCACGCTCCAACCTCGCGCATCCAATGATTCAGACAAGATTACTTCCGAAGCGATCGACCAGGCCGTTGCGATCATTCGCCAACGTGTGAACTCACTTGGTGTTGCAGAGTCTGAAGTAACAGCGCAGGGAAGCGGAACAAATCGTCAGATTGTTATCTCTGTTCCAGGAGATTCAGGACGTCGCGTCGTTGACCTCGTAGGACAAACAGCAGAACTTCGCTTTAGACAAGTACTTGCCGAATCAGCTGGTCTCGGCGGCAGTGGTACAGATACTGCGACTCCTGCTGCGGGCGTGAGCCCAGCTATCAATGCGCAGTTTGCAGCACTCGATTGCACCAACCCAGCAAATTTGCAGGGAACGGGTGCTGATGCGCCATCTGACACCATCGTTGCATGTTCTCGTGAAGGTGGAAGCAAGTACATCCTCGCGCCTGCAGAAGTTCTAGGACAGCAAGTTTCCAAGGCATCTTCTGGAATTGATCAGCAAGGCGCAAGCGCCTGGTTTGTCTCTCTTACATTTGATGGCGAAGGCACTAAAGCTTTCGGTGCTCTTACATCACGCGTAACTTCACTTCCATCACCACAGAATCAAGTAGCAATTGTTCTCGATGGACTCGTTGTATCTGCCCCAGTAATCAATGAAGCGATTCCTTCAGGAAATGCTCAGATCACAGGATCATTTACTCAGACAGAAGCTGCAGATCTTGCAAACGTACTTAAGTACGGCGCGCTTCCACTCGCATTTGATCGTGGTGAAATTCAGCAAGTCTCACCAACTCTTGGCTCTGATCAACTCAATGCAGGTTTACTGGCAGGAATTCTCGGTCTTGGCCTCGTCATCATCTTCTCAATGGTTTATTACAGAGCACTCGGTATCGTCAGCGTTACTTCGCTCTTGGCAGCGAGTGCGCTTACATACCTTCTCTTCTTGGTCCTCGGTGAAACTATTGGATTCACTTTGACCTTGGCTGGTATTGCCGGTGCCATCGTTGCAATCGGCGTTACTGCAGACTCGTTTATCGTGTACTTCGAACGTGTTCGCGATGAAGCTCGCGAGGGTAGATCACTTCGTACAGCAGTTGAAACTGGATGGGCAAGAGCGCGTCACACAATTATCGTGGCGGATATGATCTCGCTTCTTGCAGCTGTTCTTCTCTACTTCTTCGCAGTTGGCAACGTTCGAGGCTTCGCATTCACATTGGGTCTCACGACAATCGTCGACTTAATAGTCGTATTCATGTTCACAAAGCCGCTTCTCACCGTCATCGCACGTTGGAAATTCTTCTCATCTGGACATCCGCTCTCAGGGTTCTCAGATAAGAGCGTTGGCATGAAGCAGGTTCAACAGACAACTGTGGAGGCATAAGACAATGGCTAAACTCTCTGGTCTCGGCGGTCGCCTGTATTCAGGTGAGACATCTTTCAACATCGTTGAAAACCGTAAGCGTTGGTACTCAATCTCGGCTATCTTCCTTCTCATTTCATTGGGAGCTCTCATCGTTCAGGGTCTGCACCTTGGTCTTGAGTTCAAGGGTGGAGCTTCATTTACCCTCAATAAGCCAAATGTTTCTATCGAGCAGGCACGCGCCTCAGTTGAAAACATTGAGATTCCGGGCGAGATCATTGTCCAGAAGATTGGTGATTCAAAGGTTCGTATTCAGACTGGAGCTCTTACATCAGCTGAGTCAACAGCGATTGAAACTGCGCTTACAACAACTTTCGGTGTAACCGCAGAGTCAATTGACACTCAGCTTGTTGGTCCTTCTTGGGGTAAGGAAATTACCAAGAAAGCTCTCTATGGTCTTGTCGCATTCTTATTGGCTGTAATGCTCTTCCTTACTATGACATTTGAACCGAAGATGGCGATTGCTGCAATTGTTGCTGTGGTCCACGACGTATTCATTACAGTTGGAATTTACGCACTTGTAGGTTTCGATGTAACACCGGCAACAATTATTGGATTCCTAACAATTTTAGGTTACTCGCTCTACGACACTGTTGTGGTCTTCGATAAGGTTCGCGAGAACACGAAGGCAGTCGCTGCAACAAGTAAGCAGACATATTCTCAAGCTGCTAACCATGCTGTAAATCAGACAATCGTTCGCTCAGCAAATACGTCGATCATTGCGCTCCTTCCAGTGGGTTCAATCCTCTTTGTTGGTGCTGGTCTTCTCGGAGCTGGAACGCTTAAGGATCTTTCACTAGCGCTCTTTATCGGTCTAGCAGTCGGTACTTACTCTTCAATCTTTATCGCACCACCGTTCCTTGCACAGCTTCGCGAGAAAGAGCCAGCAATGCAGGCACTTGCGAAGCGCGTTGCAGCTCGCGGGGGAGCAGCTCCTGTTGCAGAAGTTAAGGCAGTTCGACCAAGCACTGGAAGCGGTCCACGTAACCAACCAAAGCGCAAGGGTCGCAAATAACCTAAAGCTTTATGGATACCGAAACCTTAATTGCGCCACTTGTTGCCGCACTTAAGGAGCATCACCCAGATTCGCATGAAGCTGAGATTCGTCGCGCCTTCGATATTGCCCTGAAGGCTCATGACGGTCAACTTCGTAAATCAGGTGAGGATTACATAACGCACCCTGTTGCTGTTTCTTTGATTCTTGCAGAACTTGGGCTGAATGAGACGACAATTATCGCCTCGCTCTTACATGACACCGTTGAAGATACTCCGTACTCACTCGATCAGCTTCGAAGTGATTTCGGTGATGAAATATCTAATCTTGTTGACGGCGTTACAAAGCTAGATAAGTTGACGTACGGGCCAACTGCCGAGGCAGAGACTGTGCGCAAGATGGTCATTGCGATGTCTCGCGATATCCGAGTTCTGGTTATCAAACTTGCAGATAGATTGCACAATGCACGTACATGGGGTTTTGTATCAAGTGAGAGCGCTCAGAGAAAGGCGCGAGAGACTCTCGATATCTACGCACCGCTTGCTCACCGTCTAGGAATGAATGCTATTAAGTGGGAGCTTGAAGATCTCTCCTTTGCGGTTCTTGAACCGAAGATGTTTGAAGAAATTTCACGATTAGTCGCAGAACGTTCGCCCTCACGAGATGCTTTGACATCAGAAGTAATCTCGACAGTCGAATCCGACCTTGCGGCAGATTCAATTGATGCAAGCGTCACCGGTCGCAAGAAGCACTTCTTCAGCGTTTATCAGAAGATGGTTGTAAGAGGTCGCGAATTCAACGATATCTATGATCTTGTTGGCATTCGAGTCTTGGTAAATGATGTCAAAGATTGTTATGCAGTTCTCGGTTCTATCCATGCGCGTTGGAGTCCCGTCCCAGGTCGATTTAAAGATTACATCGCAATGCCAAAGTTCAATCTTTATCAGTCGCTGCATACAACCGTTATTGGTCCGACTGGTAAGGCGATCGAAATTCAGATTCGAACATATGAGATGCATTCACGTGCCGAGTTTGGTATCGCCGCACACTGGAAGTACAAGCAAGGGGGAGACCCTGAGAACAACTCTCCTGAAATGGTGTGGCTTAGACAGCTCCATGAATGGCAGAAAGAGACTGAAGATCCTTCTGAATTCCTTGAGGCGCTCCGTTTTGATCTCGGAAGCCCTGAGGTATTCGTTTTCACACCAAAAGGTTCTGTCGTAGCTCTGCCTGGTGGGTCTACACCAGTGGACTTCGCATTCTCTGTTCACACAGATGTTGGTCTGAGATGTGCAGGGGCTAAGGTCAATGGGCGATTGGTACCTCTTGAATCAAAACTTAACAATGGCGATGTCATCGAGATTGTTACGAATAAAGGTGAGCATGCGGGACCTAGTCGTGACTGGCTCAACTTCGTCAAGAGTCCTCGTGCACGCTCTAAGATAAAAGCTTGGTTTAGTAAGGAGCGTCGAGAAGAAGCTATCGATGCGGGCCGAGAATCTATAGCCCGACAGATGCGCAAAGCTGGTTTACCGCTGCAGAAGATCTTTGCTGGACATGCTCTGCTAGAACTAGCGCACGATATGCATTATGCAGATATCGATGCGTTATACAACGCCGTCGGTGATGGACATGTATCTGCTTCATCAATTATTGAGAAGCTCGTAGCAAGTATTGGATCTGAGGACTCGCACCCTCAGCCAACAATCGAGAATATTCCTACCGGCGTACAAACCACTCGTAGAACATCTAGCGCCATTGAAGTCGAAGGTGTTGATGATGTCCTTGCAAAGTTGGCGCGCTGTTGTACCCCGGTGCCTGGAGATCCAATCATGGGATTCATAACGAAGGGATCCGGTATCTCTGTGCACCGCGAAGATTGCATCAATGCGGGGGATTTAAGGGAACATCAAGCAGAGCGCGTAGTTGGTGTTAAGTGGCTCGCGGGAGCGGCGAGTATCTTCCTTGTAAATATTCAAGTAGAAGCACTTGATAGAGCTAGACTTTTAGCCGACGTTACGAGAACGCTGTCAGAACAGCACGTCAATATTTTGAGCGCTGCGGTAAATACATCCAAGGATCGTGTAGCAATCTCGAAATTTACCTTTGAAATGGCCGACGCAAAGCACCTCGATTCGGTGTTAGCAGCGGTGCGAAATATCGAAGGCGTATACGACGTCTATAGAACTTAGTTGAATTCAGCTAGATGCTTCTTGGCCTCATCTAGCCAGACAATGCGAGCTTCTGCTGATTCGAGTGCTTCCTTAGCTTTCTTATCGTTTCCAGCAGCGGTCGCCTTTGCAGCAGCCTTCTTATAATTCTCGATTGATTCCTGGAGCTGTGTAACAACTTCAGCTGCACGGGCCTTTGCTGTTGGATCAGTCTTGCGCCAGATCTCAGCCTCGGCACTCTTGATTTCTTCTTCAACCTTAGCGATACGAGCATCGAAAGCAGCGCGCTTATCTCGGTGGGTAATTCCAATCTTCTCCCATGAACGCATGAGTTCGCGGAGCGCATTCTTTGCAACCTTCACATCCGTAAATGGAATGAGCGCCTCGATCTGAACGATGAGCTCTTCACGCTTAGCAAGGTTTGCAACCATAGAAACTTCACGCTTTTCAAGGTCTGCATTCTTTGCAGCGAAGAATTGATCTTGAGCAGCCTTAAATCGCGCCCAGTTCTTTGCATCATCGCTATTCTTTCCGCGCCCTGCAGCTTTCCAAGAATCCATCAATACCTTGAAACGTCGAGCAGTGGCGACCCAATCAGTAGATGTCGCGAGCTTCTCGGCCTCTTCAATGATCGCCTTCTTCGCCGCAGTTACCGTCGCTGAAGATGCCTCTAGTTGGGCAAAGTGGGTACGGCGACGCTTATCAAATTTATTTCGTGATGCTGAGAAACGCTTCCAGAAATCGCCATCAGTCTTCTTATCTAGGCGAGGAGCAGCCTTCCACTCTTCAAGGAGTGTCTTAAGGCGATCGCCAGTTACCTTCCAATTTTCAGAGAGGGCGAGTGATTCTGCTTCGGCAACAATCTTCTCTTTTTCAACGATGATCTGTTCGCGGCGTGCAGCTTTTGCTGCACCTTCGGCAGCTTTCTTCGCTTCATATGCTTCGCGATGGCCTTCAATGAGAGGTTCGATCTGTTCGACTGATTGAGCAAGGGCTGCGAGATCTCCTACGCCATTGAGCTCACGTACTTGTTGACGTAACTTCTTTACCGCCTCATATGCATCCTGAGGAACCATTGCGCCACTTGTAATGCGAGCTGCAGTGAGAGCTACTTCTGATGCAAGTGCTTCAAATTTTCTGACGAAGTATGCGAGGGCTTCTTCAGCGCTCTTTCCTGGGTATGAACCGACTGGCTTTTCGCCTTCATTAGTTCTTACAAAGACCGTTCCATCTTCACCAACGCGACCAAACTGCGATGGATCTCCGATAAGTGCAGATGCTGCGCTCGGTGTTGAGTGAGTGTTAGCCAAAGATGATGGATTGATATCGGTCATGATTTCCCCTTTTGCGCGTCGGCCGTGGCCTTCGTTGAATGTGAGCGAATGTTGAAGAGGTCAAAGGTACCCTGTGCACGCAGGTGTAGTAAATCCACGCAAGAAATAGGGGTCTTTCATGCTCGTTCTCTCATATCCAGCCCCGATGTTTGCAACAAATTGCTGGGTGATTGCAGCGAGTGAGGGAAGCGAATGCCTGATCGTGGATCCTGGAATGCCAGATATTTCAGCCGAAATTTCGATGATTGTCCAAGAGCATAAGTTGAAACCTGTTGCAGCTCTTCTCACTCATGCGCATTTAGATCACACTTTTTCAATCAAACCTCTCGCAGATGGTTATGAGATCCCTACATATATCCATTCAGAGGACCGCAGATTTGTTGCTAATCCCGGAGGTCTCCACGGAGAACAATTCAATGACCAGTTGCGAGGCATGACTTTCTCTGAACCGAACGATTTACGCGAACTTCGCAATGAACAAATCCTTGATTTACTCGGAATGAAAGTTAAAGCGATTCATTCACCAGGGCATACAAAAGGCTCACTGATGTACTTACTCAACGATGAAATTTTGATCAGTGGCGATGTTCTCTTTGCGGGCTCTGTAGGGAGAACTGATTTACCAACGGGGAGTCAGAAGGAGATGGTTGAGACCCTAAAGAAGAAGATATTGCCTCTCGATGACTCTATTCGCGTACTTACAGGACATGGACCCGAGACAACAATTAAATTCGAGAGAAAAAACAACCCTTATCTGAAAGAATTGCAGCCATGAAGTACGAGAAGCTGCAAGCGCCTAAGGGCGTGCGGGAATACCTCCCGCCCGAATCTAGCGCCTTTGAATGGGTCCGCGAGAATCTGATCGCGCCCGCAAAAGATTCCGGCTACAAATTAATGGAACTTCCGGTATTTGAAGATACCAACTTATTTAGTCGTGGCGTTGGCGAATCTACGGACGTTGTTTCAAAGGAGATGTACACCTTTGAAGATCGTGGTGGACGTTCGATTACCCTAAGACCAGAAGGAACTGCTGGGGTAATGCGGGCGGTTATTGAACAGAATCTTGATCGAGGACAACTTCCTGTCAAAGTTTGGTATTCAGGGCAATTCTTTAGAGCAGAACGTCCGCAAGCTGGTCGCTATCGTCAATTCTATCAAGTGGGAATCGAAGCTATCGGTCTAGATGACCCGGCAATTGATGCAGAAGTAATTGCCATTGCAGACCGGGGTTTCAAGAATTTAGGTCTTAAGAATTATCGACTAGAGATTACTTCGCTTGGAGATTCGCAATCCCGCGCTACGCATCGCGTGGACCTGCGGAAATTCATCGACCAGCTCGATTTGGATGAGACAACGCAAGCTCGTGCGGCAATTAATCCGCTACGACTCTTTGATGATAAGCGCCCAGAAATACAGGAGAAGATGTTGAAGGCACCTCTTCTCCTTGACTATCTTTCAGATGCATCGAAATCTAACTTTGAGGCAGTTCAGAGATATCTGACGGCCATGGGGATTGCATTCACTATCAACCCGCGCATGGTCAGAGGGCTCGACTATTACACAGGAACAACATTCGAATTCATTCATCCTGATCTAGGAGCTCAATCGGGTATTGGCGGCGGAGGTCGTTATGACGGATTGATGGAGATTCTGGGCGGTCAATCACTCTCAGGTATTGGCTTTGGTTTAGGTGTAGATCGCGCCTTGCTGGCTGCAATTGCCGAGAAGACACTTCCTGAATCTGAATTCTCTTCTGATCTCTTTCTCATTCCACTAGGCGATTCAGCGATGGAATACGCACTCAGAATTGCTCAAGATCTACGCACTTCGAAGATCTCTGTTGAATTAGCCTTCGGTGATAGATCACTCAAAGGAGCCATGAAGGCTGCAGATAAATCTGGAGCTCGATATGTGGTTGTTTTAGGCGATTCAGAGTTGGAACAGGGCGCTGTCTCGCTTAAGAGAATGAGTGATGGGGCAGTAACTTCCGTTAAGATTGCGGAGTTGCAACAGAAGCTCAGCGAGAAAAGCTCGCGGTAGTTCAGATTTTTAAGGGCGGAATTTTTAATGTTAAGAAATCATGACGCTGGCGCGTTACGTGCCACGCACGCAGGACAGGTAGTCACTCTCGCTGGGTGGGTAGCTCGTCGCCGCGATCATGGTGGTGTCGCCTTTATCGATCTTCGTGACGGGTCCGGTTCTGTACAGGTCGTTATTCGAGATGAGAAGATGGCAGGCCAACTTCGTGCTGAGTGGTGTCTTCAAATCACTGGGGAAGTTGCCCTACGCCCTGCAGGAAATGAAAACCCTAATATTCCTACCGGTGCAATTGAGGTCATGGGCGATGGCGTTGTTGTATTAAGCGAGTCAGCTCCACTTCCATTCCCAGTTGATTCAGGTAGCGAGAGTGAAATCTCCGAAGAAGTTCGCCTTCGTTACCGATACCTAGATCTACGTCGCGAGGGTCCAGCTGCAAACTTGCGCATGCGCTCAAGAGTTACATCTGCCATTCGACGAGTCATGGAAGATTTAGATTTCCTTGAGATTGAAACACCTTATTTAACGCGCTCGACTCCCGAAGGCGCACGAGACTTCTTAGTTCCAGTCCGTCTTCAACCTGGCAGTTGGTATGCACTTCCACAGTCACCGCAGCTATTCAAGCAACTTCTGATGGTCGCAGGAATGGAACGCTACTACCAGATTGCCCGCTGTTTCCGTGATGAAGATTTCCGTGCAGATAGACAGCCAGAATTTACTCAACTCGATATTGAGATGTCATTTATTGATCAAGCAGATATCTTGGCTGTCGCTGAAAAGATTTTAGTAAAGGTTTGGAAAGAAGCAGTCGGTTACGATATTCCGACTCCTATTCGTCATATGACTTATCTAGATGCGATGGACAAGTACGGCTCTGATAAGCCCGATTTGCGTTTTGGTCTTGAACTTGTTGAAGTAACTGAATTCTTTAAGGAGACTCCGTTCCGAGTCTTCCAAGCTCCTTATGTTGGTGCTGTTGTTATGCCTGGGGGAGCGAGCACTCCGCGTCGCGAACTCGATGCTTGGCAGGATTGGGCAAAGGCTCGCGGCGCTAAAGGAATTGCATACATTCTCGTCAATGAAGATGGAACTCTTGGCGGTCCTGTATCTAAGAACATTTCAGATTCGGAACAAGCCGGAATCGCCTCACTTGTTGGCGCTAAGCCAGGAGATGCAATTTTCTTTGCAGCAGGCGAGAAGTCATCATCACAGCAATTACTTGGTGCAGCGCGTCTTGAAATCGGCAAGCGAGGCAATTTAATCGCTGAAGGTAAGTGGGAATTCTTGTGGGTTGTTGATGCCCCAATGTTTGAACCAACAGATAATGGTGGTTGGACTGCAGTGCACCATCCATTTACTGGACCAAAGCCAGAGTTTGCAAAGAGTTTTAAGAGCGATCCTGCAAAGGCTCTTGCGTACGCATATGACATCGTTCTCAATGGCACCGAACTCGGTGGTGGCTCAATCCGTATCCATGACCGTGAGATTCAGAAGGATGTTTTCTCGGTTATCGGACTGAGCGATGAAGAAGCGCAAAGTAAGTTTGGCTTCTTGCTTGAGGCATTTAATTACGGCCCGCCTCCACATGGCGGAATCGCACTTGGTTTAGATCGCGTATGTGCACTACTGACTAACTCAGATTCGATTCGCGAAGTAATCGCCTTCCCTAAGACAGCAAGTGGTGGAGATCCTCTTACTGGGGCACCAACACCTATTACTCCTGCGCAACGCAAGGAAGCGGCTATCGATTGGACCCCTCCGAAGGAGTAGTTCAGGTAGGCTAGAGAAATAGAGATTCACTCTTATTTGTTGAAAGCTAGGAGCACAACGTGGGCCCAGGTGGAATTGCAACAATCATCGCTGCGGCATCCCTTTTCGTTCTAGCTTTGGCAGTTGCTTACGCGGTCTTTCGTATTAGCCGCTTTATCGATGAAGCAAAGCTCTCGCTGAAGGTATTCACCGATGAGACAGCTCCTTTGCTCAGTGAATCAACAAAGACGCTAGAACTAATAAATAGTCCGCTTGAAAGTTTTGCGAAGATTACAAAGAATGTTGAAGAGGTGAGTACCAAAGTTACCGACGCAACAACTGGCTTCATGGATAAGAACGGTGCGGCTGTAAAGGTTGCAGGTGCTCTCCTTGGCGCAGCTCAGATGAGTAAAGGTCGTAAGTCGAAGAAGAAGACCGTTTAACTCAGAGATGATCGGAATGTAATCGTGGAATCCGCAGAAATTCGCGCGCGCTGGCTACGCTTCTTTGAGAGCGAGAATAGTCAGGGACTTAAGCACACCGTTGTTCCCTCAGCCTCACTGATTGCAGATGACCCCAATCTTCTCTTGGTTAATGCTGGCATGGTTCCCTTCAAGCCTTACTTCTTGGGTGAAGTCACACCTCCATTTAAGAGAGCAACATCTGTACAGAAATGTGTTCGCACCCTAGATATTGATGAAGTTGGAAAGACGACTCGTCACGCATCCTTCTTCCAAATGTGCGGAAACTTCTCTTTCGGTGATTACTTCAAGGAAGGGGCAATCTCTCTTGCATGGGAGTTGCTCACTCGACCAATTGCAGATGGTGGATATGGTTTTCCCGAAGAGAAGCTATGGGTCACTGTTTATCTAGATGATGATGAAGCAGCGGATATTTGGCATAAGAAGATTGGCGTACCTCGCGAGCGTATTCAACGTCGAGATATGGCAGATAATTTCTGGTCGATGGGCGTTCCAGGTCCATGCGGTCCTTGCTCTGAAATTTATTACGATCGCGGCCCTGAGTATGGTGTTGATGGTGGACCGATTGCTGATGAGAATCGTTACCTAGAAATTTGGAACCTCGTCTTTATGCAGAATGAACGCGGTGCAGGCGGCGGTAAGGATGGTTACCCAATCCTTGGAGAGCTTCCAGCAAAGAGCATCGATACAGGTTTAGGTCTAGAGAGAACCGCAGCGCTGCTTCAAGGCGTTGAAAATATCTATGAGATTGATACAACGATGATGATTCTTTCGAGAGCATCAGAGCTCTCGGGAGTTAAGTACGGTGCATCTCAGAAGTCAGATGTTGCTCTCCGAGTCATTGCAGATCACGCTCGTACTTCAGCGATGCTCATTGGCGATGGCGTTACTCCTGGCAATGAGGGTCGAGGGTATGTTCTACGCCGAATGATGCGCAGAACAATTCGCAATATGAGACTTCTGGGCGTCAACGATCCGATTATGGCGGAGCTCACTGTTGCTGCTATTGCGGCGATGGGGCCACAGTATCCAGAGCTCAATTCAGATAAGAAGAGAATTCTCAGCGTCTCGGTTTCAGAGGAAGAGTCATTCCTTCAGACCCTTAAGAGCGGAACTCAGATCTTTGATACAGCATCTGCCGTGATTAAGAAATCTTCGAAAAATATCTTGCCTGGTGATGAAGTCTTCAAGTTGCATGACACCTACGGCTTCCCATTTGACCTCACTCTTGAGATGGCTCGTGAAGTAGGTCTTGAAGTAGATGAAGATGGCTTCCGTAGGCTGATGACAGAACAACGCGATCGCGCAAAAGCTGATGCTAAGGCGAAGAAAAGCGGACATACAGATTTATCTGAATATAAGAAGATTGCCGATAAATCAGGTGCAACTTCATTCTTGGGGTATTCAGATGTTAAATCTGAGTCAAAGATCAACGGAATATTGGTAGATGGTCTTAGCGTTAACTCTGCCCACGTTGGACAGGACGTTGAACTAGTTCTCGATCGCACTCCTTTCTATGCAGAAGGCGGCGGGCAGCTTGCTGACGGAGGAAAGATCACTCTCTCATCCGGCGCGGTTATCGAGATTGATGATGTTCAAACTCCAGTCAATGGTCTATCTGTGCACAGAGGTCGAGTGATCTCGGGTGAAGTTTCTCTTGGCTCAGATGCACTTGCTGAGATTGATATTGAGAGACGACATGCAATCTCTAGAGCGCACACCGCAACACATATGGTTCATAAAGCGTTTAGAGAGTTACTTGGAGAGACTGCAACACAGGCTGGTTCAGAGAACTCACCTGGTCGTTTCCGGTTCGATTTTCCAAGCACGGGAGCGGTTCCTGCATCTGTTCTCAATGATGTTGAGGCTCGAGTAAATACACTGCTTTTAGATAACTTAGCTGTAACCGCTGAAGTTATGACGCAGGATGAGGCAAAGAAGATTGGCGCGATGGCTCTCTTCGGGGAGAAGTATGGCGATCAAGTGCGAGTAGTCAGCGTTGGAGATTGGGCCCGCGAACTCTGCGGTGGAACTCACGTAGAACGCTCTGGGCAACTAGGTGTTGTAAAGCTACTAAGCGAATCTTCAGTTGGTGCCGGTGTGCGTCGAGTTGAAGCTCTTGTTGGAGTCGATGCCTATAAGTTCTTGGCGCGCGAACACATTCTTCTTAATTCCCTCACTGAAATCGTTAAAGGTTCAAAGACCGAAGAACTCCCGGAGAGAATTTCAGATCTTCTCAATCGCGTTAAAGAGATTGAGAAAGAGCTTGCCCAAGTTCGATCTGTTCAGGCGATGGGAGAGATTTCAACTCTTGCCAAGAGCGCGAAAGATATCAATGGTATTTCGACAGTAACGGCAGTTCTCTCTGATGGCGTGGTTGGTGACGATCTACGAAAGATTGCGTTAGACCTGAGAAATCTCGCCGAGAAATCAGTTATTGCACTGATAAGTGCAAATGATGGAAAGCCTGTATTGGTTGTTGCGGTTAGTGAAGCTGCGCGAGCTCTAGGAATAAAGGCGGGAACTCTCGTCAAGGCTGGATCCACCGTCCTAGGTGGTGGCGGAGGCGGTAAAGATGATTTCGCACAGGGCGGCGGAAGCGATGCGAGCAAATCTGAAGAGGCCCTCGTAAAAATCTCTAAACTTATTTCAGCGAATTAATTCCATGAGAGGTCGACGTATCGCCTTTGATTACGGTGATGTGCGTATTGGCTTAGCTGTATGTGACCCAGATGGAATTCTCTCTTCCCCTTTGCCGGCTATAAGAACTGGTGATCCAAAACTCTTTTCATCTATCGAGAAAGTGTTCGACGAACATCAACCGATAGCAATTTATATCGGACTTCCATTACATATGTCGGGCGAATCAGGCGATAGCGCTGAGAAAGCACGCGCCTTCGGTGAGGAAATCTCAGATCGTTTCAAGATCCCCGTTCACTTCATCGATGAGAGACTCTCAACTGTTTCGGCTCAAAGAAAATTGAAAGATGCGGGTGTTTCATCTCGTGATTCAAAGGATCTGATTGACTCAATGGCCGCTGTCTCTATTCTGGAACAAGGGTTATTGAGTGAAGGTTAATTTGCGAAGCGAGAGAGTTCGAGTCTTAACTGCTCTCGCATTCGCATTTCTGTTGACAGTCTCTCTGCGCGAGGTCAGGGGAGGCGCATCTTCGGCACCCGATTTTCCTTGCGGAGAAGGGGCGAAGCAGGAAGTTTCAATTGAGGTCATGCAGGGAGAGTCTGGCTCATCGATTGCGAATTCACTCTTCACTAGTGGTGTTGTGAAATCTTCACAGTCGTTCTTCAGAGTAGCCGTCAGCGATCCCCGAGCAGCGCAGATTGCACCAGGTGCTCACCTGCTTCAAAAGAATCTGTGCGCCAAGGATGCTCTAAATCAGCTTTTGGACAACAAGCGAATAGTTGGATTGGTCAGTATCGTTGAAGGCGCTTGGATTAGTGAGATTCTTCCGCAGTTGTACAAGGCTGGCTTTAGCCAGAGTGAAGTCTCTACCGCGATGCGCACTCTTAAGAAGCCAACGGGATTTACCAATCTTGAGGGCCTCTTCTTTCCAGCGCAATATAGTTTTGCGAAGGGCACCACGGCGGAGGCTGCGATAACTTCTATGCTCGAGAATTCAAAGAAGGCAATGGAAAAAGCCGGCTTCTTTGAGTCAAGCTCGAAATTCTCAGCTCAACAATTACTCATTATTGCTTCGTTGCTTCAGGCCGAAGGGAAAACAGGAGACTTTGAGAAAATCTCCCAAGTGGTTCGAAATAGATTAAAAGTTGGAATGCCGCTGCAATTTGATTCAACGGTGCACTATGTCGAGAAAAAGAGGGGAAATATCTTTCTCAGTACGAAATCCACTTTGATCTCTTCGCCGTACAACACCTATCGAAAGTATGGTCTGCCGCCAGGACCAATCAATAATCCTGGTCTTACGGCAATGCGCGCGGCAACTAATCCAACACCGGGGGATTGGCTATATTTCATCACCGTTGCACCTTCCGACACTCGCTTTACTGCAGATATAAAGCAGTTTAATGAGTGGAAGATTGAGTACAAGAAGAACCTAAGAGCCGGAAAATTCAGGAGTTCACAATGATTAAGGGCGCCGTCCTTGGATCGCCAATCAACCATTCGCTTTCGCCTCGATTGCACAATGGGCTCTTCAAATTCCTTGAGATTGAAGGAAGTTATGAAGCGATTGAGGTTAAGTCAGGAGAGCTTACTCGGTTCTTCTCGGATCGAGCTGCAGAATTTGATTATCTCTCGCTGACAATGCCGCTAAAGGAAGAAGCGTTAGCTCTCAGTGTTTCGATTGATGATGCAACGAGAAGAATTCAATCTGCCAATACTCTGGTTAACGCCAATGGCTTCTGGCACTTGTCGAGCACAGATGGTTCAGGATTCCTTCAAGCACTTGCTCATAAAGGTCTTCACACATTCTCCTCAGTTCTCATTCTTGGAGCGGGAGGAACAGCTCGAGCCGTCGCGGGGGCACTTGATGACGTAAGTGAAGCAATCACCGTACTTGGAAGATCTTCCACTCGTGAGGATGCGCTTTCAAATGCAATCCAGAGCGCCGATTTCTCGTACAGGATATGGCAGCAGAATATAGATTTCGAAGAGTTTGATTTAGTTGTTAATACGACTCCAGCTGGGGCCGCAGATCTGCTGGCTGAGAATCTTTCCCATAAGACAAATACGCCGCTCTTTGATGTTATCTACAAACCTTGGCCAACTGTTCTTGCTGCACGCTGGCAAGATTGTGGTGGTCTGGTCATAAATGGACTTGAACTACTGCTGTACCAGGGAATCGACCAGGTTGAGAAAGTTATTGGGCCGGTTCCAAATCGTGAGGCTTTGGCTTCTCACCTGCGCAGTAAGTTGAATTCTTAACTTTTCCACAGCACGTCTAGGAGTGAATACTCTGCGCGTTAATCTTGATCGTGATCCTCACAATTTTCATTCTCGCCTATATCTGTATAAGGGATCTGAGATTCCATCTCATTAGTAACCGAAGCCTTCTACTTCTCTCTGTTTCGCTCTACATCACCAACGGTCGCGAGATTCATTTAACTTATGGCTTGATTGCCCTCATATCTCTGACAATTTTGGGGATGGTCTTGAGTATCGGTGGTGGTGATATAAAACTTATCTCCGTTCTTCTGCTCTTTGGAGATATTGCTTTCTCGTTTAACAACTATCTATTGATTTCAATGATGGTTGGAATAGTTCATCTATTGATCCACCTTTTCAAGAATCGAACAATCTCGGGACGCCTGCCGCTGGCACCTGCCATTACTGCCCCAATGTTTTTCAGCCTTACCTTCAGGTAAATGAGTCGCCTAGAAGCACGAGTATCTGCAAGAATAGGACCATGCGTTTTATTACGGCGGGCGAATCTCATGGGCAAGCACTCTCAGCAATAGTTGAAGGGCTTCCTGCACATATCGCCATTACGACCGCTGATATTGATTTCCATCTAGCACGTCGTCGCCTGGGTGTAGGTCGCGGAGCTCGACAAAACTTTGAAGCCGATAAGGTCACAATCCTTGGTGGTGTTCGTCTTGGCATTTCTCAAGGTGGACCAATCTCCATTCAGGTAGGAAATAGTGAATGGCCTAAATGGGAGAAGGTCATGTCGGCAGATCCCGTTTCTTTAGATGAGATTGAGAAGCTTGCACGTAACGCTCCTTTAACACGTCCGCGTCCGGGCCATGCAGATTTAGTTGGAATGCAGAAGTACGATTTCGATGACGCTCGACCAATTCTCGAGAGAGCTAGTGCACGTGAGACAGCCGCTCGAGTTGCTCTGGGCGCTATAGCTAGAAACTTTCTAGAACAGGCAGTCGGAATCAAGATCCTGAGCCATGTCGTTTCAATCGGTTCAGTACGCATTCCGGATGATCTGGAACTTCCTTCTCAGGATGATATGAACCGTATCGATGAAGATCCTGTTCGTTGTGCTGATCCAGCAACAAGCGCTCGAATGATTACTGAAATCGAATCAGCGCATTCAGATGGCGACACTTTGGGTGGTATCTGCGAAGTTCTTGCTTACAACTTGCCTCCAGGACTTGGGTCACATGTTCATTGGGATAGAAGGCTTGATGCACGTCTTGCCGGTGCGATGATGGGGATCCAAGCGATTAAGGGCGTCGAAATTGGGGATGGTTTCAGAACTGCGACCCGCAGAGGCTCAATTGCGCACGATGAAATTGAACGCGATTCATCAGGAAATATTGTTCGTAGAACTGATCGTGCTGGCGGAACTGAAGGTGGCATGTCGAACGGCGAGATTCTTCGCGTCTCTATCGCGATGAAACCGATCTCTACAGTTCCTAAAGCTCTCGACACAATTGATGTTCGCTCAGGTGAGGCAGCCAAAGCAATTAATCAGCGCTCTGATGTCTGCGCGGTACCCGCTGCAGGAGTAGTCGCAGAAGCGATGGCAGCACTAGTTATTGCAGAAGCTGTCCTTGAGAAGTTCGGTGGAGATTCTGTTCAGGAAGTTCGCAGAAACTTTGAATCGTATATCGAAAATCTCCCCTTCAAGTAGGCGATCATGGCTCCTCGCGCAATCTTCATAGGCCCAATGGGTTCAGGTAAATCGACTATTGGTAAAGCGGTCGCCACTTCGCTTGGGGCGACATTTCGCGATACTGATTCGATTATTGAAGAGATAGAACAGATGCCTGTTGCTCAAATATTTATCGATAAGGGTGAAGATTACTTCCGTACTGTCGAGAAGAAAGTATTGCGGGATGAACTTTTGAGCGACGGTTCTGTGCTTGCCTTAGGCGGGGGAGCACCGATCTCGGTCGATGCGCAATCGGCTCTGAAGGTATCTGCTGCTCCAGTAATTTACTTGGATATCTCGTTGGCGAACGTGGCGCCGCGCATCGGATTCAATCGTGATCGCCCATTGCTTCTTCATAACCCACGGGGACAATGGCAGACTTTGATGGAAGCTCGCAGACCAATATATGAATCCATCGCAAACTTCACGATTGATGTAAATGGAAAATCTCAGAAAGAGATCGTCTCTGAAGTTCTAGGAGTCCTTTCATGAAGGTAGTGCCTGTGCGCGCAGAGCGCGAGTATGAGGTTCGCATTGATGTTGATTACAGGAAAGAGTTGCTCTCACTGGCAGGAACTCGAGATAAGGTCGCAGTAATTTTCTCAGAGAACATGAAAGACCAAGTAAACGGGTTCGCTCTTGGCGATGCTGAAGTTTTCTATTTTCCAGTTTCAGACTCTGAAGCTGCAAAGAGCACGCAGACTTTGCTCCAGCTTTGGGATTGGTTAGGCGCAGCAGGTTTCACCCGCTCTGACCTGATCGTTGGAATCGGCGGGGGAGCTATCACCGATCTCGCAGGTTTTGCAGCCGCAACTTGGCTGCGAGGAATTGATTGGATTGCAGTTCCTACGACTGTCGCAGGCATGGTCGATGCCGCGGTCGGTGGAAAGACCGGCATCAATAGTGAATATGGAAAGAACCTGATTGGTGCTTTCAATTCTCCACAATCGGTTCTTATCGATACCAGATGGCTATCCACTCTCAGTGATAGAGATTTCGCTGCTGGTTTAGCCGAAGTTGTTAAATGTGGCTTTATTAAAGATGTTGAAATACTCAATCTTCTGAAAGGTAAGAACCTTCCAGCGGTTCGTAAGGACCTAGCACTGACTACTGAACTGATTGAGAGGTCAGTGAAGGTTAAAGGCGCAGTTGTCTCTGTCGATTTTAAAGAGAGTTTTGACCGCGAGATTCTTAACTACGGCCACACCTTCGGTCATGCTGTTGAACTGGATGCAAAGTACTCACTTCGTCATGGTGAATGCGTCTCGATAGGAATGATATTTGTAGCCGAACTATCACTTGCTTTAGGCCTTATTTCGGAGGAGATACTCACATCTCATAAAGAGATCTTGAAGAACTTAGGTCTACCAACTAGCTATAAGAGCTCGTCATGGGAGTCACTTCTTGGGCATATGCGGTTAGATAAGAAATCTCGTGGCAGCATCCTTAGATTCGTCGTTCTGGATGGATTGGGAAAGACACAAAGAGTTGAAGGCCCAGAGGAACGCGCCCTCTTAGCCGCATATGAGAAGGTATGTTCATGAAGGTACTTGTACTCAACGGCCCAAATCTTGGTCGACTAGATATTCGCGACTCTTCGATCTACGGGGATATGACCTATCCAAATCTTGTAAACCATATTGAGAGCGCAGCGAAGAGCCACGGCTTCGAGGCTGACGTTCGCCAAAGTAATGATGAAGCAGAGATTATTGGCTGGCTCCACGAAGCTGCAGATACAAATACTCCAGTAATCATTAATCCAGCCGCCTTTACTCATTATTCGTATGCGATTCGTGATGCTGCGGAATTAGTGAAGGCCCCTCTGATTGAAGTCCATTTATCAAATCCACTTGCTCGCGAAGAATTTCGTCACACCTCAGTGATCTCAGGTGTCGCGAATGGAACTATCGGTGGATTTGGACCGAACTCTTATGTCTTAGCGCTCATCGCGCTCAAGGCTCTACTCTCTTAGATTGATGTGACCTCATAATTTGATGAGGTAAACTTTCCTCATATCGTCCTTGAAGTACGAGGACTTGAACTGGAGTTACTGTGGCAACAACGAATGATCTAAAAAATGGCATGACTCTCGATATTGAAGGTCAGCTCTGGACCGTTGTCGAATTCCAACACGTTAAACCAGGTAAAGGTCCTGCATTCGTGCGCACGAAGCTTAAGCAGGTTATGACTGGCAAGGTTGTCGATAAGACATTTAATGCTGGCGTGAAGATTGAAGTTGCGATTCTTGAGAAGCGCGAAATGAACTTCCTTTATAAGGAAGGCGATGACTTCGTCTTTATGGATAATGTTAACTTCGATCAGATGAATATTTCAGCGGCAACTGTTGGCGATGCTGCCAACTATATGCTTGAAAACACCGAAGCAATCGTTGCGATCCATGAGGGCAACCCGCTCTACCTCGAGCTTCCTGCCTCAGTACCTTTGAAAATCACTTACACGGAACCAGGTCTCCAGGGCGATCGTTCTTCAGGAGGAACAAAGCCTGCGACAGTCGAGACTGGAATTCAGATTCAGGTTCCTCTCTTCATCAAGCAAGATGAAGTTGTTCTAGTTGATACTCGAGATGGTTCGTACCAAGGCCGCGCAAACTAGTGTCCGCACGCAGTAAGGCTCGCAAACAAGCTCTCGATTTACTCTACGAAGCAGATATTCGTGGAAGTTCAGCTCTCGAACTTTTGCAATCGAGAGATGTAATCGAGGATGGGCCAGACGCTCGACCGATTCGTGAATTCACAAAAGATTTGATCTCTGGCATTAGTACCAACTCGCGAAAGATTGATGAGTTGATTACAACTTACGCTCAGGGCTGGGATATGGATCGCCTTCCCGCTGTAGATAGAAATATCTTGCGTTTAGCCATCTATGAAATCGTATGGTCGGCAGATCTAGCCGATGGGATTGCTATTGATGAGGCGCTAACTTTAGCTAAAGAGCTTTCGACAGATGAGTCTGCGGGATATATCCATGGTGTTCTCGGAAAGATTTCTTCAATTAAGGAAAGTATCCCGACTTAGCCACGCTTCTTTTGAAGCAGTATTCCTGAAGTCGCCAGCCATTGAACAATCTCTGCCTTCTCCATCGCTAAAAGTAGAGAGATGGTCGCAAGATCGCTCTCGCGCAAGGTAATGATTTCACCATTCCAATCTTGCCTCTCTTCAACTATCTTCCGCAAGAATTGAGCAAGAAGGACTCTATTACCTTTCTCGGACTCTCTAACCGTTCCGCGTTGTAGCGCTCGTATATCGAGCATAAGTCGCGGAACGCTGGTCACAATTGCTGCACTCTTCTCGCTGAGAATCTCAGCGACAGGAATGTTGTAAATCTTTGCAATCTCGATCGCTCGTTTGATTGTTAGGTTTCTTGATCCTCTCTCGTACGAACCCAGGACGACAGCTTTGAGTGAACCCTGACTGAGGGACTCAACCTCATTAAGGGAGAGTGACCGTGATCGCCGGATAGAGCGAAGGCGTGCGCCAACCTGAGCGGGAGTGATTTCTGAGAACATCTGGCTACGGTAGTTGAGGCTGCGATACACGCCTGAGAGATATCCACAGTGGGGACGAGACGGGTGCTAATATTCGCCAACATCCTTTAACGACCCGTCCTGTGAGGCGGGGAAGGAGATTTACATGAGTCTTGCCCTGCCTGCGCCAGATATTGGCCGCGCTATTACGCGCATCTCCCACGAAATTATTGAGGGAAATTCAGGTTCAAAAAATATTACCCTTCTAGGGATTCCAACACGAGGCGCTCATCTCGCACTTCGAATCGCCGAATGTATCGGCTCGATTGAAGGCGCGGATGTTCAGGTCGGCACTCTCGACATTACCTTGCATAGAGATGACCTTCGCCTTCGTCCACCCAAAGCGCTCATGCCAACGGTTATCCCTTCATTAGGTATTGAAGGCAGGGATGTTGTCCTTGTAGATGACGTTCTCTTCTCGGGTCGCACAATTCGAGCGGCTCTCGATGCGCTGGGTGAAATAGGAAGACCGCGCACTGTTCAACTAGCAGTTCTTGTCGATCGAGGACATAGAGAGCTTCCTATTCGTGCTGATTACGTGGGAAAGAATCTTCCGACATCATCCGAGCAAGTAGTTAAAGTGCATTTGACTGAATTAGACGGCGTCGATGAAGTTCTGATCGAAGATGGAGTCCGTACATGAGACACCTTCTCTCTATCGCTGACCTGAGCAAGGTCGAATCAATCAATATTCTAGATACCGCAGAACTGCTCTCAAGAGCATCAGATGGTCCGATGAAGAAGCTGCCCACCTTGCGCGGAAAGACTATCGTCAATCTTTTTGCTGAGGATTCAACTCGAACAAGAATTTCATTTGAAGCAGCAGCCAAGCGCTTGTCGGCAGATGTCATTAACTTCTCAGCTAAAGGTTCGAGTGTGAGCAAAGGGGAGTCCCTGAAAGATACTGCGCAAACTCTGCAGGCTATGGGCGCAGATGCAGTAATCATTCGCCATAGCGCCTCAGGTGCCGCTCATACACTTGCTGCAAATCAATGGATGACCGGATCTGTTATCAATGCCGGTGATGGAACCCATGAACATCCAAGTCAGGCACTCCTAGATGCATTCACCATCCGCAAACATTTAGCTCACGGAGCGCAAGATTTAAGCGGCCTTCATGTGGCAATCGTTGGGGATGTTCTGCACTCCAGAGTTGCTCGTTCCAACGTCTTACTACTTACTCAATTAGGAGCAACCGTAACGCTGGTAGCACCCCCAACTTTACTTCCAGTGGGAGTCGAGACATGGCCGGTAAATATCTCATATAGCTTGGATGATGTTATTGAGACTGTTGATGCAGTGATGATGCTTCGACTGCAATTAGAGCGCATGTCAGAAATATTCTTTCCCAATGCACGTGAGTATTCACGATACTTCGCACTTAACTCTGATCGCGTCAGAGCGATGAAGCCCAAGGCAATCATTATGCATCCGGGTCCCATGAATCGCGGACTTGAAATCACAGCTGATTCTGCCGACAGTGCGCGTTCAGTGATTCTTGATCAAGTAAAGAATGGCGTAAGTGTCCGGATGGCAATTCTCTATTTACTACTAGCAGGCGCTTCGCCAATTGGAGATTTAGTATGAGTCCAAAGTATCTCGTTAAGGGTGGAAACCTCGCTAATGGTCAAGTGGCAGATATCGCGATTGTCGATGGATTGATTACCGAGGTTGGTGCAAATCTCTCACTCGATGGTTCTGAAGAAGTCGATGCGAAGAACTGCGTTGTAATCCCTGGCCTTGTTGATCTTCATACTCATCTGCGTGAACCAGGCAAAGAGGATGCAGAAACTGTTCTGTCAGGGTCGCATGCAGCAGCGAAAGGTGGATATGTCGCCGTAAGCGCGATGGCAAATACCTCACCAGTTGCAGATACCGCTGGGGTGGTTGAACAAGTCTTTAGATTAGGACGAGAAGCTGGTCTTATTGATGTCTTTCCAATTGGAGCAGTAACTAAGGGAATTGCTGGTGAAGAGTTAGCAGATATCGGAGCGATGGCTGATTCTCAGGCGAGAGTTCGAGTATTCAGTGATGATGGAAATTGCGTCTTCGATCCACTAGTGATGCGACGTGCACTGGAGTATGTAAAGAAGTTTGATGGGGTTATTGCCCAGCATGCCCAAGAGCCTCGACTTACCGTTGGTTCGCAGATGAATGAAGGATTCGTCTCGTCACAACTCGGCTTGAAGGGATGGCCGGCAATCGCTGAAGAGGCAATCATCGCAAGAGATATTCTTCTTGCTGATCACGTTCAATCTCGACTGCACATCTGCCATGTAACAACGGCTGGTGGCGTTGAAATTATTCGCTGGGCTAAATCTCGTGGGATGAAAGTTACCGCGGAAGTTACCCCGCATCACTTAATTCTTACCGACGAATTAGCGCGCAGTTACGATCCAATTTTCAAGGTCAATCCACCTCTGCGTTCTGAATCAGATGTGATGGCGCTTCGTGAAGCGTTGGCTGATGGAACGATCGATATCGTCGCCACCGATCATGCTCCTCACGCAGCCGAAAGCAAGGAGTGCGAGTGGCAAGAAGCAGCCTTTGGAATGCTGGGGCTGGAAACGGCGCTCTCGATCGTTAACCAGACGATGGTCCAAACAGGGCTTCTCTCTTGGGAGCAACTCGTAGACCGCATGAGCGCTAAGCCTGCAGAGATCGGTCTTTACGCAGACCATGGCAAGGCGCTCGAGAAAGGTGCTCCTGCCCACCTGACTGTGATAAATCCGACCGCGCTCAATAGGGTCGATCGTGACCGAGTTTCATCCCGAAGCAGGAATACTCCCTTCCATGGAATGGAGCTGCAAGGATTGGTCACAGCGACAATCTATGGCGGCAAACTCACCTTTAAGGCGGTTCAATCATGAGTAAAGCTTTCTTTGTACTCGATGATGGACGCATATTTGAAGGTAAGTCCTGGGCTGCAACAGGAAAGACATTTGGCGAAGCGGTATTTCAGACCGGAATGACTGGTTACCAAGAGACTCTGACTGACCCTTCGTACCACAAGCAAGTTGTTGTTATGACTACGCCTCATATTGGAAATACCGGCGTAAATAACTTTGATAATGAATCGAAGAAGTATTGGGTTGCAGGCTTCGTTGTTCGCAATCCATCGTCAATCACCAGTAATTGGCGCAGTGAAGGCGACCTCGAGTCAGAACTTATTGCACAGGGAATAGTTGGAATTCAAGGCGTAGATACACGAGCAATTACTCGACATTTACGTGATCGCGGAGCGATGAGAGTTGGAATTTTCTCCGGCGAGGAACTCTCGCGTGAAGAGATGGTTGTTGAAGTGCGCAAGCAACCTCTCATGTCAGGGTCAAATCTTGTCGATGATGTATCAACTACCAAGACTTACGTCGTACCCGCTATTGGAGAGAAGCGATTTACCGTTGCAGCTCTCGATCTCGGAATCAAAGCTGCGACCCCAAGGTTGATGGCGGAGCGTGGAATAGAAGTTCATGTCATGCCGCACAACTCAACGCTGGCAGAGATTGAAGCGATAAACCCAGATGGCGTCTTCCTATCAAATGGCCCAGGAGATCCGGCCACGATGACAGAGACGATTGACCTTGTTCGCGAGATTCTTGGAGATGAAATTCCGGTCTTCGGAATTTGCTTCGGTCACCAAATTCTTGGACGAGCGCTAGGTTTCGAGACATATAAATTGCAATTCGGGCATAGAGGAATTAATCAACCTGTCATCGATAAGCGAAATGGAAAAGTTGAAATTACTGCCCACAATCATGGTTTCGCACTGAAAGCTCCAACAGATTCAGGATTCACAACAGTCTTCGGTCCAGGTCAGGTTACCCATCTCTGTCTTAATGATGGTGTTGTGGAAGGTATCGAACTTCTCGAACGCGGTGCCTTTAGCGTTCAGTATCACCCAGAAGCAGCGGCCGGTCCACACGATGCTTCATATCTCTTCGATCAATTTGTAGCGATGATGCAAAAGTATCCACGAATGGTGGTGGCTAACTAATGTCACGCGATACTTCAATTAAGAGCGTACTGGTAATTGGTTCTGGTCCTATTGTTATTGGCCAAGCTTGCGAATTTGATTACTCGGGAACTCAAGCATGTCGAGTCCTTCGCGCCGAAGGAATCAGAGTAATTCTTGTTAACTCAAATCCAGCGACAATCATGACTGATCCAGAGTTCGCGGATGCCACCTATATCGAACCAATTACTCCTGAATTCATTGAGCGAATTATTGCTAAAGAGAGACCGGATGCAGTTCTTGCAACTCTCGGGGGACAGACAGCACTCAATGCTGCAATCGGGCTTTATGAGGCCGGCACTCTTGATAAATACAAAGTAAAGCTGATCGGCGCAGATGTTGCAGCTATCGAGCGAGGCGAGAACCGGGAACTCTTTAGAGCAATCGTTGAGAAAGTTGGGGGAGAGTCAGCTAAATCGATTATCTGCCACACGATGGATGAAGTTCTCCTTGCCGCTGCCGAACTTAACTTCCCTTGTGTAATCCGTCCATCATTCACTATGGGTGGCTTGGGTTCAGGCATTGCCTTTGATGAAGAAACTCTCCGTCAAATTGCCGGAGCTGGCCTTCGCCATAGCCCAACTTCGGAAGTACTGATTGAAGAATCGATCATTGGTTGGAAAGAGTATGAACTCGAAGTCATGCGCGACAAGGTCGATAACGTTGTAATTGTCTGCAGCATTGAAAATATCGACCCGATGGGCGTCCATACAGGAGATTCAATAACTGTTGCGCCAGCGCTAACTTTGACAGATGTTGAGTACCAGAAGCTCCGTAATTTATCGATAGATATTATTCGCGAGGTCGGGGTCGACACGGGTGGATGTAATATCCAGTTCGCAGTAAATCCGGATAATGGCCGAATCATCGTAATTGAGATGAACCCTCGTGTATCTAGATCTAGCGCACTTGCTTCCAAAGCGACGGGCTTTCCAATCGCGAAAATCGCGACAAAGCTTGCAATTGGTTACACGCTCGATGAGATCAAGAATGACATCACACAGGTAACGCCGGCATCTTTTGAACCGACTCTGGATTACATCGTTGTAAAGGCTCCACGCTTTGCATTTGAGAAGTTCCAAGATGCCGACCCACGCTTAACCACAACGATGAAGAGCGTTGGGGAGGCGATGGCGATAGGTCGTTCATTCCCAGAAGCGTTGATGAAGGCCCTTCGATCGCTCGAACGCAAAGAGGCGATCTTCTCCTTCCCGAAGGAATTCGCACCAACTCTGAAGGCTTCACTTCTCGAATCGATGAAGATTCCTACAGAGTATCGATTGCAACAGGTTCAGCTTGCGATGTGGGCTGGTGCGACCAGCGAAGAGATTTATGCATCAACAAAGATTGATCGTTGGTTCTTGCAACAGATTTCAACAATCAACGAAACAGCGCGCCTGATAGCTCAGCCTGGCGAACTCAGTGAAGAGATTTTGCATACGGCAAAGTCGATGGGCTTCTCAGACCTTCAGATCGCAAGACTTCGTGGTTTAGCTGAAGAAGATGTTCGAAAGGTTCGCCAACACCTCAATGTGCGACCTGTTTATAAGACAGTTGATACATGTGCTGCAGAGTTTGAAGCCTTCACGCCTTATCACTACTCAAGCTATGAGGAAGAGACAGAGGTTCGGACACGTACTAAGCCAGCAGTGATAATTCTCGGCAGTGGTCCAAACCGAATCGGCCAAGGCATTGAATTCGATTATTCATGTGTGCATGCCTCTTTCACGCTACGTGAGGCTGGATTTGAAACAGTGATGATCAACTGCAATCCAGAGACTGTCTCAACAGATTACGACACCAGTGATCGTTTGTACTTCGAACCACTTACCTTGGAAGATGTTCTTGAAGTCGTCCATGCCGAGACTCTCGCAGGACCCGTACTAGGTGTTATCACGCAGTTAGGTGGACAGACTCCACTTGGTTTAGCGGCAGGTTTGAAAGCTGCTGGAGTAACAATCCTTGGTACAAGTCCAGATGCAATTAACTTGGCGGAAGAGCGCGGCGCATTCGGAGCGGTTTTACAGGAACAAGGACTTACAGCACCTGAATTTGGAATGGCGTCATCAGAAATGGAAGCGCTATCAATAGCGCAACGTATTGGCTATCCAGTTCTGGTCCGTCCTAGCTTCGTTTTGGGCGGTCGTGGAATGGAGATTGTCTACGACGACCAAGCACTTGCAGGATTTATCTCTCGCGCAACAGATATCACGCCAGATCATCCAGTACTCGTCGATAGATTCTTGGACTCTGCAATTGAACTCGACGTTGATGCGTTATATGACGGAACAGAGTTGCTTCTCGGTGGAATCATGGAACATATCGAAGAAGCGGGTATTCACTCCGGAGATAGCGCCTGCGTTCTACCCGCAATGACCATTAATGAAACCCAACGAAGCGCAATCCGTGAGGCGACTTTAAAGATTGCTCAGGGCGTTGGCGTGCGCGGGCTCATCAACATCCAGTTTGCGATGGCAGAGAACATCCTCTACGTGCTGGAAGCTAATCCTCGTGCTTCTCGCACAGTTCCTTTCGTCAGCAAGGCAACTGGCGTTCCAATGGCAAAGGCTGCAGCTCGAATCTCGCTCGGAACATCGATTGCAGAGTTAAGAGCTGAAGGCTTACTTCCTGCAACGGGTGATGCGATCGCAAAGGGAATTAGTGTTAAGGAAGCAGTTCTTCCGTGGAATCGCTTTAGACGTGTAGATGGTCGCGGCGTTGATGCCGTGTTGGGACCTGAGATGCGTTCTACCGGTGAAGTTATGGGTATTGCGGACAACTTCGGTGAAGCTTATGCAAAGTCCCAGATTAGCTCCTTTGGTCCATTGCCTAAGTCCGGAACTGTATTCATCTCTCTTGCGGATAAAGATAAGGCTTCAGGTATTGCTCCAGCTCGCGAGTTGATAGCACTTGGTTTTAGAGTCTTGACTACCGATGGAACTGCTAAGTTTTTCAGTGAGAATGGAATTTCTACCGTCATTGTCCGAAAGAATTCTCAAGGTACGGGGCCACTGGGAGAGAAGACAATTGTCGAGATGCTCAACAGTGGTGATATCGATTTGGTCATCAATACACCAGTAGGTCGAGGCACTCGTGCCGATGGTTGGGCGATTCGCACTGCATCCGTTCAGAGATCAATTCCAATTATTACCACCACAGCTGGTTTTAGCGCGGCTGTTGAAGGAATTAAGGAACTTCAACGCGGCGATATGGGCGTTACTCCAATCCAGGAATGGTTGAAGCGCTAATGAGTTCTATCAACCGCAACGCTGCGCAGCAGATGGCGACGATACTCTCGAATAAGCGCGTGGGTTCATATCATCAGATTCTGATTAGCGTTGGTGAACTGGTAAAGAGTTGTCGTCCAGGAAACTTTGTTGCTATTTCGGTAGGTGGAGAGTCATCTCGCATGGTCTTGCGTCGCGCATTTGCAATCTCGCGTACAACAGATAGCAGTCAATACGGCGGAACAATGGAGCTGATTGTTGCTCCACACGGTTCAGGTTCGAAGTGGCTCTGTTCACTTCCTGAAGGAACCGATATCGATATTGTCGCGCCCCTTGGAACCGCCTTTGGAATTCCGACCGAACCAATCAATGCACTTCTTATCGGCGGGGGTTATGGATCTGCTCCACTCTTTGGCCTCGCTGATGTTCTTAAGAATCGCAATTGCAAGGTTGATATGTTGCTCGGTGCCAGTGTTGGTTCAAAGATTTATGCACCTCTAGAAGGAAAGCGCTCAGTAAATTCGCTCAAGATTTACACCGAAGATGGTTCTATGGGCGAGAAGGGTAGAGTTACAGAAACTCTTCTCGAGATAGTAAAGAATAGAAATATCGACGTTATCTACTCTTGCGGACCAATGGGAATGTTACGAGCGATCACCGAGTTGGTTGCAGAGACTGATGTGATTCATCAATGCGCAGTTGAAGAGTCGATGGCCTGCGGCATTGGTATTTGCATGACCTGCGTCCTGCCAGTTATCGGCGATGACGGCACAGTATCAATGTTACGTTCATGTATTGACGGCCCAGTAATGGATGGATCTCGAGTCAAGTGGGATCTCGTTGGACAAGTTCCAGAGGCGCATCAATGAGCATCCCAGTGGATATGTCGACGACACTTGGAAATGCTTGGTTTCCATCACCAATATTTACTGCTAGTGGTTGCGCAAGTAGCGGAAAAGAGTTGGCTCAGTTCTTTCCTCTCAATTCCATAGGCGCTGTTGTTACTAAATCTGTCATGAGCAAGCCTCGTCATGGTCGCCCAACTCCACGTATGGCTGAGACGCCATCAGGGATGCTCAACTCAATTGGTCTGCAAGGTCCTGGAATTGACTCTTTCCTAGCTAATGATGTGCCTTGGCTTCTTGAACAAAAGGCGCGAGTAATTGTCTCTATAGCTGGAGAAACAATTGAGGAGTATTCAACTCTTGCTAGAAAGTTACGTTCCGTGTCTGGTCTGAGCGCAGTAGAAGTAAATATCTCCTGTCCGAATGTTGAAAATCGTGGACTGGTTTTTGCTTGCGATCCCGATGCCTCTCGCAGAGTTATTGATGGAGTTCGAAAGACAATCGGTGGAGAGCTACCGATAATTGCAAAACTCAGTCCAGACGTTACCAATCTGCCTGATATTGCTCGCGGGGTTGTTGATGCAGGTGCAGATGCATTGGCTCTTATAAATACAGTTCTTGGAATGGTGATTAATCTCGACACAATGAAGCCACATTTAGGTGGGAAAACTGGCGGTCTCTCAGGTCCTGCAATTCGCCCAGTTGCGGTCAGAGCGATTTATCAAGTGCACGCTGCTCTTCCAACTACGCCAATCCTCGGAATGGGTGGCGTTGCTTCAGGACGCGATGCTCTTGAATTGATACTTGCAGGTGCATCAGGAGTCTCTGTTGGTACTGCAAGTTTCGGTAATCCAACGGCGCTCATCAAGATTCAGAATGAGTTAAGAGATTTACTTGCAGCACGTGGATTTGCAACCCTGAAGGATGCAATCGGATATGCACATAGAGATGAGATCTAATGAAAGCTCCAATTGTTCTCGCTGTCGATACATCAGATTTAGAGACTGCTAAGCGCTGGGTAGAGGCAACACACGAGAGCATCTCTGTCTACAAATTGGGTCTTGAATTCTTTCTCAACTTTGGGCAGGCAGGCGTAACCGCAATTCAAGATGTCACTGATTCCGACATTTTCCTCGATCTTAAACTCCACGACATTCCTCATACGGTTGCCGGCGCAGCAAGTTCTATCAAATCCTTGGCGCCACGTTTCCTTACCGTGCATGCTTCCGGTGGGAAAGAGATGGTTGCTGCTGCAGTTGGTGCACTTCCGGGGACATCTATTACAGCGGTAACGATACTTACTTCACTCTCTGAAGAGGATCTCTTCGAGATTGGATATGCAAATAATGCGCTAGAGAGCGCCGTGGCACTTGCGAAGCTTTCCGTCAGTGCTGGAGCAAAGGCGATTGTCTGCTCTCCGCTCGAGATTGCATCCATCCGATCAGCGATAGGTCCGGATATTGAAATTATTACCCCGGGAGTTCGTCCTCTCTCAGATGCGAAGAGCGATGATCAGAAGCGAACCATGACCCCAACCGATGCAATTAACGCGGGAGCATCCCTGCTAGTAATTGGCAGACCAATCACTAGCGCTTGGAAGGATGGCGCCGCTGCGATGTCGGCTCGTGCGCGGTCAATCGCGGAAGAGATTCTCAAGTAAATTACTGGTATGGCTCTTCCTCCCGCTCTGACTCCCGAGGCGCGAAGCGCTGCCCTCGAGAAGGCGAAGGTCTCTCGTAAGCGAAGAGCCGAGGTAAAGGAGCAGGTCAAGAACGGCGAGTTATCAATTGCGGAAGTTTTGGATCTCGCAAAGAGCGATGAGATTGTCGCGAAGATGCGCGTCCTAGAACTTCTTGAATCTAAGAGTGGCGTAGGTAAAGTCAGGGGAGCAGCTCTTCTTGATAAGTTGAAGATTTCGCGCACTCGACGTATTCAAGGACTTGGGCGTTTGCAGATTGAAGAAATTCTCAAAGAGTTCCCATCTCTCACTTCATCGCTGCGCGGAAAGTTGGTCGTTCTCTCAGGACCTGGTGGCGTCGGTAAAAGTACCGTTGCAAAAGAGTTGAAGCGTTCTTCACCTTTTGTTGTAAGTGTTTCGGCAACCACAAGAGCGCCTCGTTTCAATGAAGTTGATGGCGTTGATTATCACTTTCTGTCGAATGAAGATTTTGATAAATCTGTAAAACGAAATGAATTCTTAGAGTGGGCCGAGTTCGCTGGAAGTAAATATGGAACCCCATCAGCTCCAGTTCTTAAGGCAATGGCAGATGGCCACAGCGTTCTTCTCGAGATTGAAATTACCGGAGCCAAACAGGTGAAGAAGAAGTTGCCTGAGGCAATCTTGGTCTTTCTAGAACCTCCTACCTGGGAAGAGCTTGTTGCTCGCCTAGAGGGCAGAGGTACCGATAGCGCCGAACGCCGTGCTGCACGCCTAGCACTGGCGCAAGATGAGATGGCAGCGGCCTCATTCTTCGACAAGGTAGTGGTCAATGATCAGGTCGAGAAGGTAGTCGCCAGGCTGATAGACTTCGCCTCTGCGTAAAACGTTAAAGAGTATTTGGGAGTAAAGAATGAGCGCTCATATGGATGGAATCACAAACCCACCTATCGATGAACTTCTCGATAAGGCTGGTTCAAAGTACAGCCTCGTTCTCTACGCTGCTAAGCGTGCTCGCCAGATCAATGCGTATTACTCACAGCTCGGTGAAGGTCTACTCGAGTATGTAGGACCACTAGTTGATACCCACGTTCACGAGAAGCCACTTTCAATCGCGCTCCGTGAAATCAATGAGGGTCTTCTCACTATCGAGAACCTCGAACCAACTGCGTAACTCTTAAGAGTTTCTAACTATGCAGGTTAAGAGCCGAGAGATTGTTCTCGGTGTTGGTGGTGGAATAGCCGCATACAAATCCTGCGATTTATTGCGTCGCCTTCTTGATTTAGGGCACCAGGTCACCGTGGTTCCAACTCCTTCAAGCCTGAACTTTGTCGGCAAGGCAACCTGGGAAGCTCTCTCAGGTCGCACCGTGACAACCGAAGTATTTGAAAGCGTAGAAGAAGTTCGCCATATATCTCTTGCAAAGAACTCTGACTTTATAGTTATTGCTCCTGCGACAGCAGATCTCATCGCCAGATTAGCGGCAGGTAGAGCTGATGACCTTCTCACTAATGTTGTTTTGGCATCGACATCTGAGATTCTCCTCGTGCCGGCGATGCACCCACAGATGTGGAGCAATCCTGCAACCTTGGCCAATGTTGAGACATTGCGCAGCAGGGGAGTCCATGTGATGGAGCCAGAAGTTGGCGCTCTCACAAGTGGCGATGTTGGGAAAGGGCGTTTACCAGATACCCAACAGATTCTTGCAGAAATTGAATCTCTACTTTCATCGACAGATGATTACTCTGGCAAGAAGGTTCTGATCACAGCAGGTGGAACGCGCGAACCGATAGACCCTGTTCGCTTCATCGGCAATCGCTCATCAGGAAAACAGGGCTATGCCATTGCACGCGAAGCAGCTAGACGTGGTGCAAAAGTTTCCTTGATTGCCGCTAACTCGCAGTTGCCAGATATCGAGGGCGTAGAAATAGTCCACGTCGAAACCGCGCAAGAGATGATGAAGGCGATTGAACTTCGATTCAGCGATTGCGATGCCTTATTTATGAGCGCCGCGGTTGCAGATGCAAGACCTCTTGAAGCTCGCAACGAGAAGATTAAGAAGGGTGACTATCAAAGTATTGATTTAGTTGAGAATGCAGATATTTTGAAATCCTTATCTTCAAAGAAGAAGAGCCAGATCATCGTGGCCTTCGCTGCAGAGACAAGCCATGACCGTGGCTCGGCTCTATTAAAGCTCGAGAGCAAGGGCGCAGATATCCTCTATCTCAATGACATTTCTGCGGGGGATATCTTCAATAGCGAGACAACATACGGTGAAATTTTCAAAAAAGATGGAACTTCTATCAAAGTGGCAAAGACCACGAAAGACACGCTGGCTCGAGAACTACTAGATACAGCCCTTATTCAGTTAGGTTAACCCAATGTCAAAGCGCCTATTTACCTCAGAGTCTGTAACCGAAGGCCACCCAGATAAGATTGCAGATCAAATCTCAGATGCGATTCTGGATTCACTTCTTGAACAAGACCCATCTAGCCGAGTTGCAGTAGAAACACTCATCACTACAGGTCAGGTCCACGTTGCCGGTGAAGTAACCACAAATGGTTATGCAGATGTCATGGGAATCGTTAGAGACACAGTTATCGGAATTGGCTATGACTCATCCGTTAAAGGCTTTGATGGAAATAGCTGCGGAGTTTCAATCTCCATCGGTCAACAATCACCTGATATCGCTCAGGGTGTCGATGATGCCTTCGAACACCGTGTTGCATCAGCAGCCGATCCACTAGATCTTCAAGGAGCCGGCGATCAAGGTTTGATGTTTGGTTATGCATGCGATGACACTAAAGAGTTAATGCCACTTCCTATCTGGCTTGCACATGAGCTTGCCCAGCAGCTTTCAAAGGTTCGTAAATCTGGCGCCCTAGGTTACCTTCGTCCGGATGGAAAGACTCAAGTAACTATCGAATATGACGGCGACAAGGCGATTGCTTTGGATACCGTGGTTATCTCTAGCCAGCATGCTGAAGAAGTAGATGTTGCTAAGAAGTTAACCCCAGAGATAATCGCTCAGGTCATCGACCCGGTGCTTTCAAAGATTGATCTACCTCGCAAAGATATGCGCGTGCTAATCAACCCAACAGGTCGCTTCGTTATCGGTGGACCTATGGGTGATGCAGGGCTTACTGGTCGAAAGATTATTGTTGATACGTATGGAGGAATGGCCCGCCACGGTGGTGGAGCGTTCTCAGGTAAGGATCCTTCAAAGGTAGACCGTTCGGCAGCATATGCAATGCGTTGGGTTGCTAAGAACGTTGTTGCAGCCGGCCTTGCGAAGCGTTGCGAAGTGCAGGTTGCTTACGCAATTGGGAAGGCCCAGCCAGTTGGTGTCTTCGTCGAGACTTTTGGAACAGAGACAGTTCCTGTCCAGAAGATTCAAGATGCCGTTACGACTGTCTTTGATCTTCGTCCAGCTGCAATCATTCGCGACTTAAATTTGAAACGTCCTATCTATCAAGAGACTGCTGCATATGGTCACTTCGGTCGCGAGTTGCCTAACTTCACTTGGGAGCGAACAGATAGAGTGTCTGCGCTGCAAGCCGCAGTTAAATAACTCTTAAATTCAGTAGCTCGCTATGAAGCCACTTCGACTCAAAGCTGAAGTAGCAAAGAGAGAGTCCATAAGGTCAGAGCAATCTACTTTCGTGGCCCAGATACAGGTAGATACCGGTGTTTATCATCTCGATCAACCGTATGACTACTCAATCCCGAGCCAACTAATCGATCAAGTTTCGATCGGAATTCGAGTTCAAGTTCCTTTTGGTGGCCGAGAGGTCGAAGGCCTAGTTCTCGGCATTGCAGATGGTTCGGCAATCGGGGGACTCAAACCAATATCAAAGGTGATTTCATCAATCTCTGTAGCTTCTTCCGATCTATTGAATTTGATAGAAGAAGTCGCTCAGGCATGGGCTGCAAATCCCTATGACCTCATTCGTTCGGCTATTCCACCAAGGGTTGCATCGGTGGAGAAGGAAGTCTGGAGAGCGCCTGAGATTAAGGGAATTTCTACGAAAGAACGCAGAGAATTTCTGCAACTCCCATCCCATAGAAATCCTCTTGAGGCGCTCTCGGAGTTGATTGGAAAGCAGAGCGGAAAGGGGAGTCTGCTTGTAATCGTTCCTGACTCCCGATCAATCACTCGATTGAAATCTCTCAATCCAGATGCACTTGTTCTTGATTCATCTTTAGATAGGACTGACCGTTATCGAAACTTTCTTCAAGCGAAGTATTCGACCGAGAATTTAGTTATTGGAACTCGAAGTGCAGTCTTCGCCGATATCCCAGATTTGGTGCAGATAATAATCTTTGATGAGGGCTCAGAACATTTCTTTGAGCAGAGAACTCCTGGGTGGAACGCTAGAGATGTCGCTCTCATTCGAGCCAAACTGCAAACAGTTGATTTCGTCGCTGTGGGTTTTGCGCCAAGTGCTGAAGTCGCGCGACAGATTGAATCGGGTGAAGTTAAGTTTCGAGCGACTAAGAGTCGAATTAACGTTGAAAGTTATCAGCAAGAGTTTCAGGAACTCCTTCCCGGGAGAATTATTCCTGCGATTCGATCTGCGCTTAAGGTAGGACCCGTTTTATTCTTGGCTTCCAGAAAGGGTTACGCTCAGGCACTTTCCTGTTCGAAGTGTCGAAATTTGTCGCTTTGCACTTGCGGGTCTCGCCTGTTGAAGAAATCTGCTTCAGCACCTATCGAATGTTCCCTCTGTGATAACAAATATCCAGATTGGAGTTGCACTTGGTGTACAGGCAAAGTTCCGTATCTGCTTTCTCGCGGCACAACAAGATATTCCCAGGAAATAGGTAGAGCTTTCCCTGGGGTAAAGATCTCTCTTTCCGAAGGCGATTCAATACTGGAGGACAATTCCTTAACTGAAGGTATCGTCATTGCAACACCTGGAAGTGCACCATATGTAACTGGGGGTTATTCAGCGGTTGTAGTGCTTGATGCTGACGGGCTTCTCAACGAATCCGACCTCAAGTCACTTGAGAGAGTGCAACAATTAGTATTTTCTCAAGGAGGTTTTATATCTAAGGATGGGAAAATTCTCTTGGTAATCTCACACTCGAGTCCAATAATCGGAGCGCTTTCATCCTGGAAACCTAGCCTTCTCGCTCACAGAGAGTTGGAAGAGAGAAGAGAGACGGGACTTCCACCTTATGCAAAGGCGGTATCGATAGATGTTGCAGGAAATGAGACGCAACAGTTGATTCGTGGATTTCAGGCAGCCAAAGAAGATGGAAGATTGCCTAGAGCCCTTCGCATTCTTGGCCCGATCCAATTGAAGGGTGAGATGCAGCGGATCGTTTTATTGGGACCGTTGGACGAGGCTCAATCATTGGTAGCTCTCATACATGAATATCAGCGACGCAGAAGCGCTTCAAAGAAGAGTTTGCTTGCGATGCGTATAGATCCATATTCAATCACCAAGTAGGTAAGATAAGCCTATGACCGTTCAACCAATACGACATTTCGGAGATCCCGTCTTGGTTACACCTGCTCAAATGGTCGTAGATTTCGATAAAGAGCTCCGTAAGTTAGTAAAGGATTTAACAGAGACGATGCTTGAAGCGCCTGGTGCAGGACTAGCTGCGCCTCAGATTGGCGTTCCATTAAGAGTCTTTGTCTGGGATGTCGATGAAGCTATTGGCCATCTCGTTAATCCGACACTTGAACTCAGTACAGAACAACAGGAAGGTGACGAGGGTTGCTTAAGTTTCCCTGATTTGGTCTATCCAACACCAAGGGCATTTCGAGCTGTAGCCAAGGGTTTTACGATGCATGGAGAGCCAATAGTTGTAGAAGGAACCGAACTCTTGGCACGTGCGCTGCAACATGAGACAGATCATCTTGATGGAGTTCTCTTTATCGATCGATTATCGGAAGAGAATAGAAAATTAGCGATGAAGGAGATTCGGGACTCCGAATGGTTTGGGATGAATTCAGAGAATGGATTCACGCCGAAAATTAGGGTTTCGCCTCACTCACCAGGTTTAGGAAATTAGTTGCGTATTGCGGTTGCGGCGACTCCTGAGGTTGCCATCGATTCACTTAACGCTCTTCGCAACTCCGAGTTCGAATTAGCCTTCGTAATTACTCAGCCAGATAGACCCGCTGGACGAGGACAGGAATTGAGGCAAAGCGCGGTAAGCGCTTGGGCGGCCAGCGCAGGGATCGATTGTCAGAAGCCCGCGACGAAGGATGAGTTTCTTAAGTTAGGTTCTTCTGTGGACCTGATGATCACGATTGGTTATGGAAAAATCCTTACACTCGAAGAGCTAAGCGCTCCTACATATGGCTCAATCAATCTCCATTTCTCACTGCTACCTAAATGGCGAGGCGCTGCGCCGGTCCAGAGATCGATTGAGGCAGGGGATTCGGTTACTGGAGTAACGGTCTTTAAATTAGATGAGGGAATGGATACAGGACCAATTTATTTAATGAAGCGATTTGCACTTGATGATGACATTACCTCTGATGAGCTTTTCAACGAGTTATCAGAGCTTGGATCAGAGGCGCTCCTCGAATCTTTGAAGATGATCGAGGGTGGGGTTAAACCAACACCGCAGAGTTCAACGGATGCAACAAAGGCTGCAAAAATCACAAAAGCAGAATGTCAGATCAACTGGAGTGACGATGCAGAGAGTATTTCCAGAAAGATAAGAGCTTTCACATCGCATCCAGGAGCGTGGACTACTTTCCGCGGATCTACAGTAAAAATTGATTCACCGAGCGTTGAAGAATTGGTTCTTAAACCGGGCGAGATTTTATTTAAGGATAAGAAACTCTTTGTTGGTACATCTACATCTGCCTTGTCACTGGGTTTCATCACTGCGCAAGGTAAGACACGGACTGCTGTTCAATCATGGGTAAATGGGGCGCGTTTGTTGCCAGGTGAGCTCTTTGGTTAAAGCGCGTCGAGATTCATTTAAATCTCCTAAGCCCGATGCTGTACGTGTCTTGGTCTATGACATTCTCAGCGAGGTTAATCGAAGAGGCGGTTACTCAAACCTTCTCCTTCCTCAGGCGCTAACGGCATCGAATTTCGAGGTTCGAGATAAGGGTTTTGCTACAGAGTTGTTGTACGGAACTCTGCGTATGCAAGGTCGACACGATTACATCTTGCAGCAAGTGGCCGATAGACCGTGGAGTGAAGTTGATCCCGGGATTGTAGATATCTGTCGTTTAGGTGTTCATCAACTCTTTGAGATGCGAGTTGCAACCCACGCTGCTGTAGCGGCAACTGTAGAGCTTGCTCGAAAAGTTATCGGTGAATCAAAGGCATCCTATGTGAATGCGATTCTTCGTAAGGTAAGCGCAAAGAGTCTAGAAGAGTGGCTCGCACCACTTGATGAGATTAAAGATCCGGTTGTAAAACTAGCGATTCTTTACTCTCATCCAGAATGGATTGTCTCGGCCTATTTCGATCTTCTTAAAGATTTCGCATTGGTAGAAGAAGAGTTAGCGGCCAATAATGTTCCCGCATCACCAACTCTGGTCTCATGGCCGGGGGAGTCAACCCAGGAAGAGCTCGTTGAACTTGGCGGCGTTGCTACGAAGTTCTCACCTTACGGTGCACGTTTCGAAGGTTCGCCGGGATCGCTAGAACTTATTCGCCATCGAAAAGCTGGCGTACAGGATGAAGGCTCACAGCTTGTGGCAGATATCTTCATGAAGTTTGCCGACAAGGCAGAAAACATTCTCGATCTCTGTGCGGGTCCTGGTGGAAAGGCGGCGCTCATTTCGCATCTTGCTCGAAGTAAAGGTAAGAAGTTCGTTGCAAATGAAATATCTGAACCTAGAGCAGCTCTCGTTAAGAAAGTGATTGGTTCCTTTCCAGTTATCGTCGGAGATGGACGAGATATCGCTTCTCAACCTCAGAGATTTGATGCGATTCTCGCCGATGTTCCTTGTACAGGATTAGGCGCTTTGCGTAGACGACCTGAAGTTCGCTGGCGCAGAACACTTCAGGATCTTCGCGCCTTGACTGAACTTCAACGTGAACTATCTGATGCGGCTATTTCAGTTCTGAATGTTGGCGGAATTTTCGGGTATGCGACATGTAGTCCGCATTTCGCGGAGACTAGCGCCCAAGTACAGATGATTTTAAAGAACCATCCCGAACTCGAGCAGCTCGATGTTGCGGAATATATGCCGAGCGAGCTTATTGGAGCGACGCGAGGACCCAATCTCTCACTCTGGACAGGACGTCACGAGACTGATTCGATGTTCCTTGCGATATTTAGAAAGCGGGTGCAACCATGAGCGAAGATATTCGCATAACACCGAGCATCCTCAACGCTGACCGCGGAAATCTGGCAGCAGAAATTGCAAAGATTGCTGATGTCAGCGACTTCATCCATCTAGATGTTATGGATGATGTTTTTGTCCCAAATTTCACCTTCGATTTTGATGCCGCGACCAAGATCATTAGTGAGACTTCAATCCCCGTAGATACTCATCTCATGGTTGCGCAGGTCGATCAAATAGCAATTGATTATGCGCAAGCGGGATCTGCGAGCGTCACCTTCCATGTTGAGGCATGCAGCGATATCAGAGCGACGGCGGCTGGAATACGTAGCCACGGATCGAGGGCAGCCTTTGCCCTGAAACCTGCAACTGAGATTGAACTCTATGAAGAGTATCTGGACGATATTGATATGGTTTTGATTATGACCGTCGAGCCAGGTTTTGGCGGACAGAAGTTTATGGTCGAGATGATGGATAAGGTAAAGAGAACTAAGAAGTTGATGGGATCTCGCCCAATCTGGTTGCAGGTCGATGGAGGAGTATCTCTTGAGACGATTGAGATTGCTCGAGATGCTGGCGCAGATACCTTTGTTGCGGGAAGCGCAGTCTTTAGCGCTGAATATCCAGCTGCGATGGTCAATCTGTTGCGAGAGAAGATCACGACTCACTAATTGCCAACCGGCTGTTGATTAACTCAAGTAAAGTATCCCCATGAAGACTTTTGACTCTCTCTGGATTGAACTCCAGCAGAAACTCGTAGATCGTCCAGCAGGTTCGGCAACGGTAGAAGCGGTTGACGCTGGCGTTCATGAGATTGGAAAGAAAGTTCTCGAGGAAGCGGGCGAGGTATGGATCGCGGCAGAGCACGAATCAAATGAGGCCCTCGCTGAAGAGATTAGTCAGCTGATCTTTCGTCTCCAGACGCTCATGCTGGCGCGAGGTCTGACTCCAACCGACATTTACAAGTTTCTCTAGGGAGCCATCATGTTACGTATCGCCGTTCCGAATAAGGGATCACTTGCAGAATCTTCCATCGCAATTTTAAAGGAAGCTGGATACCGACAACGCGTTGATTCACGAGACCTCGTTCTTCTTGATCCAGAAAATGGTGTCGAGTTTTATTATTTGCGGCCAAGAGATATCGCAATCTATGTTGGTTCTGGCGAGCTAGAAGCAGGAATTACAGGTCGTGATTTGCTTATCGATTCAGGAGCGTCGGCTGAAGAAGTTCTCAGCCTCGATTTCGGATCTTCAACCTTTAGATTTGCAGGTCCCGCAGATCAAGAGCTCACAGTCGGAAAGATAGCTGGCAAGCGAATAGCGACTGCCTATCCAGGTCTCGTAGAGAGCCACTTGAAATCGCTCAATGTTGCCGCGACAGTTGTTCGTCTCGATGGAGCGGTCGAAAGCAGTGTTCGTCTTGGAGTCGCAGATGTAATTGCGGATGTAGTCAGTACTGGAAATACTCTAAGACAAGCTGGACTCTCAATCTTCGGTGATCCGATTCTTCAATCAGAAGCGATATTGATTAAAGGCCCTAATGCGAAGGTCGCTCAAGAACTTGAAATCCTCATTCGACGCCTGCAAGGTGTAGTAACCGCGCGCCAGTATGTTCTGCTTGATTACGATATTCCAAAGAGCAAAGTTTCTGAGGCCTGTGCAATTACTCCAGGTCTTGAGTCACCGACTATTTCACCCTTGCAGAAGGAAGATTGGGTTGCAGTGAGAGCGATGGTTCTGCGCAAAGATACCAACCGACTCATGGATGAAATCTGGGCCTTGGGTGGACGAGGAATCCTCGTAACTGACATTCACGCTTGTCGCCTTTAACTAGACGGCAATTCTTATTTGCGCGTTGCGCCCGCTTCCTCAATCTCTTCTCGAGTTATACCAAGTAGGTAGAGAACGGAATCAAGGAATGGTGCAGATACAGAACTATCTGCGGCTGCTTTTACTGCTGGCTTTGCATTGAATGCGATTCCCATGCCAGCAATTGCGATCATATCCAAATCATTTGCACCGTCACCTATAGCGATAGTCTGCTCGAGATTGACTGATTCAAGGGCTGCAAAATCACGAAGAGCTTGTGCCTTAGCTGCGCGATCGATAATCGGGCCATCTACCAAACCGGTTAGAAGACCGTTCTCAACCCCGAGTGCGTTGGCCCGGTAATGAGTGATTGATAGATCTTTGAGAATTGGTTCAATAACCTCTGTAAACCCACCGGATACGACTGCAACGCTGTGGCCAAGTTTCTTGAGAGTTTCAACAAGTGTCCTAGCGCCAGGTGTCAGAAGTATTTGTCCACGAACCTCGTCAATGACGCTAACAGGCAAGCCCTTCAGTAGCGCTACACGTGCTTGCAAACTGGCGGAGAAATCGAGTTCACCTCGCATTGCTTGCTCTGTGATGAGTCGTACTTGGTCTTCGACGCCAGCGTGAGCAGCGAGAAGTTCAATGACTTCCTGCTGAATCAAAGTTGAATCCACATCGAGAACGACTAGCTTCTTAGCCCAGCGCATCAGACCACCAGGAGAGACTGCAATATCAATACCAGATGTTGCTGCGACGCCCGCAAGATTATGGCGAAGGCTGGTCACATCAACGCCAGAGACTGTAAATTCAATTGCAGTTATCGGGTAACTAGCAGTTCTATGGATACGTTCGATATTGCCATTCTCAGAGGCAATAGCTTCCGCGATTGCGGCAATTGCCGAGGGTGCAAGTGGATTAGCAAGTGCAACAACATGCACAAGGCCGCTCTTTGCAGCGATTGAAGAATCACCTTGTTCACTAAATGAGGTAGCGATATCGACGGAGAGACGATCTGCGCAGGCGGTGAGATCTTCATCTATGGCTGTCGCATGGTCTGGATTGAGAGAGATCAAGACAGTCAGAATTAGTCGCTGCCTGATGACGACTTGTTCAATATCAAGGACTGTGACAGCAAAAGGGGCGAGAGTGTCGAAGAGCGCCTTAGTGATTCCTGGAGAGTCGACTCCCGATACCAAAATTAACCCGGTAAAGAGGCTCTTTTCTTCGCTCATACGGTGAGGTTATCGCGAATCACGTAGGTGATGTCGCCAATTTACGAGTGATTCTTAGGTGAAGGAGATATCTTTTCCACCTATGAGCACCAATAGCGTTCTTGAATTGAGAGATGTCTCAGTTCGACGCGGCGAGAGGATAATTCTTGGTCCTCTCAATTTTGCCATACAACCAGGGGAGCGCTGGGTAGTCCTCGGCCCTAATGGCGCTGGAAAATCAACTCTTCTTCAGATTCTTGCCACTAGAGCATTTCCTACATCAGGCAAAGTTCTTCTTCTCAATCAAGAGATGGGTCGCGTTGATCTCTGGGAACTGCGCACTCGTATTGGAATTTGTGGGGCTCTGGTATCTGAAGATATTCCTTACGAAGAGAAAGTCCGCGATGTTGTACTTACAGCGGCTTATGCAATCCTAGGAAGATGGAATGAAGCCTACGATTTATGGGATGAATCCAGAGCTGTAGCACTGCTTACAACATTCGGTGTTCGTGACCTTGCTGACCGGGAATATGGAACTCTCAGCGAAGGCGAACGTAAGAGAGTTCAGATTTCACGGGCACTTATGGCAGATCCGGAGTTACTGCTTCTCGACGAACCTGCCGCGGGCCTAGATTTAGGTGGCCGCGAAGATCTCTTAAAGAGATTCTCAATCTTTGCATCCGATCCAAACGCCCCGGCAACGATTCTTGTTACTCACCATATTGAAGAGATTCCATCAGGAACAACGCACGCATTGATTCTTAAGAATGGCATAGCGGCAGTCTCTGGCCCTATCGCTGATGTAATCACGAGCGAACATATGTCCAACATCTTTGAATTGCCGATGGAAGTGCGTTTCGATGGATATCGGTTCTCTGCGCGTGCACTCTAGTTGGAACCCAGTACTCAAGCCTTTTTCTGCTGAAATATCCGGGATTCTCGAATCTCTTAATGACTCTGTTCTAACGCCTTCTCGAGAGCAAATTTTTGCAGCACTTGCGTTGCCACTGGCTGAAGTTAAGTGCGTGATTGTTGGACAAGATCCCTATCCAACTGCTGGTAATGCGCACGGTCTTGCATTCTCGATCTCGCGTGATGTGAAGAAAATACCCGCATCGCTACAGAATATTTTCAAAGAACTCTATTCAGATCTCGGTATCGAGATTCCTAATTCAGGCAATCTCGAAAAGTGGCGAGATAAAGGCGTGCTACTTCTCAATCGAGTTCTTACGACGGAGGTTGGGCGTTCAAATGCTCATCACGATTTGGGCTGGCAGGCGATCACTAAAGCAATAGCAGAAGCAGCAGCTGCACAAGGAGCTGTGGCAATTCTCTGGGGGAGAGAAGCAGCCAATCTTGCTCCACTTTTTAAGGATTCAATCACTTCGGTGCATCCAAGTCCTCTGAGCGCATACCGAGGATTCTTTGGAAGTAAGCCATTCTCGAGAGTTAACGAGATTCTCATCAGTAGTGGGAGAACACCAATCGATTGGAAGTTGTAGACGTCGACTCCAAATTGCAATCGCCACCGCATCGATAGACACGGTGGCGATTGCCCTTAAATATGGGGAGGATTAACCAACCCAGGTATTAATTGGTGATGATAAGAAGTAGATCATAAAGAGACCCGATACCAAAAGAAGCAAAGGATGTACTTCCTTGTGACGGCCCTGGATATAGCGGATTACAACATGAGATACGAATCCAGCACCAATACCTACTGAAATATTGTAGGTAAATGGCATCAAGATGATTGTAAGGAATGCTGGAATTGCGATTCCATAATCTTCCCAATCAATCGCCTTAATCTGTGTCATCATCAAGAATCCAACGATGACTAGTGCTGGAGTTGCAGCCTCGTAAGGAATGATTGCAACTAGAGGCGCAAGGAAAGTTGTTAACAAGAAGCAGATACCTGTTACAACAGATGCAAGGCCAGTGCGTGCGCCTTCCCCTACTCCTGATGCAGATTCGATGTAGCTGGTATTCGATGAGATGCTTCCAGCGCCACCTGCTACAGCTGCCAATGAGTCAACGAGAAGAATACGATCGTTATTCGGAATATTTCCATCCTTATCGATGAGATTCGCCTCTGCTCCAATTGCTGTGACTGTTCCGACTGTGTCGAAGAAGTCAGAGAGAAGGAGTGTGAAGACAAGAAGAATCACGGTGATCAATGGAACGCGATCAAGTGAACCGAAGAGATTGAAGTCTCCGAATAGACCGAAATCAGGGGTAGCTACGACTGCATCCGGCATAGCAGGAACGTTGAGTCCCCAGCCTTTAGGGTTTGTATTCTTGCCATCAAAGCCAGGTCCGACCTTAAATGCAGTTTCAATGAGGACCGCAGTAGCTGTTGCTACAACGATTCCAATAAGGATTGCTCCCTTAACCTTCTTGACCATGAGGCCGATAGTTAGGAACAAACCAAGTGCGAAAACAATGATTGGCCAACCAACAAGAGTTCCACCATCGCCAAGAGTTACAGGGACTGGACCAGAGCCAGTCTTACGAACGAATCCTGCATCTACGAGACCGATGAGTGCGATGAAGAGACCGATACCTACAGAGATTGCAACCTTAAGTTGGGCAGGAACTGCCTTAAAGACCGCAGTGCGGAAGCCTGTCAGAACGAGAACAGTGATGATCAAGCCTTCAAGAACCACGAGACCCATTGCATCTGCCCATGTCATTTGTGAGGCGATAGCAACAGCTACGAAGGTGTTGAGACCGAGACCAGTTGCAAGAGCGAGTGGGTAATTTCCAACTACGCCCATGAGAATGGTGAGAACGCCGGCCATAAGTGCAGTCATTGCTGCAACGAGTGCGAGATTAGGAGCATCTCCGCCGCCGATGTATTTTCCTTCCACATCCTTTGTAAGACCGATGATCAATGGATTGAGAGCGACGATATACGCCATGGTGAAGAATGTGACTAGACCGCCGCGGATTTCACGTCCTACAGTCGAACCACGTTCAGATATTTTGAAATAACTATCGAGCATGTTGAACCTTCCTGATTTTGTTAACGGGGGTGTTTGCGACCCCGTGTGAAATGACGGCTCACAGACCGAAGGAAGGCCTTAAGGCTAGTTCAGGGGCGTTAGGAAGTAGGGGAAAAACGCGCAACAAGGCCGAGGAATATCGCCACTGATTGGCCAATAAGGAGCGCAAATAGGGCTGTCCCAATGCCCACTGTGCCTCCCAGGCTCCAACCTGCAAGTAATACCGTTATCTCAATACCCATACGGACGCGTCCAACCCGGATGCCACTACGTTGGTGGATTCCGGTCATGGCCCCATCTCGTGGTCCTGGACCCAGACCGCAGGTGATGTAGAGAGCTGAACCAAATCCAACAAGTGCGATGCCGATGAGGTCATATGCAATTCCAACTGGAATTGAATTAACCTCCGGGAAGATCATCGTTCCAATTTGAATGAAGAGTGCGATCAAAACAATGTTTGAGAGAGTGCCGAATCCGGGGCGCTCTCGAAGCGGTATCCAGAGAAGCAAGACAAAGACGCTAATGAAGAAGGTAGCCCATCCAATCGAGAGATCACTTTTTAAGGTGACGCCCTCAGCGAGGACGGTCCATGGAGCGTTACCAATATTTGCCTGAATAAGTAATGAATCTCCGAGACCGAAGATCGCTAGACCAAAGAAGAGGATCAGGACCCGTGAGAATGAGAGATCCCAGCGCCCAGTTGCTGTCCATGGCGTAACGGGGACAGTTTTGTGGGGGCGTAACGCATTAGTAAGAGATCTCAAATTCATTTCTCCAGTCTATAGTTACTCACATGCTCGTCGGCTCTGGAACACTTCTCAATGTTGCTGCAATTGCTATTGGTTCAGGAATTGGAATCACACTGGGCAACCGTTTACGGTCGACATCGCAGAAGCTGATTACCGATGTTCTAGGCCTTGTCACACTGCTCGGTGCCGCTTCAGCCCTCGCGCCTTTATGGGGGAAATCCTTTAATGACAATATTCCAAAGAGTACTGGTCTACTTCTAATTCTTGGCTCGATGCTCATTGGTGGATTGATTGGATCTGCCCTTAAGTTAGAGCAGCGCTTAGATTCTTTCGGTGAGAATCTTCGAAAGCGCTTCAGAGCTTCGGAAGAGAGTCCTTTTATCGAAGGGTTTGTTTCCGCTTCACTGTTGTTCGTTATTGGGCCGCTTGCAATCCTCGGAAGTATTAGTGATGGCGCGGGTCAAGGAATTGAGCAGTTGATATTGAAATCTTCTCTCGACTTTTTCGCAGCAATGGCATTCGCATCAACGCTGGGATGGGGCGTCATGGCTTCGGTAATCCCGGTTGCCATCTACCAAGGTCTGTGGACGGTTGCTGGCTTCTCGCTCGGCAATGTGCTGGACCAATATCAGATAGATGCAATGACTATCTGTGGCGGTTTGATGCTGATTGCGATCGCCTTGAGATTGCTCGAGATAAAGAGAATTGCAGTTGGAAACTTACTGCCAGCACTCTTCCTAGCTCCAGTGCTGGCAACGCTCCTCAATACTTTTCTTTAGTCGTAAATCTTCTTAAATTGTTGAGGCATCGATGACAAAGCGATATTTAACATCGCTTGCAACTGTGCGTGTGTAAGCCTCATTTATATAGTCGGCTTTAATGACCTCAACATCGCTTGTGATCGTATGTTCACCGCAGAAGTTGAGCATCTCTTGGAGCTCTGGAATTCCACCAATCATTGAACCGCCGATGGAACGGCGTCCATTGAGCAGCGAACCCACCTGAACTGCATATGGCTTACCAGGTAGTCCGATGACCACAAGAGTTCCATCGAGTTTTAGAAGGTTAAGGTAGAGATTGATATCGATTTCGGCGCTGATGGTATTGAGAATGACATCGAAGGTCTTCTCATGAGTTGTGAAAATTGATTCATCCTTTGTTGAGATGAAGTGGTGTGCTCCCATTGCAAGAGCATCCTTCTCCTTCTGAGGTGAATGTGAGAGCACAGTAACTTCTGCGCCCATCGCAACAGCAAATTTGACGCCCATATGACCGAGTCCGCCGAGTCCCATCACGGCAACTTTCTTTCCCGGTCCTACATTCCAATGCTTGATAGGGGAGTAGAGGGTTATGCCAGCACAGAGAAGTGGAGCAACGCCTTCGAGTGGAAGGTTTGCTGGAATCTTCACCGCATAATCTTCATTGATAACGAAGTAATTGGAATATCCACCCATAGCGACGGTCTTACCATCGCGCTCAAGACCGTTGTATGTACCTGTCATTGATTCGAGGCAATACTGCTGTAATCCGGCTTTGCAATTTTCACAGACGCGGCATGAATCAACGAAGACACCAACGCCAATAAGGTCGCCAACTTTGAACTTTGATACCGAAGCTCCGACCTTAGTTACAACCCCTGCGATCTCATGTCCTGGGACCATAGGGAAGATTGCTGGACCCCATTCCTCGCGTACTTGGTGAATATCAGAGTGACAGATTCCTGCATATTTAATATCGAGCGCAACATCGTGAGCACCCACTTCGCGGCGATCAAATTGGAAAGGAACTAGATCGGCTTTCGCTGACATAGCTGCATAGGCACGTGTATTCATCTCTTTACCTGTCTCTCTTTATTTTTTCGATTATTCAGTGAAGGGGAGTGGATCTAAACTCATATGGCCAGACCGTGATGCTCGAGCGGTGACATTTCGCATGTGATGACGCCTGCACAGTACTTCATATGCAATCTCTTCGCTCTTTCCGACATCGCCAACAACAACTTGCTCACCTTCAGTAACCATAACGCCATTGACGGTGCGAGCATTATGGGTGGCGCGGGAACCACACCAGCAAAGCGCTTCAACTTGAAGGGTATTTACTCGGTCTGCTAGTTCTACCAGACGTGCAGAACCCGGGAAGAGTTTTGTTCTAAAGTCGGCGAGAATTCCGAAGGCATAGACATCTATTCCTAGGCCATCGACAATCTTTGCTAAACCATCAATCTGATCTGGTTGATAAAACTGAGCCTCGTCGCAGATGATGTAATCGATTCGATCCCCCATAGAGAGGTGCTCGACGACAAATTTATGAATATCTAAAGATGCTTCTACTTCGATAGCTTCTGATTGAAGACCTAGGCGCGAACTGATTACTCCAGCGCCGGCACGGTCCTTGCTTGTGAAGATGAGGCCAGATCGACCCCGAGATTTATGGTTATGCGCCGTCTGAAGCGCGAGGGTGGATTTACCGCTATCCATCGTTCCGCAGTAGTACACGAGTTCGGCCACGGCTGAATCTTGCCATGTAATAGTTAAATGCGCTCACGTTGCGCAGATAAGCCTAAACCTGAAGGAGAGCCTCGAGTGAACCTTGATGTTTTGCTGCCACTAGTTCGCGACCCTTCAGAGATGTGATTTCAATGAGTACCGAGATCACCGGGACTATTCCACCAACATCACCAATCAAATCAAGTGCGGCGGAGATTGTTCCACCGGTAGCCAATACATCATCAATCAAAAGAATTCGTGAATCAGGAAGAAAAGCATCCTGGTGTATCTCTAACTCATCCTCACCATATTCAAGTCCGTAACTTCTTGAGAATGTCTTTGAAGGAAGCTTCCCTTTTTTGCGGATTGGAATAAATCCTTTCCCAGTTTTGGAGGCGAGAGCGCTTGCCAGAATGAAGCCTCGTGCTTCGATACCTGCAATGAGATCAATCTCGGCAGTTAAGGGCGATAGATTTTCGAGAACGACTGCGAAGGCATCAGCATCGGCCAGGAGCGGCGTAATATCTTTAAAGAGAATTCCTGGTTTTGGATAATCTGGAATATCTCGTATCAGGGATAGAGAGCTCTGAATATCGAGATCTTTATCCATTTTCCAACCACCATTACTTGTGTCCGAAAGGGGACTTGAACCCCTAATCCCTTGCGAGAACTAGCACCTCAAGCTAGCGCGTCTGCCAATTCCGCCACCCGGACGAGTACCGCGGGGCAAATATATCTTTCTCACGCCTTGTATGCAAAAGGGGCTTTATTAGCGAGAGAATAACTCCATGGCTACATCACAGAGCGAGCAGATATTCCAATCGATTGAGGATGAGGCGGTCTCTATCTGTCAGGATCTCATTCGGATACCTTCCGTTAATTACGGTGAAGGAAAGGGCGATGAGAAAGCTGTTGCTGAATATGTTGTTAAATCACTGAGCGAAGTTGGAATCACAGCAACTATTTATGAATCGGCTGCCAATCGCTGCAATGTCATTGCACGAATAAAAGGGAGTGATTCCACTCGACCGGGATTAGTTGTTCATGGTCATCTTGATGTTGTTCCTGCAAATGCAGATGACTGGTCCGTTGACCCATTCTCGGCAGAGATTCGCGATGGAATGATTTGGGGTAGAGGCGCAGTCGATATGAAGAATGTCGATGCGATGATTTTAGCGATAGTTCGATCTTGGGCCCGAACAGGATTTACGCCAGAGCGAGATATCGTCTTAGCTTTCTTCGCCGATGAAGAAGCGGGAATGACCTACGGATCACGATGGATGACGGCGAATCACCCAGAAGTCTTTGCAGGATGTTCCGAGGCAATCTCTGAAGTTGGGGGCTTCTCAGTCACGGTCGCAGATGGAAAGCGACTGTACTTTGTTGAAGCTGCTCAAAAGGGTATTCATTGGATGAAGCTCACTGCTCGCGGCCGGGCAGGACACGGCTCGATGATGAATGACGATAACGCTCTCACTGCACTCACTGACGCCGTTGCAAAGATCGGTCGATTTGAATGGCCTCAGCGTTATACAAAGACTGTGAAGGTCCTCTTCAAAAGAATTTCTGAAGCTACAGGTAAGCCTTATGACGAAAACGATTTGAGGCCGCTTCTTAAAGAGATTGGTCCAACGGAGCGAATGATCGGTGCAACTCTGCAGAACACAGCAAATCCAACGATGTTAGAGGCTGGCTATAAAGCGAATGTAATTCCGGGATCGGCATCGGCTGTTATTGATGGACGTTTCTTGCCAGGATATGAGAATGAACTCAACGAGACTATTCGTTCAATTATTGGTAAGGATATTGAAATTGAGACGATCTCTAGAGATATAGCTCTAGAAGTTGATTTCGAAGGAGAGCTCGTTGAAGCGATGTGCAATGCGATTACAAAGTTTGATCCAGAAGGTATTCCTGTTCCATATCTCATGAGTGGTGGTACAGATAACAAGGCGCTCTCTGAACTTGGGATAGTTGGTTACGGCTTTAGCCCACTTCGTTTGCCAGCGGATCTAGATTTCATGGCGCTATTTCATGGCGTTGACGAGCGAGTACCTATTTCAGGTCTTCACTTCGGAGTCAATGTTCTTAAAGATTTTATGGAGAACGCTTAAGCTGAGATCTCATCAAGTGCTGTACGAACTATCTCGGGAAGTTCAATCTCTTCTGACTTCAGTATTCCTCGTAACTGAGCTCCGGTGCGAGCACCAACAATGGCACTGGTAATTCCTGGCGTATCACGGACCCAAGCGAGGGCAGTTTCCAGAGGCGAGTAACCAAGGCCCTCTGACGCAACAGAGACTGCCTCAACAATCCGAGCAGATTTCTCATTCAAATAAGGCTCTACATGTTTTACAAAGTGTGGAGCTGCAGCGCGAGAATCGCTAGGAATTCCTTTGCGATATTTTCCCGTGAGAACTCCTCGGCCCAGTGGCGCCCATGCAAGAACCGCTGTGTCTGTCTCTCGCGCACATTCCAGTACCTCGGCTTCAGCACTGCGATTGAGAAGTGAGTACTCAACTTGATTTGAAACAATCGGTGCTTTTGCGCTATTTGATTCCTGAATCGTGATTGCACGAGCACTTTGCCATCCAGAGAAGTTAGAAAGTCCAACATAACGAGCCTTTCCAGATGAATAGGCATAGTCAAGTGCCGATAATGAATCTTCCAAAGGAGTAGTTGGATCCCATGCATGAATCTGCCAGATATCTACATAGTCAGTCTCAAGTCGAGCAAGTGATTTATCTAAATCGGCAATAAGGGATTGGCGAGAGTTATTAATTTTGCGAGAACCATCTGAGTAAGAGACACCCGCCTTTGTTGCAATGGCAACATCTTCTCGTTTGAAGAGAGTGCCAATCAGGCCACCAATTACTCGCTCGCTATCACCGTCACCATAGGTCGACGAGGTATCGAAGAAATTTCCGCCGGCTTCAATATATGCGCGACATTGATCGGCAGCTTCATGAGTATCGGTATCTCGACCCCACGTCATTGTTCCGAGACCAAGGCGGGAGAGTGAGAGCCCACTCTTTCCAACTCTTCTCATCTCCATAATGAGCACCCTAGCAAGGGAAATCTCGAAAAGTGCTGATTACAAATTTCGCGATAACCTTCGTGTTGTGAGTCGAATCTTTCTCTTAAGGCATGCCCTATCTGTGGCAAATGACTCTGGCGTTTTAGCGGGACAGATGTCTGGCATTTCGTTGAGTAAATCAGGCCAGGAACAAGCAGAGAAACTCGTCGAAAGAATCGGTTCTGTGAATTTCGATTCCGTGCGAGTCAGCCCGATGCAGAGATGCCAAGAGACGATAGCCCCATGGGTTGCTTCTTCGTATGGTTCAGGAATTGGGCAGTACCTATTGGATGATCAAGTAATTGAAATGGATTACGGCACCTGGAGCGGCAAGAAGTTATCAAAGTTATCGCGAGAGAAACTCTGGAAAGAGATTCAAAGTTCACCGAGCAAGGTCACCTTCCCCGGTGGAGAGAAGTTCACAGCAATGCAGAAACGTTCTTTTATGACGATTCGAGAACTCGGAGCGGCTAAAAAAGGAAGCAACCATCTCGTTGTCAGCCATGGAGATGTCATCAAGGCGATTGTGGCATCTTGCCTCAAGATGAAACTCGATGATTTTCAATCGTTGATAATTGATCCCGCTTCAGTGACTGTTATTGATTTTGACGGAAGCACCTCTCGCCTTATTGCCTATAACGATAAGGCGAGCGACTTTGCGAAATTTATGCAGAGTCCTAAGTCAATGAAGGCCCTACTGGGCGGTGGAGCCGGAGTTAAGGCAAAGAGAAGTAAATGAACCATCGGGTCATCGAATTTAAAGAACCTGCGAGATTTACTGTCGGCACGGTAGGGCAGCCGGGGGAGCGAACCTTCTTTATTCAGGCTGAAGATGGTGTTCGACTAATCTCTGTCTCTCTCGAGAAGAGCCAAGTGCAAGCACTTGCAGAGCGACTTGTGTTTATGCTCAAGGAGATTAAGCAAGTTGTTCCAAACTTCACCTTGATTCCACTACCTCGCGATGAGAAGCCGCTGAGTTCACCAATCGAAGAAGAGTTTCGTGTAGGTCTCATCGGTCTTGCTTACGATCAAAGCGTTGAATTGATTCAGATAGATCTTCAGGCCGTATCGGAGGAAGAAAACGATCAGAGCGAATTTGTTGATGTAGATGATTTAAGTAGTGATCGAGATATCTTGCGAGTATCAATAACACCCCATGAAGCGTCGCGATTCTCAAAGCGTGCGATGACAGTTGTTGCTGCAGGGCGCCTTCCCTGTCCTTTCTGTGGCGGCCCAATCGATTCGCGAGGCCATCTTTGCCCACGAGCTAACGGGTACCGGAGATGAACCCGCTCGAGAAGTTGATGAGCGAAGGAACGCTTACGGTTACCGGTCGACTTGTTGATGCTTCCAATGCAACGCTCTACGGAACGATTGTCGAAGGAGAAGATGAAGTTCGAGTTATTTATAAACCAGTTGCGGGCGAGAGACCACTCTGGGACTTCCCTGATGGAAATTTAGCTCAACGTGAGTATGCCGCATTTCTCGTCAGTGAAATTGGAGGCTGGAATCTAGTGCCGCTTACGATTTTGCGAGACGGACCATTTGGCATCGGAATGGTTCAGCAATGGATAGATATCGACGAATCGGTAGATCTGGCTCTCTTCTATCGTGAAGACTATGAATCTCTGAGGGCGATGGCTCTCTTTGATGCTGTCGTTAACAATACCGATAGGAAGATTGGCCACTTGATTCCATCTCCTGATGGGAAGTTATTTGGTTGCGATCATGGAGTGACTTTCCATGAAGAGGATAAGTTGCGAACAGTTCTCTGGCAATGGGCCTCACAGAAACTCTCAGAACAAGAGCTAGAACAACTTCGGAAATTGCGTCAATCCTTGATTAGTGAAGAAAAATTATTCACGAGCCTGATTAGCGCGATTGAATTTAAAGCTTTGTTGGGTCGTGTTGACCGACTGATTGACGAGAAGACTTTTCCAGAACCCAGCGATGAGTGGCCAGCCGTGCCATGGCCGCCCTTTTAAAGTAAAGTCCTCATATGCGTTCATGGCCTTCTCTCTATATTCCTGAACTCCCTTCTGACTATGCACTTAAGCCACTTTCTCTATTTGACTCTGCGAGTCAGAGCCTTGTAACTCTTCCGAAAAAAGATCTCTACCGCCTATATGTCTGCGGAATTACTCCTTACGACGCCACTCACTTGGGACATGCAGCGACCTACCTCACCTTCGATTTAGTAAACCGATATTTACGAGCTACTGGTGCGGACGTTCTCTTTGTTCAGAACATTACCGATATCGATGACCCGCTTCTGGAACGCGCAAAGCGTGATGGCGTTGATTGGAAGGATCTCGCGCAATCTCAGATTGATCTTTTCCGAGGGGATATGACAGACCTGCACGTGATTCCACCAGATAGCTACGTAGGCGTTGTAGAAGCGATGCCAACAATTGTTGAAGCAATCGAAACTCTCAAGAGAAAAGAGACCACTTATCTCGTTGATAAGGACATCTATTTTAGAGTTCATAGTGATCCTGATTTTGGAGATCGTTCTCATCTGACAGAAGAAGAAGCTCTTGCAATATTTAGTGAAAGAGGCGGCGATCCTCAGAGAGATGGAAAGGAAGATCCACTGGATGCACTTCTCTGGTTATCGCAACGTGATGGCGAGCCAGGATGGCCAAGTGGCTTCGGCAGCGGACGGCCAGGTTGGCATATTGAATGTTCGGCAATCGCACTGAAGTACCTCAACATCTCTGCAACCGATGAGTTCTCCATTGATATACAAGGTGGCGGCAGTGATTTGATCTTCCCTCACCACGAGATGTCAGCGGCTCAATCGGTGGCGATGGCTGGCCAAAAATTCTCTCGCACCTATGTCCATGCGGGAATGGTCGGGCTAGAAGGTCAGAAGATGAGTAAATCTCTCGGAAATCTAATCTTCGTATCTCGATTGATAGCCGAAGGCGTCGAACCTGTAGCTATTCGTTGGGCTCTGATGGGTCACAACTATCGTGAAGACTTGATGTGGAGAGCCGAACTCATTGAAACCGCAAAGGTGGAGATTGAAAGGCTAAGAAATAATCTTTCACGTGTAGATGTCGCTCCGACAACCGAGGTAATTCGATCTATCTGTGAAAGCTTAAGCCAGAACTTAGATACTCCGAAAGTTTTACGAATTATTCGATCATGGATGGATGAGACTGAAAGCGGGTCAGTCGGTGGAGAAGCGGGAGAACTCTCGCGAGCTCTAGATACTCTCCTGGGACTTGCTCTTTAATCACCGCTCTGACGTCGCAAGAAGCGTTCTAACTCGCGGGCGATAGATTCGCCGGTCGCTTCCGGAAGTTCTGCGGCATCTTTACTTTCTTCTAACGCTTTCACATATTCAGCTACATCAGAATCTTCTTTTGCTAAATCTGTGACTTCTTCTTCCCAGCGAGAAGATTCGGAAGGAAGATCTCCTTGTGGGATAGTGATCTCAAGAAAATCTTCAAGGGCATTAACGAGGGCGAGAATTGCCTTAGGAGATGGTGAGTTCGAGGCGTAGTGAGGGACAGCGGCCCAGAGCGAAATTGCATCGACACCTCTGCGCAGGCATGCATCTTGGATCACGCCGAGAATTCCGGTTGGACCTTCGTACTTACTGATCTCGACTCCAAGACGTTTAGCGATATCCGGGTGCGCACCGCTACCACTAACTGTTATTGGCCTAGTGTGTGGAGTATCTGCAAGCATGGAACCCATCGTGATGATCATCTCCGCGTCAAGATCATCTGCAAGATCAAGGAGATCGGATGTAAATCTCTTCCACTTCATTGATGGTTCGACACCGTTCACGACAATGAAATCATGAGGCAAAGAAGGCGTTCTCAATCCAAAGACCTGAGTACCGGGCCACGTGAGATTTCGTACGCTCGATTCATCGACATAGATTGTTGGTCGATTCACTTGAAAGTCATAGAAATCTTCTGGGTCTACATCAGCGATTAACTCTGGGACCACATCAAAGACGGGATCAGTCCAACAACCTAGAAGGTGAGATGCCGCACCTGTAGCGGCTTCAGCGGCATCATTCCAACCTGTAAATGCAATAACCATGACAGGGGAGCGAAGTGCCGGAATTTGATGAATCTCCACATCGACACCTTACGGTAACCTCAGCGCCGTGACGAGTGAGAAAACACCGCAGAAGCTAGTTGATGGGGCTCTTCGACGCGCCTTAGCAAAGGGCACCGTCATCGCAGATGGCGCGATGGGAACAATGCTCCAGGCGGCAGACCCTTCACTCGAAGATTTTCAAGGTCTTGAGGGCTGCAACGAAATCCTCAACGTAACCCGTCCTGATCTTGTTCGTTCAGTGCATGATAAATATTTATCGGTCGGCGTAGATGCAATTGAGACAAATACCTTTGGTGCAAATTGGGCGAATCTCGCCGAATACGACATTGAAGATCGAATTTACGAATTAGCTTTTGCGGGAGGAAAGATCGCTCGCGAGGCAGCGGATGCTGCATCAACACCTGATCGCCAACGTTTCGTTCTAGGTTCTCTTGGTCCCGGTACCAAATTGCCTAGCCTTGGTCACACCACATATCAAAAGTTGAAGGATGCTTACTACACCGCATCAAAAGGGCTTGTTGATTCAGGAGCCGATGCTCTATTAATCGAAACAACTCAAGATTTATTACAGGCAAAAGCAGCAGTCAATGGTGCTCGCTTAGCTGTTCAAGAATCAGAGCGCGATGTCATGGTGATTGCACAGGTGACAGTTGAAACGACGGGCACGATGTTGCTTGGATCTGAGATTGGGGCGGCGCTAAATGCACTGGAACCACTCGATATTGATCTCATTGGTTTGAACTGCGCAACAGGACCAGCAGAGATGTCGGAACATTTGCGCTACCTATCAAAGAATTCCAAGGTAGCGATATCTGTGATGCCAAATGCTGGTCTTCCTATCCTCGGCAAGAATGGCGCTGAGTACCCACTTGGTCCTGAAGAGTTGGCAGTGGCGCTTGAAACTTTCGTCAATGATTATGGAATCTCGCTCATCGGCGGATGTTGCGGAACAACTCCTGAGCACTTACAGGCTGTTGTTAAGAAACTCTCTCACCACGCTGTTAAATCGCGTGAAGTTTCAATCGATCCAGGTGCTTCCTCGATTTATCAATATGTTCCGTTTAGACAAGATAAGACTTACCTAGCTATCGGTGAGCGCACCAATGCAAATGGCTCACGAGCTTTCCGTGATGCACTTGTGGCAGAGGATTGGGCGACCTGCGTTGAGATTGCGCGTGATCAGATTCGCGATGGCGCTCACATGTTGGACCTGTCGGTTGATTATGTTGGACGCGATGGCGCAAAGGACATGTACGAGATTGCATCCCGATTTGCGACATCTTCAACACTTCCCATTGTTCTAGATTCAACGGAACCACTTGTTCTTAAAGCAGGGCTCGAAGCACTAGGCGGACGATGCGTTATCAACTCCGTTAACTATGAAGATGGTGACGGTCCAACATCACGTTTTGCAAAGATCATGCCCTTGGTAAAGGAGCACGGCGCTTCAGTTGTCGCACTGACAATCGATGAAGAAGGTCAGGCCCGTACCTCCGAATGGAAACTTCGAGTAGCTAGACGCCTCATTGCTGACCTAACAGATAACTGGGATATGAAGGTCGGCGATATCTTGATCGATGCACTGACATTCCCGATTGCCACCGGACAAGAAGAGACTCGTCGCGATGGATTAGAAACTATTAACGCCATTAGAACTTTGAAAGAAGAGTTCCCGGAAGTACAGACAACTCTAGGAGTAAGTAACGTATCTTTCGGTCTCAATCCTGCAGCTCGCGTTGTGCTGAACTCTGTCTTCTTGCATGAGTGCGTACAAGCTGGCCTTGATTCAGCGATTGTCCACCCATCGAAGATCACGCCGATGGTCCGCATCGATGAGCGACAGAAGGAAGTAGCGCTCGATCTGATTTACGACCGTAGAAGATATGATGGAGAGAACGTTACTTACGATCCACTCACTGAATTCCTGCAACTCTTTGAAGGTGTCGAACTCGCTGCTTCAAGAAATGTGCGAGCATCTGAATTAGCTGCCCTTCCACTGCGCCAACGACTTGAACGCAGAATTATCGATGGCGAGAAGGTTGGCCTTACCGATGACCTCGATAGCGCGATGCAAGAGGGAATAGCCCCGCTTCAAATCATCAATGACCATCTTCTTGAAGGCATGAAGGTTGTTGGAGAGCTCTTCGGCAAGGGAGAGATGCAACTTCCATTCGTTCTTCAGAGCGCAGAAGTGATGAAATCAGCAGTTGCCTACCTCGAACCGCATATGGAGAAACTCGATGATGCAGGACGTGGTCGAATCCTTCTGGCTACCGTTAAGGGCGATGTTCACGATATTGGAAAGAATCTTGTCGACATCATCTTGTCGAACAATGGTTATCAAGTTGTAAATATTGGAATCAAGCAGACCGTCAACCAGATTATTGATGGAGCTCTTGAAAATGAAGTCGATGCGATTGGCATGTCTGGACTTCTCGTGAAGTCCACTGTCATCATGCGCGAGAACTTGGAAGAGATAACCTCACGTGGCCTTGATCAGAAATGGCCGGTAATTCTTGGGGGAGCGGCTCTCACGCGTTCCTACGTGGAGGAAGATCTGGCACAACTCTTCCCAGGTGAAGTTCGTTATGCGCGAGATGCATTTGAAGGCTTACGTCTCATGGATGCAATCATGGCGGTTAAGCGCGGTGATGAAGGCGCCGCCTTACCTGCCCTGCGCGAGCGAAAAGTTAAAAGAGTTGATCGTGCTACGGTAGAGAAAGTTCTCGACACTAACCGAAGTGATGTCGCACTAGATATCGATATTCCAAGCGCACCGTTCTATGGTTCAAGAATTGTTAAGGGTATTCCTCTCGCTGATTATGTAGGTATGCTCGATGAGCGAGCACTATTCATGGGTCAGTGGGGACTTAAGGGTGCTCGAGGTGAATTCGAAGCGATGGCTGAGACAGAAGGTCGTCCTCGATTACGTCAGTTGCTCAATGAGGTTCAAGCAAATGGCTGGCTAGAGGCTGCAGTCGTCTACGGCTATTTCCCTTGCGTATCTGAAGGAAATGATTTGATCATCTTGCACCACGAGGGCCCCGATAAAGGTAAGGAGCGCACCCGTTTCTCATTCCCTCGTCAATCGCGAGATAGAAGGCTCTGTCTTGCAGACTTCTTTGCGCCAATAGATTCTGGGCGAACCGATGTTGTTGCCTTCCATGTAGTGACTATGGGAAATACCGTGAGCAAAGCTGCAAATGAGTTATTTGCTGCCGATAAGTATCGCGAGTATCTCGAACTCCATGGTCTTTCTGTGCAACTTACTGAAGCGCTTGCTGAACATTGGCATGCACGAATTAGAGAAGAACTTTCGGTTCGAGGAATGGATTCACCGGATCTACAGGGCATTTTGGATCAGGGTTATCGCGGTTCACGTTATTCATTTGGTTATCCCGCATGCCCTGATATCGAACAGCAAGTTCAGTTGTGTGAGTTATTGGAACCAGAGCGAATAGGCGTCGAACTATCTGAAGAGTTCCAGCTTCATCCTGAACAATCTACTTCTGCCATTATCGTCCACCACCCAGAAGCAAAGTACTTCAACGCAAATTAGAAGTTAGCTTACGTGGGCAGGACAGATTGTCTTGAAGAAGCACCAATCACATAAGCGTGATTTCTTTGTTGGAAAATCTGAAGTTTCAATGGCCGTTAGCATCTCTTGACCAATATTGTTGAGAATCTTCTCAGTTGACTTCAATTGGGTTTCAGTTGGAGTTGATTCCACAACCCTGCTGTCGCCGAGATAAATCAATTTAAGTAATCGGGGGAGCACGCCGTGGGTCTTCCAATATAGAAGGGCATAAACACGGAGTTGAAAGAGAGCTTTCTCTTCCCATCCAGGTTTTGGGGATTTACCAGTTTTGTAATCAACAATACGTACTTCGCCTGTCGGTGCAATATCCAAACGATCAACGTAGCCGTGGAGATAGATCTCATCTGAAATATCGCGCTCGAGATGGAGCTCTCGATAAGTTGATTCAAAGGTTTCGGGCTTTTCGAGTGAGAAGTAATTGGTCAGAAGTGCGCGTGCTCGATCAAACCACTCCTTTTCATCCAATACCAAGGCGGCGAGTTCTGGTTTTGATTCCAACTGTTCTGCCCAGATTGAAGGAAGAAGTTCGACAGCTTTCTCGTAAGTGCGCTCAGCCGTAGCTAGTTCAAAGATTTCCTCAAGGATGGAGTGAATCAACTTGCCTCGTTCGGCATCAATGCTTGGCGGTTCAGGCAGTAGGTCTATCGCACGGTATTTGTAGAGTTGCGGACAGTTGGTGAAGTCATTCATTCGACTTGGCGATAGGCGTAGGCGCTCCATGATGCGCGACGATACAGCGCGATACCGACATAGAACCTCATCCTCGCCTAGGATGCGCCTGTGTCTAAAGATGGCTTCTTTAAAGCGGGAGATCGCATCCAGTTAACCGACCCCAAAGGAAAGCTCTATAGCTTCACCATTACTCCGGGTAAGGAGTGGCATACCCATAAGGGTTGGATTACCCACGACGATTTAATCGGATTGCCTGAAGGTTCAGTTGTAAGTACAACGGCTGGGTTGAAGTTCACAGCATTTATTCCATTGCTCGCCGATTACGTTCTATCAATGCCACGTGGTGCAACGATTGTTTATCCAAAAGATGCGGCGATGATTGTGGGTGTCGCTGATATCTATCCTGGTGCACGAGTACTTGAAGCTGGTGTCGGAAGTGGCGCACTCACTATCTCTCTCTTGCGAGCCGTTGGTCCAACGGGATTCGTTCACTCTGTGGAGCGCCGACAAGATTTCGCTGACAATGCGACTGCGAATCTCACAAGTTACTTTTCGGGAAAGCCTGAGAACTGGAAGTTAGATGTTGGTTCTGTTCAAGAGCAAGAGTTCACAGAGAAGTTCGATCGCGTTGTTCTCGACATGTTGGCTCCTTGGGAGTGTGTCGAAATGGCCGCAAGCGTTCTTCGCCCTGGAGGAGTATTTCTCGCCTATGTGGCGACCACGACGCAACTCTCAGCAATAGCGGAAGCACTCAAGGAAGATGGCCATTTCACCGAGCCAGAGAGTTCGGAGACGATTGTCAGAGGATGGCATCACGAAGGTCTTGCGGTCAGACCTCAGCAGCGAATGATCGGACATACCGGTTTCTTAATTCAGAGCAGAAGAATGGCCCCAGGTGTTGAAGTTCTTGCCCGCCGCAGAAGGCCAGCGAAAGGTGCCTACGATGTCCCGGAAGAGTGAGCGTTTAGTTAATTTAACTATCGCTCTACTTGCAACATCTCGCTGGCTCACCAAATCTGAGATTTACCGAACAATCGATGGGTACTCAGGTGATCTCGATGCAAAAGAGAGAATGTTTGAACGCGATAAAGAGGAACTGAGAAATCTTGGTATAGAGATTGAAGTTGGATCTTTTGATCCTTTATTTGAAGATGAAGTTGGTTACCGAATTCGACCTGAGAAATACAAGATTCAAATTTCGAACCTTTCGGAACTGCAATTCTCTCTCATCTCTCTTGCTACTCATATGTGGCGAGGTGCTGTTCTCAGTTCGCAAGCAAATTCAGCCCTGCTGAAGTTGAAGTCACTTGGCATTGAAAGTGATGCTGAAGGTTTATCTCTCAATCCTCAACGCTTAGATGTATCTGATGAGAACCTCTTACACATCATCGATGCAATATCTTCGAAGAAAGTCATCTCTTTCGGTTACTTCAATCGTGACTCAGTGACTCAAGATAGAGCAATCGAACCACTGGGAGTAGGCACGAAAAATGGGTTTTGGTATGTTGCTGGAAGAGATTTAGATAAGAAAGAGATACGGCTCTTTAGGTTGGATCGCTTCTCATCAGCGGTAAAGGATCAAGGTCGGGCAGGTGCTTTTGATGCTCCAACGGACTTTGCGATGTCAGATCTATTGCAGTCACAAGCTCGGAACAACCTCTGTCGCATCAAGGTAAGAACCGATAAGGCTCACGCTCTTCGAAAGTTCTCATCAGTAATTTCGAGTGACGATGATTGGGATCTACTTGACCTTTCCTACGCAACGCAAGGCCAGCTGATTAGAGATCTTTTATGGCACAGAGATGATGTCGAGATTATTGGACCGGATGAAATTGTGGTCACTCTTCGAAGCGCACTCGAGAGAATTGAGGCGTTACATGGCTAAGAGAAGTACTCCTATGGAGAAGGCGGCACGATTGCTTGATCTCGTACCTTTTCTCTACAAGAACCAAGGAATCTCAATTGAGATGCTTGCAAAGGAATTTGGAGTTGACCGAGATGTGATCCTCTCTGATTTGAATGCACTCTGGATGTGTGGTGAGACAAGATTTGACCTCATAGAGCTCGAGTTTGAATCTGGTTATGTCTATATCCGAAATGCGCAAGCAATCAATCTTGTGCGATCACTGTCTACCCAGGAGATGATCTCAATCTTCTTCGGGCTAGACCTGCTCAAAGATGAACTTGGCGACCAGAGGCCCGATCTTCTTGCAGAGATTGAAGCGTTGAAATCACAGATAAGCCCAGAACTCTCTTCCAAGGTTTCGGCTAACCATGCTGTTTCTGCCTCGCTTCTTGAAGAGATCGATAAGGCAATTGCTTCACGATCCTTGCTCGAGATTCAATATCACTCTGTTGCCGATGATAAGTATTCAACCCGAACCATTTCGCCGATTGAGAAGGTTCGACGTGATGGGCATGATGTCCTCATCGCCTTCTGCACTGTCGCAGATTCACGAAGAACCTTTAGGCTCGATCGAATTTCCAGTGCAAAGGCCATAGATCTCTCATCGCCTTCAATAGAAGTTCCGGATGAAGATGATTCGCGTCTTTCGGTAACGCTTAAGGTTCATGGCAATGCCCGGTTGCTCAAAGAGACATTCGATCGTTGCCGAGACCTGGGCGAAGATAAGTATCAAGTCGAGGTTTTCAACACCAGTTGGTTGGTTCGCGAGATCATCGCCTCGGGAGGAGATTTTGAGCTTCTCGAGCCCCTCAATCTTCGCCAAGAGGTCGCGCGGCAGAGTCGAACAATGACCCTTCAATATCGCTGAAAATTCAGCGGTGCGATAATCTTTTCCCATGCCTTTCTTACGCGAACCAAGTCATATCCTTCTTCTGCTCATAGTGGTTGTTATCCTCTTTGGAGCTAAGCGCCTTCCAGATTCAGCTCGTTCGCTTGGAAAATCTATGCGAATCTTCAAGAGTGAGATGAAAGAGATGAAAGAAGATGGCAAGAAGCCTGAAGATAAAGATCCAGGCTCTGTAGAAAAGTAGAGGCTTGAAATGTCGACCTCCACTGGCGGTCGTATGCCGCTGCTTGATCATCTCCGAGAGCTACGCACGAGAGTCGTTAAGTCAGCTTCTGTAATTGCGCTCGGATCAGTGGTTGGCTGGTTTTTCTACAATGAAATCATTACCAAACTCTCCGAACCTGTTTGCGATCTCAAGGCGGCACAGGAAACCGGCGCTGACAATTGCGGTGCACTGTACATCAATGGAGTCTTAGGTCCGCTCAATCTTCAAATTAAGGTGGCGATTCTCGCCGGAATAATTATCTCTGCTCCGATTTGGCTCTATCAACTTTGGGCATTTATCGCCCCAGCACTGCATCGTAAAGAGAAGAGGAATTCAATCTTCTTTATCGTTGCGGCAACGCCATTCTTTGCTGCAGGTGCTTACCTCGGTTACACAATTCTTCCAATAGCTGTAGAGGTGTTATTTGGTTTCACTCCAGATGCTCTCAATAACTTGGTTAAGTTCGATGATTACCTGGATTTTGTAATGAGAGCAATCCTTCTCTTTGGCATCGCATTTGAACTTCCAGTATTTCTCATTACATTTAATCTCATCGGTTTCCTCTCCGGCAAAGCGATCTTGAAACCTTGGCGTGGCTGGGTCTTTGGCATCACGCTCTTCGTTGCGGGATTCACGCCAAGTGCAGATCCTCTATCGATGCTTGCCCTGGCAATTCCTCTTATCTTGCTCTATTTACTCTCTGGGGTTTTCGCTCTTTTCAATGACCGTAGGCGTGCTAAGAAAAACCAACAGGGTTAATCAATGTGGCTCGTTGCAATAAATCCCCACTCGGGACAGGGCAGGGGAGCAGCGCTCGGCAAACGAGTTACTGAGTACCTCTCATCTAAGAAGGCTCCATACACAGTTTTCTCTGCGCAGAGCTCTTCGCAACTACGCAATGAGATTGAGGTTGCTCTTGATACAGAAAAATTCGAAGGCGTCATCTCTGTTGGGGGAGATGGGTTAGCGCACCTCATTCTCCAGTTAGCAGTTCCGCGTTCAATTCCCTTCGCAATAATTCCAGCTGGAACCGGTAATGACATTGTGCGGACTCTCGGTTGGTCGTTAACGGATTTCACCGGCTACTTAGATCATGTTATTTCAACAGATGCGAAGCCAATAGATTTAGGAAATGTTGATTCAGAATGGTTCGCAGCAATTCTTTCGACAGGTTTTGATTCGGTAGTCAATGAGCGGGCGAATTCCTTGAAATGGCCTAAGGGTCCTCAGAGATATAACGCCGCTATCGCGCTTGAACTTCCTAAGTTTGCGCCGATTGAGTATCAAATAACGATGGATTCAGTGAAGATTACAACTCAGGCGATGTTGATCGCGGTCGGAAATGGACGTTCCTACGGTGGTGGAATGTTGGTTTGTCCTCAAGCTCAGATCAATGATGGGTTATTCGATGTGATGATTCTTGAGCCTGTCAGCAAGATTGAATTCTTAAAGGTCTTCCCAAAGGTTTTCTCGGGCTCGCACATCACTCATCCAGCGGTAAAGACCTTCAGAACTCAGAAGATTTCAATCGTCGCTGAAGCAGTTGCATATGCAGATGGAGAACGCATCGGTCGGGCCCCAGTTTCAGCAGAATGTATTGCATCTGCTGGACTAACATGGACCCTATGACAACGCCAGCGGAGCAATACGCGGCGGCGAAGAAGCGAAGTAAACATCCTTTGACCATCAAATTTATCGAACAGTTTGATTTCGGCTTCGATGAGTTCCAGATAGCAGCTTGCCAGGCTGTCGAGGATGGAAAAGGTGTTCTTGTAGCTGCTCCAACGGGGGCAGGAAAGACTGTGGTGGGTGAGTTCGCTGCATTTAGCGCCTTAGATCAGGGGAAGAAGTGCTTCTACACCACTCCGATTAAGGCGCTCTCCAATCAGAAGTTCGCAGAGTTCCAGGAACGCTTTGGTGAAGATCGGGTTGGACTTCTTACAGGTGATACCAATATAAATTCTGAGGCAGATATTCTCGTCATGACGACAGAAGTCTTACGAAATATGCTTTATGCAAACTCATCGACTCTGAAGAATCTCGGTTCAGTTGTAATGGATGAAGTTCACTATTTGGCAGATAAGTTCCGTGGAGCAGTCTGGGAAGAAGTTCTCATTCATCTCATGGAGAGCGTTCAGGTTATTTCGCTCTCGGCCACCGTTTCTAACGCTGAAGAGTTCGGTGAATGGCTCGGTGAAGTCCGCGGCGCTACCGAAGTGATCGTGAGCGAAATTAGGCCAATTCCTTTATATCAACATGTCCTTATAGGAGACCGAATGATCGATCTCTTTAGCGAACCTACTCGAGTAAACCCCGAGATACTTGCCGCAGAACGTGAAGCGATGAGACGAAGCAAGGTTCCTCGACATCGGCGAGAGCGTTTCTCAGAGAATGAGAGCCGTCTATCTCGCGCAGATATCGTTGAAAAGTTGCAACGCGAGAACTTACTTCCAGCAATCACCTTCATCTTCTCTCGTGCAGGATGTGATGCTGCTGTAAAGCAATGTCTCAATGAAGGCGTAAAGCTGACCACGACAGAAGAACGTATTGAAATCGTTGCAACAGCTCAGAGATATACCCAGAATTTGGCAGAAGAAGATCTCGAAGTCCTGGGCTATCGCGACTGGATGACAGCGCTAGAACGTGGAATTGCAGCACACCATGCGGGATTACTTCCTAGCTTCAAGGGAGCAGTGGAGGATCTCTTCAAACGTGGATTGGTGAAAGCTGTATTCGCTACCGAAACTCTCGCTCTTGGAATCAATATGCCGGCGCGAACAGTTGTTCTGGAGAAGTTAACAAAGTGGAACGGTGAAGGTCACGTTGCAATTACTCCGGGGGAGTACACGCAGCTAACGGGCCGTGCGGGTCGCCGTGGAATCGATATCGAGGGAAATGCCGTTGTTCAGTGGTCTCCAACCGTTGATTCGGCGATGGTTGCAGGGTTGGCATCAACTCGTACTTATCCACTTCGTTCCTCATTTGCGCCGACCTACAACATGTCGATCAATTTGATTGCACGATTTGGCCGCGAACGAGCACGGGGAAGTCTCGAATCTTCATTTGCACAGTTCCAAGCAGACCGCGCCGTTGTGGGTCTTGTTCGTCAGATAAGAAAGAATGATTCTGCAGCTGCAGAGCAGAGCGAAGCCGCAGTCTGTCACCTCGGAAACTTCGCCGAGTATTCACGACTACGTATTGATATAAAAGAGCTAGAACGTCTCTTAAGTAAGCGAGATGGTCGAAAGACCTTTGATCAACGTCAACGTGTACGCATGGAGAACGAACTCGACGGAATGCGTAGAGCGCTTCGTAAGCATGATTGTCATGCCTGTAACGATCGCGAAACACATGCGCGCTTTGCCGAACGCGCCGATCGCTTAAATCGTGAATCAGATGGTCTTCGTGCTCGTGTTGAGAACCGAACCCACGTCATCGCCAAGACATTTGACCGAATCTGCAATGTTCTGGATCACCTTGGTTACATTGAGGGAGAGAAACCTCTCGAGCAAGGAAAGATTCTTGCGAAGATATATGCGGAATCAGATCTACTTCTTACAGAATCAATCCGCAAGGGAGTATTCGATAACCTCTCTGCACCTGAACTCTTATCAGTTGCATCCGCGATGATCTTCGAAAGTCGGAGTTCCGAGAATTACGCACCGAAGATGCCGCATCAAAATGTTGCTAATGCGCTTGCAACTGTCGCAAAGATTTGGGTAGAACTCGAAGATATCGAGAATGAATTTGATGTAAAGACACAGCGCGAACCTGACTTTGGTTTCTGCTATGCCTCATATCGCTGGGCAAATGGACATTCGTTGAGCAATGTACTTAAAGGCACTGATATGACAGTTGGTGATTTTGTTCGCTCTATCAAACAACTTATTGATCTGCTTACCCAGATAGGGGGAGCGGCCGAACATTTACGTCCAATCTGTCGTGACGGTGTAAAGCGTTTGGACCGCGGAGTTGTTTCATATATGTTGGGCGAACTATGACTTTAATGCTCCTTGATAGCGCATCACTTTGGTACCGCGCTTACTACGGAATGCCTGACACCTTATTGTCGCCTTCAGGTGCTCCGGTGAACGCGATCCGTGGTTATCTCGATATGACTGCTCGATTAATTGGCATGTATTCACCTAATCGAATTGTTGCTTGCATCGAAGGTGATTGGCGTCCATCTTGGCGTGTAAATCTCTTTCCTGCATATAAGGCAAATCGTCTAGAGGATGAGAGCGATATCGAGGAAGAGCCAGAGACGTTAACTCCACAGATTCCGATTCTTCTCGATCTCCTTGATGCATTTGGTATTCCCATGCTTGGTGTCGATGATTATGAAGCAGACGATGTGATGGCGACTTTCGCAGTCAAAGAGAAAGGCCCAATCCGTGTTGTGACAGGAGACCGCGACTTATTCCAGCTCGTCGATGACAAGCGCGATGTGAAAGTTGTTTACCTCGCTCGCGGCATTTCACAACACGATTTAGTCGACATTAAATGGGTTGCAGAGAAGTACGGAATACCAGGGGAGCGATATGCACTCTTTGCGATGTTTAGGGGCGATCCATCTGATGGGCTACCTGGGGTGAAAGGTATTGGTGAGAAAGGTGCTGCGCTGATTGCAAACAATTTTGCGACCGTTGAAGAGGCTCTTAAAGGTGCAAAAGCTGGCCATGAATCTCTGACTCCAAATTTAGCGAAGAAGATTATTGAAGGATCCGATTACCTCAAGATCGCACCAACCTTGGTTCATTGTGCGAAAGATGTCGCTATCCCAAAGATGGATATCTCGATGCCAAAGCGACCTGCTGATTTATCTGAAATTTATGCGATGCAGGCCGAACATGGACTCGGTGCAAGCGTTGATAGATTAATATCAGCGCTTAACTGGTAGGAAGGTAGGGGATTATCATCAAAGCTGTAATACTAATTCCTACCTACAATGAAGCAACATCCATCGTAGAACTTCTCAACTCCCTCAGCGTGATTCAAAACGAACAGAATTTCAACGTTGTACTTCTAGACGACAATTCTCCAGATAAGACTGCAGATATCGTCGATTCGATGAAATTCTCGTGGGTGAAAGTACTTAGACGTCCTGGTAAAGCTGGTTTAGGTGCTGCATATCGTGCGGGCTTTGCTGAGGTTCTAAAGAGTGATCAATATCAGTACATCGTTACGATGGATGCAGACGGCTCTCATAGAGTTGAAGATTTGCCTCAAATGTTAAGCGCGGCTCGCAACGAGCCATCTGAATCACGAATCATTGTTCTGGGCACAAGATGGATGCCTGGTGGTTCAGTTGTTAACTGGCCACGAAGTCGACAATTACTCTCTAAATCAGGTACTAAATATGCTCGTTTAGCTTTGAGAATTCCACTCAATGATCTCACTGGCGGTTTTAGAATCTACAGTCGTTCATTGTTGCTCTCATTGAAATTAGATCAGATGTTTGCAACTGGTTATTGCTTTCAAATTGAGATGGCGATGGCTAGTGATTTAGCTGGAGCAAAGAAGATTGAAGTTCCAATTACCTTTGTCGAAAGAATTAACGGCGTATCTAAGATGAGCAGAGCAATTGTTATTGAGGCGCTCTGGCAGACAACCCTCTGGGGCCTTGCTCGTACCTTTAGACCTAACGCCGATAAGTTACATTATGTAAAGTAAATCAGAATCGGTCAGGCAAAGCTCTCGATTGGTTCGCAGGAACAGACAAGGTTCCTATCCCCGTATGCCCCGTCTATACGCCCCGTTGTAGGCCAATACTTGCCCTTCTGGCCGATTAATTCGCCTGGAATTAGTCCAGTGAAGGTCGACGGGAATGCGCCTCGTTCACGGCTGTAACTGCGATCCCAATTGCTATTGGCAATAGCTGCAACCGTGTGAGGTGCATGGCGAAGAGCTGAATCTTCAACAGCAATCTTGCCTTCGATAATCTCGTCGATTTCGAATTTGATAGCGATCATCGCATCGATAAAACGGTTCATCTCGAGGATATCTTCTGATTCAGTAGGTTCAATCATCAAGGTTCCAGGTACAGGGAAAGACATCGTTGGAGCATGGAACCCGAAATCCATAAGGCGCTTTGCAACATCATCAACGCTTACCCCGCTGACCTTGGTGATTTCGCGTAAATCAAGGATGCACTCGTGGGCTACGAGACCCTTTTCTCCTGTGTAGAGAACAGGGAAGTAATTCTTTAGGCGATGAGCCATGTAATTGGCACTCAAAATAGCAACTTCAGTCGCATGAGTGAGCCCTGCTCCCCCCATTAAACGAATGTAAGCCCATGAGATCGGCAAGATACTTGCTGAACCAAATGGTGCAGCTGAAATTGGACCAGGTCCGGTTGCAGGACCAGCAGTTGAATCAAGTGGATGGTTTGGAAGGAACGGCGCTAAGTGTTCGCGAGCGATAACTGGACCAACGCCTGGTCCCCCACCACCGTGTGGAATACAGAAAGTCTTATGAAGATTGAGGTGCGAAACATCTGCACCGAATTTTCCAGGCTGTGCGAGTCCCACAAGTGCATTGAGATTTGCTCCGTCGACATAGACCTGACCTCCTGCGTTATGTACTGCTTCGCAGATTTGTGAGATCGCAGATTCAAAGACGCCATGTGTTGATGGATAGGTAACCATCAGAGCAGCTAAGGCACCAGCGTGTTCTTCAATCTTAGCGTTGATATCTTCGAGACTAACATTTCCTTGCTCATCACAAGCGATTACGACAACTTTCATTCCAGCCATGACCGCACTTGCAGCATTTGTACCGTGAGCACTGGATGGAATCAAGCAAATGTTGCGAGATTGATCTCCGCGTGAATCATGATAATTTCTAATTGCAAGAAGGCCCGCGAATTCACCTTGACTTCCCGCATTTGGCTGAAGTGAGACAGCGTCATATCCGGTGATATCCACTAACCACTGTGACAACTGGGAAATCAATTTGCGTGACCCAACACTCTGGTCAGCAGGCGCAAATGGATGCAGCGATGCAAATTCTGGCCATGTCACAGCTTCCATCTCGGTAACAGAGTTCAACTTCATGGTGCAAGAACCCAAAGGAATCATTGTGCGATCAAGTGCGAGATCACGGTCCGAAAGGGTGCGTAGATAACGCATCATCGAAGTTTCGGAGTGATAAGTGTTGAAGACTGGATGCTTAAGGAATTCAGAGGTTCTCTTTACTGCTGGCGCAATGCCGCTCCCCTGGGCTGATTTACCTTCAACCCCGAATATGGAGAGAATCTCCTTAAAAATCGCGGGGGTGATTGTTTCATCCAACGAAATTCGTACATGACTGGAATCGACAACGCCCAAATTAATTCTTGACGCTCGCGCCTTTGCGTGTATCGCAGAGGCATCAGAGACCTTAATCGTCAGGGTGTCGAAGTAACTCTTATTCACTGCGTCAACAACAGTTGCAAGCTGAGATGTGAAGTCCTGAATGCGAGATGCGATAGCTGTTAGACCCTTTGGCCCATGCCACATCGCATAGAAGGCGCTCATATTCGCAAGCAGTACTTGTGCTGTACAAATATTACTTGTCGCCTTATCGCGTCGAATATGTTGCTCGCGAGTTTGTAAAGCTAAACGAAATGCTGGATTGCCATGAGAATCAACGCTCTGTCCGATGAGTCGACCAGGTAGAGACCTCTCGAGTCCCTCGCGTACTGCCATGAAGCCTGCGTGTGGTCCACCGAATCCCATAGGAACACCGAATCGCTGAGCGGAACCGATAGCGATATCAGCGCCCCACTCCCCTGGTGCCTTGAGAAGTGTCAGAGCAAGGAGATCTGTTGCCGCGATAAATAGCGCGTTCTTTGCATGGGCATCTTGCGCAGCCTTAGTGAAATCATTAATCGTTCCTGTTGTATCCGGATACTGAACAAGAAGACCGAAGTAATCCAAACTTTGATCAATATTGAGGGCATCTACTTCTACAACTTCAATACCTAGCGGTTTTGCGCGAGTTATCACTACTGCCTTAGTTTGAGCGTGAAGATTCTTATCAATCAGAAATAGTGAAGAGTCATCACTCTTTGAATTACGTCGAGCAAGGGTCATAGCTTCGGCTACCGCAGTTCCCTCATCGAGCATCGATGCGTTAGAAACTGCGAGTGCCGTCATCTCGCAAACAACGGTTTGGAATGCGAAGAGCGCTTCAAGGCGACCCTGTGAAATCTCAGGTTGATATGGCGTGTAGGCGGTATACCAAGCTGGATTTTCTAGAACATTTCGTTTAACAACAGGCGGAGTGATAGTTCCGTAATATCCCCCACCGATGAGAGATGTGAATACTTCGTTCTCTGATGCCATTGCACGTAACTCTGCAATAACTTCGACTTCACTCTTAGCGCTATCAAGAACTTCAGATAACTTCTTCTCAATAACAATATTCTCTGGAACTACATCCGCGATGAAACTCTTGATATCTGAGTAGCCAAGAACCGAGAGCATCTCGCTCTCTTGTGCAGCGGACGGCCCTATATGTCGATCTTCAAAGTTCTGATAATCGCTCATAACGTAATCGCCTCACGAGATTCGGTGAGCAGCTCACGGTTGAACTGCTAGAGGCGAAATATATGAGTTCTAAGCGCCTTTCGCCTTTCGACGTAGCGAGAGTTCATCATTATTTTCAGCGCCTGCAGGTTCACCATTAACTTCACCTTGAAGGGTTGCAAGCGATCCCTCAACCTCGTGCCAGACCTTGCCGACAGCGATTCCAAAGACGCCTTGGCCACCAGCAAGTAAATCGATGATTTCATCAGGGCTTGCACATTCATAGATTGATGCGCCATCGCTCATCAGCGTGATGCGCTCAAGTTCAGTTACTCCCCGATTGCGTAAGTGATCTACCGCAGTACGAATATTCTGCAACGAAACACCAGCATCCAATAAACGCTTAACAATCTTCAAAACCAAGATATCTCTGAAACCGTAAAGTCGTGCGCTTCCAGATCCTGTTGCAGTACGAATTGATGGTTCAACCAATCCTGTACGTGCCCAGTAATCGAGCTGACGATATGAAATACCTGCGGCAGAACATGCAGTTGCTCCGCGGTATCCAATTTCAAATTCTTGTTCAGTCACGAGAGGGGGCTCGCTTTCGTTGTGGGGTTGGCTAAAGGTTACGCCTGGGAAGGCGAAATATGGATGAGCGACACGAGCGTAACCTCAGGTAGAGGTTGAGGCTTTTTCGACCCTAACCTGCGAAGTCTTCAGGGTTGATCTGGTCTAGGAACTCTCTAAAGGCTTCGAGCTCCTGGTCCCCCGCCTTAGAGGCTCCTTCTGCGACCTGTTCAGGGATATCTATCCCAATCTCATCCAGCAAGTCGTTATCAATCATGATGTTGGTCTTTGTTCGAAGGGCGATCGCTATCGCATCGGAAGGTCTGGCCGAAAGTGGTGGCAGCGCCTTCTCTGAATCTCGCAGATGGAGCTCGGCATAGAAGACGCCATCAACAATCGAGGTGATGTGAACGGCTGTAAGAGTTACATCGACGCGATCCAGAAGGTCGCGGATGAGATCGTGAGTCAGGGGCCTAGTTGCTTCAAGACCCTGTTGCGCAAAAGCTATCGATGTCGCCTCAACTGCTCCGACCCAGATGGGAAGAAAACGAGTGCCCTCAATCTCACGCAAGAGAACTATTGGTTGATTGCTCGGCATCTCAATGCGAACACCAACAACTTCCGCCGGAATCAACATGAGAATTTACCGTCGCAATTAATCGTTGTGATTAACGTGGGCGATTAAGTCCGCCGCGAACAAGTGCGGCATGGAGGCGAACTGAGAGAGATGCAATCTCTTTCTGAACTTCCTCAGCACGAGCTTTCGCTTCAGTGCTCTTTTGACGAGTGAATGGAGTGATCACCTGTTCGATTAAACCGATCTCTCGATCTGCCGCAGATTTAAATGAACGTAGGTGACGAGGTTCGATACCAAAGCCAGCCATCTCAGCAACTGCCTTAGCAACTGAGAGAGCATCCCCATCGTAATGACGGCCACGAATTGTGATCAGACCAAAAGATTCAAGTTCTACAAGCTGGCTATCGTCGAGCGAAGATGCCTTAAGAAGCTCTTCGCGAGATAGACGCATCTCTGACTGTTCTGCAAAAGCCGCTGGTGCGAATTCGCCATCAACAGTTGCAAGACCCAGGGTCGGACGAGGTGAAGCTGTTCCGCCTTGAGGTGCTGGCTGAAGTCCGCGATCGAGAGCGTCGAGGTTCTCCTTGATTACCTTAAGTGGAAGATATTGATCGCGCTGTGCCAAGAGCACATAGCGGAGACGATCGAGATCTGCCGTTGTGAATTTTCTATAACCAGATGGGGTTCGCTGAGGTTCAATAAGTCCTTCAGATTCAAGGAAGCGAATCTTCGAAATTGTTATGTCGGAGAAATCTCCGCGCAACTTTGTGAGGACTTCACCAATACTTAGATAGGCACGTGCTGGAACGCTCAACTTACTTCTCCCCCGCGTTATGTGCTGTTGAAACAGCTGTTATGAATAAAAGGTGATACTTACCGATTTGAATCTCATCTCCTGCGACTAACTTTTTATCAGTGACTGATTCATTGTTGATATAGGAGCCGTTGAGACTTCCTGAATCTTTGAAGCTGAAAGTTGGTACTGCTCCATCCTTCGAGAGTTCGATTGATGCGTGCTTTCTAGAGACTGTTACATCATCGAGAAATATCGAATTCTCGGGCGATCTTCCGATAGTGACGCCTTCTGAAGTAACTAGGAATCGAGCGCCCTTCTGTGGACCGCGATGGATAAAGACCATCGCAGACTTTCCATCTGAAGAAAGGGTCTTCTCCACGATCTCTCGCTCCTCTTGCGTTGCCTGAGCGAGGAAATCTTTAATCAAGCCAGCTGGGGAATCGCCGACTACTGAGCGAAGACCGAGATGAAGGGTGGTGGTGAGTTCATTCTGTGAATCTGGCTTAGCCATGAACCACCCCTTCCCCTAAGAGTTCTTAGACGTCAACTTAAGGGTGACACTAGAGAGTTGGGGAAGAGAAATCAAGCCGGGATTTACGCGGTAATTGCTCCATATTCAGCGGCCGAAAGCAACCCTGAAGGCTCAGCTGCGACCTGAATCTCAACTAACCAACCAGCGCCATAAGGATCGGAGTTAATTACCTCTGGGGTATCAGAAAGTGATTCATTAATTGCTACAACAATTCCTGAGACGGGTGCAAAAATCTCTGAGACGCTCTTTGTTGATTCAACTTCTCCACAGACAGAATCTGCAACCACAGATTCCCCCACCCTCGGCATCTGTACATAAACAATGTCGCCCAGAGCGCCTTGTGCGTAATCAGTAATTCCCATTCGGAATGTAAGAGCCGCTCCAGCAGGTGCAACCCACTCGTGCTCTTTTGTGTACCGAAGTTCCGCAGGAATGTTCGACATCTTTAGACGCTCCTCATAGTTACTAGCCCTCGATAATTCGATTCGATGCAGGAACCCTAATGGTTCGAAGCCCTGTTTGGAAATAACCTATGGCTGTTCCGCAGTAAAGAGCTACTCCCCAGATGGCAAATGCCCATCCAAAGACGAATGCGACGGTGCCGTACCAGGTATCACTTAAGGCGAGTAGCAAGAATGGAAATGCGTAGAGCAGATTAAATGTTGCAGCTTTACCAAGATACGTGACGGTTAACGGCGGCTGACCTTTGAACTGCAGAATCGCAGCCAATATTGCCATCGAAAGATCGCGGATTACCAAGACCGCAATCAACCACAGTGGAATGGCTTCACGAATGTAGAGAACGACAAGCGTTGCTGCAATGTAAAGGCGATCAATAGTTGGATCAGCAATTTCACCAAATTTAGATTCCTGATTGAGCGCTCTAGCTAACTTGCCATCGAAGTAATCTGTTGCTCCACCAATTGCCAGAACAAGAATCGCCCAGCCATCGTTATTGCCTGATTGAGCAAGAAGAATAAAGAGAGGGATTCCTAGGAAGCGTAAGAAGGTAAGCGCATTAGGAATCGTCAGCACGTCTACTGCTCCTTATCTCGTTCTTTCACGCGAATCGCTACCTGCACTGGCGTTCCTGGGAATTTGAACTCTTCACGCAAGCGACGTTCGATAAATCTACGGTACGAAGCTTCGATCCAGCCGGATGAGAAGACCACGAACTTAGGCGGCGCGATGCCAGCTTGCGTTGCGTAGTAAACCTTTGGCTGCTTTCCGCCACGGACTGGCGGTGGAGTCGCGCCGATAAGCGCCCCAAGGAATGAGTTGAGTTTCGAGGTCGGAACTCGTCTCTCCCAAGAATCAATTGCAGTTCGAAGTGCTGGAGCGAGTCGATCTCTATGCCAGCCGGTCTTAGCTGCAACGTTAACAATCTGCGCCCACTCAACTTGATCCAAGTGGCGTTCGATTTCCTTATCCAATTGTGTTCGTCGATCTTCATCAACCAAATCCCATTTATTCATGACGATGACCATTGCTTTACCAGCTTCTTCAACCATGGTGATGATTCGAAGATCTTGCTCAGAGATTGGCACTGATGCATCTAGAACTACCACCGCACATTCGCAGCGCTCGAGAGCTGTTTGAGTTCTCAGTGTTGCGTAGTAATCAGTGCCACTGGCCTGGTTTGCGCGCTTCTTCAATCCTGCGGTATCAACAAAACGCCAGATGCTTCCGCCGAATTCAATCAGCTCATCAATCGGATCACGTGTCGTTCCTGCAACATCATCAACGATTGAACGGCTTTCGCCAGCGAGTGCGTTGAAGAGAGATGATTTTCCAACATTTGGTCGACCAATTAGTGCAATACGTCGGTAACCATCTTGAACTTGAGCGGCTCCTACTTCTGGAAGTTCCTTAACAATTGTGTCGAGAAGATCACCGCTACCGCGACCGTGAAGAGCAGATACGAAGTGCGGCTCCCCTAATCCGATATTCCAAAGAGCATGCGCATCTGATTCGTCGTTATCGCCATCAACTTTATTTGCAACAAGAATTGTTGGCTTCTTCGCTTTGCGAAGTTCTTGTACCAGAACATCATCTTCATCGAGCGCACCCACTTGAGCATCAACAACAAAACAGAGAACATCTGCTTCTTGCATCGCGAGTTCTGCACTTGCACTTACTTGAACAGAAATTCCATCAGGCTTCGATTCCCAACCGCCTGTATCCATAATAATGAAACGACGACCGCCCCATTCGCATTCGTATTGAACACGGTCACGTGTTACACCTGGAGTGTCTTCAACAATAGCTTCACGACGACCAATAAATCTATTAATCAACGTTGACTTTCCTACATTAGGGCGCCCGAGGATGGCAACGATTGGCAAACCAAGAAGTGAGCGCTGAGAAAGGATCTCCCAGATGCGCTCGACAGTCTCTTCGAGATTGAGCTCGGTTGAATCGATATGGACAGCGTCTGTAGCCATTGTTAAAGGCGAAACAGTTCTGGTCGAATCAATTTGATCGCGAGAAGCAAGTGACTCTTCAACCGCTGCTACGCCACGAGAATCATCCTTCTGCTCTGCGTCTCGTCTAGCAGCTCGCGCAGAAATATCAGCAGTTAAATAAACTTTTAACGCCGCGTCAGGACATACAACTGTTCCGATGTCGCGACCTTCAACAACGATTCCTCGATCGGCTTTCGCAATAATCTTTCGTTGCAGATCTAATAGCTCGGCGCGAACTTCTGGAAGAGCGCTAATCTTCGAGACATGATCTGTTACTTCGTTACTTCTGATCTCGGATGAAACATTCTTATCGCCGACAAAAACTTGAGGATCGCGTGGATTTGAATTGAAAGTTATCGGAGTATCAATGACAGCGGCGATAATATCTTTCGGATTTTCACTCTTTATCGATAAAGCAATGAATGTAATTGCGCGGTATAGGGCGCCAGTATCTAGATAGCTCCAACCAGCGCGTATGGCGATATTTTTAGATGTGCTGGATTTACCAGAGCCACTTGGGCCATCTAGTGCAACAACAATCATCTCGGGAGCCAATCTTCCAATTTTGCATCAATGTAATCAACGCATTCTATTGCGTGAGGGTAAATAACTGTGAATCACGCTCGCGGTGCGTGAACGCTCCATCCAGCTTTCGATAAGTGATCAGATAATTTCTCTGAATCAGAAGGAGATATCGCTAGCGTAATCAGACCAGTCTCTTGTCCTGGACTATGTTCAATCGATAGATCTTCGATATTAACGTTGGCACGTGCGCATTCATTGAATATTGCAGCTAGTTGTCCAGGTTTATCTTCAATGACTATAGGAAGATAGGCGTACTCGCGAACTTTTCCACCATGCTTGCCTGGAATCGCAGCGCGACCACGTTGACCATCAGCGATCACCTTTTCGACCGCCGATTCATCTCCGATTACTTCGATGAATTCTCCGAGATCCTTGGAGAAATTCTTCAAGAGGGGCTTAATCGACTCGCTATTTGCTGCGATGATCTCTCGCCAGAGCTTCGGATCTGATCCTGCAATTCTTGTTGTGTCCCGAAGCCCGGAACCGGCCAAGGAGAGCCAACTCTCTGGATTGCCCGATAACTGCTTAGCCAGAATAGATGCGATCACCTGAGGAAGATGGGAGATCAATGCGACAGCCTGGTCATGCTCGGCTACCGGAAGATCAATGAGATCTGCCCCAAGCGCGGAAATTAACTCCTTAGCTTTTTCGAGAACATCATCGTCGACCCCAGAGGAGTCGATAATCCATGCCCGACCCTGGAAGAGATCCGAACGAGCAGACTCTGCTCCCCCGACTTCACGGCCTGCCATTGGATGGGTCGGAAGGAAACGTTCCTTTAAGAGCCTGGAACTCGATACCTCAACCTTAACTTTAACCTTTACAGAGGCAACATCTATAAATGCTCCTTTAAAGTCGCGCTCTTCAAGGGCTGAAATAACGGAAGAGATAGCTGAAATTGGGACAGCGGCGATAACGAGCTCTGGATTGAAGGAATCGCTAGGCGTCGTTCCTACAAGCTTCTGCGCAAGAGTCTCCGCTCGCTTATCAGAGTCAATCATGCGAACTTCGACCCCTAATTGGGCTAGTGCAAGGGCGATCGATGTGCCAATTAGGCCAGATCCATAGATTTCGACCTTTGAAAAGGTTGGTTTTGCGCTCATTTTCGCCGCTCCTATTGAGCAATATCTCGGCGCAGAGCCTTGGCGCCATGAAGATAGATATGCGAAATCTCCTTCGCACTCTTTGAGGTCTCCACGTGAGCCATTATTCGAATAGTCCGCGCAAGGGCGCCTGGGACATCGATCTCGACAGCGCAGATAAGCGGTACTGATTCAAAGCCAACCTCACGAGCAAAGGCGGCAGGGAAAGCTGCGTTGAGATCAGGGCTGGCTGTGAAGAGGACAGAAATAACTTCCTCCGGGGTGAGAGCGTTGGATTTGAGTATCTCAGTCAGGAGCTCTTTAACCCCTGCGGCTATAGCCTCAGGTGAATTCTCGGCGACTTGGGTCGCACCTCGTATCGCTCGTACTGACATTAGAGAAGCATACAACCCTGCCCTCAGTTCAGGCGGAATGGTTACATCGTTTTGCCGATATATCCACTAAACGCTTAATACAAAATCCAAGAGATCTCACTTCTCGCTCCCGGATAGACAGCTGTAACTCTCTGATATTGAAAGTCGATATATAGATACACAGGACATTATCTTGAGCATGAAAATATCGATAAAACGCCATTCAAGCAGAGCTGAATTTCAACTATTAATATATAGATAAAACAATATATCGCCACAGAATAGATTTATGGCTTAATGTCTAAAGCTGTTTGCAGGCTAATCAATTCACCACTATTGAGATCTCGCCATCTTCCTTCGAGGGTCTCCCCGAGCGAGATCGGTCCGAACTTGGTTCTGATCAACCTCAAGACCTCGACATCAACCGCCTCCATAAGACGACGGATGATGTGATAGCGACCTTCGTGGATTGTGACCTCAATCCACTGGGGCGATAGGTGTTTGAAGTTCAGTACTCGACCCATGCCGTCCTCGAGCTCGACCCCCTTCAGAAGGGTCTTTTCGACACCCACAGGGAGCTTTCCATCGAACTCGATTATGTAGGTCTTCTCTAGCCCGTAGGAAGGATGGGTTGCGCGGAAGGTCAGATCTCCATCATTTGTGAGCAGAATGAGGCCTTCAGAATCCTTATCTAGCCGTCCTACGTGGAATAACCGCTCAGTTCGTAAGTCAATGAAGTCAGCTAAGGATGGGCGTCCTTCTGGGTCGAACATCGTAGACAGAACTCCACGAGGCTTATGAAGTGCGAGATAAGTCTTAGACAAAGAACGTTTAATTGTCTCACCATCAACGGCTACTTTGACCTTGTCAGGGTCGAACTTGGCTCCGAGCTCTCGTATCTGGTGTCCATCAACGGTTACTCGACCATCCATGATGAGCTCATCGGCTCCACGGCGGCTAGTGATTCCGGCATCGGCAATAATCTTGTTCAGGCGCATCTCGGCCATGTGGCTATCCATTCTCGACAGTCAGCTGCGCCCAAAGATGAGGGCGCCGGTGGTGAGGAGAGTCTAAGGCGTTACTTAGTCAGTAAGCGAATCGAGGATCTCATCGAGACCATCGAGGTCAGGCAGATGAGGCGCCAGAGGCGGTAGATCGGTGAGGGCATTGAGGCCAAGGCGCTCAAGGAAGTAGCTGGTGGTCTTGTAGAGGATCGCTCCGGTCTCGTTCTCAATTCCATATTCGTCGACTAGTCCACGGGTAATGAGGGTCTTCATAACCGCCTCAACGTTGACCCCTCGAATGGCAGAGACGCGAGCTCGTGAGACAGGCTGGCGGTAAGCGATAACGGCTAAAGTCTCAAGGGCGGCCTGAGTAAGGCGGTTCTGCTGACCATCCAGAACGAACTTCTCCACGACGGGCGAACAATCTGGATGGCTATAGAAGCGCCATCCCCCATTGATAGCTCGCAAGGTAAAGCCACGGTCCTCGTAAGTTGGAACGAGCGCCTCAAGAGCGTCTACGACCTGATCGACAGTGACCTCTAGGACTGATGCGAGAGTCAGCTCAGTCACCGGCTCGTCAACAACCATGAGGATCGCTTCAATAGAGCGGGCGAGGGCTGCTGGATCGAATACATGGGAGAGCTGATCTGAAGATTCGACCTCTTCGATTGGGCTCTCAACCTCGGGATTAGACATTATCGACCTCTTCTGTCTCATTTTCTAGGGATACGGGGATATCAAATTCATCAGTAACCAGAATTTCGCCCTCATCTGAGCCTACCCAGCTGATCTGGAGCTCGCCAAGGGCCATTACCTGCTCAAAGCGGAGGGCCCCTTGGCGGTAGAGATCAAGGAGGGCTAAGAATCGGGCGACCACAACAAGGGTTGAATCTGCCCCTTGGATGAGGTTTCTGAAGGAGAGAACCTTCGACTTGCGCAGAGCTTCGACCACAAGCTTTGACTCCTCTGTCACGCTCACCAGAGCGCTGTGAAGGTGTTCTACAGCCACGACTGGGGCTGACTTTGGGGTCAGAACGCGCTCAGCAATAGCGGCAAAGCGTGCAGCCCCTACCCCGATTAGAACCTCTGGCAAGAGTGAGGCAAGAGCTGGGTCGAGTGCGACAACTCGAGGGAATGACTTATCGGCAGCCAGGATTCGATCTTGGAAGTCGGCGGCAATCTCTTTAAAGGCACGGTATTGGAGCAGGCGGGCGAAGAGGATATCTCGCGCCTCAAGGATGGCTAAATCTTCCTCATCCTCAATCTCGCCGCTAGGAAGCAGGCGGGCTGCCTTTAGGTCAAGCAAGGTGGCTGCGATTACTAGGAACTCTGTCGCCTGGTCGAGCATCCAGCCTTCGCCGGACTCTTCAAGCCTGCGGATAAAGGAGATGAACTCATCTGTGACCAGACTGAGTGAGACCTCGGTGATATCGAGCTTATGGCGCGAGATCAGCTGCAGGAGCAGGTCAAATGGGCCATCAAAGTTGGTGAGGTGGACGTTAAATCCCTTATCGGGTGCGCTCTCAGCCGCTGACTCTGGCGCCGATTCAACTAGATTTTCCACGAGCGAACAGTAACTCGTTACTTGCAGAACGCTGCGCATTACGCGTAGAGTCGGTTAAATAGGAAAAGAGGTTTCTCGCTTGAACGCTAAATCGACATTTGACGATGATGTGGCTACAACAGCCAATCTCCTCGGCATCGAACCTCAGAACTTCCCCATTCCTGCGCAGATTGCAGAGCATGGCGAAGCGAAGATCATTTCAATCTTCAACCAGAAGGGCGGCGTAGGTAAAACCACGTCGACTATCAACCTTGGAGCAGCGCTCGCAGAACTCGGTCGCCGCGTTCTGTTGGTCGACTTCGACCCACAAGGTGGTCTATCTCTTGGTCTCGGAGTCAATGCTCATAGCTTGCCTCTTGAGAACACCGTCTACTACGCGCTGATGACGCCGGATGCGAATATCGATGAGATTGTTTTAAAGTCATCTGTAGCGAATCTAGATTTCTTACCTGCAAACCGCGATCTCGGAACAGCGGAAACAACGCTAGGTGCAGAAATTGGCGGACAGCAATATCTAAAGAGAGCACTTGGAAGACTCCGTTCAGAGTACGACGTGATCTTGATTGATTGCCAACCAACAATGGGTCAACTAACTATCAATGCTCTTGTCGCATCTGATGAAGTAATCGTTCCATTGCAATGCGAATACTTCGCTCTACACGGATTCATTGAGCTTAAGGGCAATATCGACAAGGTCCGCAGCTTCCTTAACCCAGATTTAAAGTTGATTGGCATCTTGGCAACTATGTATGACCGAAAGACTCTACATAATCGCGAAGTACTAACTGCAATTCTCGAGAAGTATCCAGAAGATGTATTTGAAACAATCATTGCGAAGACAATTCGCTTCTCTGAAACAACTGTTGCAGGCGAACCAATCACTGCTTATGCATCATCTTCAGGTGGAGCACAGTCATATCGACGACTTGCACGAGAACTAATTGCACGAGGAGGAGCACGATGAGTAAGAGAGCTAGCCTGCCAGGAGCAGATGAACTTTTCCGCGCTAATACACCAGCGCTCAGCGCGGTACGTGAAGCAACTCAGGCTCCTGCACAGACAGCGCCAACACCTGCACCAGCTATTGGTACTTCTGCACCAAAGAGCAAGAAGGGTGTTCGAACAATTTCTCGTCGTCGAGTAACAGCGGCTGAAAAATCACCTTCTGGTCGCGAGCTACACGAAGAGAAAATCACCGTTTACTTATCAACTGATGAACTATTTGATCTCGATCAGGCACGTCTGATGCTTCGCGGTGATCTTGGTTTAGCAGTAGATCGCGGTCGCATTGTTCGTGAATCAATTGCAGTGATCATTGCTGACCTTGAAGCAAAGGGCGATCAAAGCATTCTTGCTCGCCGTCTTCGCGGCATCTAACAAATAGATAATTACATAGCCCTAGTTACTTAGCCCTGGGGTGCGCTGAACTGTAGCTCTCGCGGACTTTATCTATTGTTATGAGCGTGTAAATCTGAGTTGTCGTAACCGAGCTGTGCCCAAGTAACTCTTGTACAACTCGGATATCTGCTCCCCCATCCAAAAGATGGGTCGCATAAGAGTGTCGAAATACGTGCGGTGAGACCCGGCCAGATAAACCTGTTGCATCTGCTGCATCGAGAACTATCTGCCATGCAGATTGCCTAGATAGCCTTCCACCGCGGGAGTTCAGAAAGAGCGCTGTTGTGCCTTTGCTGTTCTTTTCGGCCAATGCCGGCCTAGTTCGAACTAAATAATCGTCAAGCGCCGAGATTGCATACTTTCCTAGCGGAACAAATCTCTCCTTTGAACCTTTTCCCTTTACTTTTACCACTGAAACTTCGTCATCGTCTAACTTAGAGATTGAGATATCAGTTGTATTGATTCCAATGATCTCGCTGACGCGTCCTCCAGTTGAATAGAGAAGTTCCAGGATTGCGTAATCTCTTGCAGAGATTGGATCGCTTTCGCGCTTAGCGCTCTCAATTAATTTTGTTACTTCATCAATGCTCAGAGCCTTAGGTAACTTTCTTGGAAGTTTATGGGTAATTGATTCCATCATCGGATTCTCAATTGAGCTCTCGATGCTCATATATTTGTAGAATCCCTTGAGCGAAGAGATTGCACGATTAATACTTGAGAGAGTCAACTTTGCAGACTTTAACGAGACCTCGAATTTCACAATATCTTCAGGTTTTAACTCATCAAAGTTGAGCCGGTTGGCCTGAAGGTAATCCCCGAACTTGCCTAAATCTCTCTGGTAGGACTGCAGGGTATTTTCCGCTAAACCACGTTCAATACGTAGGTGGTTTAGGTAATTACTCTTAGCTGTTTCGAAATTCACCTAACAACTACTTGATCTATTTCTTGGAATCGATTGCTGCAGCGATGAGACCTACAAAGAGCGGATGAGGTCTAGTTGGACGTGAACGTAGCTCCGGGTGAGCCTGAGTTCCAACATAATATGGATGTACTTCGCGAGGAAGTTCAACAAACTCAACAAGATCGCGATCTTTGAATATGCCAGAGAAGTTAAGTCCCGCCGCCGAAATCTGATCACGATACTTGTTGTTGACTTCATAGCGATGGCGGTGGCGCTCTGAAATCTCAGTTGCCCCATAAACGCCCGCAACAATTGAACCTGGAGTGAGAGAGGCTTTATAGAGACCGAGTCTCATTGAGCCACCCATATCTCCTTGACCCGCAACGATATCTTTCTGGTCATCCATAGTTGCAATGACATGTGTTCCGCTATCTGGCTTAAACTCGGCTGAATTCGCATCCTTTATTCCAGCAAGATTTCGTGCAGCTTCAATAACCATGCACTGCAAACCTAAACAAAGACCAAGGGTTGGGATCTTGTTTTCGCGAGCAAATTTAAGTGCGCCTAACTTTCCCTCAATTCCGCGAATTCCAAAGCCGCCTGGTACGCAGATTGCATCTACATGACCGAGAGCTTCCTTTGCGCCTTCTGGAGTTTCGCAGTTATCGCTCGGTACCCAAATCAATTCGACCTTTGCATCGTTTGCAAACCCGCCCGCACGTAGAGCTTCAGAGACAGATAGGTATGCATCCGGTAGATCGATGTACTTGCCAACGAGGGCAACCTTTACATGATGCTTCGGTGAGTGAACTTTCTTAAGCAAGTCATCCCACTCGCCCCACTCGACTTCGTGCCCGCCAAGTGAAAGGCGACGAACGATGTATGAATCTAAACCTTCACTGAAAAGTACTTTTGGAATATCGTAGATTGAAGGAGCATCAACTGCTGCTACTACCGCTTCAACATCTACGTCACACATCAAAGAGATCTTCTTCTTGATTCCATCTGGGATAGGACGATCGCAACGCAGTACAACTGCATCAGGTGCAATACCGATACTGCGAAGGGCTGCAATGCTGTGCTGAGTTGGCTTGGTCTTTAGCTCACCTGATGGTCCGATGTAGGGAACCAGCGAAATATGGAGGTAGAAGACATTGTCACGGCCTACTTCTTGACGTAGCTGACGAGCTGCTTCCAGGAATGGCTGTGATTCGATATCGCCGACTGTTCCACCGATCTCAGTGATAACTACATCAACCTGATCTGAATCATTTGCGAGCATGCGCTCTTTAATCTCATTGGTGATATGTGGAATAACCTGAACAGTCTCACCGAGGTATTCACCGCGACGTTCACGGGCAATTACGCGTGAATAAACCTGACCTGTAGTTACATTTGCTGAACCTTCGAGATTACGATCCAAGAATCTCTCGTAATGTCCGATATCTAAATCTGTCTCAGCGCCATCATCGGTAACAAATACTTCGCCGTGTTGGAATGGATTCATGGTGCCCGGATCAACATTGAGATATGGATCCAGCTTCTGCATCGTGACGCGGATACCTCGAGCTACAAGAAGTCTTCCGAGTGATGAGGCTGTGAGCCCCTTACCTAAACTTGAGGCGACTCCGCCTGTTACGAAAATATGCTTGGTCACATGCGGCTGGCTCATGGAAGACGAACCTATCACCGAAGGGGGCTCTAACCGCGCAGGGCCAGGAGTTCTGCCGCGTGTTCCCGGGCACTAGCCGACTCTTCGAGCCCAGCAAGCATTCGGGCGATCTCTTCGATTCGCTCAGAGCTCTCAAGTTTGGAGACACCGGAGGCAACCACCGAGCCATCGCTGCTCTTCTTAACTACGAAGTGGGTATCTGCCCAGGCGGCAACTTGCGGCAAATGCGTCACGACAATGACTTGAGAGTTCTTCGAAAGTTCGTGCAGTCGTTTACCAACTTCTATTGCAGCTTTTCCACCCACGCCAGCATCTACCTCGTCAAAGATATATGTTCCAACCGGATGAGTCTTTGCAATAACAACTTCGAGCGCCAGCATGATGCGAGACATTTCACCACCTGATGCACCTTTACCAAGCGCTATCTTCGGTCCATCACTATGAGCCTGAATCATCATTGTGATTTCATCACAACCTAACAGTGTGAAATCGCTTTCTTTCAGTGTTCCCGCGTAATCCGCGCTCTTCACATCTGCATAGAACGTTGTGTGCGGCATTGATAGCGCTTTGATTTCCGCGGTGACAGCAGTCGAGAGTTTCTTCGCTGCGCTCTCACGCTCTTTCGTAAGATTCTGAGCGCTCTTAAGAAGTTGTTTCTTGATTGCAGCTAACTCTATCTCGAGCTCTGCGATGCGATCGTCTCCGCCCTCTAAATCTGCAATAGATTCCTTAGCCGATTTAGCTTTGGCGGCAAGCGAAACTAGCGCTTCATCACCAACTTCCGTAGAAGACCATCTCTTAATAAATGAATGTAGTTCCGATTTTCGAGATTGAAGTGCGTCGAGTCGAACAGGGTCCGCTTCAAGTGATGTTGAGTAACTGGCTAGATCTGTTGATGCATCATCGAGAATAAAGACCGCTTCAGAGACGCGATCAGAGATTTCTTCGAGACGAGAATCTTTCCCTTTTGCCGCATCTAACGCTCTTCGCGCTGCATGAAGAAGAGTCAAGGCGCCGTCTTCCTCACCATTGAGCGCATCAGTCGCTGTCGAACTCGCGATTCTCAAATCTTCAACACTTGAAAGACGATTAATCTCATCATCGGTTGCGCTGCATTCACCGCGAACTGCCTTAAGTGATGTCCAGGCACTCAGGAACTCCTTAAGCTCAGCAATCTCTCCATCCCGCTTATTTGCAGATGCCTTCATCGTTGAAATTCGAGATTTGAGTTCTAAGTAGCTCTCGTAATTTATGCGATACGCATCTAACGCACTAAGTAGTGCGTCTCCCCCAAATCGATCAAGGAGTTCACGCTGCCTGGCCGGTTTCACAATCTGATGATTAGCGGCTTGCCCATGAATCTCAATAAGTGAATCCGCGAGTGTAGAAAGTGTTGCAGCAGGAACAGTGGTTCCACCGCAAATCGCTTTACTCTTCCCATCACCATTGACTGTTCGGGTGATAATTAACGAGCTTTCCTCGATTACCGCACCAACTTCTTCAAGATCGCGATGAAGCGAATCTGGAATTGAGAAGGTGGCGCTTGCAACGAGGCGATCAGATCCATGTCTAACGAGAGCGCTATCGCTCTTTCCACCAAGAACTAGTGAGAGCGCCGTGAGGATCATTGTCTTTCCAGCGCCAGTCTCACCTGTCAATACGTTAAGTCCGCGACCAAGTTCTAGCTCCGACTGATCGATAATTCCGAGATTTCGAATTGAGATCTCTTCTAGATAAGAACGTTCACTCACCGCGCCATCCCTCTACGGGAAGCTTGAACTTTGCAACGAGACGATCTGTGAAGAGTGTTGAAGAGACGTGAGATAGCTTAATTGTTTGAGAATCACGAGTGATGATGACGCGATCCCCTGATTGAAGAGGGATCTTACGAAGTGCATCTGCCGATAGCAGCGCCTCTGAAGATTCAACTGTCACGATAATTTCTGACTTTGGTGAGACAACCATCGGCCTAGAGAAGAGCGCGTGTGCTGAAATTGGAAGCAATACAAGAGCCTCAATTTCAGGCCAAAGTACTGGGCCACCAGCACTGAATGCATATGCGGTGGAACCTGTTGGGGTTGAGCAGATGACTCCATCGCAGCCCCAGTGCGAGAGTGGACGACGATCAATTTCGACGAAGAGTTCTACCATAGTTGTTCCATCACGTTCGACAGTAACCTCGTTGAGCGCCCAACCGCTAGAAATTTCTTTGCCGCTTCGCTCGACAGAGAACTTAAGAACCATCCGGCTCTCGCTGACATAGCTCTTATTGATTATGGCATCGGCGATAGCTTGAATACTTGGTCTATCAACTTCAGCTAAGAATCCAACCTGTCCTAGATTGATTCCAAGCAGTGGAATATTTCTTGAGATTGTTACCTCTGCTGCGCGAAGAATTGTTCCATCTCCACCTAATACAACTGCGACTTCGATTTCAGGAAGTTGTGCTGCTTCTACTTTCTTAATTCCATCAATCGAAACATCTGAAACTGTATAGAGGCTAAATCCCGCCGAAGAAAGAAGAGGAGTTAATTCACCTGCAGCCTTAATCGCTTCTGGCCGTGAGGGATTTATGAGAAATGCGAGGCTCCGAGTACTCATTATGCAGGTCCCATCTCAATCGCTAAATCGAGCGCAGCTTCATCTATTGCTGGAGCGCCTCGACGAAGCCATAAGAAGTATTCGACATTTCCAGCAGGACCAGGAAGTGGACTTGCAGCAATACCCATAGTTCCAAGACCTACATCGTAAGCAGACTCAGCAACATCGAGAACCGCTGATCTGCGAAGTGCAGGATCGCGAACAACTCCCCCAGCACCGAGCTTCTCTCGACCTACTTCAAACTGCGGTTTAACCATTAGTACAAAGTCAGCACTTGGCTTTGAGACAGCTGCTAGTGCAGGTAACACAAGTGAGAGAGAAATAAACGAGAGATCTGCTACGACAAGATCAATATCTTCGCCAACTTGATCACCAGTTAGATGACGAATATTTGTGCGATCAAGAATCTTCACGCGTTCATCTTGGCGAAGCTCCCACGCAAGTTGGCCGTAACCGACATCGACGGCAACAACGAGTTGTGCTCCGCGACGCAAGAGAACATCGGTAAAACCACCAGTGGACGCACCTGCATCGAGACATTTCTTTCCTTCAACCACAACGCCACTAAATGCATCAAGAGCGCCTGCCAATTTATGGCCACCGCGAGATACGAAATCATCGCGATCGCCTTGTAGGACAATCGATGTCTCGGCATCTACTTGCGAGGCAGGTTTTGTTGCAGGTATTCCATTTACGAGAACTGAACGCGACTCAATGAGATCGGCTGCATGCTCACGCGAACGCGCGAGTTCGCGGCGAACGAGTTCAGCATCAAGTCGAGTCTTCATAACTGCTCTTTAGAGGTTATCTATCTCTTTAAGTGAGGTCTGTAATTTTTGGTGGAGCGCTTCAAATCGAGCTGAGTGCTCAGAGAGATCACTGGCATCAATATCCTCAAGTTCTGTACGAACCTCTTGAACGAGGTTGAACTCTGTCTCGTTATTTACATCTTCCATTACTTCGCCCCTGATCTCTTTACAGCTTTTTTAACGGCAGCTTTCTTCGCGATTGTTTTCTTAGCTGGCGCCTTTTTCGCAGACTTCTTCAGCGCTGCAACTTCTGCTGCAAGTGCATCGAATTCGTCGCGCTTGATAAAGCCCATCTTAAGAACAACGCTCTCAACTTCTTCGTGAATCTTTGACTTAACCGATTCCGCACTTTCCTTAGCCCAATCGTTCAAGGCAGCGCCGATCTCGGCGGGAGTACGTTCACCATCGGAGAGCTTCTGGACATAGCCCTTGAGGGTTGAAAAGATCTCTGACGGTTGTGGTTTAGCCATGGTCTTAGAGTATCGACTAGCCGAGAGTTAGGGCTTCTAGATGCGCGAGATCTCAGCTGCCTCTACCTGCCAGCGGCTAGCAAGGCCTGTGGGTGCCTGCCAGAAGCGTCGATGGATGGAACCTGAGATCTCAATCCATTCATCGCTCTTTAGGGTCAGGGCAATCTTCCGACTCTTGGCGCTCCAGGCACCGATATCGAGGGTATCCACACCTTCTCGCTCACTTCTAGTCACAATGAGTCGAAATTCAACGACCTTATCTCCGCTTGGAAGTTCCTTAGTAGTTGCAGGCGCTGAAACTCTGCCCCTGATGAGCAAATCATTGAGTGAGTAATCTGGAACTTCTTCTTCAACCTTCTTCTTTGTAGCAGCCATCGTGGACCCCTTAAATAGTTATGAAGGGGCGATGATTAAGTAAGAAGCTGACTCCGAGAATCAAATCTATTTGAATCTGTGGATTAGAGCTTCTCTGCGCGCTCCTGTGCATCGGTTGCCTCATCCACATCAAGTTCTGCACACTTTGCAAACCATTCACGCGCTTCGTCCTTGCGATTAGCAGCATCTAGCGCGTCGGCATATGCATAACGAAGACGTAGAGCCCATTCGTCGGTTTCATTCTTCAACTCTTTGCATTGCAAAGTGACAACTGCTGCATCAAATTCTTTAAGGTCGCGTCGAGCTCCGGATGCAACGATGCGCATCTCAATCTCTTCGGCTTTTTCCAGTCGCTTGACCTCTGCAGAACCAGCCAAATTCAAGGCTTTTAGAGGGTTTCCGAGACCTCGTTCGCAATCAGCCATCACTGGCCACATGGAGACATCTCCTGAAATTCTATTTGCTGCACGTAACTCTTTTAGTGCTATCTCGTAATGTCCCGCGCGATACGCGGCATAACCTGCAGTCTCACGAACAACTGCAAGTCGACCAGCGTGATGTGCTGCTGCTACTGCGTGCTTATGAGCGAGTTCTGGATCAACATCCATATATAGATTTACGCAGACCATATGACGTGCAACAACTTTTGCATTCTCCGCAGACAAACTAAGTAGCTCTGCACGAACACTTTTCTCTAGCTCTTCACCCGTAACATCCTCAGGGATATCTGGTTCAAAGATTCGTGGACGAATTCGTGATTGATCGCGTTCCTGTGGAGCGGGACGAAACCCGCGTGGATCGCTGACTTCACGACCTTGCGATACTTGACGAGTCGCACCAGAACGATCAAATCTTCCACCGCGAGCTGGACGTTCATCTCTGGAAGATGAAGTTGGGCGACCGCTGGATGGACGTGAAGATGAGGGACGATCTGATGAGGGACGATCACTTGAAGGACGAGATGAAGATGGTCGGCCAGATGAGGGACGACCCGATGATGATGGTCGTGAACTACGTGGACGCTCTTCCATTTTCATACTCCGATTTCTTTCAATTATTTTAACTTCTTTTTCTCGACAACAATTAAGGAGCGAGAAATAAAAAAGGGGCGCTTACGAATAAGCGCCCCTTTTTATAAAAGAAGTCCGGCAACGTTCTACTCTCCCACAAGGTCACCCGTGCAGTACCATCGACGCTGTGAGGCTTAACTTCCGGGTTCGGAATGGGACCGGGTGTTTCCCTCACGCTATGGTTGCCGAAACGCTATTGAGTTTTGGACATGAACTCACGACTTAAGTCTGACCAAAAATTAATTTGATCTTCTTATTCGTGGTTCTCGACCGTATCTCGAGAACCACACAGTGGACGCGTAGCAACTTTGTAGTTAAATCCTCGGCCTATTAGTAGTGGTCAGCTCCAAGTCTTACGACTCTTCCACTTCCACCCTATCAACCCAGTAGTCTCCTGGGGGCCTTACTTGGTAAACCAATGAGAAACCTAATCTTGAAGCGAGCTTCCCGCTTAGATGCTTTCAGCGGTTATCCCTTCCGAACGTAGCTAATCGGCGGTGCTCCTGGCGGAACAACCGACACACCAGAGGTTCGTCCGACCCGGTCCTCTCGTACTAGGGTCAGCCCTTCTCAAGTTTCTTACGCGCACAGAAGATAGGGACCGAACTGTCTCACGACGTTCTGAACCCAGCTCGCGTGCCTCTTTAATGGGCGAACAGCCCAACCCTTGGGACCTACTCCAGCCCCAGGATGAGACGAGCCGACATCGAGGTGCCAAACCTTGCCGTCGATATGGACTCTTGGGCAAGATCAGCCTGTTATCCCCGGGGTACCTTTTATCCGTTGAGCGACGGCGCTTCCACAAGCCACCGCCGGATCACTAGTTCCTGCTTTCGCACCTGCTCGACATGTCTGTCTCACAGTTAAGCTCCCTTGTGCACTTACACTCGACACCTGATTGCCAACCAGGTTGAGGGAACCTTTGAGCGCCTCCGTTACTTTTTAGGAGGCGACCGCCCCAGTCAAACTACCCACCAGACACTGTCCCTGATCCGGATTACGGACCGAGGTTAGAAGTTCAAAACGATCAGAGTGGTATTTCAACGATGACTCCACAAACACTGGCGTGCCCGCTTCAAAGTCTCCCACCTATGCTACACAAACCGTTCCGAACACCAATATCAAGATATAGTAAAGGTCCCGGGGTCTTTCCGTCTTTCTGCGCGTAACGAGCATCTTTACTCGTAATGCAATTTCGCCGAGTTTACGGATGAGACAGCGCTCAAGTCGTTACGCCATTCGTGCAGGTCGGAACTTACCCGACAAGGAATTTCGCTACCTTAGGATGGTTATAGTTACCACCGCCGTTTACTGGGGCTTAAGTTCTCAGCTTCGCCTTGCGGCTAACCAGTCCCCTTAACCTTCCAGCACCGGGCAGGCGTCAGTCCGTATACATCGTATTGCTACTTCGCACGGACCTGTGTTTTTGGTAAACAGTCGCTTGAGCCTGGTCTCTGCGGCCTTCCAGCGCTTCGGAGGAAAACTCCTACACGCTAAAGGGCCCCCCTTCTCCCGAAGTTACGGGGGCATTTTGCCGAGTTCCTTATCCATAATTATCTCGATCGCCTTGGTATTCTCTACCTGACCACCTGTGTCGGTTTCGGGTACGGGTCACTTATTTTCTCGCTAGATGCTTTTCTTGACAGCATAGGATCATCCACTTCACCTTACGGCTCGGCATCAGCTCTCAGGCATGTGTTACGCGGATTTGCCTACGTAACGCCCTACGACCTTACCCCGGGACAACCATCGCCCGGGTTGGACTACCTTCCTGTGTCACACCATTGCTGAACTACTACAACACCGGGTCAGCGGTTCCATCAATCTGACAAAAGCCAGATCAACTTCACGGCCTTAGCATTAGTTGGCTCGTTCTGGGCGAAAATAAGCGAGTACTGGAATATCAACCAGTTGTCCATCGACTACGCCTGACGGCCTCGCCTTAGGTCCCGACTTACCCTGGGCGGATTAGCCTGGCCCAGGAACCCTTGGTCTTTCGGCGGAGGGGTTTCTCACCCCTCTCTCGCTACTCATGTCTACATTCTCACTTGTGTGACTTCCACGGCTAGATTCCTCTGCCGCTTCACCAGTCACACAACGCTCTCCTACCCATCCAAGCTCCTGGATCTTGCGACCGGGATAGTGCTTGAATGATAGAACTTCGGTGCTGTGCTTGAGCCCCGTTACATTGTCGGCGCGAAATCACTTGACCAGTGAGCTATTACGCACTCTTTTAAGGGTGGCTGCTTCTAAGCCAACCTCCTGGTTGTCTATGCGACTTCACATCCTTTTCCACTTAGCACAGGCTTTGGGACCTTAGTTGCTATTCTGGGTTGTTTCCCTCTCGACCATGAAGCTTATCCCCCACAGTCTCACTGCTGCGCTCTCACTTACCGGCATTCGGAGTTTGGCTGATGTTGGTAATCTTGTAGGACCCCTCGACCATCCAGTAGCTCTACCTCCGGTAAGAAACACGCAACGCTGCACCTAAATGCATTTCGGAGAGAACCAGCTATCACGAAGTTTGATTGGCCTTTCACCCCTACACACAGCTCATCCCCTAATTTTTCAACATTAGTGGGTTCGGTCCTCCACGCGGTCTTACCCGCGCTTCAACCTGGCCATGCGTAGATCACCTCGCTTCGGGTCTAGATCGTGCTACTCAAGCGCCCTATTCAGACTCGCTTTCGCTACGGCTTCCCCTCAACGGGTTAACCTTGCAACACGACACTAACTCGTAGACTCATTCTTCAAAAGGCACGCTGTCACAACTTACGTCGCTCCAACGGCTTGTACGCACACGGTTTCAGATTCTATTTCACTCCCCTTACGGGGTTCTTTTCACCTTTCCCTCACGGTACTAGTCCGCTATCGGTCATCAGAGAGTATTTAGGCTTAGCGGGTGGTCCCGCCAGATTCATACCGAATTCCTCGAGTTCGGTATTACTTGGGATACCAATAAAGAGTTAACTAAGTTTCGACTACGGGGTTCTCACCCTCTATGACTGACTTTCCCACGTCATTCATCTACCTAGCTAGTTTTTGACTCTTTGGTTGAACGGCAGTCCAACCTAACTGGTCCCACAACACCGATACTGCAACGCCTGCCGGCTTGGCACAGTATTGGTTTGGCCTCTTCCGTTTTCGCTCGCCACTACTAACGGAATCACGGTTGTTTTCTCTTCCTGTGGGTACTGAGATGTTTCACTTCCCCACGTTCCCTTTATCTGCCCTATATATTCAGGCAGAAATAACTGGACATTACTCCAGCTGGGTTTCCCCATTCGGAAATCCTCGGATCAAAGTTCGTTTGACAACTCCCCGAGGCTTATCGCAGCCTACTACGTCCTTCATCGGCTTCTGATGCCAAGGCATCCGCCATGTGCGCTTAATAATTTTTCCACAAAGATGCTCGCGTCCACTGTGTAGTTCTCAAAATACGGGCGGTACTCAATAAGAGTTGAGACTTGCATATGAATATGCAGTATCTCTTCTTATTAAGTCCAGAGGTTTGGCGCTAGCCGTCCCCTCAGGACCCAACAACGTGCCTAGTTGAAATTCGAATATCAGTGGTTTTCCACTCCCACGAATGGGCTGTACTAGCGTGAATTCTTAAATAAACCTAAGTCAATGCTCCACTTATGAGCCGAGAAGTTGAATGAAGCTAACTATTAGCTTCTCTTCTCGATGCTCCTTAGAAAGGAGGTGATCCAGCCGCACCTTCCGGTACGGCTACCTTGTTACGACTTCATCCCAATCACCGATCCCACCTTTGGCAGCTCCCTCCTTGCGGTTGGGCCACTGACTTTGGGTGTTACCGACTTTCGTGATGTGACGGGCGGTGTGTACAAGCCCCGGGAACGTATTCACCGTAGCGTTGCTGATCTACGATTACTAGCAACTCCGACTTCATGGGGTCGAGTTGCAGACCCCAATCCGAACTGAGACTGGCTTTCTCGGATTCGCTCCACCTTGCGGTATTGCAGCCGTTTGTACCAGCCATTGTAGCATGCGTGCAGCCCAAGACATAAGGGGCATGATGATTTGACGTCATCCCCACCTTCCTCCGAGTTAACCCCGGCAGTCTCCTGTGAGTCCCCAACTAAATGCTGGCAACACAGAACGAGGGTTGCGCTCGTTGCGGGACTTAACCCAACATCTCACGACACGAGCTGACGACAACCATGCACCACCTGTATACAGACCTTGCGGCTACGACATCTCTGCCGTATTCCTGTATATGTCAAGCCTTGGTAAGGTTCTTCGCGTTGCGTCGAATTAAGCCGCATGCTCCGCTGCTTGTGCGGGGCCCCGTCAATTCCTTTGAGTTTTAATCTTGCGATCGTACTCCCCAGGCGGGGCGCTTAATGCGTTAGCTGCGTCGCACAAACCGTGGAAGGTTCGCACAACTAGCGCCCACCGTTTACGGCGTGGACTACCAGGGTATCTAATCCTGTTCGCTCCCCACGCTTTCGCTCCTCAGTGTCAGTATTGGCCCAGAGACCTGCCTTCGCCATCGGTGTTCCTCCTGATATCTGCGCATTCCACCGCTACACCAGGAATTCCAGTCTCCCCTACCAAACTCCAGCTCGACCGTATCGGATGCAGGTCAGGGGTTGAGCCCCTGATTTTCACATCCGACGTATCGAACCACCTACGAGCTCTTTACGCCCAATAATTCCGGACAACGCTTGCACCCTATGTATTACCGCGGCTGCTGGCACATAGTTAGCCGGTGCTTCTTCTGTAGGTACCGTCACTTTCGCTTCTTCCCTACTGAAAGAGGTTTACAACCCGAAGGCCTTCATCCCTCACGCGGCGTCGCTGGGTCAGAGTTTCCTCCATTGCCCAATATTCCCCACTGCTGCCTCCCGTAGGAGTCTGGGCCGTGTCTCAGTCCCAGTGTGGCCGGTCGCCCTCTCAGGCCGGCTACCCGTCGTCGCCTTGGTGAGCCATTACCTCACCAACAAGCTGATAGGCCGCGAAGTCATCTTCAACCGAAAAACTTTCCAGCCCCGATCATGCGATCAAGGCTCATATCCGGTATTAGCCCCGGTTTCCCGGAGTTATCCCAGAGTTGAAGGCAGATTCTTCACGTGTTCCTCACCCGTTCGCCGCTAATTCACACCCGAAGGTGTTTCATCGCTCGACTTGCATGTGTTAAGCACGCCGCCAGCGTTCGTCCTGAGCCAGGATCAAACTCTCCATAGAAAGTTTTTTTCATGGCTTACGAGACAAACAAACTGTCGTTTATTTTGTCTTTACCAAAGGAAATCAACGAGTATTTCCAACCAATTAATAGTTAAATTAATAGTGATTGGTACATACTTCATTGAAGTATTTATTTAGAGAATGGCGAATTAACACCATTCTCTGGCATTGACTTATGGCACGCTGTTGAGTTCTCAAGGTACGGATGCGCACTGCTTTGCGGAATCTCTTCCGCTTTTCAGGGCAGACCGCCAAATCTAGTCCATGGCTACGCGCACGTCAAAACGGCGGTAATGGCCTTAATCTGGAGGAAATGCTGTACGGCCTCGTAAAAGTCCGTTCCACAGCAAGGAGCGTAACTATAGGGCGGTCCCCCACCAGGGTCAAATCGGGGGTGATGAGACCACCGGAAATAGACCGATTTTCGCCGAAAATGGAAAAACCCTCACTTTTATGCGTAAAAAGTGAGGGTTTTCGCCTTTAAAAATTCGTCAGATCAGCTCCACCGCAGCGAGGTCTCGCTTGCCCTTACGTAAAACTGCATATTTTCCGCATAAAAAGTGGGTTTTTTCGAGGCGGAAATCTTCGGCAGCGACCTTCTCATTATTGAGATATGCGCCACCTTCCTTAACGATCCGACGAGCAGCCGATTTCGAATCTACAACGCCAGTTGCAGCTAAGAGATCTACCCACGTTGGAATTTCTTCACCGCTCTTTACTTGCACTCGTGGAAGTTCTGAGAGTGCACCAGCAAGTGTTGTCTCATCGAGTTCTGTTAAATCTCCTTGACCAAAAAGTGCGCGTGCTGCATCTTCAACACGTTGTGCAATCTCAGGGCTATGTACAAGTGAAGTCAATTCACGAGCTAATTCACGATGTGCCTCGCGTGCACCTGGATTTTCGTTATGTGATCTCTCGAGCGCTTCAATCTCTGCTCGTGATTTGAAGGAGAAGACCTTGAGAAAATTGATGACATCTTTATCGTCAGAGTTAAGCCAGTATTGGAAGAATGCGTAAGGCGATGTCATCTCAGGATCGAGCCAAACAGATCCTCCTGCGGTCTTTCCAAACTTCGTTCCATCTGCCTTGGTGAGAAGTGGAACGGTCAACGCGTGAGCACTTCCGGATTCAACGCGACGGATGAGATCAAGACCTGCAGTGATATTTCCCCACTGGTCGGATCCACCAATTTGAAGAGTGCAATTGTGTCGACGATAGAGTTCAAGATAATCCATTGATTGAAGAACTTGATAAGAAAATTCTGTATATGAAATTCCATCTTTCTCAAGACGTGTAGAGACAGCGTCCTTGTTAAGCATTTGATTAACACTGAAATGCTTTCCAATATCTCGCAAGAATTCAATTGCCGACATTGGCGCAGTCCAGTCGAGGTTATTGACCATCACAGCTGGATTTGTCTTGCTTTCAAAATCCATAAACTTCGATAGTTGCTTCTTGATGCGATCTACCCACTGCGCAACGACATCTGTTGTGTTTAGCGTGCGCTCTTCATTCTTTCCACTTGGATCTCCAACAAGTCCTGTCGCTCCCCCAACTAATGGAAGCGGGTTGTGACCGGCTAATTGGAAGCGTCGAAGAACGAAGAGAACTACGAGATTTCCAACGTGAATACTTGGGGCTGTTGGGTCAAAGCCAACATAGAGCGTGATGGGCTTCTTTAGCGCCTCGCGAAGAGCTTTTTCATCAGTGGTTTGAGCAATAAGACCACGCCACTTGAGGTCATCTAGCAAATCAGTCATATCGGTACTCACTGGCCCATCATCTCGGAGAATGTCTTTGCCTTGCTTTGGAATTCTTTACGACTCGCGGCAGTTGATTGCAACGCCCCATCAATCTGCACTTTAAAGGATGCAGGAGATGTTCCACCGATTGTTGTGCGGGAATCGAGGGCCCCGTGGACCGTTAGAACATCGCGAACGTTCGACTTGAGCTCTGGGTGCACTGATGCAAACTCTTCATCAGTGAGTTGATGTAACTGACGTCCTGATGCTTCACAGATAGCAACACACTTTCCTGCAGCTTCGTGTGCATGCGCAAATGGCACATGAGCGCGAACTAGATAATCGGCAATCTCTGTAGCAAGTGAGAAACCAAGCGGGGCAGCAAGGGCCATCTTCTCGCGATCGAAATCAGTTGTCGCAACCATTCCTGTTACTGCAGGAAGAACTAGAAGCAGAGTGTCGATTGAATCAAAGAGAGGTTCTTTATCTTCTTGAAGATCGCGGTTGTAAGCAAAAGGTAAACCCTTGAGCATTGTTAATACTCCCGTTAGGTTTCCAACAAGTCGACCGGCTTTTCCTCGAGCAAGTTCTGCCATATCTGGATTCTTCTTCTGGGGCATGATTGAAGATCCAGTTGAATATGCATCAGCAACCTTTGCCCAACCAAACTCTGTGGTTGCCCAAATACACCACTCTTCGCCTATGCGTGAGAGATGGATTCCGACCATCGAGAGAATGAAGAGCGCCTCAGCAACAAAGTCACGATCGGCAACGCCATCGATTGAATTTGCAGAGTTCGAAGTAAAACCTAGATCTCGAGCTGTAACTTCAGGTGAAAGAGGCAGCGAGGAACCAGCCAGTGCACCTGAACCAAGTGGGCTTACCGAAGTTCTCTTAAGCCAATCAGAGATTCGATCTAAATCTCTCTCGAAGGATTGAACGTGCTTTGCGATCTCATGTCCAAAGAGAATCGGTTGCGCATGTTGAAGATGGGTAAAGCCTGGTGCTGGCGCATCGCCATATTCAGATGCCTTTGCAATCAGCGCATCCTGAAGGTTCAGAATCTGAGAAGCTACTTCGAGCATATGGTCGATTGCAAATAACTTGAGGTCAGTGGCAACCTGGTCATTACGCGAACGGCCAGCTCGCAGTGATCCGCCGATGGCTCCTAATTTCTCGGTGAGGCCACGTTCTAAAGCGCTATGAACATCTTCGTCGCTTTCATTAGCAACGAACTTGCCTGATACAACTTCGCTCTGAAGATCTTTCAGGGCAGCTCTGATTGATGAAACAACCTTAGATTCAAGAAGTCCTGATGATTCAAGGACGGAGAGATGGGCTAGCGATGAACGAAGGTCATACGGCGCAAGACGCCAATCAAAGTGGACGCTGCGAGAGAGCGCGAAGACAGCATCCGCTGGTCTTTCTGAAAATCGTCCGCCCCAGAGCGCCATTACTTCTTCCCTCTACTCTTCTTTACCTGACCGTAAGCCAGTAATTCTCTCGCTAATTGGGCTCCACCCGTGGCTTTTCTCGATACAACGAGAACCGTGTCATCGCCTGCAATCGTGCCGATAATCTCAGAAATTCCAGAGTGATCGAGAGAGCTGGCAAGAAGTTGGGCTCCCCCAGGTGGCGTGCGCACTACAGCGAGATTTCCACTGGACTCCACAGAGATGATGAGGTCTGACGGAACTGGCATAGTGCGAGAAATTGATTCATCATCTGAATCTGAGATTCGATAGACAGAATCCCCAGAAGAATTCCGTCCACGGACAGCTCCAATCTCTTCAAGATCTCGGCTCGCCGTTGCTTGAGTGACCGGGAAACCAGCTTTCTTAAGGTGTTTGACCAAATCAGATTGTGAATGAATGAGGCCAGCCTTGATAAGTGAGATCGCCTTTGCTCTGCGTGCTGTAACGCTAGACATTCTTTGACTCCTTCACTGCTTGAGTAAAAATCGTAACGAACTTTTCTGCCTGTTTCATCGAAATATTGAGTGCCGGTGCGATACGAATGATTGATTCTCCTGGGGCATTAATTAATAGGCCTAGCTCTTGAGATTTCTTTACTACCTTCTTAGCAACTGGTTGATCTAACGTTGCACCGATCAGCAATCCAGCGCCACGAACTTCCTGGACACCTTCAATGAGAGCAATCTCTGTGAGTAGATACTCTGAGATTGCATTGACGTTATTGAAGAGTTTCTCTTTCTCTATGCTCTTTATGACAGCGAGAGCTGCTGCGGTTGCAACTGGATTGCCACCGAAGGTAGAACCGTGGTCCCCAGCTTCAAAGAGATGTGACGCCTTACCAAGTGCAATCATCGCGCCGAGAGGCAATCCGCCACCGAGACCCTTAGCTAAGGTGATCACATCAGGTTTAACTCCTGAGTACTCATAGCCAAACCAATCACCTGTTCTGCCCATTCCTGTCTGGACGCAATCGAAGGCAAGTAGCGCCCCATTGTCATCGCAGTATTGACGTAAGTTCTTTAAATAATCAACGGGCGGAACAATGACGCCCGCTTCTCCCATAATCGGTTCAACAATTACCATCGCTGTTCTCTTATTTATCGCGCGCTTCATCGCAATCGAATCACCAAAGGGAACATGCTTGATTCCTCTAATAAGCGGCTTAAATGGATTGCGCTTTGAAGGCTGCCCGGTCAAAGAGAGTGCGCCCATAGTGCGACCATGGAAAGCTTCTTTCGTTGCAACAATTCGAATCTTTCCGCTCTTGCGAGAGAGCTTGAGCGCAGATTCATTTGCTTCAGCGCCTGAGTTACAGAAGAAAGTTCGTGCACTTTTGTCTCCGGTCATCTTCTGAAGAGTTTCTGCAAGCTCAAGAACATTCGGGTGGGCATAGAAGTTACTGACATGGCCAAGAGTTGAAATCTGTTTTGTGACAGCTTTAACTATGGCAGGGTGTGCATGGCCAAGAACATTCGTTGCGATACCAGCAAGAAAATCTAGATACGTCTTTCCATCGCTTGCCTTAACCAAAGATCCTTTACCGGAGATCAATTCGAGTGTTGGGGTTCCATAGTTATCCTGGAGAGCCTTCTGCCATCGCTTCATGCAACCACCAACGTTCCGCCCTCGCCCAAGAGAGCACTCTTAAGTGCTGATGGATTTGTTCCATCAATAATTCTCACTGCTTTTGCTCCGGCAGCAATTGCATCAAGAGATGCCTGCACCTTCGGAGCCATACCTTCAGCGAAAGTAGCCTTCATCGATTCAAGTTCAGATGCGGTGATTGATGAGATAAGTGAGCCTTTATCAGGCCAATTTCTATAGATTCCCTCAACATCGGTCATGATGATCAACCACTGAGCATCGAGAGCACCTGCCAACGCGGCTGCAGCGATATCTGCATTGACGTTAAAGCCAACCTTTCCATCAGCGCTCGTAGCAATGGGAGAAAGGACGGGTACTTTTCCGCCTTCGATTAAATCCTTAATACTCTTTGTATCTACCGAAGTGACGGTCCCAACTAATCCGAGATCTGCCGGAGTTCCATCGACAAGCTTCGTCTGTCTTTCTGCAATAAGTGTGCCTGACGATCTGCCGGATAAAGAAACAGCCTGGACTCCTTGAGCGCTCAGTGAATCGGCGACCGCTGGACCAACTTCATTAGCCAAAACTTGTTCCACAACGGTAAAGGTCTCAGGTGTAGTAACTCTGAAACCACCAACAAAGTGAGATTCGATTCCAGCTGCTTTGAGAGCTTCGCCAATCTGAGGCCCACCACCATGCACAACCACAGGAGTAACTCCGGATGCAATTGCCTCTGCAATTGCCTTAGCAAAAGCGCCATGTTCATCAGTCATTGCATGACCGCCAAATTTGATAACGATCATGTTGAGTAAGCCGAGTTCTCGTGGACATAATCATGGGATAAATCATTGGTCATAACGGTGGCAACTGCATTTCCGATATTCAGATTTACTTCTAGTTCAACGAGGCGCTCTGCGAACGAAACTAAGTTCTTATCTTCAAAAGGTGCTGACTGCTTTGCAACATGGATACCGTTGAGAAAGACATCAATATTGAGGGCATCCATCTGCGCATCTGCGGTTCCAACAGCTGCCAGAACACGACCCCAGTTGGGATCGGCACCAAAAATTGCACACTTCAACAGATTATTGCGAGCACAGGCACGAGCGACTTCAACCGCCTCATTCTCTGTAGCTGCTCCTTTGATAGTTATGGCAACAGTCTTAGTAGAGCCTTCGGCATCTGCAATCAACTGCGACGCTAAGGAGCCACAAATCTCCATAAGAGCCGATTCAAGTGCAGCTTCACTGAGTTCAACACCTGATGCTCCGCTTCCCATTAAGAGAACGGTGTCATTGGTTGATGTGCATCCATCAGAATCAATTCGATTAAAGGTACGGTCGGTGACTCTGGTAAAAATTTCCTGAGCGTTTTTCGGAATTACCGCATCTGTCATAACGACAGATAACATCGTTGCTAGAGCCGGTGCGAGCATGCCCGCGCCTTTCGCAATTCCTGCAAAGTAGGATCCATCGACAGTGCATACAGCAACCTTTGGAACGCTATCTGTCGTCATGATTGCTCGTGATACGTCATCTAGTGAATCGACTTTCAGCATGGCCGCAATTGAATCAAGGCCAGAAAGGATTTTAGGCATCGGCAAGAGTTCGCCGATGAGCCCGGTTGAACATACGACGACTTCTCCAGATGAAATACTCAGAAGCTCACCGACTTTCTCAGCAGTTTGATGAGTGTCAGCAAATCCTTGTGGGCCAGTACATGCATTTGCGCCACCTGAATTGAGAACGGCTGCTCGTACCAATCTTCCCTTTGTTACTTCACGCGACCAGATAACAGGTGCTGCAACTACCTTATTCGTTGTATAAACAGCAGCAGCATCGAAGAGAGGGCCATCGTTAACAATCAACGTCAGATCAAGTGCACCACTTGATTTCAATCCTGCTGCGATTGCAGATCCTCTAAAACCCTTTGGCAGATTACTCATACTCCAAGCCCATCGAAGCGGAGACCATCAGCCTCGTCTAAACCGCACATCAAGTTAGCATTTTGAATTGCTTGCGCCGCAGCGCCTTTACCAAGATTGTCTATTGCAACCGAAACTACAAGGCGTGAAGTGTGTTCATCAACAGCAACCTGAATCTGAACATGGTTAGAACCTGTGAGCGCCGCAGTCTTTGGCATAACTCCGATTGGCAAAACAGTTACGAACTGAGAGTTTGCAAAGTACGTCGAATAGATCTCGTGTGCCGCTTCAGTAGAAACCTTCTTCGAAAGTTTTGCAGTGATGGTGGAGAGAATTCCTCGCGGCATTGGAGCAAGAATCGGTGTGAATGAGACCTTCGCCTGCGCGCCCGCAATCTTCGAGAGCGCTTGTTCTACCTCCGGAGTGTGCTGATGGACTCCCCCGAATTTGTATGAAGAAAGCGAACCTGCTACTTCGCTAGCGATCAGGTTGATCTTGGCACTTCTTCCAGCGCCAGTAGTTCCTGAAGCTGCGACTACAACTACATCGCTAAGGTCTGCTATTGCTGATGCTGGAGCGGCACCGAGTGCGATAGATGTTGCATAGCATCCAGGGTTAGCAACCTTTGTTGATTTTTGGATCTCACTCTTGAAGGGTTCGATATCGGCAAGACCATATGTCCATGCTCCCGCATGATCTCCGCCGTAATACTTCTCCCACTGGGATGCATCTTCTAGCCTGTAATCAGCTCCAAGATCGACAATCTTTGCACTGGTAGGAAGTTGAACTATCACCTTCGCAGATTCTCCATGAGGAAGAGCAAGGAAAATCAAATCACATTGAGCAAAGTCATCTGCAGCGAAGGCGCTGAACTTCTGCCCGGCATAACTCTGCAGCTGAGGATGGATAGAAGTTATCTCCTCTCCTGCATTTGAGTGCGCGGTGATAGCCGTGACTTTGAAATGAGGATGGAAGGCCAGAAGGCGCAATAACTCGCCACCGGCATAACCACTAGCTCCTACTACTCCGATTTTCATGAAGCAACTATAGCATAATTATGCATTAACCTGCATATTTATACACATTATGCGGTGCGGAGAATGGCTCCTGTTGCCTTTACAGCAGCAGCGACAGCGGATTCACGCATCTCAGTAACCTCTGCCCCAGTAAGGGTTCGATCTGGTGCTCGGAAGACAAGTGAAAAGGCGAGTGAAATCTTGCCATCTCCCAATTTGTCGTAGCGGTCAAAGAGAGAGATTGATTCGAGGAGTTCCCCTGCGCCTGCGCGAAGTGCGGACTCGACCTCAGCAGCAGAAACGGCTGCATCGACAATGAGCGCAACGTCTTGAAGGGCTGCAGGCATCGTTCCAACTGTTGTTGGTCGAACCAAATCTGACTCTGGAAGTGCACTTAACCCCACAGCGAAAGCTACGGAGCGCTCAGGCAATCCGTACTTGGAAATGATTCGTGGATGGAGTTCGCCAGCATGCGCAACTGCCTTTCCATCAACAATCAACTCGGCGCAACGTCCTGGATGCCAAGGAGCGAAATCAGATCTCTTAACAGTCCACTGAAGATTGCATAGCTGCAGAATGTCCTGGGCGTAGGCGATGGCATCTTGCCAGTTATACGAACGTGCCTTGCCCTGCCAATCTTCATTCTCAGATTTTCCGACCAGCAAACCGGCTACGTGATAGGCCTGTGGTGGAACGCTTGCGAAGATTTCATCAATAACTTTCTTATCTGGACGCTCTGATAAATCTGGAGAGATAAATGGAACCAGTTTCTGGGAGCTTCGGAAGATGGAGCCCATCTCAAAAATTGCAAAATCCTTTGCGCCACGACTGATGTTACGTGCTGCTACTTCGATAAGTCCTGGAACCAGATGAACTCTCATCAACGGGAACTCTTCAGACATTGGATTGGCGATTCGGTATGTCGAAGCTCGTTCTCCTAGGAATCCCATCGAATCGATTGTCTCTTGATTGGTAAATGGGAAGGTCTGCACCTCTGCAAGTCCGCGGCTCGCAAGCATCGCAGCCACTGCGCGACGGCGCTTCTGAGTCGGAGTCAAAGATGCGTGCTTTGGGCGCGGAGGAAGAATCGATGGGATCTTGTCGTATCCGATCATGCGAGCTACTTCTTCTGCAAAGTCGGCAGAAGTTAAGAGGTCTAAACGCCAAGCCGGTGGATCTACCTCGAAAGTTTTCTCATTTACATCGCAGCCAATAGTTTGAAGAATCTTTGCAATCTCTGCTGGAGAGATCTCAACACCAAGAATCCGTGAAATGTAGGCAGGATCAACCTTCACTACAGGTGCGAAGCGAGGCTCGCCGTCGACGACAGTTGCAACGTGCTGAGCAGAACTATTTTCAGTCAGCAATTGAACAAAGCGTGCAGAAGCGAATTGAGCCAGAGACGGGTCAACGCTACGTTCAAGGCGACGCGAAGCCTCGGAAGATAATTTATGGCGACGTGAATTCTTAGCAACGCAGACTGGATCGAAGCGAACGGCTTCTAGTGCAATCTCAGTTGTGGTCTCTGAAATTTCAGATGAAGCTCCACCCATTGTTCCAGCGAGAGCCAACGGCTGTTCATCATCGCAAACCATCAGATCATCAGCATCGAGCTGACGTACTTGTCCATCCAAAGTTGTAAATGGTTGCGCCTTACCTGCGCGCTTGATAGTCAGGCCACCCTTAATCTTTGACTTATCAAATGCGTGGAGTGGTTGACCAAGCTCGAGCATTACGTAGTTGGTTACATCCACAACTAACGAAATAGAGCGCATTCCCATCTTTTCAATACGACGACGCATCCACAACGGTGTTGTTGCAGAAGGGTCAAAGTTTGAGAGAGTTCTAAGATAGAAGACAGATGCCGTTGATGGATCTGCAATCTTGGCGGTAACCCCATTACCTGTTTCGGTAAATGTAAGTGAGCGAAGTGCATCGACAGGATCGGTGAACTTAAGATTAAGTGAGCCCGCGACCTCGCGAGCAATACCTCGGATACTTAGGGCATAACCACGATCTGGGTTTACAGCGACATCGAAGATGACATCGTTGATCATTAATCCTTCAATGGCATCAGCGCCTATTTTCACTGTGCCTTCCGCGAAAGTCATGATTCCTGAATGATCTTCGCCCAACCCAAGTTCGCGAGCAGAGCAGATCATTCCGTTGGAAGTCTTTCCATACGTTTCACGGGCGCCGAGAGCGAAGTCCCCTGGCAATACTGCGCCAGGAAGGGCCGCAACAATTAGGTCGCCAACAACGAAATTGGTAGCTCCGCAGATTACATAGCGGGTCTCTTTCTCTCCGCAATCGAGACCTACATAGCGAACAGGCTTCTTAAATTCTGTGAGCTCCTCGATTGAGAGAACTTTCGCAAATACCAATGGTCCGGTCAGATCTGCACCTTGTTCAATGATCTCTTCAACTTCAAAACCAACGCGAATAAGCGCATCGGAAATTTGTTCAGGTGTTATTGATTCAGGGATATCAACGAATTCTCTGATCCACGATAAAGGTGCGCGCATTTAGAGTCCGACTCCAAACTGGCGGGTAAAACGAAGGTCGCCTTCGACGATGTCGTGCATATCGGTAATTCCGTGGCGAACCATCAGTGTTCTTTCAAGACCCATGCCAAATGCGAAACCTGTGTAAACATCGGTATCAATTCCGCAGGTTGTAAGAACCTTTGGATTGACCATTCCGCAACCGCCCCATTCAATCCAGCGTCCGTTGAAGAAGATATCTACTTCAGCGCTTGGTTCGGTAAATGGAAAGAATGATGGGCGAAGTCGTGTGATGACATCTGGACCAAACATATGTCGAGCAAAGTTATCGAGAGTTCCCTTGAGATGAGCCATTGTGATGCCCTTATCGATTACAAGGCCCTCTACCTGATGGAATACCGGGCTGTGAGTTGCATCGAGTTCATCGGCGCGGAAAGTGCGGCCAGGACAAATCATGTAGATCGGTGGTTCTTGGGTGAGCATCGAGCGAATCTGTACAGGTGAAGTTTGAGTTCTTAAGACCACGCCAGATTCGATTGGCTCGATAAAGAATGTATCTTGCATCGTACGAGCCGGATGATCTGCCGGAATATTGAGAGCATCAAAGTTGAGCCATCCAGATTCAAGTTCTGGTCCTTCTTCAACTGAGAATCCTTGTTCAATGAAGAAATCAGAAACCTCGTTCTTAATAATTGAAATTGGATGAAGTCCGCCACGATGCGTGCGTTGAACCGGCAAGGTAATATCTACAACTTCTTCCAAGAGAACTTTTGCATCGCGCTCAGCTTCCAATTTCTCAGTCGCAGATGCGAGAGCCTTTGCGATCTCAGCCTTGGCGTCGCCGATTAACTTTCCAGCGTTTGCCTTCTCGTCAGGCGACAGGGAACCGAGAGCGCGACTAGCTAGTGAGATTGGCGCCTTATCTCCGACGTGGGCGAGGCGGGCAACTTTGAGGGCCTCAAGATCAGATGCGGCAGTAAATGCTTTCTGGGCATCGCTTATCCACGATGCTATTTCTGCCGGATTCATGGCGGTAATTCTAACCTGCGACCTTTGTAGAAAGGGTGAACATTACGATAGAAGCGGCGGCCGATAAGTTGAGGCTTTCAGCACGCCCAGCCATGGGAATGGTTACTTCGGTGACTGAAGCGCCCAATGATGCACCTAGTGAATCCGCATCTACTCCCCTGGCTTCATTACCAAAGATAGCGATGCAATCTCCTGGTATTTCAAGATCAAGAATCGATGTTGTTGCATGAGATGAGAGAAGGAACTTCTGAGCATCTGGAAAACGCTTATCAACTTCGGTAAATGAAATGCCTTCAAATACCGGAATATTCCAGAGAGATCCTGCTGTCGAGCGCACCACTTTTGGTGAGAACATATCCACTGAATCTGGTGAAGTGATTACCGCTGAAATACCCATCGCATCCGCGGTACGCAGAATTGTTCCCGCATTGCCTGGGTCTTGAATCTCATGGAGATAGATAAATCTAGAGGATCCTTTCCCAGACAATTGAGATAAATCAGATTCTGGCTTGTAACAAAGGGAGATCAAACCTTGGGGAGAAACGGTATCTGACATTGCTTTCATGACAGCTTCCGAGACTTCAACTATTTCAACGTTATTGAGGTCGAATTCTGAGATCTTACTTAGACCAGCTTCGGTACCGTAGAGAATCTTTATCTCTGGACCGTTCTTCGAAGTCAGAGCCTCTCGTGCACATTGCAAGCCTTCTGCAACGAATAGCCCTTGTTCGCGACGTTCTTTTGTGCCCTTAGAACCAATAAGAGCCTTCACTCGCGCAACATGTGGCGAGTGAAGGCTCTCAATCATTGGTCGTGCTACTTATGCTGCTGGAAGGTTCTTACGTGCAACATCCACGAGAACCTTAAATGCAGCTGGATCGTTTGTTGCGATATCTGAAAGAACGCGACGATCTACTTCAAGACCTGAAGCCTTAAGTCCCTGGATGAAGCGGTTGTAAGTCATTCCATTTGCACGAGCTGCAGCGTTAATACGCTGAATCCATAGCTGACGGAAATCGCCCTTCTTATCTTTACGGTCGTTGAAGGCGTAGACCATTGAGTGCGTTACTTGCTCCTTCGCCTTTGTGAAAAGACGTGAACGTTGTCCGCGATATCCGCTGGCACGCTCGAGGGTTGTGCGACGCTTCTTTGCTGCGTGTACTCCGCGCTTGACTCTCATTTAGTCACGCTCCCTTACTTGAGACCAAGCATGCGCTTGGCTGTCATTGTGACGGTTGATTTAGCTGATGATTCTTGGCTCAAACGACGAGTAACGCGTGATGACTTGTGCTCCAAAAGGTGGCGCTTGCCTGCACGCTCGTGCATGATCTTTCCTGATCCTGTGACGCGAAAGGTCTTCTTCGCTCCACTGTGGGTTTTCATCTTTGGCATTTATCTTCTCCTGTTACTTCGTCGTCGTGTTTAAAACTATTCAGCAGCCGCTTCGGCCGCCTTCTCCTTCGCAGCTTTCGCTGCTTTCTGCTCTGCAACAACCTCGGTCTTCTTCTTAGTTGGACCGAGCACCATCGTCATCTGTCGTCCCTCTTGCTTTGGGGCGAATTCAACGAAAGCGATCTCTTTCACATCTTCTGCAAGACGTTGCAAGAGCTTGAAACCGAGCTCTGGACGAGTTTGTTCACGTCCACGGAACTTCATCGTGATCTTCACCTTGTCGCCACCCTTGAGAAACTTCTCGACAGCTGAGCGCTTTGTCTCATAGTCGTGATTCTCAATCTTTGGCGTCAATCGCACTTCCTTCACCACAATGTGGGTCTGGTTCTGACGTGCTTCGCGAGCTTTCTGCGCGATCTCGTACTTGTACTTTCCAAAGTCCATGATCTTGCAAACTGGTGGAGTTGCTTCCGGTGCGATCTCTACGAGATCGAGTCCGATTTCATCTGCCATCGCTAACGCTGCTTCGATATCTACGACTCCAACTTGTTCACCGGTGTAATTGATGAGACGAATTTGGGGTGTGCGGATACGGTCATTGATGCGCGGTTCTGTTGTGATTTCTGCTCCTAAGTTCGGTATTCACTTGAGTATCCAAGTTGCCGCAGAATTCGCGCACCGCATAGGAGGATGGAAATAGCTCTTGGCTACTTCTTCTTCCGACAAACCAGCTCACTTGAAGTGAAGGAGGTGGGAGCGGTGAGCTCCTCTTGCAGCAGCCGGGGCTACTGGTCTGAGGTAAAGGCTACCCAAAGGGTTGGGATAAGTGAAATCCGTGCGTAAAGAGGGCCTTAGCCCCTAGCCCATTGCGTGCAAACCACCATCAACATGGATGATCTCAGCTGTGGTCTTTGGGAACCAGTCGCTCAATAGCGCAACTGCGCCCTTGGCCGCTGGCACTGGATCTTCAATATCCCAGAAGAGTGGACTACGTTCGTTCCATACATTTTCAAACTCTTGAAAACCAGGAATAGATTTCGCAGCGATTGTCTTGATGGGACCTGCTGCAATGAGATTTACGCGGACATTATCTTTGCCAAGATCGCGAGCAAGGTAGCGCGAGGTTGATTCAAGAGCTGCCTTTGCAACTCCCATCCAGTCATACTTTGGCCAAGCTACCTGCGCATCAAAATCGAGTCCTACAACAGATGCCCCATTATTGAAGAGTGGGTGGCAAGCCATTGTGAGTGATTTCAATGAGAATGCAGAAACTTGGACAGCGGTAGCAACATCTTCCCATTGCGTATTGAGGAAGTTTCCGCCGAGAGCGGCTTCAGGTGCAAATCCAATTGAATGAACAACTCCATCTAGATGTGGAAGATGCTTCTTTACTTCCGCAGCTAGGCCTTCAAGATGCTCTTGATTTGTCACATCAAGTTCAATGATGGGTGGAAGTTTAGGTAGACGGCCAGCAATTCGAGTTGTGAGACTGAGTCCTCGACCGAATCCTGTAAGAACAACGTTGGCGCCTTCTTCTTGTGCAAGGCGGGCGATATGGAAGGCGATGGATCCATCAGTGAGTACGCCAGTGACAAGAATGTTCTTACCTTCGAGAATTCCCACTTTAATGCCCCATTCCTAATCCACCATCAACAGGAATGATGGCACCGGTTATGTAACTTGCCTTCGGTGAGGCAATAAACGAAACAACATCTGCAATCTCATCCGCTGAGCAGAACCGTCCTAGAGGTACTTGGGCGGCAATATCTGTACGACGCTTCTCATCGAGCTCTGCTGTCATATCAGTTTCGACAAAGCCAGGAGCGACGACATTTGCTGTAATCCCACGACTTCCAAGTTCGCGTGCATAAGAACGCGCCATCCCGACTAGGCCAGATTTAGAGGCTGAGTAATTAACTTGTCCAGCAGCTCCAACACTTCCGACAACTGAGCCAACAAAGATCAGGCGACCACGCTTTAACTTCAAAAGTCCTTTGGTTGCTCTCTTTGAAACTCGAAATGCTCCCGTGAGGTTGGCATCAATAACAGATTCGAAATCTTCATCACTCATGCGCATTACGAGGGTATCTTTCGTAATTCCGGCGTTGGCAACAATTATCTCAGGTTGCCCAAATTCGCTTTCGATCTTTGTAAATCCGGCATCTACGCTCTGGCTATCTGTGACATCCATCTGAACCGCATCGAACCCGGTCGGCGGTGTTCCGCTTCGGTAGGTGATGATGACTTTGTGGCCATCTGCCTTGAGAGCTTTCGCTATCGCGAGACCGATTCCGCGATTTCCGCCGGTGACCAGTGCGATTGATGTCGAGTCGCTCATGAGATAAAACTACCCTACTGTTGGCTTATGGCTAAAGAGGATGCAACATTCGACATCACAAGCGCGCCAAAGGGTTTATCTTCTGATCAGAGTGCGCGTCAACGCCGCTATTTCTATTCAATGATGGTTCGTACTGCATGCTTCATTCTCACCGTTGTCCTTCCTAGCCCATATAGATGGTTTGCACTCCTAGGGGCTGTAGTTCTTCCTTATATTGCTGTGGTGGTAGCTAATGCCGGTCGCGAGACAGTTCTTCCAGGAGCTGCAATTCTTAAGAAGAGGCCGCGAGGAATTGAGTAAGTCGGGTAAGAAAGAAAGTTACTCCCTCTTTAAATCGTTCGTCGCTCTCTCACTTGTACTCCTCTGCCTATGGGCTGCACAGTGGCAATTTAATCGAGGGCTAGATAGAAGCGATAGAAACTCGAAGATTGAAAGTCATGTTGCGATGAAACCTCTCCCTTTAGAGAAAGTTGTATCAAACCCAGTTGTCCATGAGTGGAAGACTGTGGAAGCTCAGGGAACTTTCGATGTGAAGAATCAGATTCTTCTTCGTAATCGTTACTTCGAAGGCGTCTACGGCTTTGAACTCCTTACAAAATTCACCGACTCTCAAGGCCGAACCTTCTGGGTAGATTGTGGCTGGGTGAAGGCTGGTAAGAATGCACTCACGCGACCTGAACTTCCCGAGATTCCAGAAGGTGAAGTTCAGATTACGGGACGCCTACGTTTAGATACATCACTTCCCAGAGGTGCATTCTTCGCGATACCTTCTAATCAATCTGAAGGATTGGTCTCGAAAGCCAACGCACAAAGTGGATCTTCTACAGAGAATTACTATCTCGATCTAATCTCTGGAAATAATCCACTCTTGACGCCCGCTGTACCTGCACAATTGCCTGAACTTTCAGATGGTCCCCATATGGCATATGCATTGCAATGGGTCTTCTTCGGTGGACTAGTTATCTACGGCCGGTTTCTCATTCGTCGTGATGTCTTGTCTGGTGAAGAGCTCTGAGTACAAACCACCCTTAGAGATTAACTCTTCATGGGTTCCGCGTTCGACAATGAGACCCTTCTCTAATACTAAAATCTGATCAGCTTCCATCACCGTGCTGAGGCGATGAGCGATAACAATTGAAGTTCTCCCCTTGAGAGCAACGCGTAGCGCTTCCTGAACGAGTGATTCATTCTCGGAATCTAAGTGGGCTGTTGCCTCATCGAGAATGACTATCGCAGGTGCCTTCAATAAGAGTCGCGCTATTGCTAACCGTTGCTTCTCTCCACCAGAGAGTCTGTGACCACGTTCCCCCACCATCGTGTCAAAGCCATTGGGAAGCGATGAAACTAACTCCCAAATCTGAGCAGCTTTGCATGCTTCAACCATCTCGGCCTCGGTCGCATCTTCTTTTGCATATCGCAAGTTTTCAGCGATAGTTTCGTGGAAGAGATGGGCATCTTGCATTACTACGCCGATTGAATCTCGCAGTGATTGCACTGTGTAATCGCGAATATCATGGCCACCGATATTGATTGAGCCGCCAGTGACATCATAAAGTCTTGGAAGAAGTGCGCTCATCGTTGTCTTGCCGGCACCTGAGGGACCAACAATGGCAGTCAGTGTTCCGGCAGGAACATCGAATGAGATTCCCTTAAGCACTTCCCCGCTATCTACAGTCTCAGGACGTGAAGCAGATTCGAGTGAGGCCAGTGAAATCTCTTCTGCTTTTGGATATGTGAACTTAACTTCCTTAAAGATGATATCTAACTTCTTTGATTCAAGTTTCTTAGCGCCTTGCGAATCAGTAATCATCGGGTGGAGATCAAGCACCTCAAAGACTCGTTCGAATGAAACTAGAGCGGTCATTACATCGATACGTACATTCGAAAGCGCTGTAAGTGGTCCATAAAGACGAGCTAATAGCGCTGTTATTGCAAGGAGTGTTCCAACGGTAATCTCTTGATTAATAGCGAGATGGCCACCAATTCCATATGCGAAAGCAGTAGCAACAGCGGCAACGCTCGTAATTCCAACAAAGAAGATGCGGTTAAGCATCGCTGTTTGAATTCCAATATCTGCAACCTTGCGTGCTCTTGTGCGGAAGAACTTCTCTTCCTTATCTGGCTTACCGTAGAGTGAGACTAAGAGAGCGCCAGATACGTTGAAGCGCTCAGTCATGGTGCTCGACATCGTTGCATTGAGGTTGAATGCATCACGAGTAAGGGCTTGAATCCGCTTTCCAACCCACTTCGTAGGAAGTAGAAATGCGGGAAGAAGTAGAAGCGAGATCACTGTGATCTGCCAAGAGAGAATAAGCATTGTTGTTACAACAAGAACGAGCGAAACAACATTGCTAACTACGCCGGATAACGTTCCAGTAAAAGCTTGCTGCGCTCCCATGACATCTGAGTTGATGCGCGAGATGAGTGCACCAGTCTGGGTGCGGGTAAAGAAAGCAATTGATTGGCGTTGAATATGGGCGAAGACTTGTGAACGAAGGTCGTAGATAAGGCCCTCACCGATACGTGCTGAAAACCATCGGCCGAAGATATTAAATGCTGCATCAACGATCGCTAATAGTCCAACGAGGAGTGCCAACTTGGTGACTAGACCGGGATCTTTAGGGATGACGCCCTTATCGATTAGTTCACGGAGTAGAAGTGGTGAAGAGATTACTAAAAGCGCTTCGATAACAACCGTAACGAGGAAGATTGAAATCTGAGCTTTGTACGGCTTGCCGTAGGAGATGATGCGCGAAATAGTCCCTGGTTTTAACTTCTGCGATTTAACCGATGGGTCAGCGGTCATCGACCGAAAGGTCATCCAGACTGCGTGTTGGGACATTTGTAGCTAACTAATTAAACGGTGAAGCCGAGAGCGCGAAGTTGTTCGCGGCCATCATCAGAAATCTTATCTGGGCCCCAAGGTGGCATCCATACCCAGTTGATTTTTACATCATCTGTAAATGGAGCAAGAGCCTGACGGGTTTGATCTTCAATAACGTCCTGAAGTGGGCAGGCCGCAGATGTAAGTGTCATATTAAGAACTGCAATGTTGTTCTCATCGACCATCATGTCGTAGATAAGTCCAAGATCAACAACGTTAATTCCGAGCTCAGGATCGACGACATCTTTCATCGCCTCATTAATATCTTCTACCTTTGCAACCATATCCTCATCCTACTTTCTTTTTACGAATTCTTGCTTGCTTTTGCTTGGATGCTCGCATCCTTCAGGGCCATCCACCCCAAAAGCGCGCATTTAATGCGGGCTGGATATTGAGAGACTCCCGCAAGAGCGACTGCATCTTCCAGAATCTCTTCATCGCCCTTCTCTGCTCCCTTGCTCTGCATCAACTGCATGAAGGCATCGGATACTTTCTGGGCATCTTCGAGGTTCTTGCCTTTGACCAAGTCGGTCATGATTGAGACGCTCGCCTGAGAGATAGAGCAGCCAACGCCTTCCCATGTAACTGACTTAATTACATCTCCATCCAGTGTGACATTGAGTGTGATCTCATCACCGCAACTTGGATTGACATGATGAACTTGAGCATCAAATTCCGTTGCTAACTTCTTATTCTGAGGATTCTTATAGTGATCAAGAATTACCTCTTGATAGAGATTATCTAGCTGCATCTTTATCCAAAATATTTCTGAGCGCCGAGGATTCCATCGATCAGCGAATCCACGTCGCTCTTTGAGTTATAGAGATAGAAAGAGGCGCGAGTAGTAGCAGGAACTCCGAGTTTTCTCGTAAGCGGCCAAGCGCAATGGTGTCCGGTGCGAACAGCAATTCCTTGGCTATCTAGGTACTGTCCTAAATCGTGTGGATGTATTTCACCGACTGTGAATGAGAGAGTTCCGCCGCGCATCTCGAGATCGCGAGGACCGATAATCTTGAGATCTTCAATCTCACTCATCTTCTCAATTCCATATCTGGTTAACTCCACTTCATGCTTATGAATCTCATCCATTCCCACTGAAGTCAGATACTCGAGTGCAACACCTAAGCCCACAGCCTGAGCCATATTAGGAACTCCAGCTTCAAACTTACGTGGAGCAGGCGCCCATGTGGCGTTTGTCATCGTGACGCTTTCAATCATTGAGCCACCTGTGAGAAACGGTGGAAGCTCGCTGAGAAGTTCTGCTCTCCCCCAGAAGATTCCAACCCCGGTAGGTCCAACTGTCTTATGTCCCGAGAATGCAAGGAAATCTACTCCTAGTTCCTTCACATCTACTTTCATATGCGGAACAGATTGGCAGGCGTCTAATACAACAACAGCTCCTACCTCATGTGCTCGTCTAACGATCTCTTGCAGAGGAACGATTGTTCCAAGAACATTCGATTGATGAGTAAGTGCAACAACTTTGGTGCCTTCTGTAATGATGCTATTGATATTGCTCAGATCTAGGCGTCCCTCAGGAGTTACCTCAAACCACTTTAAAGATGCACCTGTACGCGCAGCAAGCTGCTGCCAAGGAATGAGATTGGCATGATGCTCCATCTCGGTTACAACGATTGAATTCGATGAATTTAGATGGAACCGATTTCCTGCTGCAGCGTTACCCATTGCATAGGCGACAAGATTGAGAGACTCTGTCGCACTCTTGGTAAAGACAACTTCGTCAACGCTTGCACCAATAAAGTCAGCGACTGTTTGGCGGGCGTTCTCCATCGCAGTTGTAGCCTCTTCGGCTAACTGATGTGCACCTCGGTGAGCTGCAGCATTATGAAAACGATAGAAGTTACTTTCCGCATCGATTACAGAGTTCGGCTTCTGGCTAGTTGCTCCAGAATCTAAATAGACCAACTTCTTTCCATCACGAATAGACCGACCAAGAATCGGAAAGTCTTTCGCAATTTCAAGAGCGTTTAAAGTCATTATTAGGCGCTGACGTACTCCGCATAACCATTGGCTTCGAGCTTATCTGCAAGCTCAGGACCGCCTTCTTCAACGATCTTTCCATTGGCAAATACATGTACGAAATCTGGCTTGATGTACTTGAGAATTCTTGTGTAGTGAGTGATGAGAAGGATTCCATGATTATTGGCAGCCTTTGCGCGGACAACACCCTCAGAGACAATACGAAGAGCATCCACATCGAGACCTGAATCTGTCTCATCCAAAATTGCAAACTTTGGCTTGAGAAGTTCTAGCTGCATGATTTCGTGGCGCTTCTTCTCTCCGCCAGAGAATCCTTCATTGACGTTACGTTGAGCAAAAGATGCATCCATCTTGAGCGATTCCATTGCACTCTTTACTTCGCCAACCCATTCACGAAGCTTTGGTGCTTCACCTCGAAGGGCTGTTGCTGCTGTACGAAGGAAGTTTGAAACAGATACACCAGGTACTTCTACTGGGTACTGCATCGCAAGAAATAGGCCAGCCTTTGCACGCTCATCTACCGACATCTCGAGAACATCTTCGCCATCGAGAGTAACTGTGCCGGATGTGATTGTGTACTTAGGATGTCCTGCAATCGAGTATGCAAGAGTTGATTTACCAGAACCGTTTGGTCCCATGATTGCGTGAGTCTCACCTGACTTGATCGTCAGATCTACGCCTTTAAGAATTTCTACTGGACCTTGTTCTGTATCGACAGAAACCTTTAGGCCACGAATCTCTAGAGTGCTCATTATCTTCTCCGTTACATCTCTACCGTGACGGAGTCTCCGTCGATGGTTACTGGGTATGTCTTTACAGGTGCTACAGCAGGCGGAGTCAGTGCTTCACCTGTACGTAGATCAAACTCTGCTCCATGGAGCCAACATTCGATCTTGAAATTTGAAATATCTCCTTCAGAAAGTGATGCATCAGAGTGACTACAGACATCTCCGATTGCGAAGACCTCTGACCCAACTCGTGCGACGCAGATAGCTTCGCCATTCTTCTCGATGCGAACTGGCTTTCCTTCAGCAAGGGTTGCCAATGAAATATCTGACATTTACTTCCCTGCCTTTGCAAGTTCATTGTCGATGCGGTCCATGAGGCGATTTTGAATCTCTTCAATTCCGATCTCAGAGACAATCTCGTTAAAGAATCCACGAACAACGAGGCGACGTGCATCTTCCATGTTGATTCCGCGTGACATTAAGTAGAAGAGCTGCTCATCATCGAAACGACCAGTAGTTGATGCGTGCCCCGCACCCACAATTTCGCCAGTTTCGATCTCAAGGTTAGGAACTGAATCCGCGCGAGCTCCATCTGAGAGGAGCAAGTTACGGTTGAGCTCGTAGGTATCAGTGCCTTCAGCAGCTGCGCGAATAAAGACATCGCCAATCCACACTGTGTGAGCCTTATCCCCTGCTAGCGCGCCCTTGTAGTTAACGCGAGATTTTGCATTAGGAACTTTATGATCTACGAACATGCGATGCTCGAAGAATTGTCCTTCAGTTGCAAAGTACACGCCAGATAGATCGCATGATGCACCTGGTGCGACGAAATCCACTGTTGGCAATAAGCGAACGAGATTTCCACCTACGGTGACAACGATTGATTTGAAAATTGCATCTCTATCTACAACGGCGTGGTGACGCGCTGCATGAATGGTCTTGGAACCCCACTCTTGAAGAGAGATAAAGGTGAGGTTTGCACCTGGCTCAACAAGAATCTCAAGATCCTCAGCAAGATGCGTATCCCCAGTGTTTTCGAGAACAACTGTTGCCTTTGAGTGATTTCCCGCCTTGATGAGAACACGAGAGAACTCAGCTTCATCGGTGCCAGAAGAAGAGCGATTGAGGAAGATTGGTTCGCTGAGTTCAGTGTTTGGTGCAATTGCAAGAACGGCACCTGTCTTTGTGAATTCACGCACGCGATTAACAATCGCATCATCTGTCTCTGTTAGCGATGAAATCTCTTCAAACTTGAGAGTGACTCCCGTTGGAAGGGCTGACTTTGCCGCAAGTGAGTTACGTAAAACTGGCTTTGCGGTTCCGTCGTGTAGCCCACCAAGTCGCTTGAGTGGAGTAAATCTCCACGCTTCTTCGCGACCCGTGGGTGTGTGATTCTCGAGAATATTTGATTGAAGGGTTGTCATTAGCCGACTGCGCCTTCCATCTGTAGTTCGATGAGTCGGTTGAGCTCGAGTGCGTATTCCATTGGAAGTTCGCGTGCGATTGGTTCGATAAACCCACGAACAATCATCGCCATCGCTTCATCTTCATTGAGCCCACGAGACATTAGGTAGAAGAGTTGATCATCTGAGATCTTCGAAACCGTTGCTTCGTGGCCCATAGAAACATCATCTTCACGGATATCGACATATGGATATGTGTCGGATCGTGAAATTGTGTCTACTAACAGAGCATCACATTTAACTGTGCTTGCTGAGTGGTGTGCACCTTCTTGAACCTGGACAAGGCCACGATAAGAAGTACGTCCACCGCCACGAGCTACAGATTTAGAGATAACAGATGAAGATGTGTAAGGAGCTGCGTGAACCATCTTTGCACCTGAATCCTGGTGCTGACCAGGACCTGCAAATGCGAGTGAGAGTGTTTCACCCTTTGCATGTGGACCCATCAACATAACAGCTGGGTACTTCATGGTTACCTTTGAGCCGATATTTCCATCGACCCATTCCATAGTTGCACCTTCGGCACATGTTGCGCGCTTAGTTACCAAGTTATAAACGTTGTTAGACCAGTTCTGAATCGTTGTGTAGCGCACGCGTGCGCCCTTCTTTACGATGATCTCGACAACTGCTGAGTGAAGTGAATCTGACTTGTAGATTGGCGCTGTGCAACCTTCTACATAGTGGATATATGAATCTTCATCGGCGATGATCAATGTACGTTCGAATTGACCCATGTTCTCGGTATTAATACGGAAATATGCCTGAAGTGGAATATCTACGTGTACACCCTTAGGTACATAGATAAATGAACCACCAGACCAGACAGAGGTATTCAGCGCTGCAAACTTGTTATCTCCGACAGGAATTACAGAACCGAAGTACTCCTTAAAGAGTTCTGGGTGCTGCTTTAGACCGCTATCGGTATCAAGGAAGATTACGCCCTGCTTTTCAAGGTCTTCACGGATTGAGTGATAGACAACTTCAGATTCGTACTGTGCTGCAACACCTGAAACCAGCCGCTGCTTCTCAGCTTCTGGAATACCTAAACGGTCGTAGGTGTTCTTAATATCATCTGGAAGGTCATCCCAAGTCGTTGCCTGCTTCTCTGTTGAGCGAACGAAGTATTTGATTGTGTCGAAGAAGATTCCTGATAGATCTGAACCCCATGATGGCATCGGCTTCTTATAGAAGAGATCAAGTCCCTTAAGGCGAAGGTCGAGCATCCATTGTGGCTCGCTCTTCTTAGCGCTGATATCGCGAACTACTTCTTCGCTTAGACCACGCTTCGCATTTGACCCTGCATCATTGCCATCAGACCAGCCGTATTCGTAATTTCCGAGGCCTTCGAGTTCAGGATGTGCTGTTGTCATTATTTCGCCTTTCCAGCGGTTGTTGTGACTTTCTTCTGTGAGGAAACCTTGTTATTGCTTAACTTTGGAATATACGTTGTGCAGACGCCATCGCCATGTGCGATTGTCGCCAATCTCTGTACGTGAGTGCCGAGAATTTGCGAGAACGCTTCTGTCTCTGCTTCACAGAGTTGGGGAAATTCAGCAGCTACGTGAGCTATCGGGCAGTGGTGCTGGCAGAGTTGTTCGCCATTTGCGCGAACTTCGATACTCGCTGCATACCCTTGTTCAGTAAGAAATGTTGCTAGAGCCTCTGACTTATGTGATCGCTTAGAGAGCGCTTTCTCAGCTTTGCGCTTAATATCTTCAGCGCGACTATTTGCGAAAGCTTGAATCATATGTTCGCCTGATTGCGCTGACATAAATTTAAGTGCTGCAACAGCTAGATCGTCATAGGAGTGTTCAAATTGCTGACGACCGCTATCGGTCATGACGAAAACTTTGGAAGGACGACCGCGTCCACGGGATAGGGCGCTATGTGGGTCTCTCGCCTCTAGAACTCCATCTTCAACAAGGAGATCGAGGTGGCGACGAATGCCAGCGGGAGTTAATCCAAGGCGTTCGCCCAGAACTACGGCGGTCGATGGCCCGTTTTCGAGGACTGAGCGCGCCACTGCTTCGCGGGTGCTGAGGTCATCGAATTTCACAACACTATTGTGTCTTAATTCGCATGCCCGTGCCAGTTGAACCAGCGTGTCCTACCCAGGCGTAGGTCATAGGCTAAGGCCATGAGTAAACACGGGGCGATATCCAGACGGGTACTGCCAGCGCTTACCGGGCTCCTACTTTTCCTACAAAGTGCGCTCGTCATTACCGGCGGAGCAGTTCGCCTTACCGGTTCGGGTCTCGGCTGTCCTACATGGCCTGAGTGCGTTCCAGGCTCTTATCTTCCTGTTGAAGGCCAAGCAGAAGGGCAATTACATGCCTGGATTGAGTTTGGAAATCGTCTCTTAACTTTCGCGCTCTTCTTCGCGGCCGTTGCAACGATGATCGCAGTCCTGCGAGCAGGTAGACGCGATCTGCGATTCTTAGCTGCAACACAGATTCTTGGAATTCTTGCGCAAGGCTTGCTTGGCGGAATAACGGTTCTGACCAATCTCAATCCGCTCTCGGTCGCATCTCACTTCTTACTCTCAACAATTCTCATTGGCGCCGCAACATCACTGCATTCGCGCCGACGAGCCCCGCAAGTTCGAACATCCTCAACTAAGGTGAGAATTTCTAGAGTCTCGCTCTTGCATGTAAACATGACCTTCATCGCTATCGCAATCGGAACCCTGGTAACAGGAACTGGCCCACACGCTGGGGATGTTGATTCGCCGAGATTGGATTTCTCAATCGTATCAATTACACGTTTTCATAGTCTCTCAGTTTGGCTTCTGATGGCAATCACCATCTACTTCTACCGCTCCCCTGACTTGCGACACGAGACTAAGAATTGGCTGAAGATATTCTTCGGAATCTCGCTACTACAAGGCGCAATTGGATACATTCAATATTGGAATGGTGTGCCAGAACTTCTCGTTGGTTTCCATTTATTAGGTTCAGTTCTAGTTTGGATCGCAGCGTGGCGTGTCCGAATCTCCGTTATACGAAAAGCTGCTTAACCGCTACAAATATAGAAATCGAAAACAAGGAGTAACGATGTCACAGATCGCCGGTTGGACCGAACTAGATGATCGCGCAGTTGCATATGCACGCGCCCTCGCAATGGATAGCGTCCAGAAGGTTGGCAATGGCCATCCAGGAACAGCGATGGCACTTGCCCCTGTTGCATATAACTTATTTCAGAGACATCTCATCCATGATCCATCAGATCCGCATTGGTTGGGACGAGACCGTTTCATCCTCTCTTGCGGGCACTCATCATTGACTCTTTACACCCAGCTCTTCTTCAGCGGTTACGGACTTGAGATGGAAGATATGAAATCTTTCCGTACCTGGAATTCACTCACACCTGGCCATCCTGAGTTTGGACACACAGCAGGAGTCGAAATGACTACTGGTCCTTTGGGAGCTGGCGTCGCTACAGCTGTTGGTTTTGCAATGGCTGCGCGCTACGAGCGTGGATTACTGGATCCTGCAGCACCTGCTGGAGATTCACCATTTGATCATTCAATCTGGGTCATCTGTTCCGACGGCGATCTGCAAGAAGGTGTTTCAGGAGAAGCGTCCTCACTCGCTGGAACTCAACAGCTCGGAAATCTCAATCTGATTTACGACGACAATCGAATTTCAATTGAAGGTGACACGCATGTCTCCTTTACTGAAGATGTTGCAGCGCGCTATCGCGCATATGGCTGGCATGTACAAGAAGTTGCAGCGCAGGCCGATGGGAATATCGATCTCGTGGCTCTCGATGCAGCAATGGTTAAGGCAAAGGAAGAAACCACAAAGCCATCAATTATTCGCATGCACTCTGTGATCGCATGGCCAGCACCAAAGTTGCGCGGAACTGCTAAGTCACATGGTTCAGCACTTGGTGATGAAGAGATCGCTGCAACCAAGAAAGAACTCGGACTTAACCCTGAAGAAACTTTTGCGATGCCAGATGATGTCTTTGCACATGTGCGTGCAGTTAAGGCTCGTGGCGCTGCTCTTCGTAAAGAGTGGGATGGAAAGTTCGCCAAATGGCAGAGTGCAAATCCAGAGAAAGCAACACTTCTCAAGCGACTCACTTCACGCGAACTTCCTCAAGGATGGGAAGCAAGCCTTCCAGTATTTGAAGCTGGAAAAGATATGGCTACCCGTTCGGCATCAGGCCACGTCATCAATGCAATTGCAAAGGTCCTACCTGAATTCTGGGGCGGTTCTTCAGATTTAGCAGATTCAAATATGACAACTATCGAAGGTGGAAATTCCTTCTTGCCAGCAACCAGTGAGATGAAGAACGCAGATCCATATGGACGCATTATCCACTTCGGTATCCGCGAACATGCGATGGGTTCCATCATCAATGGCATCGCACTTCACGGGCTATCTCGTTCATTCGGTGGAACTTTCGCTGTCTTTAGCGATTACATGCGCCCTTCTGTTCGCCTTGCAGCAATTATGGATATTCCATCCACATTCGTCTGGACGCACGATTCGATTGGCGTTGGTGAAGATGGTCCGACACATCAACCAATCGAGCACTTCGCTGCGTTGCGTGCCATTCCTAACTTCGCAGTTATTCGCCCGGCAGATGCCAACGAAGTAGCAGAATCTTGGAAGGCTGTTCTAAAGCGCAATAAGCCAGCGGGCTTCTTACTTTCTCGTCAAAACTTGAGAACTGTAGATCGCACAACTCATGGAGCAGTGTCCGGAGTCAATCAGGGCGCATACATTCTCAAAGAAGCATCAGGTAAGCCGCAAGTAACAATCATTGCAACCGGTTCTGAAGTTCCACTTGCTCTCGATTCTCAGATTGCACTCGAGGCGAAAGGGATTTCTACACGCGTTGTGAGCGCTCCTTGCCTAGAGTGGTTTAACGAAGAGCCAAAGAGCTACCAAGAATCAGTAATTCCAAAGGATTCACTACGGGTCAGCATCGAAGCTGGAATTGCGCTCGGATGGCGTGAGTATGTTGGCGATAACGGCATCATCATTTCACTCGATCACTATGGCGCATCTGCAGCAGCGCCAAAGCTCTTTGCTGAATTTGGATTTACCGCTGAGCGAGTAGTTGGAGATATTCAAAAGGCCCTTGCCTAATGAAGATCTCTGGTCCGCTTCTTAAGAAGGTCGATAGGAACTCCGACCTCTATAAGAAGTTGGCCGCTGCCCATCCAAAGATTGCCCAGAAGGATTCAACGATCTGGGGTGCAAAGGCTGCTGCTGAAGCTGCAGTTCGTCTCAATTGGGTAGATCTCCCTAACGCTTCACTGGCGCTACTGCCTGAGATCACTGCACTTCGGGAGAAGTTTAAAGGCCGTAACCGCTTTGTTCTCTGTGGGATGGGTGGTTCATCACTTGGGCCAGAAGTAATCGCTCAGAGCAATGGTCGCGAGTTGTTTATCTTCGATTCAACTGATCCCCATTACGCGGTGCACGCAATAGGCGATGATCTGGCAAAGACTTTAGTCATCGTTAGTTCTAAATCTGGCTCAACGATTGAGACATCTTCACAGCGCGCACTCTTTGAAGGCAAATTCCGCGAATCCGGACTAAACCCAACTGAACATATCCTCTTTGTAACCGATCCAGGCTCCCCCTTAGATATCGATGTACGAGCAGCAGGGTTTAGTGTCATCAATGCAGACCCAAGCGTTGGTGGTCGCTTTAGCGTGCTGAGCGCATTCGGATTGGTTCCTTCTGCACTTGTGGGAGTAGATATCGAGCAGCTCCTGCGAGATGCCCAAGCAGAGAAAGAATTCTTCTTAACGAACCCTGCGGTAATCCTCGACATTACATACCTTCTTATCGCTGAGTCGAAGCAATACATCGCGTTTACTGATGACAACTCCAAAGTCCCTGGACTCTCCGATTGGATTGAGCAGTTAATTGCTGAATCAACAGGGAAAGATTCCGTCGGTCGGCTTCCTATCGCGACAGAGAACGCACAAGCAGCAAAGGTTGGTGGATCACTCACCGTCGCTTTCGCAGGCACTGGAACTGATCTTGTGGTTGAAGGCGAACTCGGAGCGCACTTCATTTTCTGGGAGTGGGTTACTGCTCTGATGGGAGTTGGTTTGAAGATTGATCCATTCAACCAACCGAATGTGACAGAGGCAAAAGAGCAGACTGCTTCTTGTCTTACCGAGTGGGGCAATCAACTTCCTGCGCTCAGCCCTGAATGTATTGATAACGGAGTTGAAATATTCGGAGATGGTCAATCTCTCAAAGATGCTCTTGCAACCTTCATTGAAGATGTTAAGGATGGCGGATATATCGCAATCATGGCCTATCTAGACCGCAGAGATGATTCAAAGATTGCAGAGTTGCGTTCTATTCTCTCTGAGAAATCCGGAAAGCCAACATCCTTTGGCTGGGGTCCGCGTTTCTTGCACTCAACTGGCCAGTTCCACAAAGGTGGACAGAAGAACGGTTCCTTCTTACAGATCACCGGCGATACCACCGCTGACTTTGAGATTCCCGGTCGTCCCTTTACCTTAAAGACGCTTCTCTTTGCACAGGCGATTGGCGACAACAGAGCTCTTGCCACAAGAAAATACCCGCTACTTCGACTACATCTACAGAGTCGAAGTGCGGGTATTGAACAACTTCTTGCTGCTGCAAGAAGTCTTTAAGAGAAACTACTCGATATCATCTCCGCGAAGCTTACGTAGCGCATCCTCGAGAATCTTCTCGCCTTCCTTATCTGTGCGACGCTCCTTCACATATGCAAGGTGAGTCTTGTAAGGAACGTTAACAACTGCACTTGGCGGATTGTTCTTATCGCGACCAGCTGGAAGTCCACACTTTGGGCAATCCCATGAATCAGGAATGATGACAGTTTCTTCTACTGCAAAAGATGGACGAACTTCATGGCCCTTTGCACACCAATATGAAACCGTTGCGCGTTCAATCTGATCTCCGCGCTCAGCCTCGCCCATTGGGCCAGCGCCGACACGACTTCCGCGAATTGCACTTGCCATTAATTAACCCTTCAAAACAAGTGAGAGACCTACAACTGCTGCAAACCAGAGTCCACCGACAACGATGGTGATGCGATCGAGATTGCGCTCAACGACAGATGATCCGCCGTAATTTGATGAGATACCGCCACCGAAGAGATCTGAGAGTCCAGCGCCCTTACCCTTATGAAGGAGGACGAGAAGGATCATCACAATGCTGGTGATAATCAGAAAGATCGAGAGTGCTAAAGCCACGGTAAAACTCCTTAAGAGGTAGGGGTACAGGATACCCGAATCAGTTGGAAACTCCTGAATTACGCCTGAGCGTGGAACTTAGCAATCTTGGCGAGCTCCTCGGGATCAAGGCTTGCTCCCCCGATAAGGGCGCCATCAACATCTGCCTGCTTCATGATTTCCACGATATTGGCAGACTTCACTGAACCGCCGTAGAGAATGCGCATATTCGCTGCGATCTCTGCAGAACCAATCTGTTCGACTTCTTCACGGATTGCAGCACAGACTTCCTGCGCATCTTCTGGAGTTGCTGTCTTACCAGTTCCGATTGCCCAGACTGGTTCGTATGCAATAACAATCTTCTTAAGCTCTGGCTTATGGAAACCTTCGAGACCTGCACGTACCTGGCGAATGACGTGCGAAACATGAGTTCCAGATTCACGGATTGCGAGTTCTTCACCGACACAGAAAATTGGAGTTAATTCATTGGCAAGCGCTGCCTTGATCTTGCGATTGATAAGGGCATCATCTTCCTTATGAATTGCGCGTCGCTCTGAGTGTCCAACAACGACAAAGGTGCAGCCAAGCTTTGCAAGCATTGAGCCAGAGATATCTCCAGTAAATGCTCCTGAGCTTTCAGGAGAGAGATCCTGCGCGCCATATTGAAGTCTTAGACGATCTCCGTCGACCATTGTTTGAATCGAACGAATATCTGTAAATGGTGGGATGATTGCGATATCGACCGCTTCGTAATCTTTATCTTCAAGTGAGTAGACAAGCTTCTGTGCAACTGCAATCGCCTCGAGGTGATTGAGGTTCATCTTCCAATTGCCTGCCATTAGCGGTTTACGCATTATCTGCTCCTTAGAAAATAGTGTCGGTAAATTTAGAGATCGAGAGCTGTAAGCCCAGGGAGTTCTTTTCCTTCTAGGTATTCAAGTGAAGCTCCGCCACCAGTTGAGATATACCCAAACTGATTATCTGCAAAGCCAAGTGCTCGTACCGCCGCCGCTGAGTCTCCCCCGCCGACAACTGAGATTCCATCGACCTCTGTCAGCGCTTGAGCAATCACCTTGGTGCCATGAGTAAAGTTAGGGAATTCGAATACGCCCATTGGACCATTCCAAAATACTGTCTTACATCCCTTAATCGCATCTGCAAACGCTGCAGCAGTTTCAGGTCCAATATCTAGACCCATCTGATCTGCAGGAATTGCATCGGCGCTAACCAATGTAGGTGTCGCATCTGCTGAGAAAGTTGGTGCTACCACGATATCTGTAGGAAGTAAGAGTTTTACTCCTGAATCTTCAGCTTGCTTGATCAACCCTTTAACAGTGTCGATGAGGTCGCGTTCAACAAGTGAAGAACCAATCTCTTTCCCTTGTGCTGCAAGGAATGTGAAGAGCATGCCGCCACCAATCGCCATGACATCAACCTTGCCAAGAAGGTTTGCGATAACGCCAATCTTGTCTGAAACTTTTGAGCCACCAAGCACGACGCCATAAGGGCGAACTGGGTCTACGGTGAGTTTCTTGAGAACCTCGACTTCAGCTGCAACGAGAGTTCCCGCTGCATGTGGAAGCAACTTTGGAAGATCAAATACTGAAGCGTGCTTGCGGTGAACAGCACCAAAGCCATCTCCAACATATGCATCAGCAAGTGCTGCAAGTTCTGTAGCAAGTGCTACGCGCTCTGATTCATCTTTCGACGTTTCTGCAGCTGCGTAGCGAATATTTTCAAGGAGAAGGATTTCACCACTCTTGAGCGCCTCTGCCTTAGCGGTGACATCTGAGCCGGTGATGGCGCCAGCAAATTGAACTGGCTTTCCTAAAAGTTCTGCAAGACGCACGGCTACTGGAGCTAATGAAAGTTCTGGCTTTGCCTCGCCTTTTGGACGACCTAGATGTGCCGCAATCACAACACTTGCTCCCTTTGCAAGGAGGGCGTTGATTGTCGGCAAGGATGCACGAATACGACCATCATCTGTGATCTTTCCTTCTTTCAAAGGAACGTTGAGATCGCAGCGGAGAAATACTCGCTTACCTGTGACATCTAGGTCAGCCAATAAAGACATTAGAGAGACTTACCTACATAACCAACGAGGTCAACGAGGCGGTTTGAATAGCCCCATTCGTTGTCATACCAACCGACAACCTTTACCTGATTTCCGATTACCTTAGTAAGGCCTGAATCGAAGATACATGATGAAGGATCTGTGACGATATCTGAAGAGACGATTGGATCTTCAGTGTATGAAAGGAATCCCTTAAGTGGACCGTTAGCTGCTGCCTTCATAGCTGCGTTGATCTCTGCAGCTGTCGCTTCCTTTGCAAGTTCTACGGTGAGGTCTGTAGCTGAACCTGTAGGAACTGGCACGCGCATTGCATATCCATCGAGCTTGCCTTTGAGTTCTGGCATTACGAGAGAGATCGCCTTAGCTGCACCTGTAGATGTTGGAATCATATTTGTTGCTGCAGCGCGTGAACGACGGAGATCCTTATGTGGGAAATCAAGGATTACCTGGTCATTTGTGTAGGCGTGAATAGTTGTCATCAAGCCCTTTACGATGCCCCAGTTATCGTGGAGAACCTTCGCCATTGGAGCAAGGCAGTTAGTTGTGCATGATGCATTTGAAATCACGTTGTGGTTCGCTGGGTCGTACTTATCGTGGTTCACACCCATAACGATTGTGATGTCTTCATCTGTTGCTGGTGCAGAGATGATGACCTTCTTCGCGCCTGCTGTGATGTGCTTCTTAGCATCTGCAGCCTTTGTAAAGTGACCTGTTGATTCGATAACGATATCTGCCTTAACAGATGCCCATGGAAGATTTGCTGGGTCGCGATCTGCGAAAACCTTGATTGTCTTTCCACCAACAGTGATTGTGTCATCTGTGTGTGTTACCTCTAGGCCGAGGCGACCGAGGATTGAGTCGTACTTAAGAAGGTGGGCCAAAGTGGCGTTATCTGTAAGGTCGTTGATACCTACGATATTGATATCTGGGTTAGTGAGTGCCGCACGAAAGAAGTTGCGACCAATACGTCCAAAACCATTAATTCCAACATTAATCATGAAAAAACCTCTTCTAAGATAGTAAAGCGCCCTGACATAAAGGTGGCTTTCGCTTACGCCACAACGTTGGGGGCTTGAGGTCGAAGTCTATCAGGCGAAGAGGCTCTACTCGCCAAGCAAATCTGGCGAGAGTCCCGCCTCAGTATCTGGAATTCCGAGTTCAGCAGCGCGCTTATCCGCCATTGCGAGCAATCGACGGATACGTCCTGCGATTGCATCCTTCGTCATTGGTGGCGTTGCAAGAGAACCTAGCTCTTCAAGACTTGCCTGACCGTGAGAGATGCGAAGCTCGCCAGCTTCCTTTAAATGATCTGGAATCTCTGGACCCAAAATTTCCATCGCACGTTGTACTCGTGCCGCTGCAGCAACTGCAGCACGCGCAGATCTACGAAGATTTGCATCATCAAAGTTTGCAAGACGATTTGCGGTGGCTCGTACTTCGCGGCGCATGCGTCGCTCTTCCCAGGCAAGCACACTTTCATGTGCGCCAAGACGAGTTAGCAAAACTCCAATTGCATCACCATCGCGGATAACAACGCGATCCACGCCGCGAACCTCACGTGCTTTCGCAACAATATTGAGTCGACGTGCTGCGCCAACAAGCGCGAGTGCTGCCTCTGGTCCTGGGCAGGTAATTTCTAGTGATGATGAGCGTCCAGGTTCAGTAAGTGAACCGTGTGCGATAAATGCCCCGCGCCAAGCAGCTTCTGCATCGCAGACATTGGCCGCAACAACTTGTGGTGGAAGACCTCGAACTGGGCGTCCATTTGCGTCAATGAGACCTGTCTGGCGTGCAAGAGCATCACCTGATTCGATAACGCGAACAACATAGCGAGAACCTTTACGCAGGCCGCTTGATGAGAGAACTGCGAGATCGCTGTCATGTCCGTAAATATCAGCGATATCTTTCTTCAATCTACGGGCGCTCTGTGAAGTATCGAGTTCTACCTCGATAACAACCTTGCCTGAAGCAATATGAAGGCCGCCTGCAAAACGTAAGAGAGATGAGACTTCGGCTTTACGACAGCAAGGCTTGGTAACGGAGAGACGACTGAGCTCATCCTTTACCGCTGCTGTCATTGCCATGGGCTTATCCAACCAGTATTTGTGAATCAATGTGTGAGAAAAGTGAGGCTAATTTTTTCACATCGTGATGTAAAGGCGATGTGCTGCTGCGTAAATCGGCCGACAAAAACTCTGAACCTAAGGTTGAAAGATGGCTCTTCAACTCTTCCTGGCCGGCCGTTGTGGAATCCACTACAACAAGGTCGAATTTCAAAGCTGGTGCATATTCGTTTAGTATCGCAAGGTGTTCAAGCGGTGAATATCCCGCATACTCACCCGCGCTCTGATCTGCGATATCTAAATTCAGTAAGAGAATCCTCTTGGCTTTAGAAGAGATGATTGCATCTCGCTGTGCGGGTACGAGTAGATGTGGAATCACACTAGAGAACCATGAACCCGGCCCCATTGTTATCCACTCGGCATCTGCAATCGCTTCGAGAGATTCCTTTCGCGCTCCTGGATTTTCAGGAATGATGCGAATTGATTTGAAGCGACCCTTAGCCGTTGCTACCTCTGCTTGACCTCGAACGCTCTGAACTCCGGACTTATCTTCAAAGGTCGCTTCAATATCGAGTGGTTGATCTGCCATCGGTAAAACTCTTCCAATAACTTTAAGTAGAGATCCGACGCGATCAAGACCTGCGACAGTATCTCCATCTCTATCCCAGAGAGCAGCTAGGAGTAAATTTCCAACAGGATGACCATTGAGTTCGCCCTCGCTTGTAAATCGATACTGCATAATCTCGGCCCAACTTCTGCCCCAATCATCATCACCACATAGCGCAGCAAGTGCCATGCGAAGATCACCTGGCGGCAAGATGGGAAATTCCTGGCGAAGTCGACCACTGGAACCGCCGTTATCGGCAACGGTAACTATTGCCGTTATCTCAGAGGTAAATTGCCGAAGCGCAGTCAGTGTTGCAGCAAGTCCATGTCCACCACCGAGTGCAACAACTTTTCTACTAGGGCTCATTCACGTCCTACATCACGGTGAGTTGCATGTGCAGAGATTTCAATCTCGCTCGCCGCTGCGGTCAATTGCTTGGCAATCTCTTCTGCAATTGCGACAGAGCGATGCTTTCCGCCTGTGCAACCAATAGCGAGGGTGACGTACTTCTTTCCCTCTCGGAAGTAACCTGGGGTCATCTGGCGAACAACACCGACATAGCTCTTAACAAACTCTTCCACGCCATCACTAGATAGAACCTTTTCAGAGACTGGAGCATCAAGTCCGTTAAGTGGACGCAACTCTGGTATCCAATGTGGGTTTGGAATGAAACGGCAATCGACAACGAGATCGGCATCCACTGGGATTCCATACTTGTACCCAAATGAAAGTACGTTGATACGAAGGGCTGGCAACATTCCTGCTGCAAAGATTTCGCCAGTGCGCTTCTCGAGTTGATGGACATTGAGATTGGAAGAATCGATAACGACATCGGCTTGTGCGCGAATCTCTTCCAACTTTGCTCGCTCTCGAGAGATGCCATCGACCAATCGATCTTGTCCCTGCAGCGGATGTGGCCTACGAGTGGATTCAAATCTCTGAACGAGCGCAGTATCTGAAGCATCGAGAAAGAGAAGTCGATACGGCACTGATTGGTCCTTGAGTTTCGCCAAAGCGCTATTGAGCTCATCGAAGAACTTTCCTCCGCGAACATCTACGACAACAGCGAGTGCTGCATGGGTATCGAGCGCTTGTTCAGCTAGTTGAGGCAGCAGAGCTGGAGGAAGGTTGTCGACTACATACCAACCGAGATCCTCAAGAGCGTGAGCAACGGTCGAACGCCCAGCACCAGACATTCCGGTTAGAACTAACAACTCTTTAGTAGCCATGGCGTTATTCTGCCTTAGCTGTCAAGTATCTCGCCGGTCTCCATATCTACGCCCGGATTCGAAAGAGATGCGAGATGGGTAAAGATTATTGAGGCGATAGTTGCTCCAATTCCAGGAGTAGATGCGAGTTCTTCAACGCTCGCCTTTCGCATCGCTGTTACTGAACCGAATCTATCGAGAAGTGCTGCTCTCCTGGATTCGCCTAATTGTGGAATCTCATCCAGTAATGATTCCAGCATTACCTTAGAGCGACGACTTCGGTGGAATGTGATTGCAAATCGATGTGCTTCATCTCTAATTCTCTGCAGGAGATACATACCCTCGCTCGTGCGAGGCAAAATGAGCGGATCTTTATCACCTGGCATCCACACTTCTTCCAGACGCTTGGCCAATCCGCAGAGAGCAACGTCGGTAATGCCGAGTTCATCGAGGGCGCGTTGTGCTGCACTTACTTGTGGCGCACCACCATCGACAACAATCAGTTGTGGTGGGTATGCGAATTTACTTAAGCGCCCGCCTGTCTCGGCAACCTCGCTCTGATTCACATTTCTATCAGCGAGAAGTCGCTTCATGCGGCGAGTAATAACCTGATGCATTGCTCTAGTGTCATCTTGAGCGGTATCTGTATCGATGATAAACCGACGGTACTCGCTCTTCTTGGCAAGGCCATCTTCAAAGACGACCATCGAAGCGACTACCGATGTGCCTGAAATATTTGATATGTCATAACACTCGATACGAAGTGGGGTTCTGCTGAGCTGCAACTCTTCTTCGAGTTCAAGGAGCGCTTTGCCTGAGACTGCAGCATCGGTGGCTCTCTTGCTCAAATACTGCACAAGGGCGTAGTGAGCATTTCGTTCAACTGTTTGAAGAAGCTCCACTTTCTCGCCACGTTGTGGAACCTTGATTGATACCTTCGATCCTCGTAGCGATGTGAGCCACTCCTCTAGCGCTACGCGGTCAACAGGTTCTTGATTGAGGAAGACCTCATGTGGGATATCGGTCGGAGCGCTCTGACTGTAAATTGAGAAGAAGAGTGATGCTATTTGGTCATCACCCTCGAGGGCTTTCTCTTGATCAACAATCCATGAACGAGAACCTTTAATGGAGCCACGACGGACCATAAAGATTGAGCCAGCTGCATGGAGACCTTCTTCATGCAATGATATGAAATCACCATCGAGATCGTCTGAAAGATTTCCTTGAGTAGACCTCTGCGCCTTTTCAAAAGATTCAATCTGATCACGCAATCGAGCAGCTCTTTCAAACTCCTCCATATCGGATGCAAGTTCCATCTCCTGCCTCAAAGTTGGCAGAAGATTCTCCATCCCTTTCTCCATGAAAGAATCGAGCTTTACTGCGATCTCTCGATGTTCTTCAGGCGTTACCCAACCAACACATGGCGCTGCACATTTACCAATATCCCCCAGTAAGCATTGGCGTTTGCTTCGCTGTGCGCGTTGGAAATTGCCTGCGCTACAGGAGCGGACTGGAAATACTTTAAGCAGAACTTCGTAAGTATTTCGTAGCGCCCATGCATTCGTATATGGACCGAAATACTTCAACCCAGGGCGCTTCTCCTTGCGAGTGATGAAGATTCGTGGGAACTCATCGCTCATGGAGATTGCTAAATACGGATAAGACTTATCGTCCTTAAACTGGACGTTATAGGCAGGGTGATACTGCTTGATCCAAGAGAACTCCAGCGCTAGTGCTTCGAGCTCTGTTGCAACGATTGTCCAATCAACGCGAACTGCCTCGTGAACCATCCGATATGTTTTTTGCGCGAGATTTGAGCCAAAGTATGTTGTCAGGCGATTCTTGAGATTCTTTGCCTTACCGACATAAATGACTTTATCGGCTGCGTTGTAGAACCTGTAAACACCAGGCTCTTCGGGAATCTCACGTGGCCGATAACTTGATGGTTCTGCCATAACTACTTCTTTGCTGGCTTGGTCTTGACTGGTTTGTTCTTTGGCGTCACTCGATTCGTTGCGAGGATCTCCGCCAAGTACTGACCTGTGTAGCTCGCCTTAACCAGAGCAACCTCTTCCGGCGTTCCTTCTGCAACAACGGTACCCCCACGGAATCCACCCTCGGGACCCATATCGATAACCCAGTCAGAGGATTTGATGACATCGAGATTATGTTCAATCACAATTACTGTATTTCCAGATTCAACGAGGCGCTTTAAGACTCCAAGTAACTTATTCACATCCTCAAAGTGAAGACCTGTTGTTGGCTCATCAAGAACATAGATGGTGCGACCAGTTGATCGGCGCTGAAGTTCTGTTGCGAGCTTGACGCGCTGCGCCTCACCACCGGAAAGTGTTGGAGCAGATTGGCCAAGGCGAACATAACCGAGTCCAACATCGCATAGAGTCTTTAGGTAACGAGCAATCGTTGGAACAGATTCAAAGAACTCGTGGGCAATCTCGATCGGCATATCGAGAACCTGCGCGATTGTCTTTCCCTTGTAGTGAACTTCCAGAGTCTCGCGGTTGTAGCGAGCACCATGGCAGACTTCACAAGGAACATAGACATCCGGCAAGAAGTTCATTTCGATTGTGATTGTTCCATCGCCAGAACAGTTTTCGCAGCGTCCACCCTTTACGTTAAAGGAGAAGCGACCCTGCTGATATCCGCGAACCTTTGCTTCCGTGGTCTCTGCAAAGAGGGCGCGGACCTTATCGAATACGCCTGTATATGTCGCAGGATTTGAACGAGGCGTGCGACCAATCGGAGATTGATCTACGTGAACAACTTTGTCGAGTTGATCGATACCCGTAACAGTTCTATGTCGACCTGGAACTAAACGTGCACCATTGAGCTTATTGGCAAGGGTTGTATAAAGAATGTCGTTGACCAGGGTCGACTTACCCGAACCCGATACGCCTGTAACTGAAACGAAGAGCCCAAGTGGAATCGAGACCTCAATATCTTTGAGGTTATTCTCTTTCGCGCCTTTGATGACAAGCTGACGCTTTGCATCGACTGGGCGGCGGGTATATGGAATTTCAATTGATCGGCGACCAGAAAGGTACGCACCAGTGATTGATTCTTCCGATGCAATCAACTCTTCATAAGAACCGGATACAACAACCTTGCCACCGTGTTCACCAGCACCTGGTCCGATATCGACGACCCAATCGGCTGTGCGAATTGTTTCTTCATCGTGCTCTACGACAATCAGGGTGTTTCCAAGATCGCGAAGACGAGTCAAGGTATCGATTAGGCGACGATTATCGCGTTGGTGAAGACCAATAGATGGCTCATCTAGAACATAGAGAACGCCAACAAGACCTGAACCGATTTGAGTTGCTAGACGAATGCGCTGTGCTTCTCCACCTGAAAGGGTTGCAGCTGGTCGATCAAGTGAAAGGTAATCAAGCCCAACGTCGAGCAAGAATCCAAGGCGTGCATGGACCTCTTTCATTACACGTTCCGCGATTTGAGCTTCACGCTTATTGAGAGTTACCTCTTTAAGGAATGAAGCACAATCGTCAATAGAAAGTGCACAGACTTCAGCGATGCTCTTTCCGCCAAGAGTCACTGCGAGAACTTCTGGCTTTAGGCGCGCACCTTTACAAGTAGGGCAAGGCGTTTCGCGCATGTAAGCCTCGTACTTATCGCGGCTGTAATCGCTATCCGTCTCTGAATGACGACGATGGATAAATGGAATGACGCCTTCAAAACCTGTTGAGTAATTACGAACGCGGCCATAGCGATTCTTATACTTAACGTGAACTTCGTAATCGAAGCCATTGATAATCGCCTCTTTAGCTTTTACGGAGAGTTTCTTCCAAGGGTTATCCATCGAGAATTTAAGTTCGGATGCAAGAGCTTCCAGTAAGCGAAGGAAGTACTCGGATGATTGTCCACCTGCCCAAGGGGCAATAGCGCCTTCATTTATCGAAATTGAATCATCAGGAATGATGAGATCTTCATCGACCTCAAGCTTTGTGCCAATACCTGAACATTCAGGGCAAGCTCCAAAAGGTGAGTTAAATGAGAATGAACGTGGTTCGAGTTCTTCGAAGGAGAGATTGCAATCGTGGCATGCTAGATGCTCACTGTAGGTGTGCTCCTTCTCCCCTGACTTAGCATCAACGAAATCGAGCAGAACTAAACCATTTCCTAATTTAAGAGCAGTTTCAATTGAATCAGTTAGGCGAGACTTACTCTCAGCTTTTGCTGTAAGGCGATCGATGACAACTTCAATCGTGTGCTTCTCTTGCTTCTTCAGCTTTGGCGGTTCAGTAAGTGTGATGATCTCGCCATCAACGCGAGCACGTGAATATCCCTGGGTGACGAGCTCGGCGAAGAGATCAACAAACTCGCCCTTACGTTCGCGAATTACCGGAGCCAATACCTGGAATTTTGTAGTTGCCGGCATAGTCAGAATTTGATCGACAATTTGTTGTGGGCTCTGGCGCGAGACTGCCTTCTTACAATTTGGACAGTGAGGGCGACCTGCGCGAGCGAAGAGCAATCTAAAGTAATCGTAAACCTCTGTAATCGTTCCCACAGTTGAGCGAGGGTTTCGGTTCGTTGACTTCTGATCAATTGAAACGGCAGGAGATAAACCTTCGATGAAATCAACATCAGGCTTATCCATCTGACCCAAGAACTGTCGCGCATATGCCGAAAGTGATTCAACATACCGACGTTGACCTTCGGCGAAAATGGTGTCGAAAGCGAGACTTGATTTTCCAGAGCCTGAGAGACCCGTGAATACGATCAGCGCATCGCGAGGAAGTTCAATGGAGACATCTTTAAGATTATGCTCGCGAGCACCGCGCACAACTAACTTATCGATGCTCATGTGCCGGCCTCATCCATTCCACGAAGCTCGCGCTTCAGCTCTTTTAATTCATCACGTAGACGTGCGGCAAGTTCGAATTGAAGTTGATCTGCCGCACTTCTCATCTGTTCGGTGAGGGAGCCTATCAATGCAATTAACTCTTGGCGCGGCATGGAATCTGATGATTTAGGGTTAAATGGCAGAGCGGTAGAAGATTTCTTCCCCTTGAGTGCCGCCAGGATGTCATCTGTATCGTCGCTCTCTTGCGCGATGAGGTCAGTGATATCTGAGATCTTCTTACGAAGCGGTTGTGGGTCGACTCCGCGCTCTAAGTTATAGGCGACCTGCTTTGCACGGCGACGGTTGGTCTCGTCGATCGCCTTTGTCATCGCAGCAGTCATATTGTCGGCATACATGTGGACTTCACCGGAAACATTTCGCGCTGCGCGACCAATAGTCTGAATGAGCGATGTGGCAGAACGCAGGAAGCCTTCTTTATCCGCATCGAGAATTGCAACTAATGAGACTTCAGGAAGATCGAGACCTTCACGGAGCAAGTTGATACCGATGAGAACGTCGTATTCACCCATGCGAAGTTCACGCAGAAGTTCGACTCTTCGAAGAGTATCGACCTCAGAGTGAAGATAGCGAACCTTGACTCCACGCTCTTGCAGATAATCGGTGAGATCTTCAGACATCTTCTTAGTCAGAGTTGTAACGAGTACGCGCTCATTCTTTTCTGCACGGATATTGATCTCATGCAATAAGTCATCGATCTGCCCCTTAATTGGTTTGATGATGATTTGAGGATCAACGAGACCGGTTGGACGAATTACTTGTTCGACAACATCTCCCCCGACCTTCTCAAGTTCATACTTTCCGGGAGTCGCCGATAAGTAAATCTTCTGACCTGTGCGCTCTAAAAACTCTGGCCATTTCAAAGGTCGGTTATCGAGTGCGCTTGGAAGTCGGAAGCCGTGCTCTACCAACGTGCGCTTACGAGAAGCATCACCTTCAAACATGGCTCCAATTTGAGGAACGGTGACGTGGCTTTCATCAATCACAACAAGGAAATCCTCCGGGAAATAATCGAGGAGACAGTTAGGTGCAGACCCTGGCCCACGACCATCGAGGTGACGGGAATAGTTTTCAATACCTGAACAGAAACCAAGCTGCTCCATCATTTCGAGATCGAAAGTTGTACGCATGCGAAGGCGTTGCTCTTCAAGTAACTTGCCCTGCTTCTTAAAGAGATTGAGCTGAATCTGTAGCTCATCTTGAATATCTGACATCGCACGCTTCATCGTTTCTGGTCCTGCTGCGTAGTGCGTTGCAGGGAAGATATAGATCTCTGTCTCGTCATGGACAATCTCGCCGGTGAGCGGATTGAGAGTCATGATCTTTTCGATCTCATCACCGAACATCTCAATACGAACTGCGAGTTCCTCGTACATCGGAATAATCTCGACGGTATCTCCGCGAACCCGGAAGGTTCCACGTTCGAAGGCCATATCATTTCGTTTGTATTGGACATCGACGAATTTGCGCAAGAGAGCGTTTCTCTCGATCTCATCGCCAACCTTGAGGCGAATCATTCGGTCGATGTATTCCTGCGGGGTGCCAAGTCCGTAGATACATGAAACTGTTGCGACCACGATGACATCACGTCGAGTAAGAAGAGAGTTTGTAGCTGAGTGACGTAAGCGCTCTACCTCATCGTTAACGCTGGAATCCTTCTCAATAAATGTATCTGTCTGAGGAACGTATGCCTCAGGTTGGTAATAGTCGTAATAAGAGACGAAGTACTCGACCGCATTATTAGGCAGGAGTTCACGGAACTCATTGGCGAGCTGCGCAGCCAAAGTTTTATTTGGCGCTAGTACAAGTGTCGGTCTTTGCAGACGTTCAATGAGCCAAGCAGTGGTTGCTGATTTTCCAGTACCCGTTGCACCAAGAAGGACGACATCTTGCTCGCCAGCTGTGATTCGTTTAGCTATCTCCTCGATTGCCGCGGGCTGATCACCTGCAGGAATGTAATCACTAATGACTTCAAAGGGTGCGACTTTTCGCTGTAGATCGGTTACGGGGCGCACGGAGTTAGCCTAGCGATTGAGGAAGCAGAACGCTCTCCCAGAGATTTTCCACCTGGCGCAGAAGGGAATCTTCATCCCCATCGTTGCGAATAACATAATCTGCGATCGCTTCTCGAGACTCCTGAGTCGCCTGCGCAGCCATACGCTTCTCAATCTGAGAGATATAGAGCCCCTTCTTTAAGAGCCTCTCTTTGCGAAGCTCCATATCTGCTTCAACAGTAATGATGTAATCAAATTTCTCCGCAGCGTCGGTCTCGACCAGTAGCGGAATCTCATAAATCAAAATATCGTCATGTTCCAGATCTTCGACAGCCTCAGCAAATATCGCCTGAACACGTGGGTGAATAATCTTCTCAAGATCCTTGCGGGCAGCCTCATCACTGAAGACAATCTCAGCTAACTTCTTTCGGTCAATATCCCCATTGATAATGATCTCATCACCGAAGCGAAGGAGGACTTCTGCAAAGCCATCTGAACCGCGTTCGATGGCCATGCGCGCTAATTGATCAGCATCAATAACAAGTGCACCAAGCTCTGCAAAATTCTGTGCGACGGTAGATTTTCCGGCACCAATTCCACCGGTGAGCGCGACTACCAACATGTCCCAACCCTATCCATAGTTGTTCTTAGTGAGAATTAAAAAAGAGACTCATGCGGGGTAAGCGAGGTTAAGGAGCAGCTCGCGACCCGTATGAGTCTCTTTTTTATTTAAACTATTCTGCAGTTACAGCAGCAGCTTCTTCAGCCGCCTTTGACTCTGCCTTTTGCTTCTTATGTGCAAGGAAGCGCTCTTGAGCGACAGCGTATTGACGCTCCCACTCTTCGCGCTGTGAATCGAATCCTGGCTTCCACTCCTGAGTATCAGGATCGAAACCTTCTGGATAGATGAAGTTTCCTTCTGCATCGTAACGAGCAGCCATTCCGTACTGTGTTGGATCGAATGCTTCGATCTCAACTTCAGTTCCTTCATTAGCTTGCTTCAATGAGAGTGAGATACGGCGACGCTCTAGGTCGATATCGATGATCTTCACGAAGAGCTCGTCATCTACTGCAACGACCTGCTCTGGAATTTCAACGTGGCGTTCTGCAAGCTCTGAGATGTGAACAAGTCCTTCGATTCCTTCATGTACGCGAATGAACGCACCGAATGGAACGAGCTTTGTTACGACACCTGGCACAACTGTGTTAATTGTGTGAGTGCGAGCAAATGCCTGCCATGGATCTTCTTGTGTTGCCTTGAGTGAGAGTGAAACACGCTCGCGCTCGAAATCCACTTCGAGAACCTCAACTGTTACTTCATCTCCAACTTCAACAACTTCACCTGGGTGATCGATGTGCTTCCATGAAAGCTCTGAAACGTGAACGAGACCGTCTACGCCACCGAGATCAACGAATGCACCGAAGTTAACGATTGATGAGACAACGCCTGTACGAACCTGACCCTTTTGTAGCTGGTTAAGGAATTCAGTACGTGACTGTGACTGTGTCTGCTCGAGGAATGCGCGACGCGAAAGAACAACGTTGTTACGGTTCTTATCAAGTTCGATGATGCGAGCTTCAACCTGCTTACCAATGTAAGGAGTGAGATCGCGTACGCGACGCATTTCAACGAGTGATGCTGGCAAGAAGCCACGTAGACCGATATCTACGATGAGTCCGCCCTTTACAACTTCAATAACTGTTCCGACGACAACTTCGTCGCGCTCCTTCTTGCCTTCAATCTCGCCCCATGCACGCTCGTACTGAGCACGCTTCTTGGAGAGGATGAGGCGACCTTCTTTATCTTCCTTCTGAAGTACGAGAGCTTCTACACGATCTCCGACCTTAACGATGTCGTTTGGATCTGCATCATGGCGGATTGAAAGTTCGCGTGATGGAATTACGCCTTCTGTCTTGTAACCGACATCAAGGAGAACTTCTTCGCGATCAATTTGTACAACTGTGCCTGTGACGAGATCTCCGTCGCTGAAATTTCTGATTGTTCCTTCGATTGCGGCTAAGAAATCTTCCGCTGAACCAATGTCATTTACTGCAATTTGTGTAGTCAAGATGCTCCGTAGGGATAGAAAGTAGTAGGGATAAGGACTGGGCAAGAGTACGCGTGAGGGTGAATTACAGGCAAATCCCCGCATATCAGCACCCGTCTGAGGAATAGAATTCCAAGGTTATGAAGCGATATGCAGAGTTATTCCAAATACCCAATGTCTGGGTCTTAGCTCTTGCATCTTTTCCTGCCCGCGTCGCCTATGGAATGGTCGCGCTCTCAATCTTTTTTAAAGTCGAGCAATCAACAGGCTCGATCTCTGTCGCAGGTCTTGCTATCGGATTAAATGCGGTATCCAGTTCGCTCACTGCAGGTATTCGCGGATCAATTATGGATAAGTACGGACAGACATGGCCACTTCGTCTAATGGTTCCGGGTTATGCACTCATGGCATTTGCTCTCAATGCATCGGACTCAAAAACTCAGATGCTGGTGCTCGCTTTCGTAATGGGTTTAAGCGCTCCCCCAATCAATCTATCTATTCGCCCGCTATGGAAGATAGTTGTTCCACCTGATTTCTTAAGAACTGCATATGCAGTTGATACTGCAATTATGTCGGCAGCCCAAGTTGTAGGGCCAGTCATTGCAACATCACTTGCGCTCTCAGCGCATCCCGATTTACCACTTAATGTTGTTGGCGCACTAATGCTCATTGGCGGCGGAGCACTTGCAATTACAAAAGTTTCACGTAGCTGGATTCCTGAGAAAAAGGATGCCGACTATCTTCCTCTCTGGAGACATAAACCTCTGCAACTCTTAATGATTGAAGGATGCTTCATTGGGTTTGGTTGGGGCGTCTTTGATGTGGCTGTTCCAGCATTTACAACGATTGAAAAAGTTCCGCACCTGACAGCCTGGATATTTGCTGCGATGGGGATCTCTACCATCGTAGGTGGCTTACTCGCTGGGTTAGTTTCAAAACGCACCTCATCCCTGCGTGCAATGCGCAGAACTTATCTCGCATGGTTCTTGGTCTCGATTCCAATCGCATTCACTCGTCCTGGTTGGACAATGATTATCGCTAGCGCACTCTTAGGTTTTGTCGGGGGCGCAATTCAAGTTTTCTATTGGGAAGTTATGGAAGCCATTCGTCCGAAAGGTTCGCCCACCGCGATGATGGGTTGGCTCTGGACAGTTGAAGGAACCTTGATGGCCTTCGGGTCTGCTGTCGGTGGTCTCATCTCAGAGAAGATCTCACCGTCATTTGCTCTCAGTATCACAACTGTAAGTATCGGAGTTGGTTTCATTATTCTCGGTATCGGCAGGAAACGTCTGGCAGCTGCAGATAAATTGCCATCAGATGAAGAAGATTTAGCAGCGATGGAAGATAACTCTCCTACTACTCGCTAGTGAGCTGCTTCGTTCCAACTCTTGCCGACACCTACTGAAACATCCAGTGGTGCTTTAAGCGGATAGGCGCTTCCCATTTGGGTGCGAACTAGCTTAGAAACTTCATCAATCTCAGCCGTTACAACTTCAAGAATCAATTCATCGTGGACCTGTAATAAGAGTCGTGATTTGAATTTACCTGCAACGAGAGCTTGCTGAACGTTGAGCATCGCTTGCTTGATGATGTCTGCCGCTGATCCCTGGATGGGAGCATTGAGTGCCATACGCTCTGCGACTTCTCTGCGTTGGCGATTATCGTGCATGAGATCTGGAAGGTAGCGACGACGTCCCATCACTGTTTCTGTGTAACCCACTTTTCGTGCATCCACCACAACGGTCTTTAAGTAATCGCGGATTCCCCCGAAACGTTCAAAGTATTTATCCATCAAATCTTGAGCCTCAGGTGGCGTTAAATCTAGCTGTACGGCTAACCCATATGAACTCAAACCATATGCAAGGCCGTAGGACATCGCCTTAATTTGCCTACGCATCTCTGGATCAACATCAGCAGGCTTTACTCCAAAAACTTCGGCTGCAACGGTTGCATGTAAATCTTCGCCAGATTCAAAAGCCTTAAGCAGGTGTGCATCGTTAGATAAGTGAGCCATGATGCGCATCTCAATTTGGCTGTAATCAGCGGTAAGTAAGGCGTCATATCCGGCGCCTGCGATAAAGCACTCGCGAATCTTTCGTCCTTCTTCTGTCCGGACTGGGATGTTCTGAAGGTTTGGGCCTACAGAAGAGAGGCGACCCGTTGCTGCAACGGTCTGCGCAAAGTGGGTATGAATTCTCTTATCTTTTTGAATCTCAACTAAGAGGCCCTCAATAGTTGTCGCTAACTTCTTTGTCTCGCGAATGCGCAGAAGGGCGGCAAGCACTGGATGCCCACTTTTTTCAAAGAGCCAGTTGAGTGCATCGGCATCTGTTGTGTAGCCGGTCTTAATCTTCTTCGTCTTTGGTAAACCCAACTCTTCAAAGAGAACAACTTGAAGTTGCTTGGGCGAGGCCACATTAAATTCATGTCCAGCTGCATCGTGGGCGCTCTTTGTCTCGCGCTTTACTTCAGCGTCGAAGAATTGAGCAAGGCTTTCAAGCTCCTTCTTATCTACTGCAATTCCGCGGTTCTCCATGATTGCCAAGAGATCTGCGATGGGAAGCTCTAGCTTGTTATACAAATCGGCCAAGCCGCGATCGGCAAGCTCTTTTTCAAGCGAATTCTTGAGTCCAAAGAGTGATGTCGCTGTGGTGAGAAGTAGCTGCTCAGGAGTTGATTCATCTAGTTGGCTTCCATCGCCGTAACGTTCAAGCAAATCTGAAACTTCTTGGGCACGGACTCCGGGATTGATTAGGTATGCGGCCAATGAAGTATCAAATACAACGCCTGAAAGAACACCTTCACGTGCAACTGCCTTTCCATCATGTGCAATCTTCTGTACTGATTCAGACGATGCCCAGGAACCCATCTCAGCAGAGTGAACCAAGTAAGCAGTGCCCTTGGTTAGCGCAACTGCATAGCGATGTACCCTGTCATCAAGTAACTCATAAGCGATTGAGATTAGACCTTTATGGTCTGCAATCTTCTTATCCAGCTCTGCAGGAGTTACTACCGCAGATTCAATATCTGATCCGAAGAGTGAAAATTCAGGTTCAGCGCTCTTCTCTGCCTTAGAAGATTTAGCCGTAGCCTTCTCCGAAGAGATAACTTTGAGACGATCTTTAAGGGTTTTGAACTCAAGTTGCTCAAAGAGTGCGGTGAGATCGGATTCTGCGACACCGCTCCAGGCAAGTGCATCGATGGTGAAGTCCATCGGCGCATCGTGAAGTAACTGCGTTAACTTACGATTGAGCTTTACATTCTCAACGTTGGCACGAAGAGATTCGCCAACTTTGCCCGAGATCTTCTCTACATTTTCAAAGATTGCATCCAATGAGCCATATTCGATGACCCATTTAGCTGCTGTCTTTTCGCCGACTCCAGGAATCGATGGCAAATTATCACTGGGGTCTCCGCGCAGCGCTGCATAATCTGGATATTGCTCAGGAGACATTCCATATTTCTCTTGCACTGCAGCAGGCGTCATTCGCGCCATCTCGCTGACGCCGCGCTTTGGATACAAGACCGTTGTTTGATCTGTAACTAATTGGAAGCTATCTCTATCCCCCGTACAAATAAGAACTTCTGCGCCTTCACTTTCAGCGCGCTTGGTTATTGTGGCGATGATGTCATCTGCTTCATAGCCTTCAATCTCGAATTGGTTGATACCAAAACCTTTAACAAGTTCGTGAAGGAACGACATCTGTGATCGAAATTCATCAGGGGTTTTCGCTCGAGTTGCCTTGTACTCAGGAAAGAGCTCGGTGCGGAAAGTCTTACGTGAAACATCGAATGCCACAGCCACGTGGGTCGGCTTCTCATCCTTCAAGAGCGAGATCAGCATCGTCGCAAAGCCGTAGATGGCATTTGTATGTTGGCCTTGTGCCGTTGTGAAGTTCTCGGCTGGCAGAGCGAAGAATGCTCGATAGGCCATTGAATGGCCATCGATTAGTAGCAGACGCTTGCTCTTAGACATGGCGCTCATCTTAGGTAACAAGTTACTATTTCGAACTATGACGCAGCCAGATTACTTAGCAATCATTAAAGAACGTGGACAAGGTGCCCTAGATCTCAAGATGGGTATCGAGATGCTTGAAGTCTCCCCTGAACGCTTAGTCGCAAGAATGCCAGTTGAAGGAAATACCCAACCAATCGGTCTTCTTCACGGTGGCGCAAATGTTGTTCTAGCCGAATCACTCGGATCAATCGGAACTCAGCTACACGCTGGACCAGATAGAAAAATTGTTGGCGTAGATATCAATGCAACTCACCATAAATCGGCAACAAGTGGCTATGTAACAGCCGTGGCAACACCTATCTCACTCGGCAGAACGCTCTGCGTCTACGAGATCGTAATCACAAACGAGGCAGGTCAGCGAACTTGTACCGCTCGCATAACCTGCCTCATTCTTAATCCGTAATTTTTACCCAGTAAAGGATATTAGTGAGCACCCGTTCCGAGATATGCCTCGCGGACTGCTGGATCGTTAAGTAAGTCGGACGCAGCTGCTTCCTTCGTAACATTTCCAGTCTCAAGAATGTATGCACGGTGTGCGCGCTGAAGCGCCTGCTGTGCATTCTGTTCTACGAGAAGAATTGTTACGCCCTGCTTATTGATTTCTGTAATGATGCGGAAGATATTTGCAATCATCTGTGGAGCAAGACCCATTGAAGGCTCATCAAGAAGTAGAACCTTTGGGCGTGCCATCAAAGCGCGACCCATTGCAAGCATCTGCTGTTCTCCACCAGAGAGAGTTCCACCCGCCTGCCCTGTGCGCTCTTTCAAACGTGGAAAGAGCGTGTAGATGCGATCAAGATCTTCTTCCATCTCATCTTTGCGATCCTTGCGATTGAACTTACCCATCTCGAGGTTTTCAAGAACTGTCATGCCAGGGAAAATTCCGCGACCTTCTGGAACCTGAGAAATACCAAGATCTACACGCTTATGCGCAGGAATCTTATTGATATCGACACCATCGAAGGTTATGGAGCCACTTGATACAGGGCGTAGACCAGAGATGGTCTTTAGAATTGTTGTTTTACCAGCGCCGTTAGCACCAATAAGTGTGACAATCTCACCTTGGTTTACAACGACTGATACGCCTTTAATCGCTTCAATCTTGCCGTAGTGAACACGAAGATCTTTAATTTCAAGACGCATCTGCAGGCACTCCTAGGTAAGCCTCGATAACTCGAGGGTCATTTTGAACAACTGATGGAAGATCATCTGCAATCTTCTGACCGAAGTCGAGAACTGCAACGCGATCAGAGATTCCCATGATGAGAGACATGTCGTGCTCAATCAGAAGCACTGTGTATCCCTTATCGCGAATCTTCTTAATAAGATTTGCCAGCTCCACCTTCTCTGCAGGGTTAAATCCTGCAGCTGGTTCATCAAGCAATAGCAACTGAGGCTCTGTACCTAAGGCACGTGCGATTTCAAGACGACGCTGATCACCGTAAGGAAGATTCTTGGCCAATTGATCTGCGCGGTGATCGATACCCATCAGAGCCAAGAGCTCGTGTGCGCGAGCTTTGCTCTCTTTCTCTTCTCGACGATTGAGCGGTGTTCCGAAGAGTGCGCGGATAAGTCCGGTCTTCTTATGAACATCTGTCGCAGTGATGACATTCTCAAGAGCTGTCATATCACCGAAGAGGCGCACGTTCTGGAATGTGCGAGCCAATCCGGCCTTAACAATATGATGGCGCTTCTTTCCTTTGAGATTCTCGCCGTTAAAAAGAATTTCTCCAGAGGTGATCGGGTACACGCCGGTAACAACGTTGAAGACTGTTGTCTTTCCTGCTCCGTTAGGGCCGATAAGTGCACAGATTTCGCCTTCATTTACCTGGAAGTTAACCTCATTAAGAGCAGTTACACCGCCGAACTTAATCGTGACGTTCTTGAGTTCAAGAATTTTCTTCGACATTTACTTTGAACCCTTCTCTGTAATTTTCTCTCGTTTCTTACGAGGCAAAAGTCCGTCTGGTCTCAGATTCATCATAAGGATAAGCACCAAGCCAAACACCAACTGACGAGAATCCGCTAAGAATCGGATGCGTTCAGGGAGATAGGCAAGGACTGATGCGCCAAGAACAACTCCCCAAATATTTCCTATGCCACCGAAAACAACACAAGCGAGAATGAAGATAGATACATCGAACTTAAACATATCCGGTGAAATAACCATCACCTTTGAAGCGAAGATCACGCCAGCGGCGCCGCCAACAGCTGCGCCAATAACGAATGACCAGAGCTTATAAACAAGCGTATTCACACCCATCAACTCTGCGACATCTTCATCCTGGCGGATTGCCTCCCATGCACGACCTGGGCGACGCACGGTAAATCTGCGAATCATCCAAATTGTTAAAAGAATAAGTGCCAGCACGACCCAGAAGAAGTTCTGGGGATGCATGATGTCGAACTTCAGTCCAAAGAATCCTGGTGGATTTGGAATACCAGCAATACCACTAGGGCCGCCCGTTACTTGAAGATTCAGTGCAAAGATTCGAACAATTTCACCAAAACCAAGAGTAATGATCGCAAGATAGTCGCCGCGAAGACGAAGTGCCGGCAAACCAAGAATCACTCCTGAAATCATCGCAAATCCGATTCCGAAAGGGAGAATCTCCCAGGTGTTCCATCCCAAAAGCGTCGAAAGAATTGCTTGGCTGTACGCGCCAATTGCGAAGAAGGCAATGTAGCCAAGGTCAAGTAGTCCAGACTTTCCAACAACAATGTTTAGGCCAAGGGCCATCAAAACAAACATTCCCACCGGGTAGACCAGAACGTTCTGGAAGGAGGTAATCGGGGTATTCATGAAGCTAGTAGGTCCCCACGATGCCGCGAAAGGGAGAAGGGAGACAAGAGAAATAATCGCAAGAACAAAGAGTGTTCTCGTTGCTCGATTCCAATTAGCCCAAATGCCTGCACCAAAATCGCGAAGGTTGAAGCTCATTAATTTACTCATCATGTCCTCGTCTGCTGAACGGCTTCACCAAAGAGACCGTTAGGCTTGAATAGAAGGATTACGACCAATACCACGAATACTGTTATTGATTTCCACTGCGATCCCAGCACTGCTGATGCGAATTGCTCCAGCATTCCAAGAGCCATACCACCGTAAAACGCTCCGCGAAGATTTCCGATTCCACCTAGAACTGCCGCTGTGAAGGCTGCGATTCCCATGTTGAATCCGACGTTAAAGACAGTGTTCTCATAAACAGTTGTGTAGAGGAATGCAGCGGCACCTGTTGTGAGCCCGCCGATGCAGAAAGTGAGTGTAATGACGCGGTTGATATCGATACCCATCAACTTAGAATTCTCTTCGGACATGGATACAGCACGAATAGATTTTCCAAGGCGGGATTTCGTCACAAACTGATCAAGGATTAAGAAGATAAGGATTGGCATAACGATTGCCAAAACGGTATCAATTCTAAAGTTTGCTCCAGCTATTTCGCCGAAGCTCCATTTCTCGAGAATACGAGGAGCGGTTTGACCGCGTGCACCCGTAAGCATGCTCATGCCTTCTAGGAGCGCGATTGACACACCGATCGCAGAAATAAGAGATGCAAGTCTATTGGCACCGCGTGCGCGAAGTCGGCGATAAGCCACAACTTCTACGAGCATAGCAAGTAGTGAGCAAATAATCATTGATACTACGAGAGACCCAACCAAGTATGCAATTAATTTGAGCCCGCTGAGAGTTGGGTCGCCAACTTGAAAGTCAAGGATATTGACTTGTAAATAAAGCACGGAGAATGTTCCGACCATAAAAACTTCTGAGTTAGCAAAGTTGATTAGTCTTAACACGCCGTAAACCATGGTGTAACCAAGTGCGACAAGGGAATAAATAAGTCCGAGCGCTAGTCCCTGCAGAGCGAGTGACCAGAACTGGCTGCCAATTACCGAGAAATTCATAGCTGCCTATCTAATAGGTATTGAAATTTATGAAGCGTGGCCAACGCTAGGAAATCCTAGCGGTGGCCACGCTCACTACATAACTTTACGAGCTTAGGTTGAGATTAGAAATCGGTTGTATCGTAAACGATTTCACCGTTCTTAACGTACCAACCTGCAACTGCTGCTGCAACTGTTGGATCACCGTAGCGATCGAACTTGAACTTTGTTCCACCCGCAGCTGTGAATGTGCCGTTGTTTACGCACTTCTGGATAGCTGCACGTGTAACCGCACCTTCCTTGATGCACTGGATGAATACGTTTGTAGCTGTCCAAGCTGTTTCAGCGTAAAGTCCTGGAACCTTAACGCCTGTGACCTTAGTGAAGTCAGCAAGTTCAGCCTTTGAGATCAACGTATCTAGTGGGACAGATGCTGCTGACATACGAACGCCTTCAGCAATTGTCTTTCCGCCAGCAAGACGAACGAAGTCAGATGTGTTGATTCCGTCGCCGCCACCGAAGATACCTGTGTATCCACCATCGCGAAGAGCCTTAACGAATGGAGCTGCGTCATAGTCGTATCCACCGAAAACTACGATGTTCGCGCCTGATGACTTGATCTTTGCAACAACTGATGACCAGTCTGATGTCTTTTGAGCAACAGAGTCTGTTCCAACGATTGTGCCAAGCTTCTTAGCTACAGGTGTTACAGCGTCCTTGATAAGTGGCTGACCGTATGGTGACTGATCGTCAACCAAGTAGTACTTAGGTGACTTGACACCCTTAGCAACGTACTTAGCAAGTGCTGGACCCTGGAAAGCGTCGTTAGCAACGACGCGGTGGAAGATTGGGAAGCCGTTTGACTTCGCCTTACGGTTTGTAAGGTCAACAGCAGATGCTGATGGAGCAACCATTGTTAGACCTGCAGCCTTGTATGCAGGGAATGAGTTACGAGCTTCACCTGAACATGCTGTTCCGATTACGCCGATAATCTTCTTATCTGCAGCAACACCAGGAGCTACGTTTGCAGCTACTGTTCCGTCGCACTGTGCGTCAGCCTTTACGAGTTCAACCTTAACCTTTGGGTTTGTGCGGTTGTACTGATCAATAGCCCAGATAGCACCTGGAATCTGATCCTGACCTAGTGCAGCAGCTCCACCAGTTAGTGGGCCCATGTATGCAAGCTTTACTGTCTTTGTAGCTGCGTTCGCTGGAGCTGTTGCAACTGCACCAAGTGCGAGTGTTGCAGCAGCGGCAATTGCGAAGCCGCTTACGATCTTCTTGTTCATGTATTGCCTTCCTGTTTTGTCTTTCATGTGTCCCGGGACAGGGAAGCCGTAAGGGTAATGCTCAACCCATGCTTGAGACAAGGCGGAAAGCGAGTTTTCTCCCCATATATGGTTACTTTTTGATTACAAAAGCCGGAGAATCTGGCCTATTTGTCGAGGGCGGCTTCAGGCGAGATAACGGCCTGGGCGACCTCTTTCATGGTCAGGCGGCGGTCCATAGCTGCCCTTTGTATCCATGAGAATGCTTCGGGTTCGGAGAGATTGAGGGCCTTCATCAAGATGCCCTTGGCGCGATCAATTACCTTGCGGGTCTCGAGGCGTTCGTGGAGGTCGGCTACTTCATCGGCCAGAGAGCGCATCTGGGTATGGCGGCTGATTGCAATTTCAATTGCAGGGATGAGATCCCCGATAGTAAATGGCTTTACAACGTAAGCCATGACACCGGCATCTCGAGCACGTTCAACGAGTTCGCGTTGGCTAAATGCGGTGAGCATCAAAACAGGTGCGATTGAAATTATCTTTTCTGCTGCCGAGATTCCATCGAGGACAGGCATCTTCACATCGAGAATTGCGAGATCTGGGTTGTGTTCTGTGGCTAGTGCAATCGCTTCTTCGCCATTGGTTGCTTGAGCGATGACTTGATAACCCGCCTCTTGCAACATTTCGACTAAGTCCATGCGAATGAGAGCTTCGTCTTCGGCGACAAGGATTCTTATCGCAGACTTTTCTTTCGCATCATTACTCATGTGCCTCGAGTCGGATTCGAACCGACACTATGCAGTGTTTGAGACTGCCCTCTCTACCGTTGGAGTACCGAGGCGTACTCCCCTATCGTATTAGAGATTCGAGAGTTATTAGAAATTCAGCTTTAGCGGTAGGCAGCGACTACGCCGTTAACGGCATCGCCCACTGTGTGTACGCGCATTGCATTGGTTGAGCCAGGAATTCCTGGGGGTGAACCCGCGACGATGATCACTGGCTCGCCGATTGCGGCGCGCTTTCCATCGATGAGCATCTTGTCAGCCTGAAGCACCATCTCGTCCGTGTGCTTAACCATTGGAGTTACCAGCGGCTCTACACCCCACGAGAGAGCAAGGCGGTTATATGTGCCAATTTCTGGAGTAATTGCAAGGATTGGAATTGCAGAGCGAAGACGGCTAATTCTGCGTGCAGAATCGCCAGATTGTGTGAAAGTTACAAGGAACTTTGCGCCAACGATTCCGCCAACTTCGGCTGCTGCCTTCGTGACAGCGCCACCCTTAGTGCGTGGTGCGTGAATCAATGGACGGATTCGATCAAGACCATCTTGCTCAGTCTTTACGATGATGCGAGCCATGGTCTGTACAGCTTCAATTGCGAATTCTCCGACTGATGTTTCGCCTGAGAGCATCAATGCATCTGCTCCATCAAGGACAGCGTTTGCACAGTCTGTAGCTTCAGCGCGTGTTGGGCGTGAGTTTGTGATCATTGAATCGAGCATCTGAGTCGCAACAATGACTGGCTTTGCAGCATCGCGAGCTAGCTCTACACAACGCTTCTGAACCATTGGTACATCTTCAATAGGAAGTTCCACACCGAGATCGCCGCGGGCAACCATGATGCCATCGAAGGCTTCAACGATTTCAACAAGATTCTCTACAGCCTGAGGCTTCTCAATCTTTGCGATTACTGGAATACGAATTCCAACTTCATCCATGATTGCATGGACATCTTTAATATCTGCAGCATTTCGTACAAATGAGAGGGCGATGAAATCTGCGCCAGCACGAAGTCCCCAGCGAAGATCATCTGCATCTTTTTCAGACATTGCAGGAACAGATACAGCAACACCTGGAAGGTTAATTCCCTTGTTATTGCTTACCGCTCCTGGCTCGATGCACTTTGTAATGACATCGTTGCCCTTTACTTCAATAACTTCGACGGTTACTTTTCCATCGTCGATCAGAATGCGATCTCCTGCTTTGCAATCACCTGGAAGACCTTTGTAGGTAGTTCCAACGCGCTCCTTGGTGCCCGGAACTTCATCAGTTGTAATTGTGAAGATATCTCCACGAGCTAAATCGTGTGGGCCGTTCTCAAAGCGAGCTAGGCGAATCTTTGGACCTTGGAGATCTACAAGTACTGCAACAGCCTTTCCGGCTTCTTTCGCTGCTGCGCGAACGCGATCAAGGCGTCCTTGGTGCTCCTCATAAGAACCATGTGAAAGGTTGAGGCGCGCCATATCCATACCTGCGGCGATGAGCTCCTTAACTTTCTCTGGAGATTCAACTGCAGGACCCATGGTGCAAACTATTTTCGCGCGGCGCATATGACTACCTTATCTTTAGATGTTGTGTACTAACGAGTTCTAAACTGTTAATGAGCGAGTTGTTGGTTCGATCGGCGCTGGAAGTTGAGTCTCCCCCGCAAGGTAGGTATCTACCGCAGCTGCTGCAGAACGACCTTCCGCGATTGCCCACACAATCAGCGATTGTCCGCGGCCAGCATCTCCTGCTACGAAGATTCCTTCCTCAGATGATTGGAAGTTCTCATCGCGCTTGATATTTCCGCGCTCATCAAGTTCGACTTCTAGTTGATCAATGAGAGCAGACTTTTCAGGACCCGTGAATCCCATTGCAAGGAATACGAAATCAGCAGGGATTTCCTTCTCGGTGCCAGGAACTGGTTCGAACTTTCCATTTTCAAACTTGGTTTCAACAATCTTGAGAGCCTTGAGATTTCCGTTGCCATCACCAATGAACTCTTGAGTGCTGACAGAGAAGACTCGGTTATCGAGTTCTTCATGGGCGCTAGAGACGCGGTAGATCATTGGGTATGTAGGCCATGGCTGTGAAGAAGGACGTTCTTCAGTTGGACGAGGCATGATCTCTAGTTGAGTAACACTTGCTGCACCCTGGCGCACAGAAGTACCAAGGCAATCAGCTCCAGTATCTCCACCACCAAGGATGACAACATGCTTTCCAGCAACATTAATTGGTGGAACTTCAACTTCGCCCAGCGCCTGCTTATTGCCCCACGGCAAGAACTCCATCGCTTGATAGATGCCCTTATTCTCGCGACCTGGAATCGAAAGATCGCGCCACTGTGTTGCACCGATTGCAAGAACGATTGCATCGTATTTAGTGCGAAGCTGTGAACCTGTTAGATCAACGCCAACATTGACGCCAGGTCTAAAGCGAGTTCCCTCTTGCTCCATCTGTGCAAGTCTGCGATCAACGATGTGCTTCTCCATCTTAAATTCAGGAATTCCGTAGCGAAGAAGTCCACCGATTTTATCTGCGCGGTCATAGACAGCAACTGTGTGACCTGCGCGAGTTAACTGCTGCGCAGCTGCAAGACCTGCTGGACCTGAACCGATAACAGCGACTGTCTTACCTGAAAGACGCTCAGGTGCCAGAGGCTTAACGTTATTTGTATCGAAGGCTTCTTCGATTGTGCGGAGTTCAATCTGCTTAATTGTTACTGCATCGCGATTAATTCCGACAACACATGCAGTTTCGCATGGTGCAGGACAGAGGCGACCTGTGAATTCTGGGAAGTTATTGGTGACGTGCAAACGATCAATTGCTTCGTTCTTATCGCCGCGGTACATGAGGTCATTCCATTCAGGAATGAGATTTCCGAGTGGGCAGCCTGAGTGACAGAAAGGAATGCCGCAATCCATGCAGCGACCAGCTTGCTTCTGTAGGTGCTCCATTGACTGTGGCTCGTAGACCTCACGCCAATCTTGAATACGCACATCGACAGGTCGACGCTTTGGAGTCTCGCGAGGAGTTGTTAAAAAGCCCTTTGGATCAGCCATTTGCTGCAACCTCCATTACATATTCATCGACAGGTAATCCCTCTCGAGTCGCCTTTTCGATAGCTGCAAGAACGCGTGCATAATCGCGAGGCATGATCAATGAGAATCGTGAGATTTCTTTATCCCAGTTTGCGAGCAAGCTTTCTGCAACCTTAGAACCAGTCTCTACATGGAATGACGAGATATATCCACGAAGAGTCTCTTTCTGATCTGCAGGCACTGCTAAGACATCGACCATCTCAGCATTTACTACTGCTGTATCGAGATCAAGGACAAATGCGCGACCACCAGACATGCCAGCTGCAATATTGCGACCAGTGCGACCGAGGATGACAACGGTTCCGCCCGTCATGTATTCGAGTGCGTGATCTCCGACGCCTTCAGTAATTGCAAGAGCTCCAGAGTTACGTACGCAGAATCTTTCTCCAGCAAGTCCGCGGATGAAGATTTCACCTGAAGTTGCTCCATAACCGATGACATTTCCTGCGATGACATTCTCTTCAGATTTGAAGGTTGCCTTCTCATCTGGGCGAACAACCACGCGCCCACCAGAGATGCCCTTACCGACATAGTCGTTGGCATCACCGTATAGACGAAGTGCAAGACCTTGAGGAATAAATGCGCCGAGTGATTGGCCAGCAGATCCGTGCAGAGTTACATCAATCGTTGATGCAGGAAGTCCTTCTGCGCCAAAGCGACGAGTGATTTCTGCGCCCAACATTGTTCCGACAGTACGGTTGACGTTGCGTACTGGCATATCGATGCGGACGGGTTCTTTATTCTCGAGCGCAGCCTTTGATAGCTCAATCAACCTGTTATCAAGAGCAGCTGCCAAGCCGTGATCTTGCTTCGTAGTGTTGTACAGAGGCGAATCAACATCTGGACGAACAAGAAGCGGTGAAAGATCGAGTCCGCTCGCCTTCCAGTGATCAACCGCTGCACGAGTATCGAGGTATTCGACATGGCCGATTGCTTCTTGAAGTGACTTAAATCCAAGGGATGCGAGAATTTCACGGACTTCTTCTGCGATGTACTCGAAGAAAGTCTCAACGAATTCAGGCTTACCTGAGAAGCGCTTACGAAGTTCTGGATTCTGTGTTGCAACACCAACTGGACACGTATCTAAGTGGCAGACGCGCATCATGATGCAGCCAGAGACCACAAGTGGCGCAGTTGCAAAACCATATTCTTCAGCGCCAAGGAGAGCCGCAATAACAACATCGCGCCCTGTCTTGAGTTGACCATCTGCCTGAACAACGATGCGATCACGCAAGTTGTTGAGAAGAAGTGTCTGTTGAGTTTCAGCAAGTCCGAGCTCCCATGGAGCACCAGCATGCTTAAGAGATGTGAGAGGTGATGCACCTGTTCCGCCATCATGGCCAGAGATCAGAACGACATCTGCGTGCGCCTTAGAGACACCTGCAGCAACTGTTCCTACACCGACTTCAGCAACGAGCTTTACGTGCACGCGTGCATCTTTATTGGCGTTCTTAAGATCGTGAATCAATTGAGCAAGATCTTCAATCGAATAAATATCGTGGTGAGGTGGCGGTGAAATCAGACCAACACCTGGCGTTGAGTAGCGAGCTTTAGCAACCCATGGATAGACCTTGTAACCAGGAAGCTGTCCACCTTCTCCTGGCTTTGCGCCCTGTGCGATTTTGATCTGAATATCAGTTGCATTGATGAGGTAATTACTTGTTACACCAAAGCGACCGGATGCAACCTGCTTGATTGCGCTCTTCTTTGAATCACCATTTGCCATCGGAATAAAGCGAGCTGGATCTTCTCCACCCTCACCTGTATTTGATTTAGCTCCAAGACGGTTCATAGCAATTGCCAAAGTCTCGTGAACTTCTTGTGAGACTGAGCCATATGACATCGCACCTGTTGAGAATCGCTTTACGATCTCTGAGATTGGCTCTACTTCATCAATTGAAATAGGTGCTCGTTGACCTTCCTTAAATTGGAAGAGCCCACGAAGTGTCATCAGAGTCTTGCTCTGATCGTTGACCTTATCTGTGTAGCGCTTAAAGATGTCATAGCGCTTATTGCGAGTTGAGTGTTGTAGTGCAAAGACTGTCTCTGGATTGAAGAGGTGTGGCTCTCCATCGCGACGCCACTGGTACTCGCCACCAACTGCAAGGCGCTTAGCGCCAGGAATTTCTCCGCCTACTGGGTATGCGAAGTGATGGCGCTTAATGGTTTCCTCAGCAATAACATCGAGATCGACGCCACCAAGTCGAGAAGTTGTGCCAACGAAGAATTCATCGACAACAACTTGAGCAAGACCGATAGCTTCGAAGACCTGTGCGCCTGTGTAGGAAGCGATTGTTGAGATGCCCATCTTCGACATAACCTTAAGAACGCCCTTACCGAGCGCCTTAATGACATTGCGAACAGCCTTTTCTGGAGTGATTCCAGTAATGATGCCCTGGTTTACCAAGTCTTCAGCTGTCTCCATAACGAGATATGGATTTACAGCAGCTGCGCCATAACCGATCAGAAGTGCAACATGGTGAACTTCACGGACATCGCCAGCTTCTACAACGAGACCCACCTTTGTACGGGTCTTCTCGCGAATCAAGTGGTGGTGAACTGCTGCTGTAAGAAGGAGTGAAGGAATAGGGCAATCTTCTGCATCACCATCACGATCAGAGAGAACAATGATGCGAGCACCATCTTCAATTGCTTGTGAAACTTCCTTCTTAATCTCTTCTAATCGAATGCGAAGTGTGTTTCCATCACCAGTTACTGGGAAGAGTCCACGAACAACGTATGACTGCAGTCCTGGATAGTCATCATCAGCATTGACGTGAATGATCTTTGCAAGTTCATCATTATCGATAACTGGGAATGCCAATGAAATCTGCCTACATGAATCTGGTCCTGGATCGAGCAAGTTATGTTCTGGACCAAGTGATCCACCAAGGCTTGTGACAAGCTCTTCGCGAATTGCATCGAGAGGTGGATTTGTCACCTGAGCAAAGAGCTGTGTGAAGTAATCAAAGAGAAGACGTGGCTTTGCAGAAAGTGCTGCAATTGGGGTATCAGTTCCCATCGAACCGAGAGCTTCTCCCCCACCCTTTGCCATCGGAGTGACAATAATCTTGATCTCTTCTTCGGTGTAGCCAAATGCCTTCTGGCGACGAATAACAGATTTGTGCGGATAGATAATGTGTTCACGAGAAGGAAGATCAGATAACTTGATCATTCCATCTGCAAGCCACTTTCCATATGGCGCTGAATCTGCGAGTGAATCCTTAATTTCATCATCTTCGATGATTCGTCCTGCTTCGATATCAACTAAGAACATCTTTCCTGGTTGCAGGCGGCCCTTGCGGACAATCTTCTCTGCAGGGAAATCAAGAACGCCGACTTCTGATGCAAGAACAACAAGGCCATCATCTGTAACCCAGAAACGTGACGGACGAAGACCATTTCGATCAAGTACTGCACCGACTTGATGTCCATCTGTGAAAGTTACACAGGCAGGGCCATCCCATGGCTCCATAAGGGATGCGTGGAATGCATAGAACTCGCGACGCTTTGCCGACATCGTTGCATGGTTCTCCCACGCTTCAGGAATCATCATCAACACTGCATGCGGAAGTGATCGTCCACCAAGGTAGAGAAGTTCTAGAACTTCATCGAATGATGCAGAGTCAGATCCTGACATTTCAACGATTGGGAAGAGTCGCTTGAGATCTCCAGGAATGAGATCGCTTTCAAGAAGTGACTCGCGAGCACGCATCCAGTTTCGGTTTCCCTTAACTGTATTGATTTCGCCGTTGTGTGCGATAAATCGATAAGGGTGAGCCAGTGGCCACGATGGGAAAGTATTTGTAGAAAAACGTGAGTGAACGAGAGCAAGCGGAGAGACAACTCGCTCATCGCTTAAATCAGGGAAGAATTCTTCCAGCTGACCTGTTGTGAGCATTCCCTTGTAAACAATTGTCTGTGACGAGAGAGATGGGAAGTAGAGATCTAGGCCATGCTCTGCACGCTTACGAAGTGCAAAAGCTAAACGATCCAGGACAATTCCTGATTCATTCTTGAGGCCGCTAACAAAAAGTTGTTCAAACTTTGGCATGACAGAGACAGCTGTCTTGCCGAGAGATTTAGGGTTGATAGGAAGTTCACGCCATCCGAGAACTTTCAAACCTTCTTCAGTTGCGAGCTTTTCAATATCTGCACGAACATCTGCACCCTGTGCAATAAATGCGATGCCGGTTGCATAGGAGCCTTCAGCTGGAAGATCAAATTTAGTTTCTGCTTGATAGAAAGCATCTGGGACGCGGATAAGAATTCCGGCGCCATCACCGCTATCTGGTTCTGCACCAGATGCACCGCGATGTTCGAGGTTGCGAAGTGCGGTCAGCGCTTTTTCGACAATCTCGTGTGTTGCGACTTTATTAAGGGTGGCCACCATCGCAACGCCACATGCATCATGTTCTTGCGCAGGATCGTAGAGCCCTTGCGCTGCAGGGTAGTTAGATGAGAGTGCCATAGTGAGCCCTATCTCCTTTTTAGTGTTACAAAAGGGACAACTTTGGCCCGACGACATTTACTGCTGATAATTTAACGCTGAGTAGGAAAGCCTAGCAAGGGGGTGGTTTAGATGCCACTCAAATGCAGCGCTTGTCCGATGCCTGCTGTGATGGCCATGCCTAGGATTCCTCCGCCAATGACGCGCAGTGTTGGGATAAGTAGCTTTGAGCCAGCGGTCTTTGCGCTGATCATTCCCGTTGCGATGAGGCCCAGAATCGTGAAGCCTACGATGCTCAAGGCTGCGGCTCCTGGGGTTGGGGCAAAGGCACCAGCAAAAGGAATCAATCCACCTGCGGTAAATGCGCATGCCGATGCGATTGCCGCCTGAACTGGACGCGCCTTTGTATGTGGGTGCTGGCCAAGTTCATCGCGAAGATGTGCTTCAAGTGGATCTCTCTGATGCATCACGTCGACAACTTGTACTGCGAGTTCACGAGAGAGTCCGCGCTTCATGTAAATCTCAACTAGCTCTTCAAATTCACCTTCAGGATCAATTGCAAGGTGTTCAATTTCAAGCAAGCGATCTGACTCTTCAATATCGTTCTGCGAGCGAACTGAGACGTACTCTCCCACTGCCATCGACATTGCACCCGCTGCTATTCCTGCAGCACCTGCAGTTACCAGAAAGCTTTGTTCGCCAGCTTTGGCAGCAGCAACACCAATCATCAAACTTGCAGTAGATACCAATCCATCATTTGCACCAAGAACAGCAGCGCGTAACCAACCGGCACGATGGGTGCGGTGGTGGAGATTTCTTTGATAGACATCTTCTAAAGCCATATTTGAAGCCTACCGCTTGGCGCGGGATATCTTGAGGAAGTAGGCACCTGCGCCGAGAAAGAGGGCAGCGGCGAGATATTGGTTGATGCGTAACCCTGCGAAGATCTGTGCTGGATCAATGCGAAGTCCCTCGATAAAGAAGCGACCTGCGCTGTAGAGAATTATGTAGAGCCCAAAGATTGAGCCAGCTTTGTAGCGCCCACCGAGAAAAATCAGCAGAAGCGCTGCCGCAGAACACCAAAGTGATTCATAGAGGAAGGTTGGATGGAAGGTCGAGTAAGAGAGATATTCATTAGGTCTTGCATACCGCGGAATTTCTAGCGCCCATGGAGCATCTAACGGGCGACCGAATAACTCTGCATTAAACCAATTTCCGAAACGACCAACTGCTTGTGCGATAAGCAACCCGGGTGCAACTGCATCAGCAAAATACGCAAAGCTCGGCAGTTCTCGATTGCGTGCCATCTTCTTATATGCAATAAATGCAGCGAGTGCTCCGAGTGAAATAGCACCCCAGATTCCAAGACCACCTTTCCAGATTTTAACTATCTCTAGAAGTGATGTAGGCGATGCAAAGTATTTCTCAGGTGTTGTCAGCACGTGATAGAGGCGCCCACCAATGACACCTGCAGGGATTGAATAGATAGCAACATCCCCAACTACGTTCTTTCCATCTGGAAAATGAGCAAGGAAACGTTTGTTGCCTATCCAAATTGCAAGACCCGCCCCCACAATGATGCAAAGTGCATACATATGAATGGTGAGCGGGCCAATTGCAAACGCCGAAGTTGTCGGCGTAGGAATTGCAAAGCGCAAGAATTAACCCTTTTCTACAGCAGCCTGGAATTGATTGCGATCGTAGTAGGCGTTTCCGCGTGTGAGTTCCTTTCCATTGATAAAGACGGTAGGCGTTGAATTCACATTCGCCTTCGCGCCTTCAACTGCAACATTCTGAACCCAATCTGCATAATTTCCCTTGGTTACACAATTAGTGAACTTCTGAGATGTGATTCCAACAGATGCTCCCGCAGCAGCAAGAGAGTTATTTGTCCACGCGCCAGAGTTCTCCTTAGGCTGAGTCAAATAAAGCATCTTGTGATAATCAAGGAACTTACCTTCATCTGCAGAACAAGCCGCAGCATTTGCTGCCGCAATTGATTCAGGTCCTAGGAAAGAGAGGGTGTGATAAACGACAGTTGCCTTCTTATCAGCAATCAACCCTTCAAGATAATCTCCTTGTGCTGCTTCAAATTGCGCACAAACTGGGCATTGAAAATCTTCGTAAATATCAATAACGGGTACGCCTGTGAGCTCGCCATTGAAGACGATGCCGTAGCCACGATCTGCAGAGACGCTTGCAGGAACTTTTGCATCAGAGTTTGTCTGCTTTGAAAGCAGAGTTGGGACAAGCATGATTAAGGTAACTCCGAGAACGACAACAATTACTAGGTTTCTAGTGAAGTTATCTTTACCTGGCTGCTGCTTCTTGCTCATCTACTTATCCTTTTCTGTGGAAGCGGTTACTGCTGATGGCGTCTTATCGAGTGCAAATTTACTTCGTGGGTAGAGAAAAAGGTAAATCCCAAGTGCGGCTAAGCCTGCATCGCGCAAGAGTGGAGTTAGGTAGTTCGCCTCACCGGGCTCTACCTTTCCTCCCCCACCAAAGCAGCCACAGTCGATTGATAGACCGCGTGCCCACGCCTGAGAGATTCCGATTACAAATACCAACATTAAAAGAGCGCTCAATATTCCCATAAAGCGCGTACCTGCGCCGAGGATGAGCAGTATTCCCATAAAAATTTCAGCAAAAGGTAGAACGATTCCGATGAAATTAGCTAAAGAGACGGGCAGCATCTCGTAGGCACGCACTGCCATCTGAGATTTATCGAGTTCATCAAATTTGAGGTATCCCGCAAGGAAGAGAACCCCGCCGAGTGTTAATCGAGCCACAAGTCCGATCCATGGTGCCAACTTTTCGACAGTATCTTTACTCATCGTCCTTCACGTACTCCCTTTGAAAGCTCTGCTGCTAACTCTTTTACTGCTTGCAATCCGCTTTCCTCATTCGGTGCTTCAAGAAGTTTATTGATAAATGCCGACCCAACGATAACGCCATCTGCATAGGCGGCAACTCCCTTTGCTTGCTCGCGAGTTGAGACGCCCAGACCAACTGCCACTGGAGTCTTTGAACCCTTACGGATTCGAGCAACGAGATCTGCAGCTCCTGTAGAAACGCTAGTACGAGTTCCGGTAACGCCCATCAAGCTTGCGGCATAGATGAATCCACCGCAGCGTGAAGTGACCTGATCCAGTCGTGCATCTGTGGTGCTTGGCGCTACAACATAGATTGGATTGATTTCACTACTTTCAACTGCGTTCTTCCAGCGTGAAGATTCTTCGATTGTGAGATCTGGAGTGATGACACCTGATCCACCATTGGTGTGGATTGCATCAGCAAATTTCTCAACGCCATATTTTTCAATTGGATTCCAGTAGGTCATCACTACCGATGGGACGCCTTTATCGGTTGCATATTTAAGCGCGTCGAAAACTTCTGCCGCACCGGTGCCTTGAGAGAGAGCGCGATCGGCGGCCGCTTGGATTGTTGGGCCATCCATCACGGGATCGCTATAAGGAAAACCAATTTCAATCGCATCCACACCACCGGCGATAAATGCGTCGATAACTTTCTTGCATCCTTCTTGTGTAGGAAAACCTGCAGGAATATATGCAATCAGAGCAGCTCTATCTTCGCCTCTTACCTGGACGAAAAGATCTTCGAGCGCCGTACTCATTTACAGAGGAATTCCAAAGTAGGCAGCTGCTGTTTGAACATCCTTGTCGCCGCGACCTGAGAGGTTAAGTAAGAGAGTTGCGGTTGGTCCGAGTTCGCGACCAATCTGCATTGCACCCGCAAGAGCATGTGCCGTTTCAATCGCAGGGATTATTCCTTCTGTCTTTGAAAGAAGTGAGAATGCTTCCATCGCCTGCGCATCTGTAATTGCGCGGTACTCGGCGCGACCAATGTCGTGAAGATAGGCATGCTCAGGGCCAACGCCTGGATAATCTAAACCTGCAGAAATTGAATGAGATTCAATTGTCTGACCGTTCTCATCTTGCAATACATAGGTGCGATTTCCGTGGAGTACTCCAGGAGAACCTCCAGTGATCGTCGCTGCATGGCGTCCTGTTTCAACGCCATCGCCTGCTGCTTCGAGTCCAATCAGTCTTACAGATTCATCACCGATAAAGCGATGGAAGATTCCGATTGCATTCGATCCGCCACCAACACAGGCAAGAACGGCATCAGGTAACTTTCCAGTAAGAGCCAAAACTTGTTCGCGAGATTCTTCGCCGATGATCTTATGGAAATCGCGGACCATCGATGGAAATGGATGAGGACCTGCAACGGTGCCCAACATGTAATGCGTAGATTCAACATTGGTTACCCAATCGCGCATCGCTTCATTGATGGCATCTTTGAGAGTGCGAGAACCTGATGTTACGGGCACAACTTCAGCGCCCAGTAATTTCATTCGAGCAACGTTGAGAGCTTGACGCTTTGTATCTTCTTCGCCCATATACACAACGCATTCGAGCCCCATAAGCGCCGCCGCTGTCGCAGATGCAACACCGTGTTGACCTGCACCAGTTTCAGCGATAATTCGCTTCTTGCCCATGCGCTTAGTGAGAAGTGCTTGTCCTAAAACATTATTGATTTTATGGCTACCGGTGTGGTTGAGATCTTCGCGCTTCAAAAGGATTCGTGCGCCGCCGCAATATTCCGAGAAGCGCTTGGCTTCTGTGATGATGCTGGGACGACCGGTATATGTGCGATGAAGTTCGGCAAGCTCTGCAATAAATGTTGGATCTGTCTGGGCCTTGAAGCGCGCTGCATCTAACTCTTCTAGTGCACCGATTAATGCTTCGGGAACAAAGCGACCGCCATATTGGCCAAAGTGGCCTGCGAGGTCTTCAACGGTCGTCATGCGTAAAGACTACCGGCGACCTAGTAATTCCTGCATGGCGGAAATTGGATTGCCAGACTTCACAAGCGCTTCTCCGACCAAAATCACAGATGCGCCTGCCGATCCCGCAATTTCGACATCTTTATTGGTTGAGATCCCTGATTCAGCAACCCGGATGATTCCAGATGGAATCTGAGGGATAAGTTCTTGGAAAGCTCGGGTATCAACATCGAGCGTCTTCAGATTTCGCGAATTCACACCAATCATCTTCGGCGAGATATCCATGGCGCTCTCTAGTTCTTGCGCGGTATGAACTTCAATCAATGATGCCATTCCGAGTTCGCATGACAGGTCGTAGAAATCTTTTAGTTGTGATTTCGATAAAGCAGCAACAATGAGCAAAACTATATCTGCGCTATGCGCACGCGCCTCTAAGAATTGGTACTCATCAACCATAAAATCTTTACGCAATACTGGTAATGAAACTCTATTTTTCACTGCATCGAGATCTTCCAGCGATCCACCAAAGCGACGTCTCTCGGTAAGAACACTGATTGCTCCAGCACCTGCTTCTTGATACTGCTCAGCAAGCGCTGCAGGATCAGCAATATCTGCAAGAGCGCCTTTGCTGGGAGAAGATCGCTTTACCTCTGCAATAACGTTCATCTCATCGCGAGACAAAGATGCGTAGGCATCAATCGGTGCCGTTGCCTTCTCCATTGCTTCATGTATCTGCGAAAGTGGAAGACGACGCGCTGCTAAATCTTCGCGGACTCCCTCGATAATCGAATCAAGAACGGTCATTTCGTATCCCCTACTTCATCAGTTGGGTCGATTCCGTTATCCATTGCGTTCCACTCGGAGAGTTTCTTATTGGGAAGCTCTTTAGGTGTGCGCTCATATTTAGATGAGAGCTTGAGAGAACGACTAAGAGTTACTGCAATAACCGCGACGACCACGAGTGAGATAAAGAGCTTCATTTAGCGCTCATCTCATTCGCGGCTGCGATGGCACCTAATACAGCTGCCGCTTTATTGAGTGTCTCCTCATACTCAGAGCGTGGATCTGAATCCGCAACGATTCCAGCACCAGCCTGTACATATGCCCTGCCCTGATGAATCAACGCTGTGCGGATTGCGATACATGCATCGATATTTCCAGTGAAGTCAAAGTAACCAATTGCACCGCCATAGAGTGCGCGACGAGTTGGTTCGAGTGTTTCGATAATCTCCATTGCTCGTGGCTTAGGTGCGCCAGAGAGTGTTCCTGCAGGAAATACTGAGAAGAGCGCATCGATAGGGGATTTATCCTTGCTGAGTTCTCCAATAACTGTTGAGACGATATGCATCACATGTGAGTAACGTTCAATGTGCATGAAATCAACTACTTCAACGCTACCGGCGGTGCAGATCCGACCTAAATCGTTGCGCCCAAGATCTACCAACATCAAATGCTCTGCGCGTTCCTTTGGATCAGCAAGTAACTCTTCGCCTAAGCGGATATCTTCTTCAACAGATGCAGACCGTTTACGTGTTCCTGCAATGGGGTGGACCATGACTTCTCTGCCGGTGACCTTAACAAGTGCCTCTGGGCTTGAACCCACAACATCAAAACCATCTTCAAATCGAAAGAGATACATATAAGGACTTGGGTTATTGAGGCGGAGCATTCGATATATATCAAGAGCATCGGCCTTGGTATCCATTCCAAAACGCTGCGAGAGAACAATTTGAAATGCTTCGCCCGCACGGATTTCTTCCTTAGCGAAATCTACCTTGGAGAGGAACTCTGATTCCTGCATATTGATCTCAAAGAGAGGCTTACTTGGCGCAGGAATCTCGGAGACATTTCCAGAGATTGGTTGCAACAGCTCGCTCTGCATTCGATCAAGACGTGACTGAGCATCGTGGAATGCTTCATCAATGCGTTCGTTAGAGCCATCCCAGTTAATGGCATTGGCAATCAAGATGATTGTTCCATCGCTGTGATCGAGCACAGCTAAATCGCTTGTAAGAATAAAGGTAATCTCAGGTAGCGCTAGATCTTTGGCGGAGAGTTCTGGCAACTTCTCTAATCTACGAACTGCGTCATAACCCATATAGCCAACGAGTCCACCGGTAAGAGTTGGTAAGCCTTCAATCTTTGGAGATTTCAGATGTGCAACGCTCATGCGCAGCGCTGTAAGTGGATCCATTCCTGTTGGTACACCAGCAGGTGGCGTGCCAATCCATGTAGCAAGGCCATCTCTCTCGGTTAGTGAAGTCTTGCTGTGGGCTCCAATAAATGAGTAACGAGACCAGACTCCCCCATGCTCTGCCGATTCCAGCAAAAATGTTCCAGCTTTGTTCTTAGCTAATTTCTTATAAATGTTTAGCGGGGTCTCACCATCGGCTAAGAGTTTGCGGTAGACGGGAATGACGTTATTGCTCTTGGCATACTCGCGGAATTCTTCTATCTTCATAGAGATTCCACGCCTTCTGTTGTGATTCTTCTATGGAAGCAGCTGCGATCACCGGTATGGCATGCAGCGCCCACCTGTTCGACCTTCATCACGAGCGCATCACCATCGCAATCGATATCGATGGAGTGAACTAACTGAGTGTGGCCAGATGTTGCACCTTTCTCCCAGAGCTCATTACGGCTGCGAGAGAAGTAAGTGGCTTTACCTGTCGCTAAAGTGATTGCCAGTGATTCTGCATTCATATAAGCGAGCATCAGAACCTCATTACTCTTCACATCTTGAGCTACTACGGGAATAAGCGCTTGAGGGTCTTTGAGAAGCGCAGTTACTTCCGTGGAGAGTTCTGTGCTCATGTCCTTATTCTGCCTTACGCAGTACGTGCGTTGCGCACTGAATAGTTGTGGTCACTAAGGCACTTCTTCACATCGCCTATGCGGTGAACTCCAAAGTGAAAGACGCTGGCAGCTAAGAGCGCGTCGGCACCCGCATCGAGGGCGGCTGCGAAATCTTCAAGTGAACCTGCTCCACCGCTTGCAATCAAGGGAACCTTGGAAACGGAGCGAACTGCAGTAATCATTCCAATGTCATATCCGGCGCGAGTGCCATCTGCATCCATTGAGTTGAGGAGAATTTCTCCCACACCTAATTCGCATGCTTTTTCCACCCAGGCAAGGGCATCGAGACCTGCGCTCTGACTGCCGCCATGAGTTGTAACTTCAAAACCTGAATCTGTTCGAGCTCTACGTGCATCAATAGAGATAACAAGAACTTGCGAACCAAAACGATCGGCAATCTCTGCAATGAGTTCTGGGCGAGCGATTGCAGCGGTATTGATGCTTACCTTGTCAGCGCCTGCTCGTAATAAACGGTCGACATCATCTACAGAGCGAATGCCACCGCCAACTGTCAGCGGGATAAATACTTGTTCTGCTGTTCGGCGAACAACATCGAGAGTCGTTTCTCGACCAGCAACACTTGCGGAAATATCGAGGAAGGTAAGTTCATCTGCACCTTCTGCTCCATAGAGCGCAGCCATCTCAACGGGATCACCTGCATCCTGAAGGTTTGTAAAGTTAACTCCCTTTACAACTCTGCCATCTGTGACATCGAGACAAGGAATGATTCTTACTGAAAGGCTCATCGCTTCGTGAGCTCCAGAGCTTCTTGCAGCGTGAATGCTCCGGCATAAAGCGCCTTTCCAACAATTGCTCCTTCGACGCCACTGGAACGCAAGGAGGCAAGCGCTGCTATGTCATCGAGGCTCGAAATTCCGCCAGATGCAATCACTGGCGCGTTGGTAGCCGCACAAACTTCACGTAGCAAAGTCAGATTCGGTCCTTGAAGTGTTCCATCCTTAGTTACATCTGTAACTACGTAACGTTGGCAACCATCGCGCTCAAGTCGCTCGATTGTTTCAAAGAGATCGCCACCTTCTTGCGTCCATCCACGAGCTGCCAAGACATGTCCTCGTACATCAAGACCAACTGCAATCTTGTCGCCATGTTCAGCGATGACTTTCGATGTCCATTCAGGATTCTCAAGTGCTGCAGTACCCAAATTGATTCGGCGGCAACCTGTTGCAAGGGCCCGTGTAAGAGATTCGTCATCTCGAATACCGCCGGATAATTCAACCTTGATATCTAGTTTGCCAACTACCTCAGCCAGGAGTGCGCTATTTTCTCCGCGACCAAATGCTGCATCTAGATCTACAAGGTGGAGCCACTCAGCGCCCGCTGATTGAAATTCAAGTGCTACCTCGAGTGGATTGCCATATGCAGTCTCTGCACTGAGTTCACCCTGCACCAATCGAACTGCTCTCCCATCTTTGACATCGACTGCCGGTAGTAGCTCTAGATAAATCATAACGATGATGTCCAATTCTTAATTAAGGCGAGTCCTGCATCACCAGATTTCTCTGGGTGAAATTGTGTTGCACTTATAGCTCCATCTTCAACGGCTGCTAGGAAATCTTCACCGTAGTGCGCCATAGTCGAGAGCGAGCCGACCTTCTCTTTGACTGCGTATGAGTGAACAAAGTAAAAAGATTGATCTTCAACACCTGAGAAGAGCGAGCTGCCTTGAGGCGTCGAGACGGTATTCCATCCCATGTGGGGCGTAATTGGTGCATTTAGTTTTTCTACAGTCGCATTCCATATTCCGACACCCTGATGTGTGCCATGTTCAACGCCGGATGCAAAGAGAATCTGCATTCCCACGCAGATGCCGAGAGTCGGACGCTTTAGCGAAATTCTCTCGCGCACAATTTGATCACCACGAACGGATTGCAAACCTGTCATGCAGGCAGCAAATGCGCCAACCCCAGGTACTACCAAACCTTCTGCGTTGAGCGCAGTTTCATAATCTGAAGTGATCTGGACTTCTTTGCCGGAAGTTTCAAATGCGCGTTGCGCTGAACGAAGGTTTCCTGATCCGTAATCGAGAATTGCAATCACGAATTTAGAGTGAACCCTTTGTTGATGGAATCCCAGCAACGCGTGGATCAATCGCAACAGCATCACGAAGAGCGCGAGCGACCGCTTTAAATTGAGCCTCAAACACATGGTGTGCATTTCGACCTTCAAGTACGCGGACGTGAAGTGCGATACGAGCCTCAGCGACAATGGATTCCCAGATGTGCTTGCCAAGAGTTGTATCGAATGTTCCGATGAGTTCAACGATCTCTGGTTGGCGGTGAACTAAATATGGACGACCTGAAAGATCTACAGCGGCCTGTACCAAGACCTCATCGAGTGGAACCATCGCATCGCCAAAGCGACGAATGCCCGCCTTATCACCGAGGGCTTCGCGCAGTGCTTGGCCAAATGCAAGAGATGTATCTTCAACTGTGTGGTGTGAATCGACATCAACATCACCCGTTGTCTTAACAGTGAGATCGAATCCTGAGTGCTTTCCTAATTGCGAGAGCATGTGGTCAAAGAATGGAACACCGGTCTCTACTGATATTTCTCCGGTTCCATCGAGATTGATCTCAACGAAGACGCTTGACTCTTTCGTTGTGCGTTCGACGCGTGCTTTTCTCATTACATCTCCCCCAGGCATGCCGATAGCGAATCGATAAATTTCTTATTCTCGGCCTCATTGCCAATGGTGACTCTTAAGTAACCCAATAATCCCACATCTCGGATTAGAACTCCTCTATCGAGCAGGCGGCGCCAGAGATCTTCAGATGAAGGCTTAAATCCGGTGAAGAGTAAGAAGTTGGAGCTACTTGGGAGAACTGTTAGCCCAAGGTTTGCAAGATCGATCGCCATCTTCTCTCGGGCGGAGCGCAATTGATCAACAGTGCCCAGCAACTCACCTTGGAAATCAAGTGCGACCTCTGCTGCTGCTTGAGTGAGTGCACTGAGGTGATACGGCAATCTCACTAAGAAGAGCGCGCTAATTACGGAAGGGCTGGCAACTAAATATCCAACTCTCGCCCCGGCAAATGCGAAGGCTTTGCTCATGGTGCGGATAACAACAATCTGCGGATACTTCTCAATAACAGTAACAGCCGAGACTTCATCGGAGAACTCGGCATAAGCCTCATCAACAACGAGAAGTCCGGGAACGCTCTTAGCCAACTTCTCGATCTCTTCAATGGTGATTGATTCGCCCGTTGGATTATTAGGAGTTGTGATAAATGTAAGTGCAGGTTGTGCGACCTTGATCTGCTCTAACGCGCTATCGATATTGAGTGAGAAATCTGAATTTCGCGTACCTGCAATCCAGGAGACCTGACAAACCTTGGCAATCAGTGGGTGCATTGAATAAGAAGGAGTAAAGCCAAGGGCTGATGACTTTCCGAAAGCCAAGAAGAGGGATTGGATGATCTCGTTGCTGCCATTAGCAGCCCAGATATTTTCACTAGTTAGGTTTGTCTTGGAGAGCGAGTTGATGAAATCAGCTAGCTTGCTGCGAAGCTTTGTGGCATCTCTATCTGGATAACGATTGAGGCTCGTGGCAACTTCTGCAACGCGCAGCGATATCGCCTGAGCTAACTCTTTAGATGGCGCATATGGATTCTCATTTGTATTCATCACGGCATCAGCTGGAATTTGCGGAGCGCCATATGGTGATAGCGAGCGAAGGTCATCACGCAGAGGCAGCCATGTTGGCCAATTCATCTGAGTCATGAATTCTCCAAACGTGCAGACATCGCCTCACCATGTGCTGGTAAATCTTCAGAGTTAGCAAGAGTTATCACTGTCTGTGCAATGTCGCGGAATGCGGCTTCGCTATATTCAATGAAGTGAAGGCCACGAAGGAAAGTTTGCACCGAAAGACCGCTGCTGTGACATGCACATCCACCTGTTGGCAGTACGTGATTCGAGCCAGCTGAATAATCGCCGAGAGAGACAGGTGAGAAACGACCAATGAAGACTGCGCCTGCATTTCGAATCTTGCGAGCATCGGATGCCGAATTCTCGGTTTGAATCTCTAAGTGTTCTGCCGCATAGGCATTAACAACATCAAGGCCTTGTTCGATTGAATCAACGAGAGCAATTGCAGATTGTTTTCCACCAAGGGCCTCTCTAATTCGATCCGAGTGCTTCGTTTTCGCAACGCGAAGAGCGAGTTCCTTCTCAACATCGGCCGCTAATTTTTCCGAAGTTGTCACCAGGATTGCCGCTGCGATGACATCGTGCTCGGCTTGGCTAATTAAATCTGAGGCAACTTCTGCTGCGTTTGCACTCTCATCGGCAAGAACAGCAATCTCGGTGGGACCTGCCTCTGAATCAATTCCGATAATTCCACGTAGAGCTCGCTTAGCAGCAGCTACATAGATATTTCCAGGGCCGGTAACGAGATCACATTTCTGGCAGAGGTCTTTCATTCCGTATGCAAAGAGGGCAATCGCTTGCGCTCCCCCAACGGCATATACCTCTGTGATTCCGAGAAGTGCACACGTTGCAAGGATTGTTGGGTGCGGTAGACCGCCAAACTCTTTCTGAGGTGGAGATGCGACAGCGATACTTGGAACCTCTGCAATTTGCGCAGGTACGACATTCATAATCACGCTACTTGGATAGACGGCGCGGCCACCTGGAACATAGAGCCCAACGCGATCAACTGGAATCCAGCGCTCTGTGACGACGCCACCGTCGACGACAACTGTCTTTGTATCAACGCGTCTTTGATCTAAGTGAACTTTGCGAATTCGTTCTATTGAGATTTCGAGTGCAGTTCGGACCTTTGGATCTAAGCCACGGAGGGCTTCGTCGAGAGCGCTCTGTGGCACGCGGATAGATGGCGGTGTAACTCCATCGAATTCAACTGCAAGTGCGATGAGATCAGATTCAGATCCCTCGCGGACCCGCTTTAAGATCGGTTCGATTGCAACCATTGCCTGTGCCACATCTAGCGAAGCCCGTGGAAGTTGCTCGAGATAACCAGCTTTATCGAGCGATTTTCCACGTAGGTCTACGGTACGAATCACCTTCGTAGTCTACTTTGCTCACCGGAGCCGGCGAGATGAAATTAAACCCGAACGAGACAGTCGGGTCCGAGAATCGCTTTGAGATCTGCGCTCAAACTTGGTGACGATGTTACTAGCGCGTCAATTTTATGAGTCGTTGATTTCTGCTGATCGATGACTTGCAGGTGAACTTCGCGCTTACCTGGATGTGAGCGAAGAATCTCCTTGATTCGCTCAACGATAGGTGGCGTTACTTGTGCTGCAGGAACTGAGATAAGTAAAGGACCAGTAGGTGCCGCAGAGATATCTGGCATCTTCATTTCAAGTGCCGTAAAGCGAACTTGTTCATCGGTTCGAGAGAAACGACCACGGACAACAACAACTCGATCTTCTGTCAATGAAAGTGCATATTGGTTGTAAGTATTTGAGAAGAAGAGGACTTCGATTGCACCTTCAAGATCTTCAACATTAACAACGGCCCAAGAAGCTCCTTGACGTGAAACTTTTCGTTGAATTCCGGTGATGAGGCCACCAATTGTGACAACGCCTTCAGGTGGACTGTCATCGAGTAATTGGCTGATTGACATATCTGTATGTGAACGCAGAACATGTTCAACACCAAGAAGTGGATGATCTGAAACGTAGAGACCGAGCATCTCGCGCTCGAAGGTAAGAAGAGTGGACTTATCCCATTCAGTCTGCGGAATCTCTATATCAAGTCCTACAACTGTTGAGACGGAGTCTCCCCCGAAGAGATCGAACTGACCGATTGCCTCTGCGCGTTTTGTCTCGATAACTGAGTCAATTGCTTCAAGGTGAATCGCCATCAAACCTTTTCGAGGATGGTTGAGAGAATCAAAGGCACCAGCTTTTACAAGAGATTCGATTGTCTTCTTATTGCAGACATTGGCATCGACCTTGGCGAGGAAATCACCGAATGATTGAAATGCACCTTTAGCTGTACGCGAAGCCTTAATCGAAGCAACAACGCCTTCTCCGACATTTCTAATTGCAGCAAGGCCAAAGCGGATATCTTTTCCGCGAGGGGTGTATTCAGCATCTGATTCATTGACATCAGGTGGAAGAACCTTGATTCCCATGCGTCTGCACTCAGAGAGATAGAGAGCGGATTTATCTTTATCATCGCGCACACTTGTTAGAAGTGCTGCCATGTATTCAGTGGGGAAATTTGCCTTGAGGTAAGCGGTCCAGAATGAGACAACGCCATACCCAGCGCTATGTGCGCGGTTAAATGCGTAATCAGAGAATGGAATAAGGACTTCCCAGAGGCGTTTAATTGCAGCTTCAGAGAAACCATTTGCCTTCATTCCCGCTTCAAAGGGGATGTACTCCTTATCAAGAATCTCTTTATTCTTCTTACCCATCGCCTTACGTAAAAGATCTGCGCGTCCGAGAGTGAAGCCAGCAACTTTCTGAGCAATTGCCATTACCTGCTCTTGATAAACAATGAGTCCGTATGTATCGCCAAGAATCTCTTGTAACGGTTCAGAGAGTTCAGGGTGAATTGGTTCGACAGGTTTGCGACCATTCTTGCGATCTGCATAGTTGTTGTGCGCGTTCTCACCCATCGGACCAGGTCGATAGAGTGCGATAACAGCTGAGATGTCGGCAAATGAATCTGGTGACATGCTGCGCAGAAGTGCACGCATTGGTCCGCCGTCGAGCTGGAAGACACCCAAAGTATCTCCACGAGAGAGAAGTTCGAAGGTCTTCTGATCTGCCAGTGGCAGATCCTCCAAAACAATATCGATATTTTGGTTTGCTTTGATATTCAAGAGAGCATCATCGAGTACAGAGAGGTTTCGAAGACCAAGGAAGTCCATCTTGAGAAGGCCCGTTGATTCGCAAGCGCCCATATCGAATTGGGTGATGATTGCGCCATCTGCTTCGCGACGGTGAATTGGAATAACGTCGAGCAACGGTTCACGAGAAAGGATTACACCCGCTGCGTGTACGCCCCATTGTCTCTTCAAACCTTCAAGACCTTTAGCGAGATCTACAACGCGCTTAGAATCTGGATCGCTCTCGTACAAGCTACGGAATTCACCAGCTTCTCCGTGACGTGGATCTTTACTGTCGAATACGCCAGAAAGTGTGATGTCTTTACCCATAACAGATGGTGGAAGTGCCTTGGTGAGCTTTTCGCCAATTGCATATGGATAGCCAAGTACGCGAGTTGCATCTTTGAGCGACTGCTTCGATTTAATCGTTCCGTAAGTAATAATCTGCGCTACGCGGTCTTCACCGTACTTCTCGGTTGCATAACGAATCATCTCTGAACGTCGACGTTCGTCGAAGTCGAGATCGATATCAGGCATCGAAATACGTTCCGGATTCAAGAAGCGCTCGAAGAGAAGTCCATGTTCGATCGGATCAAGGCCGGTAATTCCAAGTGCATATGCAACAAGTGATCCTGCCGCAGATCCACGACCAGGACCCACGCGAATGCCAACTTTCTTTGCATGCGTCACGAGGTCTGCGACGACAAGGAAGTAGCCAGGAAAGCCCATCTTGATCATGACATCAAGTTCATAATTAAGACGAGTGAAATGTTCTGGTGTTGCGCGATCGCCCATCTTCTCTTTCAGACCACGTTCGGATTCCTTACGAAGCCATGAATCTTCCGTTTCACCCTTTGGTACATCAAAGGCGGGCATTAAGTTTTCATCTTCGCGGAGTTTTACATTGCAGCGTTCTGCAATCAGTAAGGTGTTATCGCAGGATTCAGGAATCTCTTTGAAGAGCTCGCGCATCTCGGCAGGTGTCTTGAGATAGAACTCGTGGTTATCGAATTTGAAGCGCTTCGGATCGGCAAGCGTAGAACCTGATTGCACGCAAAGAAGAGCTTCATGCGCAGTGCCATCTTCATGGAATGTGTAGTGCAGGTCATTGGTTGCAAGGAGTGGAAGTTTGAGTTCTTTACCTAGCTTAAGTAGGTCAGCTTTAACGCGACTTTCGATATCAATCTGATGATCCATTACCTCAAGGAAGAAATTGTTGGCGCCGAATATATCTCGATAATCACTTGCTGCACGTAGAGCTTCTCTGTAATTACCCATACGAAGACGAGTTTGAATTTCACCGCCGGGACATCCCGTTGTGGCAATAAGACCATCTGCATAGCGCGAGAGAAGTTCACGATCCATGCGGGGCTTGTAGTAATAACCTTCAAGAGATGCAAGAGATGAGAGTTTAAAGAGATTTGAGAGACCGTGATTATTCTCAGCGAGAATTGTCATGTGGGTATATGCGCCACCACCTGAGACATCATCTTCTCCACCGTCGGCCCACTGCACGCGTTTCTTATCAAAGCGTGATTCAGGAGCCACGTAGGCTTCAATTCCGATGATTGGTTTTACGCCTGCTTTAGTAGCTTGCTTGTAGAAATCAAATGCACCAAAGACATTTCCGTGATCTGTCATTGCAATCGCCGGCATTTCTTGGCGAGCAACTTCTTTTACAAGATCTCCGACGCGCGCGGCACCATCGAGCATCGAGTACTCAGTATGTACATGCAAATGTACAAAAGAGTCTTTCGTCGATGCCCGTGAAGCTGAAAAATCTTCAGATGACATGGTGGCGCAACATTAGCGCCTAAGGCAGGACCGCCTCGGATAGCAACGCCAGAGAAGCCTGAAGGTCTGCTGGGTACGGTGCGCGAAGTGTGAGCGGAATACCAGTAACGGGATGGTTGAAGCGAAGCTCTAAAGCATGAAGCCAAGGTCGAGACATCTGCATCTTCTTACCAAGCACAGGATCTGCGCCATAAGTCGTATCCCCCACAAGTGGATGGCTGAGTGCAGAGAAGTGAACTCGAATTTGATGTGTGCGCCCGGTTTCGAGTTCTACCTTTACAAGTGAAACGGAGCGGTAGTACTCGATAACTTCGTAATGCGTGATGCTCTCTTTACCTGTTGCAACAACGGCAAAGCGATGATCTTCTTTGGGGTGGCGATCAATTGGTGCGTCAATTGTTCCAGTCGATGGGTCCATATGGCCCTGCACAAGTGCGTGATAAGTCTTTTCAACTTCGTGATTTCTAAACATATCTTTTAGCTTGAGATACGCGGCATCAGTCTTAGCAATAATCATCAGCCCAGAAGTTCCTGCATCGAGGCGATGAACAACACCTGCGCGTTCTGCAGGACCAGAGGTTGAAATTGTGTAACCAGCAGCAAGGAGCGCACCCACAACAGTTGGCCCCATCCATCCTGGACTTGGGTGAGCTGCACATCCGACTGGCTTATCGATAACAACGATGTCGTCATCGTTGTAGACAACGGTAAGTCCCACAAGCGGTGTGAGTGGAATTGGATCTTGGTTAAGCGGCGCTGGCATCAGCACTTCGATAACTTGGCCAGCTAGCACTCTCTCTGATTTCTGCATTGCCTGGCCATTAGTTCTGATATCGCCATCTTCAAGAAGCTTCACGATTGCAGTGCGAGATAGACCTAAGACGCGTGTGAGAGCGCTATCAATGCGCTCACCTTCAACGCCCTCTGGAACGCTGAGCGTTCTTAACTCTCTCGACATACTGACTACCTTACCGGTGTTATCGGCGGGATATTTCGCATCGTTAAGGTAAATGAGATTGCAGCTGCAATGACAATTGCGCAATCTGCAAGGTTAAAGACCGGCCAATTAGGAATTTGAATCCAATCGATGACGTGGCCACTGAGCCAGCCTGGTTCACGGAAGGCTCGATCGGTGAGATTTCCAATTACTCCGCCCAGAAGTAGTCCCGCTGTGAGTTGCCACCCTGAAGAGGTTACTTGCTTGGCGTAGTAAACAACTGCGATTACAACTGCAAGAGCAAGGAGTGCAAAGACAATTGAGAAACCTGTTGCAAAACTAAATGCAGCGCCTGGATTTCTTACCAAGGTAAAGGAGAGGAAATCTCCAAGAACTTTTTGGGGCTGGGAATCAAAAGCTGAGATTGCCCATTGCTTTGTTGCAAAATCAAAGAGCCAGATAGTCCAAGCGGTGAGGAATATTCGGCGCACTTTAGCGCCGCTCTTCTTTCTGTTTGCAGATCATGCATAGAGTTGCGCGAGGGAAAACTTGTAGGCGTGCCTTACCGATTGCAGTTCCACAATCTTCGCAAAGACCGTAGCTCTTATTTTCGATACGCTCTAATGCGCGCTCTGTCTGCAAAACCATGTCGCGAGCATTGATGACAAGTGACATCTCATGTTCGCGTTCGAAAGTCTTTGTTCCTGAATCTGCTTGATCATCCCCTGCGCCTTCACCGGAATCTGCAATCAAATCATCCATCTCGGCTTCAACAGTTGCGAGCTCCTTACGTAGGCGCTCTAAATCTTTAGTGATCTCCGCTTTGATTGCTTTAAGTTCTGCTGCGCTCCATGGCGCTTCACCTTCAGATGCAACTACGGGAGTAGGAGCTGCCTTAATTGGCTTCAGTGGAGCAACTTTCTTTCCGCTCTTTACCGGACGCGGTGGGGGTGGCATAACTAAGCGACGCTCTTCAACGACAGGTGCTGCAGTTGGTGCCATCACTGTTGCTACAGATACTGTCTGTGACTTTTCATCTACAGTAAGAGTTGTCTTTCCAACCTTTGAAGGAAATGGTCGTCCCGGTAACTTCTTTACAGGTAATTTTTTAACTGGGGCCCTCTTAGCCGGTGCTTTCTTGGCTGGAGCTTTTTTGGCTGCAACTTTCTTAGCCGGTGCTTTCTTTGCAGGCGCCTTCTTCGCTACCGCTTTCTTAGCGAGAGCTTTCTTGGCAGGGGCTTTTTTAGCCGCCTTCTTTACAACTTTTTTACCTGGCACGCCGCGCACCTTATGCGTTTTTCCGCTCGTAACCAACTCTGCCACGCATGGTTTAGACTCTGAACCTGCAATACCTTGCGCGAAGAGTGCGTTGAAGAGGCCATCACCTCGGGAGCACGCTGGAAGATCCGCCTCACACGAGTCGGGGTAGACCTAGCCGATAGCAAGAGAAATAAAGAGATATCGACCGCGCCAGTGGTGGATATAAGGCGGGTGGTACCGCGAACTTACATCAAGTTCGTCCCTCCAAGAGTTCATTACTTCTTGGGGGATTTTTTATGTCATCACCATTTCGCGCATTGAACGCGCAGATTGATCTACCAGCAATGGAGCGATCAATCCTTGGTTTCTGGTCAGAGAATAAAATCTTCGAGAAGAGCACAGAATCTCGTGCGCAAGGAACTCCTTGGACTTTTTATGAAGGTCCCCCAACTGCCAATGGCATGCCAGGTACGCACCACATTGAGGCTCGTGTATTTAAAGATGTATTCCCTCGTTTTCATACGATGAAGGGAAAGTATGTAACTCGTAAAGCTGGTTGGGATTGCCACGGATTGCCTGTTGAGATTGCAGTTGAGAAAGAACTTGGTTTTAGTGGAAAAGGCGATATCGAAAAGTACGGAATCGCACCCTTTAACGATAAGTGCCGCGAATCTGTAACGCGCCACGTTGATGCATTCACAACGATGACAGAACGCATGGGATTCTGGGTCGACTTTGATCAGGCTTATTGGACGATGGCACCAGAATATGTTGAATCTGTCTGGTGGAGCCTTAAAGAGATTTGGAAGAAGGGCTTACTGGTTCAAGATCACCGCGTTGCGCCCTACTGCCCTCGTTGCGGAACAGGACTTTCAGATCACGAACTTTCACAAGGATATGAAACAGTTGTCGATCCATCTGTATTCGTGAGATTCCCAGTTACTTCAGGAGAACTTGCAGACCTTGGAGCATCTCTCTTGGTGTGGACTACTACTCCTTGGACTCTCGTTTCAAATACTGCAATCGCCGTGCACCCTGATGTTGATTATGTAGCTGTTAAGGCGACTTTCGATGAGGTTTCAGAGATTCTTGTAGTTGCGCAGCCACTACTTTCAAAGGTGGCTGGCGAGCAAGAAATTCTCAAGACCTTTAAGGGGCGCGAGCTAGAACGCACAACTTATAAGCGCCCATTCGACTATATCGAGATTCCTGATGCGCACTTCGTTGTACTAGCAACATATGTCACAACAGAAGATGGAACTGGTCTTGTTCACCAATCCCCTGCATTTGGTGCAGATGACTTACAAGTTTGTCGCTCTTACGGCCTTCCAGTTGTAAACCCAATTGCACCTGATGGGACTTTCTTGCCTGACACACCAGTTGTTGGCGACCTCTTCTTTAAAGAGGCAGATAAGCCATTGGTGAAAGAACTCAAAGCAAGTGGCGCCCTCTACAAGCACCAGCCATATGAGCACGAATACCCACACTGCTGGCGTTGCCACACAGCACTTATTTATTACGCACAACCTTCTTGGTATATCCGAACAACTTCTATTAAAGATGAATTGATTCGTGAGAATGCAAAGACAGATTGGCACCCAGAAACTATTAAGACCGGTCGCTATGGTGATTGGCTCAACAACAATATCGACTGGGCTCTATCTCGTAACCGCTATTGGGGAACGCCTCTTCCAATCTGGCGCTGCGAGAATAAGCATGAGATCTGCGTTGATTCACTGAAAGAACTCGGTGGACTTGCAGGGCAAGAGCTGAGCAATCTTGATCCACATCGTCCATTTGTCGATGACGTTACCTTTGCATGTGCAGAGTGTTCTTCAAACATGGTTCGAGTTCCTGAAGTGATCGACTGCTGGTACGACTCTGGCGCCATGCCATTTGCGCAGTGGGGTTACCCTCATAAGCCCGGTTCAGTTGAGAAATTTAAAGCTGCATATCCAGCTGACTTTATCTGTGAAGCGATTGACCAGACACGTGGTTGGTTCTACACACTGATGACTATTGGAACTCTGGTCTTCGATGAGAGTTCATATAAGAGCGTTCTCTGTCTTGGACATATCTTGGATAAAGATGGCAGAAAGATGAGTAAGCACCTTGGCAACGTTCTTGAGCCAATCTCGCTTATGGATCAACATGGTGCAGATGCTGTTCGTTGGTACATGCTTGCAGCAGGTTCACCTTGGTCTGCCCGTCGCGTTGGCCACGATGCAATCTCTGATGTTGTAAGAAAGACTCTTCTTACCTACTGGAACACAATCTCATTCCATGCTCTTTACGCACAGGCCTCCAACTTTGAACTTTCCCAGAGCCCTGCCCTCAAAGATCGCACCTTGATGGATCGATGGATTCTGAGTGAACTCAATGTTCTTATTGCAGAAGTTGATAAGGCTTACACAGAGTTTGATTCGCAGAGTGCGGGACGAGTTCTTGCACGCTTTATCGACGAACTATCGAACTGGTATGTGCGTCGCTCGCGCCGCAGATTCTGGGATGGCGATGTAGCAGCCCTTGCAACTTTGCATGAGTGTTTGTTGACTTTAACTCAGCTCCTTGCGCCGATGGTTCCCTTTATCGCAGAACATACGTGGCAAGAACTTATTCGCGTTGCAGATCCACAGGCAGCCGACTCTGTTCACCTTACCGATTTCCCAATCTCGCAGAGCGCACTGATTGACCTTGATCTCAACGCCCAAGTTGCAATGACTCGCAGAGTTGTAGAACTTGGTCGTGCCGCTCGAGCAGAATCTGGAATCAAGATTAGACAACCACTTCAGCGCGCTCTTATCTCAGCGCAAGGTTGGTCAGCCCTTCCTAGCGATATGAAGGAGCAAATCTCGGATGAGCTCAATGTTCTAGACCTTGAAGATATTGCAGATGCCGATGGTGATCTTGTAGATATCTCCGTGAAGGCTAACTTCAAATCCCTCGGTGCTAAATATGGCAAGGCCGTTCAGGATGTTGCAAAGCTCATCGCCTCAGCTGATGCCACCGCACTCGTTAAGCAGTTGCGTTCGACAGGTACTGCAACAGTGGGTGAGTTCGACATTGCACTCGATGATCTAGTGATCACAGAAGTTCCGAAGAGTGGATGGATGGTTTCAAGCCATGATGGTGAGAGCGTTGCGCTAGATCTTGCCCTCTCCCCTGAACTCATTGCATCGGGCCATCTCCGTGAAGTAATCAGACTTATTCAAGAGCGTCGTAAGAGCGATGGCTTTGAGATCTCTGATCGCATCCATGTCCGATGGAACGCACCTAGCGATTTAGCGAAGACAATTGCAGCAAATATCGCTCATATCTCGGAGGAAGTACTTGCTCTATCGATGAGCGAAGATGCAACTGTTCCTGAAGTTGAGAGTGAACTCGGAGTTAACATCGCCCTTAGCAAGGCGTAAAAACCTCTAGAGGATTACTCGTACTGCGCCTTGCAATAAGTTAACTGCGATTAGCAATACGATGATTGAGAGATCGAGTGAGATTCCGCCTAAGCGAAGAGGTGGAACAAAGCGCTGCACATATCTCATCGGTGGATCAGTAATCGAATAAATAAACTCGAAGAAAGCTAGAAGGATGCTGTTAGGGCGCCAGTTCTTTGCGAACATACGAATGTAGTCAATGATGATTCTGATAAAGAGAGCGAGCTTAAAGAGCCCGAGAATCTGAAGAATTAAGGAAGTTAGCACAGTAGTAACTTAGCTCTGATTAAAGAAAGTTGCCTGAGCAGCAGTCTTATCTTCATTGCTGACGCTGACATTTGCTGGTGAGAGTAAGAAGACCTTTAGGCTGATGCGTTCGATTCGACCGTGAAGTCCGAAGACGAGACCACTTGCAAAGTCAACGAGGCGCTTTCGCTCGCTCTCTTCCATATCATCGAGATTGATGATGACAGGATTTCCTTCACGGTAGTACTCGCCAACTTTGCGAGCTTCAGAGTATGAACGTGGTTGGAGAGTAATGATGTTGTATGAAGATGCTGGCTCTTCAATCATCGCTGGTTGTGTTGCATGCGAAGCAACTGAGTGTGTTCCAAGAACTGTGACACCTGTGCGTTCGCGGCTTGAACGATCATTGCTTGGGCGAGATGCAACCTGACGTGCAGGTTGCTCGATCGCCTGTGACTCTTCATCTGTATCGACGAGGCCAAGGAAGCCCATCATTTTATTGAGTGCTGACATGCGCCTAGGTTACCTGCGTGCAGTGCGCGGACCGAGGATTTGGCTACCTACGCGGATGTGTGTCGCACCGTATTCAATGGCGATCTCGAAGTCCCCTGACATCCCGGCGGAGAGATATTTCGCATGGGGAAATTCGCTTTGGAATTTCGTGTGAATTTCACTTACTTTTCTAAATCCATCATGAGCTTCAACCCCCAATGGCAGAACACACATCAAACCCTGCAGATTGAGGCGGCTCATCCCGCTTATTTGCTGAGCAAGAGTTGAGAGGTTCTCCTCCTGGACTCCCCCACGAGATGGGTCGCCATCGAGAGAAAGTTGAAGAAAGATATCTATGGGTTTTGTCAGAAGGCTATCCAACTTCTGTGCATGAGAAAGTTGATCGAGCGAATGTATGACATCGGCCCATTGCGCAATCTCCTTTAATTTGCGGCTCTGGATGCCACCTTGAAAGTGCCAGATTCCATCTACCACTGCAGATTTCTCAGCGCCTTCTTCGGTTCTGTTCTCGCCAAAATTATTGATGCCTAACTCCTTAAGAATCTGGACATCACTTGCTGGATAGGTCTTAGTTACGGCTATGAGAGTTACGCCAGGGGTGGTGATTCGCGATTGAACATCATGGAGGTTCTGAGTGATTTCTTCTAAGCGCGTCATAGTGAAATAACTCCTACCTGCCGACCGGTTACGCCATCGCGTCGATAAGAGAACAGTTGAGAATCCTCGACGGTGCAATTTCCTTCTCGAGCAACCGATATCCCTTCGCTCTCAAGTGCACTCGTGAGCGCCCGTGGAAGATCCAGAGCAAAACTTCCATCGCTGCGCTTTGCTGCAGCGGTTGGGTGAAGTTCGACTACCTGAGTGAAAATTTCCTCGGAGACTTCGTAGCAATTTCCGCAGATTGATGGACCGATAATTGCTGTAATTGATGATGCGCCCATCTCCCTCATGAGTTCAAGGGTTCGAAGAGCAACTCCATTGACCAACCCCTTACGACCAACATGCACTGCAGCAACTGCTGCATCTGATGAAAGTAAAAGTGGGATGCAGTCAGCTACCTGCACAGCGAGGTTAATCCCGGGAATTCCCGTGACTAAAGAATCTGCAATTGGGTCAAGATCAATCACATCCTCGATCAGTGCAATTCTATTTCCATGCTCTTGCGACATGAATTGAACCGGGCCCACTTGATTCTTGAGGATTTCACGATTGGCCAGAACCTGAGATGGATCATCTCCGACATGTAATCCAAAGTTGAGAGATGCAAACGCACCGGTGCTTACGCCTCCGGTGCGATTGGTAAAGCTGTAGCTCATGGAACTACTTCATAAAGTCAGGGACATCAATCTCATCTTCAGAGACCAACTCTTCAAATGTCACGCGCTTGCGAGGTGCTGATGAATCGAGATCAAGTGCGACAGAGAGTGGATCATTAGATGGAATTGGGTCTGCAACGCCACCGAGTGTCTGCGCATTAATGACAGGCATATCTACCTTCTTTGGCTCGCCACCTGCAAAGCCAGCGGCAATCACAGTGATTCGAACTTCATCCCCGAGAGCATCATCGATAGTTGTTCCAAAGATGATGCGTGCATCTGGGTGAGCTGCGTTCTGTACGAGCTCACAGGCTTCATTGATTTCAAAGAGTCCGAGGTCAGAGCCGCCCGCAACAGAGAGAAGAACTCCCATAGCACCATCAATGGATGCTTCAAGTAGCGGGCTTGAAATCGCAAGTTCAGCAGCACGTGTTGCACGGTTTTCACCGCGAGCAGAACCAATACCCATAAGAGCAGATCCTGCATCTGTCATAACAGTCTTTACATCTGCAAAGTCGAGGTTAATCAGACCTGGCTGAGTAATGATCTCCGTGATTCCTTGTACGCCAGAGAGAAGAACTTGGTCTGCGCTCTTAAATGCATCGACTGCAGTAATTGCACGATCTGAGATTGCAAGAAGTCGATCATTTGGAATAACAATAAGAGTGTCTACTTGTTCGCGAAGAAGTTCAATTCCTTCATCTGCTTGACGTGTACGAATCTTTCCTTCAAATGAGAATGGCTTGGTAACAACGCCAATTGTTAGAGCACCTAGATCGCGTGCAATCTTTGCAACGATTGGTGCACCACCTGTACCTGTACCGCCACCTTCACCTGCTGTAACAAAAACCATATCAGCGCCACGAAGGATTTCTTCAATCTCTTCTGTGTGATCGATTGCTGCTTGTCGACCCTTCTCTGGTGCAGCACCTGCACCGAGACCTTTAGTTGATGCGCGACCAATATCTAATTTCACATCTGCATCACTCATTAACAAGTGTTGTGCATCTGTATTAATTGCGATGAACTCAACGCCCTTTAAACCAACATCAATCATTCTGTTGATTGCATTCACTCCGCCGCCGCCGATACCGACAACCTTGATGACAGCTAAGTAGTTCTGTGGTGCAGCCACGTGAGTCCCCCTTAAGAACTGTAAACCTCTACTTGAGAATTACATTTCTACCATTTATCTTGGCGCTGAAGGTATGGGGTTAGTTAGTAGTAATCAAAGACCGCCACGAACTATTTTCTCAACTACACATTGATAGATTTTTCTAAATCGGAAATCAAAATTCATTTAACAATTGGTGCATGTGGAGCTGATAAATCAACTCTTTTAATTCGCTTATTCTCTGGTTGTTCTAGAAGCGCTTTGAAGACTTCCGCCTTAAGTGGGTTCTCATCATTTGCTCCCCACTTCACTGAAAGGCTTCGTCCTTTATGTGTCACAGCCATTGAGAAGTTCGCTTCATTTACGGCGCTCAGTGAAGTCACCTGATCTCTGAAGTCGGCTGGCAGCGCGCGAAAGAGAGCAACGGCCTGGATGCCAAGTGCTGGAGTTGGAGCTGATACCTGAGGAAGTTCGCCACCATCAAAGCCTGGAAGTTCAAAGATTGCACCTGACGCATCAAGGGTTTTACCGTCATAGTAAGCCTTCGGAGTGCGAGGGGTAATTACCAGATTTACTTCCCCTGAAATCCAATTGCGAGAGATAGCAATCTCTTTGATCCAATTGAGCGACTGGACTCTATTTTCTGCGGCACGTGGTTCGATTCGCGCAAGCTTCTGCCCCACTGCGATCTCTGAAGTTTCAAGGACAAGCTCTTTTGAAAGGTTGGTGGGAGCACCGACAACCTTTATCTCCTTAACGGTGAATACATTTGACCAGGCGATGAGATAGACAAGTCCAGCAAATACAATTGAAGCGAGAATGAGCGTTCGAATTAAACGATGTGAGTTACGCAAAACGCTTCTGCAACCCTTCGGCGATGATTGGTGCAAGAGAATTAACATCTCCGGCACCGAGTGTGATGATGACATCTCCTGGTTTTGCCATCTCAATTACTCTTTCGGACGCGCTGACAAAGTTCGGAATAAAGTGACCGTGCTTCATCTTCTCAGCAATTAGCTCTGAAGAGATTCCTGGAATTGGCTTCTCGCTTGCCGCATAGATTTCAAGGAGAGTTACATCATCTGCAAGATCTAACGTTGTCGCGAAATCGTCGAGGAATGCTTGTGTACGTGAATATCTATGTGGTTGGAAAAGCACTAAGAGGCGACCATCTCCTGCATATCTACGAGCAGCATCGAGGGTCACCTTTATCTCTGTTGGGTGATGGCCATAATCATCGATGATGCGAATGCCATGCTCCGTTGCCTTCAGTTCGAAGCGACGTCCTGCACCTCTAAAGCTATGGAGACCTTCCAGCAATTGATGTGCTGGCAATCCGAGTGCAAGTCCCATCGCAAGGCACGCTGCAGCGTTGAGGACGTTGTGGTGCCCAGGCACTTGTAGTTCAAGTGTTCCAACTGCGCGACCTTTCCAAAGAATTCGCGATGTAGAGCCCATTGGGAGCAGGGAAATCTGATCTACCCGAAGGTCGGCACCTTCAAGTACGCCATATGAAATCCGGGTGTATAGAGCATCCTGTAAACCTAACTTCGCAGACCCTGCATCATCGCCGCAGTAGATAAGGAATCCTTCAGGTGAAATCGTGGATGCAAACTTCTCGAATACAGCAGTTACTTGATCCGCTGTCTCGAAGAAATCGACATGATCGTGCTCAATATTGGTGACAATTGCAGCGAGCGGTTTGTACTCGACAAAGGATCCATCTGATTCATCTGCCTCTGCGACGAAGTAGTCGCCAGTGCCGCGATGGGCGTTGGAGCCAGATGCCATCAGCGTTCCGCCAATTGCAAATGATGGATCTACGCCACAACCTTGAAGAGCTACCGTCATCATCGAGGATGTCGTGGTCTTGCCATGAGTTCCTGCGACAGCGATGCTCTTAGAGCCTCTCATGAGAAGAGCTAACGCTTGTGCGCGGGTAAGAATTGGTATGGAGCGCGCAACCGCATAGGCCATCTCGGGATTGCTTGCTGAGATTGCAGTCGAGTAAATAACAACATCGGCATCTGCAACATTTTCTTGAGCATGGTTGCTGTGAACAGTGGCACCGAGTGCTCTGAGGGCCGTAAGGACGCTCGAATCCTTTGCATCAGAACCACTGACCTGAATTCCATCAGTGAGAGCTATTCGTGCCAAACCGCTCATGCCAGATCCACCGATACCGATGAAATGAATCTTCTGGCCAAGCAGTGATTGCACTTACTTACCTCCAGCTATCGCAAACTCCATTAATGAAACCATCTTAGATGAAGCTTCGATATCTTTTCGTGAACCAGCAGCTGGAGCCTTTTGGCTTGCACTGAGTAAGCGTGAAATATTTTCAGTAAGCCACGAAGATGTGAAATCTCGCTGCGCCACAATTTCTGCCCGAGAATCTGCCACCAAACTCATTGCATTGAGCTCTTGCTCGCCATTTCCAACTGGCAGAGGAATGAAGAGTGCGTAGCGGCCAAGAGTATTTATCTCAGAACAAGAGACCGCACCGCTTCGAGAGATAATCAGATCCGCTGCGAGATATGCACTTGCCATATCAGAGATGTAAGAAACTGCCTTGTAATTGCTATCTGATTCAGGCAATTGATTACTAGAACCTACCGAGTGCAGTATTTGATATCCATCTGCGCCAAGTTGAGATTTTGCACCTGCAATGACTGAGTTAATCGCGACAGAACCTTGCGATCCTCCAAAGATAAAAATCAATGGCTTTGCAGGACCAAATCCGATTCGAACCTTTGCATCGCTACGCGCCTTCTGCCAATCGCTCTCAGCGCTATGAAATGCGCTATCGACATCTGGACGCAGTGGAAGTCCTGCAAGAAGTGCCTGTGAGAGTTTTCCGCTGGAGACTGGATATGCAATTGCTGTGTGCTGGGTAAAGAGTGCGCCAAGTCGATTGGCGATACCAGGGCGAGCATTTGCTTCGTGAATCACAATCGGAACACAACGAATGCGTGCTGCAATGTAAGCCGGACCCGAGACATATCCCCCAAATCCAACTAGGAGATCTGCGCCCTTAAGAACTTTATAAACCTGAGCGACGGAGCGAATGAGCGAGAATGGAATCGCAAGAAGTGATGGTGAGATTTTGCGAGAGATGCGTACCTTGGTAATCAGAGTTAGCGCGAACCCGGCTTCCGGAACTAATCGATTCTCTAATCCTGATGATGTTCCGAGAAAGATGAGTTCAGAATCTGGGTGAGCCTTCTTCCATTGGCGAGCAACAGCGAGTGCGGGTTCAACGTGCCCGGCAGTTCCACCACCAGCAAAGACTATGCGAGTCATTTACTTCTCTTCTTTACAATTTCGCGTCGAACATCCGGATCGCGCAAGGCTGTTCCTGCCACAAAACCAAGTGCGCAAATTGTCGTCGCAAGAGCCGAGCCGCCATATGAAACCAGTGGCAATGTAACTCCGACTACCGGAAGCATGCTTGTTGCCGAACCGATATTGAGAAATGATTGAACTGCAATCCAGGTAGCGATGCCTGCACATGCATAGCGACTCATGGGATCTTGTGCGCGAAGTGCAATTCTGAAGATTGCATAGACAAGTGCACCGATCAGGATGAGAGTTGCAAGAGTTCCGACCAATCCAAGTTCTTCGCCAATAACTGAGAAGATGAAGTCGGTATGCGCTTCAGGGAGATTTCCCCACTTCTGGCGACTTCCGCCTAATCCAACTCCAAAGAGACCACCGCTGGCTAGGCCGAGCAAGCTATGTGCTGGTTGCCATCCAAGATCTTTGTAATCTTCTGGAGCAAAGGGGTCAAGAAAAACTAGGAAGCGCTTAGAACGATATCCCGAAGTCACAATCAGCGCAGTTAGAGCAACTGCGCCAATTGCGGTAAGGCTTCCAAGAATTCGTAACTTAATTCCTGAGATAAAGAGGAGGCCCACAAGAATCATCGCGATGACAGATGCTGTTCCGAGGTCATTTCCCACCATGACTAAGAAGAGAATGATGACAAATGCTGGCGTAATAAGCTTCATAACATTGGTATCAAAACGTCCATTGAGCTCTCGTCGAGCTAATTGATTACTGGCCCAGAGAATCATAAAGAATTTTGCAAACTCACTTGGCTGAACATCAAAAATCTTAAAGTCAATCCAGTTGGTATTTCCATTAACAGTCTTACCGACGCCAGGAATGATCAGAATGGCAAGAATTAACGTGGCGATAATGAATCCAAAACGTGCGACTTTCTCCCAAGTTGGCAGCCCTAACTTAGCTAAGTACATCGCACATGGAATTGAGACCAAGAGAAAGACAAATTGGCGAATAACGATAGAGAGAGCAGAGCCTCGCGTATCGATTGCGTGAATTGATGAAGCCGAGAAGACCATGATCAGCCCAAGGAAACTTAAGGCGCCCGCGCTGATAAGAAGCATGTAGAGGTGATTTACCGGCTTTGCGAGCAGAGTCTGGGGGGAATTACTCTTCATTATTTACTACCTTCTTAACGGCACTTGCGAACCTATCTCCGCGATCTGCGTAAGAGAGGAATTGATCCATTGACGCACAGGCTGGAGCTAGAAGCACTGTGTCTCCCGACTTGGCTCGAGCGCGAGCAGCCTCTACAACCGACTCCATCAGTGAATTACTTGTTGAACCCTTTACATAATCTGCGGGTGAATCAATAAAGACAATCTCTACTTCCGGAGCATGCGTTCTTAACTCATTGGCAATGAGCTCACGGTCTTCTCCGATGAGTATCGCTGCGCGAAGACGACCTTTCGCTCGCATTACAAGTTCGCCCATAGTGGCACCCTTTGCCAATCCCCCAGCGATCCAAATAACCGAGAGCGCTGACATGATTGAAGCTGCGGCGGCATGAGGATTTGTCGCCTTGGAATCGTTAATCCAGGTGATCTCATCTTTCGCTAATACTGTTTCGATTCGGTGGCGACCAGGTACGAAACTCTTTATCGCCTCACGGATCTTCTCGTGCTCAATTCCAATGACTCTTGCTAAGCCCGCTGCTGCGAGTGCGTTTGCTACATTATGAGGAACTGTCGGGGTGACTTCCGATAATTCGCAGAACATCGATGCTTCCATCGGATCCGCCACAAAGGCGCGATCGATGAGGAGTTCCTCAACGATTCCGATTTCACCTGGTGCAGGTGTATCGAGTGAGAAGAAGACCTTTCTTCCAAGCCAGTGGTTTGCGCGAGTAACAATCCCTGAATCATCTCCATTGAGAATCGCAGTTGTTGATTTATCGAGAAGTGAAATCTTTGCCGCGGCATACGCATCGAAAGTTCCATGCCAATCAAGGTGATCTTCTGCAATATTGAGAATTGCGCCAGCGATGAAATCTGAATCTTGTAGCCAATGGAGTTGAAATGAGGAAAGTTCCAGTACGAGATACTCATATTTCTCTGGTGATTCAACTGCTTCAATAACTGTCGTTCCAACATTGCCGCATGCGATAGCAGAGTGCCCACCCGTACGAATCATGTGTGCCGTAAGTTCAACCGTTGATGTCTTGCCATTTGTTCCTGTCAGGCCCAGCCACTTCTGCGAAGCTGGCTTAAGGCTCCAGGCGAGATCAATCTCATTGATTATCGAGATTTTCTTCTCTCGAGCTGCAATCACGAGTGGGTGTTCTTCGCGCCAGCCAGGTGAAATCAAAAGAGCATCAAATGAACTGACATCTACTTCGGCTATTTGAGAGATCTTAAATTCAGAGTTCTCAATCTTCTTCTCATCTACTAAGAGAACCTCAGCGCCCCGCTTAACAAGTGCTCTTGCCGATGCAATTCCAGTGACTCCTGCACCGGCGATAAGAATCTTCTTATCGCTTAAATTTAGGTAAGGGTTCTGGCTCATCTTCGACTCTAGAAATTAACTAGCTACCCATTGGGTGTAGAAGAGGCCTAAACCAAGTGCAACGCTGAGCCCCGCGATAATCCAGAAGCGGAGAACAATCGTGACTTCTCCCCATCCCATAAGTTCGAAGTGGTGTTGAAGAGGCGCCATCTTAAAGAGGCGCTTACCGCCAGTAATTTTGAAGTAGCCAACTTGAAGCGCAACAGAGAGAGTGATGATCACAAAGAGTCCGCCCAGAGGAATAAGCAATAGCTCAACGCGCAGTGATGCAGCTAGCCCGGCAAGTGCACCACCGAGTGCAAGTGATCCGGTATCGCCCATAAAGATTTTCGCGGGAGATGCATTCCACCAGAGGAATCCTGTACATGCGCCGGCAAATGCAGCAGCTAAGACAGCGAGGTCGAGTGGATCTCGAACGTTATAACAATTTTCCGTTGCTACAACTGCGCAGCTCTGTCCGAACTCCCAAACTCCAATAAGTACGAAGGCTAGGAATGTCATGACGGATGCGCCAGATGCAAGTCCATCTAAACCATCTGTGAGATTGACACCATTACTGGTTGCAGTAACCATCAATGCAATCCAAATGACTACAAGTGTTACTCCCAGCGTAATACTGGTATCGCGCACTGTTGAAAGTTGTAGTGAAATTGGAGTAAGGCCATCTTTATCTGGAAAGAGCGTGCCTAGGTATCCAAAGATTGATGCAAAGAGAATCTGTCCGAATAACTTCTGCTTACCTGAAAGTCCAGCTGAATTCTGCTTTGAGACCTTTAAATAATCATCGATAAATCCAACTAAACCGAGGGCGATAACAAGTCCAAGGATCAAGATTGCTGACATCGAAAGGGCGCTACCAAAAATCAAATGTGCGGTGAGATAAGCGAAAAGGGCGGAGAAAATAATGATGATGCCGCCCATAGTTGGCGTTCCGCGCTTTGTCTGGTGACTTACAGGGCCGTCATCGCGAATTATTTGTCCGTATCCCCGACGTGCAAGCACCTTAATAAGGGCAGGGGTACCAAAGAGCGAGAAGACAAGTGCGAGTGCTCCAGCAATCAAGATCAGTTTCACTCTTCGCTTGCTCCATTTCTTACTTGTTGCGAAATTGCCTCAGCAAGTTCTTCTAACTTCTCAGAACGAGAGGCCTTAATGAGAAGAACATCGCCTTCACTAATGTTCTCTGCAATCGCGAGAGCTTGAGCCTTATCGTCGCAGATGTGAATTGATGTAGAACCGTTCTTATCCATCGCTGCGGCATATTCTGGAGCGCCAACGCAGACCAGATGGTCGATACCCAACTCTTGAGCAAGGGTGCCAATAGCGGCATGGTCAGAATGGGATGACTCGCCGAGTTCATGCATCTTTCCCAGAAAGGCCCATGATTGTCCGCCCCTCTCCTGCGCAAAGAGAGTAAGAGTCGTAAGAGCTGCAGACATTGCCTCAGGGCTTGCGTTATACGAATCATTAATCATTAGAACACCTGGAAGCTCTGTGATCTCCATTCGCCAACGAGCGTTGGACTCTGCCGTAGAGAGTCCACCTGAGACCTGATCGAGTGAGAGGCCAAGTTCTGTTGCAATTGCAGCAACTGCCAAAGCGTTAGCAACCTGATGCAGGCCAATGATGCGAAGTCCAACTGCGCTTCTTCCTTCAGGTGTTACCAAATCAAAATGGGCTCGTCCTTCGCGGAATTCGATATCGGTGGCACGGATTGCGCAACTAGCATCTTCACCGAAGAGGACGCTCTTTCCGTTATGAAGAGAGGCCATCTTTGGCGTGTAAACATCATAATTACCAAGGATTGCAACAGCGTCATCTTTGAGTGAGGAGATCATCTCTGATTTCGTCTTTGCTATCAGTTCCACAGATCCGAATTCACCAATATGAGCTGTGCCAACTTTGAGTACAACACCGATATTTGGCTCAGCCATCTCAACTAATCGAGCAATATCACCAAGGTGACGGGCTCCCATTTCCACAATGCAGTAACGAGTCTTATCGGTACAGCGTAGTAGCGAAATCGGAGCGCCAAGATCGTTGTTGTAATTTCCAGAAGGCGAGATTGTTTCGGCAACGTGAGAGAGAACTGAAGCAAGAAGTTCTTTTGTAGTTGTTTTTCCTTGAGAGCCGGTGATTCCAATGACGATGAGATCTTTCAAGGTAGTTCTGACGTGATGAGCTAAGGTTCCGAGCGCCTTTGTCACATCTTCAACGAGAATGTGATTGCCCTCGATTGACTTACTTGTAAGCGCAACGACTGCACCGCGAGCAAATGCATCACTTGCAAAGTCGTGGCCATCAACGCTCTCACCTTTGAGTGCCAGAAATAGCGAGCCTTGCACTGCGTTAGCTGAGTTAAGAACTGGCGCCTGGGTAACGACGAGATCTTCACCAAAGAGTTCTCCCCCGACAATCTTTGCAATTGCAGAAGCTTGTAATGGAATCATCGTCTACCCTCGATTGCTCGAGCGAGTTGGAATCGATCATCGAATGGAGTAGTTACTCCCTTAATCTCCTGGCCAATCTCATGTCCTTTACCAAGAATGAGAACTGTGTCGCCGGCCTTCGCCAGCGCAACTGCGCGCTGAATTGCTTCATCTCTCTCAGAGATGATCTGTGAACTTTCAGGAAGTACCTGTCCACCGGTCATATCCTTAAGAATATCGAGTGGGTCCTCGCTACGTGGATTATCGCTAGTAAAGATTGCAATATCGCTTCCGTTGAGAAGAGCCTTGCCCATTAAAGGACGTTTGCCCTTATCGCGATCTCCTCCGCATCCAAGGACTGCAATGACTCTTCCTGAAGTAAATTCACGCGCTGCAGCTAAGACATTCGTTACCGCATCTGGTGAATGGGCATAATCAACAAGAGCTGTGAAATCTTGGCCGATAGATACTGGCTCAAGACGCCCCGGCGCACCAATCAGGTGCGGAATGATTGTCGCAAGTTCTACCGGATCGACACCAGATGCATGTGCAATAGCAACTGCCATGAGCAAATTATCTGAGTTGTAGTTACCGAATAACTGAGTCTTTGATTCAATCAAGATTCCTTCAATGCCTCTGATACTTAACTGAGTTCCAGTTGGCCCTGTATGAATTTCAGAGAAATGCCAGGTCGCACTCTTATTTGATCGAGAAATCGTTACAACCGGGATATCGCATTGTGCAGCGAGTCTGGATCCGTATTCGGAATCAATATTGATAAAGCCGCACTCTGCATATTCGAAGGTAAATAACTTCGCTTTAGCCTCGAAGTAACTCTCCATATCGCCATGGAAATCAAGGTGATCTTGAGAAAGGTTTGTGAAGCCAACAATTGAGAAGTGAGAACCTTTGATTCGCTTTAGCGCTATTGCATGGCTTGAAACTTCCATCACCAAATGGCGCATATGTCGTTCGCGCATCGCAGCTGTAAGTGATTGGAGATCTGCCGCCTCTGGTGTTGTGCGGGTACTCGGGATAACTTCACTACCAATTCGTGTCTCTACCGTGCCAATCAGACCAGCTTCATGGCCTGCTGCTTGAAAAATTTGGTGGAGAAGAGTCGTAACGGTTGTCTTTCCATTCGTTCCGGTGATGCCAATCGAGTGCAGGTCTCGAGTTGGATCCTTATACAGTGATGAAGCCACGATTGCGCCGGCGACTCTGACATCTGAAACAACTATCGCTGGAAGGCCAGTTGATAGAGCTGCACCTTCTGCATCTGTGAGAATCGCTACCGCGCCATTTTTCTTAGCTACATCAGCAAACTTCGCTCCGTGAACTTTCGCACCCGGAAAAGCTAAGAAGAGGTCGCCTGGTTCAATCTCAGAATCTCTTTGTGCGACCCCAGTAATCTGAACGTTGTCCTGTGAATCAAAGTCAGCGCCGACAAGGTGAGCAACCTCAGAAAGTGCGAGGGAGAAACTTGTAAGCGGACGAATCATTGTGTCTTCACCGAGACTTGAGTTGCGCGATGTGCCTTGAGCTCAGATTGATTGAGAGCAACTGGAAGAACCTTTGTGCCAGTTGGTGCAACGTGTTTTGATTGAAGAACAAAGGTCATAACTTTCTTAAAGACAGGACCACCAAGAGCGCCGCCATAGTGGCCGTTCTTTGGATCCTGAATCGTTACGCTCATGACATAACGTGGAGCATCGGCAGGCGCAAAACCAATGAAGGATGCGGTGTATCCGCTATATCTACCTGTTCGTGAGTCATAACGTTCAGCAGTACCAGTCTTGCCAGCTACGCGATAACCAGGGATAGCAGCACTTGGCGCAGTTCCATTAACTCCAACAACGCTCTCCATCATGATGCGAAGCCTTACCGCAGTATCTTCACTAATGACACGTGTTGTTGTGCGATTAGCTGCCGGCGTGAAGTGACCAGATGAATCACTTGTTCCAGCGATTACTGTAGGTGAGACACGAACTCCATTATTTGCAATCGTTGCAAAGACGCTTGTTGCTTGCATCGCAGTGACGGAATATCCCTGACCAAATGCAACTGTTGGCGCAGTAGTGCCAGACCAATTTGATACTGGACGAAGAATTCCTGCTGATTCGCCCGGAAGTCCCGATCCAGTCTTTACACCGATACCAAATTTGGTCAGGTAACCATGGAGCATGTCGTTGCTGAGTTTTTCGCCAATCAGGATTGTGCCTGTATTACTTGATTCAGCCAAGATTCCTGTTGCAGTTAACTGCTTATCCGGATGGCGCTCGTGATCATGGAAAAATTCTCCGGCGCGCTTAATTTTGTAGGGCACTCTCATGACTGTTGTCGGAGTAACTACCTTCTCTTCGAGAGCCGCAGCCATCGTCATTACTTTGCCTGTGGACCCTGGCTCGTAGACATCTTGCACAGATGGATTGCGCATCAGTGAGAGCGCAACCTTCTTTGTGTTATTTGGATTGAAGGTAGGAGCTGTTGCGTGAGCAATAATCGCTCCCGTCTTTGGATCCATCACAATAACTGTTCCGCTCGATGCTTTGTATTGCTTGACGGCAGAGGCAATTGCTTCTGCAGCTACCCACTGCACATCGCGATCAATAGTTAAGCGAATATTTGTACCGGCCTTAGCTGCAACAAGCTCCTGTTGCGAACCTGGGATCTCTGCACCATTTCCGCGTGCATATGAGTATCGGCCTTCTTTTCCGGTAATGAGTGAGTTCATTCCAGATTCAATTCCTGATGCTCCAACGCCATCGTCTCTGACGAAGCCGATCAGTGATGAGATGAGTTCACCAGATGGATATTCGCGGATAAAGACGCGTTCCGGGAAGAAGCCGATGATGCGCTTATCTAGATCCTTATTCTCAAGAACCTTATTGAAGTCATAGAGCGCTGTGGTGAGGTTCTCCCACATTGCAGGTCGAGCATTTCTTAAAACGATTGCATATTTACGTGTACCAGTAATGCTCTGTTCAATATCTTCGGCGGGAAGGTTGAGTATTGGCGCAACAAATTCGGCTACACGTGCAGGATCGGTAATTTGAGTCTGGTCGACCACGATATTGATTGCAGAGACGCTACGTGCAAATGAGACTCCATTGACATCGGTAATCTCTCCACGAGGTGCAGGAATGATGCGGGTTGATTGCATCTCGTATGCAGCTTTTTCTTGGTATGCCCCAGCTTGAATCACCTGAACTCTGACTAATTGGCAAGCGAAGAGAATGAGAACACCGAAGATAACTGTGACAAGTATGCCGATTCTCGATTTTGCCAGACGAAGATTACCCACGGCTTACTCCTGACTCAGTTGTAGCTGTCAGGTCGAGAAACACTGGAGTCTCTGATGGGCGCATACCAAGTTCAGTAGCCAATGCAGCTAGATTTTCAGGAGCTGCATAAGAATCGATAGAGCGAGTAATTGCATCTCTCTGATCGGCAACTTGCTTAGCCTCTAATTTGAGATTTGAGAGTGTGAAAGCATCCTGTGCAAGCAAGGTGTTGATGCCAAGGAGTGCAAGGAAGCCAACGAGACTTACGATGGTGAGAAACTTTGCGAAGTACTTATGTGTTGCACGAGCTCCACTGTTCACATCAGGGAAGAGTCCCAAGATGATCTCTGCAGTGCGCTCGGTTACGGCCTTGCGTTCTCTTGGCTTTGGAGAAGTTCTAGGCGCCTGGCTCTTACGGGCGATTGCAGTTGTCATTATGCAGCCACCCTCTCGATTGCGCGGAGGCGAACAGATGCCGAACGTGGATTGCTCTCAAGTTCTTCTGCAGTTGGGGTCTCACTTGAGCGGAAGACAAGTGAGAACTTTGCTGCAAATTCTGGAAGTTCTACAGGCAGATCACGTGGACTCTTCGATGTTGATGCTTCTGTGAAAATCTCTTTTACGATGCGATCTTCAAGTGATTGGAAGGACATAACAACAAGGCGTCCGCCAACCATCAGCAAATCAAGTGCATCGGGAAGTGCGCGTGAGATTGCGCCAAGTTCATCATTTGCTTCGATGCGAAGAGCCTGGAATGTGCGCTTTGCTGGATTGCCACCTGTGCGACGTGTTGCTGCAGGGATGCTCTCCTTCACCAAGGTGGCAAGTTCTGTAGTTGAGTTCAGCGGAGCCTTTGCACGGGCCTTAACAATGTTCTCTACGATTCTGGTTGCAAATTTCTCTTCGCCATAGGCGCGCAAGATATGAACAAGCTTTCCTGGCTCGTAGGTATTGAGAATTTCAGAAGCTGTAATTCCACGACTGCGATCCATGCGCATATCAAGTGGTGCATCTTGTGAGTATGAGAAACCTCTATCAGTCTCATCAAGTTGGATAGATGAGACACCGAGATCAAAGAGAGCGCCGTTAATTTTGGTAAAGCCAAATTGAGAGACAACATCTGAAATCTCATCAAAAACACAATGTGCAGTTTTAAGTCGATCGCCAAATGGCGCTAAGCGCTTCGTTGCGCGCTCAAGTGCGATCTCGTCGCGATCAATTCCGATAACAGTAAGATTTTCAAAGCGTTGTAGCAAAGCTTCTGTGTGGCCACCAAGGCCAAGAGTTCCATCAACAACTACAGGATTCTCTGATGCAAGAATTGCAGGAGCGAGAAGATCGACGCAGCGATCGCGCATTACAGATATATGTTCCATCTTCTCCCCCTTCTCCTTCTGTGCTGATTCATCTACTTCTAAGCGCTCATCTCTGGTCACCGCCGGCCGACGGATCTATTGCGATAGCGACGCCGGGGAAGGGACGTCGCTGCCGGCCCCATGTTTTTAGGAGAGGTCGGCGGTGGCCACAAATGAGCGCTCTATGTAGTTTTTTCTTGCTATTCAGTTCTTATTCAGTTATAAATATTTTTTGCTGATGTTTAAAAAAGTCCCGGAAAAACTTCTTCAGAAACATCAGCAAAACTCTTTTCGCGATCGGCGAGGTATTCATTCCATGCAGCGCTATCCCAGATTTCAACGCGAGTATTTGCGCCAATAACAACGCACTCTTTTTCAAGACCTGCATATGTGCGAAGTCCTTGTGGGATGGTGACGCGACCTTGGCGGTCAGGAATTTCATCGTGTGCGCCGGCAAACATCACGCGCTGGTAATCGCGAGCGCTCTTTGCTGTGACAGGCGCTTGACGCAAAGTTTCAGTGATCGTTGCAAATTCAGTAGCTGGAAAGACATAGAGGCATCGCTCTTGGCCCTTGGTAATCACAAGACCTGATGAGAGCTCTTCGCGGAATTTCGCGGGAAGGATGAGGCGGCCCTTTTCATCGAGGCGTGGCTCATGAGTTCCGAGAAACATTCTTAAACCACCTTCCCCAAGGTCATTGAGCGTGAATTTCCCGCTCAATTCCCCACTTTACACCACTTTCCCCCTTTTTTCTCCACTTTCTGCCATTATTTTCCCTGCCTCTCCCCCTTGCGCCCCACTACTCCTCCTGGCTTTTCGGGCGCGAAAAAAGCCCCGACCAGGTGGTCAGGGCTTGAGGCTTTAAAGCTAATTACTCAAAGTTGCGGCGATCCCAGCGCTCCTGCATACGGTCTGAGAATGAGGTGCGGGCTCCCTTGGCACGTGGTGCACCCTTGATCGCCCCGCTAGCGATAGCTGAGATTGAGCGTACGAGGGTCAATACCCCTGAAAGCGCGAAGAGGAAGCCCAATACGCCGACCGGGGTGGTCTTCGAAACCAGGCCTGCAAAGATGACAGCGATTCCGAGTACTACAAGGCCAGCACCTAGAAATAGACGGGGCTTAGTTGCGGCAATTGTTGAGCCAGCCAGGGTTGTCTGAAGGCGTGGGTCATCTGCAGCCAGTGATGCTTCCATCTCGGCTAGTAGGCGACGCTCGCGATCTGAGAGTGACATAAACACACTGTAGAACACTTCTAAATTCAGCGCTAGTTGGACTCTTCCGGCTCAATCAAACGCCCTGGGCGCACACTTTCTCGGCCAAAACGGGCCTTTGCCTTATCGATAGCGCTATCGGCATCGCGCCAACCCTTCTCGCGGGCTCCAAATTCAAGCTGAACCGGGGATGCTTCCGTGAGATTTCCTAGTGAGACGCCCACCAAGCGAATGCGTGCTCCCTCGTTGCGAAGTGCGAGATATAACTTCTTCACAATTTCATAGACCTCTTGTGTTCCATCGATAGCAAGTGGCACAGTTTTTGAACGAGTAATCGATGTGAAATCTGCAAATTTAATCTTGATGCTGATTGTCTTTGCAAAGAGATTTCTTTCGCGAAGTCGTGCAGTTGCTTTCTCTGTCATTCGCAGGAATTCGCGCAAGATTTCTTCAGGGCTATCTATATCTCGCGCAAAGGTTTCCTCATTGCCGATACTTTTCTCAGGTTCATCGGGAATGACGTCGCGATAATCGCGCCCCCATGCAAGTTTATAGAGAGATTCACCTGTTGCATCCCCCAAGGCGCGAATCAAGGTAGATCGTGGTGTGTTGGCGATATCTGCAACAGTGTGGAGTCCAAGGCGATCAAGTGATTCAGCGGTCTTTGGTCCGACTCCCCATATTGCACGTACGGGAAGTGGATGGAGAAATTCAAGGATGCGATCGGATTTAATCTCAAGCATTCCATTTGGTTTACAGTGTTGTGATGCCAGCTTTGCAATAAATTTTGATTGAGCAATACCCACAGAGCAGGTAATTCCTTCATCTTTCTCAACCTGTGCTCTGATCTTCTGTGCAATCTCGCGGCCATCGCCAAATAGCTTGCGCGACCCCGTGACATCGAGAAATGCCTCATCCAACGAGATTGGTTCTACTAGTGGCGTATATGAATGGAAGATCTGCATCACGCGCTCGGAAATTTCTGCATAGCGGTGATGTTCGGGTGCGATAAAGATTGCATGCGGCGCCATTCGCTTTGCACGCCCCACAGGCATCGCAGCGCGGATTCCAAATTTACGTGCCTCGTAATTTGCAGAGAGAACTACGCCTCGCGCACCTGCGCCTACAACGAGCGCCTTACCTTTATATTGCGGATTATCGAGTTCGGCAACGGATGCATAGAAGGCATCCATATCGACATGCAGAATTACTGATTCTTCCTCTGCCGCGCTCATATCGCCACACTATCTGATTCTCGTCCGGCTGCTTGTGCGCGCCATTTTTCGTAGGCGAGGCGGAGATCCCATACAGCAGTTGCCCGTATAGATATTCCTCGTTCTCCGGTGCGACGGGTCTGTCCGCGCACAAGCAACAACGATGTCGAATACAAGGTTGATGCATGGTCGACTTGTGCATCAGGAAAGAAAGTTGAATCGCTGCAGCCATATCCATCATCGAGAGTTAAGAAGATGACGCGGCGACCTGACCGAACCGGCGGTGTCTGCAGGGCAACCTTTACTCCAGCTACGAGGACAGATGATTCGGAACGGAGCGAGAGAAGATCGGATGATTTCACTGCGCCGATTGCATTGAGAAATTCAGAGTAGAAGCTGAGCATATGTTGGGTGACATCCATGCCTAGCTTCTCGATTTCGCTACGTACCTTCTCTGCAGAGTTCATAGGGGCTAGTCCGCTGCTTTCCAGTGCAGGTGCTGCAAAACCAAAGGTCATTTGCGAACCCGGAAGATGAGCAACCGGTGATTTCTGCAGATCGGTAAAGTGCAACAAGAGATCGCGTTGATTGGCATGAATCGAATCAAAGGCGCCGGTGAGAATAAGGTTTTCAATAACAGGAGTCGATGCACCTGACCTGCGATAGAAATCGGCGAGATCTATATAGGGCTGACCCAGAACGATGGATGCAATCTCTTTCTCGGATATTCCAGCAACTGTAGAGAGCGCGATACGGATTGCATCTCCATCGAGAGTACGTTCGACGCGATAGTCGGAAGATGATTTATTGATATCAAGGGGTGCGATGCCAACGCCCATCTGCCTGGCTTCATCGAGCATCAACCGCTTTGGATACATGCCAGGATCGTGAGTCAGTACACCTGCCATAAATGCTGCAGGGTAATGAGTCTTCAACCATGCAGATTGATAGGTAGGAAGTGCGAAAGCTGCAGCGTGTGCTTTACAGAAACCAAAGGATGCAAAGGCGCGTAAAACATCCCAGACTTCGGTGATTACCTTTAACTCGTAACCGCGCTCTGTTGCGGCAGGAAAGAACCAATCGCAGACCTCTTGTTGTCCGGCCCTATCCCCCAGTGCGCGACGTTTTTCGTCGGCGGCAGCGAGAGTTATGCCAGTCATAATCGAGATAATCGAGATAACTTGTTCGTGAAATACAACGACGCCTTCTGTTTCAGATAAGACGGGCAGTAAATCAGGATGAATGATCTGCGCTGGGTTCCAGCCATGTCGTGCATTGAGAAATGGGCGGATCATGTCGCTCTTCACCGGCCCTGGTCTAAAGAGAGAGATATCGATAATTAAATCGCTAAAGGTGCGTGGTTGAAGTTTTCCAACAAGTTCGCGTTGTCCGGGGCTTTCGACTTGGAAGATGCCTAAGGTGCGCGTTGATTGAATCAGCGAATATGTATCTGCATCATCGAGCGGTACTGCGTCGATATCAATCTCTTTCTGATCTACTCGCGATATCTCGTGTACTGCATACGCAATAGTGGATTGCATACGCACACCCAAGATATCGAGTTTGAGCAAGCCGATATCTTCGACATCATCTTTATCGAATTCGACCATGGGAAATCCACCGGCGTTGAGTTGAATAGGTGCGCGGTCGAGAAAAGCTGCATCAGATAGGACCATCGCACATGGATGCATCGCAAGATGTCGTGGAAGACCGTCGAGTCGTGCTGCAAGTGCAATCGTTGCGCGAGTAAGAGGTGCAGATGTGTTGAGCCCCTTAAGTTCAGGAAGTGAGTTAAGCGCTGCATCGATATTGCCTGCGCGAATATGGGGCATCGACTTTGCCAGCAGATCTATCTCCATTGCAGGCATGCCTAGTGCTGCACCTGCATCACGAATCGCATTACGTGCACGATAGGTATCGACCATTGCAACAGTTGCACATCGCGAGAGCGCACCCGGCTTGCTCCAATCTTGGGCGCCATAACGTTTAAAGACCATCTCGTAGATCTCAAGGCGCCGTGCAGATTCGACATCGATATCGATATCGGGAAGTGCGCGGCGAAGTGGTGAACAGAAACGTTCCATCAATAAACCGTGCTGCATCGGATCAACGCCTGAGATTCCGAGTAAGTGACAGATCAGCGATCCTGCACCACTGCCACGTGCTGCTACGCGAATATCGGCAGCTCGCGCCATATCGGTGATATCTGCAACGGTAAGGAAGTAAGACTCGTATCCCAAAGTTGCAACAGTTGCGAGTTCATCATCAAGACGTGCGCGGGCCTTGGCGATTGTTGCGCCATCGTTATAGCGCCAGTTGATGCCTGCTTCAGAACGTGCACGGAGCAAGGTGCGCATGCCGGCAGGAGAATCTGCGCCAACAACATGTGCTTCAGGTAAATGAATTGCACCTAAACCAATATCGCGTTGCGGTGATAAGACTGCGCGTTCTGCCCATTGTCTGGTTGTCTTGAGCAGTGCACGAGCTGTGCGTTCGCCGGCAGCTTGTGCAATCTCTGCAGCAAGTAGCGACATCTCTTGACCATCTTTGAGATAGGCCTCGGCGTTACGACGTTCGACGTTACGTGGATGAAGCGGCACCAACTGGCGAGCGCTATCGAGAACATCGGCAACTGGTCCATCGGCGCGATCGCGCATACGTACTGCATTGGTAATGACTGCATCAATATCGTTATCGCGAGCAAAGATCAGCGAGCGCGCAGCATGTGCAGTAGAGCGCGGTCCACTGCCTGCAACAAGGTGAGAGACGCATTCGATGGCATGGTCTGCAAATAAGTCGCGAGTACGGTTAAAGATTTCAAGTGCTGCATCAAAGCGGTGCGCCGCAATCGCTTGCGATACAGGTGATTCGGGGCCATGAAGTAGATGAAGGTTCGATGTATAGCTGCTGAATTTTTCAAGGAGCTCGAGAGTCAATATTGGTTTGCGGTTATCTATATTCATATGTAGCCCTGTCATCAAACGAACAAGACTGCGCCATCCCCCATCGCTATGAGCCAAGAGCGTTAGGCGCGGCAGAGTGCCCGATGTGTCGCCCAGCTGAATGGGTAAGTTGACTCCGAGAATCGGTGCAACGCCATGAGATACACATGCCTTGGTAAAACGGATAGCGCCGGCTAACCCATCGCGATCTGTGAGCGCGAGCGCCGGCATCTCAAATTCAGATGCACGTGCCACAAGATCGCGTGGTTGCGTTGTTCCGTATTTAAGTGAATATGCACTCGCTGTGCGTAGATGGATAAAGCTCACAGCGACCTAATGATCCACTGCCCTGTTGTTTCGTCGCGCTCGAGTTCAAATGTTGTCAGCGCCCCAATAGGAGCTGCCTCAACTTTCCATAAGGCGCGTGCTTGATCATCAGGGCGGAAGATTCCATCGCTGATGCGGTTCCACCATCCACCTGCCTCGCACCATCTAGATAGAACTGAGTGGATACGAAAGCGCCTGCCCTTAAATGTGAACTCGATAGGCGTTAAGCCGCCATCGGATACGACCTCGTGAGGCCTTACTACTTCTGCTGCCATTTTTTACTACTTCCCCTGGTGCTTGTGCATAATTCGAACAGATGTTCGAAAAGTAACCGAGACCTCTGACAAGGGCAAGTCCCCTTGGATTCACGCTCAAAGGGAGCTCAGGCAGGCTAGATCGAAAGGGCCCTTGAGCGTGTCGAAGGGTAAAAATAGTTGAAATTTCAACTACCCTAAGGGAGTAAGAATCCGCTTTAACCTTAGGAGAAACAATTGGACGTAGTACTAGTAATCGGGCGCATCTTGTTCGCCCTTCTATTCATCACATCAGGTCTGGCTCACTTCGCAAAGCTTGAGGCAATGACAGGCTATGCAAAGTACAAGAAGCTTCCAGCAGCGAAGTTCGGTGTACTTATCTCAGGCCTCTTCTTCCTACTAGGCGGCGTATACATCGCAGCTGGATTCTGGGTTGACCTTGGCGCGCTTATGCTCGCTGTAACACTCATCCTTGCAGCAATCATCTTCCACAACTTCTGGAAAGAGACAGATGCAACTGCAAAGCAGAACGAGCAGATCGCATTTAACAAGGATCTCTCACTTGCAGGCGCAGCACTTATCCTCTTTGCACTCGTTGCAACAGGTGCGCTTACAGATTTCGGCCCAAGCGTCGGAACTCTTGCATTCTTTAATCTCTAAAGAATCTGTGCGGAAAGCCCCTCGAGAAATCGGGGGGCTTTTCCATTTCCACCTGAGAAGATAAAGCCATGGAAATCCTCGGAGCCCTGATTGCAGGTTGCGCAATCGGCGCGGTTCTTGGCTTTGTCGGTGCAGGTGGAGCGATGCTCTCTGTGCCGATTCTTATCTACGGCTTTGGCTTTGATCCAAACCTTGCTACAACTGCAGCACTTGCCATCGTCTTCCTCGCAGCGACATCTGGCTTGATTCCGAAAGCTCGAAAGAAACAGATTCTCTATCGCGATGCCTTTGTCATCTGGGCTATCGGATTAGTAACAAACCTTGGCTTCTCATCGATTGTTGAAAAGCTGCCAGATGCCTTCATTACAACTGGCTTTGCAGTAATTCTCGTCCTTGCCGGGCTATCGATGCTGCGGCCACCGACACTTACTACTCATAAGCGGATGCCTCTATCTGTTCTGATTGTGATGTCACTTGTTATCGGCTCAATCACCGGACTCTTTGGAATCGGTGGCGGCTTCCTTGCTATTCCTGTTCTGGTTCTCTTCTTTGGCACACCTCAAAATATTGCAGCAGGTACAGCGCTACTGATTATTTCAATTAACTCATTGACTGCCTTTATCGGCCATAACTCTCAGTGGGACGATGTGCAGTGGCATATCCCAATCTTTATCGGCGGATCTGCAATCGTTACCGCCCAAATCGCTTCACACTTCTCGCACTACACAAATCCAGAGAAGCTACGAAAAGCCTTTGCTTATCTACTCTTTGCGATTTCAGCATTTACAGTGCTGCAGACCTGGCTTTAGTTACTACTTAAGCTCGCGCACCTTGATGTACTTTGATTGGTGGCCTGCCACGAAGAAGAGCAATACAGGGAATGCAAATGCAACAGGAAGTGATGTCGCTTCCGCGATTCCACCCATCAAGGTTGGCCCTGCAAAATAGGCAGCGATTGCAATCAATCCAATTCGTGCAAGACCCACAGATGGTGCTACTCCCGGAATAGATGCTGCCGCTAAATTAAATGCTGGGAAGAATGGGCCAATTCCAATTCCCGCTGCTGCAAAACCGATACAGACAATGACAAGTCCCCAGATTTGGTGAGAATCCGAAAGTGGAATTCCGATTGCAAGACATGCGCCCCAAATAGATCCGCCGATATATCCACCGTACTTAACGGTGTTGACATGGCCCCATCTCTCGAATGACTTATCTCCAAGCAAGCGACTCACAATCATTGCCAATGAAAATGTAGTTGCAGCTGCAGCATTCAATCCCTTACCGAGTCCCATATGGTCCTGCAGAAGAATTCCACTCCACTCATAGGAACCGCCTTCAGGAATGAGCGCCGCCATCAATCCGATACCAAGAGCCCATAAGACCATCGACTCTTTACCGAAGAGTGGAATCTTTGATTCTGTGACTTCATCGGGTTGGCCAAGATGTCCGTCGATATCTGCCGACAATAAGAATTGATTTGAAATGAGATATGCAACAAAGGTGATTCCTGCAATTAACCAGAGATTTGTCCGAGGTGAGACAAGGTTTGCAATCAGCCCACCAATTAACGTTGCAGCAAATGCTCCCACCGACCAAAGTCCATGAAAGGTCGACATCCAACGACCATTAGTGTGTTTTTCAATTTCAACAGCTTGTGCATTAATTGCAATATCCATAAATGCAACATTGAATCCAGTAATGAACATTCCGATTAATAGAACAGTTACGCTATTTGCCGCACCCATAATCGCAACACCGACCGGCAGTAGAACTCCTGAAATCTGAATAACTAACTTTGACGAATGCATATGAACGACTCGACCAGATATCTGAGCTCCAGGAATCGCACCAAGCGTGCTGCCAAGCAAGACAAGGCCGAACTGCCCATCACTTAAACCCAGTGAATCTTTAATCTCTGGAATTCGAGGAACCCAGGCAAGACCGGCAAAGCCCAGCAGAAAGAAGGCGGCCCACAGGGAGTTACGCGCACGAATTCCACGTTGGTAAAGACTCAGTGAAGCCGAAGACATTTGGTGACGATATCTCATAAAGTTCTCATATGGATGGAATTCTCGAGAAGGCTGCAGTTAAGAGATTTCAGGAAGCGGCAATAAAGCTCGGTGTTAAGGGTGAAGTAAATATCCTCGCCGAAACAGCGCGAACCGCTATAGATGCGGCCAATGGCCTTGGAATCGAAGTCGGCCAAATTGCATCATCTCTCATCTTCAAACTTCCATCCGGCAATCCATTACTGATCATCACAAGTGGTCGCCATCGCGTAGATACAGATCTCGTTGCAAAGAATTTAGGAATTACAGAACTTGGCCGTGCAGATGCCAATTATGTAAAAGAAGTTTCTGGTTATTCAGTTGGCGGGGTCTCCCCCATCGGCTGGACATCGCAGCCTGAAGTAACACTTATAGATCAAGCGCTCAACGACTATCCCGTTGTATGGGCAGCATCAGGACATCCTCACGCTGTCTATCCGACATCCTTCGATGAACTCATTGCGTGCACTGGTGCAACACCAATGGTCGTTGGCGATTAATGCAGGAGTTCAGCTAACAACTTCTCAACGCGCTGCTTAATTTCATCGCGGATAACGCGCACTGATTCAATGCCTTGTCCTGCAGGATCATCAAGAACCCAATCTTCGTATCGCTTACCAGGGTAGAACGGGCAGACATCACCGCAGCCCATGGTGATAACGGCATCGGATTCTTGCACTGCCTCAGTTGTTAAAACTTTTGGAGTGTTATTGGCGATATCGATACCAACCTCAGCCATCGCTTCAACGGCGATTGGGTTAATTGAATCTTTGGGCGCAGATCCCGCAGAGAGAACTTCAACGCGACCAGCACCGAGTTCGCGCATAAATCCTGCCGCCATCTGGGAGCGGCCAGCGTTGTGAACACAGACAAAGAGAACTGTTGGCTTACTCATTTATTTTCCTGTCTTAGCTTTAGTGGTGAGCGCTTTAAATCCGAAGTATCCAAGTAATCCGCCGACAATTTCGGCGAGAACGAATAGTGGGGCTGAGCTTGGAGCTATTCCCGAAAATGTATCTGAAAACATGCGACCAAATACTGCAGCAGGGTTAGCAAATGACGTTGAAGAGGTGAAGAAGTACGCCGCACCAATCCAAGCCGCCACCAAGCGAGCAATCTTCTTATCTTCCTTCTGCTTGAGAGCTAAATGAATAATCAAAATTAATCCGGCAGTAGCGACTACTTCACCAAGAAGAAGATTGGTTCCTGTGCGCTCCTTCTGCGAGATATAAATTGCAGAGTAATCAAACATCAGATTTGCAACGATGGCTCCAACAGCTGCACCTGCTAGTTGGGCTACAACATATAAGGCAAATACCTTTGGCTTTATCTTCTTTGTAAAGAGCTCGACGCCGGTGACGATTGGGTTGAAGTGGGCGCCGCTAATTGGCCCAAGCAAGGTAATAATGATGTAGAGAACGAAGACCGTTGCAATCGTGTTGATGAGCAATTGGATTCCGATATCGCTACTGAGCGCCGTTGCCATCGCACCTGATCCCACGACAGTGGCAATGAGGGTGGCAGTTCCTAGAAACTCGCTCGCTAACTGTCTACGCAACATGATGCTGGGTATCCTTTGCCTATGAGCAACGTGACCAACGATGAGAAAGTCACTGTCGCTTACTTCTTCTCAATTAGTCGCAAGAGTATTGCCTTCGCATTCTGGAGCATGGCTATCGACAGGGTTCGTAGCCGAAAGTTCACCGGGATTTCATTTTCGAAGCTCTTGGGTACCGGCACAGGTCGGACATTTACACCGAGCGATGCCGACCTGACCCGTTGGGGAATGGTCGTGGTTATCAATAGGGCGCGCCTTGAAGAGTTCGATCGCTCTGCGATTGTTACTCGATGGCGCAAACGTTCGACCAGTGAATTCCGTGCGGTGTTAGCACCGCTTTCTTCTCATGGCTTGTGGGCGAAGCAGAACCCTTTTGATTTCATTGCAGAGCAGAGCGATCCGAATTCAAAGATTGCCGCAATCACCAGAGCGCGCATCAAGTGGAATAAGAATCTGATCTTCTGGAAATCAACGCCACCTGTTGTTCTCGACTTACATCAATCTCCTGGATTGATTACTGCGATTGGAATCGGTGAAGCGCCAATCGGTCTACAAGGAACTTTCTCACTCTGGGATTCTGCCGCAGCGCTTCGGGACTTTGCCTATAAAGGTGATGCCCATAAAGTTGCAATCAAGCAGACCCAGAAAATTGGCTGGTATAGCGAAGAGTTATTTTCACGCTTTGAAGTACTAGAACTTCGCGGTGAGATTTCTGCGAATACCCGTCCTTAGGGCAGACTTAGACCATGTCGATTCGCCATTACAGCCCGCGCCGTAAGCGCCGTGGTGGAATCACGCCCAAAGCAAGAAATTTTCTCTATGCCTCGGTGCTACTCGTAATTCTTCTCCAGATTTCATATCCACTGATTGATGGCGAAGCGCTTCGTATCGTCACCATCGCAACAATTTATGCCGGCGCCTTCGCCATGGTTTTGCATGGACATCTCTCATATGGTTTCAAATACTCATCTCGATACTTTCCTCTCGCATTCCTCTTTGGGCTGGGAATCGAAGCGCTAGGACTTCATACAGGTTGGCCATTTGGCGTCTATGAATATTCGCCAACATTGGGTCCTGATCTCTTTGGAGTTCCACTAGTTGTTCCATTTGCTTGGGTGATGATGATTCATCCAGCGCTGACTGCTGCACGTCGTGTATCCAATAGTTGGGTCTGGCTCTACGGCGGCGCAATCATGGCGGCGTGGGATCTCTTCCTTGACCCACTGATGGTTGGAGCAGGTCGTTGGACCTGGGAAGTAAATGGCGCACACGTTCCATTTACTCCAGATATTCCACTTTCAAATCTCTTTGGTTGGTTACTTGCAGGAATCACGATCGTTGCGCTCTTGCACCTTGCTCTCCCCCGCGAACGTCGCAAAGAGAGCGCTTCCCTTGCAGCAGTTGATGCACTTTTAGCGTGGACACTTTTCTCAGGCATTATCGGCAATCTCTTCTTCTTTGACCGCCCAGGTCTTGCAGTATTTGGTGGATTTATTCTCGGCGCGTTACTTACTCCTTACTTCTTCTCTAGCTGGCTCGGCAATAAAGATTCATAAAGATGGAGTTAACTCTCTTCGTAATTGCTTATTTTCTCCTTCTGATTTCGCTCTTTAATTACTACACCATTCGAATCCCGAAGAACTCTGCGCCAGTTCAAGCTTCAGTAACGCTTTTACTGCCAGTTCGAGATGAAGAAGAGAACATCACTGATTGCATTGCAGCTCTCAAAAGCCAGAGCGGTGTAGCAAATCTAAAATTCATCGTGATCAATGACCAATCAACAGATAAGACATCTGAATTACTGACTTCCGCGATTGCAAATGATTCACGTTTCACTGTCCTGAATACGGATGGTCCTCGCGCTGGATGGCTTGGAAAGGTCTCAGCACTGCAAAGCGGCTACGAAGCAGCTGGTGCAGAATTTCTAGTGACACTCGACGCTGATGTGCGCCTAAGCCCTGATGCACTGTGCCGTGCAATTAATCAGATTTCAGAGCTCAACCTTGATTTCATATCTCCATATCCACGCCAAGAAGCGAGAACGCTGGCCGAGAAGTTGATCCAACCTCTTCTGCACTGGTCTTGGATGAGCACAATTATTTTGCGCCTCGCAGAGAAGAAGCCACAACCTTCAACTGCCGTCGCTAATGGGCAATTCTTTATCGTGCGAAAGAGCGCGCTTGATGCAGTGGGTGGATTCCAAACAGTTCAGAACCAAATCTTGGATGATATTGAAATTGCTCGATCGCTTATTAAGAGCGGATTCCGCGGGGTCGTCACCGAAGGCGCCGAGATTGCACACACTCGCATGTATCAGAACTTCTCAGAGATTCGAGAGGGATATGGAAAATCTCTGCATAAGGCATTCGGTGGAAAGGTTGGAGCAGTTGTTGCCTCTACTTTTATTGCGATGACTGGAATCCTTCCCTTTATATTTGCTCTTCGCGGTTCATTGATCGCAACAATTACATTTCTTTTGATTGCATTTACTCGCGCATTGAGCGCTCTACGAGCTAAATCCAATCCGCTCTTTGCGCTGCTGCATCCAATCTCCAGTGCGCTGCTTATCTATCTCATCGCATATTCTTGGCGTAAGCGCGGAACTGTCCAATGGAAAGGTCGAACTGTATGACCGGTCATGTGGGCAAGGTAAAGAACCCAGAGAACATTGCCGTTGTCGGTGCTGGTATCGGTGGACTCTGTACAGCAGCGCGACTTGCTAAAGCGGGACATAAAGTCACAATCTTTGAAAGCTCTGATCGCACGGGCGGTAAGTGCAGAACAGAGTGGATTGGCCGCTATGCATTTGATACTGGACCGTCCCTCTTAACTCTTCCTGCCGTTTACCGTGACTTCTTCCAGCGCACAGGCGATGTCATGGGTCGCGTACTGGAGATAGAAGAGGTCAATCCATCTTTCGACTATCGATTCCATGATGGAAAGAACGTTAAGTTCTCCAATCTCTCACGTAAAAAAACTCTTGCCGCAATTGAAGAATCCTTCGGCAAAGAGGCATCTGACGAATGGGATCGCGTCATGATTCAGGCTGAGGCGATGTGGGATGTCTCGCGTGAGCCATTTATTGAATCTGAACTGAAATCACCAGCGTCGCTCTTGAAGCGTCCTCGTTTGATTCGTGACCTTAAGACTATTGCTCCATGGAAATCACTTCGCGCAATTGGAATTAAGGACCCATACCTTGCAAAGATTATGGATCGCTATGCAACCTATAGCGGATCTGATCCTCGCTCTGCTCCTGCAGTTCTTTCAACAATCGCCTTTGTAGAAGAAGCTTTTGGTGCGTGGCATATCAAGGGTGGCATCGGAACTCTTGCCGAGAAGATCACTGAACGCTGCATCAAATTAGGTGTAGAAATTCGCCTCAACACTCGTGTCGATGAGATAACAACTAAGAGCGGCAAGGTCACAGGCGTTCATGTTGCAGGTCATTACGAGAACTTTGATCGAGTTGTTGCAAATGCTGATGCCGGTCTTGTCTATAACAAGTTACTTGCACCAACTAATACTGTTGTAAAGGTACGTAAACAGCTAGCGAAATCTGAGCCATCACTAGCTGGCTTCTCGCTATTGCTCGGGCTTAAGCCAAGTAACGCTGAACCAATCGCTCATCACACGATTCTCTTTCCTGAAAATTACGATCATGAGTTTGAGGCAATCTTCAGCAGCAAGAGTCCAGTTGAGAAGCCAACGATTTATATCTGCGCACCACGTGATCCTCTGATGGTGAAAGATGCAAACCATGAAGCGTGGTTTGTTCTGGTCAATGCTCCGCGCCATAGCACTGCTGGTGATGGATATGACTGGAGCGATAAAGATTTCAACTATCGCTATGCGCAAGAGATCATTTCCCAGATTGAAGCAGCAGGAATTCCAATCCGTGAACGCGTTGAAGTACTTGAGATTCGCACTCCCCTAGATCTTCAAGAGTCAGTTAGCGCACCAGGTGGGTCGATTTATGGATCATCCAGTAATGGTGCTCGTTCGGCATTTGCTCGCGCAAAGAATCGCTCACCTATTAAGGGTCTCTATCTAGTCGGTGGTTCTGCGCACCCTGGCGGCGGATTGCCACTTGTGGGATTGAGCGCTGAAATTGTTGCTAACGCAATATTAGAAAAGTAACGCGCATAACCCGTAGGAAGCTATAGATAAGCGCTCCTAGAAATAGATAAGAAATAACTTCTAGCCCTGGCAATCCAACAATATAAATGAGTAGTGCGATCGCCATAAAACTTGCACGCACTGGACGTTCTGTTGGAGTAACAACTCCAATTTCGTGGTGACCAAGAGATGCCAGACGTGCACGGGCATATTCCTGTGTTGATGCGATAGTCCACATTGAAATTGCAATCCAGGCAGGAATGCCAATCTTCCAACCCATATAGAGCCAGAACGCTTCAGAGATTCGATCGGCAAGCGAATCAAGGAGCGAGCCCCAATTACTCTCGCGCTGCTGAACAATTGCAACACTGCCATCAATGCCATCGAAAATCAGTGAGGTTACGAGAAGTAGCAGCGCAATCTCTGCATAATCTGAGAAAGCCATCGCAACTGCGGTGAGCAAACCTAAGAGAGTAAGAAAATTTGGAGAGATACGTAGCGCGCTACAGATTCGCGCTGCTTGATAAGAAATCGAGAGCCACCAGGCAACTGCACCCTTAATCTCAGCCCCACCATGAATCGCACTCCAGCGCGCCTCAAATTCGGCTTGAGTTAAAACCTTCATCGCACATCCTTGATCTGAGAGTAAATCTCGCGAGTGGCAGATGATGTATTCATTGTGTAGAAGTGAAGTCCGGGTGCGCCTGCATCAAGTAACTCTTGGCAGAGCTGCGTTGCAATCTCAACACCGAGTTTACGAACATCATCCGGATTATCTTCAACCTTGGAGAAGCTATCCGAGATATCTGCTGGAATCGGAGTTCCGCTGAGTTCTGCCATGCGATTGAGTTGCTTCACATTTGTAACTGGCAGAATGCCAGGAATTATTGGTAGCGCTGAACCCTTTGCGCTCAACTTATCAACGAGCTTCTTCCACTTATCAACTTCAAAGAAGAATTGAGTTGTAGCAAATGTTGCTCCGCGTCGCTCTTTCTCAATCAGAACATCTACATCTTTATCAAAATCACCATTTGATGCAGGGTGTCCGTCTGGGAAAGCTGCAACACCAATCGTGAATCCACCAAACTCTGCTGCGAGAGTTACGAGTTCATCTGCATGATTGAAACCACCTTCAGTTGGGCTCCAGGGTGCACGCGGTCCTCCTGTTGGATCTCCACGAAGTGCCAAGATGCTCTTGATTCCAGCATCGCGATACTTGCCCAAAATTTCGATTAATTCATCGCGCGTTGAACCTACACAAGTCAGATGCGCAACGGTTGGAATATGTGTTCGCGCAGTGATCTCAGAGGTAATACGAATTGTGCGATCGCGAGTAGATCCACCGGCGCCATAGGTCACCGAGATGAAATCTGGGGCGATTGATTCCAATTGCGTCATCGCAACCCAGAGACGCTCTTCACCTTCTGGGTCTTTGGGCGGGAAAAATTCGAAGGAGTACGTCACTTTCGTATTCTCGCCAGACTTCGCGCTGCGTATCTCCACGGCCTCAGGGTACCGTTGCGCCGTGGATAAAGAGGTCATGGAGAGCGCATCTGCCGTTCGCGATGCAGTTAAAGATGAACTCACCCAATATCTTGCAGAGCAACGTGACTATCTCACCAGCATCGCATCCGAGTTAATTCCTGTCTGTGATGCCCTTGAAGATTATCTCCTTGAAGGTGGAAAGCGCCTTCGTCCTCTCTTTGCTTACGCTGGCTTCTTAAGCGCAGGTCGCATTCCGGAACGCAATGAAATCCGAGCAATGGCCAGCCTGGAACTTCTTCAAGCATGTGCGCTAATCCATGACGATTTGATGGATGGATCAGATACTCGTCGTGGAAAACCTGCAATTCATCGCCACTTTGAAAATTTACATCGCCAGAATTCAATGGCGGGCCTTGCAACGCAATTCGGAGAAGCTGCCGCAGTGCTGCTCGGAGATTTAGCGCTTGTCTGGTCTGATCACATGCTCCATAACTCTGGGATTGCCGATCCAAATCTGAAATCAGTACTTCGCATCCATGATGAGATGCGTATCGAGTTAATGGCAGGCCAGTACCTCGACGTCCGGGAAGCTGGCGAAGTTGAGTACAGCGTTGAACGATCTCTCCGCATTGCTCGCTACAAATCAGGTAAGTACACAATCGAGCGACCACTTCATTTAGGTGCAGTCATGGCACGCCCCGATGCATCTGAGCATTCAGAACTTCTCAACTTACTCTCAGCCTACGGCCTTCCACTCGGCGAAGCTTTCCAACTGCGTGATGACTTATTGGGCATCTTCGGCGATCCAAGCGTTACCGGAAAACCGGCAGGCGATGATTTACGCGAAGGTAAGCGAACTGTCTTGATGGCTATGACGATGGAAGCTGCCTCTGATACCGCTCGCGCAGAACTCGTTGCCAACCTCGGCAAAGCTGATTTAACCCCCGAGAAGATTGAATCTCTACGTTCATTGATTATCGAAACAGGCGCAGTTGATGAAGTTGAGAAACTCATTGATCGCCTGGCACAAGAATCATCCGATGCAGCCAACTCTGCTGCAATCAACCCACAAGCACGCCCATTTCTCTTGGCACTCGCCGAGACTGCAATCCGTAGGAGCCATTGATGACAAAACGCGTTAAAGGACCAACCGATCACGTCGTAGTAGTAGGTGCCGGACTTGGTGGGCTCAGTGCTGCACTGCGTCTTGCAGGTGCTGGGCGCAAAGTAACTGTCATTGAACGCGAAGCAGTTCCAGGTGGTCGTAACGGTTTACTGAATAAAGGTGGATACTCATTCGATACTGGTCCAACGGTATTGACGATGCCATCGCTTATTCAAGATGCATTTAGCTGCGTCGGAGAAGATCTGAAAGATTGGCTCGAGCTCATGCCGCTCTCCCCTCTGTATCGCGCTTTCTATGCTGACGGTTCTCAGATTGATGTCCATGCAAATACTGCACAGATGGAAGAAGAGATTCGCACCAAGGTATCTGCAGAAGAAGCACTTGGCTATAGAAGATATGTAGATTTCGTAACCAAGCTCTACAAGTACGAAATGAATGACTTCATCGATAAGAACATTGATTCTCCATTTAATCTCTTGACGCCAAACCTTGCAAAGTTGATTGCAATTGGTGGATTTAGACATCTGCAACCTAAGGTCAATCAGTACCTCAAGGATCCTCGCTTGCAGAAGGTTTACTCATTCCAGGCGATGTATGCAGGAGTTAGCCCTCAGCAAGCGCTAGCAATCTATGCAGTCATCGCGTATATGGATTCAGTTAACGGCGTCTTCTTCCCTAAGGGTGGAATGCATGCGGTTCCTCGTGCACTTGCTGCAGCTGCAACTAAGCATGGCGTTGAATTCAAATACAACACAACTGTTACAGGATTAGATAAGCAGAACGGTCGCGTTAAGGCAGTTCTTACCGATACTGGCGAACGTATCGAATGTGACGTTGTTGTCATGAATCCAGATCTGCCGGTTGTATGGCGTGATTTGCTAGGCAAGACTCCGCTTAATATCAAGCGCCTTAATTACTCACCATCATGTGCAACTCTTCTGATTGGTTCATCTAAGAAGTATGACCATATCGCTCACCACAATATTCATTTCGGTGAATCGTGGGATGGTGTATTTGATGAGCTCATCAATAAGAAGAAGTTGATGTCAGATCCTTCAGTTTTGGTAACCGTGCCAACTCATGACGATCCATCGTTGGCGCCTGCTGGAAAGCAGTCTTACTACGTACTGTATCCAACTCCCAACCTCGATGCCGATATCGATTGGAAGAAGCAAGCTGGTCCTTACCGCGATCAAATGATTAAGACTCTAGAAGATCGCGGCTACACAGGATTCGGCGATGCAATCGAAACTGAAGTGATGACAACTCCACTTGATTGGCAGGCACAAGGTATGGAGCGCGGTGCACCATTTGCAAGCGCCCATACCTTCTTCCAGACAGGTCCATTTAGACCACGCAATATGGCGGCAGGTTTTGAAAATGTTGTCTTTGCAGGATCCGGAACACAACCTGGTGTTGGAGTTCCTATGGTTCTGATTTCAGGTCGACTAGCCGCAGAGCGCATTGTGGGTCCGGTTAAGTAAATGGATCAAGCGTTACAAGAGTCATATCAAGAGTGCAAGAGACTTAACTCTCTGCATGGCAAGACGTACTATCTTGCGACTCTTCTGCTTCCAAAGAGTAAGCGACCTTATGTCCATGCTCTCTATGGCTTTGCACGTTATGCCGATGAGATTGTCGACGATCTTGCATCAACGCTATCGCCACAAGAGAAGGCAGATGCGCTTCGTTCCTGGTCAACTGGAGTTCTAGAAGATCTCAAGAAAGGAACAAGCACTGACCATATCGGTCGCGCACTTGTCGATACTGCTCGCAAATTTGATATCCCCCATCAGCACTTTGTAGATTTCTTACATTCCATGGAGATGGATTTAACAATCACCGAGTATCAGAGCTATGACGCTCTGCTCGAATATGTCTATGGATCGGCTGCGGTCATTGGCCTTGAGATGGTTCCTGTATTGGGCTATTCAGATCAACGAGCTTTTGATGCGGCGAAGAAACTCGGAATTGCATTTCAGTTGGCAAACTTTATTCGTGATGTCAGCGAAGATTTAGACCGTGGGCGCGTTTATCTTCCGCTCGATGAACTTGCTCGCTTTGGTGTCGATCGTGCGATGCTTGAACGAAGAGTGTTGACTCCTGAAATTGTTGAGGCGCTGAAGTTCCAGATTGCTCGCGTTCGTTCACTTCAAGAAGAGGCAGATGTCGGTATCGCTTACCTTGATAAGACCTCTCGCCCATGTATTCGAGCTGCAAGCGAGCTCTACTGTGGAATCGTGGATGAAGTCGAAGCGATTGGTTATGACGTATTTAATAAGCGAGCAAAGACATCAACGGGCCGTCGGGCACGAGTAGCAGGTTTGGCCTATCTGCAGGCAATAGCTGCGCGTATTCGCTAAAGTAGTAGCAACGGGAGCCAAGGTGGCTGAGAGGACTTCATTGAAGTCGACCGTCTGACTGGTCCGGTAATGCGGATCTAGAAATTGAGGTACAGATATGTTCTCCACTTTTTTCATCGCATGGGGTTATGAAGTTTCCTATCTAGAGTTTGTTGCATCGATTGTTTCCTTAATCGGAGTCACGCTTGGAATCACGGGTAAGCGAATTACGTGGCCATGGTGGGCGCTCAGCAGCGCGTTGTATGGAGTCTTCTTCTTGCAATACGACCTCTTTGCAAGTGCCGCTCTTCAAATAGTCTTTATCGTCGCCGCAATTCTCGGCTGGTTCGGATGGGAACCAACTGGCGCAAAGCCTGGACCTCTTACGAACAAAAAACGTGTCGTGATTGTTGTTGCAATTTTCCTTGCAACTCTTGCACTTGCTCCAGTACTAAAGTCGTTGGGCGCAGCATCTACCTACGTTGATGCAATTCTCTTCTTTGGAAGTTTCGCAGCTCAGATGTTGATGGTCTACGAGAAGTATGAGAGCTGGGTGCTTTGGCTCGTTGTCGATGCTGGCTACGTTGCGCTCTACGCATCTCAAGGACTTCTCTTCACAACGTTGCTTTACCTCGTGTTTACAGTTCTTGCAGCTCTCGGTTGGAGTAAATGGTATGCAGCTCACCGCAGCGCTATTAGATCTCTGTAAAGGCTCCTCGAAATCAGTCATCGCAATTGATGGACCTGCTGGGGCTGGAAAAACAACTCTGGCAACAAACCTAGCCCTTGCTCTCGCGCAGGATTTAAAGTTGGAGATTATTCATATGGATGATCTCTATGACGGCTGGCAGAACGCACTGGGTCCCCAGCTTTCAGAGACTCTCACTCATATCGTTTCGTCACACAAGACTGGCAAAAAAGTGAAGTTCTCGAAATACGACTGGGCCAAATCTCAATTTAACGAAGCACAGGAGATTCCTGAAGCAGATCTCATTATTCTTGAAGGAGTCGGTAGTGGCCAGATTGCTACACGTGACGAATTAGCAGCTCTACTCTGGATTGATATCGATCACTCGTTGGGATTAGAACGAGTTATTTCACGCGATGGAGATTCAATAAAAGAGCAGATGCAGAAGTGGCTTGCGCAACAGGAGCAACACTTTGCCCGTGAAGGGACTCAGAACGCAGCCGATTTCATACTGACTACATAGAATTCGCTCCATGTCTGACCTGACCGGCGAGCTTATAGATGGGCGTTATCAGCTCATCCGCCAGATGGCCACCGGTGGAATGGCGAGCATTTATGAGGCCATTGATACTCGCCTCGATCGCAAAGTTGCCGTCAAAATCATGCACGCCCACCTTGCGCAAGATGAACAATTTGTAGAGAGATTTATCCGCGAAGCAAAAGCGGCAGCGGCGCTATCGCATCCCAATATCGTTGCAGTACAGGATCAAGGTTGGAATCAGAGCGGAACTCCTGCAATCTTCCTTGTGATGGAAATGATTGAAGGCCACACTCTTCGCGACTATCTCAACGAACAAGGAAAGCTATCAATCAGTGATGGCGTGAAATTCCTTCTGCCAGTCTTAAGTGCCCTTGGCGCTGCACATAAGCTTGGAATTGTTCACCGTGATATCAAACCTGAGAATATTTTGATCTCTAAAGAAGGTCGCGTAAAGATTGCAGACTTCGGGCTAGCTAAAGGCCCTTTACTTGGATCAACAATGACCGCTGAATCTAGCGTCATCTTGGGAAGCGTCTCCTACCTCTCCCCCGAACAAGTGCAGCGCGGGATTGCAGATTCACGTAGCGATGTCTATTCAATAGGCATTACCGCCTTTGAAATCTTTACTGGCAAGAAACCATTCGAGGGTGCTGAGCCGATTCAGATTGCCTATATGCATGTCAATAATCGAGTTCCGCGAATTAGCGAATTTGTTGAAGGCGTGCCACAAGCGCTCGACGATTTGATCTACCGTGCCACCAGTTCTGATCCGGATCAAAGACCACGTGATGCTGCAATCTTCCATCAAGAGCTGCAATCACTCAATCCCCAAGAGAAACAGCTAAGTCTTGAACTTGATATTCCAATTGCCCCAATGCGACCAAAGAAAGCATCCAAAAACTTGAGAAAAAAGATTAAAGAGCTGACAGCAACGATTCCTGTTCCTAAAGAGAAGGAGAGCACTGCTCAAGTCGCCAAGCGAAAGAAAGCGAGCAAGCGTGTGCGGCGAAATCGTTGGATCGCACTTGGACTCGCAGTCTCTGTCGGCGTCTTCGGTTGGTATGCACTTATTGGCCCAGGTTCTCGAGTCGTTGTTCCTTCAACAGTGGGTGCCACCCAATCAGAGGCGAAGTCTGTTCTGGATCCTCTTGGCCTCACCTTTCTCGTTGTAGAGAAGCGCTTTAGCGAAGAAATCCCCGAGGGCTACATCATTGAATCTAGCCCAGCGGCCGGAAAGCGAGTTGAACAAGGCGGCAATATCAATCTGGTTGTTTCAAAGGGCCCTGAACGCTTCCTGATTCCACAATTAACTGGACTTAAACCGCAGGCAGCAAAGAACCTGATTTCGAAATTTCCAATCAAAATTGAACCGATTCTCGAAGAATTCAACACTGAAATTCCAAAGGGTTATGTCATTGGCTCAAACCCAGCAGCCGGTGAGAACGTAAAGAGAAACTCTAAGTTCATCATCATTGTCTCTAAAGGTATTGAGCAAGTTGCCATTGCATCCTATGTCGGCAAGAGTTCAGAACAAGCACTCAATGAACTCACTGAAGCAGGCTTTGATGTGAAGCAAAAGTATGACTTTAGCGAGACGAGACTTTTTGGTGAGGTTATCTCTCAAACACCTGCCGGCGGCAAGGAAGCCGATAAAGGTTCTAAAGTTGAACTGATTGTCTCTAAGGGATCGCAATATACATACATCCCAAATCTCTTCTCAGTTGAAGAAGCTAAGGCTGCCCAAACTCTTAAAGATTTAGGACTTAAGGTAACTGTGAAGAAGATAGGCAAGAAGGCGATTAAGAAGGTTACAAATATCTCTCCTAAGGTTGGCAGCAAGGTGAAACGTGGCGGCACTGTAACCATCACGGTAGGTTAAGCAGGTGAAGAAACCTCGTATCGGCGCCCATACTCCTACTTCAGGTGGGATGGCTAAGCGTTCTATCGCCTATGCCGAACTCACAGGCGCGGAAGCGATTCAGGTATTTACCTCCAATCCCCGCGGCTGGGCGATGCCAGAGACCAATCATGAAGCAGATGCACTCTTTCGCGAGAAAGCTGCAGCGTTGGATCTCGAAACATATGTTCACACACCTTTTCTCATCAATCTAGGTTCACCCACAGAGGGCACATATAAGAACTCTCTGGCTTCAACAGAATATTCACTCAAGCGCGGAAAAGAGATTGGCGCACTTGGCGTTGTCGTGCATACCGGTTCTGCAGTAAATGAAGATTTCATCGATAAGGCGTGGAAGCAGATCAATAAGGGAATGATGCCGATTCTCGAAGCACTTACTGATGATGCACCTTATCTCTTGCTAGAACCGACAGCTGGACAAGGGCAATCACTTGTTAAGCGGCTAGAAGATCTTGAGCATTACCTCAAAGCACTTGAATACCACCCAAAGGTTGGCATCTGTCTCGACACCTGCCACGTCTTTGCTGCGGGACATGACATCGCTAAAAAGGGCGGCATGAAAGAGACTCTCGACCTTCTGGTTGAAGTCGCTGGCGCAGAGCGCATCCAATTAATTCACGCCAACGATTCGATGGATGTTTGCGGGGCGCTCAAGGATCGCCATCAAAATATCGGCGAAGGCTTTATCGGAGTCGATCCATTTAAAGAGTTGATGAAACATCCAGCTGTTGCCAATGCGCCTTTGATCCTTGAAACTCCTGGAATGGAGCCAGAACACGGGGCAGAGATTGCGCTCCTGAAGAAATTGCGTGGATGAGTTCCGCTCACGCACTTCGCTTACGCCTTGCACCATGGGCGCTCTTACTTGTCTCAGCATCATGGGGGCTTGCATTTGTTGTCATGAAAGATGCCATCGAGCGACAGAGCGTCAATAGCTTCCTCTTCTCTCGTTTCTCACTCGCTGTTGTTGTCATGTTCTTGCTTAAGCCATCTGTTCTCAAGGCAATCAATCGCGAAGTACTTCGCAAAGGATTTATCGCAGGCCTTTTCTTGGCAGCTGGTTACATCCTGCAGACCTTGGGTCTGGCGCTCACAGGTGCTGCCATCACCGGATTTATTACCGGCTTGTACATCGTCGCAACTCCACTACTTGCATCTCTGCTTCTCAAGGAGCGAGTGACAAGATTTACATGGGGTTGTGTTGGAATTGCAACGGTAGGACTTGCTCTCCTCTCTCTTAAAGGATGGAGCCTGGGCCTCGGCGAATTCCTTGTGTTCCTCTGCGCGATTGCATTTGCTGCGCACATCATCGCGTTAAGTCGATGGAGTAACGGCCTCGATGCTTATGCAATGACGATTGTGCAGCTTGCAACATGTGCACTAGCAACAGGTGTCATCTCATTTGCCCAAGGGTATGAAGCGCCACCTGATGCCACTGTTTGGTGGGTCGTTATCTATACCGCCGTCTTTAGTACCGCTGTCGCCTTCGTTGTGCAGACTTGGTCACAGGCGCATATGACTGCAACGAAGGTCGCCGTCATATTGACGATGGAAGTTGTCTTTGCTGCTCTCTTTGCCGTGATCTTTGGCGGTGAATCCCTCTCACTACGCGCTCTTATCGGCGGGGTTCTGGTGATGGCAGCTATGTTTATGATTGTCCTCAAGGAGGGCAAATAATCATGGCTATTGATCTTCGCTCAGATACCGTCACACAACCAAGTGAAGGCATGCGTGCTGCAATTGCATCTGCACCTGTCGGCGATGATGTCTATGGCGATGACCCAACCGTTAATTCTCTTGAGGAACGCGTAGCTGCGCTCTTCGGTAAAGAGGCTGGTCTCTTCTGTCCTACTGGCTCACTTGCAAATCAATTAGCTATCCGCACATTGGTAAAGCCTGGTGAAGAACTTCTCGTGGAAACTCGTTCACATATTGTCCGTGCAGAACTTGGCGCAGCAGCAACATTTAGTGGAATTACAACTCGTACTTGGCCTTCAAAAGATGGTCTTCTAGTAGCAGATGATGCGCTAGCTATTGCCCACGAAAATGCAGGACCTTACTTAGTTTCTACCGCTGCCATTGCAGTGGAGAACACACATAACTTTGGCGGCGGAACGGTGCAGCCAATCGCAGAGATCGAAAAACTTGCAACCCTTGCACATGCTCGCGGAATCGCAATGCACCTCGATGGTGCTCGAATCTGGAATGCACACATTGCATCCGGAACCTCATTTACCGAATTCGGTAAGCACTTCGACACCATCAGCGTCTGTCTCTCTAAGGGGTTAGGTGCTCCTGTTGGTTCTGTAATGCTTTCTACAAAGGCACGCGTTGCTGAAGCTCGTATCTGGCGCAAGCGATACGGCGCCGGAATGCGACAGGTAGGAATTTTGGCTGCTGCCGGACATTACGCACTTGATAAGAACATTGAGCGTTTGGCCGAAGATCATGCACGTGCAAAGAAGATTGCTGTTGCGCTGCATGCCGTGGATTCAACTCTTGTCGATCCTGCAAAGGTTGAGACAAATATCGTGGGACTCGAACTATCGAAGATTGGAATCTCTGCTGCTGATTTAGCTGCCCGTTGTAAAGAGGCGGGACTCTGGATTAGTGCTCTTGGTCCGCACTATGCGCGTCTTGTTACCCATTTAGATTTCACAGATACACAATGTGATGAAGCTATTGAAATTCTAAAGCGCGCCCTCGTGGCGCAGTAGCCACTCTTTCTTATTTAACCCATAGGCGTAATTGCCGAGCCCTCCCCCAGTCTTTACGATGCGATGGCATGGAACAACAATGACGATTGCGTTCTTTGCACATGCACTTCCTGCGGCGCGAACAGCGTTTGGACTTCCCGCTCGGTCTGCGAGATCGGCGTAAGAGATAACAGATCCAGGCCGAACTTTCCTCATCGCCTTCCAGGCTTCCTGTGAAAAAGGAGCACCTGGTTGGCTGACCTTAATTGCATTGAGCGCAGATATATCTCCATCAAAGTAATCGCTAATGAGATCTGTGATTACGGGAATCTTCTTTACCTTTTTGATTTCACGTGACTCGTAACGTGCATCCAAACTCTCTTGGAGCGCTTTGAGGCTTGAAAGGTTTGCAGCAAGTAGTAGCTGCTCATCAGCGATGAGGTTGAGAGTTCCGACTGGTGTATCCAGGCTGGAGAGAAGCAGGGTCACGCTCGCTAAATTAGCGGTCGCGCAACATTTCAGCAACCAAAAATGAGAGCTCAAGTGATTGCGAATGATTGAGGCGCGGATCGCAGGCTGTCTCGTAGCGTGACTCGAGATCCTTCTCGGAGACTTTATCTCCGCCGCCGAGGCACTCGGTTACATCGTCACCAGTGAGTTCGATATGGATTCCACCTGGGTGAGTTCCGAGCTTCTTATGGACTTCAAAGAATCCACGGACTTCATCGAGAACATCTTCAAAGTTACGAGTCTTATAGCCATTCTTAGATTCAAATGTATTTCCGTGCATTGGATCGCAGACCCAGAGAACACTTGCTCCGCTCTTCGTGACGCCATCGACGAGCGCAGGAAGCGCCTCGCGAATTGTCTTTGCGCCCATACGTGTAATAAATGTGATGCGACCTGGCTCGTTATCTGGATTGAGCTTTGCAATCAGAGCAAGTGCATCTTCAACTGTGGACTTTGGTCCAAGCTTTACGCCGATTGGGTTACGAACCTTTGAGGCGAAATCAACATGTGCTCCATCGAGCTGACGTGTACGTTCGCCGATCCAGATGAAGTGGCCTGAAACATCGTAAGGAAGCTGAGTGCGTGAATCGATACGAGTCAGCGCCTTCTCGTACTCGATAATCAAAGCTTCGTGGCTTGCATAGAAATCAACAGCTTTAAATTGTTCTGGATCTACTCCAGCTGATTCCATAAATGCCAATGCGCGACCGATTTCGGTTGCCATCTGCTCGTACTTCTCGCCGAACTGTGAATCGCGGATAAAGCCCTTGTTCCACTCGTGAACTTGGCGAAGATCGGCGAAACCACCGCGAGTAAATGCGCGAACTAAGTTAAGAGTCGCAGCAGATGTGTTGTAGACACGTACTAGACGTTGTGGGTCTGGAGTACGCGCACTTTCAGTGAACTCAATATCGTTAACAGCATCCCCGCGATATGCAGGAAGAGTTACATCTCCTCGAGTCTCTAAATCATTAGAGCGAGGCTTAGCAAATTGGCCAGCCATGCGCCCTACCTTGATTACGGGGAGACTTGAGTAGTACTGAAGAACTGCAGCCATCTGCAATATTGTCTTGATGCGATTACGAATTGAATCTGCTGTTGCAGATGCAAAGGTTTCGGCGCAGTCGCCACCCTGTAACCAGAATGCGCGACCGGCCGCAGCCTCTGCAATCTTTGCTTTGAGATCATCGCACTCGCCGGCAAAGACGAGTGGAGGTAACGCCTTGAGATCTGCAACTGCTTTAGCAAGTGGTGCGCCATCTTTTCCGCCTGGCCAATTTGGTTGCTGTGCAGCAACGAGGGCAGGGTCGAAGAGGTTCTCTGTGCCGGAAGCAGATGTCATAGTCATAAGGGTAGAGCGTTCAGGTCTGATCTCGGAGGGAGATTAACCAAAGAACGAAGTGATCTCCTCGTATCGCTCGATTGGAACAGTCTTGAGAACATCAGTTGCTGATGCCAATGGAACGCGGGCGATCTTTGTGCCGTGAAGTGCCATCATCTTTCCGAAGTCACCTTCGTGAACAGCTGTGATTGCCTCTAGTCCAAAGCGTGAGCTAAGGACGCGGTCAAATGCTGATGGTGTTCCACCACGCTGAATGTGTCCAAGAACTGTGCAACGTGTCTGGTAGCCAGTCTTAGTCTCGATCTCTGCAGCGAGCCAATCGCCGATACCTGAGAGCTGAACGTGGCCGAAAGCATCAAGTGGCTGATCCTTTGTGATCATGTCGCCATCTTGTGGGATTGCACCCTCTGCAATAACGATGATTGGCGCTGTACCAGTTTCAAAACGAGACTTAACGTACTCGCAGACCTTGTCGACTGAGAATTTAACTTCTGGAATCAAGATGCATGCTGCATCCCCTGCAATACCTGAGTGAAGTGCAATCCAACCAGCGTGACGACCCATAACCTCAACGATTAATGGGCGGTGGTGTGACTCTGCTGTTGTATGAAGGCGATCGATTGCTTCCATTGCAATATTGACTGAAGTATCGAAGCCGAATGTGAAATCTGTGTTGTTAAGGTCGTTATCGATTGTCTTTGGAACGCCAATTACCTTTACGCCAAGTGCATCGAGCTTTGTAGCAACGCCGAGAGTATCTTCTCCACCGATTGCAATAAGTACATCGATTCCCTGATCAGCAAGGTTCTGCTTGATGCGCTCCACGCCATTTTCAATCTTAAAAGGGTTTGTACGTGATGAGCCAAGGATTGTTCCGCCCTTAGCAAGAATAGGCTTTACTGTGGCGAGGTCGAGAGGCATCGTGAGGGCCTCAAGTGGACCCTTCCAGCCATCGCGGAAACCGACAAACTCGTATCCGTAGTCTTTGATTCCCTTTGTAACTACTCCGCGGATAACACCGTTAAGCCCAGGACAATCTCCGCCACCTGTAAGAATTCCAATACGCATTACATGCTCCAAAATTAAGTGAGATATCGGCCAAGTAAATGGGCCGCACTGTGGTCATCATTGACTGGGACAGTCTAGCCTTAATTTATGAAGGCCGCCCTCATCCTCAATGACCACCTCAATCGCTACCGAGGAGTTCTCAAAGGCGCGACCCCCGCAAGCCATCAGATTCTCATTATCGAAAGTGCGCGAATGCTGGAGACTCGCAAGTGGCATATCCAACGACTCTTCTTCCTTCTGGCTGCACGCGATCACTTTATTGCAGACCTTAAGAGCGAAGGATTTACCGTCACATTTATTAAGAGCGCAGATACCCGTTCCGGTATTGAGGAATTCCGCAAGAAGAACCCTGGGATAGATATTGAAGTTGCCGAACCCTCATCACATAAGCAGTATGAAGATTTAAAAAAGTGCGGAGTGAAATTTATTGAGAATGATTTCTTCCTGACCTCTCGCACCCTCTTTGCTCAATGGGCTAATGTGCAGAAAAGTTTGGTGATGGAGAACTTCTATCGCGCACAACGAGTACGTCTTAATATTTTGATGGAAGGTGGCGAACCAGTCGGTGGCAAGTGGAATTACGATGCCGATAATCGTTTGCCGCCACCCAAAGGTGCACACACCTGGCCTGCATATCTAGAACATCAACGAGACAAAATTGATCTAGCGGTTCTCACGGAGATAAAGGAACGTGGCCTTGAAACCTTTGGTGATGATCCAGATGGCACATGGGCAACAACACGAGAAGGTGCGCTGAAGCAGTTAGACCACTTCATCAATTACGCCTTTGCTGAATTTGGAGCCTACGAAGATGCAATGCCCAATGAGAGCTGGGCGGTTAATCACTCACTCTTAAGCCCGTATCTCAATGTTGGACTCTTGCATGCCAATGAAGTCGTTGAGGCGGCTTTGAAAAAGTTTGCAGAAGGTGGAATTCCACTGTCGGGTGCTGAAGGATTTATTCGACAGATAATCGGATGGCGCGAGTACATCAATGGTCTCTACTGGCACTTCGGAGATCTCTACCGTGATGAGAATGCACTTGCGGCTAATAGACCGCTCTTGCCTCTCTTTGAAGATTCCGGCAAAACGAAGATGAATTGTGTTTCCACTCAAGTGCGCGATATCGAAGCACGTGCTTGGGTCCATCACATTCCGCGCCTGATGGTCTTAAGTAACCTCGCCCTCATTACGGGAACATCGCCACAAGAATTTCTCGATTGGATGCGCCGAGCATTTATCGACGCAGCAGATTGGGTGATGGTTCCCAATGTCATCGGCATGAGCCTTCACGCAGATGGTGGGCGTCTTGCTACAAAGCCTTATGCATCAGGTGGTTCATACATCTCAAAGATGGGAAATTTCTGCAAAGCATGCGAATTCGATCCAAAGAAACGAGTCGGCGATGATGCTTGTCCATTTACAACTCTCTACTGGGATTTCTTGCAAAGAAACCGCGAACGCTTTGCAAAGAACCATCGAATGGGACAACAACTCGCTGGAATCAATCGCTTAAGCGATCTTCCTCAATTACAAGAGCGCGCTCAGGAAGTTCTAGAACTTCTATCTCGCGGTGAGCTCTGATTCAATAGCACTATGACTCTTGCTCCAGAAATCAGAGCTTTTCTTGAAGCTGGTGCGAAGGCTGGACTGCCTCAGGTATGGGAAGCACCTCTCGACGTTATTCGTAGAAATACTCAGACAAGACCAGCGCTTGCAGGACCCGCAGAGCCGATTCTGGAGATCGACAATAGGTTTATTCCAGGTCCGACTGCAGATCTTCCAATCCGAATCTATAGACCAACTAATAATCCAAGCGCACCAGCCATCGTTTACTTTCATGGTGGTGGATGGGTCCTTAACTTCCTAGATATTTATGATGCATCCTTAACGACTCTCGCAAATCGCACGGGCGCAACAATCATCAGCGTTAATTATCAGAAAGCCCCTGAACACCCATTTCCAATCCCCTTTGACGATTGTTATGCAACGCTGGAATGGGTTCTTGATCACGCAGAATTACTCAAGATAAATCGGCAGAACGTGGCAGTTGCTGGCGATAGCGCAGGTGCAAATTTAGCTTCAGCTGTTGCTCTCAAAGCGCGCGATCAGAAGGTAACGATTGCTTATCAAATTCTCATTTATCCCTGCAATGATCGAAATTTTGAGAGCGCTTCTTACATTAAAAACTCCACCGGCTATGGTCTTTCAACACAGGCGATGCAATGGTTCTGGGATCAATACCTGCAAGGTGATGGCCACGATAAAAATCCCTATGCGATTCCTGCTCGCGCTGATTCATTTAAAGATGTAGCACCAGCAATTATTCTCACCGCTCAATACGATCCGCTTCTTTCAGATGGCGAGCAATATGCAGAGTTACTGAAATCACACGAGGTAGAAGTTCGCTACCGTGAATTTCAGGGAATGATTCATGGCTTCTTTACCAACTTAGCGGTGACCCCAACAGCTATGGATGCAATTGCCTTTGTTGCGGAGCAAATAAAAGAGCTTACGGAGTAACGCGCATACCCTTGCCGACAACAACGATGCCGCTCTCGGTAACGGTAAATCGTTCGCGATCGCGTTCTAAATCAACGCCAATCTGAGCGCCCGCTTCAACAGTCACGCTCTTATCGATTATCGCCTTACGGATAACTGCGCGATCGCCGATCTTGACGCCCGGCATTAAGACTGAACTATCAACAAAAGCGCCATTTCCTACATGTACATCGTATGAAGTAACGGTGTGGTTTACGTGTCCACCCGCGATGATTGAACCTGCACCCACGATGGAATCTTGTGCGATACCTGTCGAGCTAAATTTTGCAGGCGGCAGTGAAGGTGGATTAGTGAGCAGCGGCCATTCACGGTTATAGAGATTAAAGATTGGGTGAATAGAAACTAAATCCATATGTGCGTCGTAATATGCATCAATTGAACCCACATCGCGCCAGTAGCCCTTATCGCGCTCCGTCGCACCTGGCACTACGTTATTTTCGAAGTCATAAACCTTTGCAAGACCCGCCTTGGTAAGCATCGGAATAATATTGCCGCCGAGGTCATGGCGAGATTCCACATCTTCTGAATCGAGTATTAGCGACTCTTCCATGACGTCGCGCTTAAAGATGTAGTTACCCATCGATACGAGTGAGAGATCTGGGTGACCTGGCATAGCAGGTGGGTTAGATGGCTTCTCGTGGAATGCCTTAATGGTGATTCCATCTTCAGCTAATTCAATGACTCCGAATTCGTGCGCTTCTGAACGTGGCATACGGATTGCAGCGATAGTAATTCCTGCACCTGTCTCGAGGTGTTGTTCAAACATCTGACTTGGATCCATGCGATAAACGTGGTCTGCACCGAATACCAAGACATGCTTTGGATTCTCATCCTGAATCAAATTGAAGTTCTGCAAGATTGCATCGGCAGATCCTGTATACCAACGTGGCCCAAGGCGTTGCTGCGCAGGAACTGGAGTGATGTAATTTCCGAGAAGAGTAGACATGCGCCACGTTGTAGTGATGTGGCGGTCGAGTGAGTGAGACTTATATTGAGTTAATACTGCAATTTTTCGCATCTGTGCATTTACAAGATTTGAAAGTACAAAATCAATGAGGCGGTAAGAACCACCGAATGGAACTGCTGGTTTCGCACGATCTGCAGTCAGTGGCATCAGTCGCTTGCCTTCACCGCCGGCAAGAACGATTCCGAGGGGAGCTTCGTAACTGGCCATATGAGAAGGCTACCCAAGTTGTCTCAATCAAGATAGAGCGCGTTACTCTTGCCCGGTGAGTACAACCCGCATTGGAATCGTCACTAAAGAGTGGCCACCTGCGGTCTATGGCGGAGCCGGCGTTCATGTCGTTCAATTGACTGAGGCTCTTCGAAAAGTCACTGGAATTCAGGTAGATGTTCACTGCTTTGGTGGCGCTCGAAACGATGGCTCTTTCGGATATGAAACTCCTGCGGAGTTCGCCTCAAGTAATCCCGCCCTGCAAGCGATTGCGACAGATTTGGCGATTGCATCAAATCTTGGCGGCCTCGATCTGATTCACTCGCATACTTGGTATGCAAATATGGCAGGACATACCGCTTCTCTGCTCTACGGCACTCCCCACATTGTCAGCGCTCACTCTCTTGAACCTCTTCGCCCATGGAAAGCCGAGCAGCTGGGTGGCGGTTACAAGATCTCATCTTGGGCTGAAAAGACTGCATACGAATCAGCTGCAGCAATCATCGCAGTCAGCGATGGAATGCGTGCAGATGTCATCGCGGCATATCCCGATGTAGATCCGGCAAAGATTGTCACTATCCGCAATGGCGTTGATACAACGAAATTTGCCCCTAACAACGATGACTCAGTTCTGAAAGAGTTTGGAATTACAGGGCGCTATGCGATGTTTGTTGGTCGCATTACTCGCCAGAAAGGTTTGGCGCATTTACTTCGCGCTTGGAAGAACGTACCAGCCGAATATGGACTTGTGCTTGCTGCAGGCAGTCCTGATGAAGAGACGGTCGGCAATGAAGTTGCCGCACTGATTGAAGAACTTCAGGCGACAAGGCCAAATGTCTGGTGGATCAAGGAGATGCTCCCCCACGACAAATTGACTGCAGCCCTTACGCAGGCAGATTTATTCCTCTGTCCTTCTATCTATGAGCCTCTTGGAATCGTTAACTTGGAAGCGATGGGATGTCAGACAGCTGTTCTTGCATCACGCGTTGGTGGAATTCCAGAAGTTGTCTCGCATAAAGTCACAGGCGAGCTCGTGGATTACACATCCGATCATAAGAAATTTGAATCTGATCTCACTGAAGCAATCTCATCTCTGATGAGTCAACCACAACTCTTACAACAATATGGCGAAGCTGGACGCAAACGTGCGATCAGTGAATTTGGATGGGATGCAGTCGCCGCACAAACAATCTCGCTATATAGGAGCGTAATTAAGTAATGTCACGTCGTGCCTGGTTTCTCTTTATCCTCGTAGGTTTCCTCTGGGGCATTCCTTACCTCTTCATTAAAGTTGCAGTAGATCCTGAAAATGGCTTCTCGCCTGCCGCAGTTGTCTGTTTAAGAACTGCAATTGGTGCAGCAATCTTGATTCCACTTGCGATGCGCCAGGGTCAGCTAGGTACTGCAATTCGCGGCATTAAATATGTTGCACCTTATGCGCTTCTGGAGATGATTGGTCCATGGATCCTTATCGGAACAGCTGAGCAGAAGATTTCCTCTGGTCTTGCAGGGCTTCTAATTGCGTCGGTACCAATCTGGGCGACAATTTTTGCATCAATGCGAGGCGATAAAACTGTCTGGCATCACAAGCGCTTGATGGGCATAGTCGTTGGATTTGTTGGGCTCATTGCAGTCGTTGGTTTCGAAAGCATCGCAGGTGGTTCAGATGCGCTTTCTATTGCAATGGTTCTCGTTGCCGCTATCGGATATTCATACGCAGTCATGATGGTCCAAGGTGCGCTCCCCCATGTTTCAGGAATTGCAATCAACGCTGTTGCGATGGCGATTACTGCAATCTTCTACCTGCCACTCACAATCATTCAATGGCCTACACACGAGATTTCGCGTGAAGCAATCAATGCAATCATCGGACTCGGCGTACTCTCTACCGGCGCTGCTTTCGTTGCATTCTTTGCACTTGCCGCAATGATTGGTGTTGCCCGAGGTTCACTTGTGACTTACCTGAATACAGCATTTGCAGTGGTGCTCGGCGTCATCATTCTCGATGAACCATTTACTACAGGTATGGCGCTCGGCCTTCCGCTTGTATTGATTGGCTCATACTTCGCGAGCCGAAAGCCCGTAGAAGCTAAATAGTTGCGATACTTGCTCAATGCTTGAAGCGCTCTTTCTCGGTTTAATCCAGGGACTTACAGAATTCATCCCTGTCTCATCGAGTGCTCATCTTCGTATTGTTGGCGAGTTCTTGCCGAGCGCGAAAGATCCAGGCGCAACATTTACCGCAATCACTCAGATTGGTACTGAGCTAGCCGTTCTGCTCTACTTTAGAAAAGATATCTTCAGAATTCTTAGCGCGTGGTTTAAGCGCGATGGTTCAAGTGATGCTCGCCTGGGAAATCTCATCATCATTGGAACTCTGCCGATAGTTGCACTTGGATATCTTGGACAGAGCTATATCCGCGATAACTTCAGGTCTCTCTGGATTGTTGCTTCAATGTTGATTCTCTTCGGTCTAGTTCTTGGGGCGGCAGATAAGTTAGGTAAGCGCGAGAAGACTCTGGAGAAGTTAAATAATCGCGATGGAATTCTCTACGGCTTTGCCCAATCGCTTGCGCTGATTCCAGGAGTTTCTCGATCTGGTGCAACTATCGCGCTGGGTCGCACACTTGGCTATACCCGTGAAGCAGCTCTTCGATACTCATTCCTGCTTGCGCTGCCTGCAGTCTTTGGAAGTGGTCTCTATGAACTCAAGAGCGCAATGGGCGAATCAAGTACCAATGCCTTTTCATTAACTGAAACTTCTGGCGCAACCGTTGTGGCATTTATCGTTGGTTACAGCGTTATCGCTTGGCTGATGAAGTTCATTTCAACAAAGACATTTACGCCATTTGTTATCTATCGCGTTCTTTTGGGTACTGCCCTGCTTGTTGCTCTTGCAACAGGGTCTATCAGCGCTCAGTAAAACCTAAACGCTCAAGAAGCTTTGGATCTCTCTGCCACTCTTTAGAGACCTTTACATGTAGCCCGAGGAAGATTCGTGCGCCAAGTTCGCGCTCGATATCTTTGCGCGCACGCATTCCAATATCTTTCAGACGTTCACCTTGATGACCCAAGATGATTCCTGTCTGTGAGTCACGCTCGACGTGGATTGTCGCGTGGATATCGAAGAAGGGACGACTGCCCTTTTCTTCACGCTCTGCCATCTCATCGATCGTCACCATGATTGAGTGTGGAAGTTCTTCACGGGCATCGCGCATTGCAGCTTCACGAATGAGTTCGCAGATAAGTTGCTGGATATCTTGATCGCTCTTCATATCTTCAGGATAGAAGGCAGGTCCTGCGGGCAAGTTATCGCCAATCAGCTTTTCCAGCAGATCAATCTGCTCGTGAATTGCGGCAGAGATTGGAATGATCTCATCCCAAGTAAATCCCTGTGCCAACTCAGAAATTCCAAGTAGACGTGTAGCAATATTCTTCTTCGAAACTAAATCTGTCTTTGTTACAAGTGCGAACTTCTTAGCGCGTGGATACTTTGCGATTTCAGCTGCAATAAATACATCACCGGCACCTGAAGTCTCATCTGCTGGCAAACACATCATCACGATATCGACAGAATCCATACTCTCGTTAACTACAGCGTTGAGGCGATGACCAAGAAGCGTCTTTGGCTTATGAACGCCCGGTGTATCGACAAGGACTGCCTGGAACTCTGGATTGTTAACGATTCCGCGAATTGCATGGCGCGTGGTGTTGGGATGTGGTGAAGTAATCGCAATCTTGCGACCAACGAGTGCATTGATAAGAGTTGATTTTCCAGTATTTGGGCGCCCCACAATTGCGACAAAGCCCGAACGGAATTCACTCATAGAGACATTCTCTCATTACATGAGGGGTTTACCTAAAGGGCCGAAATCAACTCCACTGCATCTGCAACTGATGTCACAAGTTCTGCCGCTCTCTCGCCAATCAATCGATGGCAGCCTTCCGATGATGGAGAGTTGATGGGACCCGGTATCGCCATAACTGGCTTCATTAACTCGGCTGCATCGCGTGCGGTGCGAAGTGATCCGCTGCGAAAAGCTGCTTCGACGACGAGCGTGCTGACAGACATTGCTGCAATCAGACGATTACGAGTCAAGAAACGATGTGGCATTGCAATTGTTCCGGGCATTACTTCAGAGACAATCGCGCCGTTCTCACAGATTTCTGCAAAGAGTCGAGAATTACCTGCTGGATATTGAATATCAATTCCTGATGCAATGACAGCGATAGTTCGACCTTCTGCAACCAACGCTCCTCGATGTGCTGCAGTATCAACACCGTAGGCTCCCCCGCTGATAATCTGCCAATCGCGATCTACAAAACCTGCAGCGAAATCTCCGGCGATACGGATTCCGTACGGAGTCGGATTTCGAGTTCCGACTATTGCAAGTGATCGCTCAGACAAGATTGCGCTGTCACCTTTCACAACTAGTGCAATCGGCGGCACTGCCAGATCTTCAACTGATTGAGGCCAATCAGCGCTCTCTGGCGTTAAGAAAGTTCCGCCTGCTTGCTCAATTGAAGCCAGGCCTTCGTCGCAATTGAAAGAGGAGATCTTCTCGATGAGGTTGGCATATTTAATCGAGTCATACCCGCCTTCAATCAAACGGTCGTATGTCGAACTGGCACCTCCTTCGGCAATCTCCCGTCCCCAGAAAGCGATGCCGGGTTCGATACATGCAAAGAGTGCGAGCCTCTTCTGTAATTCATTCATAGATCAGAACCTTCTCTTAAGGAGTAAGCGCGCTGTACATCGGAAAGCGTTGCGACATCTCGCTGCCCAAGATCTGCCAAAGTCCAGGCGAGGCGAATGATTTTGTGAAGTCCTCGAGCGGTGAGTCTTTCGCGGTCAAGTTCGTCATGCAGAAAGTTCATGGCAGCTTTTTCAGGACGATACGTTGTTCGCAGCTCTCGGCTCGGGATATGGGCATTGAGTTTCCAGGGTTTGTCTACGAAGCGCTTAGCTGCTGCATTTCTCGCTGCAATGACTCGCTCTCGAATCTGCTGACTTGTCTCGCCGAGTTCAGTTGCAGCCATTTCTACACGAGAGACAGGTTCTACTTGGACTCGCATATCGATTCGATCCATCAGTGGACCAGATAATTTGCCTAGGTAACGTCTGACTGCAAGGGATGAACATTCGCACCCTCGCCCTTTACCACTGTACTTTCCGCACGGACAAGGATTAGCTGCAAGTACCAGTAAGAATTCGGCAGGGAAAGTTATATTTCCAACGCTTCGAGTAATTGTGATTGTGCCGGATTCCAGAGGTTGTCGTAATGAATCCAGAACACCAGTTGCACATTCGGGTGCCTCATCAATAAAGAGAACTCCGTGATGCGCAAGCGAGCAAGCTCCGGGCTTGATGACATGCGAGCCGCCACCAACAATTGCAACACGAGAGGCTGTGTGATGGGGAGACACAATTGGTGCCATGCGAGACATGGGAGAACGTTGAGCAAATGATCCAGATATTGAATGCACCGCAGTTACTTCCAGTGCCTGATCCAGAGTTAATGAAGGCATAATCGTTGGAATACGGGATGCAATCATTGTCTTTCCAGCTCCCGGCGGACCCACGAGCAGTAAGTGATGTCCGCCGGTAGCCGCTACTTCTGCTGCAAAACGCGCCTTGCTTTGACCTGCAACATCTGCAAAATCAAGATCTCCAACTTCTGTAGCGCGCTGAAGATCCAATTCTTGCGCCTCAGGCTTAACTCCGGTGCGCATCCATCGCAAGACATCGCGAAGATTCTCAAAGGCCAGAATCTGCATCTGTGGCATTAGCTGCGCTTCATCACGATTGGCAAAGGGAATGATTGCTCGTGTTATTCCACTTTTATACGCGGCAATGAGTGCGGGCAGAACTCCACGTACAGATCGAATCTTTCCATCGAGTGCAAGCTCACCCAATACGACGGTCTCGTTGAGAGCATCTTGCGGAAGAACTTGGTTGGCAATCAAGATACTTAAAGCGATGGAGAGATCAAAGCTAGAACCGCTCTTCGGTAACCAAGCAGGCGACATCGACACGGTGACTTTTCGATTGGGCCAGATCTCATTGCAATTAGTGATTGCCGCCCGCACACGATCTCGTGACTCTTGCAGCGCTGCATCGGGTAAGCCCAAGAGCGAATACATGGGAATTCCATCTGAGATATCAACTTCAATCTCAACGAGACTCCCGGTGATTCCGAGCAGAGCAACGCTCTGGGTGTGACCGATACTCATAAAATCCCGCCGCGATATTCCAGGGTATGCGACCCGTCGCTTGCAATAAGGATTGCAACAACATCGATTGCATATTCGCAGCCCAAGCAACCATGTGTGGCGAGCCAAGCAAGTGCCAGACGTTGCATCCGATGCGCTTTCTCGCGATTGATTGCTTCAAAGGGATGGCCAAAGGCAAGGGAACTGCGCGTTTTGACTTCAATGAAATGGAAGATTCCATCAGTGGAAAGTGAGATCAGATCTATCTCGCCTTCCTTAATTCGCCAATTACGATCCAGGATTTCATCGCCGCGGGCTGTAACAAATTCTGCAGTTTTAAATTCACCGAATGCCCCTGTGCGTTGTTTGGCACCAGGCCTCTTAATACGTGTAGACATTGGCGCAGAGTAGATATCTGCTTACCGCAAAAGAGAAGAATCAACTTCTGCTGTGTAAAACTCCTGGTGCGGATTACTTGAGGAGAGCTGCAATATTTGAGAAGGATGTACGGTGTTCTACACATGGGCCGTGTTCTGCAAGAGCTGCAGAATGGGCTGCCGTGATATAGCCCTTATGTTTTGCAAAGCCGTACTGGGGATACTTCTTATCAAGCTCAATCATTTCGCGATCACGAGTCACCTTGGCAATAATCGATGCAGCGCTGATTGCGGTGACAACTTGATCGCCCTTCCAGACAGCAACATTGGGAACAGCTAGCCCCTCAATCGCATAACCATCTGTCAATACATAGGCAGGTTCAATGCTCAGACCCGCAACTGCTCTACGCATTCCATCGAGATTGGCTGCATGTACTCCGCGTGCATCGATTTCTTCAACTGATACTCGAATAACGCTAACGCTTTCAGCGATCATCATGATGACATCAAATAACTCTTCGCGCTTACTTTCAGAAATCTCTTTCGAATCACGTACTTGCGCAAGCTCTGGGGCAAAGGGATCTTTCAGAATAACGGCCGCAATTACCAATGGGCCTGCACATGGTCCGCGCCCTGCTTCATCAACACCGGCGATAGGTGAAATTCCCGCCTTGTGAAGAAGCTCTTCAATTGCTTTCATGCGGCGAATTACTTAATGGGATTATGAGATGAAACGAAGCTCAAATTCTTAAAAGGCCAGATGATGGCGTAAACGCGGCCTGTAACTTTAGAGACCGGTACAAATCCATTATTTACATCATCTTGGTGATAACGAGAATCAGCAGATGATCCGCGGTGATCTCCCATTACCCAGATCTTTCCTTCAGGAACAGTGATGTTAAATTTCATTTCACTTGGCTCATTGCCCTTGAAGATATATGGCTCGTCGGCCTCAATGCCATTGATTGTCAGCTTGCCATCTTTAGCGCAGCAAACAACTTTATCGCCAGCAACACCAATGACGCGCTTAACTAAGAATTGCTTTGCAGGATTGGGAAGAACTCCCACAAGAACCAGGCCTTCCTTAATCTTTGTAATGACCTTATTTTCTTCACCGATATATTGCTCTGGTAGCCAATTCGATGGATCTCTAAAGACAACGACATCTCCACGCGAAATATTCTTCGAGATAAATGGGAGTTTATTTACAGCAACTCGATCTTGAACCTGAAGAGTGTTCTCCATAGAGCCCGAAGGGATATAGAAGAATTGCACGAGAAAGGTCTTGATAAGAAGTGAGACTGCGAGCGCGACGATTACAAGAATCGGGAACTCACGAAGGACTGAGCCCTTACGTGACATGGAAGGCGTTTAGTTACGCAGGCTTGTCTTCGGTAGTCACTTCAGCAACAGGTGCTTCTTCAGCAACTGCTTCAACCGCTGGAGTTTCGACTACTGCTTCAACGACTGGAGCCTCGACAACTGCCTCGACTACTGGGGCTTCTTCGACAACCGCTGCTGGAGCTTCTTCGACGATAGCTACTGGCGTAGAAAGAATTCCATCACCGTAACCTTCAATACCATCGCGCTTTTCGCGAATCTTTGCAGCCTTACCGCGAAGATCGCGTAGGTAGTAAAGCTTTGCGCGACGAACATCGCCCTTCTTGACGAGTTCAATCTTCTCAATAACTGGTGTGTGAACTGGGAATGTACGTTCTACGCCAACACCGTATGAAACTTTACGGATTGTGAAAGTCTCGCGGACTCCGTCGCCCTGGCGACCGATAACGATTCCCTGGAAGACCTGAAGACGTGACTTGTTACCTTCGATAACACGGACGTGGATCTTTAGCTCATCGCCTGCGCGGAACTGTGGAATGTCCTTGCGGAGTGAGGCAGCATCTACTACGTCGAGAATGTTCATCTTTGGTCCTGTTCATTACTTATCTATTAGGCACTGCGAGGTAACGCCGTGCAGACTGCGTATCTTGCCACAGAAGGGGCCTTGAGCGTAAATCGGGCCTTTGCCCCAAGGAATTACGCGAGAAAACCGAGGTGGGCCTCGAGTTGGCTATGCAGGTGCGGACCTGCCGCCATTGAGATTCTCATTGGATTTTGGCCATACTGCTTAAAGGTGGCGCCGGCCTCAGTTGCTACCAATCCCCCTGCAGACCAATCCCATTCCTTCAATCCTGCTTCGTAGTAACCATCAAGTGCGCCCATTGCGACGTGACATAGGTCGACAGCTGCGGCTCCGTTGCGACGAAGATCGCGAACGATAGGAACAAGCTTTGAGAAATCTTCTAATTGAGTAACGCGATGAGCAACATCGTATTGAAAACCTGTCGCTATCAGCGCGCGATCTAATTCAACTGGTTCATTGCACTTAATTGGATGCCCGTTGTAGAAAGCTCCACCACCGCGGGTTGCCAACCATGTTGAATTAATGGTTGGCGCAGTAACAACTCCCACAATTACGCCTTCGCTATCTTTTGCTGCGATTGAGACATTCCAACCTGGAAGACCATAGAAGTAATTGACTGTGCCATCGAGTGGATCGATAACCCACGTGATTCCAGATTTGCTCTCAATCGATGCGCCTTCTTCTCCGATGATTCCGTCATCAGGTCGTGCAGCCAAAAGAGATTCGACGATGAATTTCTCTGCCTTGATATCCATCTGTGTTGCGATATCGATTGCCGTTGACTTGGATTCAATCTCAAAGGCCAGAGGACGGTCCATGAGCAGAGCGCCTGCCTCTGTGCCAACTTTCTGGGCCAAGGTCAACAAATCTTTATACATATGCTCATCCTAGAGGGTCGAACTCTCGCTAATTTCGCGCTCAATCGGTTATTCTCACCCCATGACTGAGCTTCGCCTAACAGGTAAGAGTGACGATGGAAGCCACATCAACCTTGTCGATAACAACGGCGCCGAGTTCACTCTTCGTATAAGCGACACTCTTCGCGCAACAGTTAATCAGCCGCGTTTAAGTTCAGTTCCATCTATCGATGCTGTCGAGACAATCTCAGTCAAAGAGATTCAACGTCGTCTTCGCGCAGGCGATAGCTTTGAACAAATCGCCCGCGATGGTCAGATCACCGTTGAGAAAGTTGAGCGCTTCTCTGGACCCATCATGCAGGAGCGCGAATACATCCTCGATCGCGCACGTGAACTCGTGATGCGTAAGGATGTTCATCGCATCGAGATGACCTTCCGTGATGTTGTTCTTGCAAAGCTTGCTCCACGCGGTGTTGATACCGATGAAGTCAGTTGGAATACATGGCGCCTAGCCGATGGCACATGGCATATCGAATTGCACTACCCAAATCGTGACGGCAACGGCGTTGCTACATGGAACTTTGATCTATCTCGTCGCGCTCTAGGTGCAACAGATGACAACGGAGCATGGCTCATTGATGAAGATGCACCTGCTCGCCCAGTATCAACTGGAATCATTCACTCAGAGCCAGCTCATCCGTCACGTATTGAAACTCCGCGAGTAGCAGATGTATTTGAACCAGTTGTTGAAGAGAAGCCAGAGACTCCACGTCTTGCTGTAATCCGCGAGACACCAACGGCAGCTGATTCTCAAGATGGAATTACAGCTCGCGCAAAGGTTCCTTCATGGGATGAAATTATGTTCGGCCACAAGAGCTCTGACTCTGATTTGGAAAACCCAGAAGATAACTAGACAGTTTGGCTAAGTAGCGGCACAGAACTTTCCACCGCTGAATCTCCGCCATGATGGCCAACCATCTCGCCCTCTTTATCTGCACGTTCAGGATCAAGTAGAACTACTCCACCGCGAGCAATAGCAATCACATCTCCTGCTCGCTCTGCTGCATCAAGTGAAACGTCGCTTCCAAATAACCCTGATTCAATCGCAGTTGCACGCGAATGCATTAAGACCTTATCTCCAAGCGCTTCACGCCAACGATGTAGAACTTCCTCAACTGCAGCAGGTGATGACTTTTCGCCGAGATATAAATGGCGAGCACGAGGTTCACCTGCAACGACTGAGATATCTGTCAGTAAATCGTTATCAACGCCCATAACAATCTTCTCTTCTACGTTGATCATTCCGTGATCTGCTGTAACCCAGATGCGTGTGCCCTTAGGGGCTTTCTCAATGAGCGAGCCAACAAGTGAATCGACCCCCTTGAGAGCTGCAATCCACTTATCCGAACCGACGCCATCTGAGTGTCCTGCAGAGTCAAGATCGTTGACGTAGAGATAGATAAATGACGGCGCTGTACTAAGGGCTGCAACAGTTTCGCTCAACATATCCGAGACGATATTGGCGCCCTTGTAATTTGCACCTCTAAAGACTGCGCGGGTAAATCCTGAATTTTCGTAGCGCTTAGCTGCGATATGTGTTGTTGTAATTCCTGCAGCCATTGCACGTTCAAAGAGAGTTGGCACTGGTTGCCAGATTGATGGGTCAACTCGTTCATCCCACTTCAGTGAGTTGAGAACTCGTCCCCCGCTGCGCGGTACTTGAACTGTGTATCCCAACATTCCGTGCGCACCAGGCATCACACCTGTGGTTAGCGTTGCAAGGCTTGTAGCTGTGGTTGATGGAAAAGACGTTTGCACAGTTCCGTGGGATGCAAGTGAGACCAGGTTAGGTGCATGCGATGCATAGGTGCCCAATACATCTGCACCGAATCCATCGATAAGAAATAAGAGTTCGCGGCCGTTGGGGCTTTCACCACAGTTAATTGAATCTGACGCTGTTGCTAAACCGAGGCTCGAGAAGATCGAGGGCATGATTTGCGACAGGTGCACAGCACTATGGTCTCACGAGTATTGTTGCGACTATGAATTCATTCGTAACATCCCCTGAGGTTGCAGCTGCTCTTGCAGCAGGTAAGCCGGTAGTCGCACTTGAATCAACAATCATTAGCCATGGCCTTCCTCGCCCATCGAATCTAGATGTCGCCCGCGAAGTTGAAGATATTGTCCGCGCACAAGGAGCAACACCAGCAACGATTGCAATTCTTGATGGCAAGGTCTGCATTGGGCTTACCGACGAACAGCTTGTTGCTATCGCAAACCGAGATGACATTGCCAAAGCTTCAAGTCGTGATTTAGCGATCATTGCGGCAACTGGAAAGAGTGCGGCAACAACGGTTGCAGCAACAGCTCACCTTGCAGTTCTCGCTGGTATCCATGTATTTGCAACAGGCGGTCTAGGCGGAGTCCATCGCGGCGCAAACGAGTCATTTGATGAATCAGCAGATTTAACAGCACTAGCAGATCTCGATATCACTGTTGTTTGTGCAGGGGTGAAATCAATTCTCGATGTTGCAGCAACTCTTGAACGTCTTGAGACACTTGCTATCGGAGTCGTTGGCTACAAGACAAACGCCTTCCCTGGCTTCTATCTGACTGATTCTGGATTTACTCTCGAACATCGCGTTGAGAGCGCATCAGATATCGCAGCAATCATCGCTGCGCGTCACGGACTGAAGACTGATATCCACGCTCTGATTGTTGCTAATCCTGTTGCACAAGAGATGGATCGCAAGCGTCACGATGCAATTCTTAAGAGCGGTCTTGAGGGCGCTGCCAAGAATGGCATTATCGGGAAAGCTGTCACGCCATTCTTGCTCGAGCACTTCCATACAGCATCCGAGGGTGAATCTCTGAAGGTCAATATCGAGATTATTAAATCCAACTCTGCGCTGGCTGCAGATATCGCAGTAGCTTCACAGAAGTAGCGAGATTAGTTAATGGCAACGAAGGTTCTCTGCATCGGGGATGTAATGCTCGATGTTGTAACCAAGATTGCCGTCATGCCCTCTGCAATCAACTACGGCAGTGATACAGCCTCTGAGATTTCTACACATGGCGGGGGCGCCGCAGGAAATGTCGCTTCCTGGCTTACCCGCACTAATTCAGATGCAACAATCGTTGGGCACGTGGGTGATGATGCAGCTGGAGCTGCCCTCATTAGCGAATTTGATTCACTTGGCGTACATCACGAGAAGTTGATCATCGAAGGCGCTCGTTCAGGTGTAGTTGTTGTCCTTGTAGACCCAACAGGTGAACGCACAATGTTTCCCGATAATGGCGCTAACTCGGGGCTCCATATTGGTGATCTCCCAGAGTTATCAGAGTTCAACGCTGTTTATCTCTCTGGTTACTCTCCCCTAGATCCATCATCTCTACCTGGTATCAAAGAGATGATTGCTGAAATTCGTGCAGCAAAGATTCCTATTTACTTCGACCCCGCATCGGTTGGCGCAATGAAAGAGATTGATGTGCAGGAAGTTAAGTCGTGGCTACCGCTCTTTGATTGCCTGCTGCTGAATGAAGAGGAAGCGATTTACTTAACTGGCGAGAGCGATCTTGAGAAAGCACTCGATGCGTTGCTCGAAAGCTGCGCAACAGTTGTCATCAAGCGAGGTTCAGAGGGTGCCATTGGAAAAGTTCGCGGTGGCCAATCAATTTCAGTTCCGGCTGTGGAAGCTGATGTAGTTGATACAACCGGTGCTGGAGATTCCTTCGCCGCAGGATTTATATCTGAATTCACACAATCTCATGATTTACATCGCTCTTTATCGGCAGGGGCTGCGATTGCCGCCCATTGTGTGGCAATCATCGGCGCAAGACCGCGTGTAGGTACCGAGGTTTAACCACTTCACTTGGCAGAATACGCGCCATGGCAACGAAGAAGACAGCAGCTCCCAAGAAGTCGGCAAAGGTCGTAGGACCAAAGCCTGGTGAATATCCAGGAAAGATCGTCGATATCGATGTCTCTTCAGAAATGTCTGAATCATTTCTCGAGTACGCATACTCAGTTATTTACTCACGCGCACTTCCTGATGCACGTGATGGTCTAAAGCCTGTTCACCGCCGCATCCTTCATCAGATGGCAGATATGGGTCTTCGCCCAGAGCGTGGCCATGTAAAGAGCGCCCGTGTTGTCGGTGAAGTTATGGGTAAGTTGCACCCGCACGGTGACTCTGCAATTTACGATGCACTCGTTCGTATGGCGCAATCATTTTCGATGCAGCTGCCACTTATCGATGGCCACGGAAACTTTGGTTCACTCGATGCCGGTCCTGCTGCAATGCGTTACACAGAAGCACGCCTCGCACCTACTGCGATGGCGATGGTTGCAGAAGCAGATGAGAACACAGTCGACTTCGGACCAAACTATGACGGCCAGCTCTCTGAGCCCCTCGTTCTTCCTGCAGCATTTCCTAACCTGCTCGTCAATGGTGGTTCAGGAATTGCTGTTGGTATGGCGACAAATATGGCGCCACATAACCTTGGCGAAGTAATCGCCGCAACTAAGTTCTTGATTGATAACCCTAAGGCGACTCTCAACCAGTTGATGAAGCACATTCCTGCTCCAGATTTCCCTACAGGTGGAGAAATCGTTGGGCTCGAAGGTGTGCGCGAGGCATATGCAACGGGTAAGGGTTCGTTTAAGGTCCGCGCAACAACTGAGATTTCAAAAGTCACATCACGCAAAATGGGAATCGTCATCAAGGAGCTCCCATTTAATATCGGACCCGAAAAGGTTGTTGAGCGCATTGCAGATCTTGCAAAGGCGAAGAAGATCCAGGGAATCTCAGACATCATCGACCTTACAGATGGCCAGACAGGCACAAACGTTGTTATTGAATTGAAGAATGGCTTTGAACCAGAAGATGTTCTTGAAAAGCTCTACAAGCTAACCCCAATGGAAGATGCCTTTGCAATTAACGCAGTGGCACTTGTTAAGGGAAAGCCTCAGACACTTGGACTCAAGGAACTTCTGCAGGTATTTATCGATCACCGTATTGAAGTTGTTCGTCGCCGCTCAGAGTTCCGCAAGGCAAAGGCTGAAGATCGCCTCTCATTGGTTGATGGTCTCCTTAAAGCAATTATTGATATCGATAAGGTCATCAAAATCATCCGTGGTAGCGATGATGCAGCAGCTGCGAAAGATAAGTTGATTAAGGATTTCAAACTTAACGATGAGCAAGCTACATATATTCTCGATATGCCACTTCGTCGCTTGACCAAGATGAGCAAGCTTGAACTTGAGACTGAATCTAAGGAACTTAAGGCAGTAATCGCCGCATTGGTGACACTCCTTAAGAGCGAAGATGCAATCCGCAAGCAAGTTTCTGAAGAACTCACAGCGGCAAGTAAATCTTTCGCAACTCCTCGCCGAACACGTATCGGCAAGGAGTAATTTCTTATCCCACGCACACTGTGGGAGACTTCGCCAAATGATTGCTACAACTGCCCTTGAACTTCGTGCCGGTGCGCGCCTTCTGGTCTCGGGAGTCACAGTACGTATCAACAGCGGCGATCGCATCGGATTCGTTGGCCGAAATGGCGCTGGTAAATCAACTCTTGCAAAGGTACTCGCAGGTGAAACACTGCCTGCAGGTGGCGGCGTTCAGCGCACAGGAAAGATTGGTTACCTTCCTCAGGATCCTCGTACAGGTGAAGATCAGGGAACCGCGCTAGACAGAATTTTATCTGCACGCGACTTAGACCAAATTGCTATTCGTATGGCGCAAGTAGAACACGAGATGTCTACTACTGAAGGCGCGGAGCTAGAAAAGGCTCTTGAGCGTTACACCCGAGTCGATGCAGAATTTAACGCAGCAGGTGGATACGCAGCTACCGCTGAAGCTGAAGCAATTGCACACTCGCTCGGTGTCTCGGAATCGGTCTTTAACAACCAGCTCGACACACTTTCTGGTGGTCAGCGCCGCCGTATTGAACTAGCGCGCATTCTCTTCTCTGGTGCAGAAACGCTGCTTCTCGATGAGCCTACAAACCACCTTGATGCTGATTCAATTGTTTGGCTTCGAAACTACCTCGTCAACTACGCCGGTGGGCTTGTCATCATCTCTCACGATGTTAACTTGATCGAAACTGTCGTTAATAAAGTCTTCTACATCGATGGAAACCGTAACGTTATCGATGTCTATAACTTGGGCTGGAAGCAGTACCTCTTACAGCGCGAACAAGATGAACATCGCCGTAAGAAAGAGCGCGCCAATGCTGAGAAGAAGGCAGAGATCTTGCAGAAGCAGGGCGAGAAGATGCGCGCTAAAGCATCAAAGGCAACCGCGGCCCAAGGCATGTTACGTCGCGCTGAGAAACTTCGTTCATCACTTGATGATGTCCGCGTCAAAGATAAGGTCGCAAAGTTGCGATTCCCAACGCCTGCCCCTTGTGGCAAGACTCCCCTATCTGGCGAGGAACTCTCTAAGAACTACGGCTCTCTTGAAATCTTTACCGACGTATCGTGCGTTATCGACAAGGGCTCCCGCGTTGTCATCCTTGGACTTAACGGTGCTGGAAAGACAACTCTTCTTAAGATTCTGGCAAACCAACTTGAATCCGATACCGGAAAAGTTGAACATGGTCACGGCTTAAAACTCGGCTACTACGCCCAGGAACATGAAATGCTCGACTTCGAACGCACCATCCTCGAGAACATGATGTCTTCTAAGGATGACTTGCGCGAACCTGAAGCTCGCAATGTTCTGGGTTCATTCTTATTCGTTGGCGATGATGTTCATAAGCCAGTGAAGGTTCTTTCTGGTGGAGAGCGAACTCGTTTAGCCCTGGCAACGCTGGTTGTATCGGCTGCAAACGTTCTCTTACTCGATGAGCCTACAAATAACTTAGATCCAGCATCACGAGAAGAAATCCTTGGAGCACTTGGTGAATATCAAGGCGCTGTCATCATGGTCTCTCACGATGAAGGTGCTGTTCAAGCGCTTAAGCCAGAACGAGTCATCTTGTTGCCGGATGGCGATGAAGATATCTGGAAAGACGAATACTTCGACCTAGTAAGTATTGATTAATACTTAAGCGTCGATCTGTTCGCGATCGATCTCAGCTGTTGCAATAAATTCCTTACGTGGCGCAACATCTGAACCCATCAAGAGCTCAAACATCTTCTCTGCAGCTTCTGCATCTGGAACTGTGATGCGGCGAAGTGTGCGTGCATCTGGATCCATTGTGGTTTCGCGGAGCTGATCTGCATCCATCTCACCAAGACCCTTGTAACGCTGAATTGGTTCCTTCCAGCGCTTACCGTTCTTCTTCAAATCTGCAGTGACCTTCTTCATCTCATCATCTGAGTATGTGTAGATGTACTCGCCCTTTTTACCGCCTGCGCCCATCGTTTCGATGCGGTGCAATGGTGGGATAGCGGCAAAGACGCGACCAGCATCGAGCATTGGGCGCATGTAGCGATACATGAGAGTTAGCAGAAGACAGCGAATATGTGCGCCGTCGACATCAGCATCTGACATCAAGATGACGCGGCCATAGCGAGCATCATCGAGTTCGAAAGACTTACCGGAGCCCGCACCGATCACCTGAATGATCGATCCGCACTCTTTATCATCGAGCATCTGTGAAAGTGATGCCTTCTGGACGTTAAGAATCTTTCCACGAATCGGCAAGATCGCCTGGAATTCAGAGTTACGTGCAGCCTTTGTTGTGCCAAGTGCAGAGTCGCCCTCAACGATAAAGAGTTCGGTGCGAGTCACATCTTCAGAGCGGCAATCAGAGAGCTTTGTAGGAAGCGATGAAGATTCGAGAGCATTCTTACGGCGCTGAAGATCTTTATGGGCGCGGGCGCTGATACGTGTACGTGATGCGCCAGCAATCTTCTCCATGATCAACTTGCCATTTGCCTTATCGATACGACGAGTTGTTGAGAAGAACTCCTTCAACTTATCGGCAACGACAGCAGAGACAATCTTTGTTGCAGCAGCCGTTCCGAGAACTTCCTTAGTCTGACCTTCGAACTGTGGCTCTGACATGCGCACTGTGACGACAGCGGTGAGACCTTCCATCACGTCATCTTTAATGACATCTGCTTCATTCTTCTTCAGAATTCCAGCGCCGCGCATAGCCTCGTTAAATGCCTTGGTGATTGCGCGTTCGAAGCCGAGTACGTGAGAACCACCCTTAGGTGTAGAAATAATGTTTACGAAAGATCGAAGCGTTGTATCGAAGCCTTCGCCCCACTTCATCGCAATATCAACTTCCATATCGCGTTCCACATCTGTTGAAACCATATGGCCCTTGTCATCAAGAACCGGCACGGTCTCTTGGTAGTGGCCTGAACCGTAGATACGAATTACTTCGCCTACTGGCTGATCTGGCTGTAAGAAATCGCAGTATTCAGAGATTCCGCCCTTATGGAAGAAGACCTGTGTTGTCTTCTCCTTCTTGCGGTTATCGTTAACAGTAATTGAGAGCCCTGGAACTAAGAATGATGTCTGACGTGCACGTGCATAGACATCTTCAAGATCGAGCTCTGCATCCTTGAGGAAGATCTGGCGATCTGACCACCACTTAGTACGTGTGCCAGTTACCTTTGCAGAAATCTTTCCAATTGTGCGAAGACCTGATTGCGGAGTGAACTCTGCCTTTGGTCCATCACCATCGAAAATTCCTGCGACTCCACGCTTAAATGACATCCAATAAATCTTGCCGTTACGGTCGACTTCAACATCAAGGCGTTCTGCAAGTGCATTTACAACTGATGCACCCACGCCGTGGAGACCACCAGATGCTGCATACGATCCGCCGCCGAACTTTCCACCTGCGTGTAGCTTGGTCATAACAACTTCAACGCCAGTAAGTCCGGTCTTTGGTTCCTTATCAACAGGAATACCGCGGCCATCGTCGTGAACTTCGACAGAACCATCTGCCTCTAAATTAATTTCAATTTTCTTACAGTGGCCAGCAAGGGATTCATCTACAGAGTTATCGATGATCTCCCAGAGGCAGTGCTGCAATCCACGAGAATCTGTGGAGCCGATATACATACCCGGGCGCTTACGAACTGCATCGAGGCCCTCGAGGACAGCTAGGTCCTTTGCGGTATAGCTATCTTTAGAATCTGTCTCAGGGGTAAAGTTCAATTCATCAGCCACGGTGGCAAAGGTTAGCCAGCGAACCCCTCGCATCTGCGTAAGCGCGCCGTAGAGTCTCAAATATCGATAATTTGGTGATATTTACGCGCTCAGGTGGATAAAAAGTAACAAAATCGAAATCAATTTAAAGAGCGGGGAATAAAGAGAACTGGCATGATGTTCCATAGATGTACAGCACTACCTACCAACCTTAAGCGAACGGAGAGCGCGATGACCGAGCAAGTAATCCTCGAATCCACACCTCTAAATGCCCTCGATCGATGCGATCGTTGTGGTGCACAGGCTTATGTCCGTGCAACTTTGCTCAATGGTGGCGAACTCATGTTCTGTGCTCATCACGGCAAGGAATACGCCGAGAAGCTAAAGACTGTAGCTGCAGCGATTCAGGATGAATCAGAGAAGCTGGTTGAAGTTAAGTAACTTATTTATTTTCTAGAAGGCCCTTATGCGAACCATCGCATAAGGGTTTTTCTTTTGAGAGGCCACATCCGCAGAACTTTGGATTCTCTCTCGTCTCAATGAGATTTCCTTCAGCATCGACCATATCCACAGTTCCGGTAATGCGAATAGAACCACTCTTTGGATTGATGAAAATCTTTGGATTAGTCATGAAGAAACCAGGTTTTAATCGAGGTAATCGCGCAGTGACTGCGAACGTGATGGGTGACGAAGCTTCGACATTGTCTTAGATTCAATCTGGCGGATACGTTCGCGGGTAACACCGTGAACCTTGCCGATTTCATCTAATGTCTTTGGCTGTCCATCTGTAAGTCCGTAGCGAGCCTTGATGACATCTGCTTCGCGGTTGGTAAGACCACCAAGTACCTGCATCAACTGCTCCTGCAAGATTGTGAATGTAACTGACTCTTCTGGCTTTACAGCCTCAGAATCTTCAATCAAATCACCGAACTCAGAGTCTCCTTCTTCACCTAGAGGCGTGTGAAGCGAGATTGGCTCGCGGCCATACTTCTGAACTTCAACAACCTTTTCAGGTGTCATATCAAGTTCTTTAGCGAGCTCTTCTGGTGTCGGTTCGCGACCAAGATCCTGAAGCATCTGGCGCTGAACACGTGCCAACTTATTTATGACTTCAACCATGTGAACTGGAATACGGATTGTGCGAGCCTGGTCAGCCATCGCACGTGTGATTGCCTGACGGATCCACCATGTTGCGTAGGTAGAGAACTTGTAACCCTTTGTGTAGTCGAACTTCTCGACCGCGCGGATAAGACCCAAGTTTCCTTCCTGAATCAAGTCAAGGAAGAGCATTCCGCGACCGGTGTAACGCTTTGCAAGAGAAACTACGAGACGAAGGTTTGCCTCTAACAAGTGGTTCTTTGCGCGCTTTCCATCTTCAACAATCCACTCGAGTTCGCGCTTGAGTTTCTTATCAATCTTCTTTGTGTTCTTTAGCGCTTCTTCAGCGAAGAGGCCTGCTTCAACACGTGTAGCAAGTTCTACTTCGAGCTCTGCATTAAGAAGTGCAACGCGACCGATCTGCTTCAGGTAATCCTTAACAGGGTCTGCTGTAGCACCTGCTGTAAGAACTGTCTGCTCTGGTGGGAGGCGCTTGATTTCAATCTGGATAAATCGAGCTTGTTCGTTGAAGAAGTATTGAAGTTCTTCGAGGTTCTTGAGGTATCCCTGGTTGATTGATTCTGCAATGAGCTTTGCTGACTTTTCGTTGAAAGTGCTCATCGCAAACTGCTGCTGAATCTGCTTGTACGTCAGAGCCTTTGCATCAGCCTGATCAATATTGTGCTTAGGCGGTACTTCAACGCCCTGAATCTTGCCGTTGATAGCTTCGAGAACGAGGTTTACATTCTTAAGGTCTTTCTTATGCTTCTCTCGCTCGTTCTTATCTTCTTCTTCATCATCTGCATCAGAGTCAAGAAGGGTAAATGAACCTTCTTCATTCTTGGTCTCATCTGAAAGAGTTACAACGCGTGGCTGATCTTTTCCATCTGCCTCTGCATCGATGATATCTGTCGCCTCTGCGATGAGAGTCTCAACATCTTCAAGTTCAATCTCTTCAACAACAATCTCGTTGCCATCTTCATCGAGAACTACGGCAGCCTTTGCAGGTGCTTCCGCAACAGGCTTTGGCTCTTCCTTAGGTGCAATCAGAGCAAGCTGCGCCTTTGAAAGAATGCGGCTTGGTGAACCAAGTCCAGCTTTACGTGCCTTCTCTGTTGCCTCTGGAATCTCAACATCTAACTGGCGAGCCTCTTGTGCGAGCGCCATAAATTCTTTCTTAACGGCTTTGCGATAATTATCGATACCGCTTGCAGCAAGTGTTTCAACGATCTCTTTCTGACGCGCAATTGCGTTCTTGAGATCAACTAGTTGCTGTACTTCTTTCGCAGTTAAATCCTTTTTAATCTCAACCTTGACAGGCTTTACCGGCTTCGCTGCAACTTTCTTAACTGGCGCAGCCTTCTTTGCAACGGCTTTCTTCGCTACTGCCTTCTTTGCAGGAGCCGCCTTCTTCGCCGGGGCTTTCTTTGCAACGGACTTCTTTGCAGGAGCTGCTTTCTTGCCCTTTGCCTTATTTTTGAGCGCACTAAATCCAGCCACAATTGTCCTTTGGTTTTTCCCCCGAACTGCTCGAGGTAATACCTATATTGTACCCGCAACCTGCAAGGCGTGCCGAATCGCATCGCCCATCGCTTCTGCCTCAACTAAGAATCCATCGTGGCCAAAGTCTGAACTAATCACGATAGGAGCGTCTGCCGTAGGCGTTAACTCAGATATCTCAACCTGAAGTCGAGGGACGAAGAGGCGATCTGTATCGATAGAGACCACTACAACGGGCACTGTGATGGCTGAGAGCGCCTTGGCGACTCCCCCTCGGTCTCGGCCAACGTCATGTGAGTTCATCGCATCTGTGAGGGCGATATAGGTATTGGCATCAAATCTCTTCGCCAACTTCTCTGCCTGGTGGTCGAGATATGACTCAACGGCGTAGCGGCCAGTCTCATCTCCCTGGAGCTGGCGGCCAAAGCGAACATCCATCTCGGATTCGGTTCGGTAGGTCAGGTGGGCAATTCTGCGTGCAATTCCCATTCCATCCTTGGGTCCGCGATCTTGTTCGTAGTAATCCCCACCGTTGAAATTCGGGTCAGATTTAATGGCGCGAATTTGTACCGCTGCAGTTCCGATTTGATCGCCAGTTGCTACCGCTGATGAACCGATGGTGCAGATTGCACCAACGCGGTCAGGCAATTGAATCGCCCATTCCAGCGATCGCATTCCGCCCAGGGAAGGACCCACTGAAAGTAAGTATCTATCGATTCCCATTGCATCACTGAAAGCAACTTCAGCGCTGACCATGTCGCGGATTGTGATGATGGGAAAACGTGAACCGTAACGCTTTCCATCAGGGGCAATACTTGAAGGTCCAGTTGATCCCTGACATCCGCCAATGACATTGGGACAGATGATGAAATATTTATCGGTATCAAAAGGAAGTCCTGGCCCAACCATCTGTGGCCACCAACCAGTGACATCAGACCATCCGGTCATTGCATGGTTGATTAAAATTGCGTTGGATTTATCTTTATTGAGTGTGCCCCATGTTTGATATGCGATGGTGATATCAGGAAGCTCTTCGCCACTTTCCAGAATGAGCGAACCAATCTTGATGAATTTACGATCGCCTGGATCATCGCCCTCAAGCCACGCACCGGTGACTTCAATACTAGGTCGCTTACTCATATATAAATCCTTCACGCACTTGCAGTTCACAGAGAACTACCTGGTCGTCACCCGGAGCACCCCACCGCGGTGGAGGGTTGCCGTCTAGTCAGCCGGGGCTTTCAACTAGAACTCGTGACCGGTGGAAATATTACCCGAAAATTCCAGCTACTACTTTTGGATGGAGCTCTTTACGCATCGCAGTAAAGGATTGGGCGGGCCATCCTGCGGTAAATACACGGCGCAGCAGCAGTGCAAGCGAATATTTCTCATCATCGGCTAGGGCTCGATCAAGAGCTTTCTGTGCCAGCGCTCCTTCTCCGCGTTCGTAGGCCAGGGCTGCAAAGACCGATGCAATAGGTGCGACAAATCCACGAGGTGCCACCACAAGAAGTTCGCGCCACATCTGCCAATAGCAATCGGTGGTCTCAGGGGAATGGCTACCCAATGCAAAGTCGCGAACTTGGATATCGCTCATTCGACCAATGACTCGGGCAACTAGTTCACGATCTTCTGCGGCTCGCCCTGCCTCAAATTCCCCGGCGAGGTCGATGACTGCTGTTGCGCCATCGCGTTGTAAATCATTGAGCTCTTCAGCATCGCTTTCCACCCAATAAGAATTTACTTCAGCTAGCCATTCAGGATCGAGTGAAGATGGAAGCGCTGCAATGGAATCGATAAGTTGATCAACGTTTTGATATGGCATGGGGTGACCTGCAATCACGTGTTCGGCTGCGATACGTGATGAATCGATTTCGGGCACTGCGCTGCCTTCAGGTGGGCAACAGGTTGCATCGATACAGAGCAGAGATCTAAAGCGATTGCTCTGAACAAGAAGTGACTCTTTGATTTCAACGCCTGCCCGCATCAAAGCAGCGCTAGCGTTGATCAATACGCTCTCTCCTGTTGCGCACTCAGGTGGAATATAGGCAACGAGAAATGCGCCATCGGCTTCTTCGCGGGTGAAGTGTGTTGCAAGTAAGTCAAAACTGGCGCTGGTTTCACTGCTCGGTAAATCAACGCGCATCGCCATACCGACCGAATCATCTTTGAGAGCCACAAGAACCAATGAGTTGCTGGGATGGTAGCCAATCAGAAATGGAACTGCGGCTAGTAGATCGTGCGGAGATGTAAGTGTGGACATATAAAAACCTTTCAGATTGATGGTGAGTTAATTAGCGAGAGAGTTGAACGGGCGTTGAAAAGCGAGTTGGGGCTGCAACGACAGTGATCGGAACGATTGCAACAGATTCGATCTTTCCTGGAATCTTGGTGGTGACGCCTTGCACTGTGAACTCGCCATCCCATTTGGTAATGAGCTGCACGAGATAGTGGCCAGGCTTTGAATACGAGTGTTGAATCTCGCCATCCGGGTATGGCCCACCCGCCTTACGAGTTAAGTAGATGACTCCATCTCCGTAATGCCAGAGAAATGTCGGCTTCAGCGATACTTCAACGACTTCACCAACAATCTTGATTTTCTTGGTGACAACCGGCGGAACATCGCACCAGAAGAAGACCGGCACTTTGATTAGCGGTTGGAAGGAAGGTGAATAAGCAATGCCTGCAGTTGGCAGAATCTCAACTAACTTATCGCTTAACGATGTTGCAGGGGTTGTAGCTTTTCTACGAACAGGTTTCTTCACAACGGGCTTCTTCGTTGCTGTTGTTACCTTCGGCTTTGCAGATGCAGTGACTTTGGGAACTGGGGCAACGTTCTTCGGAACAACTGGCTTACGAGTCTTGGCAGGTGCTGGTGCTACTGATTTCTTCTCAACCGGACCTGTGCCTTTTCGCCCTTCGATAACGATCTTTCCATCTTGGGTGTAAACCTCGATGCAAGCCTTTTCGATGCACTCTTGCGCATGAGAAGGAGCAGGTACCGAAAGGGCAATTACTGCAATAAGTACGGTTCTCTTCATGCGCGGCAGGGTAGGTCGTTGCCTTATCGCGTAACGAAGATGAAAAGCGGACTGTGGATAGTTATGACACTCTAGGGGTATGGCTGCTCGCGATGGTGATGGATGGATCGAATGCGCATGCGGTTCGAAACATTGGGGAAAACACGGCGCCGCAGGACTTCTGATTATTCGAGACGGCGCAATCTTCTTACAACACCGCGCACCGTGGGTTCATAACGGTGATACCTGGGGAATTCCCGGTGGCGCACGCGATTCTCACGAGAGCGTTATTGAAGGTGCAATCCGCGAAGCAGTGGAAGAGACCGGCATTAATCCCGATGATCTGGAGCCTTTACATACCTTTACTGATGATCATGATGGCTGGAGTTATTCAACTGTTATTGCTCGAGCGAATAAGGATTTAGAAGGTCATGAACTTAACGACGAATCGCATGAAGTGCGTTGGGTAAAGCTTGATGATGTAACTCGCCTGCCACTGCACCCAAGTTTTGCAAAGAGCTGGCCGCTGCTTCTAGAGCAGATCAATAACCTGATCACACCAGCTTAAAGAGTCGCGATCAATATGGGCGATAACCAATATTGCCTTTCCTTGATCTCGCAACGTTTCTAAGTAAGAAATGATTCTCTTCTTGCTCTGCGAATCTTGAGCAGATAACGGCTCATCAAGGAGATAAACGGCAGTGTCACGGATAAGCGCACGGGCAATTTCCACACGTTGTGATTGACCGCCAGATAAGGTCGTAACAGCTTGATCTGCAAAGCTCTTCATATCCAATACTTCGAGTATCGAATCAATTCGGGTAAGTGATGCTGCATCTTGGCCCATTGAGATTACTTCTCTTGCAGTAAAGGAGAGCCAGTACGTTTGATTCTGCAGAACCACACTGCGAATAGTGGATTGCTCGTGCAGGCTAATTTCTCGAAGCTCCTGTGATGAGTACTTAATCTCACCGCTCTGATAATCAAGATCTCCGGCAAGGGCAGCCAAGAGCGTGCTCTTTCCCGAGCCATTTGCCCCCGTTATTGCAGTAATTGAAGCTGAAGGAATTGAGGCTGAGAAATCCTTAATGATTTCGCGTTTGCCGCGAAAGACCGAGAGATGTGAAATGTCAATCATCGCCAGACATCTCCCCCTCGTTTGATTGTAAGAATCAAGATAGGCGCACCGATAAGTGATGTCACGAGACCAATCGGTAGTTCAAGTGGAGCAAATGCGCTTCTAGCAAAGGTATCGGCGGTGAGCAAAATAATTGCGCCAAGTAACATCGAGTGAATTACTAGCGAGCGATTGCTGGGGCCAAATAAATAACGTGCGATATGCGGGGCTGCTAGTGCCAAGAATGAGATAGCGCCCACCGTGCTGACAGTTACTGCCACAAGAATTGAGAGGAGCAAGAAGGCGCGGAATCGAATTCGCTGCGGGCTCTTTCCAATATGGCGAACTCCAGAATCTCCGAGTGAGAGTAAATCTAAGGAAGGTGCAATTTTCCACGCAAGGAAAGTGCCTGCAATTAAGATTGGTGCAAGCATCAAGAGGTTCTCAGGGGTAACGAGAGCGAATGAACCAAAGGACCAGAAAGAGATTGAACGAGCATCAGGTCGGCCGACCGCAGTCAACGCAAGACCAACGAGCGCAGATGTAATTGCAGAGACACCGATACCGATGGTGACGAGAGTCAGAGCTGATTTCGCAAGCGAGAAGACTAGGGTCGTGATTGCAAGGGCTCCGATGGTTGCAAAGAGAATCGCACCGATTGATCCAACTTCAACGAGGTTTGAGAGAACGCCGATCAATACTCCGAGCGCTGCACCTGCAGAAGTTCCCAAGATTGCTGGTTCTGCCAATGGGTTATTTGTAGCTGCCTGAGCAATTGCACCAGCGACTCCTAGTGATGCGCCAACTAGTAAGGCTGCTGCAATACGTGGTGCCCGGATATCCCAAATGATTTGATGTGCAAGAGATGTTGGATCAAATTGCGGATTGAAGATGTAGCGCCAGATACCAGAGATTTCACTAGACCCCAGCGAGAGAGCGAAGATAGAAAGGAGAGCGATGATGAGAAGTGAGGGAGCTATTTTGCGCGTCATGACTTCTCTATCACTCTCGAAATAGCGCCAGAAAGTTGCGAGATTAAATCTGGGGTGCGTGGGCCAAATGAGAGAAGCAGAGAATCATCGACAGCAATCACCGCTCGGCTCTTTCCCGCATCGGTCTGCGCAACACCTGGAAGTTTAAGTAGGCCATCGATGCCACCGACTGATGCCAAGCCTTTCTCCATCACCAGAATTACTTGTGGGTTGACTTCAATAAGCGCCTCTGCGGAAATCGGGGTGTAAGCCTTGGAATACTTCTGCGCGCCAACGTCGACTGCACCAACGGCGCCAATCAGTGAATCTGCGCCCGAGCCTTTGCCGCCTAGAAGATAAATTGCACTTCCGCCACGTAAGTAAAGAAAAGCGATTCGAGTTCCGGTCTTTACCTGTGTAACGTCGTTGACCGCTGAATCAATCACCTTTTCAAATGCGAGGCCAGAAGTTGGTGCACCAATTACCTGCGCAATGGCGCGAACTTTCTTACTTATCTCACTTAACTTCCAAGCCTCATCAATCAGCTCTACCCTGATACCTGCGCGCTTGATGGCGCTAATTGCCTGCGCAGGTCCAGTGGTGTTATCAATAATTACTACATCCGGATTTAGCCCAATGATCTTCTCTGCAACCACTTGATGGCCAGATGTCACAATCGGAACATCCTTGAGATCTGAATCAGTACTAGCGATATCGCGGCCAACCAGAATATTTCGATAACCCAGCGCACTTACGATTTCTGCAGAACCATTTGCAAGCGCTACAACTTTTGTCATTGCGCTCTCTTGTTGGGCAGTGACAGATAAAGATTTTGCAGTTGAAATACTTTCTACAGTGGCAGGTGCAGCGCCACATCCTGTGAAAATCAGGAGAAGAGTGGCGCACGCAACTGTGCTCCGGATTACTCTCTTCATGGGAGCATCCTCTCAAATCATTTGCCGACATGTAGCGCCAAGTTGTCGGCTATCAAGGCTTGCCGACTCAATTATTCTCGCCATATGAAGAGAGCCATTGCTGCGCTATGTCTAGCGATTACCTTTGCCTCTACACCTGTGGCGCAAGCAAAAGTCACAGAACGCGGTGACTTCGGACAGACGATCTCAATTAAAGGCTCCACAATCACAAAGAAATCTAACGTCACTGTTACAGGTAAGAACTTCGATGAGACCGTTGGCATTTATCTCGCATACTGCGTCGTGCCGAAATCTGGCAGCGCACCTACTCCTTGCGGTGGAGGAATTAATAAAGAGGGAATCGGTAACTCATCGCTATGGATTTCATCGAATGCACCACCTTATGCAGAAGGACTCGCTGAGCCATTTCTGCCAGGCGGAAGGTTTAGTAAGCAAGTTCTGGTCAGTAAGAAAATCGGTGCATTTGATTGCACCAAAGTTAAATGCGCAATCACAGTAAGAGCAGATCACCTTCGAGAAGGCGATCGAACACATGATCTATATATACCCATCACATTCAAGACTAAAAACTAATGAACTAGGGAGCTGAGTTAATTGAAAAGCAAAAGAAATATCGCACTAGTTGTCGCAATTGGGGCGCTTCTCCTTCCAATTGGAACTCCTATCGCATCTGCTGAGACCTTCTCATTTCAGAGCGGTCCGCTGACAAATCTTGATCCAGCTGGCGCAAAGATCAATGGCGGATTTACAAAATTCCCAACAAAGGCCGGAATGTATATCCAACAGTGCATCGCACCTGTTGGAACAGCTCGTCCTGCAGTCTGCAGTGATGCCAATCAACTATGGGTAACAGCCACAGGCGAACCAGGATCTTCTATTGCAACCGGTCAAATCGTTATGCCAGTTACAGGCTCGATCTCTGGTCGTGGCACTGTTGTCGATTGCACGAAGAACGAATGTGGACTCTTCTTTAGATTAGACCGCACTGCCGGCACTGATACTTCAGAAGATAAGTTCATGCCCATCTCATTCCGCGCAGGAGTTGCGGCGCCAATTCTTCCTGCAGATGAAGTTACCGTCACACTCAATGGCAAGGCTTTGACTCGCAATGTTCCGAGTAACTTGGCATATCGCGCAGAGGCAAAAGTTGCGGCAACTTCCAAGTCGGGTCTACCTGTCACATTAACTTCACTTACTGCAGATTGCACCGTTGTAAATGGAGTTCTGACAGCGCTCAAGGGTGCAGGTCAGTGTGCACTTGGGCATTCGACTAAGGGAAATGAAAGTTATGCCGCATCAGTTGCTAACTACCCATTTATCTTGGTACCAGGAACGCAGCAAATTGCAGGCATTGCCAAGAGCATAAAGATTTCTGCCAAGAAGTCTCTTCCACGTGAAAGTAACTTTGGTTCGCCAATTACCTACCAAAGCTCATCAAAGAGCTGTTCAGTTAAGGGCGCTGTAGTTACGGGCAAGAAGGCTGGCGTTTGCAGAGTTACAGCGACTGCAGCTGGAAAGTCTGATACCTGGACCGAACTTAAGCAGGTAATTGTTCTTAACGTTAAGAAGTAAGGCTAAGCAAGCGCTTTCATACCGGCGATGCAGAAGGCTGTGGTCAATCTGATCTCAGTCTCTGCATCGTTTCCGGCTTCAATACGCTTTGCAGCGCTATCTGTAATTGCCTGCAAGAGTGATAACGCCTTCTGATTATCTGTAACACCGATACTCTGTAAATTTCTAGAGAGCGGTGCAAGTAGTTGACGGTGCGCAGCACCAAGGTCTGCAGCGCGTTCGCGAGGAAGATCCATTGCATTCAAAGCCTTAGCAAGTAGGTGCTGACCATCTGCGATGTATCGAAGAGATGTCTCAATCCAGCGCTCGATAGCTGCCTCTGGATCTTCGATATCTGCAATCGCTTCATCCAATAACTTTGCAAAGTTCTTAAGTTCGTCGAGTACAAGATCTGCCGCTAAATCTGCAGATGATGCAAAGTACTCATAGACCGATGTGCGCGATAAACCTGCACGAGCTGCTACAGCTGCAACTGAAATTGAAGCGCCACCAGATTCCATCGCGATAGCGGCGGCAGCATCAATGAGCTGCTGTCTGCGCCATTGGCGATGGCTTAGGGAATCACTGGTCTTAGTTGAAGGCACCTAAAAATTATTCCACTTCTTTAGCTAGCCGTCGCAGTGAATCTCGAACTACTGCCCCATCGCTAGTGCGCCACAAGGGAGGCATTGAGTTGAGAATCACACTGCCATAGCGCTTGGTGACGATTCGTGAATCCAATATGGCAACGACTCCACGGTCATCAATACTGCGGATCAAACGTCCCGCACCTTGTGCGAGTAACAGTGCAGCTCTTGGAACCGAGACCTGCATAAAGCCTGAACCACCTGATGCATCAGCAAGCGATGATCGCGCAGACATGACTGGTTCATCAGGACGCGGAAATGGAATGCGATCGATGGCAACCAAGATGCAAGAATTCCCAGGGACATCAACGCCCTGCCAGAGCGACATTGTGCCGAGCAAGATTGAAGTCTCATCCTTTGCAAAGCGTTCGACTAACGGCCCCACCGCATCGCCACGTTTCTGAGTAATGATGGAAATTGGGAGATCTACTAATACAGAACGCAGATGTGCATCGGCTGCTTCTACTCCGCGCCAAGAACTAAAGAGCGCCAAGGTGCGACCACCTGCTGCATCAATGAGTTCACCGAGTTCATCAAGCACTGCTTGGCTTGGTCCGTCACGACCTGGCTCTGGCAAATGCTTAGGCATATATAAAACGCCTTGATTAGCGAAATCGAATGGTGAACCGACATCGAGCATCTGCACATTTGCAGGATCGATATCGCCATCGCCGGATTCTTGACCAACATCTGAACCCACAACAAAACCGATACTGCGCGCCATAGCATCAAAGTTATTGCCCACAGTCAGCGTTGCAGAGGTAGCGATTACCGGAGTCTTTGTAAGCAAGTTGCTGCGCAACACATGAGAAACAGAAAGCGGTGCTAAATGCAGAGTCGAGAATGTTGGCTCGTACCAGAGCACATGTTCGTCACCCATTTTGAGCAACTTGCCAGCTGTTGTTGCAATCTCTTGTACAGCGCCCTTTACTCGTGCACGTTCTGCATTTTCATCAGGATCAATGATTTCGTCATCTGCCGAAATCAACTGCACAAATGTTGTTGCAGCTTCCTTCAACTTTCTAATGGGAGCTTCCAAAACACTGGGGATTTCTTCTAGGCGACCCTGCGCAGAAAAATCTCCCTTGATGATTTCACCGTAATCAGCCATCGAATCATGGAAGCTATCAGCTGCATTGGTAAGGGCATCTGATGGTTTACCTGGCATGTACTTGCGGGCCATTGCTGCCGCTCGTTGTACGCGACCTGATGTCAGTTCTTCTGTTACCGCCTGCGTTGTGCGATCCATGAATTCGTGTGCTTCATCGAGAATCACTGCATCGCGCTCGGGCAAGATTGGGTGCGAATCCACAATCTCAATTGCGAGCAAGGTGTGGTTGGTAACTACGACATCTGCCTCTTGGGCACGCGCCTTTGCTTTAGCTGCAAAACATTGAGCGCCCCATGCACATGCATCTGCGCCCACGCATTCACGACCTGATAAAGAATTAGCAGCCCAGACTCTGCGATCTACTTCTGGCGCATCATCGCGATCACCTGATACGCCTGGAGTCTTCGCCCATGCAATTAATCTCTTTGCATCTTTTTCCAGATATGAAGATTCAAGTAAGAGCTCGCCATCGGGGTCGGTATCGTCGGCATTCATTTTCTGCAGACATACATAGTTGCCGACGCCCTTATAAATTCCATATGTAATCGAGCGACCTAAAGCTTTCTCAAGAGCTGGAACAACTGCCGGCAGATCGCGTTCTACAAGCTGTCTCTGAAGTGCAAGAGTTGCAGTAGCAACCAATACTTTTCGTCCATGCACAAGGGCTGGAACTAGATATGCCAGCGACTTTCCTGTGCCGGTGCCTGCCTGAACCATCAGATGGTGGCGATCGGTAAGGGCGTTGGCGACAGCCTCTGCCATCTCAATCTGGCCATCGCGAGTTGAGCCGCCAATTGCTTCTACCGCCGCATCGAGCGCTTTTCTCACCTGTGCAGATAGTTCGCTCATGGGTGGCACTTTAACGGTTCAATCGCGATACTTATGGACATGACAACGACACGTGTGATTGGCCCATTTACCGTTCCTGCAATTGGTCTTGGCTGTATGCCGCTCTCTGGAATGCCCGAAAGTAAGCAATGGATTCTCAATGAGCGCGAAACCGCTCTGGGCGTAGTTCATGCCGCACTCGATGCCGGTGTTCGTTTGCTCGATACAGCAGATATCTATGCACCAACATGGAACTCAGTTGGCCACAACGAAATTCTTGTCGCTGAAGCAGTTCGTACCTGGAGCGGAACTGCAGCACAAAAGGAAGAGATTGTTATCGCTACAAAGGGTGGAATTACTCGTGCACCACTTGATGGTGACTGGTTTGGTATCGCAGGACGGGACGCTCAAGAGCATTACCTGTATCGCGCAGTTGAAGCATCGGCTGCAAAGATGGGTGTTAGCACCATCAAGTTATGGCAGCACCATCGCCTCAATCACCATATGCCATTTGAAGAGCAATTCGAAAATGTTATGAAGCTCAAAGCTCATGGAATTGTGCAGAATATCGGCGTCAGTAACTACACCGCAGAACAACTGCGTCGCGCCATCAAGATCGGTGGAACTCCAAAGCAAGGTGGATTGGTCTCAGTTCAGAACGAATGGTCACCACGATCACGCGCCTGGGCAGATGTTCGCGAAATCTGCGTCGAATACGGAATCGCATTCTTGCCATGGTCGCCACTCGGTGGAATCGATATTAAAGATAGCCTCGAAAATGGTTCCTACGACGCCTTTGCAGAAGTTGCTAAGGCTCATAACGTCTCAAAGTTTGCAATTGCAATTGCGTGGCACCTTGCAACATCGCCTGTTGCAATTCCAATTCCGGGTGCATCACGTAAAGAGTCAATCCTTGATTCACTCACAGGTCTTGATGTGAAGTTAAGCGCTGCAGAGCTAGAACAGCTCAACGCTTCACTGCCACCTAACCCACCGCTTGCCGATGAATTGGTGCCACAACCACCATTTCGTGACTAATGTAAATGTAGTTGAAATTTCAACTACTTAGTGTTAGCCTCAATTCATGTCGAAGATGCCCGCTCTCTATATCGGTCACGGCGCACCGCTGCTGCTCGATGATCCAATCTGGTCATCTGAGATCGCATCGATTACAAAGAAATTTGAGAAGCCGAAAGCAATCTTGATTGTCTCGGCTCACTGGGAATCTGCACCAATATCAATTTCATCTGCAGCAGCTGGCACTCCCCTTGTCTATGACTTCGGTGGCTTTGCGCAGAAGTTTTATGAGATGACGTATAAAACTCCAGATGCATCTGCACTTGCTGCATGTATCGCTGCGATGATGCCGGATAACGAACCACTGCATCAATCAACTCGGGGACTCGATCATGGCGCATGGGTACCTCTAAAGATTATGTATCCAGATGCAGATATTCCTGTACTTCAGATGTCTATGCCGACTTCAGATCCAGGAAAGTTGATTCAAATTGGAAAACGTTTACAACCACTGCGCGATGAGGGCGTTCTTATTATCGGCTCTGGCTTTATGACGCACGGTCTGCCGTTCTTGCGCGACTTCTCGATAAACGCGGCAGTGCCGGGGTGGTCATCTGATTTCGATCAGTGGGCCGCAGATGCTTTAGCCCGCGGAGATGTAGATGCCCTTGCTTCCTATAAAGATTTAGCGCCTGCTGTGCAGTATGCCCATCCGACTGTTGAGCATTTCACGCCGCTCTTTGTAACCCTTGGAGCTGCAACAAATCCTGAAAGTATTTCAGAGACTCTTGTTGAAGGTTTCTGGATGGGGCTTTCTAAGCGCTCTTTGCTGGTTGCTTAACAGTTAGTGCAGCTCTTGATCGGGTTCGCCGATACTCCAGCTCGTAAAGGTAGTTACTAAACCTGCTCGCGAAGGTGCACAAGTCATTGGTCCTGCGCTCCAAGAAAGAGCCGGATCAAGTGGAGCCACTCTCACTAGTTGTAAATCACCATTAATTCCAGCTCGAATAGTGACGGCATCACCTGACCTGCTTGCTCGAACTGTAACTTCCTTACCCATCCACTCAGAGATGCGAGAAGAAGACCAATCAGATTTATTCTGTGTAACGACTGCGCCAACTTGCGGATAGCCATCACAAAATTCCACACCGCCCTTTATCCAGTTGGCTTCATCGGCTCTAATAAATATTCCTGCCTGATCAAACTGTTCTGTAAAGTCGAGGATGAACGAGACTTCCATCGCGCTTTCGTTTGGAAAATCGATTGTTAGTGCATGGCCATCATCATGGATAAATCCATATGAAGTGATGCGCCACCAATCACTTGCTTCAATTGATTCAACTTTTAGCGCACCATCAACTTCAGCAACAGATGCTGGCTTTCGACTCCAGGTACCTTCATTCCACACAATTTTCTTCATAGTTCAAGTAATTTCAGAGCAGCGATTGCGCTGTCATAGCCTTTATCTTCTTTACTTCCAGGACGTCCTGAACGGGCAATTGCTTGCTCGAGATCGTTACACATTAATACACCGTACCCGATTGGCTTGGAGAATTTCAACTGCACATCCATGACGCCTTGCGTTACTCCTTGGCAGACATAATCAAAGTGCGGAGTCTCGCCCTTAAGAACTAGGCCAACAGCAACAACTGCGTCATAACCCTTTTCAAATGCCTTCTGCGCAGCAAGTGGGATCTCAAAAGAACCAGGAACATAAATTGTCTTAATTGTCTTCACATTGGCAGCGGTAAGTGCGCGTGTAGCTCCAGTGACGAGGTCGCCACAAATATCCATATGCCATGAAGAGGAAATGATTGCGACCTTCGCCTTAGGCAGCTGTGGGACTGAGATATCTGGTGCGTGGCCGGCCATTATTTTCCCCCAAGATTTCGTGCATGACCTAGGCGCTCTGCCTTGGTCTGAAGATACTTCTTGTTGAATTCATTCTCTGCAATATCAAGTGATATCCGTTCGCAATCAATTCCTGCATCTGTCACTGCCTTAACCTTCAAAGGGTTATTCGTCAGCAATTTGATTGCTGCCACTTTGAGGTTCTTCAAGATTGCAATCGCTTCGGACCAATCGCGTGAATCAATCTGGTGACCCAACTGAAGGTTGGCATCGACTGTATCGAGCCCTGAATCTTGCAACAGGTAAGCCTTCAGCTTCTCTGTTAACCCGATGCCGCGACCTTCGTGATCGCGAATATAAATAATGTAACCGCAGCCATAAGCTTCAATCGCAGCGATGGATGCATCGAGTTGCTGGCCGCAATCACAGCGCTGCGAGTGCACAACATCGCCGGTAAAGCATTCCGAGTGGATGCGGACCAGCGGCGTCTTATCGGTCGCGCAGTAGCGCATTACAACTTGTTCGCGATGCTTAAGCGATGGATATGTCGCGATACCCCACTCTTGATCCTTTAGTTGAACCGGAACCCATTCAAATTCATGGCGCGGATAAGTTGCAACAGTTGCTGGTTGCTCAAGGCGCTCTTGGTAGCTGCGAATATCTGCAATAGAAACAATTGGAATCTGATGTTCGGTTGCGAAATCGAGAAGTTCTTGACCTCGTGCCATAGATCCATCTGCTGCCACGATCTCAGATAAGAGCGCTGCAGGGTATGCACCAGTGAGCTCGGCAAGTGCAACGCCTGCCTCGGTATGTCCTTGGCGCTCTGCAAGTCCTTCTGCATGGGCAATCAACGGAAATATGTGGCCGGGACGAATGAAATCTGTTGCACGAGATGTTGCACTTCCTAAAGCGCGAATCGTTGCTGTGCGCTCCTTTGCACTGACACCCGTTGTTAAACCTTCAGCAAGATCTACGGAGACTGTAAAGGCTGTCTTTCGAACATCTTGGTTCTGCTCGACCATATAAGTAAGGCGCAGTCGATGTGCTTGATCTGCAGTAATCGCAACGCACAGGATTCCTGTTGTGTGGCGAACGATGAACGCTGTTTTCTCAGCTGTTGCATGCTCTGCCAGCATGATGAGGTCTCCCTCATTCTCGCGGTCGTGATCATCGATAACGATGAGCATTTCACCACGTCTAAAGCGATCGAGAGCATCTGCAAAATTAATCAGCATTCTTTGCCCCTTTCGAAATCAAACGCTCAACGTACTTCGCCAAGATATCGACTTCAATATTTACCAAGTCGCCGGTCTTCTTAGTTGAAAGATTGGTCTTTGCCAGGGTCTCTGGAATCAGCCAGAGAGTCACAAGGCTCTTTGCATCATCGAGTGCGCCAACAGTCAGCGAAACGCCGTCGACAGTTATTGAACCTTGGGCAACGACATACTTCATTAGAGGTTCAGGTACGGTGATATCGAACTGCGCCCATTTTTCGCCAGGCGTTGATTGCACAACTGTTGCTACGCCATCAACATGGCCCTGCACGATATGGCCACCCATACGCATATCCATCTGCGCAGCGAGTTCGAGATTAACTGGCGTTCCAACTTCAACCTGAGCAAGAGAAGTCAGATTCAAAGTCTGCACCATGACATCTGCTGTGAAGCTTCCATCAGTAATCGATGTAGCAGTTAAGCAAACGCCATTAACAGCAATCGAATCCCCCTCTGAAAGTTCTGCAGTCGATGCAGGTGCTGAAATCGTGAAGATTGCTGAGCTCTCTCCACGCTTAATATCAACTACTTTTCCAAGCTCTGTGACTAGGCCAGTAAACATTTAGCGCCCCTTCACAATGCGATAGTGGGATTTAATATCTGAACCCATAACAACTGAAGAGATCAGTTCCAGTTCGATATGGTCTTTCAGCGTTGAAATACCTAGGTGGCTGACAAACTCTTTACCAGCGCCCAATAACTTGGGTGCCTGATAAACAATCAATTCATCAATATTTCCACTTGCCATCAGAGCCGACCCAAGAGTCGGACCCGCCTCCACTAGGACTTGATTGAACTTCTCTTCCTTCAATACAGAGATAAGTTCAGGGATCGACTTAGATTTCACAAGCACTGTGCGAGCCTCGTCATCGAAAACTTTATGTGTTGGTGGCACTACTTGCTCGCCACTGATGATGCGTACCGGGCGTTCTGAATGGCCCTTAGGAATTAAGTGAGGGTTATCGACGAGGGCGGTATTGGTGCCAATCAGAATTGCATCTGAATCTGCACGAAGCTTCTGTACATCTTCGCGAGATTCTGGGCCGCTAATCCACTGCGAAGTTCCATCACTTGCCGCAACTTTGCTATCTAAAGTTGTCGCAACCTTCCAGATCATCAACGGGCGACCCACTGCCTCTTTACGGAGCCAGGCGCGCTGTGCGAATTCAAGATCGGTTGATTCCACGTGCTCGACTTCAACACCTGCATCGCGAAGCTTCTGCGCACCCCCTGCAGCAATCGGATTGGGGTCACTGACTGCGTAAATAACTTTTGAAATTCCGGCATCAATGATTGCTTGGGTGCATGGTGGCGTTGCACCTGTATGCGCACACGGTTCTAGAGAGATAACGATCGTTGCGCCACGTGCTGCAGCACCCGCCTTTGTAATTGCTACAACTTCGGCATGGTCAATCGACTTGGTGCGATCGTGAATTCCATCAGAGATTAACTCGCCCTGTGCGCTATAGATTGCAGCTGCAACATTTGGGTTAGGCGAAGACTTGCCTTGTGCCGAAAGGCTCAAGGCATATAGATGCGCGTAGGCGTCATCGATAAACATGGTGCACCGATTCCGCTGTTATCTCTCATCCGGACTTTAACCGTCGGTCTCAGAGTTTCACTGAGTCAACCGCCCACTGGATGTGTGCGGGTCGCGGACTATAACCGCCGGTTCGAAATTACATCGACCCCGATAACAACTGATGCACAGTCTACTACTCATCCACAGAGGCCAAAAATCCTGGAAAAGTGAGAGCCCGCCGCGACAACGACGGGCGTCCCGATACTACATAACAGAAGTTGGGCACCGTCTTGAGAAATTTCAAGGCGGTGTTCCATTTTTACTAACGAGGCCGGTAGCCACCTTCGAATTGAATCAAAGCTGACTTGCCGACCACCAAATACCCGTCCTCAGAGGAGCATTTGTTCGCGTGTAAAAAGATACTCCGTTTCGTGACTTTTACTCTTCAAGATAATCAAATTTTTGTCATCAGAAGAAGAAAATCCCCCGACTTGTAACCAAGCTGAGGGATTTCATTACTCGGAGTAATGCAGAAACCCCGCCGAAGTTAATCGACGGGGTTTCTGAACGGGGTTGGAGAAAACCAACTAGTTATTGCTTAGCTGCAACCAGATGTATTTCCGCATCCTTCGCAAACGAAGCATGCACCTGACATACGCATCTTTACACCGCATGTCATACATAGTGGCGCATCTGATTTGATGCCCATTGACTCGAGTAGATCAGATGATGAGCCGATTGTTGCAGCAAGTGGAGCAGCTGGTGCTGCTTCAATCTTTACTGCAACTGGCTTAACTTCAGCTTTTACAACCGCAGGAGCCGCCGCAACCGCAGGTGCTTTTGGGGTATCAGCACTCGCTATAGGCGCATATTCTCCGCCGTTATCAAGTGCAGCTGCACGCTCTGCTGATGTGTAGAGACCCATTGCTGAACGCTGTTCGAATGGTAGGTAATCAAGTGCCAAGCGACGGAAGATGTAATCCATCATTGACTGTGCCATACGAATATCGGCATCATCTGTCATACCTGCTGGTTCGAAGCGAAGGTTTGTGAACTTCTCAACGAATGTCTCTAGCGGTACTCCGTACTGAAGTCCGATCGATACTGCGATTGAGAATGCATCCATGACGCCTGCAAGAGTTGAACCCTGCTTGCCAAGCTTCAAGAAGACCTCGCCAAGTGCGCCATCTGCATAGGCACCAGCTGTCATGTAACCCTCTGCTCCACCAACTGAGAATGATGTTGTTGTTGCTGGGCGTGACTTTGGAAGACGGTTACGAACTGGAGTTGCTGCAGCTTCTACTGGAGCTTCCTTCTTCTTCGCCTTGCCATCTGAAAGTGGCTGACCGACCTTGCAGTTATCGCGGTAAACAGCGAGCGCCTTAAGACCGAGCTTCCAACCTTCGTAGTAAACCTCTTCAACTTCTTCAACAGTTGCATCCTCTGGGAGGTTAACTGTCTTTGAAATTGCGCCTGATAGGAATGGCTGGCATGCAGCCATCATGCGGACGTGGCCCATTGGAGCGATTGATCGTGCACCAAGTGCGCAATCGAATACGTCGTAGTGCTCCTGCTTAAGTCCTGGAGCATCGATGACGTGACCGTTTGCAGCGATGAATTCAACAATTGCTTCGATTGTCTCTTCTGTGTATCCGAGCTTACGAAGTGCTTGTGGAACTGTCTGGTTAACGATCTGCATAGATCCGCCACCGACAAGCTTCTTGAACTTAACGAGTGAGAAGTCTGGCTCGATACCTGTTGTATCGCAATCCATCATCAGACCGATTGTTCCTGTAGGTGCAAGAACTGAGATCTGCGCGTTGCGCCATCCGTTCTTATCGCCTGTTGAAAGACATGCATCCCACGCCTTATTTGCTTCTGCCCATACATCGATATCAAGAGTCGTCTCTTGACGAGCTGCAGATGATGCAGCTGCGTGCTTACGCATAACGCGAGCATGTGCTGTTGCGTTACGTGCGAAGCCGTCGTATGGACCAACAATTGCTGCAAGTTCTGCAGAGCGCTTGTAGGTAATACCTGTCATAAGAGATGTGATTGCACCAGCAAGTGCGCGTCCACCCTCTGAGTCGTATGCAAGACCTGATGCCATAAGAAGCGCTCCGAGGTTTGCATAACCGATTCCGAGTTGACGGTATGCACGAGTTGTCTCGCCAATCGCCTCTGTTGGGAAGTCTGCGAAGCAGATTGAGATATCCATCGCGGTGATGATCATCTCTGCTGCCTTACCGAATGTCTTTGCATCAAATGAACCATCTGCCTTGAGGAACTTCATCAAGTTAAGTGAAGCCAAGTTACATGATGAGTTATCAAGTGACATGTACTCAGAGCAAGGGTTAGACGCATTGATGCGTCCTGTCTCTGGGTTTGTGTGCCAATCATTGATGGTGTCGTCGTACTGGATTCCAGGATCAGCACATGCCCATGCAGCTTCTGCCATCTTGCGGAAGAGGCCACGAGCATCTGTTGTCTCGATAACTTCACCAGTTGAGCGAGCCTTGAGGCCGAACTCTGAACCATTCTCGTATGCACGCATGAACTCATCGCTTACGCGGACTGAGTTATTTGCATTCTGATACTGAACAGAGATGATGTCTTTTCCACCAAGGTCCATATCAAAGCCTGCATCGCGAAGTGCGCGAATCTTCTGCTCTTCTGAAACCTTTGTCTCGATGAATTCTTCGATATCTGGGTGATCAACATCTAGAACAACCATCTTTGCAGCACGACGGGTTGCGCCACCTGACTTGATTGTTCCTGCAGATGCATCAGCACCACGCATAAATGAAACTGGACCAGATGCTGTTCCACCTGATTTGAGAAGTTCCTTTGATGAACGAATACGTGAAAGGTTAAGGCCGGCACCAGATCCGCCCTTAAAGATCATTCCTTCTTCGCGGTACCAATTAAGAATTGAATCCATAGTGTCATCAACAGACAAGATAAAGCATGCAGAAACTTGCTGTGGGGCAGCTGTTCCTACGTTAAACCAGACTGGGGAGTTGAAAGAGAAGATCTGGTGCAAGAGCATGTATGTAAGTTCGTGTTCGAAGATAGTTGCATCTTTATCAGTTGCAAAGTATCCAAATTCTTTTCCTGCTTTTGTGTATGAAAGTACAACGCGATCAATGACCTGCTTAAGAGACCATTCGCGGTTTTCAGCACCTACTGCGCCGCGGAAGTACTTGGTCGTAACGATTGTTGAAGCGTTTACTGACCAGAAGTCTGCAAACTCAACACCGCGTTGTTCGAAAACAACTTCGCCTGTCTTCCAATTCTGTTGTACGACATCGCGACGATCCCAGGTGACCTGGTCGTATGGGTGGATGCCCTCTGTTGTGTAAATGCGTTCGATAGTAAGACCCTTGCCTGTCTTAGCTTTCGACGATGGTCGGTTGATGACCGTATCTGACATGTTTTATTTCCCCGTCTTCTGATTACTTGTAGCTGTTGATTTTTCTGGTGTTTTTACTGCTGGTGTTGCCTGATTTACATTCGAAGGAAGGGCGCGGAGAAGTGCAATCTCACCTTCGAAATCTTCAAGGGAGGCAAAGTTACGGTACACAGACGCGTATCGGAGGTAAGCAACCTCATCGAGTTCGCGGAGTGGCGCAAGAATTGCCAGCCCTACTTCTTGAGCTTCGATTTCTGCCTGACCTGTTGAGCGAAGGGTCTCTTCTACTCGCTGGGCCAGGAGAACCAAATCATCTTCATCTACTGGGCGACCTTGGCACGCCTTGCGCACGCCGACAAGAACTTTCTCGCGGCTAAATGGCTCGGTAGCACCTGATCGCTTGATGATGTTAAGAAGCGCTACCTCTTGTGTAGAAAAGCGCTGTCCACATTTAGGGCATTCGCGGCGGCGACGGATTTCTGTGCCATCGAGAACCGGACGAGAGTCGACGACTCGAGAATCATCATGTCTGCAGAACGGACAAATCATTTCGGCGTGTCTCCCTTCGAATGCTCACTTTTTCCCAAAATCGGGTGTATTGGCGAATTGGCTAAACTACCGTAAAAACACTACTTATGGAAGTTTTTACCGTTTCGACCCCTACATATAGTGTGAACTGTAAAGCAAATCTTGAGAGTTTGCAGGATGAAAGGGTTGAGCCCTTTAGGCGTGTCGCGAGCTAAGTGGCTAGCTCAGGGGATCTAACTCAAGGGATTTAGCTAAGGGGACTTAGCTAAGGGGAATGCGGATCTTCTGCCCTGCTGCAACGTCTACTGAGGCAAGTGAGTTGACCTCGAGGATTTCAGAGACCAGCCCGCGTACATCGCCGCGATCGGAAGCCATACGTGTAGCAAGGGTCCAGATTGTCTCGCCTGGAGCCACGGTCACGGTGATAAATGTGTCTGCCTTTGATGGGCCAGCATCGGTGCCTGCCCCCGCATTGGCGCTGACAACTGAGCCAAGAACTATCGCAAGAGAGAGGACCACAAGGGTACGTGCCAAACGACCACGGCGATTGAGAACAATGCCAGACGGACGGACGTTTGATGAACCTACGTAAAAGCCTTGATTTACACTGGTTATAGCGCTCATGGTCTTCTGCTCCTGCAACTGCTAAAACCTTGGGGAAGGTTTTCGAACACTTGTTCGATAGGAAAACCATACAGCCCCCCACCGACACTCGCAAGTTATTTTCGAACATTTGTTTGAATTTATCCCCAACCTGTGGAATCATCTGTGTATGGCCAAAAAAGCAACCTCCCCCGAAGGCAAGGCTGAGCTCTCAGCCCGCCAGCTCACCATCCTCGAGTTCATCAAGAGCTCCTCAGATTCCCAGGGCTATGCCCCATCCATGCGCGAGATCGGCGATGCCGCGGGCCTGAACTCCCCCGCATCAGTTAAGTACCAGCTCGATATCCTCGAAGAGAAAGGCTTCATCCGCCGCGATGAAAACCGTGGCCGCGCCATGGAAGTCGTACTGCCCGACCACATGACTGGCGAGAGCGCATCGACAGATAAGACTCGTTTCATTCCACTCGTTGGTTCAATTGCAGCTGGTGTTCCGATCACAGCCGATCAACAAGTTGAAGAGACTCTCCCACTTCCAGAATCACTCGTCGGCAAGGGCGATCTCTTTATGCTGAAAGTAAAGGGCGAATCAATGATTGATGCTGCAATCTGCGATGGCGATTACGTCGTTATCCGCCAGCAGAAAGATGCCAACAATGGCGAGATCGTTGCCGCAATGATTGATGGCGAAGCAACTGTAAAAACTTTCTCACGCAAGGGCGGCCACATCTGGTTGCTACCTGCAAACGATGACTTCGCACCTATCGATGGCGATAACTGCGAGATCCTCGGAAAAGTTACAGCAGTTCTGCGCAGTATCTAATCGCTTAACCGACTGTCGCCTATCCAGAGTAGGGGCCTTCAGGTGAATTAAGTGAGTGGAACTTCAATGTGCAACTCAGCACCTTCTTCGACGTTATCAGAAAAATGATACTTCGCGCCGAAGTCGGAAATCTTATTGAGTCCCACGCTAGGAATGAAATCTGCGTTAACGCCATTTCCATTGTCTCTAATTGTGATGAGAATATTATTTCCATCAGCTTTGAAATCGAAATGCACTTGGGTCGCCTTTCCATGGCGCACTGAATTTGAGACTGACTCGTACAAAATATCACTTAGTTTTTCAAGCCTTTGACTCTTCATGCCCGCAAAAACTGCTGGGTCAATCTTCCAGTCGAGCTCGACAATGCCCGCCCAACTGCGCCGCAGGGCTATGAGTTTAACAACGATAGATGCATCTTGCGGACCTTGCTCGACTTTGAAAAGCGACTGCACATCCTTTATGACCGTTGATAAAAGTTCCTCTATCTCAACTATCTTTTGATCATCTAGTTGAAGATTATCCTCACCATCTGCCCCGCTCATGCGCAGCGCCATAGCAATGCCAGCGATTCTTCCTTGAAGTGGGCCATGCAAAATAGTGGACAACTCTCTGCGAAGTTCTTGAGATCTTCCATCGATCCAATTCAGATCATTTTGTAGCTTCTCATTCATAGCAATAATCTCTTTTAAGGTGCCTCTACGCGCTTCAATAATCGTGACAATCAATGAAGAAACGATAATCGCAGCAAGAGTTCTTAGAGCAAAAATTTTGTCTGGGTATCGGTTAGTTAGGGTGAGAACATTCTCGTTTAAATAATTTGAAGCGAAAACAGATAAATACCCACAGGTAAAGATTGTTACCAGAAAAGTTACAAAACCTAAAGGTATCCGGTCAACTGAGAACTTTCTGGTAAGTATTGAACCTATCGCCAAGACTGGAAGAATGATCAGGGATGCAAACATCTGGAATTGAAGACCGGGGAATCCATTGAGACTTAACTCATGAAGTCCTCCAACAATTACAAGTGAAGCGGCAGAGAACTTGAAACTAATAATCGCTGAATACACATGAGAAAAACGTCCAACTCTCTTGGAGCCAATAAAAGTGAGGCGATCAACTTTCGAGTCTTTTCCAGAATCTTCTGCCATTTCATGCGACAAGGACCTGATTGTATTTGCCGAGTATTTCTCAAGTTCTTCAGCTAACCGTTGTATTCCGGCCGCATTCGGCCGTTGGCGCAGTTTAATAAACTGCTTCTGCAACGCATCTAGTTGATAGAAGACCGAATCCTGAATTGCATTAATGAGCTGTGATCTCTCGATCATAATCTGCTTGCGTGATTGTGCAGAAGTTTCCATAAGGGCATCTTGAGCAAAAGCTAAACGCCTTCTGTCATTTCTATTGCTATCAAATTCTGCCAATATATAGGTGGTTGCAGCGAGTCCAAAAAAATCTGGCAGCAATGGAGCAAATAGTTGAGGGCCAATGTAAGCAGTATTGTTTAGAAGATATATAGTCAAGAATATCTCCGCAGAGCAAGATGTTATCCAGATTATCGAATATGAGAGAACTACAGCCGAGAGTTTGACTTTCTCTATTTTGCGTTTTCGCAGGATTGTTTGTGAGAGTGCAAAGTAAATCAGCGTGTTAAAAAGTGTCAACAACAGAACTAACTTTGCTAGCTCCACCTGTGTTAAATCAAAAAGCGCCCTATTGCGAGAGTATGCACCTGCGGAGCCGATAGTTGCTAGGACAAACCAACCTTTAAGTGAGAGCGACCATCTACCTGTTAATCGGTCGATTAGCTGATCGATATTCATTTGACAACGACTTTTCCCTGCTGCCAAAGTCTCACAGCGACAACTCGAGAGTTGACGTCAGGATTTCCTTTGACGCCTAGTGCGGTAAAAGTTCGTTGCACTAGGGCTTCAGCTGCTCTTAGGGTCACATTCTTCTCACGAGCAATAGCTGCATTTGATAGTCCGTCGGCAATCATGCGCAGAATTTCACCCTGCATCGAACTAACGATGTACTGATCTTCTGAGTTCTTGCTTACTTTTTGATTTAAGCCAGGGCTTGAAATTGATTCCTCGATAGCTGATTTCAAACTTGAAGCAGAACTAATCTGAGACTTAACTAGGTAAGCAGCAGTTGCTGGAATAGATCTGCCGCCATGAACAGCTAATTCGGGTGATGCGTGGGCTGTCAGAACGACCATACCAATCCATGGTCGCTCTTCTTCTACCTTATTGAGAAGATCTGCTCCATCTGGACCAGGTCCGAGATCAAGATCAGTTACGACAACGTTGGGATCAAAATCTTCGATTGCGGCAAGAGCTTGATTGACGGATGCAACTGCAAGCACGCTCATCCCAATATTTGTTAAGGCATCACGAATGAGAATTCTGGTGAATTCCTCATCCTCAACTAAGAGGACCTTAATCGAACCTTTTGTCTCCACCTGTATACCGTAACCTTTTTTAAGGGATAGTTACAGGTAATCGGCTCGCGGAAGATAGACCGCCCGCATTATTTCGAGCAACGATATCAACGTAGTAGGTGATGTGACGCTGCAGGTTAGAAATTGTGCAAGAGAACGTTGATGCTCCACCTGTTCCGCTAACAGAACATTGGCGCAAGACCTTCGTAGAGTTAGTCGAACTGAATGCTTGAGCGGTATATCTGGTTGCACCATTAACTGCGCTCCAGGTAACAACAGCTGTTCCCGATCCAGTTGCACCAGGTGCAACAGAGCCACCAGTAGGTGCACTTTGAGGGGCTGCTCCTGCAGCAAGAGGAGCTACAGGCGCCGCAACTGTGATTGCAATCGTTGCAGTCGCTGAATTCGTTCCATCAGTTGCCGTGATTGTAAATGTAGTCGCAGAAAGTGTTGAGTTTGGAGTTCCTGAGATTCTTCCGGTGAGGCTGCTGAAGGTAAGCCCTCCTGGCAACGTTCCACCGGTGATTGAGTAACTTACTGTCGAAGTAAAGTTGCTCTCAATGAAAGCTGATGTCTGAGTAATCGCTACACCTTGTGTTGCACTCAATGTCTGGGTGCTAGGTGAGATCGACGCTGCAGCCGGATCGGCAATAGTGATTGAGATATTCGCTGTTGCAGTTCCCGAGATAGCACCAGTTGCAGTAACGGTGATAACTGAAGTCGCTGCAGAGACTGTTGGAGTACCGGAAATTACACCTGTCGAAGCATTGAGATCTAATCCTGCAGGCAAAGTTCCACTCGTAATTGAATACGTGATTGCGCCAGAGAATCCGGTTGCTGAACGCACTGAAGTCGCAGAAATTGCGCTGTTTTTAACTCCATTGAGATTCTGAGTGCTCAATGAAATCGAAGGAGCAACCAGTTGAGATACGTTGATTGGACCAATGACTGCAGATCGAGCCCCGGCAATTGATGCAGAGCTAGTTGCAATAACGTCTACATAATAATTAGCAGCGTTAAGACCAGATCCAGATGCTGAACCGGTTACCGCATTAATTGTGCAGGTGAGCGTTGACCCATCTGCGGTTGTGCATGTACCAACAGGGTTACCTGTGCGGTTAACTGTTGTCCAAGCACGAGCTGTGTAGTTAGCGATAGTTACTCCGCTTCCTACTCCAGTTGCACTCCATGTCACAGCAATTGTTCCTGGACCGCCGACTGCGCCACCTGCGACAAGACGAGGAGCTGCAGGTGCGAGAGAAGAGACAAGAACGTCTCCATCAGTAAAGCGAAGGGTCTCGATATTTCGCAAGGTGTCGGTACCGTCGTTTGTTGCAGCTCCACCATTTCGTGGATCTACAACTGTAATAGTTCCGTTTGCGTTAACTGTAATTGTGTAATTCGCACGAGTGGTTTGGAATACAGCAACATCGTTTTCACCAGTATCGCCAACTTGTACAATCAAGCGAACAATCTGCAAATCACTTATTACGTCTGTTGAAACCAAGTTAGCAGCGATGTACTCGCGGACTCGCGCCATGCTTGAAACGTATGCACGGCCTGCTGGCACAGTTACGTAGGTTGGTGCCTCGTTAGGAATAGACCATGCTGAAGGGATTGAGATCCAAGTCTGCAGAACTGCATCGCCATCAATGAGATCATTTCCGTTGCGTCCTGTAATTTCATCAGAGCCCGCTCCGCCGATAATGATGTCGCCGGCATCCCAAACACAGTTTGTGATTGTCGATGGCAGAAGCGCTGTTAAGCCCGTGACAAGGGAGCAATCAATGGCGCTGAGTCCATTTGCGACCGTTCCACCAAGAGCTGTGATTGAAGTACCAGCAAGGATGTCATCACCGTCGCCGCCAGATAATCCTTCGATTTCCTGGAACTGATCTGACAGATTAGCAAGAACTAATCCTGGGGCAGGTGCGAAGTTGGCAAGGTCTTCGTTTACTCCGCCAACTTGTCCATCATTGAAATAAGTAACCCAGTCAAAGCCGAGTCCACCAGTGTTTAAATCTGTTCCATCTCCTGGCACATAGATATCGGCCCCATCAAATCCATCAAGTAAGTCGTTTCCACTATTTCCGATGAGGACATCTTTACCTGGGAAAGTTAACGTGATTCCGGCAGCGCCAACAACATCGCCTGAGATTCCATCCCCACCTTGCCCACCCTCGATCCAGTCGTTACCTTCGTCGCCAGATAGAACGTCGTTATCACTTCCACCAAGAATCCAGTCACTTCCGATGCCAGCTAACCCAACAACAGGGAAGGTTCCACCCGAGATAAAGTCATCTCCACCATTACCGTTATATGCATCAGTACCGGAACCACTGATGTAATCGTTTCCGTTACCGCCGATAAGAATATTTAATCCAGCTGAATCTTCAATAACATCTCGACCTTCTCCACCTTGAACAAAGTCGTTGCCGTCACCGCCGCGTAACCAGTCATTTCCGGCGTCTCCATAAATTGAGTCATCTCCACGATCAGAGAGAATCTTGTCATCGCCAGTTGTGCCGTTCCAGAGAACGTGTCCATTCCCGGTGTACATCCATGTGCCATCACCCAAAATTTTGATCAATGAAGGCTTTGTAGGCATATTTACTGTGTAAGTTGGAACCGCAAATGCATCGGTTGTAATTGATGTGACATCAGTATTTCGCTGAATGATGTCAGAGAAGAAGTTTGTTTCAACCTGAACAGTAAGGTTCAATCCAGCAAGACGACCTAGATAATAGAAACGGTCACTCTCTTGTAGATTCTCCATCTGCTTCTTGAAGACATAATCGAAGGTGCTTCCAAGCATTGTTCCCGCCTGGGTATTGTTCTCAGCAAGACCACCGACCCAGAGATCGATGTCGTTAAGTCCGCTTGTACCTAACATAAATGTCACACATGCTTGAGAGTCATCGATTCCCTGATAAGCCTCGTAACAATCAACAATGCTCTGTGCAGCAGCTCGCTTGTCGATATAGCTTGTAGCAGCATCGGCTGCATCAAGTGAAACAGTTGATACATCTGTGAGATCTGAGACTGTTGCACCATTTAGAAATGTAATAGGTCCAGATGTATTACCGTACGCGGCAACAAAGTTTACGAGTGATTCTGGGTGGCGCAGACTCTGACCGAATTCTGCCCATGAGCTATAAGGCGCAAGGCTAGTAATGCCGGTGCTTGCTTTTAGGCTACGGCGGAAATCGTTGAGAGATGAAATACCAGCATCGCGACCACGTGCAATGTTTAACGTTGCTAGGTCAAGCGGTAATCCGAGCAAACTGTTTCGAAGTGCGCCAGTTACAAATTCATCAATCTCATTACCTGTCTGATTCGCCATTCCACGCACAATACTTCCGGCAGCTGCTCGACCACTTAGAGGTTGCCCAATTGCAGTGGCTGTTGGATAAGAATGCGGCTGATTGAATTCCGTTGGATTTAGGAATGCATAAAGCAAAGGAACGGATAAATCATTTGCTGTCCCTCCCGCTGAAGTACGATCAACTGTCTCGTTAAGCTGTGAGTGTCCATAGCGATAAACAGCATGAGCAAATTCACCTGAAATATCTGGGCGAATCGTTGGATCGTATCCAACGAATGGCTTGATTAAAGGTTGTACTTTGCGCGTGAACTCGCCAAATACAAGGTGCTGATATTCCATTTCAGTAATCAACTTTGAGGCATGGAATAAACGTTCGCCATTCCATTCTGGATTTGGGTTCGCATTTGTGACAGTTGCTGTCCGCCATGCATTTTTGAAATCTGCAAGCGCTGCTGCTGTGAGGCCTGTACTTGCTGTTGTTGCTGTATTAATTACATCCTGAATATCAGCCCAAAGACGATTATGTTCTGCATGAAAAATCGTATGAACCGCAGTCAATCCAATATTTTCATTTCCGCGTCCATCGCCAGTGATGAAGTGTGCATCCAGCAACTCGTTATCATAGAATCCGTTACCTGGATAATTGTTAATCGATGTACCAGGATCAGGCAACAAATCACTAGCAGGAGCTGCAAAGTGAGAAATGTCATTCAGGAATGCATGTCCGGTTCCAAGACCTGCATTTACCGGTGCTGCTGGATCACCAATTCGAACAGTTGCTGATGTACCAACAAAACTTTCGACAACTTGCGGGAATCCTGATGCAGAACGCAAGAAGCGACCATATTCATCTGTGAGCAGCAGTGGGACATCATGAATATCCATATCAACAAGCTGAATTCCAAGCTTATTTGCAGCCTGGCGCTTAACCTCTGACCAGTTTGCAATATTTCCAGGGATATCACCATCAAGTAACTTTCCTGTCGCTACAGGTCTATCGGTAGAAGAACACTTCTTGGTGGGATCAATTGCACTTGAACTTTCACTTGAACACTTGTATTCGCGCAAGAAAACTTGATGCGAAGGATGCGATGTGTAAGTTTGATTCTGATCAATCCACGGTGTCGTCGTATTCGTTCCAGCATTGGCAGGATTATTACCCAGAACAGTTCTGCCCATAGAAATTTCAGTCACACAGCCACGTCCCGTTAAATTCACGCAGGTTGTGTAGAGCGGATCGCTAGTTGCTAATGGAATCTTGACGGCTTCAGTCGATGACTTGCCCACTAGGTCTAGACCGTGATCAAAGAATTGGCCGAAGAGGGCAAACATTCCGTTGTAAGGAGCTGCAACACCATTTGTGGCACGGTTTGGAATCGACAGTGAAACATTGTCAGTGCTCGATGGCACGCAAGCGTTCGGGCCGCTCAAAGTACAACTTGCAGCGGCTCGCGCTGCAGGGTTGGTTGAAGATTGATCTGAAATTAGATTACTGATTATGCGCGGAGATGCATCGGTAACATTTCCGGAGCGATTTTCATATCCTGGCTTATAAGACGGCGCGAGGATTCTTGGAAAAGCGGTATCTGATGCACCCCAAGCTGATTTTCCTAAAGTAACCGGTGTTATATAGCCGAATCCCATCCAAGAAGAGAAGCCATTGCCTGTTAAGTTGTTATTTCTTCCATCAGTTTGACGCAGACCCTCGGGCAAAAGTGGGCTTAATACGCGAGTTGAGGCGGTCGAAACGGTGATTGTACGAGCGGCTCCGGCGGTGCTTGGCCCGCGAGGATCAGAAAGCGTTCTTCCGGCGGCTAAAACATTGATGCTCGGTGTAACAGCTGGTGAAGTAGCTTCGACTGCACGGTGTGCTTCGGCAATACGAATTTGCTGCAAAATGAACTGTAAATCGCTGACTGTTACGGTGAAGTCAGCGCCGCGTGCAACCGCAGAGGCAGGTTGAGATTGAGTAATCGAACCAAAAATTGCAATTAAAAAAGCAAGTGAAAGGGAGATAACTCTTTTGGGTGCACGATTCATAAGTCGAAGATTAAGCCAATTGCCAATAAGTGAAATTTCCCGTTCTCAAAATCGTTCGGTTATTACTCGTAGATTTCAATCCCTATTTTCAACAAGTATTACCCTCACGCCATGCAAGGGAAAACTCCACGTCTATGGGCTGCCGCCTTTGCATTTACGCTCAGCGCTTTTTTCGTGGCGCAATCTCTAGCATCGGATGCAACTCCATTAATTGATTCTGTAATTCCGCCTGACGTCAGCTACGCATCCCCTTCAACTTCACCTTCACCTTCACCAAGTGCAGCAGATACACCGACGCCATCTCCGAGCGCAGCTCCAAGCTCGGAAGCAAGCACACCAGATTTGTCACCTGGACCTACTCCGAGCCCATCACCTTCAAAAACTCCCGCATACGCGCTCGAAGATCAAAATATCTCTATAAGAGTTACCGACTCTGTACATGTTGACCCACGCGCAAAATCAGCTTTCATTACTCCGATTCAGCTTAATTCTGATTCATCGCTCCTTGCCTGCATCTCATCTCCGAGCTTGCGCTTTGATGCTGGGATGCCAAATGCGGTAGATGCGAACGATCTAGAACTTCTAGTAGGTGACTTTACGAATAGCGTACGCATAACTGGCTCAAGCGCATCAGTAGTTCAGAAAATAAATGCCCTCAATGGCCTGAAGATTTTTTCATCCTCAGGGAACTTCGCCAATAAATATTTACAATTCAGATTTGTCGCAATCTCCGAACCATCAACTGATGAGAATCTATGTAATCAAGGAATCCCAAGTAATAACCGAATAATCAACATCACAACTTTCGATATTGGTCTAGACATGAAAAAAGGCGATGTTAGGCTCGCAAAGTAGGGCAAAACTAGGAGATTAATGGACGGTTTACATTCACCACTAAGCGGCAGCGTAAAGTCGCGATTTGGTGGCTCAGGAAAGTATCGGAACAAGGTAATCCTTGGTACCGCGGTACTTGCCTTTGTTCCGTTCCTCTTATCAACCTTTGCCGCCAGCGTAACCGTAGGAAGTGGCGCTCTCGAATTTGGTCAAGGTTCGCAGCAGGCCATTGCTTGCGATGACACTGTATTTGTCGCCCTTGGCGAAGAGTGGCATGCCAAGCCAACCCCAGAGGATCCATCAGCTGGCTTCTTTCGCCTGCGCACAGCAACTATTTCAAATTTAAATTTAACTTCATGTGCGGGAAAGAAATTACGTCTTCGTTTAATTGATGGTTCAAGTTCAGAGATTATTCTCGGCTCTCTGCCTGATGCGCGAGTTCTGCAAGTTTCAATTCCCCGCACTACCCCAGTTTCAAATATCGGCGATCCAACCGAACTTGGACTCACATACTTAACCGGAATCGGAGCGCCAATAAGTGGGGCGATGGCAGCATCCGTAGGGCTCAACGTTTCTGGAACCTCTGTCTACGATGGAGGTTCTCTCTCCAACGTATCGGCAGATGTCACTTTCTATCTTGATCCGACAGCGTCACTTGTAAATATCGATGGCCAGCAAGTACGTCGTGCCACCGTCGAAACTGTTGCGAGCCAAGGATAGTTTCAGATGACTCGATTAATTGTTGGCCTACTCATCACAATTGCTACCGGACTATCTTCCATCTTTGCCGGCAACATCTCTTTCACGGGCGCAAATGCAACCGTGGAATACGGGCAAGGTATCTATCAAGTCGCTGCCTGTGATGACTGGGTTCGAGTAAATATGATTGCAGGAGCAACAGGTGAAAATGGCGCACCAGAAGGACTTTCAGCTCTTACAGGTTTAACTATTTCGAGTTTAGATACTCAAGCATGTGCAGGAACTGAATTTACAATCTCAGCTGTTGATGAGGAGAACAACCCTCTACCCATGTATCGCGTGGATAACATCCTTGGGCTCTGCTCTCAATTCGCGTGCCCAGGGCCAACTGAAGTTAAATTGCAAATTGATAGCTCTGGCAACCTCACCTCATCCATAGGGGCATCCCTATACGTGGTTGACCAGGATTTAGAGACCGCAGACTTCACGATCTCATTCGTAAATGCAGCAATTTTGGCCAACTCAGTTGGAAGGCTAAATATTCAGACGACATCCTTCTAGAGGTTCGGTTATCACCCATATTCGCCTGAAAAGGTGAAGTGCGAGGGTGACATGGCTTATACGGAGATGTTTAACTACCCGCACAGAAATACAAGAGGAGCAACAAATGGAGATCCTAAAGTTCGATGGCGCTGATTCGTCATCGTCTTCACGCAAGCGATCAGGTCGCGGAGCAATTCTCGTTACCTTCATTGCCCTTGTATTCGGCGCCGGCACCGCTCTTGCATCCGGAACCTTGACCATCAACACCGATAACACAATCGCTTTAGATCAAGGTGTCGCTAACTCAGTTCAGTGCGATACCGCCATCACGGTATCTCTTGGAACTGCATATGATGTCGGATCCACTGACTTTGTCTTCACGGGTGTAGATATTTCAGATATTGATGTTTCAACAATGCCTAACAACTGTTTTAACAAATACTTCACCATTAAGACATATGACCAGACCGGTTCTCTGCAGATTTTCTGCGTGAACGGAATCGATTCTGGATGTGCAGCAGATGGCAAGAGCGCAAAACTTCAGGTAGCTACTTCAACGCTCTCTTACTCTTTCACTCGAGGACTTGCTACAGGAACACCGGGTTCAATTAACGTGAAGAACGTAACCGTAGAATCTAGCAACTCATAGGGTATGAATTAAATGTCGATACTTGATCTCGGTAATGGGCCATCGCGCCCAACAGACTCCAGAAGGTCCAAGAAAGCTATCCTTGGGCTTGGATTGGTCGTTGCCGTTCTTGGTATTGGCTCAACACTTGCATCAACAATTTCAATCAACGCAAATCAAAGTATTGAATTCGGTCAAGGCGTTCAAGAATCCGTATTCTGTGGCGAGACAAAATCAATCACAGTAACCCCGGTATCAGCTTTTTCTAATAGCGAAACTGGAACTTTCGGATTGAGTGAGATTCAAGTTTCAGATATTCCTGATGACTGTTCAGATATGAACTTTATAATTAAGGTTTATAACTCTTCATCGCCAGATCCACAACGTCTTGCTTACAATTCACCAAATACATTAGGTCTAGTAAATGTGTGGTGGGCAAATGGTTGCCCAGAAAATGAATCAGGATGTCGTCTTAGCCAATCACTTGACACAGTAGCCGACGGCTATGCACTTGGATCTTCAGGCATTCAGGCAGCAGCACCTATCACTGGTTTAGCTTCCGTTGACGCTGATAATTCAAATACCTTTACAGTCCGATTCTTAAATGGAAGATTGCCAAGTAATGACGTTCGCAAGATTGTGATTGAAACCCAAGAAGATACATTTGGTTTCGAGCAATGTGTCGACTCAGGCAACTGTACTGAAAGTTAATTAAGGAAGCTTTCTTACTTCCCTAATTAAATCGGAGATCCTGATGTCGAACAATCGTCGCGAGGTGTTCTCACAAAGTCCCGTAAACCAAGTTTGGATTGAAGGAAGTTCACAGCATCCTGACTCTAAGGTTCTTTTGACCATTACGAGTTCAGCTGGAGAAGAAACCGCTCTCATTACGCCATCTGAGGTCATTCACAGCGAAGCGAAGTTCTTTGTAGAAGCCCCAGCTGAGCGAGTTGAGGTAAAAGGTAAGTCCACCTATATGAAACTTTACGGGTACCTGCGAATTGTCGGATACTCACTTGCTACCGTTGTTATTGCCTTCTCTCTATTCTCATTTACCGGAACAGTAAAGGCGAGAATCGTTTTAACAGGATCAATGCAACCTGCAATTAATCCAGGTGACATCATCATTACGACTCCCCCATCGAACAAGGCTCCGCAAGAAGGCGATGTGATCGCATATACGGCGAGGCGATTCAACGGTGGCGAAGTAGGAATCTTCTCGCACCGAATTATCGGAGGAAGTGCAGAGACTGGTTTCATCGTAAAAGGTGATTCGAATAAGGCTCCCGATGTGCAGAAGCCAATGCTCAATGACATTAGCGGTGTTGTAATTGCAATCATTCCCTTTATTGGAAATTTCTTGACCCGTAAAGCTCTGTTCTTGATTGTCCCAACAATCATTGGACTGTGGCTTGTAATAGATGCGATGAAAAATGCGGAATAAACTTATCTCTGCTGCATTGGCAGCATTCGCGCTTTTCTTATCAATTCCACAATCTGTTGCTGCAGATATTCCACTTCTCACTTGGGAACGTGGTAAGGAGCAGAACATAGTTCTCGGTGGATACACCGATCAAGGCTCATGGAAGTTACGCCTCGTTAACGCTGCCAATGTTCCCTTAGAACTCTCAAGAAGTACACCTAATAAAGATGGGTATGTGGTTTATTCGATAATCCTTCCAAATGATCTACCTGTTGGGGCTTATCGCATTGAAACGCTGAGCAAGACGGGCAAAACTAATGTGGTGGCAGGTATCCAGGTAGTAGAACTTGCCTACTTCGACATTCTTCGAGTCCCAGTGCAATTGCTCATTCTCGTAAGCGTCCTGATCTTTCTGCTCTCCACCTTATCTACATTACGTATTCGCCGATATGAAGAGATGTCATATCTGCAAGCAAAGACTGAACTCTCACTACCGCCAGCAATTGCCAGTTTCTACCGATTGCGACGTAACGCGGTCTCTGGCGTTCAGCGTTCTCTCTTTAAGCACGTCATTAAGAAGGAGGGTGAGCTTTTCCATAAAGTCAGCCCGGCTCTATGGTCACTCTTCCCAATAGCTACCTTTATCTTTGGTGCATATATAGGCATAGCAGCAGGATCAGCTTTAGGTATTCCAAATATCCCAGTTCTACTTTTCTTAGTAGCAGCCATCCTAGGAATTTTCGATCCTTACTCTGGCTTTACAGCGGCCATGGGTTTCTCGATATTACAAACAATGCAAGGAAACATAAGTACAGTGCGAGCAGTAGGGGCGCTTATGGCAATTGCACTGGCGTGGGTTGCACCAGGACTCCTTGCCTCTATTTATCGTGAGATGCTCACAAAAGAGAATCTTCCACCGCGACTATCCAGAATTCTCCCTCTGCTCATCTCGGCAGTTGTAGCCGGAGCTGTTTTCTACTCTTCAGAATTGTTGCTCGTAAGCCTGCTTGATCGAATCGGCCCACTCGTAAATACTCGAATAGATCTACCAATTATCGTCGGATTAACTTTCCTATTAAAAGAGCAGACACAGATGATGGTCGAACGTCATGCCTTACTTACACCTTCTAACTTGGAAGTTAAAACGATTCGCCTTACTCGGATCATCTCCCCTAGGGCTCTACTAATTCTTGCGACTTTCTTCGCAGGGATTGCATACGTTTGGACAGAATCACTCTGGTTTGCAGGACTTTGCTCTCTCCTTTTCGCATTTCCACTGTTGCTTTTGCAGGTTCGTTTTGCAAGCCCGCAGATTGCATCACTCGCGAGAGTTCCTCGCAATATCCTTATTGAATCGACTCTGGTAACCGCCATGTCATCGGCAATTTTCTTATACATACAAAATAGTCCATTTGATGCGATCCAGAAGGGGAAGCTCATACTTCTGGGAGCTACGATTCCACTGGCAATTCATGCAATTTATAGCTCTTTAAGTGATATTCAAGAACGAGAAATGGCGGATCTCTCATGAAGAAGATGACGCTATTTCTTGCCATACTAATTTTCTCTCGAATTGGAATCGCCTATGGCGCCGACCTCGCACCAAATGGACTACAGAACTTTTTCTTAGGTTCAACAAACGCTGGCGCTGGAAATGTAAATCAGGTTCTTGCACTCCTTGTTGGTCCATCAGGACCTCCAGGACCAGCAGGTGTTGCAGGTCGTGATGGATTTGTAGGAATGAATGGTGTCGATGGAATGCCAGGTGCACCAGGTGCAACTGGTCAAACAGGTGCTCCCGGTACACCAGGTGCTCCCGGAGTTCAAGGATTGCCGGGTACGCCAGGTGCTCCAGGTGCACCCGGTGCACCAGGTGCTGCAGGTGCTCCAGGTACAGCAGGTGCACCTGGTGAACGAGGCCCAGAGGGAGGAGTTTCTCTTGGCTATGCAAATGGAACTGTCTCGCTAAATGGCTGCAGTAGCTCCGTAAACTTAGATATAGGCACATTCTTTACTTCCGAAGGCTTTAAGTTGAAATCGGTAACTGTTAGCGAGATCAATCCTCTATGCCCGGCAACGCATAAAGTGAAGATCTACATAACAAAATTTCCATGTGAAGCCGGTGGCGAAAGTCTCGAACCTCTAAGTGATAGATGTAGCAATTCAAATAAGGTCACCTTGCTCTGCACTACTTCAGTTGAGAAAGCAACCGACGGCGCGATAACTGTTAGTAGAGCTGCAATCGCTTTAGGAGACTCCACATGCACAAAATTCTCAGGTTCTGGTTCAGGTACTGATTTCTTTGTAAATGTAGCCGATGGTTCAGGTGGCCTATTCATGAATGACCTTTATAGAAATCCAAAGCTAGGAAACGTTGCCAAAGACAATCCAGCTATTGGTGTGGAAATATCAGAGTGAAGATAAAAGGAGAAGAAAATGGCTAAGAAGAGAGAAACAACTAGCGCACCTACGGTGACCAATCTTCCATTGCCAATTTCTGAGACACCGCTCGTCATCGACCTGCCTGATGGCCAGAAGTTGGTTATCGGCAAGATGGCTAACGGTTCAATTATTGAAGTGGCAACCTGGAGAGGCACGGGACGCCCTGATTCCCGCACCAACCGACTTATGCTGGGAATGAGTTCAGCCAACTCTCTCGCTGCACCTACCGAAACGATTCAGCCGAGTACAACACCCCGTCGTAATGTGGGTCTAAAAGGGGTCAAGCTTCCAAAGATCGATCTAACATCACTGATCTCGAGAGTTAAATCAATCTTTGAAAAAGCAGCGAAGCCCGTTGCGCGAGTATCCAATGTTGAGCCTGAAGAATTCACCTCAGATTTCAATGTTGATGAATGGCTTGCGAAGATTACAAGCAAGGCCGAAAGGGCGAACGAACTACCGAAGAAATCACCTAAGAAAGTAGCCGTATCGAAATCCTCTAAACCTGCGAAGAAGAAATAATCTCCCCTATGCTAACAACCATGAAGAAAATCATTGGCCTTATTGTCGCCATACTGCTAATTGGCTTCGCCTTTGATATTCGGGTTTCACATCCTCAATCTGGTTTGAAGAACGCTCTAGGGTCAGCCTCTTCCGGAATTGTTATCTATAAGCAATCCGATGAATTTGAAGTTGGAAATAAAGTACTTTTCAATTCGAAGAATACAGAGATCTCTCCTGTGCTTGCGGTCGTGCGCGAGAAGAATGCAAAAACCTTAGATGTTCAATCCGGTCTCCAGATGGAACGAATTGAAAATAGCGCAGCTTACGGAAGATTACTGGTGATAGTTCCATTTATCGGATCTGTCGCCCAAGTTCTTGGACTCTAACTTTATTTAATCTTTGCTACAAAAGTTAAGCGTAAAGCGATTTCATTCTTCCTTAGCAATAAATTAGAGCCAAGATTTGTAGCCGCGGTTGAGAACAATTCTGGATTTTCACGTGAAAGTTTTAAGCTGAACTCTAGGGCGCGAAGTTTTCCCTGATCCGCTCGCTCTGTACTAACATCAAATCCACCGAGAATTTGAGCGTAGATAATCTCTGCGTCTTCAGGTAACCCTTCCTTAACCTTGAAGCTCGCAATATCGTTCATGATCAACTTAGAATTAAAGCCGTTATACACAAGCGATAGACCACGGTTGTAGTTATACCCAGAAGATATCTGCTTAATTTGGGTGGTAACTGCAGAGCTTGAATTCGCAAAGTTTGGAACAAATGAAATAGTAGCTAGGAATATCACCATCAGCGCCAACAGTAAGTCGGCATACATCCAACCGGCTAGATGCGAGGCATCCTCAGGCTCTTCAGGCGTATAACGGGCGCGCATTACTTCTGCTTCTTAAAGAGTTCGTTCTTTATATTCTTGATTTCGGTAAGTAGTTCACGGTTGGTGGGTAACTCTTTGAACTTCTTCTCAAGAGTTGAAGTGCTCTTCTCAAGAGACTCTGTAGCGTTGAGCAGCTGTCGAAGTGAAGTTGCCATGCTTGCAGTCATGGTTAATGGAGTAAGCGTTTGCTTACTGAATAGGTATGCAGAAATATCCAGAGCCAACGTGGTGCGCTCTGAATCCAGAGAAGTCGATGCGCTCTGTCGTAGATGTTGATTTCGTCTACTAAGGTAAGCCGTGAACAGGGTTAGTAAGATCACAACAAGAATAAGTGCAAAGTCGATAAATGCTACGCGACCAATGGTCCACTCTTTAGCAAGTACTCCATAGCCATTCTGCCAAAACTCCAGAAAGTTAACGACAGCTATTGAATTACTGCTTGTATATTCAGCGAATGCGGTAGTTGCCTTACTAACTGCGATCCACGTAAGTGCCACAGGTAGAAATACGATGCTATTGCGAACCACAGCCAAAAAGTTCGCAATCGTTTCGGCAGAACGCATCTTATGAATCTCAGGGTTCGGCAGGAATTCCATGGGATTAAGTGATGCCCACATTGCAAGGTCGCGTCTGGTTCGAAGACTATTTGCTAATCGGACAACATAGGGATCTGCAGAAACTTGATGACGCTGTGCCCACTCTTCAAGCGCTGCTGCCAGCTCGAGGTGTTCTGTGGACTTTTTCGCTTTAGGCATGAGGGTCAGATTACTTTAAATACATCAAAATCTTCGCTGGCGTGCGCAAGAACATAGCTGGTTTTCATTTGGATTCAACATCCTTCAAGATTGTGTGAATCTCACTAGCCATCGCTTTGACTTCCGCTAGCTCCACTAGAACAGCTTCGTGGGTCTCGCCAATCTTCTTATCTACCGCGGCCGATGCAACGCCCTGCCCCACCATGATGATTGAGAGCAATACCAACTGCAGAAAAGTCTGCGCAATCCACGCCACGATAATCAAGGTATCCCCCGAACGAATTGCCGCCGGCAGTGAGATCAGCGCAATCCCCGCAAAGAAATATGCAGACCACATCGTTGATACAAAGGCTGTAACCCGCAGCGCAACTCGGCGATTGAATTCACTAATTCTGCTCATCTACGAAGCATAGAACTTGCGCACCCCAATCCCTTAAGATTTCACCATGCCTAAAGATCCAAGTCGCGAGGCCCACTTCCCCGCTATTGAAAAGCGCTACGGCGAGAAGATGAGCTACTGGTTTAAGGTCATGAAGGAAGTTAAAGACCTCAAATACCCAGAACAGATCGCACACTTGCGCGAGAACTACGGCTTCTCTCAAGCCCACGCCAACGCCCTCGTTATGTATTCACGCGGCTCAACTTCTTCAAAGCGCCACGATACCCACGCAGATTTCTTCAAAACAATTAAGCCCGAGCAAGCAAAAACGATGAAGAAGATCTTCAAAACCATCACGACCAAATATCCAAAGGTTGAAGCGGTAATTGCCTGGAACCAACCAATGCTCAAACTCGGCGACGATTACATCTTCGGTATTTCCGCCTCTACTAATCACATCTCAATGGCCTGCTGGAGCGATGATGTCCTCGACGCATTCCGCGACAAGCTAACTCACCTCAGAGTCACCAAGAAAACGATCGCTGTTCCCAACGACTGGGATGTCGAAGAGAAGTTAATCCTGGCCATGGTCAAAGCCCGCATCGCCGAAACAAAGTAATTCCCCCGCATTTCACCTAGTGGAACCCCTGCCTTACCCGTAACCTTGAACAAGTCCAATGCGGACTGCAGGTATATCGAAAGGCACCACCATGGAAGCAAAAGCAATGGTCAAGCAATGGAACCAAATGCGCGGACAGATTATTCAATCTCAGGTTGCACCAGCACTCGTGCTTATCGCAATCGTCGTCCTTGCAACAATCGGCGCATTTGAAGGCGCAAGAGATGGAGCTAAATACCTAGCAATCGGCGTTGCAGCAGCAACAGGAATCCTTGCAACTATCAGCCAGTACGCAGCTATCCGCGAAGGTGAAGCTCTCATCGTCGATCTCAAGAGCGCACAGAATCAGACAGCGCTCTCAAAGAAGATCGCAGATTCTCGCGGCCTTCTCTCGCTCTCAGCGATTGCAATCGTTGGACTTGATCTTGCAATCTTCGCACTCGTTGTATGGGCAGTACTCGGATAAATATGAAATTTGGACTTATCCTCATTGCGATTTACTCGGTAGCAATCCTTACCCTGGTATTTCGCACTGATAAGCCTGCGAAGAACCGCCAGCGCCTTACGGGGCGCGGCGGTGATTTCGAGTAAAGCTACTTATTGCGTCTATGCGCACTCTTTGACAAGAAGATTGCAAAGACCAGCGCCACAACAATCAGCGCGTTCAGCCCCATCTCAACAATCGCCCGCTCGAATGCGGTATCGCTCTTTCCACTCTCAAGAGTTACAGATGCACCGACAGTCAAGATATGTCGCACAGCAGCGATGACACCAATAATTAAGAACTTATCGAGCTGATAGACACCATCGGTAAAGCGCGAAATAACAGTTCGCAGGATCTCCAGAATAATGACGATAAAGAGAATGTCATTAACGCCTTGAATCATTCCATTTGGGAAGAAGGGCGCTGTCTCAATCAGGCGTTTGATGCTGAAGAAGAAGGCACCAATACCGATACCTAAGAGCGCAATCGCAAGGACTGCATGAAATAAATCCTCGACGAGATCAACATACTTAAGCGGCAGGATCGATGTCTCTACCCGTTCCTTATCCTTTTCGGCCATGTCTAACGGTACTCCAGGCACCTGTACTTAGTAAGGCCCACGCCACTAACAACGGCTGAAATAAGAGCCTGACAAATCGCGCAGTCCCGCTATCGAGCCCAAATGCATCGACCCCATTAACAAATTGCGAGATATTGCCCCAGAAGATTGCGACAAAGAAGATCGCAGTCAGCCAACCGATGACAACTCGATACTTCCACAACACCAGCAACCCAATACCCAAGGCAATCTCAACAACACCTGACGCGAGCACAACTTCATTCGCCCACTGCTGCAACTGCGTCGGCACCTGTGCCTGAAACTCAAGACGCCTTGTCGTTAAGTGACTAACCCCAGTAAAGATCAGTGCGAGACCCAAAATGCTCTGCGGAATACGTCGAATAAAACTCATGCCTCAGTATCTACCTATTGCAACAAAAAAGCCCCAGGTGACTAATCCCGGGGCCTTTAAGTGTGGGTCTCGCTGGCGGGATTCGAGCCCGCGACCATCCCTTAGTCGAAGGGTTGCTCTATCCGCTGAGCTACAGCGAGACACGAGCAGAAGGTAAATGCATTACTCACAGTTGGCTAAAGAAATTTTCTATCCTGTGGATTTAGAACTCTCATGTGAAAATGTGAATTGATTTGATATTCTCTATGCACTTAGTCGAGGGGCCGCTGCGAAAGCAGGAGCTACAGAAAAACCCGCAGAGCAATCTGCGGGTTTTTTCTTGCTCAAACCCAAAAATGTCACCGACAGTCACTACCCTTTACCCATGAGCTGGTTCGCAAACTTCAAAGCCAATCGCGCCGCAAAGCGCGCCCAGAAAGAACACGACGCCCTGCAAGCAGCCTGGCAAGAAGATGTCGATTGCCTGCGCAAGATCATCGACGCCATCACCGCCGCATCCAAAGGCGAAGACTCTGTCCCTAACTCACTGATGCAAAAACCCGGCGAACACACTCTCTGGTCTGGCGAAGGAATCTTCCACGAAACCGGTCGCACCGCATCCACCTATGTCGGCGGATCATCTGGTGTCTCTATCCCCATCGGCGGCGGAATCCGTTTCCGAGTCGGCGCGATGAAAGGCCAAGTCGTTCCCGGTGAAGAACTCCAGGTAGATAAAGATCAAGGCGTCGTCATGCTCACCACCGAACGCCTCATCTTCAGCGGCCCCAACCACACTCGCGAATGGAACTTCGACAAACTCTTGATGCTCTCCACCAACGAAGATGAATCCGATTACTTCATAAACGTCTCCAACCGCCAGAAAACATCCGGAGTCCGTTTCCACCCATCCGTTGGCCGCGAATTCAACCGCTTCCTGGGCTCTGCAACCTCAGCACACGAAAGCGGCTACGACGCAGTCCTCAAAGAGTTACACAAACTTGAAAAAGAAGTTATCGAACTCAAACCAAAACTAGCTATAACCTCAGAGCGAGCCGCACTCCAGTAAAAATCTTCTAGTTGGTCTTCCAATAACTCGAAATTACTCTTCATCGTCAGTAATTTGGACTTCCAAGTCGCTTGCATTGACTCCAAGTCGTTTTCTCTCTTCCAACACAATGATCTTTGCCATTGACTCTTCAGTGGCATCTTTCGCGCCAGATGCCTGATTCGCCAGGTCGCTATCTCGTGCGTAATCATCAAACTCGCTTTGTTTGCGAGCGAGCATCGCAAGCATTTGTTCATCAACACTTTCAGGAAGAATTAATCGGTGTACTTGCACCTTGCGGACCTGGCCCATGCGGTGCGCTCTGGCAATTGCTTGCACTTCAAGTGAAGGTTTGATCTGGGGCTCACACAAAATCACAACAGAAGCCGCTTGGATGTTAAGCCCAGTACCGGCGGCCTGAATCTGCCCAACCAGAACTCGAGGCGTTGGCGAACTCTGGAATTCATCAACGATGTTCTGCCTCTGGGTTGATGAGACCGATCCAGTTATCGGGCCGACGGCTCGCTCTCCCAGAGCTTGCATGACTTGTTCAATGATTGATCGAAAGTACGAGAAGACAATTACTTTCTGACCGCTTTCAAACGACTCATCAACCAACTCAAGTAAACGCTCTAACTTACTTGGCATCATGTCGGGTTGGGCGCTAAAGGCTGCCCGGCGCATCGCCATGAAATTTCCTGAAGCCACAGCATCGATGTACTTCTGTTTATCAACGCCTTCCCATGTGCAGTATTCAACAACCTCTATCAGCTCGGGAAGCTCTTTGAGAACCTCTTCGGTATTTCTTCTTAGATATATTGGTGCAACGGTCCTTCTAAATGATTCAGGACCTGCCGCCATTGCGACACGACTTAATTCGTTACCCACTTTGGAGTCAAGCAATTTAGCCAAGGCAATAAATTCATCGACTCTGTTCTCTAGGGGTGTACCTGTCAGAAAGATGACATTTGGAGATCGATCAAGCCATTTCGCAATTGTGCGAGTACGCCCCGTAGAGATGTTTTTGATGTAGTGCGCCTCATCAACAATTACCGTATCAACACCTAGACCCGCAATTTGCTCCTCGGAGATTTCAAAACTCTTCAAGGTGTCAAAGGTCGTTATTCCAATTCCGCTTGATTCAACCCATTTTTGCAAGGAGGCCTTATGGTCTTCACCGTGAATTTTTATGATGGGAAGCTCGCTACGTGCATCCACTTCTCGCATCCAGTTAGTGATAACACTTGCTGGGCACACCACAAGAAATCGACTTGCTCCAGTAGAACTTCGATGAGCAATCGCACTAATCGCTTGAAGTGTCTTGCCGAGCCCCATCTCATCGCCGATGATGACTCTATTTTGTGTCAGAGCAAACTTGCCGCCAAAGGTTTGATACTGGCGAAGCGTTGCTTTGATAGTTGAAGTATCCAAATCCTGGGCTTGGATTTTATCTAGCAGCTCCTGATTGAAGTGGCGATTTGCTGCCGTATTTGGGCGCACATTTGTAACCTCTTCGAGAATGGCGTAGTAATCACTAGATCTTTTCTTAAACTCCTCAACTGGCTGCGCCGATCTCTTCTCTAACGCATCTAGTCCGTAACGAGCAGCTTCGACCAAGGCAATCGTTGCGGGTTCTCCAACCAGATATGTGATTTCCTGAAGGGCATTCAGGGCTCGTTCTTTCTTTTCCGAACCAGTAAAGAACCAGCGGAAGCGAGAATTTAGTGGCTGCGTTTGCGATAGTGAGTTACGTAGTGATTGAGCAATGGGTTTCATCTTGCTGGTCGAGTTCTTCGTTGCAGCTCTTAAGTAATCCAGCCCCTGAAGATTCTCAATTAGTTCGGTATCCGCTTGGGTTAAGTCATCAACATCAATGCCATAGGAGATTGATTGAGCGACAGCTTGGTACATCTGATCTGCGAGCGCCTTTAGCGATTGCGCCGCATTAAGTGTTATTCCAGGAATTCGCTCTAACTGAATCGCTGATGAGTTATATATTGAAGCAACATTTTGAAAGCCATACTTGCGAAGGGTTTCAATCCGAACTGTCTCCTCGGTGGCATCCTTTAAACGATCAACCGGAAGCTTGGCTAACTCAAGTAGAACTTGGGACTCTTTAGCGTGGGAGGCCGCAGCCTTTGTCCCATTAATTAGATTTTCCTGTTGCTTGAGTAACCGCTCTAAATCCTGTGCAATCTTGCCTGCCTGCTCAAGACTGGTTCGGCTCTCCTTGAAGTTAATCCCCATGCCCTAAAACTAGAGCCCGTATCTGACATTCAAGAAGCCCAGACTCGCCAAGTTCCGCCTATAACCTCAGAGCGAGCCGCACTCCAATAAGCGGAGATGGCGAATTCGGATCAAAACCAATCCTCACCGGAACCTCAAAGCTCTTCTTCCCACTCTTCTTAATCATCGCCGTAACCACACCCGAATCACTCGCAGCGATATACCCAACCTGCACACCCTCAACAACAACCTTCACCGCAGTCGAATCAAACTCATTCGTCGGCTCCGGCTCCAAAACCGCCGTTGCCACTATCTCCCCACTATCAAATGCTTCATGTGCCCGAATCAGCTTCAACAAGTTTTCTCTCTGAAAACTCTCCCCCACCACCTCATACTCATATCCCCCAGAATCAAGTGCAGGTCTCTCACCAACCGAGATCTCTTCTCCCTGAATTGAATCCGATGCCTGCTTGATGAAGTCGACGCGCTCGCTCTTCGATGCCGTAGCTGAAGAAGGATTGCGCAGAACCAGGAAGGCGATGATTGCTACGAGGGGAATAAAGGCGAAGTAGGTGTTCATGACTTAAGGATATGTGTGGGGGCTGACGCTTCAAGCTAATTTGAGAAATCGCGAGTCGATCCCACACCTTGTCAGCGCTTCTTCATATGCTTCACCCCGGAGGCAATACGTGACTTATAAATCGAAGGGCTTTAAAGAGCCAGCGAAACCGGTCGGAAATGTGGCTGAGCTCTTTGCAGGTGTTGGTGGATTCCGCATTGGTTTGGCTCGAGCGGGCTGGAAGACGATTTTTTCCAATCAATGGGAACCCGGAACAAGTGTTCAACATGCTTCCGATGTGTACGTGGCCCGTTTCGGAGCTGAGGGCCACATCAATGAAGATATCGCAAATGTTGAATCTCTCCCAAGAAAAACTGATCTGCTAGTCGGAGGGTTTCCTTGCCAGGATTATTCTGTTGCAAAATCCCTTAGCAGTGCTAAGGGATTGAAAGGAAAAAAAGGTGTACTTTGGTGGGAAATACTTCGCCTCGTAGAGGACCAAAGACCGAAGTTTATTTTCCTGGAAAATGTTGATCGCCTACTTAAATCTCCTTCTGCTCAGAGAGGTCGCGATTTCGCTGTCATGCTAAAGACTCTTGGCGATGTCGGTTACAACATCGAGTGGCGAGTCGTTAATGCTGCTGACTACGGATTCCCTCAACGACGTATTCGAGTGTTTATCGTTGCAACTAGATCGAGGCAGGGCACTAAACTCTTTTCACCAGAATTAGTTATTTCAAAGACAGGAATCCTTGCTCGCGCATTACCCATTAAGAATCTTTATGAAGAGGTTCAGGTGGTGCGGTTGGATGATTCGGCAGATCGAATTAGTGCATCTTTCAACAAAAACACCAAGAAATCTCCTTTTCTCACTTCCGGTTATTACTCAAATGGAATTGCATATACTGTAAAAACTGAAGCGGTATTGTCAAAAAAACCTATGGTCCTTGGAGATGTATTAGTTCCGGACTCTAAAGTCCCAGCTGAATATTGGGTGGATGAGAGTCGAATTAAGGAATGGAAGTATCTAAAGGGAGCCAAAAGCATCGCCAGAACTCACAAAAGTAGCGGCACCACGTACAACTACGCAGAGGGGAAAATGGCATTTCCTGACTTACCGACCAATCCAAGTCGAACAATCCTTACGGGCGAAGGAGGATCGACTCCCTCACGATTTAAGCACATTATTAAGACAAAACGAGGGTTCCGGAGATTGACGCCTTTAGAACTTGAGCGTCTGAACGGATTTCCTGACGAATGGACAGGCGTCGATAATTCAGGAAATCCCCTAAAGGATGGTAGACGTGCCTTCTTTATGGGTAACGCCTTGGTAATCGGTTTAGTTGCGCGGGTGGGTAAAGTGCTTGCCGATGAGATGAAAAAGTGAAATTAACGCAATCTAGATCCATAAATTACTCCGTGTGCTGTTGGAGACAATTCCGTATTTGGTTTTAACTCACCAATTAACAGGGGCGGCGTAAAACTCCCGTCCATCTGTGACATCTGAGCTGAAACTTTTGAAAATGAACATAGAGACCGCCAATCTCGTGGCGTGATTACTTTAAGGAAATCATCATCTGCGGCAAGAATTACACACTGTTGTATTCCTTCTGCCTTTGGTAGTCGAATCGCATCATAGAAATCACTTCCGAGGCTCATTTGATGCCTAAAAGTAATCCGAAACCAGGTTTGCCCCTTTGTGAACCTGCCCTCCTCCCCCAACCATCCAGCATCCAAGAATCTCTGGGTAATTACGTCATTTAGAAAGGGTTGGATTCCAAGCGGTTCTGTTTTTCCTCTTGCTTTTCGTATTTCACTTTGAATGATGAAAAGGTTGGCCGCCTCTCTCCAAACCCCATCGAGTAAATTTACTCCTTCGTTCGTTTCCAGTGTGGGTTCACTTGTATACCATCTCGGCCGAACAAATCTAACTTTCATAACTAAAACTCTACATTCACTTTACACAATTCAGATACTTCTAAATCAACAAATTTTTGATTATCCCAGGGAAGGAAAATCCCTTCAAATGGCGTTGTTGCGTAGGAATGATTCGGGATATTTGACTGCTCTAAGAGAAAGTTTCTTAAGCGAATACCCAGATGTGACTTCTCGAAAGAATCCCCAGAGAAATCTGACTCCTCTAGAGTCAATTTTCCATAAATGGCTTGAAGGATTCTGCCCAGAGACATTATGTTGAGCAGCCTCAACCGGCCTGACTCGTCACGCGTCGAAAATGCCAACAATTTTTTGTCAGCCAAAATAAGGCATAAGCCTAAATTACCCGAACTCGCAACCGAGGTTAAGAGTTCACCGATTTCATCAAATGCCGGGTGCAATAGGGTGAAGGACTTTGGTGTCCCAGGTTCGGCTATTAACTCACTCGAATACTTTGATGTATCCAGTTCAATATCAACCTGTCTAATAAACTCAAGTAAATCACTTCGAAGGTTGGTGGAGGCAGGAGCAAAGTCTCCATCAGTTTGCCAAATCTTTTCCAGTGCAATACGTTGATAATCCTCTCGTACACGCTGCAACTCAACGTACTCATTCCTAGTATTCACTTGATCACCGGCGAACTTGTTACGGACTTCATTTCTAATGGCATCTGCAAAAATATCAGCGGCCTCACCAACCGCAAGTTGATAATCAGCCTGTCTACTCAGTAGTCGAACATACATGATTGCTTCAATGCTGTCTGGATACCATAAATTGATAATATTGACCTCGGGCGATTTTTGGCCCAAGCGTGCGATTCTTCCGATTCGCTGTTCAAGTCGTGCCGGATTCCAGGGCACATCCAAATTAATTAGAGTTTTTGCCGTTTGTAAGTTCAAGCCTTCAGAGGCGGCATCTGAGCAAAACACCAGAGAAATCACACCGCTATTCAATGCATCAGTCACATCTGACTTTGTGGCTGGTACAACCCCCATAGAGGTTTGAATCCAAGCTTTTCCTCCCGTGTACAGGGCAAATCCCGGAACTTGATTCAGTAATTTTGAGCTGGTAAAAAGACTTAGAAACCCGTCAAGCGTATCCGTGTAGCGGGAAAACACTAAAACGGGTCCTTCAGCTAAGAAATTTTCAAGTGAATTCATAGCTACCGCAAATTTTGGATCATGGTTCTCAATACTTTCTCCCATTCCATTCAAAATTTGGAGAAGCTCTTCAATGTAGGAATTTTCAAGCTTGATTGCACGCTTGACATTCTCAAGAACCTTGCCAATGCCATGTTGATTGTCAAGTTCGGGTACAAGTAGGCCAAAGTCATCAGTGTTTAAATCCTCGTCTTCAAAATCGAATTCACTCAAGAGTTTGGTCAACAAATCGGAGTTGGAGTCCTTAAGTGCTTCTCCAATGAGATTCAGTTTCTCTCGTCTCTTAAGAAGGCTTGCACGCGAAGCAAATAGCGATGAAACCAATCTTTGGTAAAAACCCGACTTAGCAAAACCTATTGGAAATTTGCCGCCTGGTTTAAGTGACTCTTCCGTCTTTCCGTATGCCTGAGATAGGTAACTTTCGACTGCCCATTCGTATTTCTCTAATTTTCCACTCATCGTAATTTCTGGAGCGTCAAATTTACGTTCGGGAAATTTGTATCCAAACTTTTCTAATCCGCTTTTTGTATTTCTACAAGTGAGAAAATGACCTGGGTGAACTTTAGTAAGAATCCGCTTAAAGTCATCAAGTTGATTCTGAATCAGGATTGCTGATGCTGCAGAACTCTTGCTTTGAGATTGCCTCAATTCCATAATTAAGAGTGACTCTTTGTTCGTAAGCAAGTCTGGTAACCAAGAATAGGACTCAAAGGATGAGAGCAATAAGTCTGCCAGGGTTTTTGCTTCATTCAGACCGATAGAATTAGATTTAGTACTCAAGATTTTCAAAGATTCTTCATACTTCGAAAATTTCTTCCACTGTCCTGGCAAACCTAGAATACTTAGCAGCCCGTGATATTCAGATGGATGGACCTGCATGGGCGTAGCTGTCAACAACAAAATGTGTGGGATGGAATCCTTGACTGCTTCCAGAAGCTTCCATAGTCGAGTGGATTTAGAGCCGTACTGATCTACGTTTACTCGAGCAGCATGAGCTTCATCCACAATTAGCAGCTCAGGCAAGAGTCTCTGAAATTCATTCTCATTCAATCTAGCCCATTGAGCCGAGATTAACTTAAGTTTTGGAGATGAGGCTGAAGAGGTACTTGAAAGTGCACTGAGTCGCTCCGAATTCGGCGAAACAAATGATTTGCTACCAGATTCATAAATCCAAAAATCTAACTTGAAGTGTCGATCCATTTCTTCTTGCCATTGCCTCATTAAACCTGCTGGACAAAGAATCGTTACGTTTTCAACCAGTTTCATCCGCAACATATAAGAAATCAAAATTCCAGCTTCTAGTGTTTTTCCCAAACCAACTTCATCTGCCAGCATCACCCTGACTGGCCATCGACTTAATGCTTCATGAAAAACTCGTTCCTGGTGCGGGTAAAGGCTGGCAAAAGACAGGTTGAAAGGTGTAAACGAGGTGGACGTACGTACGAGCTCTATGAGCGAGGTTAAATCAATATTTGTATTTGATTCCGATGTTGAAGCATTTTCGAATGGATTTGTAGGATTACCGAGTTTTTCCAAGAGGGTCGCAGCAAAAACTTCATCTAAAGGGATTATGTCTATATCAGCCTCACGTCCCTTCCAGATTTGTTCAAAACTTTGCACCAACTCTAATGTTGGATTTTCTGCACTTTTCCATGAGAAACTAAATTGCATCTCTTCAACGTTATACAAGCCGCCAATAGTTTCGTTTAAGCTACCTGTACCTGCGATCACATTTCCAGTTGAATCCTTAAAAATCATTCGTTTTTGGTGATAAATGCCTTGCTGGTTCTTGGGGGAAGCCACGCGAACTTCAAGTAAACCCAATCGAAGCATCCAAGCGATGCCGGCAATCGCGCTCTTTGAAGTTATGTCAGAAAGTTGCCCAACCTCAACAAAGAATTTCTCCTTAACATGATTTACAAGGGTCTCTGGCAAAAGACTTCCCAATGCCCGTGCTGCTAATAAATCCCCTGGTACGTCATGAATTCCAATCACCAATCGCATTTTCCCGCCCTTGCGGTAAATTGCATCCAATCCAGCTGAGACCGAAGCTAGTGATTCAACAGTGAAATACCCTGTTAGGCGGTCATAATTAGTTGACAGGGAAAGGATTGGGGTCAGAGCTTCGTTTAAAATCCGATGTCCAGTCGTAGAATAAAAACTTCTTAAGCTAAGTGACTTAAAATCGACTGGTGTTTGACCTGAAATTTTATTCATAGCCTAAAGCATCTAAAATTTCGTCGCAAAGTTCCTTATCACCATCTTGCGTCTCGCGCTTAATGGCGCCATTTGTCACTAGTTCGCGAAGGAGTCCATCCGCATAGGCCATTTGTGCCGGGGTTAGAGTTTTCCCTGATTTGACTCTTGACTGCCAACCCTTCAAAGCTTTAATACCTTTGTCAGTTAACAGCCCATAAGTTTGTGCTTTCTTCGAAGCGTGACCAAAAACCTCCGAACTTAGCCCAGCAATTCTTTCAAAGACTGACGGGCCTTCTATGTCCCTAATTGCGCCTTCCACTACAAGAAATGGAGATTTATGATCTTTGGTTTCCATGAGTGCCTGAATCGCTGCTTTAAGGCCATCAGTCGAAGCGGCAGCTAAGCTAAACCACGTCGTGCTCGGGGGCTTAAGTTTTGCTAACAGTTCGAGGTTTTCATCTTCTAGCATGGCTAAGTTCAATACTGCTTGAAGTTCCGCCGGCTGACAATTGAGAAAATTCGAAGCCATTTTCAAGGTCAGTCCACTTAAAAAAAATGACTCTGACACTTTAAGTACCCACTCATTGAATACCATTGCGTCGTATTCATTCCACGCAATTACTAAATTCGTGAATTTGTCTGAGCTGGAATTCTCGGTCATTTTCTTACCCACGATTTTGGCCGACTCTTGATAACCAGGTGCATCCAGTTATCGCGATTCTCTTTTGCCTTGGTGTATTCAAGCCCGCGATGTTTTATGGAATAAGCCATAACGGCTTCCGCTAAAGCCATGACAACTATCAGCTCAACGTCTGTGGTTTCTGTGTATATAAGAGATTCGGAGTTAATCACAGCCTGCAAATCACCAGTGTCTTCATCAAAGATATAGTCCCAAGGGATTGACTCTTCTAATTTCTCAAATACGTAAGAAATAGGAATTTCATCCTCTCCAATTTTCAGCGTTTGAAAATTGCCTGTCACTACGTTCTGAGCTTGTCTTACTGGCGCACCAGTTTTCACTCCATCTTCTCCAGGCTTGGCATCAGTAACGCCATCAAAATTTTGATCTTCTGGTGAAATCAAACCCAAAGCTAAATCCAATCCGCGGATGGCCTTTGCCTGACGCAAGTTGTCCTTCTTGCCTTGAGCCATTCGCCCGGAAGCTTTTACAGCAGGTTTTAACACTTCAGTCATGAATTTCTTAACCAAGCGCCATTCTTCTGATGTCTTGTTAAAGCCAAGTTTATGAAAATTCGCAGCAACAAAAGGCAAATCAATTTCGCCGACAACTCTTGAACTCATAAGGTGCGCCCGGAGAAAATCTTTATTCCAAGCCTCAACGAGTTGTTTTTCGCGGTAAATATTTATTCCATAATCACCACTGTTATGGGTTTTGGTGTCCAACCCATACCAACCTGTTACCTTGTAGCCATTAATCTCCAAGTCTATTTCATATTTTCTGTCTTCTACCAGGGTAAAAGTCTTTGGGGTGACCAGAGTTGAATTGACAGAAATTACATCTCCAAACTCAAGATGCGGCTTATACGCCATTCCTAATTTTTCAGTGACCGCTGTAACCATTACGAAATTTTCTTTGAGCTTCGTTATCGTAATGGCAGTTCCGTGGGTTCGGTCTCCAATCGGACCCACTCCTTTTTTAAACTTCTCAGATTTTACTTCAACTTCCCAATTCTTCCTGTCCTTTTTCTTTAACCAGTCCACGAGATCAATTTCAACTGTGTACTGATTGGGATCACCTTCTGGGCGGGTGACAATATTCCAATGCTTTCCTAAGCTTGCACAAGCTGCCTTCAGGCCAAGTCCGTACATTCCTTTTCTGGCTTTTGTATTTCCGGTTACCGTATCCATCTGGGCGGCTAACCTCAACGCTTCGGCCAGAATATCCTCTGTCATTCCGATTCCATTATCAATGATAGAAATTTCATTCTCATCAATGAATACTTCAATTTCGACTTTTTCGTCTAGATATCTAGCATCCATCGAGTTTGCGATGAGCTCGCTAATGGCTTGAGGAACTTCGTAGTTCGCTTCACCAATATCGACTAATAGACGTATGTCTGGGGTGATATCGAACTTCTTTGAGGTCATCAGATTCCTTTGGGTGTTAACACGGTCATCCAATCATAGAAAGCAATCTCTATTGCAGCAATCATTTGAGGTGATATTTAGCATTTTCTGTCCATTTGACGATGGAAATCGCAAGTATGAGGGAATGCAGCCACAATATTGACAGCGACTAGAACTTAAGGCTTCATCCAGAGTAGCAAAGGATCAGTCAGAGCAAGCGCCCGTTTGGGCCACCAGGAAAACAACAAAGTAGTCCCAATTGTTTCGAGATACAAATTTGGACTCGCTTTCGAACTGATTCAAACGCTGGACAAAAAACCCAATCTGAGTCAGTGTTTGCGGATGGAATCTGGAGGCGGCACGCAGCTTTGGTGTCCTAAGTGCAAAGCTATAAGGCCCTGCAAAGTGCTTTGGTTTGAAAATTCTTCTAAGGGGAATTTCATTGACAATGATTTTCCAGACTTACACTATCGCGAGAGACCTCGTGAATGTAATAAATGTGGAGAACACTTCAATACATACGAAATACATGACTCAGCAATAGAAGAGCTCAAGGAATTAAGGAAGCTTTTACAGGGAATAAAGCAGAGTATTGAATATCAGCAAGGAGCGCCAACCCGACTACAAAAGATTTTGAAATCATACAAAAAAGATTGAACTCGCTATTGTCGGCAAATATAACTGCAAACTAAAGCGGATCAAACCGAGAATTTATCCCGTCTTGATTAATTCAACTAGATTCGAACCAATTTAATTTGTTAGTTTTGCATCTTCAGGCAACGTAAAAAGATACTTAGTCGGATACAGACTTTCCTCACTAAAGACTAAATCCCACCAGAGCCGCAACCTGCCATTGCTTCCCGTCCATTTTCCATCATTGTTTACGAGATCAATTCCATCAACTACTGCAAGAAGTGTCCTGTATTCGTTCTTTTGATTCTTTGCAACCTCAACCTCGTTCACTGTAACTTCAACGCTAGTCGCATATTCTGATTTGCCTTTGACTTCCACCTTTAGGACTTCTTCCCCTTTGACGGCGAGCAAATCAAAGGGCTTGCCATACCTCTCAACTTGATATCCATTATCGACAAGCATGTTGAAGACCATATCCTCGGCATACTTCTCAACTGCGATTCGCTTTAGTGGATCCATCTGTCTTGAGAATCCAACAGCGGATTGCCTCTTGTTCTTCGGAACAATTCTCGTGACATTCTTCGCTGCTGTTAGATCTTGTTCAACCATTTCAAGAGTCTGAAGTTTTATGACACTTAAAAATGCCAATGGTAATTTGGCGAAGTATGTTTGATTTACAGCCAGTTTTCCTTGCCTCTCGCAAAATGGGAAATAGACAGGTTTGCCAAATTGCTGTTCCATTTCATTCAACAATTCAAGGATTTCTGGCATCTTTGAATTTATATCGCCTATCAGCACAGGGCGATTGAATTCAGTAAATCCATCGAGGTTCCAGAATGTGGCAGGTTTTTCTCCTTCTGGTTCTAGAGATGCATATCGACCTCTGGATTTCCAAGGAAGCACGCCTTCTTGCATAGTCCCTACTACGGTCGAGTATCCATAAAATCCTCTTGACTCTTTTAACTTTGGTCTCATCCACCAGTGAAAAACGAGATCTCCTTCAGATACGTGTTTCAAGAGTTCATATCCTGGCGTCACCTTCCCTTGTTGCGCACGCTTAGGAGCAATAATATTCTTACCCAAATCGCTGCGGTCGGTAATCTCTACCCATAAATTCTCAGAATTATCGTCCTTCCACCAAGTATTCATCTCAACAGGATAGTCGAAGGGGGCATGTAAGTCGCCTGATCTGACTTGGGAATTCTCGAATTGAGCTAACTATTGCTAATAATGAATTCCGTGCTTCGGTATCTGCAGACTTATCTATGCCACATATGTAACCTTTACATATGTCTGAAATAGGGCTTCCAGGTGAGGGGGAAATCTTCTCTCACCCAAAATATGGAATTGGTCAGATTAAAGAGATAGCTCAAGGATCCCTTTTTGTTTCTTTCTACGACTGCCCAGGAATGTATGTGTTTTCTGTTGCAGACTTCAGAAGTGGATTTAAGGAAAGTCCATACCAATCAGAAAATCAACCATCTAAAGAGAAGCTCGAACTTCCAGACCGTACATGGATGAGTTCAGTAATCTCCAATAACTACCTAAATTCTGAAGAAATCATAATCGAGAGGTATGGGAAGATGATTTCTCGTAATGAGATATCAGAACTTCAACTTAAGTGGGTTGCCAGCAAATTCGACGAATTAGAGACCGCAAGTCCCGATGAAGATCAATTAAAAGCGATTGCAGCAACAGAGAAGCGAGTCCTTGTTACTGCTCGAGCTGGAAGCGGCAAGACTCGAACCATTGTTAATCGAGCTATCTTTTTGACTGAATTTTGTCATGTGGATCCGAGTGAAATCCTTATTCTGGCATTCAATAGGACTGCAGCAGCTGAGGTACTAAATCGCCTCACGTCATTTTCCCCAGAATTCGAAAAATGTCATGTGATGACTTTCCATGCTCTCGCTTATGGAATTGTTCATCCCGAAGAGGCGCTCTTGATTGATAACACCGAACAACAGGGTTCAAAGATCCTTGCTGTCGAATCTATCGTGAAGAATTTGCTCGAAGATAAGGAATTTGCAGATGACATCATGAGCGTAATGCTCAGTTTTTTTCGTACGGATTGGCACACCGTAAAAAAAGGTGGGTGGCATTTACTGAATGATAAAGAGCAATTCCTGAATTTTCGACGGGGTCTCTCAAACGAATCAATGAGAGGGGAAACAATAAAATCGCTTGGTGAGAAGATAATCGCAGACTTCCTCTTTCAACATGATTTTGACTATAAGTATGAGAAGTACTTCAAATGGGATCGGCCATACAGACCTGATTTCACAATCGAACTTGGCGAGGACCAGGGTGTAATAATTGAATACTTTGGCATGAGAGGAAACCTCGAATACGACAAAGAGATATTTGAGAAGCAGGACTTTTGGGCAAACAAGCCTGGGTGGAAATTACTGTCCTATTACCCAGAGGATCTCAATTTAGATTCACTTGAAGATCTAGAACACCGAATTGTCAAAGATTTAACTGAGCTTGGATTGAACATCAAAAGGTTATCTGATGAAGAAATCTGGAAAAGAATTGAAAATAGAGGTACCTATCAATTTACAAGTACCGTGAGCAATTCAATTAGTAAAATTCGAAAAAGAAATCTGAGTGCAGAGCAATTCAAAGATTTCGTTGATGCCTATATCCCTCAAGATACATCCGAGTTGAAATTCTTGAAGCTTCTTGTCAGGATATTTTCTAAATACATGGAATTCTTAGAACAGAGTGATAACGACGACTTCGATGGTCTAGTGAATCGGGGTGTTCAAGAAATCGAAAAAGATAAGTTGGGGTTTGTGCGAAAGAAAACCCAGGGCAATCTTGGAGAGATTCGATTTATATTTGTTGATGAATTTCAAGACTTTAGTGAGCAGTTCTTTAGGTTAATCGACTCAATTCTAAAGAAGAATACTGAAGCCTCACTTTTCTGTGTTGGAGACGATTGGCAGGCAATAAATTCATTCGCCGGATCAGAACTTAAGTATTTCAGCTCCTATTCTGAATATTTTGGCGATGTTAAGAAATATTCACTTGTAAAGAATTACCGCTCTGGCGTATCAATTGTTGAATTATCAAATAAAGTTATGAGTGGGCTAGGTATCCCTTCACTGACAGAATCAGAGGCTCAAGGATCAATACGACTTGCTGAGTTGAAACGACGGAGTATTTCTTCTAGCGAAGACTTAATCTATAGGGGTGATCGATTAACGCCTGCGCTCACCAAAATGTTGATTCAACTTGAAGGAAAGTTCTCTGTCGCCGTTCTTAGTCACAACCGAGTCAGCATCCCGTATTACGTAAGAATCGGCGAACAAAGAGGTAGCAGTCTCCTAGATAGATTCGGAGAAAAGGTTAAGTCGATGCTCCCCCCAGAACTTTCTAAGAAGGTACTTTTCTCCACCATCCATGGATTTAAAGGGAACGAAGCAGACGTGGTAATTCTCTTGGATCCGATCGAACGCTCATTTCCCTCAATTCACCATACATGGCGACTTCAAAGAATTTTCGGCGTATCGCACGAGGGTCTTGAAGAGGAAGAGCTTCGTCTATTTTATGTAGCCCTGACGAGGGCGGCTAAGCATCTTGTTTTGATTTGCAATGAGAGCAAGGATTTGACTCCTTTTCTATCCATAAATTCTAATATTGAGAATCTCCAACCTATCGATTGGTCCAGAATCGACGAAATTGGCATCGATGAAGTCATTGTCACTGTCCGTAGCAAAGGCTTCGGAACTAGAAATATCAGTGCAGAACTCAAAGATGCGAAGTTTTTTTACAGAGTTGAAAGTAAATCTTGGACCAAATATCTAAGGGCCGAAAGCTTTAACTTGCAAAGCCTTCAAACAAGTAACTGGGGAGCCAAAGCGAATGATGTTTCTGTGACCATTGACTATCCCGATGGCCTCACTTCGAAGACGTGGCGAATTTCTAATGGAAAATGGATCCAAGAGCCACTTGATTAGGAAAGGTGCAGAAAGGTCATCAATATTTAAGCAGTAGCGTCATCATAGAGATCTGCTGTCCTGGGGGTAAAAAGTCAGGAAGGTAAGAAATTTGTTAGCAGTACGGTCATCAGTAGAAGCAGTAATGTCAGGAAGGTTGACCTATTTTCCCCTTGGAAAAGCTTTATTTCCCCTCTATTATTTCTTTAAACAAGCTCAGATTGTCACTGTCCTATAACTCTTAATTTCCGAACCAATTTCCATAGAGCGAGTATCGGTTAATTGTCAGTGTGCTTCGTTAAGTTCTAAACATGAAACCTTACCCAGCCGGCATATCGACTACTGGCGCTCACACCTGGGGAATCGAAACAGATTTCAAAGCAAGACGGATTCATCAGAAGTGCACCTGTGGCTGGAAATGTTGTGTCCGGGAGTTTGATGGAGCTCTATCACTTTATGACAATGCCAATCGCTGGGCTAGCCACTTTGATTCTTCCAAGTGGTGGGAACGCTAGCGAGGTTTCTTAATTACGGTTATGCCCTTTAGATCCTCACCCGTGGTCATGAATCTGCGTGCTTTTGTTGCTTTACGAACCGCAGCTGTCGTTCCTTCCCATTCGCATTCGATGCATTGCATCTCTGCGCTTCTATCTTCGGGAGTGCAGCCCGCCATTACGTAGATATCTGGATCTGGTTCACTTGCGGGCATTCCGTAGAGAATTTTGCGCAGGCCGGTGCTGGAGAAACATCCTGGGCAATACTTTTCGGCCATGGTTCAAAGGTAGCCACTCCGGCTGACATCTCCTCGTTTTGTCACCCCTCTCCCCTAGTCTCGGGACATGAGCCAAACGCCTGCCAATAAGTTCATCGCCGCCATCGTCATTGTTACTGCTCCATTTGCGATGGGTGCCTTCTTTCTAGCGTGGTCTCCTGCTGCGCAATATGAGAATTCGGATCCGAAGCGCGATGGGTATGTGCAACCGCGAGATATTTCAGGTTTAGTTGAGCGAACCCAGAAGTCGACGGTAACTGTCTATTGCGACAATAAAGAGAGCACCTCGCAAGGGACAGCGTGGGCAATTGATCTTAAGAACGGTCAAGATAAGAGATATCCGACTTCGCTCATCACAAACCATCATGTGATTGAGGATTGTATTGATGGTGGGAGCGTCACCGTGGCTGAACTTTATGAGAAGGAAGTTCGCGCAACCATTATTAAGTGGGATAAGAAGAATGATTTGGCAGTGTTGGCAACGGATTTGAAGTTAAAGCCTCTTGAACTTTCTGACAATACTCCTTGGCCAGGTTATTGGGTGATGGCATATGGCAGTGCAAGTGGGTTTGAAGGATCAGTTGCATTCGGGTCGGTTCTGAATTTACTTGTGGATGAGGTTCTCATGACTGCCAATGTTTCGGGTGGAAATAGCGGTGGGCCACTCGTGGATAACGAGGGCAGAGTCATTGGGACTGTGAGTTGGAATAGCAAGCGAGATCAGTTCAATGGGGCGAAGTCATTGGATGCAATGTGCAACAAGATCCTTGAATGCGACGGTGAAAGTTACTGGGATTACGAGGAGTGAGTATTCGGGCTGGAAAGAAGTAGGCTGACGGTATGAACTTTCGCTCCGCTGCATCCGTAATCGGTATCGCGCTAGTGCTGGTCTATGTCGTGGGTTCGGGGCTATGGGTCAATACGGGAGATGGTTGGTATCGCAGCCTTAATAAGCCATCGTTGCAGCCGCCGGATTTCATATTTGGATTGATCTGGCCATATAACTTTATTGTTCTGGGAATTGCCGCTGTCGTTGTAAGTCAGCGTGCGAGTAAGCCAGTTGTGTTTACGTATATGGCTTTCTTTGCGCTCTCGGTGGTGGCGGCGCTTGTGTGGGCGTATCAGTTCTATCGTCCGCATGATCTTGTTGCGGCATCGATTGCGTTGACGGGAACTGTGGTGCTGACGGTCCCAATGATTGTTATTTTGTTTACTGTTTCGGCGCCTATGGCTCTTGCGGTGCTGCCGTATCAGGTGTGGGTTGCAGTAGCTTCGACTATTAGCTGGGGTTACAGCAGGCTGAATTAGTTTTCCTTACTTTCTGTTTAGTCTTTCGACGCATTTGTAACGGTTAGTAAACTTCCTGGAAATAGTCAGTGCTAATCTCTATCCGCGTTAAAGAATAGTTTCTTTGAATGCATCGATGAATAAGAGATGTGGTGAATCTCCGTTTTTAAATTCATCTGGAGTTGGCGACGGGAGGGCCTTGGGAAATATCCCGAGGCCTCTCTGTCTTTTTACCCGTCCGCAAGCAAGGGCCCTGAGAGATCAGGGCCCTTTTTCTTTATTATTCGAGTTGCCGGGCCGTTTACTTGAATCTAATGTCTAGCTATGGCTCTGCGCTCCCGCCTCACAGCTGCTCTATTGATCTGCGCATTTCTGCTCAGTTCGATAAATCTGCAGGGTGCGCAGGCTAAGGAGCTTGCGATTTGGGATCAACTGCAGGGTACTAATCCAAAGGGTTATGTGTTACTGATGCGTCACGCACTGGCTCCAGGCGTTGGTGATCCCGAAAACTTTGTCGTAAACGATTGTTCAACACAGCGAAATCTCAATGAAGAAGGTCGCCAGGATGCGCGAGATATTGGAAGTTGGTTAGAACGACGAGATATAAAGTTTCTTCGTGTTGAAAGCAGCAGATGGTGTCGTGCGAAAGAGACAGCGCAGCTACTTAACGTGGGCAAGGTTCGGTTGAATAAGAATCTGGATTCACTCTTTGAAGATGAATCTGATTGGGCTACCCATCCGCAGACTAGGAATATTCAAAAGCGAATCCTTGATCATCGAAACAAACGAGGCTTACTTGTCTTTGTGGGGCACTTCGTTAACTTCCAAGCTGTGGCTGGGGTTTCACTTGATTCCGGAGAAGGCGCACTAGTTCGGGCGAATGCACAAGGAGAAATCAAAGTTATGGGCTACTCGCCTAAACCATAATTGGTAGAAATAGCTGTGAATTAGCCCTAGATTTTCTAGTGCTCTGCCAGTTACCCTGAATTCATGAAATCGAGATACTTATTAATCCTTGCCGTTGCAGCAGGCCTCACTCTGACCGCTTGTGGCGAAGAGAAGGCTGATGATTCCAAGGCAGTTCAAACGTATTCACAGTGCCTTGAGACAGAGGCTGCAAAGTTACTTGATGAGACAGGGTCAAACCTTGACTATGCCAATGAGATGGCAGCTAAGGCTTGCGCTGACCTTCAGTAATTGTATGAATCAGTTCTTTGCAAAGATTTGATAGTCGGTTCCTTTGACGCCTATTTCTTCACAACTTCCCCAGAAAACGGTGAATTTCTTATCAACGCAAATCTTTTGAATTGGAATCTCTGAAGAACCTGCGGGACCTTGTGGACCTTGTGGACCTTGTGGACCTTGTGGACCTTGTGGACCTTGTGGGCCAACTGGTCCCATCGGTCCAACCGGACCGGTAGAACCTGTTGCTCCTGTTGCCCCTGTTGCGCCAGTTGCACCTGTTGATCCAGTCGAGCCAGTCGAGCCAGTCGAGCCAGTCGAGCCAGTTGAGCCAGTTGAGCCAGTTGAGCCAGTTGCACCAGTTAAACCGGTTGCTCCAGTCTCACCTTGAATTCCTTGGTCACCCTTTTCTCCTTGGGCTCCGGTTGCACCGGTTTCACCCTGAATTCCTTGATCGCCTTTTTCGCCTTGTGCGCCAGTTGCGCCAGTAGCGCCACGTTCTCCGGTTAAACCGCGTGGACCCATAGGGCCCATTGCACCTTCTGGACCAATAATTGTTGTTGGTTCAGTAGAAGCGTTCAATCTTTCTTGAGCACTGACCAAGGCAATCGCTGCCGCAGTATTCGGTGACATTGCTTGTGAAAGAGCTAGAGTAAACAGGCCCGCGAAAATGAAGGTGATAACGGTCCAGCCACTCATACGAGTTCGCTCGACTTTTACTTTGGGTAATTTGGCCAACTTACTTTGCCTCGACTTCGTGAGCAAAGCCGTTATCACGGAGATCGTGCCAAATCATCAAGATGAAAATTGGAAGCACGATATCTGTGTAAATAAAGATTGGGAATTTAAAGAGGTAGTCAAAGTAGAATGCACCATCGAGAATGTAAACCGTAGTTTGAGAAATCAAAAGACTAATCGGCCAAACAAGTGCTGTATACGGCAGAATATTGCGCGCACGGTGGTAGCCAGAGGAGTAGAGAAAAAGTGCAATTGGAGCAACCGTTGAAGTCAGAATCCAACCAATTGTTGAAAGAATAAGCTCTGCGCGACGAAGTTGAGTTGCTTCCCCTGTCGGGTTGATAAAGAAGAAGTCAGGCAGAGTCGCGACGATTAACCAATAAACGATTAACATCATTCCACCGATAAGACCTGTCACATAATCGACTTGGCTGAGACGTTTTACTCTATTCATTCCTGGACTCCCTAATTGAATACCCAAGGTTAAAGGCTATTTGGAGATATGGGCAACCACGTACAGGTTCAGAAGTCGCTATTAATGAGAGGATTAAGGGGTGAGTAAGCAGACTAATTGGTGCGTAATCACTGGTGGGCCAAGTTCAGGTAAGTCAACTGTTATTCGTCTCCTGAAGGATATGGGATTTGAGACAACGATTGAACTAGCTCGCCACTACATCGACCTTCAGAGAGTTAACGGTCGTAGCGTTGATGAGATTCGCTCAAACCAGAGACAGTTTCAGCATAAGGTTTTAAATCTGCAGATTGATCTTGAGCGCAGATTAGATCCGCAGGAGCTGGTCTTCTTGGATCGTGGATTACCTGACGAGCTGGCGTATTACAAATACTTCAATCTGCCACCTGATGAGAAACTTGTTGAATATCTAGAATGTTTTACTTACAAAAAAATATTTATTATGGATTTACTTCCACTTGATAAAGATTATGCACGTACTGAAGATGTCGATGCACAGAAAGCTCTACATCAATTGATTATCCAGGCATACCAAGGAAGAAGCGAGGAGAAAGTATTTGTCCCGGTCTTGCCACCAAAAGAGCGTGCTCAATTCATTTTAGATAACTTAGGCGTTAAAGCTAGAAGTTAATCTTTTTAAGTGTTGTTAGCGCCCATAAAATAGCAATGACATCGATTGCTTCTTGAGCTACGGCTCCTTGGCTAGCGCTGGTAATTCCGAGTGCGCCCGTAGCCATGATGACAAACGAAAGAGCCATTCCGATTCCAGCTGCTTGGAGCGCTTTTCGGCGAGCACGCTTTGAAATTCTAATTGCACGAATCAATCGGTCAATGGAATCGTCGACGATGATGACATCTGCTGCTTCGCTTGCCGCTGATGCGCCACGTGCACCCATTGCAACTCCAACGTGAGCGGCCGCTAGTGCGGGTGCGTCGTTAATACCATCGCCGACAACAACAACTGCGCCGGTGGCGTTAGTCATTGCCTCTCGAGTAATTTTTAACTTATCTGCCGCTGTTGATTGAGCAAAGACTTCGGTTATTCCTAAAGTATCTGCAACATCCTGAGCAGTCTCATTGCGGTCTCCAGTAACAAGTGCGATATGTGAAACTCCAGATTTGCGAAGTGCTGCAATCATCTCTTGAGATTCAGGGCGTATTGGATCTTCTAGTCCAATTACTCCTATTAGTTCACCATCTCTACTTACCGCAACGACTAGTGGCTTGGTCAAGGTCATCCATTGTGGGCGGGCAGCAGTGAGTTGACCAACTGTTATCTGGCGGCCATTGATAGCACCTGATATTTGGTGGCCTGGAACTTCTTCGATATCAGTCGCTGAAGTCATTTCTAATTTCTTCGCTTTCGCATACTCTACGATTGATTTAGCAACAATATGTGGGCTGTACTGATCGATGCTTGCTGCGAGAGCTATAACTTCATCCTCGCTGAAATTCGGTGCACAATTAACTTCTGAGATTGCAGGTCCACCATGTGTCAGAGTGCCTGTCTTGTCGAGCAGAACTGTCTCAGTGCGACTTAGGAGCTCGAGAATCCCGCCGCCTTTAATAACGGCTCCGTTTTTGGCAGATTGTGAAAGGCCCGCAACGATTGCGATGGGAACAGCGAGAATCAATGGGCAGGGGGTCGCGGCGACAAGTACTGCCACTGCGCGGTCGATATCACCGGATAGCAGCCAAGCTAGTCCTGCCACAGTGAGGGCGATGGGAACAAAGCGAACCGCCCACTTGTTAGCTAGTCGAACACCTGGGGCTGATTGTGCTTGAGCAGACTTAACCAACTTAATGATTCCTTCATAGGTACTGTTTGCTGAAGTAGTAGTTGCAATAAATTCAAAAGGTGCGCCCGCGTTGAGAACTCCGCTGGATATCTCGTCATTAATTGCGCGCTGTACTGGAAGAGGCTCTCCAGTGAGCGCTGATTCATCGAGCGTTGCAGCAATTGTTAGTCGACCGTCAGCAGGAGTAATCTCACCAGAGCGAATAAGTAGCTTGTCACCAATTGCAATCTCTTCGATTTTTATCTGTTCAAGGCTTCCATCATCGTTAACTCGATTTACATTCCGCGGCATTCGAGCAAGCAGAGATTTCAATTGGCGCTCCGCCTGTCCCACTGCCCAGCTCTCTAAAACGCGGCCTGATGCGAGCATGACTGCAATAACAGATGCGGCAAAGAGCTCATCCGTAAGGAGTGTGCTCACAAGTGAAAGCACCGCTAGAACATCAGATCCCATGGTTTTTTCCCGGAGATCTCTTATGAACCACAGTGTTGCTGGAATCAAACCGATTAGGCCAGATGCAATCCAAAAGTAATCTGTTGCAAAACCGAGCATGAGAGTTGTGAGCGCAGAGATTAGAAGCACACTATTGGCTACCCGCGCTTTCATAAGGATAAGAGTACTTCGCATTGGCTTCGTTGTTAGGTGCGGTAGCCTTGCAACATGAGCGAAGTAACGATTGCATTTCTTGGCGCAACCGATACCGTCACTGGTAGTCGATTCTTAATTTCCAGCGGGCAGAGCAAGATTTTGGTGGATTGTGGGCTCTTTCAAGGAGTTAAGGCGGTTCAGCGGCGCAATTGGGATCCGCTTGCCGTCAATGCAAAAGAGATTGATGCTGTTGTGCTTACCCATGCTCACCTAGATCATTCAGGTTATTTGCCAGCGCTTGTAAAGCAGGGTTTCCGCAAAGAAATTTATGGGACCAGATATACCAATGACATTACAAAAATTATCTTGCGGGATTCAGCTCGCTTACAGATGGATGATGCAAAGTATGCGGCGAAGAAGGGATACTCATCGCATAAGGATCCGAAGGCGCTCTATGACCTAGAAGATGCAGAACGCGCAATTGACCATCTACGCGAACGACCATTTCATTCGCGTGAACAGATTGCACCCGATGCATTTGTCACCTTCTACCCCTCTGGCCACATCTTGGGTTCAGCTTTTGTGGTTGTAGAAGTTGCTGGAAAGAAATTCCTTTTCACCGGTGATATGGGGCGAAATAATCATCCGCTTTTATCAAATCCTGATGCTCCCCCACAAGATGAATTTGATGTAATTGTTACCGAATCTACATATGGCGACAGAATGCATGACACCGCTCCTGAAACTTTCGCGCAAGAGATTAACGACGGAATCGCTCGCGGCGGAGCTATCTTGATTCCTGCATTTGCTGTGGATCGCACTGAAGTTATCTTGATGGCGCTTAAAGAACTCATCATCGACGGCACGATTCCCGAGATTCCGATTTATGTGGATTCCCCAATGGCTCTCTCTGCCCTGAGTCTCTATCGGGAGGCAATCACTTCACGCTCTGCCGAAATCCGTGGTGGCGTCGCAGATCGCTTTGTAAACGAGGATCCATTTGATGCTGGTGCCCTTCATCAGATGGCGACAACAGATGAGTCGAAGGCAATCAACGATATCGATCGCTCTGCAATTATTATTTCAGCAAGCGGTATGGCTACGGGCGGTCGCGTGGTGCACCACCTTGCAAATATGTTGCCAAACCCAAAGAACACTGTGATCTTGGTTGGCTATCAAGCAGTCGGCAGTCGCGGGCGCATGCTCGATGATGGCGCCACTGAGTTAAAAATCCATGGTGAAGTTATTCCTGTGCGTGCGCACGTCACAAATGTCGAAAGCTTCTCTGTGCACGCCGACACAAATGAATTGATTGAATGGCTTAAGCAAGCAAAGAAGCCAAGGAAAGCATTTGTTGTCCACGGCGAGGTTGAGGGCCAAGAGCATATGCAGCAACGACTTACAGATGAACTTGGTTGGGAAGTAGTAATTCCTAAATCAAATCAATCATTTACCGTGTAACTCTTACTTTCCAGATTTACATTTATCCGAGCAGTACTTCACGTTCTCCCAATCACGTGCCCATTTCTTGCGCCATTCGAAGGGGCGTTCGCAGCGCAGGCAGATCTTCGGTTCAAATCCGTTCTTCACCTTTGCCTTCATGACTTCAGCGTAATGGGCTCATTATTTCTACGCACTGCGAAATTGTGAGTTCTCTGTGGGTTTAAAGGCTGAGCATGGGGCAATCAGGGTTCAAGTTGCCGGGGTATGTGGCATGACTTAACTTCTATTTCACCTTACATGAAATGGAGTTTGAAATGCGTTCAAAGTTAATCGCAACTTCCTTGGCAGCAGCACTTCTTAGTGCAACATCTGCTGGGTACGCAGTAGCTGATTCTGCAAAGCCAGGTCAGAGCATGACTCATATGAAGACCGGAGCTGGTCTTTCATCACTACTAGAAGGCGCTGGAGTAGTCCTCTATGTACAAGGTGGAGCAACTTCTGCAGTAATGGGCGATTCAATCGCATCTGCAAATGGACAGGTTGTATTCCATATTCCAGTAACCAGCACCAAGTCAGGTGTTCAGCACACAGGAAGCAATATCGTATTTTTCAACACCTCTAACGACAAGCAGGTAACACTGAGCAATCCAGTGATTGATCTTGCAAAGGGTCAAATCACCGCAGTGATTCCTCAGGCATCAGCTGATGCAATGGCTGTACTTACAATTACAAATGCGGCAGATCTCAAGGCGAAGAAGACCAATGATCGCAAGGCTGGACTTCGTACAACTAAATATGAAGGTACAACACTTTCACTTGCACCAGGAATTGCTGCAGCACTTGTTTCACTTCTCGGACTTCCTGCGGGTGCGTTGCCTGATGGCGCAGCATTTGGAAGTGCAGATGTAAGCATTTACGGCAAGATCAAGAAGAAGTAATCGGGGGTCACCATGGAGCCAGTTTCACGTCGTGCAATCTTTGCCGGTGCATGCGGCATTGCGGCACTTACCGTTACAGGTTTACCTGCAGCGTCAGCTAGCGCGGTAAGGAAATTGGCAGATGGTCGACTTTCGGTGAATGTAAAAGCGCTGCCAGCCTTGAAAGAGGTTGGAAGTTCTCTTCGGGTAGGAATGGTGAAGGGTCAGTCAGTTGCATTAACGCGAACTGGCCCTTCATCGTTCATCGCTTTCGCTCTTGTATGTCCTCACCAAGGTGCCCCTGTTGAAAAGAGTGAGACAGGTTGGGTGTGTAATGCGCACGGATCCAAATTTGAATCTGATGGTGATCTTGAATTCGGACCTGCAACAACGCGACTACCACGTGTGAAATCACGTATGAGCGCCGGGCGTGTAGTTATCGGTTAGTTTTTTACAACCAAGGTGGAGATTGCACTGGTTCATCCCAGCTTTCAATAGGTGCTTGAAGCGGGTTATCAATCCATAAGAAACGGCCATTAATACTTGCTGATTCATCGCTAACTAATTTCATAATTAAATCAGCGGCTTTTGTGGGGTCATCTCCCCCAGTCTTTTCTACCCATTCAACCCATGCGGTGTAATCGGCTCCATCTTCGCCAAGCGATGCTGCCTTTGCGCGGATATCTGCCCACATTTCACTGCGGACATCGCCTGGGTGAATAACGTTTGCTGTTACTCCACTGCCGCTAATTTCCGCAGCCATGTGGCGAGTAAATTGATTGAGTGCAACTTTCGCAGTTGCATACGCGCTATTGAGTTTTCCTGGTTGGTGCAGCGCTGCGGCAGAACTTAAGTTAATGATGCGCCCCCAGCGAGCATCGAGCATTGCGGGTAAGAATGCGCGGGATGTGAAATACGGAGCAATTGCGTCGATCATGATTGTCTCTAGCCATTCTTCCGGCTCGCTATCTTTAATCAGGGCAATGGGACCGAAGATTCCAGCAGCATTAACAAGAATTTGTACGGTGCCGTATTTAGATGCAACTTCTTTCTGCAGTTCTGTAACAAATGCGAGGTTGCTGATGTCGCCTGCAATTGATCTGATCTTTGGGTGGGAATCATCTGGGTTCGGTTTGCGTGAAACTGCAATGACTTCGTGTCCGGCGTTAGTTAGGGCAAGTGCGATCTCGCGACCAATTCCGCGTGAAGCTCCGGTGACAAGTGCTAACGACATGTACTGATAATAGGCGAATTTAGCGACTTAGTTACGGTTAGTAGTCGTGAGAGAAATTCCTTCCACTTTGTTGAGATTCTCATTGATTCTGCCAATCTGACGGTGATATAAAGAACCCCTCAGAGAGAAATCTCTGAGGGGTTCCTACTGCTAACTCGGACTAGCTTTCGCTAGAAGAGTCGCCGTTAGTGCGGCGACTCTTTCCTTTTCCAGATATAAATCTGAAGAAAGACTTAATAAAAGTCACCGCGATTTTGGTACAGTTTATTTCCTGTTCCATGGCATTCACCTCCTTCCACTCTTCTCGAGCTTGGGGGGCGCTCGAGAAAACGCGTGCCCCAGATTTATTGGAGTGGTTAAGGTGATTCGCAGCGGTGGAAGGCTAGGTATCTAAAGAAGAAGAGGGGGTAAAAATCTCTTCAGATGTGGATAAGTTTGCTAGTGAGCTAGTTTGCGTTCAAGGATCTTTGTCAGAACCTTTACAAGAAACGAGCCGCGGTGAGACGCAATCCAACGATAGCCGGCTCTTCCAATAAACCCTGAGGCTGTAATAAGTGCTGCAAGGAAGCGGTTTTCCCGTGCGCGCAGAAGTGCAGCCACAGCTTCGGCTCCTCGATAAGTTGTTTCATTGAGAATTGCGATTACTTCCTTGGCGCACTCTTCGCGAGTTAAGTTAAACAATGCAAGATCTGCGCTTTGAAAAGGAAGAGCTTTGAACTCCGATTTCAGCGCGAGCCAATTAACGCTAGCTAGGCAGAATCTACATTCACCATCGTAAATAACGATGATCTGTGAATAATTACTTTTCAAGCGGGCCAAGGAGATATCCCGCAAGTGTTGATGTTGGATTGCTCTGGCCACGGTGGCGAGCGTTAAATGATGAAGTGCCATCGGTGCCGCAGAGACCGCGAATTGCTGATGCTCCGCCAGGGTGAGAGCTAATCCATTTAGTTAAGTTGTAAACATTTCCATTGATTACAGACCAGCAACTTGAGGCGCTGTCGTTCTCTTTCACCTTTGCCATTGTGTAGAGAGCCTCTGTTGTCTTCGCTGGTTCTGGTGTGGGGGTTGCGGCGGCTTGAGTAGCAGATGGCGTCGGGGCTGGCGCTGGTCCACGCAGGACTTCACCTTCAACTTCTCGATCGCCGACTGCAATTGTGATGGAAGCCTTTGCGCGAGATGTGGCAACAAAGCTATAGATCCCGGCCTCTGCTGGTGCGGAGTATCGTGCGAGGTACAGATATTTGGTTTGGCTATATGGTTCAAAGAACTTGGTTCGTTCGGTGAACTTAATCGTAATCTTCTTGCCTGTTGGTGATGTGATAACTAACTGCGGCAGTTGTTTACTCTTCATCGCACTCTCGGGTTTTCTATCGAAAATCAGATACTGCACAGAAAGCTGATTGCCCTCTTTAAGCCCTGCACGGAATGCTCTCGTTTGGCCAGCCTTAGAAAATGTTGCACGAGTTGCAAATGAAACGGTTCCATCTACAAGCAATGGGCCTTTCTCTGCAGTTGTATCAGTATCAAGAATGGCGACTGGTTGATGTGCTGAAGCGGGTGTAAATGTTGAGAGAGCGAATCCGACTGCCATGACCGCGATAAGAGTTCTGCGCATGGTTGAAATGCTAGCGAGGCAGCCTTGGCTTAGCACTCCGAAAACTAAAGTGAAGTCTTAAGATCTCTATAGAAGTTTTCATGTGGACCAACGACCAGAAGGACAATCTCCTTCTTTGAAATGATGCGGTAAGCCAGTAGCCATTCGACTTGATTAGCTCGAAATTTCAGGACAAAAATGCCAACCAAATCTCCTCGCTTCTCTTCACCCGCAGCGGAGTTCTTGGTAAGAGTCAGCAGGGCTTGATCAAGTGCTTCTTTTTGATTGGGGTGTAGCTTCTTGAGCGAGCGCGAAAATGATGCACCGTAGACAAACTTCATTTACCGAAGGTGTATTCCTCAGTCGCCTCTTCGGCATCGGCTTTCATGATTTCGCGTATCAGCGAAAATGACAGGTCGGGATTCTCTTCAGCGATTAGGGCCATGCGAAAGTAAAACTCAATTTGGCGAGGAACTGAGCGATGCTCCACAGCCGCTATTCGCTTTGCATCTTCGACTAATTGATCTGAGAGTTTCACAGTCTGGGCCATGGCAGCCTCCTTTATTTGAGCCAAGCCTAGCAGGAGAGGTGTCAAAAGGTAACTTTTTATAACCTTAGTCAGATAAGTCAGAGGGAGTCTCTAGCCTGATCTCACAGGGGGTACTTATGTTGCGATGGTTACGGCACAGGGCGATGGATGCAGAGTTGGCGCAGATTCTCGATGAACATGATCGGGTCAAAAAGGATGCCAGCGATATCCGTGATTATTTACTCTGGGTTCTTGAATCCAATAAGAACGATGTCGAGAAATTTAGCGACGAGGCACTTGAGAAGGCATCTGATCTGATTGAGCAAGTGGGGCCAGGTGCTTTTTACTGGATGACCGATATTGCAGCGCAGATGGTTCTGTTATCAGAGGCCACCTTGCGCGGGTTTTCAACGAATGTCAGTATCGAACTCGGTGCAAATGCGACTTCTGAATCGATTGTTGAAACTGTGGTGCGACTGCCTTAAATGTATTGACCGCCCAGGCTCAGATTGTTACGGTCACACTATGAGCGACAGCCAGATCTCAGTTCGAAATGCTTACTCCAAAGTCAAGAGTGGGTATAACGGGAAAATCTTGACAGTCGATTTATCAAAACTCAGCTTTGAAGTTACAGAGCCACGCGAACACTACTGGCGCACATTTGGTGGTGGCGGTTTATTGGCAGCAGAGAGATTGCTGCGCGAGACTCCTGCTGGCGCAGATCCACTTGGTCCGGAGAATGCTCTGATCTTTGCATCCTCTGTAATGGCGGGGCAGCCTTATGTGGGGCTTGCATCTCTTGCAGTCTGCGCAAAGAGCCCGCTGACAAATGGAATGGGCGAGACACATGTCGAAGGACCCTTTAGTGCATCCTTTAAGGAATCCGGATTTGATGTCATTGTCATCAAGGGACGTGCGGTTAACCCCACGCTCATCTCAATTAAGGATGGCGAAGTCTCATTTGTTGATGCAACTGAGCACTGGGGAAAGAACGTTGATGTCACAGTCGATGCCCTAGAGAAGAGCTATGGCGCAGGAATCTCCACAGCAGTTATTGGCAGCGCCGGAGAGAATCTCGTTAGATTTGCATCAATTGTCACCAATCGCTCCTTCCAGGCGTCTCGCATGGGAATGGGCGCAGTTATGGGTTCAAAGAATCTGAAAGCCCTCGTCATTGCACCAGGTAAGCGTCCCGCTGTTGCCGATCCTAAGAAAGCGCAAGAGCTCACCGATTTGTACACATCTCGTATCCCAAGTAATCCACTTTCGGATTGGCAATTCCAGCCACCAGGTTTTGCTGCATGGGTTCATACACATGGTCTTGATGCTGCGCTCTGCACAAAGAACTTCAGAGAGAGTGCGTTCCCAGGTGTTGAGAACTTCACGCCTGAAGAATTTATGTCAAGGTTTAAGGGAAATGCATCGTGCCCTGGCTGTCCAAATGATTGCTTCAAATTGTTTACACCCGATTCGCTCTCGAGCAATCCGGGCTTGAGCAAGGCAAGTGCAATGCATCAAGAGATCACGGCGTCGATGGGTGCCAACATTGGAAATGCAGATTTAGATTTTCTCTTTGAATCCAATATTTTATGTAACACCCTTGGCTTAGATCCAACATCTCTCGGATATGTCATCTCTATGGCGATTGAATGCCTAGAGAATGGGATTGAGATTCAATCTTTAAATCCTTCGCTCACTTGGGGAGATACTGCAGGAATTCGCCAACTCATTCTCGATATTGCAGCTAGATCCGGTGCTGGCGATCTCCTTGCAGAGGGAGTTAAACGAAGTAGTGAAAAGTTAGGACCGAAGAGTTCACACTACGCAATGCATATTAAAGGACTTGAGATGTGTGTTGCTGAGCCTCGCACTCAAACCAATTTGGCGCTGGGATATGCAACGGCTCCAATCGGTCCGCGCTTTAATATCTGCGAACATGACTGGGATTACGACACCGAACTAGGTTGGCCCCACACAATGCAGGGCTCAAATACTTTGGTAATTCTGGAACGTATTCCAATGGATTACCTAGGACCTAAGAAGGTAAGAAATTTCAAAGCACTCTCTGATATCTGGTCAGCGACAGATGCTTTATGTGTCTGCATCTTTGCCGCTCCCCCAACACGTTCAATGACGCTAGAGGAGATGGGATCGCTTCTTGGTGCAATTACCGGATGGGAATCTTCAAGTTATGAAGTGATGGCTTATGGTCAGCGACGAATTAACCTAACAAAGATTTACAACATTCGAGAAGGTTTAACTCCAGATCAAGATACCTTGCCCGAAAGATTCTTTACCGATCCAATCACGGTGGGCAGATGGAGTAACTACTTCATTGATAAATCTAAATTCCAAGAGATGATTCAGACCTACTACGCAATGATGGGCTGGGATGAAGCAGGAAATCCTCGATATTCAACTCTGCTTGCAAACCGACTCGAATGGGTCGTAGATGAAGGCCACTTAGAGAAGATTAAGTAGTACTACTTTTCGATATATGCAGGTGGTGTCTTTGAGAAACGAGTTACGCCGCTCTCGCTGACCTGAAAACCTGTCTCAACTCTAAAGCCACCCCACTCTGCCATAAACAGAGGAACATCGATGGAGAGGAATGAATTGTTCGGAACGACAAAGTCGGAGACTGAAGTAAGAATCGGTGGTTCGAACTCTGATGTACCGATGCTATGAATTCCAGAGTAAACACAGAGATCAATCAGACCGGCTTTGCGCAAGACATCTAGGCCAGCGCCGGATATATCTGCGCCCACCGCTCCAACCTTTAACTGTGCCTCAGATGCGTTGGATGCCTCAATTGCAGTATCAATTGCAAATCTAATCTCTTTTGGCGCAGGACCCATAGAAACAGGTCGGGCGATAACTCCGTGGTAACCCTCGTAACGAGGCGCAACAGTCAAAAGTGCGAGATCTCCACCCTTGAGAGTATTCATCGTTGTTCGCGTAAGTATTGGATATGTATTTTTCTTTCCGAAACCAACAATTGTGTCGATTCCACTTCCTTCTGATCCCATCTTGCGCATTGTGTATTCGATTTCAGCTGCAACTTCTCGCTCAGAGACTCCAATCTCAAGTGCCTTAACTCCTGAATTCAGCCCTGCTTCAGCAATTTCAAATCCATATCGCAGTACTGCAATCTCTGCTTCGCTCTTTGATGCACGTAAGTAGCGATAATCAATTTCAAAGGCACTCATTGGAACTTCAGTAAAGGAGAAGGTTTTTACTAGTTCAACTAGCCAGTGCGGAAATGAACTTTCCCCGACAAAACCAATACGTGCCTTAGAAGCCCCAGCTTCTTGAAGAAGTATGTCGAGAAAAGATTTAAAGCTAATCGGTTTTGTATATGGGTACTCTTCTTCAGGCATATTGAATTCATTGACCACATGAATCGAGCCAATCTTTGCTGTGTTCTCGTAGAAGGTTTCACTTTCTGCACCAGTGGCAGAATGGATATCTCCAGTACGTGGAACTACTGTGAGAATCGGTTCAAAATGTGCTGCATAGTTAGTGAGCCACCTTGTGTGATTAGCACCAAAAACTGCTCGATCATCCCCATAAAAGAAGAGAAGATCGATGGAGTGTGCCTGCATCAACTTTTGGATATTTCCTTTGCGAAGCTGGAATTCACTCGCCGGGATTACAGGAAGCTGATTCATGGTCAATTATTACCTGATATTTCAGGCAAGCTCAATAGTTTTTTGCTAGCGAGATGTCTTGCGGGCTTGGCGCCAGTGGTAGAGATAGACAGGTGTTGCAATCGCAATAGTTGTGAAGGTTGTGACCACATTCTTAAGCGCCTGGCGCTGGGAGTTATCTTCCTGCTGCTGCAATAAAGCTGGGTCAGGCATATTGGCTTTCGTTGCATATGGGTCAACGTAGGCAGGGTCTGGGAATGCGAAGTTAACAAAGGCATTGACCAGTGACACAGTTGAGAAGAGAACCACTAGAAGAGTTACAAGGCAGACCGCATAGAGATAGAGCGAGCGCCAATCAATTCCCGCATGAACTTCTACAGGAGCAACTTTTTTTGCAGGAGCTGCCTTCTTTACCGCTGTCTTCTTCGCTGTAACCATACCTTAATTCTCCCACATTGGTTTCGAGTTATAGGGAAGTAAGCATCTTCTTCATCTGCGCAATTTGTACAGATTGATCAGTGATTACCTTTGCCCCAAATGCTTTGATTTCCATATTGCTGGCATCTTCAATCATTTGCACCATATGGATAGCGCCATCGTGATGGTCGGTCATACCTTCGAGCCACAATCTGTCGAATGTTGCACCTTTTGCAGCAGTCAGGGCAGCGAGCTCATCGTCTGTGAGCATTCCGCCCATACCATCCATGGAGTGGCCCATATCTTCAGTTGCTCCTGCATCTTTGAGCCAGGCCTTCATCTGAATAATCTCAGCTGCTTGATCACGAGCGATGATTTCTGCAAGGGCTAGAAGTTCTTTATTGGTAGAACTCTTCATTGCGAGATTTGAGATATCAATGGCTTGCTGGTGATGTGGAATCATCATCTGAAGAAACATTACGTCGGCACCTGTGTAAGCAGAATTTTTCGAAGTGCTCGAGTGACCCATTGAATGAGAGGATCCTTTATCCATAGAGCGCATGTAGTCTGAGTCATCACGGACTGCTTGACCAATCAGCGCTGTCGCTAGAAGAAGAATAACTGCCAGCATTACAGCGGTCTTCTTATCGATATTAATCTGCATCTCTAAACCCCTTTGGCTCATATTCATAGTACGCCTCATTTCTGGGAACTGCCTGTTAATGGATTTTCAGTTATATCCTTACGCCATGGCTAACCACGGCAATATGTATGGTCCTGCATTTACCTTCCTTGGCATTCCCGCGTGCGATCTCGATGACCCGTCAACATATAAGGGCGCAGATGTCATCATCGTTGGAGCTCCTATCGATAGCGGTACATCACATCGATCAGGTGCAAAGTTCGGTCCGCAGGCAATTCGTGGTGGCGACTATCTACCTCATGATGGAGAACGCCCACATCTAGCACTTCGTACAGATGGCTTGAAAGATCTTAAAGTTTTTGATGCTGGCGATTTATTGATGCCTGGTGGAGATTTGGTTGCATCTTTGGCTGTCTTGCGTGAAGCAACAGAGAAGATTTCACGAGCAGGTGCAATTGCAGTTGTTCTTGGTGGGGATCATTCCATTGCATCTGCCGATGTTGCAGGCATTGCAAACCATATGGGCCACGGAAAAGTTTCAATGATTCACTTTGATGCACATGCCGATACAGGTGAAGATCAATGGGGTGCACTCGTAGGCCACGGAACACCGATGCGTCGTTTGATTGATGAAGGTTTTGTTCGCGGAGATCGCTTCTTACAACTTGGGCTTCGTGGATATTGGCCAGATAACAAGACTCTCGAGTGGATGCGCGATCAAGGTATGCGCTCATATGAGATGACTGAGATTCATCATCGTGGGTTAAAGGAAGTTCTCGATGAATCATTTGCAACGTTGACTGATGGTTGCGATGGAGTCTTCTTATCTGTCGATATCGATGTGGTTGATCCAGGTATGGCCCCAGGAACAGGAACACCTGAACCTGGCGGAATGACATCACGTGAACTACTTGAAGCTGTGCGTCGTATCTGTCTCGAACTACCAGTTGTCGGAATCGATGTTGTTGAAGTCGCTCCGCCATTTGATAGCGCAGATATCACTGCAATCTTGGCAAACCGAGTTGTTCTTGAAGCGTTGAGTGCAATTGCTAAGCGCCGCAATGGATCGGCTTATGATCCAAAGCAGAACTTGCTCGACCGCTAAAGAGTTTCGAGAATCATCTGGACATCTTCCATCGATGTCCAAGGGTTTACGAAGGCGAATCGCAAGATGCTTTCACCCGCATGCTTTGATGGTGGAATAAAGCCGATCTGCTTTTCTAGTAAATCATCTGCCCATTGTTGATACTGAGCAGGTGTCCATCCCTTTCGCGTGAAAGCGACGATGGAAAGTTCAGGTTCGCGCACTAATTCAAGGTTGGGGTGGGCTTTGATTAATTCAGCAGAATCCTTGGCAAGGCGAATTCCGGCTTCTACAGCTTCGGAATATGCATCGCTGCCGTGAGCTGCGAGTGAGAACCAGAAAGGTAGTCCACGTACGCGACGCGTTAAGTGGATTGCATAATCTGATGGCGACCACGAATCATCATGAAGAGTCTCGAGATAACTTGCATGTTGCGTATGCGTCTCTTTAGCTAGTGCTGGGTTTCTATATACAAGTGCGCAGGCATCAAATGGTGCAAAGAGCCACTTATGCGGGTCGACGATAAATGAATCCGCATGTTCAACACCGTTAAAGAGCGGACGAACAGAAGGTGCGCAGATTCCAGCTAGGCCATATGCGCCATCAACATGGAACCAAATCTTACGTTCCTTAGCTACCTGGGCAAGAGATGCAAGGTCATCGACAACACCTAAGTTGGTACTGCCTGCAGTTCCGACAATTGCAAAGACGCGCTTGGAAGTTGTTGCATGAAGTTCATCAATTGCTGGGCCAACATGTGCGCCATCTAGACGAAGTTCGCCATTGGTTTCAATCTTTAATACATCGACATCCATCACGTGGGCTGCTGATGTAATTGATGAATGTGATTCAGCGCTGCAAGCGATAACCCAGCGAGTTACATCAGGGTGGGCTTTACGCGCTTGGTCGCGAGCGACAACGAGTGCAGAGAGATTTCCAATTGTTCCACCTTGAACAAATACTCCACCGGATGATTGTGGGAATCCGACCATATCGCTGAGCCAACGTAGCGCTTGATTCTCTGCGAATACTGCTCCTGCACCTTCTTGCCATGATCCGCCATACAGTGATGATGCACCGACAACAAGGTCAAAGAGGTTTGAGTACTCACTTGGAGCAGATGGAATGAAAGCTAAGTTGCGTGGGTGATCTGTTGAGATGCAAGCAAGTGCAAGAGTTTCAGTAAAGATATCGAGAGTTTTCTTGCCGCCAAGACCTTTAGGGGTGATGGTATTTCCAAGTTCATCATAAAGATCTTTTTCACTGCGAGGACCATCAAGAGGAGGATTAGATTTCAATCGCTCGAGGCTGTACTCCATGACAGCCTTTGCAAGCTCTTCAACTTCCTCGGTGAATTGATGCACGGGGCAACTCTAGGCGCTCTCTTCGGCATTTCTAAGCGCTTTTCTCAAATTTCAACTTCTCCCCTGCCATAATTTTCAACATGGAAAAACTTGAACAAACCCTAGAAAGAATGATTTTTGCAGCGCGCTGGTTGCTGGCCCCACTTTATGTAGGTCTATTGCTCGCGCTCTTGCCTATTCTCTACCGCTTCTTCCAAGCCTTCTGGCACATGATCACGCATGTCCAGGATGCCACTACCGCTGAGGTAACTCTGCAGGTTCTTGAACTTCTAGACACGGTGTTGCTGGGTAACCTCATCATCATCGTTCTCTTTGCAGGTTACGAAAACTTCGTATCGAAGATCACCATTGCAGAAGGCGCGAAAGATCGCCCACACTGGATGGGATATGTTGATTACAGCGGCTTGAAGATCAAGCTGATTGGCTCACTCGTTGCAATCTCTGTCATTGAACTTCTTAAGGACTTCATGAAAGAAGGTACATTCGATGCAAACCGTGAAGGTTGGCGTATCGGAATTCATATGACATTCGTTATCTCAGGCGTGCTCTTTGCGCTGATGGATATGATGGCAGATCGCCATAAGTCACAACGCTAAAAACTAGGACTTAACTGGACCAGTTGATGCTCTAGCAATAATTTCTGGCTGGAAACGCACGTCCTGATGGGCGTGCGTTTCTATTGCTTCACACTCTGATAACAAGAGTTGGGTAGCTGTATAGCCAATTTGGTAGGCAGGTTGAATAATCGATGAAAGCGGAACTGCAGCGGTACGTGCAAATTCAATATCGTCATAGCCAATGATTGAAACATCGCCAGGAATCTTTACGCCTGCAGCCAATAACTTTCGCATGACGCCAAGTGCAAGTAGATCATTGGCGCAGAAGATTGCAGTTGGACGAGGGTTCATTGCGAGGAAGATTTCTGCTGCAGCTAGACCTCCATCGAATTTCATAGATGGAGAATGAATCGTATCTACCTGAACTTTATGATTCTTTGCAGCAATTCCAACGCCCTTGGTGCGATCGATAACCTGCGGAATTGATTCTGGTCCACAGATCCATGCAATGTGCTTATGACCAAATTCAACTAAGTGCTCGATTGCAACTTCAGCACCAAAAACATCGTTTACAGTCACTGAACATTCAGATGAACTCTTACCTGGTGCACCAAGAAGAGCCACAGAGATGCCGCGCTCCTTCAAAGTCTTGATATGACCCGGCTTCATGCTTGTCGGTGTAATCAATACACCTTTGACTAGCTGCTCAATGAGAACGCCCATAAATCGCTCTTCGCGTTCACGGCTCTCATCGGTATTACAGATAAAGACTGCATAATTTTTCTTAGCTGCAGCATCCTCAACTCCATGAGCTAGTTCTGCGAAGAATGGGTTAAAGACGTTGGGAACAACTAGGCCCAGAGTGCGACTGTGGCCAACGCTCATCGCCTTTACATATCCATTAGGAACATAACCGAGCTCTTCGATCACCTTTTGAACGCGTTTAACTGTTTCAGGGGCAACGAGGCCTGGGCGATTGAGCACATTTGATGCTGTGCCAACCGATACTCCTGCATGCTTTGCGATATCTCGAAGACTCATAGCCATATCTAATGATGCTTTGTTCAATTGAGCAGAGTCAAACCCGTTCAATAATTGAGCGTAAATCGAGGTTGAATCTGTTCAACCAAACGGTGAAATTACTCGATTACCGTCTTGTACATACGAGAGAGGGCAAATTCGTGGTGGCCACCAAGTTCAGCTTTTGTGAGCCTTCCATTGGCGACTTCAATGATTTCGTTAAATATACGGTCCCCGACTTGAGCAAGAGTTTCAACTCCATCGGCGATAGTGCCGGCATCGAGATCAATGAGATCTGGAATCGATGAGTACATCGGAGTATTTGTTGAGACCTTAATTGTCGGCATGATTGCAGAACCTGTTGGGGTTCCGCGACCTGATGTAAAGACAACGACATTGATATGGCCTGCACCAAATCCAGCTAATTGTTCGATGTCATGGCCAGGTGTATCCATAAAGTAAAGCCCAGGTGTAACTGGCTTCTCGCCAAATTCAAGCACGCCGGTCAAAGGTGCATTTCCAGCTTTCTTGGCTGCTCCCAGTGATTTCTCTTCAAGTGTAGAAAGTCCGCCTTCGATATTTCCACGTGAAGGTTGTGCGCCGCGAATATCAATTCCTTCATAGTTAATCGAAGCTTCATAACGAGCAACCATCGCAACGATGCGCTTTCCAACTTCAGGATCGATTGCACGTGCTGCAAGTAGATGTTCAGCACCAAGAATTTCCGTGGTCTCACCAAGAACAGATGTTGCACCAAGTTCAACGAGGCGATCACTTGCAACACCTAGAGCAGGGTTTGCTGTGATTCCAGAAAGTGCGTCAGAGCCACCACATTCAAGGCCGAGAACAATTGCGCTCCATGGAGCTGGAACTCGCTCTTGAGTCTTCGCTTCTTTCACATAGGCATTTGCAACCGACAGCCCTTCTGATTGCATCTTCTCGAGCGAACCAAGTTCAGGTAGCGAAAGAGTTGTTGAACGAGATAGCCCCAGCGCCTTGGCGCCTTCGATAATCGAAAGTTCTTCTTTGCCGCCAATAGTTAGGAATACAACTGCAAAGTTATTTGGATTTGATGCGTATCCAGTCAAGGTAAAGAGAATGCGGGCTAAATCGCTATCGACTTCGCCAGACCAGTCGTGGCTGATGGCAACTGCGCCATCAGATGCATCGGCGATGGAACGTGCGCTCGATGCAAGTGCTGAGTGCAGAGGAAGAACGAGTACATGGTTACGTAGACCCCATCGGCCATTCTCGCGCTTATAGGCGAATAGTTGATCGCTCATTAGACGCTCCTGACAACTCTTGGTGCACGAATTTCACCACTGTTATTTTTCTCGGAAACTGTCTGCGCACCTGATGCAACTGATTGAACGAGATCGAGAATTCCATCGAGCAATTGGCTTTCATCGATATCGAAATCTGCACGAATAGCTTGGTGTAGCGCCCCGCTGCTGGCGACATTGATGACGGGAATCAGCGGGAAGCCTGAAGTTGGCTGGTTCTCACTCGGCAAACTAATGATGAGTTGAGCCTTCTCCTGAGCTAGATGAGAGAAGCTGACAGCAGATGAATCTTCAGATTGGGAGATAAGAACTGTGTGACCAGCGTTGGTAAGTAGCTTTTGAAGTTGATCAACAAGTGGTGACGTGCGGCCCACATCGATTCCGATGCGAAGGGATGCAATATCAACGCTTGCTGGCTTAAATGAGTTATTGAGATCCTGGGCAGCTTTTACTCCTGCAGCTACCGTGCCTTCAACGCCTCCGCTCTCTTGGATGATGCGGTATTGCGTTGATTCATTGCTCTTGAGCAACTTAGCGGCAAGTTCTTGCCCCTGAATAGTTTCGCAACCCAGTGCAATCACCAATACAGAATTTACATTGGGATGGTCAGCAAGCTGGATAAAGAAGTTATCGATACCGGCAACATCATCGCCAATGATTCCGCAGCCATGTTGGTGGGCAAATGTCACGCCTTTGACCTCTGTCGCAATTCTGCGAGCAACATGAGTAGAGCAAACAACAGATGGAAGAATTAATTGATGGTTGCGGATTCCTGCTCCTCGGTTGCCGTGAGCAAATCCTTTAATTGTTTGGCTCATACCTGCTCCGATGAAAGACGATCGCCGAGAATATTGTGGGTGTGTACATGTTCCCCACGCGCAATAGGTGCGACTGCGTGGCCCATTCGCTCGCCATATTTGATGATGCCATCATTCTTTGCAATATCACTCGATGCAATCTTGTGACCTCGCGGAATTCGACTTAGAACAGTAATTTTCAAATCATCTTGTTCAACAACGTCGCCAACGTTCAGGTCGACTAAACAGACGGCGATATTGTCGCGAGGATCTAAAACCAATACTTTTCTCATCAGGTCTCTACCTTATCTAATTCCTGCGTTTTGAAAAGGTTTAACTAGGGTGAGAAATTCCTGATATCTATTTTCAAGTGCTTCTCTCTCTAGTTCATTCGGTTCAATAACTTCAACAGTTGAACTGTTAAATTCATCGAGCTCTTTCGCGAGGTCACCACCGCGATGCGATGCAGCGGCAATTTTTGCGGCTCCTAAATCAGAACCAGAATTTTTTACTGTTGCAACAGGTCGGTTCATAACTGTTGCCCGAATCGCTGACCAGATTGCAGAACGCGATCCGCCCCCTGCTGAATAAATAGCACCTGTGATGTGAGCACCAGCGTTCTCTAGAATCTCAAAGGCATATCGCTCTGCAAAGGCGATACCTTCGAGAATGGCGCGATACTCATCTACCTCGTTCTGCGCAGTGCCTGTGGCTACGCATTTCATCTCTTTATTTGCGACCGGAAAACGTTCACCTGTTCCCACTAATGGATACAGCGCATATGAAGCTGGTCCATGTTCGGCAGCCTTCTGATCCCACGCCTTAATTTCACTTTGATATTTCTCAAAGGAGATTCCACCTAAATTTGAAGCTGCTCCCCCAAGCCAGCGCTCCTTTGGAAGTAAATGGCTATAGAAGCCGGGTCCTGCAATCTCTTTATCACCGACAACTTTTAAAACGAGAGTTGTGCCCAAGGTAGAAACTGCGCTTCCAGCACTTGTTGCGCCGACCGAAATCTGTGCAGTGCATCCATCGGTCATTCCTGCATAGAGTGGAATATCTCCAGATTTACTTCTTCCAAGAAGTGCACCAGGTGCAACAACTGATGGCAAAGTTATTGAACTCTTCTTCGCGGTATCAAGTGCACCTTCGCTCCAGCTCTTTATATGAAGATCTACACCAGTCTTCATAGCGTGGCTCCAATCGGTGGCAACCGCTTGAAGTGGTTGACCAGTCAGATGAGCAACGATGTATTCAGGGGTATGTGCAAATAGATACGCCCCTGCGCCAACTTCATCAATGATCTTCTCTGCACGCGCTAGCGGGTTTGCAGCTCTTCCATCGTTATACATTGCAGCAGGTGCAATCGATTTCCCATCGTGATTGGTCAGTACAAAGGTTCCTGATGTTGCAGAAATTGATGCTCCAGCAATTACCAAGCTCTGAGCTTTTGCTTCATTGAGCGCATATTCAAAGTGGCCATCGATTGCGGTTAGCCAGGATTGTGGGTCTTGGGTTAAGCGACCATCTGCGCCGCGTTGTACAGGCGCCAAATCAATTGTGTGACGGGCATAAATAACGCCATCACCATCGATTAAGACAGAACGTGATGACTGTGTTGCACAATCGATGCCAAGAAATACTTCCGTCATTTACAGCGCTGCAATCGCTTCAGGAACTCCGTTAAGGGATGTAAGGACAATATCTGGAATCTTTAAATCAGCATCAGTTGGTGATGGATTAGCTTCGCCTCGCAAGATCCACGCTGTGCGCATCCCAAGTCCTTGAGCCGGCAAGACATCTGTATCCAAGCGATTACCAATATGCACAGTACGTTCAGGTGCGGTACCTAACTCTTTGAGAGCGAGTTGAAAGATTCGCGGGTCAGGCTTCTCTATTCCCACAATTGCAGAGATGCCAAAGAAATCTACAAGGGGTTCTATCTCGTCCCGCTTCAAGGCATCGAGCGAAGTTCGCGCCTGATTTGCAACGATTCCAATCTTCGCTCCAGTCTCGCGAATCTCTTCAATACAGCTCTTCGCATCCAGATAGAGGTCGCTCTCGGTAAATAACCAGCGTTCTGTGGCTTTCGCCATCAACTCATCTTTCTTATCGAGTGATCCCAAGAATGCGATGCAGAGTTTGCTACGAAGAGAGCCGCTCTGAGATTTCAGATGTTCTATATAGATTCGATCGAACTCTCGTGAATCAATATCTCCAACAATTTCAATTAGGGCGCCATGAATTGATCTCTTAAAGACATCATCTGAATAAATGATGCCTCCGATATCAAAGGTGACTGCCTGCGCTTTCATTACTTACTTGTCACCTGTCAGAAGAGCTCTGCGAGCAATCTCATCTGGGCGGAAAGCAATCGTCTGAGCGGCAGAGTTCGGAATGAAGTTGATTCCTCCTGCCGTCAGCGCACCTAAGCGAATACGTGCTGCCTTTACTGCAATCTGAGTTGTGGCAAGGGCTTCTTCTTTACCATTTCCAAATGTGCACAAGCCGTGATTGCCGAGAATGATCTGGCGCGGGTTCATTCCGTACTGCTCTTTATATTTGATGGCACCTGCGTAGAAACCTAAACCGAGTGAGAGCCCTGGCTCGTCATAAGGTAGATAGAGAGGAATAGGTCCGCAGACGACGCTCTCATCTGGAAAGACTGTTCCACTGTAATGCTCTGCGGCGTTGACCGACGCTGCAAGAGATACAACAGGAGTTGGATGTGTGTGCAATGACCATGAAGAGTCAAGTAAATGAAATGCCACAACGTGCACAAGAGTTTCGATACTTGCCTTCTTCTGTACGCCGCCTGGAGTAAATGCATCTTTGAGCAGAACATCAAGTGCCTTATCGAGCGCAGGTGAGCGACCATTCTTATTCGCTTCATCGAGAATTTCCACTGATTTACTGAGGCTTACCCAGACCCAATCTTCTGCAGTCGCATCGCCCATAACAACGCCACTTGCCTTTACAAGGAAGCGGTCATTCTCGCGATCTAGTACTGCAGCATTTCCTTCGGCGAGAATCGTCAGGTCAGCATCAGGTGCACCTGCACGTACTGCAAGATCAGAAATTTCCTGGGCTAATGTGGACATCATTTCTCCTCTAGTAACGTCAACTGAGCATATCGATTACGAACTTCTGCGATTTCAGATTTTTCACTACTTGATATCTTAGGTTGATAACGACCTAATTGAAGGCTGCTATCAGTAATTAACTTTCTGGCACTAGCAATATCTTTCACATCACCGCTGGCAATAGCTTGCACGAGCGCATTTCCAATGGCAGTTGCTTCAATAGGACCAGTTACAACTTCTCGTCCTGAAATATCTGCTGTCATCTGAGATAAGTGAGCATTCTGCGCTCCCCCGCCCACGATATGAATTGTCGGCATCTCTTCACCACTTACTTCAGCCAGCACATCAGCTGTGCGAGCGTAGGCAAGTGCAAGGGATGCAAAGGTTGCTTGTGCTAATTCACCTGGAGTTTCGGGAACAGGTTGCCCAGTTTTGCGTGCATAATCTTGAATTCTGGCAATCATATTTCCTGCATAAACAAAGATCGGTGCATCAACATAGAACAAGGTGCGCCAAGGTTGGCTCTGCTTCTTCGCAAGTTCGACGAGCTCTACATATGAGATATCGATTCCTTGTGATTTAAGGTCTCGACGAACCTCCTGAATAATCCATAAACCAGTGATATTGCGAAGTAAGCGAATGCTGCGATCAAAGCCACCTTCATTTGTGAGGCGCTCATCGAGTGTGATTTCGTTGGTAATTGCAGTGTCAATCTCAACGCCCATCAACGACCAGGTGCCTGAAGAGATATAGGCACTTCCTGGAAATTCGAGCGGAGTCGCAACAACTGCAGCTGCCGTGTCATGGCTTGTAGTCGCAACACATTTCAGCGGACCGATTCCTGTCTTTCCTTGAAGCTCTGGCTTGAGAACTCCGCGAACAGTGCCGGCATCTTCAACATCGCCGAAGATATGTACAGGTATTCCCAAATCGCGTGCCAGTTGAAAAGACCACTGATTATTGAGGGTGTCATAAAGACCAGTGGTAGATGCAATTGTGTATTCGGTACCAACATTTCCAGTGAGCGCCGCAAGGATGAGATCGGGCATCAATTGAAAATACTTGGCGCGCTCGAGTTCTTCGGGAGAATTCTCAGTAATTGAAAAGAGTTGAAAGATGGAGTTAATTTCAAGTAGCTGGGCACCAGTTTCAAAGTGCAATCGATCTCTGCCCACTATTGCAGAAGCTTTATCGAGATAACCATCTGTTCTGTGATCACGGTGGCTCACAGGAAGAGTTACCAACTCTTTATTCTCATCGAGCAGACCGAAATCTAGACCCCAGGTGTCCACGCCGAGTGATTCATAAGGTCCGTGAGGCGCAGCAAGTGTCAGCGCATGCGTTACCTCTTCAATGATTTTCGGGAAGTCCCAGCATCGTCTTCCTCGATGATCATGTGTAATAGGTGTTTCAAATCGGTAGAGAACTTCTGTTGAAATCTTTGACGCGACATCGACAATAACAAGGCGACCTGACTCTGCGCCCATATCGAGAGATAAGTACCGCGCCATGCAAGTATCTCCCCTCTCAATTTATCTAGCCGGCCAATTAGCTAGCTGCTCTGAGTCTCCTACTCTTGTGCAAAGTCTGCGAAAAACCAAGAAGGTTTTGCCTGAAGCCATATCTAACATTTCGTTACAAAGCGCTATGCACAGCCTCGTATTGAATTGTTCAATACTTAGAAATTTTGAAAAACAAGTGTGTAAAGAATTTCAATAAACCCTAGTACCGTTTAACTTTACTGAATAAGATTTCACGATACGTAAGACTGCACATTAGAGCTACACATTAGACAGGAGACTGCATTGGCAAACAAGGGCGACCTTCTTCTTGAAATGAAGGATGTAAAGAAACGGTTCGGAGGAGCAATCGCGCTTCGCGGAACAACTCTCTCTGTTCGCGCTGGCGAGATTCATGCGCTACTAGGCGAGAACGGCGCAGGAAAATCAACAATGCTTAAAATTCTTGCTGGTGTGCACGAGCATGATGGTGGTGTTATCACTTTAGGCGGCGCTCCATTTATCGCAGGATCACCGCAAGCTTCTATCGACCAAGGTATTGCTGTTATCTACCAAGAGCCTTCACTATTCCTAGATCTCTCACTTGCTGAAAACGTCTTCGTTGGAAGACAACCAAAGAAGGGAATCGCAATCGATTGGAAAGAGGCTGAAGCACAAGCGGTCAAACTCTTTAAGGAACTCGGCGTTGAACTTGATCCAAAGCGTCAAGCTCGCGGACTTTCAATCGCAGATCAGCAAGTAGTTGAAATCGCTAAGGCGCTTTCGATGAATGCAAATATTATTTTGATGGATGAACCAACTGCAGCGCTCTCTGCATCAGAGGTAGAACGCCTCATGACAGTTATGCGCAGCCTTCGTGCAGCTAATAAGGCGGTTATCTTCGTAAGCCACCGCCTTGATGAGGTCTTCGCAATCTCAGACCACATCACCGTTATGCGCGATGGTGCAACTGTCTCCGAAAAGCCAATCTCAAAGACAGATCTTCAGACTGTCATCAAAGAGATGGTGGGCCGCGAACTTACTGAGCTCTTCCCAAAGACTGATCACGCAATTGGTGATGTAGTTCTTGAAGTAAATGACCTCACTAATCCTGCCTACTTCCGCAACGTCTCATTTAATGTACGTAAAGGCGAGATTGTTGCCCTTGCTGGCCTTGTCGGAAGTGGTCGCTCAGAGATTGCTCGTTCAATCTTTGGAATCGACTCTTACGATTCAGGCACAGTGAAGATCAACAATAAGCCGCTGAAGAAGAACTCACCAATCGCTGCAATGGCAGAGAAGATTGCACTTGTGCCAGAAGATCGCCGCCAACAAGGCCTCTTCATGGTTGCCGGTGTTAATCGCAATATCTCAATGGAATCTTTCGCACGCTTAACTGGTCGCTTCTTTATCAACTTTAAGAAGGAGCGCGCACTGACAGAAGAATGGCGTGAGAATTTAAGTATTAAGTATGCAGATCAATCCGATCCTGTCGATCGCCTTTCAGGTGGTAATCAGCAGAAGACTGTTCTTGCAAAGTGGTTAGCCACAAACCCTGACCTTCTTATCGTGGATGAACCAACTCGCGGAATCGATGTTGGAACAAAGTCAGAAGTTCACCGCCTGATCGATAAGGCAGCTGGAGAAGGTAAAGCAGTTCTTATGATCTCTAGCGAACTCCCAGAAGTTCTCGGAATGGCAGATCGAATTATCGTCATGCGCGAAGGCCGTCAGGTCACTGAACTCTCTCGTAAGGAAGCGACACAAGAGAATGTAATTGCAGCAGCTACCACCGGAAAGAAGGGCATCTAAAAGTGGCATCACTTAAGAAGAAGTTTTCCTTAGGCCGTGAAGGAAGTCTTGGAGTAATCCTGGTCTTCTGCGTCGCGGTAACCGGATTTATCAATCCACGCTTCGTAACTGGCGATGGAACTCGTGACCTTCTCTCTGCAACTGCAATTGTTGCGCTCCTTGCGATCGGTATCGCGCCTGTCATGATCATGCGCCATATCGACCTCTCTATTGCATCTACCGTTGGTTTCTCAGCATGGTTAGTTGCTGATTTTTGCGCAAAGAACCCTAGCTTTACCTGGGTTCAATGCTTCATCATCGGCGGACTTGTAGGAATTGCTATCGGAGTTCTTAATGGTGCGCTTGTAGCTGGGCTTCGACTTCCATCCCTGGTGGTTACTCTCGGAACTCTCTACATCGTCCGTGGCGCGGTATATGTAATCTCAAATTCAGTTGATTACAACGCACAAGAGATGCCACCAAGTCTTCTCAAGCTCGGCGGAACTGCATACTTTGGAATTCTTCCATTCCCATTCCTGCTTGCACTCATTCTCATGGTGATTGTTGCCTGGTTTATGAAGTACACCAAGGCAGGTCGTGATTGCTATGCAATCGGAAGCAACCCACCAGCTGCAGATCTTGTAGGTCTAAAGGTTTTCCGCAGAACTTTCCTTGCATATATCTACTGTGGATTTATTGCAGGAATCGCAGGCGTCTTCTACCTCATGCGCTTTGCGCAGATTGACTCAACAGCTTTCTACGGCCAGGAGCTTGCAGTTGTTGCAGCTGCTGTAATCGGTGGAATCGGTCTCCTCGGTGGAGCCGGAACAGCTGTTGGTGTAGTTATCGGTGCACTTCTTGTGCAGACAATCCAAGGTGCTCTTGCAGCACTTGGCGTCGATGCATTCTGGAAGGCAGCAATTAACGGCGCGCTTCTTATCGTTGCAATCTACGCAGATCGAGTTCTAGCAAGTAGAACCGAGAAAACATTGCTTGCCCAGAGAATCAAGGAAAGGGTTTAACCGTGTCGAATGTAAAGACCTTTAAAGTCCGCAAGTCTTGGGACACAGCTATCCTCGCTCTGCTCTTCTCTGTCTGGGTGCTTGCATCTATGACAACAGATAACTTCCTTAGCTCAATCAACGTCTCACAGATCTTCTCGAACTCAAGTGAGATCCTGATTATGGGCTTTGCGATGATCTTCTTGATTATCGCTGGAGAAATCGACCTTTCTATCGCATCTATCTTGGCCCTGAGCAGCGCAATGCTTGGATACTCATATGCCCAAGGCGCCCCAATCTGGCTTGCAATCATCATTGCGATGTTGGTGGGTACAGCCTGTGGCTTTGTAAACGGATTCCTAGTTACAAAGCTTGGCCTCGGCTCATTGGCGGTCACGATTGGAGCACTCGCTCTCTATCGCGGTATTGCAAATGGAATTCTCGGCGAGAATACAATCAATGAGTTCCCAGAAGCTGCGACAAGTTTCGGCTTTGACACAATCGGAACTACCTTTATCCCACAAACGCTTCCGGTAATCATCCTCTTCGGATTGTTCTTTGCATTCTTGCTTCATAACACTCCATTTGGTCGTCGCACCCTTGCTATTGGACAGAGTCCAGAAGCTGCACGATTTGCTGGTGTCAATGTTGTGCGACATAAGATCATCATCTTCACCTTCACCGGATTTATGTCAGGTGTTGCAGGAGTTATCTATACATTCCGTTTCTCAACTGCACAGGCAGATAACGGTGTTGGGTTAGAACTTCTCGTTATCTCTGCATGTCTCTTAGGTGGAGTTTCAATCTTCGGTGGCGTCGGAACAATGTGGGGACTCGTTGCAGGTGTGATGCTTGCAAGTAGCGTTGAATCATGGCTCACGCTTCAAGAGATCAATGCACAGTGGCGCACAATCGTTACAGGTATCTTGCTTCTAATTTCAGTTGCTGCACCTGTGCTCGTTGATATGGCGAAGCGAAGAAAGGCAGCGGCAAGCAATAAGGGTTAACCCTAAGCATTAAGAGTTAATCCTAGGTAAAGAGTCAAAAGCAGTATAAAAAAGCTCCTTCAGGCGTTGAACAATTCAATGGATTGTTTAACGGGGTATTAAACAATTCAATTGTTTAATACGCGGAAGGAGCTTTTTTTATTCGCATAACCTTCACCAAATCGTTATAAAACTTATCTAGTGATTTTACTTAACTAGTCATAGAGTTTCGCACACGGACCCAGTTGGCTTTATTGCTGGCCTAGGCACGGCGGTGAAATTAAAAATAATTTCACTTTGTTTTCAACGAAAGGAAATACCTTGAAGAAACTACTCGCAGCAATTGCAACAGCTGCACTCGTTACAACAACACTTGTAGCTGGTTCAGTTGCACCTGCTTCAGCAGCAACTAAATTGAAGATCGCTCACATTCCTAAGCTCGGCACAATTGGATACTTCCAAGCTGCTGATAAGGGTGTACAGCGCGCATGTAAGGCTCTCAAGGCAACTTGTGCATACAAGGGACCTACAGAGATCACAGCAGCTGCACAGGTTAAGGAAATCAACGCAGCTGTACAGTCTGGCTACAACGTAATCATTCTTGCTGCTAACGACAAGGACGCTCTCGTTCCTGCTCTAAAGGCTGCACGTAAGAAGGGTGTAACAGTAGTTACATACGATTCAGACGTTGCACAAGCAGGTCGTTCAGTATTCATCAACCAGGCATCATCAAAGGGAATTGGCCAGGCACTTGCTGCTTCAGCTAACGACCTTGCTGGTGGCGAAGGTGAAATCGCAATCCTCTCAACAACTCCTGATGCTACAAACCAGAACGTATGGATTGAGTTCATGAAGGAAGAGATTGCAGCTAAGTACTCAAAGCTCAAGGTTGTCGCTACTGCTTACGGTCTAGATAAGCCAGAAGAGTCAACAACTGAGACACAGGGAATTATCCAGAAGAATCCAAACGTTAAGGTAATCGTTGCACCAACATCTGTTGGAATTGTTGCGGCTGCTAAGTACGTCAGCGGATCAGCTTCAAAGGGTAAGGTCTTCGTAACAGGTCTTGGTCTTCCAAACGACATGAAGACATACATCAAGGACGGATCAAACGCTCAGGCATCACTATGGGATGTTGAGAACTTCGGATTCGTAGCTGTTCAGGTTGCTAACTCAATCATCAACCAGAAGGCATCTGTAAAGGTCGGAGCTAAGATCAAGTCCGGCGCAGGCGATAAGGGCCTCAAGACACGTACAGTTACAAAGGGTGCAGTAGGAAACGAAATCATCCTTGGACCAGCTACTGTCTTTACAAAGGCAAACGTAGATCAGTTCAACTTCTAATTATTTAATTAATTAGAGTTTGGTCTTACGGATTCAGGCAGTTCCCTTCGGGGAACTGCCTGAATCTCTTTAAAAGCAATTTGAACAGTTTAAGTAAAGTTACCCGGTAGTAAAAAACGAGATGAGATAAAAAATGTCAGTAGCTAAGCGACTTGAATTTGGTGGCCATGCACTTGTGTGGGCCGGTGACTGGTCTGCAGAAGGCGCACGTGCAGCAATCAGCGGTGCAGCTCGCTCTGGATATGACTATGTAGAAATTGCTCTTCTTGATCCTTGGAAGGTCGATATTGCAATGACTCGCGATCTTCTCGCAGAGTACGGAGTCCGTGCTCATGCATCGCTCGGACTTTCACCAACAACAGATGTCACAAGCACCGATGCATCAATTATTGCTAAGGGCGATGAACTTCTTCGTAAAGCAACAGATGTTCTCCATGGCCTTGGTGGCACTGAACTCTGCGGAGTTCTCTACTGCTCATTGGGCAAGTACCCAGGGCCAGCATCACGTGAGAACCGCGCTAACTCAGTTGCTGCGATGCAACGCCTCTCAGATTACGCAGCCGATAAAGGCATCAATGTGAATTTTGAAGTCGTTAATCGTTACGAGACAAATATTATGAATACCGGTATCGAAGGTCTCGCCTTTCTCGATGAGGTCAACCGTCCCAACACCTTTATCCACCTCGATACCTACCATATGAATATTGAGGAAGATGGGATGGAGAAGTCAGTAATAGCCGCCGGAGATAAGTTGGGCTTTGTTCATATTGGCGAGAGCCACCGTGGTTACCTCGGTTCTGGCAACGTTGATTTCGATACATTCTTTGCAGCCCTCAAGAAGATTAATTACCAGGGGCCAATTACCTTTGAATCATTCTCATCTGCAGTTGTAGACCCAGCGCTTTCAAATGCGCTGTGTGTCTGGAGAAATCTCTGGAGTGATTCAGATGATCTAGCCAGTACCGCTCTCTCATTTATGAAAGCTAGGATTTAGCCATGCAGCGCGTTGGGTTCAAGCTTCAGATTCGCCCCGAGATGGCCGATGAATATAAGCGCCGTCATGCAGAGGTCTGGCCAGATATGTTGCAGGCTCTTCGCGAAACAGGCTGGACCAATTACTCAATCTTTCTCAATCGTGCAGATGGCACCCTCTTTGGATATCTCGAGACTCCAGATCTCGATGCAGCAAGAGCCGGAATGGCTAAGCGAGAAATTAATGCAAAGTGGCAGGCAGATATGGCTCCATTTTTTGTAGCACTCGATGGCAAGAATCCCGATGAAGGTTTCCTGCTTCTCGAAGAAGTTTTCCACCTAGATTGATTTTCAAAAACCAATAAAGATCCCGAAAAAGACAGGAGTACGACAATGGCAACACCTAACGAAGCAAAGGTAGTTCTCAAGCGCTTCTCAATTGAGACTCCATCATGGGCTTACGGTAATTCAGGTACGCGCTTTAAAGTATTTGCGCAGCCAGGTGTGCCTCGCGATCCATACGAGAAGTTAGCTGATGCCGCCCAGGTTCATAAGTTCACTGGCGCCGCCCCATCAGTTGCTATGCATATTCCTTGGGATAAGGTCGATGATTACAAGCACCTTGCTGATTACGCGAAAGATCTCGGTGTACGCCTTGGAACAATTAACTCAAATACATTCCAAGATGATGATTACAAGCTCGGTTCTGTCTGCCACCCTGATGCAAAGATTCGTCAGAAGGCTGTTGATCACTTGTACGAGTGCATCGACATCATGGATCAGACCGGCGTCAAAGATATTAAGCTCTGGTTTGCAGACGGTACTAACTATCCTGGCCAAGATAATCTTGCGGCGCGTCAGGATCGCTTAGCTGAGTCACTTCGTAAGTGCTATGACCGCCTTGGACCAGACCAGCGCATGCTCCTTGAATATAAGTTCTTCGAGCCAGCTTTCTACTCAACAGATGTTCCAGATTGGGGCACTTCTTATGTTCACTGCCTCGAACTCGGCGAGAAGGCATCAGTCTGCGTGGACACTGGCCACCATGCGCCAGGAACAAATATTGAATACATCGTCGCATTCTTGCTTCGCAAGAAGCGCCTAGGTGCATTCGACTTTAACTCACGTTTCTATGCAGATGACGACTTGATTGTCGGAGCTGCAGATCCATTCCAGCTATTCCGCATCATGCATGAGGTCAACCAGAATGGTGGCTTCGATGTCGGAACACCTGTCTCCTATGTTCTTGATCAGTGCCACAACATTGAAGAGAAGATTCCTGCACAGATTCGCTCAATTACAAATGTTCAAGAGGCAGTTGCTAAGGCACTTCTCGTTGATGCAGCAGCTCTCAAGAAGGCGCAGCTCGCCGGAGATATCTTGGGCGGAAATGACATCTTGATGCACGCATACAACACAGATGTTCGCCCAATGCTTGAAGAACTTCGCGTTGAAATGGGCGCATCTGCAGATCCAAAGAGCGCATATGCAGCAAGTGGATATGCAGCAAAGATTGCAACAGAACGAGTTGGTGGAGCACAAGCCGGATGGGGAGCGTAATGACGACACCAAAAGTCGTAAAAGAGTTACTAGAACGCAGCAACAGATTAGGTTCAGAGCCACGATTTACTAACTATGCAGGTGGAAATACATCTGCAAAGGGCTCTGTTCCAAATCCTGCAACAGGTCACGAGACCACAGTGATGTGGGTTAAGGGCTCTGGCGGAGATTTGGGAACGATGACTGAATCTGGTCTTGCCGCTCTTGAGTTAGATAAATTTAACGACCTAAAGAATGTTTATCGTGGCGTTGAATTTGAAGATGAGATGGTCGCGCTCTTTGATTACTGCAGATTCGGTACATCAGGAGCTGCCCCAAGTATCGATACTGCGATGCATGGACTGGTGCCATTTGATCATGTGGATCACCTTCATCCAGATTCAATTATCGCTCTTGCAACATCTATCGACGGCGAGAAGCTGACACGCGAATGTTTCGGAGACGAAATTCTCTGGGTTGATTGGCGCCGTCCTGGATTCCAGCTTGGACTCGATATGGCGAAGATTGCTACTGAGAATCCAAAAGCTAAGGGGTGCATCCTCGGTGGCCACGGGCTAACAACATGGGGCGCATCAAGTAAAGAGTGCGAAGAGCGCTCAGTAAATGCAATTACTAAGGCTGAAGAGTTTATTAAGGCTAAGGGTAAGAAGGATCCATTTGGTGCAAAAGTTGCAAAGTACAAGCCACTTGATCCCGCTGCTCGTAAGGCGCGTGCTGCAGAGCTAGCTCCACACCTCCGTGGCGTTGCATCGCAGGATGTAAAGATGGTCGGACATTTCACAGATGCAGAAGTAGTTCTTCACTTCACTGAGAGCGCTGATCTCTTTAAGCTCGCCGCCCTTGGAACTTCTTGCCCAGATCACTTCTTGCGCACAAAGATTTCACCAATGGTTCTCGATACTGCTCCGGATGCTCCACTTGTAGAAGTACTTGCACGAGTTACAGAGCTCCACGAGAAGTACCGTGAGATCTACGCTGGTTACTACACACGTAATGCATCAAAGGATTCTCCTGCGATGCGCGGTGCAGACCCTGCAATCATCTTGGTTCCAGGCGTGGGAATGTTCTCCTACGGTAAGGATAAGCAGACCGCACGCGTTGCAAGTGAGTTCTATATCAATGCAATCAACGTGATGCGTGGAGCTCAGGCGATTTCTACCTACGCTCCTATTCCTGAATCTGAGAAGTTCCGCATCGAATACTGGGATCTCGAGGAAGCGAAGTTAAAGCGCGCACCTAAGCCAAAGCCACTCGCAGGTCGCATTGCACTTGTAACAGGTGCAGCATCAGGACTTGGTAAGGCAACAGCCCTTCGCCTAGCAAGTGAAGGTGCATGCGTTGTGGTTGCAGATCGCGATCTCGAAGGTGCAGTGAAAGTTGCAGCCGAGATTGGCAACGCTGATAAGGCAGTTGGAATCTCTATGGATGTCACAGACGAGCAAGCGATTGCTGATGCAATTGCAGCTTCAAGCTTGGCATTTGGTGGAGTAGATATCGTTGTAAATAATGCAGGAATCTCAATTAGTAAGTCGCTCGTTGAGACAACGGTTAATGATTGGGATCTACAGCACGACATCATGGCTCGAGGTTCATTCTTGGTCTCCCGAGAAGCTACAAAGGCGATGATCGCGCAGAAGATGGGTGGAGATATCGTCTACATCTCATCAAAGAACTCAATCTTTGCAGGTCCAAATAACATCGGATACGGATCCACCAAGGCAGATCAAGCGCACCAAGTGCGTTTACTTGCAGCCGAACTTGGTGAATTCGGTATCCGTGTTAATGGAATCAATCCAGATGGAGTCGTAAAGGGCTCAGGAATCTTCTCATCTGGTTGGGGTGCAAACCGCGCAGCTGTCTACGGAGTAGAAGAGTCGAAGCTCGGTGAGTTCTACGCCAAGCGCACAATTCTCAAGAAGGAAGTCTTGCCAGAACATATTGCAGCAGCGGTATTCGTTCTACTTGGCGGAGAACTTGGTCTTACAACAGGGCTTCATATCCCTGTCGATGGTGGAGTATCTGCAGCTTTCTTGCGATAAACATCCATGAAATTCTGTGCAGCTATCGATCTTGGCGCATCCAGTGGTCGCGTTGCGGTGGGCTCTCTCGATTCAGGTTCTCTTGTAATCAAGGAAGTTCATCGCTTCAAGATTGATGTAAATGAGAATTTAGATCTCGGTCTGCGCTGGAATTGGTCGAAGATTGTTGAAGAGGTAAAGACCGGCCTTCTTAAGGCGCAAGAGCTCGGTGAGATTATCTCGATAGGAATCGATACCTGGGCAGTTGATTATGGCCTCATCGATAGCCAGGGCGAACTCATTGAAGATCCTTACTGCTACCGAGATGGTCGTACCGATGGCTTAATGCAATCAATTGCAGAGAGTATTGGCGCCGAATACATCTATAGTCGCACTGGCACTCAATTCATCTTCTTTAACACCGCTTATCAACTCTATGCAGCGAGAGAAACTCCCGCGCTTAAATCAGCCTCGAACTTCCTGATGCTTCCAGATCTACTGAACTTCGTATTCTGTGGTGTTCAGAGCAATGACATCACCAATGCATCAACGACTCAACTTCTCAATGCACATACAGGTGACTGGGATTGGGAGCTCATTGAAAAGCTTGAGATTCCAAAGTCAGTCTTTCCGCCACTCCACAAACCTGGATATACAGTCGGAAGTATCAATGGGCATGGTTCGCTTGATGGCATCGCAGTAGTTGCTGTTGGTTCTCATGACACAGCTTCGGCTGTCGCTGGAATACCGCTTGCACCTACGCGTGACTCTGCATATATCTCTAGCGGCACCTGGTCACTTGTCGGGCTTGAGCTCGACTCCCCCGTGACCGATGAAACCGCTCGCGCATTTAACATTACAAATGAGGCGGGCGTTGCAGATCGAATCCGCTTCATTAAGAACGTTTCAGGAATGTGGCTCCTTGAAGAGTCGGTGAAATATTGGAAGGAGCAAGGCATCACAACAACGCCTGCAGAACTTGCTCGCGATGCTGCTTCTCTGCCTCGTAAACAAATCATTGATACCAATGATCCACGCTTTGCAAAGCCTGGGGCTATGCCAGAGCGCATCGCTCAATACTGCACAGAGACCAACCAGAGCGTTCCTACAACGCCTGCAGAGTTTGCGCGTTGCATCTTCGACAGTCTCGCTGTCGCATATGCCAAATCCCTCAGCGAATTGATTCAGGCATCTGGTCGCACAGTGCGCGAAATCAACATCGTCGGCGGTGGATCTTCTAACCAATTGCTCAATCAATTAACCGCTGATGAGACAGGTATTCCTGTCGTTGCCGGTCCGGTTGAGGCAACTGTGATGGGCAATCTCATTATTCAGATGATGAGTGCTGGAATGATTACAACGCTTGAAGAAGGTCGCGAATTAATCGCGAGATCTATCGAACGTAAGACCTTTACCCCAGTGAGCGCTAAGGTATAAGCCATGCGCCATCTAGAGCAGCGTGCGATTCATGGCACAGATGTAAAAGTTTCTCGCCTTAGTTTGGGAACTGCTCCTCTTGGTGGATTATTCAAGAGCGTTGCAGAGTCAGAGAGCGACTCGGTTATTCATGAAGCTCTGAATTCAGGGATTAATTACATCGACACCGCGCCTCTCTACGGATATGGCGTTGGAGAAAAGCGCGTCGGCCGTGGAATCAAAGGTTTTAGCCCAGCACCGTCAATCTCTACAAAGGTTGGCCGCTTGCTCCGTCCCGGAAAGAATGCCGAGTACGACAAGTTCCCTGATTCGGATCCCAATGTCGAGATCTACTTTGACCACTCCCCTGCAGGAATTCGTAAGTCACTTGAAGAGAGCCTTGCACGTCTCGGTAAAGAGAGTATCGAGATTGCATATATCCACGATGCGGATAATTGGGTGCGCGAGGCAATTGATGTTGTCTATCCGGAGCTACATAAGATGCGGGAAGAAGGTTTGGTAAAGGCGATCGGAATCGGCATGAATTGGTGTCCAACATCGGTTGCCATCATGAAAGAGACAGATCTCAATATTGCACTAATTGCCGGAAGGTACACCTTGCTCGATCAGAGCGCACAAGCAGAGCTCTATCCACTTGCACTTGCAAAGAAGGTTTCGATTATCGCCGCAGGTGTCTTCAACTCTGGCGTTCTTGCCAATCCCGTTGAAGGTGCTTATTACGATTACGAGATTGCACCTCAAGAGATTATTGATAAGGCCCGTGCAATAGCAAAGTTCCTTGAGAAATTTAACGTCTCACTTGCATCTGCAGCTCTTCAATTCCCGTTACGCCACCCAGCGGTTGCATCTGTTCTTACGGGTGCAGGATCGACAGCAGAACTTCGCGCAAATATCGCATCCTTCGATGCAACGCTTCCAGATGAACTCTGGAGCGAGATGGAAGAAGCTGGACTTATTTCTAAACTGCCAAACTAGATAGTTTTTGAAGTCATCTCGCCAATACCTTCAATACCAGTCACAACAACTTGTCCCGCCTTCAGGTATTTAGTTGGCTTAAAGCCCATTCCCACGCCTTCAGGTGTTCCGGTATTGATGACATCGCCAGGCATAAGCTCCATAAACTGGCTGACGTACCAAACGATATGGCTGATACCGAAAATGAGATCGCTTGTACGTGAATCTTGACGCTTCTCGCCATCGACAGTGCAGTAAACGCGAACATCATCAGGTGAAAATTCATCACTTGTAACAATCTGTGGACCCATCGGATTAAATGTTGGGAATGACTTGCCCTTAACCCATTGTCCGGCGCGTTCGATCTGCCAGTGGCGCTCAGAGACATCCTGGCTCATTGAGTAACCAAGGATGTAGTCACGCGCTTCTTCTTCAGACTTCAAATACAGCGCACGCTTACCGATAACAATCGCAAGCTCTACTTCGTAATCTGTCGCTGTTGAATTAGGTGGAATAGCAATCTCATCGTTAGGTCCGATGAGGCAATCTGGCGCCTTCATAAACACGACTGGTTCTGGTGGCGGAGTCATGCCTGATTCAGCGGCATGCTTTGCATAGTTCAGTCCGATACAGATGAGCTTTGTTGGACGTGCAACTGGGCTTCCGACGCGCAGGCCTGCGATATCAAATGGAGTCTGCGAGCTAAGGTCTGCCGCCTTTACCTTCTCATAGCCGCCAGCTTCGAGTTCATCGCGATTCCAATCCTTGATGAGATGATCAACATAAACTGCTTGCGCATCGTTAATCATTACCGCTGGACGCTCTGAACCAAACTTTCCAAATCTCGCTATTCTCATGGCTCTACTTTAGCAAAATACTCATAAGATTCATATATGAAGATTGTTATCGCACCAGATTCATTTAAGGGTAGCGCCTCTTCATTAGAGATTTCACAATGGTTAGAGAATGGAATCTCACAAGTTGAACTGTTAAATTGTGAAATCATCAAAGTGGCTATTGCAGATGGCGGAGAAGGATCACTGGATTCGGTTCTATCAGCAGGTTTCATTTCTCATAACTTCTCAGTTACAGGACCTGTTGGAAATAAGGTTGAAGCTCGAATTGGAATCAAAGGCGATACAGCGCTCGTTGAACTCGCTGAAGCATCTGGATTAAGTCAGCTTCCAGAAAAGAAGTTATCTCCCCTGATTGCAACCTCATTCGGAACGGGCGAGTTAATTCTGCGCGCATTGGATCTCGGTGCAAAGCGAGTAATACTCGCTGTCGGTGGCTCTGCCTGTACCGATGCTGGAGCAGGCGCTTTACAGGCACTTGGGGGCCACCTGCTTGATAAAGATGGCAACGAAATCGCACTGGGCGGAGCATCTTTGGCACAATGCGCCACAATTGATTTAACAAATCTTGATTCTCGATTGAGTAATACTGATTTTATCCTTGCTAGTGATGTTGATAATCCTCTACTCGGACCAAAAGGTGCCGCTGCCATCTATGCACCCCAGAAAGGCGCTAACGCCAACGATGTAGCACTGTTGGAAGCAGCGCTGATGAATTTTGTAGATGTAGCAGGTACCAGTCACGCTACAACTGCTGGTTCGGGTGCAGCAGGTGGCTTTGGTTTTATGGCATATGCATTCTTAAATGCATCTCATCAAAGTGGTATCGATACCTTTATTGAGTTAACTCAGTTTGCATCTCACTGCATCGGCGCTGATCTCGTCATTACCGGTGAGGGCATGTATGACTCTCAGAGCCTTAGCGGTAAGGCACCTGTTGGAATTTACTCAGTTGCTTCATCACATAACGTTCCCGTAGTACTTGTTTGTGGCCAAGCGAAGTTGAACAGTTCAGTAGAAAACGCACCAAAATTTAGAGAGATCTATTCACTCGCATCATTTGAATCAGATATCAATAAATGTATTTCTAATCCACGCCCAATAGTTGAGAAAATTGGCCAATCCATTGCACAAGAGCTCTTGAAGTAATTATCATTCTCGCATGTCTGAAAACAAAGTTAGTTTTGAAGGTCGTACCGTTGTAATCACTGGAGCCGCTCGTGGAATTGGAGCTGCAACAGCTCGCCTCGTTGCCGCTCGTGGTGGAAAGGTATTTGCGCTCGATATCGCTAAAGATGGACTTGCATCCCTTAAGGCCGAGCTAGGACTTCCAGATGCACAAGTGATTCCTCTTGATCTCGGTAATCAATCTTCAGTTAAAGAGACTATCGATGCAATCTTTACTCAAGCAGGACGTATCGATGCGCTGATTAATACAGCAGGAATCGTTGGCCCAACAAACGTCAAGGTCGAAGATGTGAAGTGGGAAGATTTCGAAACCACGCTACGTATTAACCTCTTCGGAACAGTCTGGCTGACACAAGCAGTTATTCCATATATGAAGAAGGCTAAATATGGCCGCATTGCACATGTTGCATCTATAGCTGGCAAGGAAGGCAACCCTGGGATGTCTCCTTACAACGTCTCTAAGTCGGGAATGATTGGCTTCGTTAAAGGTATCGCTAAGGAGATTGCAGCTGATGGAATCACCATTAACTCCCTTGCTCCTGCAGTGATTCGCACGCCGATGAATGCAGATACCAGCGATGAGACTCTCAAATATATGATTTCGAGAATTCCTATGGGTCGCGTTGGCGAGGCAGAGGAAGTTGCAGAACTCTTGGCATTTATGGGATCTGAAGCTTGCTCATTTACAACGGGCTTCACCTTCGATGCCACAGGTGGACGCGCTACTTACTAACCTTTAAAAATAAAAAACTCACCGCCTAAAAAGAAAAGGTGGTGAGTTTTTTTATCTGTAGCCCCGAAGGGATTCGAACCCTCGTAGCTGACTTGAGAAGCCAGAGTCCTAGGCCGCTAGACGACGGGGCCATGCCTTAAAAATTACTAGGACTTACCTATTAAGTTTTTTAGATATCTAGTTGTACTGCTACTGCGCTGGGGTACCAGGACTCGAACCTAGACTTACTGAACCAGAATCAGCAGGGCTGCCAATTACCCCATACCCCAATATTTAATTTTCTTTCCCCTAAGTATGGCTACCTAGCGCAAGGTGAGAAGTTTACCCCACCGGCGCAAGGGAAATTTACAGCGCCAGAGCCGATGTTATGCGGTCGAGGCAAGCCTGCTTACCTAGGAGCTCCATTGATTCAAAGAGCGGTGGGGAGATGGTGCTTCCGGTAGTTGCGATACGCAGTGCGGTAAATGCAATGCGTGGCTTGAGGCCCAACTCTTCAATGAGAGATGCACGAAGTGCTGCCTCAATACTTTCATGGTTCCACGTTGCAAGGCTCTCTAGATCCTTCAGCGAACGCTTCAAAATATCTTTTGCAGCCGCATCTGAAATCTTCGGAGCAGCTTCCGCGTCAACTGCAAAATTCTTAACGAAGAGGAACTTAAGAAGAGCTGGCGCTTCATCCAACTTAACGATGCGCTCTTGGATAAGCGGCAAAGCCTTCATGACGAGGGCGATCTCATCGTCGCTACCTTCAATGACATCAGCCTTCTTTAAGAATGGAATCGTCCACTTAGCAAACTCATCCAGTGGCAGAGCACGAATTTTATCTCCGTTGATTGCTTCCAACTTCTTCATATCAAAGCGAGCAGGTGACGAGTGAACCTTCTCAACGGTAAAGAGTTCGGTGAGCTCTTTCATTGAGATATTTTCACGATCATCCCCTGGTGACCAACCTAGAAGAGCTAGATAGTTACAGATTGCCTCAGGTAGGTAACCCTGTTCGCGATACCAAGCAATCGAAACTTCACCATTGCGCTTAGAGAGCTTGGCATTATCTTGCCCCATAACAAAGGGAAGGTGAGCGAAGACTGGGTAATCCTCAGGCTTAACACCCATCGCCTGATAGACGCGGATCTGACGAGGTGTAGATGAAAGCAAATCTTCTCCACGCAGAACGTGGGTAACGCCCATCATCACATCATCGACAGCTACTGCAAGTGTGTAGAGCGGTGAACCATCAGCACGGACCATAACGAAGTCAGGTACGAACTTGTGATCGAAAGTTACATCTCCACGAATCTCATCTCTAAATGTTGTTGTGCCATCAGGCATACGCATACGCACCACAGCCTCGCGACCTTGCGCCTTATATCCAGCGATTTGTTCTGCAGTTAAATCGCGACAGTGGCCGTTGTAACCTGGTGCAACATTTGCCTTACGTTGTTCTTCACGAACAGCTTCAAGTTCATCTGGCGAGCAGTAGCAATGGTATGCATCGCCTTGATCTAGAAAAGTCTGTGCCCACTTTGCATAAATATCTAAACGTTGCGATTGAAGATATGGACCGTTAGGGCCACCTACTTCTGGGCCCTCATCCCAATCAAGTCCGAGCCACTTTAAAGTATCGATCGCTGCCTGGATGTACTCATCTGTAACGCGAGTGGTATCTGTATCTTCGATACGGAATAAGAAAGTTCCACCTGTATGACGTGCATAGGCCCAATCAAAGAGCGCTGTACGGATATTTCCTACGTGTAGATCACCTGTAGGAGATGGTGCAAAACGTACCTTTACTTTTCTCGCTGTCATGGTCGGGCGCTCACCTTATTTGTTAGTTGGCCAAGGCCATCGATGGAGATTGCAATAGTTGATTTCTCGGGCATCGGACCGATTCCTGCAGGTGTACCGGTAATGATGACATCGCCTGGAAGAAGCGTCATAACCTGAGTAACAAAGTGAACGATATCTTCCACCTTAAAGATCATCTCGCTTAAGGTCGCATCTTGCTTAACCTCACCATTAAGTGTGGTTGAGATGCGCTGAGTGCCTGGAATGAAATCTGTATCAATCCACGGACCAATTGGGCAGAAGGTATCGAAAGACTTCGCACGCATCCACTGTCCATCACGTTTCTGCAGCTCACGTGAAGTCACATCATTTGCCATCGTATAACCAAAGATCACATCTTTAACGCGCTCTTTTGGAACTTCCTTGCAAACGCGACCGATAACAATCGCAAGCTCTGCTTCATAATCAATCGATGGCGCCATTGCAGGCCAGACGATTGTGTCGCCAGGGCCGATGACAGATGTATTTGGCTTTAAGAAAATGATTGGCTCTTCAGGAACTGCGCTACCCATCTCGGCTGCATGATCTGCATAATTCTTTCCGACGCAGACAATCTTTGAACGCGGAATTACTGGAGCCAAGAGGCGAACCTTGGTGAGCTCAACCTTTGCAGCAGTCTTTTGAATACCGTGATAAATCGGATCACCTGAAATGATTGAAATCTGATTATCTTCTTCAAGAATTCCAAAGAGTGGGTCGGTACCTAGACCTGCATCTGGTTGAGGCGAAAATCTAACTACGCGCATAGGGCAATCTTATCTTTTGCTACGCGCAATACCCAATTGGTGCCTAAATTAAGTGATGGTCTCCGCTGGAATCGATATAGAAAACAGTAGCTTTTGGCGCAAACTCGGTAATGACATGTGAAGATGCTGGCTTATCTCCCACTGTTACGACAGATTCAATTCCTGTAATTCCTGATGCGAGAGCAACGGTTAACACTGCTTGGAGAGAATCGAGTTGCAGAGATGGGGCCGCAACATTAATCGCAACATAAGTACGACCTGTTGTGTCGCGAAGAGCGGCCGCCTGCTTTGCTTGGCTGCGGGCTAGGGTTGAAGAAGCAAGAGTTACAAGTTTGAGATCTTCAGGATTATTCATGCTCATCGACCTCCTCTTCTAGGCGCTCAATAATAACGGAGCTAATTCTGCGACGACGCCCGATTGGACGCTCTGAAGTAATCGAAAATCCATGCAAGTTAATGGTCGAACCAGCGATAGGTACACGCCCTAGCTTCTCAGCCATATATCCGCCAATAGTGTCTACATCATCGAACTCTTCTCGATCAATCTCGATCTTGAGTTCATCTGCCAAATCTTCAATATGCATCGATGCCTTGGCGCGGGCTTTATTCTCAGAGATCCAATTGAACTCTTCTACGCCATCGTCATATTCATCAGCAATCTCACCAACAATTTCTTCAATAATATCTTCAATAGTGATAATTCCAGCAGTTCCACCGTATTCATCAACGACGATGGCCAAGTGAATCTGGTCGCGCTGCATCTCTTTCAGTAACTCTGCCGCTTCCTTATTTTCAGGGACGAAGACTGCAGGACGAATATGCTGCTCAACCTTTTCAGTGGTCTCTGCTTCGTGATGATCTAGTGCGCGCTTTGCTAAATCCTTCACATACGCAATTCCAATGATGTTATCGATATTTTCTCCGGTGACAGGAATACGTGAGTAACCAGAGCGCAGTGCCAGTGAGAGCGCTTGACGCAGAGATTTATCCTTCTCAATCCAGACCATATCTGTGCGGTGAACCATCAGCTCGCGCACCAAAGTGTCGCCGAGTTCGAAGACGTTCTGCAACATCTCATGTTCATCAGATTCAACTAATCCGCGGTCATGAGCATGATCCATTAGCTCGCGGAGTTCGTTCTCATTAGTGAATAGCCCCCACTGAAAGCCCTTATCGGGTGTGATGAGGTTGCCGAGTCCAATGACGCTCTTAGCAATAGGTGTATACACAAATGCGAGAGCGAGACTTATCTTCTTACGGATTGTGTTCAACGCTGCGACCATTCTTTTACTATCTTCTCTTGCAGGGTAAACATAACCTTCTCTTCATCGGGATCAGCATGGTCATATCCCAAGATATGAAGCAACCCATGGGTCGCAAGGATATACATCTCGTGTTCAACGCTATGACCAGCCGTTGCTGCCTGCTTTGCGGCAACTGCAGGAGAAATCACGATATCTCCCAAGGTAACAACGTCACCTTTATTTTCAGGCATATCCATAGGAAAAGAGAGAACATCAGTTGGTCCATCTTCCTGCATCCACTTAATGTGCAGTTCTTCCATCTCTTGGACATCGACAAAGCTCAAAGAAATTTCACACTGCGGATTAAGCTCCATGTACTCGATGCCGTAATCCAGCAATGAGGTGATCTCTTTATCGGGCACGAGCGCGCCAGAACGATTAACTAATTCGATTGTCATAGTGTGTTTTTAGTTGCTGCGTAGCGGGCGAGGAACTGATTTCGTCGCATCATATTTATCGTACGCCTTCACGATATCTCCGATCAGGCGGTGGCGAACAACATCCTCTGCTGTTAGCTCCATAAAGGAGATGTCATCAACGCCATCGAGAATATCTTTGATGATTCCAAGGCCTGAACGCTGACCATTTGGGAGATCGTTCTGAGTGATGTCACCAGTAATAACCATCTTGGAACCGAAGCCAAGGCGTGTGAGGAACATCTTCATCTGCTCCGGCGTTGTATTTTGCGCCTCATCTAAGATGATGAATGCATCGTTAAGTGTGCGACCGCGCATAAAGGCAAGAGGCGCGACTTCGATGACACCCGTCTGCATGAGACGTGGAATCGCATCGACATCAATCATGTCGTGCAGCGCATCAAAGAGCGGACGTAGATAAGGATCAATCTTCTCGTTTAGTGTTCCTGGCAAGAAGCCCAGCTTTTCGCCAGCTTCAACTGCTGGACGCGACAAGATAATTCTGTTGACCTTCTTCGCTTGAAGGGCGGCAACTGCCTTCGCCATTGCAAGATAGGTCTTACCAGTTCCGGCAGGACCAATACCAAAGGTGATTGTGTTCTCTTCAATGGCATCGACATAGAGCTTCTGGTTTGCAGTCTTTGGGCGAATCGTGCGACCGCGATTAGAGACAATATTGAGAGAAAGAACTTCTGCAGGATGCTGCACAGGTTCTGCTTCTAACATCGCGATGCTGCGCGTTACTGCATCAACGGTCAGGCTTTGGCCGGAGCGAATAACAACCATCATCTCAGTCAGTAACTTCTCTAGTGCAAGGCAATCGATATGTGGTCCGCGCAGAGTGATTTCATTTCCACGAACAGTGACATTAACTGACGGAAAAGCGGCCTCGATTGCCAACATATTTGCATCAGCGACACCGACGAGAGAGACCATCGGAATGGCGGGCGGAACGGTGATTAAGAGGCGATCCATATAGCTGAAAATCTATCGTTAATAGGGTGAATTCACCACACGGAAAGTGCGGTGTTGACCGCTGAAAGTGCTGCTAATCCAGCGTGCGCTGAGCGCAGAACGGGGCGACCCAGGAGTGCAACCTTGGCACCGGCTGCAGCAAAGGTATCTACCTCTTCATCAGTAAGGCCACCTTCTGGCCCGATGATGATTGCAACCTTCTTTACACCTGGGATGACTACCTGAGAGATGGGCTGCACAGCCGCTTCATGAAGGACGATTGCAAGATCAACCTTTGCAATCTCATCAATAATGTTTTCAGTTGTTGCTACGCCTACGACTGCTGGAATTCTAAAGCGACGTGTTTGCTTACTTGCCTCTCGCGCTGTGGTCTGTAACTTTTCAATCTTATCCTCAGATTTTCCAATACTGCGTGCAGACTTCCACATCACGATGCGATCGGCGCCACCTTCAGTGCAGAGTTCAATCGCTTCCTTAATGCGATCACCTTTTGGAATCGCTTGAATAACGGTAAGCGTCTGCGCTAAAGGTTCTTCAAATCCGCTTTCAAGTACTTCTACTCGCAATGACTTCTTCGCAGCTTCTCGAACTACAACCTTCGACCAAGCGCCCTTGCCATCGCTGAGATTGAAGATATCCCCCACATTTGTGCGAAGAACGCGCACAGCATGAAGAGCATCCTCATTCTGGAATTCGTAGAGCGCTCCTACTGAAGTAGGAAGATCATCAACAAAGAAGAGGGTAAGCATTAGCGGCCGAAGGCATCTCTAAATTTAGAGAAGAGGCCTTCTTTATGGCCCTTAATCTTTACATCGCCCTCTTTCTCACCGCGAGACTGGGCAAACTCTTTAAGCAGCTTCTCTTGTTCGCGATTGAGCTTATGTGGCGTTGCTACATCAACATGAACAATCAGATCTCCGCGGTTAGTTGTACGAAGTCGCGTCATTCCTTTACCACGCACCGGAATCATTGCACCGCTCTGGGTTCCAGCCTTGATTTGGACTTCGACTGGACCATCGAGAGTTTCGACCATGACAGATGTGCCAAGCGATGCCGCAGCAAATGAGATCTCAATTGCGACGTGCAGGTTATCGCCATCACGCAGTAAGAATTCGTGATCTGATTCAACGATCTCTACATAGAGATCACCTGCTGGTCCGCCGCCGGCACCGACTTCGCCGCGTCCAGCCATCTGGATTCGGTTACCGGTTTCAACGCCGGCTGGAACTTTAATATTGATTGTCTGGCGTGCACGAACTCGACCATCGCCTGCACATTCACGGCAAGGATCAGTAATCACAGATCCATAACCAGAGCAGTTATTACATGGTCGTGATGTCATTACCTGACCAAGGAATGATTTCTGAACAAATTGCGTTTCACCGCGACCCTTACAGACAGGACACATAGAAGGTGCGCTGTTGTTGGCAGTTCCTTGACCTTCACACTTTTCGCAGACAACTGCAGATTCAAGAGTGATATCGCGCTCTGTTCCAAAGCACGCTTCATGAAGATCTACTTCGATGCGAATAAGTGCATCTTGTCCTTGGCGCATACGTGGACGTGGTCCGCGATTTCCTCCGCCACCAAAGAACGCATCCATGATGTCGCTAAATCCGCCGCCACCAAAGCCGCCACCGAATCCTCCACCAAAGCCACCCTGGCCACCCATGTCATATTGCTGACGCTTTTGTGGATCACTTAGCGTGTCATAGGCAGCAGTAACTTCTTTAAATTTATTCTGTACTTCGGGATCCGGATTTACATCGGGGTGAAGTTCGCGTGCAATCTTTCGATATGCCTTCTTGATCTCATCGGCAGTTGCACCGCGATCAAGGCCCAGTAAGTCGTAGTAATCAGCCATTACTTAGGGCTCTCTGCAATAAAGCGACCAACGTAACGAGCTACAGCAGAGACTGCTGAAATCGAACCTGCGTAATCCATGCGAGTTGGGCCAAGTACGCCCAGTGAGCCCATTGCAGGATCTGCGCCATAACCAACTGTGACAAGGGAAGTCGTCTGCAAGTTTGAATCCTGCTGCTCGCTTCCAATAGTTACATGGACGGTTGGGTGAGCATCGCTTAATAGGCGAAGCAAAACAACTTGTTCTTCTAGGGCTTCAAGGATTGGTGAGAGCGTTGTTCCTAAATCTTCACCTGATCGCGCCAAGTTTGCAGTGCCTGAAATAGCCATCATTTCGCGGCTCGATGAATCACCAAACTTTGGATATTTAACAACAGCGACCTGCTTGGTGATATCTGCCAATAACTTTGCGCTGCGCTTTACAACATCATCGATATCGAGAGATTCGGCTAAGAAAGTTTCAATAGCGCGACGCTCGGCAGTTGAAAGAGGCTTAATCGCAGATAACTTATCGACGAATAATCTGTAGCCGCGGTCGGTAGGAATACGTCCAGCGCTTGTATGTGGCTGAGTAATCAGACCTTCATCTTCAAGGATCGCCATCTCATTACGAATAGTTGCAGGGCTAATTCCGAGCGCACGCTTATCGGCAATCGCTTTAGAACCAACAGGTTCTTGAGTCTCGACATATTCGTCGACGATTGCTCGAAGAATCTCGAGGCGGCGATCAGTTGTCATAGTTTGCCAATCTTATCGCTCGCGGGCTAGCGGAGCATTTCGTGCGTGATGCGGTCCGCGATAAGGCGACCCTTCGGGGTCAGCGCAAGCGAATTCTCGCGTTCAATGACATGTCCGCTCTTGATGTACTCCATAGAGCGCTCATATTGCGCAACGGTAAGAGCTGCCTTACGAACACCTTCTGGCATACGAATTGCAAGCATGATGTATTCAGATTTCTTCTCATCATCGCCCAATATTTCAGAATCTTTAATCGGCGAAAGGCCTGCAAAAACTTTCTCCTTATAAGCGTTGGGATGCTTCACATTCCAGAAACGCTTCTGATCAATATGTGAATGCGCCCCAGGACCAAGGCCCCACCAGTTATTAGATTTCCAATATGCAATGTTGTGGCGACATTCATGTCCTGGCTTTGACCAGTTCGATAGTTCATACCACTTCATACCCTTTTGCAGCGCTTGTTGATCAATGAGCAAGTACATATCTGCCATCAGATCATCATCAGGCATTGTGTATTCACCACGTTTAATCTGCGCAGCTAACTTCGTTCCCTCTTCAACTATCAAGGCATATGCACTGATGTGATCGGTATCAAGCGATAGGGCTTCCTTTACCGTGCTCGCCCAATCCCCTAGCGATTCACCAGGCGCGCCATAGATAAGGTCAACAGAGATTGATGAGAATCCTGCCTCGCGTGCCATTTCAACAGCTTTGCGAACATTCTCGGGGTTATGAGTGCGATCTAGAACCTTAAGAACTTCAGGGTTGGAAGATTGCATTCCAAATGAGATTCGATTGAAGCCAACAGCAATTAACTCTTTGAGTTTCTCAGCAGTCACGGAATCTGGGTTTGCCTCAAGTGTTATCTCGCAATCTTCGGTCAGGCCATTACGGGTCTTGATTGCTGCAATGACTCGACCTAAATCCTTAGGTGGCAAGAGCGATGGAGTTCCACCGCCGAAGAAGATTGTTGGAACTACTTCATCTTTCCGTGCGAATTCAAGCTCTTTAAGTACGGCATCGATGTAATCGCCAGAGACAATCTCAAGAGATGCGCCATCTTGAAGTTCTGAAGGCGTGTAGGTATTGAAGTCGCAATAACCGCATCGTCTAACGCAGTAAGGAATATGAACGTAGAACGAGAGCATTGCTTTAGCCTTCGAGTTTGCGAGCTGCTTTAATCTTTTCGATATCAGCATCTGTGGCTAAGGCTGCAACGAATGCCTCTTGTGGAACTTCAACGCGTCCCACCATCTTCATGCGCTTCTTTCCTTCTTTCTGCTTCTCAAGAAGTTTGCGCTTACGTGAGATATCTCCGCCGTAACACTTTGCAAGAACATCCTTGCGGATCGCGCGAATAGATTCGCGGGCAATAATGCGAGAGCCAATGGCGGCCTGAATAGGAACTTCGAACTGCTGGCGTGGAATAAGTTCGCGCAGCTTGCCAGTCATCATCACGCCATATGAGTAAGCCTTATCGCGGTGAACGATTGCGCTAAATGCATCAACAGCCTCGCCCTGCAAGAGAATATCGACCTTAACTAGGTTTCCTTCTTCATCACCAAGCTCTTCGTAATCAAGTGATGCATAGCCACGTGTACGGCTCTTTAGCTGATCGAAGAAGTCGAAGACGATTTCAGCAAGTGGCAGTGTGTAGCGAATTTCAACGCGATCTTCCGAGATGTAATCCATTCCAAGCATCACGCCACGGCGCTCTTGGCAGAGTTCCATGATGGTGCCGATAAATTCGGAAGGAGCCAAGATTGTGGATTTTACGATTGGTTCTTTAACGTTATTGATCTTTCCATCAGGAAATTCTGAAGGATTAGTAACAACAAACTCTTTGCCATCTTCCATCGTTACGCGATACACAACGTTTGGCGCAGTAGAAATTAGGTTGAGCTTCGCTTCGCGCTCTAGGCGTTCACGGACAATCTCCATATGCAAAAGACCGAGGAAGCCGCAACGGAAGCCAAAGCCGAGCGCTGCAGAGCTTTCTGGTTCATAGACAAGTGCCGCGTCGTTGAGTTGAAGCTTTTCGAGCGCATCGCGAAGCACAGGAAAATCAGCGCCATCGAGTGGGAAGAGACCAGAGAAGACCATTGGCTTTGGATCTTTATATCCACCCAATGGCTCTTTAGTTGGACGAGCAAAGTTTGTAATGGTGTCACCGACGCGAGATTGGCGAACATCCTTAACACCAGTAATTAAGTAACCTACCTCGCCAACACCAAGTCCCTTTGATGGAAGAGGTTCAGGTGAAATGACACCGACTTCGAGTGCTTCATGCTTTACACCTGTTGAGAACATCTGAATCTGTTCACGTGGATTGATGCGACCATCAACAACACGAACATAGGTAACTACACCGCGATAAGCATCGTAGACAGAGTCAAAGATCAGTGCGCGAGCAGGTGCATCGGGATCTCCAACAGGCGCAGGAATCTGAGCAATGATTTGATCGAGAAGATCCGCAACGCCATCGCCAGTCTTACCTGAAACTTTCAAGACATCTTCAACCTTGCAACCAATCAAGCCAGCAAGTTCTGCTGCAAACTTTTCAGGTTGAGCATTAGGAAGATCGATCTTATTGAGAACAGGAATAATTGTGAGGTTGTTCTCCATCGCAAGGTAAAGGTTTGCAAGAGTCTGCGCTTCAATTCCTTGTGCGCAGTCAACGAGCAGAACAGCGCCTTCGCATGCAGCAAGAGAGCGTGAAACTTCGTAAGTAAAGTCGACGTGCCCAGGTGTATCGATCATATTGAGGACATATTCCTGTCCATCAAGACCGCTGCGCCAAGGCAAGCGAACTGCCTGAGATTTAATTGTGATTCCGCGTTCGCGTTCAATATCCATACGATCGAGATATTGGGCGCGCATATTGCGAGCCTCTACAACTTCAGTAATTTGAAGCATGCGATCGGCCAACGTAGATTTACCGTGATCGATATGGGCGATGATGCAGAAATTACGGATCTGCGCCGGATTAGTTGATGCTGGCTGAGGGGCCTTAGCAATGGATATTGCAGGCACTTAAGTGACCTCTACCCTTAGATAATCTTTAGTAGCTGGAGTTGAATTAACGAACGCCGGCTTTAGCAGCTGCCTTAGCCATTGAAGACTTCTTATTTGCAGCAGCGTTCTTGTGAATAACACCCTTTGAAACTGCAACGTCGAGAGCCTTTGAAGCTGCGCGAAGCTCGGCAGTTGTTGCAGCAGCGTCACCCTTTGCAACTGCATCGCGGAACTTGCGAACTGCAGTCTTGATTGATGATGAGACAGACTTGTTGCGAAGGTATGCCTTCTCGTTTGTCTTAATACGCTTGATCTGCGACTTGATATTTGCCACGTGTATTGCTCCGTTTATGTGTATTTAGCCAAACCTTGTGATTTGTGCAGGCGCTTAGGTTATCAGCGCAGGGCTATCAGCCCAAAATCGAGATTTACCCCTGCTTTAACGCTGGGCGCGAGCGGTGGCGATGGTCTGCAGCGCCTTTTCGAGGGCGAAGATGGGGTCAGATGAGGCCCCCTTCACATCAGCATCGGCCTTTGCGATCGCCTCAACAGCTGTGGCAATTCCGCGTGGAGTCCAGCTCTGTAATTGGCGGCGAGCTTTATCAATCTGCCAAGGCGCCATTCCAAGTTGTCCTGCAAGTTCAAATGATTTTGTTCCCTTATTTGTTCCAGAAACTTTTGCAAGAGAACGCAGTGATGATGCAATTGCGGAGGTAACCATGACTGGATCAGTGCCAGTTTCAAGCGCGCTGCGAAGAGTAATCAGTGCAACAGGAAGGTTTCCATCGATTGTTGCATCTGCAACATCAAAGCCGGTTGTTTCAATACGACCTTGGTGGAACTTATCGACGATTGCTTCATCGATCGCACCTGCTGGTGCATCGAGTGAGATTTGTGAGACAGCTGATTGAAGTTCACGAAGTTCATTACCGAGCGCACCGACTAGCGCTTTGATTGCACCTGGTGTTGCCTTGCGACCTGCATCGAGAAATAAATCGCGAACGAAAGATTCTTTATCGGCTTCCTTCTTGATTGCATCACACGCAATGATTTCAGGCTTCGCCTTCTTAATTGCATCGAGTAACGCTTTACCTTTGACGCCACCTTTATGTAAGAAAACTACAGTCATTGTTGGGTCTGGCTGATCCAAGTATCGAGTGATCTCATCCTTGGAATCCTCAGGCAGGTCCTGCAAATCCTTTATTACCAGAGCGCGACGCTCAGAAAATAGTGAGGGTGCAAGGCCATCGGCGATATCGCCAATCATGACATCTGCAGCCGATAGAGCTGTGATCTCAGCCTTCTCTTCCTTTAACTCGGCAAGGAGTTTATTCAGTGCGCGATCTGCGAGTGCGCCTTCAGAGCCCAGAAGGAGATAAAAGGCGTTCATCTCACACTCCTAACTCCAATAAAAGAATCTAAACCACTTCTTACTTCGCTGAATTGAGATTTGGTGGTTGCGTGCCGATATTGCAACGGCGCCATCTCTGTCAGTACGCAATACCTTAGCGCCTAAATCTGTCAGAGCCGAGATTGTGCTCGGCGCCGGATGTCCATAGGTGTTCTTCGCGCCCACGCTGATGATGGCAAGAAGGGGTGATAGCTCTTGCATCAGTTCGGAATCTTGGAACTTTGAGCCGTGGTGAGAGACCTTGTAAATGTCGACAGCGCCAATTTGCTGGCGCAATTGCACCTGCGCCAGTGGCTCGATATCGCCACCAGCAAAGAGAGTGAAGTCCGGTGATTTGAAAAGTGCAGAGATGCTCGAATTGTTCGGAGAATTGTCACTTCCTTCCAAAGGCCACTTCACATCTATTTCAATATCTCCAACTCGTGCACGAGTTCCGGCAAATACATTTCCAAACCAGATCTGGCCAACCCTTCTATTCTTCTTTGCACCAGCTAATCCACCAATGTGATCGGCATGTCCATGGGTGAGCACGATTAAGGGAATTTCCTTAATCCCCAATTGGTGCAGGCATCTATCAATCAATTGAGGCTCAGGACCAACGTCGATAAGTATTGCTCGGTTGTTCTTTAAGTTGAGAACCATTGCATCGCCTTGTCCGATATCGCAATTAGCAATCTGCCACTCCCCTGCAGGAAAACGTTGCACCCATGAGAATCCAATAACAATGACAAGAAGTGAGATCAGCGCCTTTACCTTGCCGATGTAAATAAGCAGTGCCAATAACAGCGCAGCGATAAATCCATAAAGCCCGGTCTTTAAGGTGAAAACTGGAAAGGTAGAACTCCACTGCGCAGTCCATGTAATCCACTGTGCAAGTGGCTTCACGAGCCAGATGAGTAACTCTGCAATGGGTGCAGATATCAGTGAAATCAGCGCAGCTACAAAGCCCACAATCGTTATCGGTGCAACGACAGGGGCAGCAAGAATATTTGCGATGATGCTCATTGGGCTGATGTATCCCGAAAGCGCAACAATCACAGGCGAACAGAGCGCCATTGCAGCAATCGGTGGTGCAAGAATCTTTGGGCGAATCTTTGGCGCGATAAGCAGTAAGCCAGCAGTTGCCAGAACAGAGAGTGCAAAACCTGGATCACGCGCCTGAAATGGATCTGCAATTACCACTGCAGAGATTGCAAAACCTAACGCGGGTAGCGGATCTCTCCCCTGCCTGCTGCCGTAGGCAAAGAGAAGAACTGCCGCCATGGCAGCAGCTCGCAGAACAGATGGCGACGGACGAACCAGGGCAATAAATGAAGCCAGTGCAATTGCCGTTGCAATAAGGCGGTAATTAACTTTTCGAAAGATGAATTGCATTCCCCATAAGACAAAGGCAGAAACGATTGCAAAGTTTGCACCGCTAACGGCAACTAAATGCGTAAGCCCAGAACGTCTCATCTCATTCTTGAAATCAACGCTCTGCTTCGAGGTATCGCCAATAACCATCCCGGGAATGAGCGCACCTGCATCGCCTGTGCCCGTCGCGCTACGCAACCCAAGGCGAATCCTTGCAAGGCCTTTCGCCCAATGCGATGGCTGAGTAATTACTTCTACATCGCTTCCAACAATTACGAGTGCTGCTACTCGCCCCTCTTTACTCTTAAGGACCTTGCCTTCAATTCTTATCTTCTGCCCTGGCAGCAAGCCCTTAACGCTCTTCGTCGATGCAATGACTCGAATGGGAATCCGGAGTTTGTAGCGGTTATCGAGAAGTGTTGCTTGACCCAAGAATGAGTAACTTGTTGCGGCCATGAAATCGCCAAAGACGCGAGGCGCTATCTTTGCTGGATCAGTTGTTACCTGAAGTTCAATCGTTGTGCTCTGTCCATGAAACTCGGTAATTGCACTGGATTCAAGGGCAGCAACTCGTATCGACATAATTGTTGAACCGACGAGAACAGCAATAACTAGGACAAGAAATTTCTGACGGTTTCGCAGAATAAGTGAGGCCAGAATTGCAACGAGGCAGATGCTCCAAGTGCGAGACCAACTCTGCACCAACGCACCTGCCCAGACCGCGCCCCCGAGTGCGAGGGCGCGGCTGTCGATTACACGCGCAGCTTCTCTTTGAACTTTGCGAATGTAATCTCACCTATCCCAGGTACCTTCTTTAGATCTTCAATTGCGGCAAATGCACCATTGGCTTTCCGATAACTGACGATTCGTGATGCCAGCACCGGTCCGATTCCATCGAGTGATTCAAACTCTTTCGCTGTCGCTCGATTAATTGCAACTGGTCCTGATGCACGAACAGGTGCTCGCTTTGCTCGAGTTGAGCCACCGCTGGAATATGAAGACGATGGAGAGTTCGGATAGACATAGATCTGCTCGCCATCTTTCAACAATCGCGCTTGATTGATATCAGATGTATCTGCACTAATTCGCAAGCCACCAGCCATACGGATTGCATCAACAACTCGTGAATTAGTGGGCAAGTTGTAAACGCCTGGTTTCTTAACAGCCCCAGCAACATCGATTGTCAACGTTTGCGATATCGCTGGAGTATCAAATTCAATCGGCGCTGCTATGACTTCCTGCGATGAACCACGAGTAACAAAGAGAGCTGAGATTGCAACGACGAGTACTGCAACAATCGCCAAGCCTTTTTTCTGTACTGATGTGTAGTGGAGCTCGCCCCACCAATTACTTACCTTCTCTATATATGAATTTTCCATCCGCGGATGGTGAAGGAATTACAGAAGTGTGGGATTGAAAATAGGTGCAGCTGGGGATTACAGAACGATGTTGACAAGCTTTGGAGCGCGAGCAATAACCTTCTTAGGCGTAGCTCCAGCAAGTTCTGCAACGATTGAAGGTAGCGCAAGTGCTGCAGCTTCGAAATCTGCATCGCTAATGGAAGGCGAGACCTTCATGCGATCCTTAATCTTGCCGTTAATCTGAATAACGGCTTCAACTTCATCTGCAACAAGGAGCGCAGGATCCACAACAGGCCATCCAGCTGTTGCAATTGCAGGCTTGTGACCTAGGCGCTCCCACATCTCTTCTGCAGTAAATGGAGCAACAAGTGACAACATAATTGCAATCGCCTCGGTTGCTTCACGCACCGCAGGATCTGCAGCACCACAACCACTATCAATTGCCTTGCGCGTTGCATTGACGAGCTCCATCACACGAGCGATTGCAACGTTAAATCTAAATGATTCGACTGCAAATGATGCATCGTGCAGAGCCTTATGTGTTGCTTTACGTAGGTCGAGATCACCCTTTGTGAAATCAACGCCAACAGCACTTGTGACATCACCCGATAAGCGCCATGCACGGCTTAAGAATTTAACGGAACCTGATGGTGAGACATCGGCCCAGTCCACATCATCTTCTGGCGGACCAGAGAAGACCATGGAAAGACGAATTGCATCGACCCCATGGTTTTCAAGTTCATCTGAAAGACGCACAAGGTTGCCACGAGATTTCGACATCGCAGAGCCATCCATAACAACCATTCCCTGGTTGAGCAGACGTGTAAATGGTTCGGTAAATGAGAGCATCTTCATGTCATACAAAACCTTGGTGAAGAAGCGTGAATAAAGAAGGTGCAAGATTGCGTGAGTTACGCCGCCAACATATTGATCCACCGGAAGCCAAGTATCTATATCTGCACGGTTAAATGGTTCAGTTGCATTTGTCGACGATGGATAGCGCAGGTAATACCAAGATGAATCTACGAAGGTATCCATGGTGTCGGTATCGCGCATTGCAGCGCCACCACACTTAGGACACTTTGTATTGACCCACTCGGTTGCTGCGGCAAGCGGTGATTGTCCCTTCGGCTTAAGGTCTAAACCTTTTGCATCAGGAAGTAACAATGGAAGTTCTGAATCTGGAACAGCTACTTCGCCACACTTATCGCAGTGAACAATTGGAATCGGTGTGCCCCAGTAACGCTGGCGAGATACAAGCCAATCGCGCAGACGGTAATTGCGTGAGCTCTTGCCTAACTTATCTGCCTCAAGCTGCTTTGTAATTGCAGCGATCGCATCAACCTTGTTCAGACCATTGAGCGAGCCAGAGTTAATAAGCTTTCCATCACCTGTGGTTGCAATGCCTGTTGCGCTTGGATCTTCTTCGCCAGTTTCAACAACAACCTGGATTGGAAGTCCCATCGCCTTTGCAAAATCTAAATCGCGCTGATCGTGAGCAGGAACAGCCATGATTGCGCCAGTTCCGTAATCAGCTAAAACATAATCAGATGCCCAGATTGGAAGCTTTGCTCCGTTAACTGGATTGATTGCAAAGCGCTTGAGATCAACACCCGACTTTGGACGATCTGTTGCTAAGCGATCGATATCTGAAGCGGCCTTAATCTTCTCGAGGTAGGCCTTGAACTCACCTTCAACAGCAGATCCTGCTGCAAGCTCTGCAGCGAGAGCTGAGTCTGCTGCAACAACCATAAATGTTGCACCGTACAAAGTATCGGGACGAGTTGTGTAAATCGTTACAGGTTCTGTGCGACCTTCAATATTAAATTGAACATCGGCTCCTTGTGAGCGCCCAATCCAGTTGCGCTGCATCATCAAGACTTTATCTGGCCACTTGCCCTCAAGTTCTGACATGTCATCGAGCAAGCGATCTGCGTAATCAGTGATCTTGAAATACCACTGATTTAACTTCTTCTTAGTAACAGCTGAATCGCAACGTTCGCAGAGCCCAGCAACTACCTGCTCATTGGCAAGCACTGTCTGGCAACCTGGACACCAGTTAACTGCTGAATCTTTACGGTATGCCAAGCCGCGTTCATGTAACTTTGTAAATAACCATTGGTTCCACTTGTAGTACTCGGGGTCGCATGTATTAAAGACTCGGTCCCAGTCGAATGAACATGCATAGCGGCGCATTGATGCCTTCTGCGTTGCAATATTTTCATAGGTCCAGATACGTGGATCTTCATTGCGCTTGATTGCAGCATTCTCTGCAGGAAGACCAAATGCATCCCAACCAATTGGGTGCATAACGTTGAAACCTTTTTGAATCCAGTAACGAGCGATGACATCGCCAAGTGCATACGCCTCTGCGTGGCCCATATGTAGATCACCTGATGGATATGGAAACATATCGAGTACATACTTCTTTGGGCGTGGGTCATCTGCTCGACCAGATTTAAATGGCTCGAGCTTGTCCCAAATCGGCAGCCACTTCTCTTGCACGTATGCAAAGTCGTATGCCGCGTGTTCGCGTTCTGTACTCACGTGGAGATAAGGGGAATCGAACCCCTAACCTCTTCCATGCCATGGAAGCGCGCTACCAATTGCGCCATATCCCCGTCAAAGTTTTTACAAGCCAAGACGAATGCGTACTTTACCGCACTGAATCAGGAACAACTCCGCCAGATTCCTCGCCAAATACAGGCTCTGGAATCGATCCCGCATTATGTTCAACTAATAGCCAGCCCTTTGGCGACTCTTCGAGAATCGACCACTGCGCATTAGAGAGTCCACCAATTCGAGACCAGAATGGAATTGGAAGGTTGAGGAATGTTCCAATAATTGTTCGGGCTGTTCCACCATGGGTTGCAACTACAAGACGTTGATTATCTTTACCGTCGAGCGCTTCCATGATTGCAGCAAATCCACGTGCACCTACTTCGCTACGGCGCTCACCGATTCCGCCAGCAGGGTTATCTCCACCCATCGACCATTCACGTAAATTATCAAGATCTACCTTGCGAATTTCATCACCTGTAAGACCTTCCCAGTTTCCACAATTTGTTTCGCGCAAACGTGCATCTGTTGTTACTTCTAAACCGGTCAACTTAACAAGTTCATGTGCTGTGTTCTGTGCTCGCCCTAAATCACTAGCGATCATCAAAGTTGGCTTCATCGATGCCAAGATGGGAGCTGCATGTGATGCCTGAAACTTGCCTACTTCATTAAGTGAAATATCTGTATGGCCCTGAAACTTATTTGCGACATTCCAATCAGTCTGGCCATGACGCCAGAGAATTACTTGATTACCCACGAGCAGCTTCCTCTTTCACGACTTCGAGTTCAATATGAGGGCAGTCATTCCACAAGCGATCGAGCATGTAGTAACGACGTAGTTCAGTCGATTGAATATGGACAACGAGATCTGAGTAATCAAGAAGGACCCACTCTTCAGTTCCTTCGCGGCGAAGTGGCTTATCCCCCGCAAGGCGGAGCTTCTCTTCTACCTCATCGGCAATCGAACCAATCATCTTTGAATTTGTTGCGGTAACAATAAGGAAGACCTCACTGAGGACGCTCTGGTCAGATAGATCGAGAGCAACAAGCTCGCTACCGAATTTGTCGGCAGCTGCACGAGCAGCAATTTGTGTACGTTCAACGCAGGCTTTACTTGCTGGCATAGAGGTTTTGCTCCTTTATATATGCAGCAACTGCTGCCGGTATTAGATCTGACTTATTGGCGCGAATATCTGTCGCCGATACTGCAATTGTATTGAGTTGAACGTTATGGTTTCCTGGAAAGTCTGGGCGATCAATAATGAGGAATTCGACCATCTGCTTTAACTCATCTGCACGGTGCCACTGGTCTATCTTCTCGTAGGCATCGGTACCAAGGATGAGAACAATCGTTGCACCTTCATAAGTCTGAGCTATCGCTTCAACGGTATCTATTGCGTAACTTGGACCTTGTCGTAGTACTTCGATGGGATTGACTTCTACATGCGATGAGATCTCGGCAGGAAGTGCGCTGATTGCCAATTGGCACATCGCACGACGCTGAGCACCAGTTGCAACAGGGGCGTTATCGCGAAGACGCGGCTCACCTGCAGGAACTACAAGTAACCGATCAACAATCTTCTTCGAAATTACCTCTTCAATAACGCGGATGTGGCCGTTATGGATGGGATCAAATGTTCCGCCGTATAGCCCAACTTTCAAGGCTATTACTTATCTAGGCGAAGTGTGATGTACAGAAGAAAAGAGAAGACTGCGAAGGCGATGACTCCGAAAACGTAGGGAGGAACTGGAAGTTCACGAACTGCATCAGATGCAAGATTAATCATGAGCCAAAGATTACTACTTACCTGCGAGAAGTTCTAAAAAGCGCGCCTCATCGATAATTGTGACGCCTAACTCATGAGCTTTCCCCATCTTTGAACCTGGGTCGGAGCCCACCAATACATAGTCGGTTTTCTTGGAGACAGAAGATGATGCCTTTCCGCCATGAGCGGTGATTGTCTCTGCAATTGAATCGCGGGTAAATCCTTCAAGGCCGCCGGTTACTACAAAGGTTAGGCCTGCAAGTGTTTGTGGAAGATCTGCCGCCTTCTCATTAACCATTCGAACGCCAGCTTTACTCCATTGCTCGATAATTCTCTGATGCCAATCAACGTCAAACCATTCGACAACAGATTGCGCGATGACATCACCAAGACCATCAATCTCTGACAGAGTTTCAACTGAAGCTTTTGAGATTGCATCCATGCTGCCTAAATTGTTAGCAAGTGCTTGCGCTGCAGTTGGTCCTACGTGGCGAATCGAGAGCGCAACAATTGTTCGCCACAGTGGACGGCTCTTCGCTGTTTCGAGTGCTTCCAGTAACTTCTCGAGATTCTTTCCTTTGCCGCCATCTTTCTTTGTAAAGAAGGATGAGTTCATTAACTTCTCTTCGGTGAGCGAGAAGATATCTGCCTCATCGACGATGATCTTGTCGGCGAGTAAAGCAACGGCTGCTTCATACCCCAGCACATCAATATCGAGCGCTGCGCGAGAGCCGATGTAGTAAATACGTTCACGAAGCTGCGCCGGACAACTGCGGGTATTGGGACAACGAATATCAACATCGCCTTCAGTAATTGCACGTAACTCTGTTGCGCATTCTGGGCAATGGGTTGGCATGACAAATGCCTTCTCCTTGCCGGTGCGCTTATCAAGAACTGGTCCCAGTACTTCAGGGATGACATCGCCTGCTTTGCGAATGATGACGGTATCTCCGATTAAGACGCCCTTGCGTTCAATCTCTTCCTGGTTATGCAAGGTTGCATTGGTAACTGTTGAACCTGCAACTTTGACCGGCTCCATAAATGCAAATGGTGTGACGCGACCTGTGCGTCCGACGCTGACCTTAATGTCGAGAAGCTTTGTTGTTACCTCTTCTGGTGGATACTTATAAGCAATCGCCCATTTAGGCGCACGAGATGTAAAACCTAACTTCTTCTGCTCTGCCAAATCATCTACCTTGATCACAACGCCATCGATCTCGTGTTCTACATCGTGGCGATGGATATTGTAGTTTTCAATGAAGGCTAAAACTTCCTTACGGCTCTTACAGACTTTAAATCGATTAGAAGTTGGTAAGCCCAGAGCTTTCAGCTGCTTATAGGCATCAGATTGCGAAACAAAAGAGATGCCATCGTTTGCGCCAACGCCATGCACGACTACATCCAGTGCGCGTGAAGCTGTTACTCGCGGATCCTTCTGACGAAGCGAACCTGCAGCACAGTTGCGAGGATTGGCAAAGAGTGGCTTACCGGCTTCTTCAAGTTCTTCATTGAGTTGATTAAATGCATCGACCGGCAAGAAGACTTCTCCGCGAACTTCAATCCGTGAAGGAATCTTCTCGCCCTTTAAAGTATGAGTAAGTCCCTTAATGGTCTTGACGTTGAGAGTGACATCTTCACCAGTTGTGCCATTGCCACGAGTCAGAGCACGTACCAATTGACCGTTCTCATATAAGAGATTGATAGCAAGACCATCGACTTTAAGTTCGCAAAGATATTCAGGTGCAGGCGAATCTTTCTCCACTCGATCAAACCAGGTATTGAGTTCTTCTTCATCAAAGACGTTATCCAGGCTCATCATCTTCTCGATGTGATCATGCTGATCAAATGTTGTTGCAAATCCGCCACCGACGCCCAGTGATGGTGAATCTGGTTCGAGCAGTTCTGGGTGTTTTGCCTCTAGCGCCTGTAGCTCTTTTAGGAGCTTATCGAATTGCGCATCTGTAATTGTTGGTGCATCTAAAACATAATATTTAAATTGGTGATCGCGAATCTCGGTCGTGAGTTCAGTAATTCTGTGGCGCGCTTGGTTTGTCATGCTGTCTCGCAAATAGTCGCCGAACCAACAACACGATCGCCGTCATAGATGACCATCGCTTGGCCAGTTGCAAGCCCCAGCAAAGGGGAATCGAGTTCTGCGACTAGCTGCCCGTTATCTAGATAGTAAGTGCAATCCAGTGCTGAACCGTGTGCGCGGACCTGAACAAAGCCACGAAGTGGAGCAGCGCCAATCTCAGGGCCGCAGAAGATTGGCTTCTCACCGCGCATTGAAGTCACAGCTAAATCTTCTCGCGCACCTACGACAACGGTATTTGTAACAGGTTCAATCTTCAGAACAAAGCGAGGTGAACCATCGGCAGTTGGCACGGTTAGACCTAAGCCTTTTCGCTGCCCGATTGTGTATGTGTATGCGCCCTTGTGTTCGCCAATCTTGGTGCCATCTTGATCAACAATCGGGCCAACTTCACTGCCCAAGCGATCGCGCAACCATCCGGCATTGTCACCAGATGGAACAAAGCAAATATCGTGGCTATCAGGCTTCTGCGCAACAGCTAAGCCGCGAGCTTCAGCTTCGATGCGAATATCAACTTTCTCAGTGTCGCCTAATGGAAATATCGCACCATTGATTTGTTCGCGATTGAGAACCGCAAGAACATATGACTGATCCTTAAGCGGATCAATTGCGCGATGCAGAGTGCGTCCATCTGCAGTTTCTTGAGTACGTGCATAATGGCCTGTAACAACGCCATCGAATCCCATCGCCTTTGCTCGATCGAGAACTGCTGCAAATTTAATCTTCTCATTACAACGAAGGCATGGATTTGGAGTACGCCCTGCTGCATATTCGCTCATAAAGTTTTCAACAACGCCTTCGTGGAATTCATCTGCCATATCCCAGATATAGAAAGGGATGCCGATGACATCTGCGGCACGTCGTGCATCATGTGAATCTTCGATTGTGCAGCAACCACGTGCACCGCTGCGGTACTTCTGCGGATTCGATGAGAGCGCAAGGTGCACGCCAATGACTTCGTGGCCTGCCTCAACTGCGCGGGCTGCAGCTACTGCAGAATCGACTCCACCGCTCATGGCGGCGATGATTTTCATTTTCTACCCACTGCGTTAGCGGCAAGACCGCGTTCAATAACTGTCGGAAGCACCGAGAGCACATATGCAACATCTTCTGTTGTATTTGTTGAACCAAATGAGAAGCGCAGTGATGATTGAGAAACGACATCGGTAAGGCCCATCGCCATTAAAACGTGGCTTGGTCGATGAACACCTGCTGTGCAAGCAGCGCCTGTTGAACATGAAACTTTCTCTGAATCCATGAGCAAGAGAAGTGAATCGCTCTGTGTTCCTGGAAAAGTAATATTTGAAATTCCAGGAAGACGAGGCGCACCTTTGCCATTAATCACAGCATCGGGGCGAAGTGATAGAACACCTGCTTCAAATGAATCACGTAGAGCTTCCACCTTCTTCGCATTATAGAGATCCGCCTTAACGGCTGCGGCAAGCGCCACAATCGATGGTGCATTCAGAGTTCCACTTCTAATATCTCGCTCTTGTCCCCCACCATGAAGCAGCGGTGGAATCTCAACTGCACGACGCAAGATCAAGGCACCAATTCCTAGCGGTCCACCAACTTTGTGGCCACTAATTGTCATTGCAAAGAGACCGAGCTCTTTAAATGAAAGCGGGACCTTTGTAAAGCTCTGCACGGCGTCGCAATGTACCGGAATATCTCCCGCAATCTTTACGACATCTGCAATCGGCTGAATAACGCCAGTTTCGTTATTACTATGCATGACAGATATCAGTGCAATCTCTGAAGCGCGTTCGGCCACAACTTTCTTCATGAAATCTAAATCAATAACGCCCGATGCAGTAACAGGAATCTCAATGATCTCGGCGCCTTCATGTTCTGCAAGCCAATGAGCAGGATCTAGAACTGCATGATGCTCGATACTAGAAATCAGAATCACTTTCTTATCTGAATGCCAGAAGAGACCTTTGACCGCAGCATTATTTGCTTCAGTGCCAGAGCCGGTAAAGATCACTTCGCTTGCCTGGCAGCCAATCGCCTTAGCAATACCTTCGCGAGCATCTTCCACATCTTTACGAGTTGAACGACCTTCAGTATGCAGAGAAGATGGATTACCTAATTTACGTAGAGAAGAGTTCATCGCCTCGATTGCAGCATCGAACATCGGCGTAGTTGCCGCATGGTCGAGATAGACGCTCATGGGAGCAGTCTAGTTCGTGAAGGCGAATTAGCCTTTCTTAGCGAGAACGCCCTCAGTGGCCTTAGGCAATACGTTGAAGAGGTCGCCTACGACGCCGAAATCTGCGATATCAAAGATAGGCGCTTCAGGATCTTTATTGACGACAACGATTGTCTTTGAAGTCTGCATACCTGCGCGATGTTGGATTGCTCCAGAGATTCCGCATGCAACATAGAGAGCTGGACTTACAGTCTTACCTGTCTGTCCAACTTGATGTGAATGTGGATACCAACCAGCATCTGTTGCAGCTCGTGATGCACCGACTGCCGCGCCCAATGAATCAGCAAAAGTTTCAACGGGTGCGAAGTTGCCATCTGTTCCGCGACCACCTGAGACAACGATGTTTGCCTCTGTTAATTCTGGACGTCCACCCTTAACTGGTGGCTGTGACGATGAAACCTTGGCCTTCTTGGCATCTGCACTTACTACTGCAGTGCCATTTTCAATTGCAGGTGTTGATGCAGTGATATCTGCTTCAACGCTATTGGGGCGCACTGTAATAACTGCAGTGCCATGTGAAACCTTTGACTTCACAGTTGTCGATCCACCAAAAACAGATTGTGTCGCGGTCAGATCTGCTGCAACATCGATCGCATCAGTGATGATTCCTGAATCCGTGAGAATGGAGACGCGAGCGGCAACTTCCTTACCGAATGCATGAGAAGCAATCAGAACTGCAGCTGGAGACTTCTCCTTAACAAGGTTTGCAAGTGCATCTGCCGATGCAGCAACGCCGTGGGCAACAAAGTCATCTGATTCAAGGACGATGACAGATTGAATTGGTCCTTGGTTCACAGTTGCAGCAAGTGCTGCGCCTTTTCCTGCCGGCGCAAGTACAACAGCAGTTACTGCGCCGATGCGAGCGCCTGCAGTAGCAAGCTCTGCCGTTGTCTTTGTGGCCTTATCGCCTGAAAAATCAGCGAGAATCAATACTGTGCTCATATCAACTTCTTCTCTGCTAGGAATGTTACGAGAGCGCTTCCGCCGTCGCCTTCATCATTGACCTTTACACCAGCTGCACGCGCAGGACGAGGAGTTGCCTCATTGACCTGTGACCATGCGCTCTGCGCTGCAACACCTACTGCAGCTAAATCTTTCGATTCAATTGTCTTCTTCTTCGCAGCCATGATTCCCTTAAAGGATGGATAGCGAGGTTCATTAATCTTTTCAACAACGCTTAGTACTGCAGGGAAATCTGCAGAGATTTCATCAACGCCAGCTTCTGTAACGCGAGTGATGGAAACATTTCCTGCAGGATCGACAGTTACCTTCGATGCAAATGTCAGCTGCGCCCACCCAAGGCGAGCGCTGATCATCGCTGGTACAACGCTCATACGTGCATCAGTTGACTCTGTTCCGCAAATAACGAGATCAAATCCACCATCTGCAATCACCTTTGCAAGAACAGCTGATGTTGCAATCGCATCAGAGCCTGCAAGGGAAGCATCACTAACCAAGATTGCATCGTTTGCGCCCATTGAAAGACCTTTACGTAGCGCCTCTGTTGCGCGATCTGGACCCATTGAAATAAGTGTGACTGTATGTGGTCCACCTTCTTCATTGCCACCATGTGCTTCAACGATGCGCAGCGCTTCTTCTACTGCGTACTCATCGAGATCATTAAGAACAGCATCGACATTCTCGCGATCGAGTGTTCCATTGACCATCTTCTTTTCTGCCCAGGAATCTGGAACTTGCTTTACACATACGGCAATCTTCATAGTGGAGATGTTACTGACCAGTAACCTCAATTTCAATCTGAAATGAGGTCCGATATCCCGCACGGGCAGGGCAAGATAGCGCCGTGCTTCCCGCAGACCCTCGAACCCTTGGCGCAACGCTGACTGATGGTGGCTGCAACTTCGCCCTCTGGTCCAATGGCGCAACTGCGGTCGAGCTCTGCCTCTTCAATGAGATCAATGGGAAGTTAGTTGAAACCCGCTTCGCCTTGTCACATCGCAATGGCCCGATCTGGCATGGCTATCTCGCAGGTGTGCGCGCCGGTCAGCGTTATGGATATCGCGTCTACGGACCTTGGGCGCCTGAATATGGATCTCGCTTTAATGCAGCAAAACTATTGATTGACCCATATGCCCATAAATTAGATGGCGAACTTAATTACAGCCCAGAAATTTATGGACATGTTGCAGCAGATGGAACTGGCGCCGGCGATACTTCGATTCGCGATGATCGGGATAGCGCAGGACATGTTCCTTACTCTGTTGTTACCGACTACCGCGCTCGCGAGATTAACCGTCCAATTTATTCGTGGACTCAAGAAGTTATCTATGAAGCACATGTGCAGGGCTTCACAGCAAAGAACCACCAAATTCCTGAATCAGAGCGCGGTACCTATAAGGCACTTGGCCATCCCAGCACGATTGCGCATCTGAAAGAGATTGGCGTTACGGCGCTAGAGCTTCTGCCGATTCATTCTTATGTGACGGAACCTGGCATTTGGGACCGCGGAAGAAAGAATCATTGGGGCTATAACGCAATCGCATTTACCGCGCCTCATGCACAGTACGCAGCAACAGATGATCCAACTACAGAGTTACAAGAAGCAGTTGATCGATTACATGATGCTGGCATCGAAGTATTTCTCGATGTTGTCTATAACCACACCGGCGAAGGCGGCGTAGGTGGACCAACCCTTTCTTTCAAGGGCATTGATAACAACGCCTGGTATCGCCATGACCACAATGGAAATTATGTTGATGTCACGGGTTGCGGCAATACAGTTGCAGCATCTAAGCCACACGGTGTGCGCCACATAATCGATTCACTTCGTTGGTGGGTAGAAGTAGTTGGCGTCGATGGTTTCCGCTTCGATCTTGCAACAGCGCTCTATGCAACAAGTTCTGCATCAGATTCAGCGTTGATGTCAGCTATTGAATCTGATTCAGTCTTAAGAAACTTTAAGATGATTGCAGAGCCATGGGATATTTCGAGATATTCGCTGGGAGATTTCCCTCATCCATGGCGCGAATGGAACGATCGATACCGCGACTCTGTGCGTCAGTTCTGGTTGGGTGATCTTGCACGTGGTTACGGTGAAGGCGTTGCCGATGTCGCCGCCGGCATCAGTGGCTCCTCAGATATTTTCTATTACCGCGGGCCAACATCATCGATTAACTTTGTAACAGCTCACGACGGATTCACACTGAGCGATCTGACGATGTATTCGCAGAAGCGCAATGAAGCAAACCAGGAAGAGAATCGCGATGGTTCCAATGAGAACCGTTCCTGGAATATGGGCGTTGAAGGCCCTAGCGATGACCCTGCAATTAATGCGCAACGTCTTTCACTAAAGAAATCGATGATGGCGACTCTGATGCTTTCAGCTGGTGTTCCTATGATCAATATGGGCGATGAAATCTGCCGCACTCAGCACGGTTCCAATAATGGTTATTCAATGCCGCGAAATATGTGGCCAGGTATCGAAGATTCACCTGAAACATTTGGTGGCGGATGGGCCAATTCTTGGAAGTTATCCGCTGAAGAACAAGATATGAAAGATGCTGTTGGTGAACTAGCGCGCATTAGAAAGACATACCTGGCTGATGTTGCAGCCGAATTCTTTACAGGTCGCGTTGATCTTGGAACGCAGAGAAAAGATATCGCCTGGTTTAGTTTGGGTGGCCACGAGATGACTGAAGAACATTGGGCAGATGGAGAAAAAAGAAGCTTGAGCGTTCTGATTGAAGCGGGACCACATCGAGGATTACTGCTTCTACTTAATTCATCAGCGAAAGAGACTTCATTTACTCTGCCTGATGAGAAATGGGGAACGAGTTTCCGCAGAATCTTTGATGCTGCATCTCCTGTATTAACGCATGAACCTGTGATTAACCAGCCGATGCAGAAAGTAAACGTTGCGCAACATTGTGCGCAGGTTTGGCTTGTTACTCGTTCGTAATCCCATATATTAGCCACGTGCTCGCAATCATCGCTCCGGGTCAAGGATCACAAACTCCTGGAATGCTCGCCTCTTGGCTAGAAGATTCTGCGCAGTCCGCACTCTTATCTTCATGGTCTGAAAATATTGGCCTTGATTTACATCATCTTGGAACAACTGCAGATGCTGAAGAGATTAAAGATACTGCAAATGCGCAACCACTTATCGTTGCTGCAGGCTTGCTCTGTGCGAACGCTCTCAATCTCTCTGGAAAGTTTTCCTACGTTGCAGGACACTCTGTTGGCGAAATAACCGCGGCTTCAATTGCCGGCTCACTTGCGCCGCTAGATGCGATGAAGTTAGTCCGTGCACGCGGAGTCGAGATGGCAAAAGCTGCGGCAACATCTCCTGCAGGAATGTCTGCAGTTCTTGGCGGAGACCGCGATGTAGTTTTAAAGGCAATCTCAGATCTAGGACTTGTTGCAGCAAATGACAATGGTGGCGGCCAAATCGTTGCTGCCGGAAGCCTCGATGCTCTTGCTCAGTTAGCGCCCGAAGGTGCACGTGTTCGCGCACTTGCTGTTGCCGGCGCTTTTCATACCTCTTATATGAAACCAGCGGTCGAACCCCTGCGCACTCTTGCTCAATCACTTGCCACAACAGATCCTGCTGTTTCAGTTATCTCTAATCGAGATGGCGAAGAGGTCAGTGATGGACGCGAGATTCTCAACCGCATCGTTAGCCAGATTGCCAATCCCGTGCGCTGGGATCTATGTATGCAACGCCTTGCAACTCTCGGCGTTACTGGCGTCATTGAAGTTGCACCAGCTGGAACTCTTGTCGGATTAATTAAGCGCGCTGTACCTACAATTGAACAATTCGCTCTCAAGACACCTGCAGATATCGATGCTGCTCGTGAATTCGCTGCAGCTCACGGAGGCATCTAATGTCCAAGGTAATCGGAACCAAGACAGGTAGCGAGAGTCAGATTCTTGCCGTCGGCTCTTATCGCCCCAAGCGTTTAGTACCTAATTCCGAGATCGTCGATCGCATCGAATCAAGTGATGAATGGATTCAACAACGAACCGGAATTGAATCTCGTCGCTTTGCAGATGAATCTGAATCACTTCTCGAGATGGCTACATGGGCAGTCGAAGATGCGCTCAAGAATGCCAAGCTCTCCATCTCCGATATCGATACCTTGATTGTGGCAACAATTACCTTCCCATTTCAGGCACCATCGGCTGCTACTGCAATCTTGCAGAAGTTAGGCCATCCAAAAGCTGCCGCCTTTGATATCAATGCCGCTTGCGCAGGATTCTCGTATGGCGTCTCGATGGCACATGACTTTATTAAGGCCGGAACTTCAAAGACTGTTCTAGTCGTTGGAGCCGAGAAGATCTCAGATTTCACGGACCCAAATGATCGCGCAACAGCATTTATCTTCGCCGATGGAGCAGGTGCAGTTGTTATCGGTACAAGTAAGGATGCTGGCATTGGCCCTGTCGAATGGGGATCGGATGCCGATAGCCGCGATGCAATTCAGATGAACCCATCATGGATTGAAGTCCGCGATGTTGAAACACAGTTAACTAAGGCTGGAAGTAAGTGGCCAAATATTTCTCAAGAGGGACAGAAAGTATTTCGCTGGGCTGTTTTCTCCATGAGCAAGGCTGCACTCAAAGCACTTGAATCTGCTGGACTTACCGTCAACGATATTGATGTATTCATTCCGCATCAGGCAAATATTCGCATTATTGAAACGATGGCTAAAGAGATGAACATGCCGGATTCTGTTGTTATTGCAGACGATATTCGCACCAACGGAAATACATCTGCTGCATCGATTCCGCTTGCGATGGATGCACTTCTCAAGAAACATCCAGAATTGCATGGAAAGCTGGCGCTCTTGATCGGATATGGCGCAGGTCTCGTTTACGCGGGCCAAGTAGTTAAATTGCCGCCTAAGCCATAATTTTTCTCATAATAACGACCCGATTACTGGGAAGTAAGCCTACTTTTAATACACAATTACACACCTGTCCCCAATACGGTAGTACAAATTAGTAAAGGAATAACAATGGCGCTTTCACAAGCAGATGTACTTGCAGGAATCAAAGAAATCGTTGAAGAGGTAGCGGGTATCCCAGCTGCACAAATCGAGCTCGATAAGAATTTCACTGATGATCTTGAAGTTGACTCACTCAGCATGGTTGAAGTTGTTGTCGCATGCGAAGAGCGCTTTGGCGTGAAGATTCCTGACGAGAAAGTAACTGAGCTTGCAACAGTAGGCGATGCAGTTAACTTCATCGTTAACGCAGCAGCGTAAGTAGACTTTTAAAGAGTAATTAGCGGTATGTCACAACGTCGCGTAGTAGTCACGGGCCTTGGAGCTACAACTCCACTAGGTTCTGATGTCGCCACAACTTGGAAGGCGCTTCTTGCCGGCCAGAGTGGCGTCCGTCTTCTCACTGAAGATTGGCGTGAACTACTTCCTGTGCACTTCGCTGCGCGCGTTGCGACAGAACCGGCAGATCAGATGGAGCGCGTTGAAATGCGCCGCCTTGATCGCTCAGAACAATTTGCACTCGTTGCATCACGCGAGGCGTGGAAAGATGCAGGATCTCCCGACGATATTGATAAGGAACGACTCGGAGTCGTTATTGCATCAGGTATCGGTGGTGTTATTACCCTTCTTGATCAATTTGTTAATCTCAATGAGAAAGGCGCTCGTGGCGTAAGTCCACACACAGTGCCGATGCTGATGCCTAATGGGCCAGCCGCAAATGTTGGACTTGAACTTCAAGCAAAAGCTGGCGTGCACACACCCGTCAGCGCATGTGCATCGGGCGCCGAAGCAATTGGTTACGCCTTTGAGATGATTAAGAACAATCGCGCCGACATCATTGTCACCGGTGGCGTTGAAGCTGCGATTCATCAATTACCTATGGCTGGCTTTGCCGCAATGAAGGCACTTTCAACTCGTAACGATAATCCTGCAGCAGCATCTCGTCCTTATGACGTTGATCGCGATGGATTTGTACTTGGCGAAGGTGGCGGAATCCTCATTCTTGAAGAGTACGAATCTGCAAAGGCTCGCGGCGCAAAGATTTACTGCGAAATTGGTGGGCAAGGCCTGACGTCAGATGGTTATCACATTGCAGCACCTGATCCTGAGGGCTCTGGCGTGCAGCGTGCAATCAAGTTTGCACTGGCAAATTCTGGCTTATCAACAAAAGATATTGTTCACCTAAATGCTCACGCGACTTCGACTCCTGCAGGCGATGTTGCAGAAGCAAATGCACTGCGCAAAGCACTTGGTGCAGATGCAGATCACGTTGCTGTTTCTGCGACAAAATCAATGACAGGTCACTTACTTGGTGGCGCTGGCGCAATCGAATCTGTCTTCATTGTTAAAGCACTTCAAGAGCGCCTTGCTCCCCCAACAATTAATATCGAAAACCTCGACCCAGCGGTTACAGTCGATGTCGTTCGCGACACACCTCGCCAACTTCCTGCGGGAGATATTGCGGCACTGAACGATTCATTTGGTTTTGGTGGCCATAACGTGGTGCTTGCATTTAAATCGCTCTAATCTAGAGCCATGACAACGCCGGTCAATAGCAGCGATCTAGCTGGCTTGGATCCAGAGGCTCGTATTGCTCGCCTCGTTGATAACGGCGCATACGAATTACTGATTCCCCGTACCGATTGTGGAATGGTTGCAGCGACTGGATTAGTTAAGGGAAATAAAGTCGTTCTCTTTGCATCGGATCCCACCATTAAAGGTGGCGCACTCGGCATCGAAGGTTCGCAGGTAATTGTTCAGGCTTATCGCGCAGCGATGGGAGCGCAGTCACCCATCATTGGAATCTGGCACTCAGGTGGTGCGCGATTAAGTGATGGCGTTGCATCTCTTAATGCATTCGGTGAAGTATTCCAAGCGATGGTTACTGCAAGTGGACGTATCCCGCAGTTATCACTTGTCTTAGGTCCAACTGCAGGTGGCGGTGCATATGGACCAGCGCTTACAGATGTTGTCGTTCTTGCTCCAGAAGGTCGCATCTTTGTCACTGGTCCTGACGTTGTTAAATCAGTAACCGGAGATATCGTTGATATGGCTTTACTTGGTGGACCTGAGGCCCACAGTAAGAATTCCGGCGTCGCTCATGTGATTGCACCCAGTGAAGATGTCGCTTTCCGTGAGATTCAAGATCTGGTCTCACTCTTTGCTAATCAAGGCCTCATGTCGGCAACTGTCGAAGATGTCCCACTTGCACACTTAGTTCCTGAATCACAGAAGCGTATTTATGAAGTTCATCCCCTTGTTGATGCGATTCTCGATAAGGATGGCGAGAAGTTAGAGCTTCTTGATATGTGGGCAGAGAACATGACAACCGTTATTGGCCGTTTAGGTGGCCGTACTGTTGGTGTTATTGCCAACAATCCTCAAGTTATCGGCGGCGTTCTTGATTCGGCTGCCGGCGAGAAAGCTGCGCGCTTTGTACGTACTTGTGATGCATTTGGAATTCCACTTGTAGTCATCGCAGATGCCACTGGATTCTTACCTGGCATTGGTCAAGAGTGGGAAGGTGCCGTGCGTCGCGGTGCGAAGTTGCTTCATGCATTTGCAGAAGCTGTTGTTCCTCGTGTCACCGTAATTACTCGTAAAGCTTATGGCGGAGCCTTTGTCGCAATGAATTCGAAGTCTCTAGGTGCAACACGTGTATTTGCATGGCCTCAAGCTGAAGTCTCAGTGATGGGCGCAGTTGCAGCGGTGCGCGTTCTGCACCGTAGGTTGCTTGCAGATTTACCTGCAGATCAGCGAGAAGATATGGAACTCGAGCTCGCCGCAGAACATGAGCGAGTATCAGGCGGAGTCGCACGCGCAATCGAGATTGGCGCAGTCGATGAGATGATCGAGCCAGATAAGACTCGAAGCGCTATCGCAAAGGTGTTAAGTGAGACTGAATATCGCCGTGGTTCACACGGCAATATTCCGCTCTAATTAACCTTCTAGTTAATTAACTTTAAAGGTTACTGAAACTGTTGAAGTAACTGTCTTCTCAATACTTGAAGTGTCATAGGACCCAGAATCTGAAATCTGAGTTGAATCTGGTGTTGTTACTTGGAAGACTCCAGATCGCACAGCCTGCACTGCACCAACTTTTCCGCCCACTGCCTTGGTAATTGCAACGGCGCGAACCTTTGCATCTTTCATCGCCTTTTCAAGAAGTTGTGGGCGAAGCTTTGGAAGTGTTGAGAGATAGTACTGAGGTCCGTAATTATTAACGCTGACACCTGTCTGAAGGATAGATCCAATTCCTTGTGAAAGCTTTGAAACGAGTTGGACATCCTTTGAGCGAACAACGACATCGCGAGATGCGCGGTAATTCAAAATTCTGCCTGTGCTATTTCCATTTGAATACTCTTCATTGGCATATGTTGAGACTGAACCCAGTGTTAGTTCATCTGCAGGGATTCCACCTGCAGTGAGGTACTTAGTTACTGCTGCAACATCGCTTCCTACTTTGGTCACTGCATCAGAGACTGTCTGACGGGTCAATGAGACATTGAGGGTCCAGACAACGTTATCTGCAGTTGCAGAAGTTTTCGCAGAACCTGTGACGGTAATTCCATTTGCGCTGCGGTCGGCAAAACCGGCACCAACTTTGACAAGTCCACCGCCCAGTGCGATTGCAAGGATAAGCGCGATAGCGATGTAGAGAATTGATCTACGGCGCTCTTGGGATGTCATGGGTGTCTGTGTTGTCATGCACTTATTCTATATCGCTCGTAAACGTGCAACTTCCTGTAAATCAACTCCGCGCATCGGTTCGAGCGCTTCTTCCCAAGCTTCACCTAGTGCTACCACTAAATTCTCACGAACTTCTAAGTCATCGAATGTTGCGAGCGCTCTACGGATAACGTTCTCAGAAATCAGAATGGAACCGGCTGCATCAACGTTTGCTCGATGAATTCCTAGCTCTGGAGTAAAGCGGAAGTATTCGCCGCCATCTTTGCCAAACTCTTGCACTTCAAATCGCAGGTAATGCCAATTCTTCAGAGCAGTTGCAATCTTGGAAGCAAGACCGACTTCGCCTCGATACTCGATCGTTGTGCGAATTGTTCCGGCAGCAAGTGGTTGATCGCGCCATGTGTAATTAAGTGGCTGACCAAGAAGTGCGTTAAGCCCCCACTCGATATGTTGGCGCAGGGCTGAGGGCGCAGAGTGGATTGTTACCAAACCTGCGATAGAGCTGTGGTGCATGAAGTACTCCTACTAAGGTGGCTTTGTGCGACCTTCCCCGATCCACAATTGCGACTCTTTAGTAGTTTTGAGTACCTTATTTATACAACTTTCCCCTGACTTTGTGAATCCCCCGCTATTTTGAGCGTGATTCACAGACTCCTCTTTCAAATCAGGAATAGGCATACCGTTGCGTAGCCGGTACCCTTTTCCTTAGTCGGACGCTTTATCAGTACCCGTTGTTAGATTTACTTCTTTACTCGGTATGGCTGTAGCAAGACGAAGACTGGTGGTCGAGGAATTCTCGAACGCCTACACATATCGAAGGAATAGTAAAAAATATGGCAACAGGTACAGTTAAGTGGTTCAACTCTGAAAAGGGTTTCGGTTTCATTGCAGTTGATGGTGGCGGACAAGATGTATTCGTTCACTACTCAGCAATCCAGGGAAACGGTTACAAGAGCCTTGAAGAGGGTCAGTCAGTTTCATTCGAGGTCGTCCAGGGTCCAAAGGGTCCTCAGGCAGACGCAGTGAACGCTAACTAATTTCACTTACGAGTAAGGCCCGTCGAGAAATCGGCGGGCCTTATTTCATTTCTAAAGGAATTACTTTTTTGGCCAAACTACTTTTTAGGTAGCGGCGGAATCTCTCCCACTTTAGCTTTACGGGCAGCAACTGCTTTTACGGGTGAAAGATCTTTACCTTTCTTCCAAGCATCAAGATATTTCCACGGCAATACTTCTCCGCGGCGCACCCACCATGTATCTGGTGGTGTTGGCCATGAAATTCCAAAGTGCAGATGTGGCGCAGTACCTCTTGCGCTACCAGTTGATCCAATAGCACCTAAAACATCGCCGGCCATAACTGCAACCCCTGGTTGAATATTTTCAGGGATAGAGCGAAGGTGTGATCCGTAGTAACGAACACCATCTTCACCGATGATCGATATAGATAAACCACCGCGAGTAATTCCTAGATTGGGTGGACTTCTCCAGGTATCGATGCGATTGACTTCATCGACGATGCCATTAATTGGCGCTACAAACTTACATCCAGCTTTCGCCAAGATATCGGTAGCGGCATAGTCATGGTGTGCACGTGCATAATTGACAGCGCAGTTAGCTACAGGAAATGTATAAATTGGCGCCGCTTGTGCAGGGCTTATCGTCGTTGCAAATATCGCAAGCAGAAGTACCTTCTTAATCATGGCACGAGCCTAGCCAATGACTCTTACTTTCTGAGCGCGGCGCGGTCTAACTTTGCTGTGACTAACATGTGAGGAACTGTGAGCGCCCAGATTGTCACAAGGGTGAGCCATAAAAACTTATCGCTGAGATCTTGTTGCGAGAATCCGGCAAGAACTGCGATGAAGATGATTGTTCCGAAGAGCGCAGGAAGTCCAGGAATCACGGCTGCAACAAATGCTTGTCCAGGGCGACCGCGCAGATAGGCGCTCTCTGAATTAGGAAGAAGTGATGTCAGGCGAGCAGTGTGGCGAAGTGCATGCCAACATCCAAAGTAAACGGCGAAAGCAACCAGTGGTGGGGCGATGGAAGCAAGGGCTGCAAGGAGTGCGATATCTAAAGCGTCGCGATAACGTTTACGTTGCAGTAATCCAAGTAGGCAGAGCGTGGTTATTGCAGCAACGCCTAAGATTATTTCTGTTGTGTAACCCTGGTGCCAATCAACTAGTGATTCGTTTACCTTAGTCAGCGCCTCTGAGCTTCTGCTATTTACCAGTGGAATGGCTACAGGCAATAAGCCAGCGGCGGGTGCATAGAGCCATGCTGGAATACGAGAGCCGGTCGGGTTCTTCAGGGAATCTAGCTCGTTAAGAAATGCAGAATCGCCGATTCCAAAGTGTGTAGCGCTCATGACCACTACAAAGATAAATCCCCAAACATTCCATTTGAGAATCGCATAGATTGCAAGAAGTGCAATCGCCACATAAATGGCGATAAAGATTGCCATGCGAATCGGAGCCGACCTGGGCAAAGTCACCAGGTGATCCAGGGCGCCATGTGGAATGCCGACAGCCAAGGCGATGGTTGCTAGAACTATCTGCCAATTCAATGAATCAGCGCCAAGCCATTGGGAGAAGAGAATTGAAAGGAGTATCGCGACAGCCACTGCTGCGCTAGAAAGGGTGCGAATTCGGCTAAATACTTTAAATTTCACATCAATCACACAGAACACAGTAGCAATATTTCCCTCGAGGTATGCAAAAATGCGAGCATGAAACAGTGGTCATATATGGCGATGCTCATATTTACCTTCTGTGGTTCTGCTTGGCTTGAGATTTATTTGAAGACGGGCGTACTGCGTCGAATAAAGCGAGTAGCAATTAGCGTGCTTCCCATCAGTCTACTTTTCCTAGCGTGGGATGCCTACGCAATTTCACAGGGACATTGGTTCTTCGATCGCGAGCAAATTCTTGGAATCTACGGCCCACTAGATATTCCGCTTGAAGAATATTTGTTCTTCATGATTATTCCTATGGCAGCAATCTTTACAATCGAAGGCGTTACTACCGTTAAGCCTCACTGGCGCAAGGATGAATTCGGCGAATGATTTATTCAGATATAGCAATTACCGCATTTGCCATCGCCGTGATGGTCGATCTCTTTGTTTTTAGAACATCGATGCTTACTCGTCCAGCTTTCTGGACTTCGTATGCAATTATCTTGCCATTCCAATTCCTTACAAATTGGTGGCTAACATCGAGAAATATCGTGATGTATAGCCCAGATGCCATCATGGGTCTGCGCTTCTTCTCAGCTCCAGCAGAAGATGTTCTCTTCGGCTTTGCACTTATTTTAAGTGTGATGGGTCTCTGGGAAGTCTGGGGCCGTAAAGGTTTCCAGCGCCACTAATTATTTAGAAGAGTTAATTCAGAAGAGTTTTAGCCATGTGCGGCAGCAACTGCTGCGTACATGATCTTTCCTTCGTGAACGTTGAGTCCAGCAGCAAGGCCAGCATCATCTGCAATCGCTTTCTCCCAGCCCTTATTGGCTAGGGCAAGTGAGTACTTCAGCGTTGCATTTGAAAGCGCAGCTGTTGATGTCGCAGGTACTGCGCCAGGCATATTTGCCACGCAGTAATACAGTGAATTGTGAACCTTAAATGTTGGGTCTGCGTGAGTAGTTGCATGTGAACCTTCGAAGCATCCGCCTTGGTCGATAGCTACATCGACGAGAACGCTACCTGGCTTCATCTTTGCAACCATTGCATCGGTGACAAGCTTTGGAGCAGCAGCGCCTGGAATCAAGACTCCACCAATTACAAGATCTGCCTGAGTTACGTGCTCTTCGATTGAGTATGGTGATGAAGCAATTGTCTTTACGCGGCCCTGGAAGATGTCATCAATCTCAGCAAGACGCTTCAAATTAATATCCATCAGTACTACATCTGCACGAAGACCGACTGCCATCGATGCAGCTGATACTCCTACGCTTCCCCCACCTAGAACAACAACTTTTCCTGGGGCAACTCCCGGAACTCCCCCAAGTAGTACTCCGCGACCACCGGCTGGGCGCTGCAGCGCTGCTGCACCAACTTGAATAGACATACGGCCAGCAACTTCTGACATTGGAGCAAGTAGCGGCAATGTGCGATTTACTTCAACTGTCTCGTAGGCAATCGCTGTGATGCCGGATTTAATAATTGCATCTGTACATTCGCGAGATGCTGCAAGGTGAAGGTATGTGAAGAGAATCTGACCCTTGCGCATGCGGTGATATTCCTCAGCAATAGGCTCTTTCACCTTGATGATCATCTCGGACTTTGCCCAGACCTCATCTGCTGTATCAAGAATTGTTGCGCCAGCTTTTACATACTCTGCATCTGTAATCGCAGATCCAACGCCAGCTGATTTTTCTACAAAGACTATATGTCCGGCTAAGACCAGGGCGTGAACACCTGCTGGAGTAGTTGATACACGGAATTCATTATTCTTAACTTCTTTTGGGATACCTACGAGCACAATTCACTCCTTAGTCAACGCTGACTATCTAGTTTTGGACGTAACCGATGCTACTCCAAGCCCCTATTAATGTGAAAAACTCTCGATAATTGCAATAAACTCATCTGCGACGAGGCGGTAGCTCAGTTGGTTAGAGCCCCGAACTCATAATTCGGTCGTCGTCGGTTCGAGCCCGACCCGCCTCACTCTAGATTTACTTGGTCTGCGCACAGCCACCGCTATATTAAATCTGTGGGAACGCAATCAGATGCAGGTTGGAAAGCTGCGGCTAAGAGCAACTGGATAGCAATCGGTCTGCCTGAATTCCTCGCGAGCCTTGGCATTGATTTTGATAAGTATTTCATCGAACCATTAAATAGATCTAACCTGAGCGTCGACCCTTATGAGGATGCCACTTGGGAAATCTGGCCACACTCTCAAATACCTAGTGGAGTTCTACATTGTTTTCCAAAAAAGGTCGAAGCAAGCGGCGTAAATTGGGAGGAATGGTTCTTAATGGATGGAGAAATCCACCACCATATTCTCTCTAATAAAAATTTTGAAGGCGCTACTGGGATTTGGGTTCCCCAGCCAGGCGATGAAGATCATCCGGTAGCAATTCTTGACTATTCCTGGCACTACGAAATTTCAGAGGATTTGCGACCGCTTAAATATATTTGAACTACAGGGTCTGCTCAACCGCGCGAGCGATGACCAAATCCTCCCAAGACATTCCTGAACTCTTAAATAAGATAGGCCTAGCTCTATCTAACTTCACTCGTCTGCAGACAACATCAGCCATATCTATCAACATATTTTGCTGAAGCGCTCCCTCGTTAATAGCCATGATGACATCTCCTGCTTCGCGGAGCGCACTTGCACGAGTTTCTACAACAACCTGGGCTCGAGCCAGCAGCTTGGAATCGATTTCTCGAACACTTGGTTCGTGAGATCCGACAGCAATAACTATCACCGAATCTTTGAGAAGAGTCGAATCAAAGAGTGGAGTTCTTGATGTCGTCGCTGCTATCACGAGATCGGCTGACTTGAGAAGTTCCGTAACTTCAGCTGAATCAACGCCTAAGATCTGAACTTTGCAATCAGGAGTAAGCCCAAGTTTTGCGTGGTCAGGAATCTGCTGTTTTGCCTTCTGTATATCTCGAGCGATGAATGCGACGCTCGATATCTGCGCAGGTGAAGATACAACCTCAGTAAATGTCTGAATATGCGAGATAGCTTGCGGACCTGATCCAAAAACAACTATTGAGAGATCATTCTCGGATAAATCCAAGGCTTGCCTAATCGCAGCAACTGAGACTGCGGGAGTTCGATATGTAGTAAGCGCAGCGCCATCAAGAATTGAAGATACCGAGAGATTCTCTCTATCAAAGAGGAGATAGAGGCCTTGAATGCGAGGAGCGTTGAGATGGGGGTTGTTGGGTGCAATGGTCAGAACTTTTATTCCAGAGCCGTGGGCAGATGAAGCGGGCATGACAAGCATTTCGCCCTTATCGATTGGCAGAATCGAACGAGGAAGATCTGCCGATGGATCGACTCCATTCAACAACGCAGCTTCGATTGCTTTGACGCCTGCTAGAAATGAGAAGGATTGAGAAATCTCTTCGGCAGAGATGAACTTTGGATTCATCGCAGCACAAATCCTGGAGACAGTGGATCACGTGGATCTACGCTGAAAGTTGATTCTCCTGTTTTGTAAGCCATGCCTGTGACTTGAGGCAAAATTGCCTTTTTTCCATCTACTGTCACAAATTCTCGAGCGACTCCAAGAAACTGGGAATCAACAATTGAATCGTGCTTGAGAATTTCACCAAGCTGCAATTGCTTCTTCTCAACAAGGGTTGCTAAGCGTGCACAAGTACCGGAACCACATGGAGAGCGGTCTACTTCACCATCTGCAAATATCGTTGCATTTCTTTGGTGCAATAGCCCATCAGCGCCTCGCGCTAAGCCTTCATAAACAATGGTTCCGTAAATCCCACTGAGGCGGGGGTCAGTTGGATGCTTCGCGTACTCGGTTTCATTGAGCGCCCACTTAATTTCGCGGCCGATAGCGATGATCTGCGAATAAAACTCGGGAGTTACAGAAAGTGAGATCTGTGAGATATCTAGTTGAGCATAGATTGCTCCACCGAATGAGACATCAACGCTGAGAATTCCAAGGGATGTTTCAAGGTTGATATCGCTATGCATGTGATAACTTGCAACATTGATGAAATCCACGCTTTGAATTACCGAGCCATCTGTATGCACTCGAGCAGTGACTCGCCCCGATGGAACGTCGATAACTACATCAGTCGTTCCACTTGGATCAATCGCCACTTTTCCGGATTCAATAGCCCACACACCGAGCGCAATTGTTCCGTGGCCGCATGCGGTTGAGAATCCATCTTTATGCCAGAAGAGAACTCCAAAATCCGCACCGTCATCATCAGGTGGCGTGATGAAACATCCATACATATCTGCATGTCCGCGTGGCTCGAAGCAGAGAAGTTTTCTTAATCCATCAACTTCTGGATTTGATATCGCATAGACGCGACGATTTGCGACGGTATCTCCCAGAATGTCTACAGGTGGGTTCTCGACGATTCGAAAGGGTTCTCCAGCTGTGTGGTAATCAACTGTTCTTATTGCAGTCACGAGTGAAACCTCTCAAAAGGCGAAGACATGCGGAAATCATACGGCTCTGGTTTACTTCAATTGAGCCTAGAACCCGCCTGACTTGGCGTTCATCTAGCGATTACCTGTTATTTACCTAGCTAAGCCATTCTTATCCTGTGAAAGAGAGCGCATCGAACTACCAGGATCGTGAATTAACCTGGCTCGACTTCGATACTCGCGTTCTCGAACTGACTCAAGATCCGACAATTCCTCTTCTCGAGCGTGTTCGATTTCTGGCGATCTTCTCATCTAACTTAGATGAATTCTTTATGGTGCGCGTGGCATCAATTAAAGCAAAGATTGATCGCGGAGTAACTACTCCAAATAGCGCAGGATTTACTCCGAAAGAACTTCTACGTATTGTGCTCGAGCGCACCCAGAAGCTTGTCAATATTCAGGCAGATCGCTTCCGAGATGAAATCATCCCCGAACTTCGTGAACATGGAATTGAATTCCTCAAGATCAATGAGTTGAGTCAGGCAGAACGCGACAATCTCAAGGAGTATTACAACGAGCGAATTTTTCCAGTTCTCACACCTCTTGTAGTAGACCCCTCACATCCGTTCCCGTATATCTCAGGCTTATCGCTCAACGTCGGAATCAATATTGAATCAAGCGAAGATCAAGATATTAGCTTTGCACGAGTGAAGGTTCCATCAAATCTTCCTCGATTTATCAGAACATCAGATACCTCTAAATTTAGATTTGTCCTTATCGATGAGCTGATTGCAGAACATCTCTCTGAACTCTTCCCAGGCGTCACGCTAAAGGATCACTTCTTCTTCCGCGTCACCCGAAATCAAGATCTTGATCTCGATGAAGATGAGACGGAAGACATCCTTGAGACGATGGAGAAGGAACTAACCCGGAGACGCTTTGGCCCTCCGGTGCGCCTTGAGGTAGATAAGGTCATTCATCACGAAGTTCTCAACGAACTCATGGATGAACTGCAGATTGAACCGATTGATGTGGTGAAGTACGACTCTCCCCTGGATCTTCGTAGCCTCAATCAGATTGCAGACCTTGATTTCCCTCATCTGAAGTACAAGCCATTTAGAAGTGAAACCGCGACAGAGTTACGTGATGTCGATCCTGAATCGACCGACTCTTTCTTCGCAGCCATTCGCAAGGGCGAGGTTCTTCTGCACCATCCATATCAATCCTTTACGACATCGGTTGTGCAATTCCTTGAGAACGCTGCTCGCGACCCACATGTATTGGCGATTAAGCAGACCTTGTATAGAACATCAGGTGATTCACCGATTGTTGAGGCCCTTATTGAGTCTGCTGAGGCTGGTAAGCAGGTACTTGCCGTCATTGAAATTCGTGCACGCTTTGATGAGATGGCCAATGTGCGATGGGCCCGAAAGCTTGAAGAAGTAGGCGTGCATGTCGTTTATGGCCTTATGGGATTGAAGACTCACGCGAAGTTATCGCTCGTTGTACGCGATGAAGGCGAGGTTCTTCGCCGTTACTGTCACGTTGGTACAGGTAATTACAACCCGAAGACTGCGCGCTTCTACGACGATCTTGGAATACTGAGCGCTGATCCAGTTTTGGGTGATGATTTATCTAGACTCTTTAACGAGCTCTCTGGGTATTCAACAAAGCATGATTACTCAAGAATCCTTGTTGCACCCCACAGTATGCGCAAGAGTTTGATTGGCAAGATTAAGGGCGAGACTCGAAATCATCTCGATGGAAAGCCTGCCTGGATTCGCCTCAAGTTGAATTCGCTCCTTGATGAAGAGATTATCGATTCGCTCTATGAGGCTGCAGACGCCGGCGTAAAGATTGAAATTGTTGTTCGAGGTATCTGCTCAATAAGACTCAATAACGATGCGCGCCGTGAAAATATTAAAGTTAGATCAATCCTGGGACGCTTCCTAGAACACTCACGTATTTACTACTTTATGAATAATGGTGCTGATGATTACTTCATTGGCAGTGCAGATATGATGCATAGAAATCTAGATCGTCGCGTTGAAGCTTTGGTGCGAATCGACTCCGATAAACACAAGACTCGACTCAAGGGAATCCTTGATGACTCTGTCTCTGATGACTACTCAACGTGGCATCTAGATGGTGAGAACACTTGGGTTCGCAAAACTTCAGATGTTGATGGAAAACCACTAGTTAACTTCCAAGATCACTTCGTAGATCGCCATAACCGTTCGTGATCAGAGCTGCGGGCGCACTCCTCTGGCGTGAAAATTCAGAGCTGAAGATTGAAATCGCCCTCATCCATCGACCACGATATGACGATTGGTCCCTTCCAAAGGGAAAGCTTGAAGAAGGTGAAACTTCACTGCTCTGCGCTTTCCGCGAAGTAATCGAAGAGACAGGGATTACACCTACATTCGGTCGCGAATTAGGAAGCGTTGAGTATAAGGAACCTGCCGGACTTAAGCGTGTGAAGTACTGGTCAGCCAGAGCTACTTACAACTCTGAACAGTTCGTTGTCAATGAGGAGGTCGATGAGATCAAATGGCTGAATCCAGATGAGGCGCATTCACTTGCAACTCATGAGTCTGATAGAACAATCATTGAAAACTTTCTAAGTCTGGAACCCCGTACAGACACTTTAATTATTCTCAGGCATACAAAAGCTCTCGAACGAGGCGATTGGGATGGCGATGATTCCAAGCGCACATTAGATGAGCGTGGACTTCAGCAATCTGAGCAATTAATTCAACATCTGCAACCCTTTGCTATTGATGAGATCTATAGCTCCGATTACACCAGGTGTGTACAAACTGTGACTCCGCTAGGTCAATCACGCGGGCTTTCGATTACACAGATTCCAAACTTAAATGAAGAAGCCTTCGTAAATGACCCGGAGCGAGCTATCTCCTTTGCCAATGCAGTAAAGCAAGATGAGAAGAACATTTTGATCTGCAGCCATAACCCAGTGATTCCAACGATGGTACGTGGGATTCTCAATACAAAGTTGAAGAATAAGGATTTGATTAAGCTCGAACCAGGAGACGCCTGGATTGTGCACCGAGTCCGCGGAGAAATCGTGGGACTAGATTTTCTAGCTATCTCTTAGCGTTCAATCCAGTCGAGGCGGTGAAGCACAATTCCTTCACGCAGCGCCCAAGGGCAGATGCGAATCGCTTCCAACTCCAGGGTGCGCATTAACTGCCTTGCAACCATCGCGCCAGCGACAATCTGCGGCGCGCGTTCTGCCGATACAGATTGCAACTCTCTCCTGCCCTTGACATCGAGTTTTTGAAGAGTAGGAACTATCTGATCAAGCGCCTCTAAAGTCAGATGAGGACCCGTCTTTGGATAATTTGTATTAGCAATCTTTGCGAGCGTTCTAAAAGTCTTACTTGTTCCTGTTGCAATACTCTTCTCAAAAGTTGATAGGGATTGCGCTAAAGGAGCAATTGCATCCTCAAGAAATTCTTCCAGTGCCTCAAGAGATTTCGATGTAAACGGATCCCCCTTAAGAAATTTGCGAGTTAATCTGCCGGCACCTAACTGCATCGAGCTCTTAAAGGTTGGATTCTCTTCAGCGCCTCGTGCAATTTCAAGTGAACCGCCACCAATATCGAGCACAAGTAAATCTCCTGCAGACCAACCAAGCCATCTGCGAGCAGCTAAGAATGTAAAACGCGCCTCTTCTTCTCCACTTAGAACTTGCAGATCGATGCCGCATTCGCGATTAACATGTTGAAGAACTTCATTTGAATTAACTGCTTCGCGGATTGCCGATGTTGCAAAGGCAAGTAACTCATCGATATCCAAATGGGATGCATCTTTGAGATTTCCTTGAATTGCTTCCGTGATTTTGCTTATTCCAAGATCGGTAATCGCACCGGATTCATCGAGATACTCGGTTAGGCGAATGACTGATTTATGTGAAGAGTTTGGAATAGGTGGGCCACCAAGATGGCCATCAATAACCTGGAGATGGATGGTGTTTGAACCAACATCTAAAACACCTAATCGCATTCTCGAAGTTTAACGAGATATGCGAAAGAGGGTCGTTATGACGCGAAAGTACCTGTCACTAAGAAGTAGATACGGCGTGAAACAGATACGGCGTGATCGGCAAAGCGCTCGTAATATCGACCGAGAAGCGTCAAATCGATTGCCGATTCGACTCCGTGAGTCCAGGTCGCATTTGTAATGGAACCGAGAAGCTGACGATGTAACTTATCCATCTCATCGTCATCTCGTTCAACCTGTAGCGCCATCTCGGTATCGCGAGTATCGATAACAACGGCAATCTTTCTAGAGATGTTCTCGGCGACTGTGCCCATGTGGTGGACTAGATCTTTGAGTTCAGCTGGAACTGCAGCAGCTGGATGACGAAGTCGAGTGATCTTTGCAATGTGATGGGCTAGATCTCCCATACGCTCAAGGTCTGCGCTCATGCGAAGTGCCGTAACAAGTGCACGAAGATCGGTCGCTACAGGTTGCTGGCGAGCAATGATGTCGATGATATGTGAATCGAGATCGTGCTGATATGTGTCGACCTTCTCATCCTCGGATATAACTTCTTCAGCCAACTTCAGGTCTAAATCAATAAGAGCATGGGTCGCTTTGTGAATTGAATTTGAGACCATATTGGAGAGATCAACAAGTGACTGAGATACGCCATCGAGCTCTTCTTGAAAGACTGAACGAATGAGTGCCATATGCGGAATTTAGGCGCAATCTATGAATAAAGCAATGCGCGTCGGTTAACGGAAGGTTAACTGTCCATCTTCCCCGTTAGGCTTGCCCCATGAGGTTCGGTCGTGAAGAAAAGAAAGAGTCCACCGAAATCTCACCTGTTTTTTTCAACGTTCTTTCACAGTTAGATCAAGATGCCCTCTTAGTAGCCCCTGGAGAGGTGGTTCGATTTGCAACAGAAGGAATCGAAACACTAAACCTCTTAAAAGATAACCGGATTACCAGCCCCGAACTTGTTGCGCTAATTCGAGTTGTACGACGCACACAGCAAACACATACGGGAAAGATTGAAATTCCACGTGGTCCAATTGGTGAAGGACTTCGAGAGTTAACAGTGCGTGCAATTTATCTTGCGGATATCGACAATATTGTCGTTCTTCTCAGTGATGAAAGCGAAGCAGAGCGTGTTCATGAAGTTCGCAGAGATTTTGTAGCCAATATTTCTCATGAGCTAAAGACGCCTATTGGCGCTTTATCACTCCTCAGTGAAGCTGTCTTATCGGCATCTGATGACCCAACATCAGTGGTGAAATTTGCGAGCCGCATGCAGATTGAAGCAAAGCGACTTACCGATCTTGTTCAGGAGATCATCAATCTCTCTCGTTTGCAGGATTCTGACCCTCTGCAAATTGCAACTGAGAATAAGGTAGGGGAATTGATTAGAGATGCAGTGGATCTTGTGAAAACCACATCTGAAGCAAAAGGTATCTCGGTCGGCATTGATCAAATACCTGATGTCATAGTTTTGGGTGATGGCGATCAGTTGATAATGGCGATTCACAATCTCCTGGAGAACGCAATCAATTACTCACCAAATAATACAAATGTCTCAATCTCATCTTCGATTGCTGATGACATCATTGAGATCGTTGTAACCGATCAAGGCATTGGAATTCCCGAAGGAGAACTTGACCGAATTTTCGAACGCTTCTATCGCGTTGACCCGGCTCGTTCCCGCGAAACAGGTGGCACGGGACTTGGACTCTCTATTGTGAAGCACGTAGCTTCAAAGCACGGTGGCGAGATTAAAGTGTGGAGCTCGCCCAACGTTGGGTCTTCCTTCGCACTTCGTTTACCGATTTACTCACCTAATGGAGGCATCTGAGCATGACAAAGATTCTTATAGTCGAAGATGAATCATCCTTCTCAGAAGCAATCTCATTCTTGCTCGGTAAAGAAGGATTCGAAACAGATGTTGCTGAGAACGGCCGCGCAGCCCTCGAACTCTTTAAAGCAAGCGCGTACGACTTAGTGCTCCTTGATCTCATGATCCCTGAAGTCTCTGGCATTGATGTCTGTCGAGCAATCAGAACATCATCGATGGTGCCAATCATTATGTTAACTGCAAAGGATTCCGAGGTAGATAAGGTCGTTGGACTCGAACTCGGAGCCGATGATTATGTAACAAAGCCATACTCTTCGAGAGAATTAGTAGCCAGAATCAAGGCGGTGCTTCGACGCGGTACCACTGAGAGCATGGATGCTGACTCAAACTCTGCAATTCAAGTAGCTGGAAATATTCGCATGGATGTAGAGCGCCACCAAGTAACAGTGAATGGGACTCTCATCAACCTTCCGCTTAAAGAATTTGAGTTACTGGAATTCTTGATGCGAAATGCAGGCAGAGTGCTTACTCGCGGACAACTCATTGATCGTGTTTGGGGTGGCGATTACTACGGTGATACCAAAACTCTCGATGTTCACATCAAGCGTTTGCGCTCAAAGATTGAAGAAGACCCAGCCAATCCTCAGTTAATCCAGACCATTCGTGGTTTGGGATATAAATTCGAGGCGTAGACTGTTTATATGAAGTCGCAAAAAGTATGGAATTCAAAGGATGCTGCACGTTGCATCGTTATTCCAAGCGATCTCGATCATAAGTACTCCCGCGGAGTTCTAGGACTCATTACCGGTTCTGCTCAATATCCTGGAGCTGCAGTACTTACAACTTCGGCAGCCCTTGCTACAGGCCTTGGTATGGCACGTTTTCATAGTTCTTCAGGGCTTGCACATTTAGTTCTGCATCAATCCCCCGAAACGGTTGTTCAACCAGGACCGGTTACTGCATGGCTTGCCGGCTCTGGAATTCACCATAAGAAGTACAGCGATCTCACTACTTTTCTACGTCACCGCTGGTTCACGCTACTTAAGCGACAGACAGTTCCAACAGTTCTCGATGCCGGCGCACTGCATCTTGCTGGAAAGCTTGAACAACCAACATTGATTACCCCGCATGCAGGAGAACTTTCGCGTTTATTTGCACAGAACGGCATCGCCGTCAGCGCTGAAGTCATCGAATCAGATCCTGCAACATGGGCGAAGAAGTGTTCTGAACAATTCAATATCACAGTCTTACTGAAGGGCTCAAAAACTGTGGTGGCACAGGGAAATCTTCTGATTTCTCTACCAACTGCGACTCCTTATCTTGCGACAGCTGGAACTGGCGATGTACTTGCTGGGATTATCGGAGCGCTAGTTGCAACTAATTACATCGAGATTCTTAATTCAAAAGAACGTTTAGCGCATGTTGCTGCCACAGGTGCTTTCATTCATAATCAAGCAGCACTACTTGCGTCGAATGGCGCACCGATTTCTGCATCCCAGATAACACTTCACATCCAAGAAGTCATTCGCAAGTTAATAAAATAACTCACTAGGGATTCCCCCATTTGTAAAATACATTGTTAGACCTACCCTTTCATATGCTTTCAAAGGCAGCGCAAACTTCACGTGTACTGCTTATCAATGATGATTCATTTGAATTAGCAACGATGGCAGCTTCGCTGCGCCTACACAGCATTAATGTCGTTGGCGAAGCATCAAACATGCTGATTGCCGAAAATCTCTTTCGTTCTCTTCAGCCAGAAGCAGTGCTCATTGACCTGCAATTCTCGGGTGAAGAAGCTATCGGTCTTCTGCAAAGATTACGAAAAGTTGATCCAGCTCTTGGAATTGTGATCACTACTTCTTGCCCCGATTTACGACTCTTTGGACTCCTTGAAAAGAATATTCCGACCGGAAGCAGAATTATCCTCAAGCGCAGTATCTCTGATCTCTCAGTAATAACTTATGCATTAAATGAGTCACTCGGATCAGCGAGTGACGGATCATCCATGAAGTGGATCAACTTTCATAAACTCGTGCCCGAAGAATCATTTATCACCATCTTGACCGGGCTCACAGATACCCAGATTGAAACCTTGCGACTTGTTGCGCAAGGACTTAGTAATTCTGAGATCGCGAAGGTGCGTTATGTTTCAGAGAAATCTGTTGAGCAGATTGTGGCAAGAATCGCACAACACCTCTCGATTGTTCCTGATAGGCGTAGAAACTTAAGAGTTGCACTCGCCGGCGAGTACTTCAAATGGCTAGGGGCTCCTCGCCACTGATGTAATTGCTGTAAAGTCGGCACATGTCTTCAACGCTCACTCTCGCAAAGATAAGAGCTCGCTGGAATGAGCTGTTAGACCTCGTAGAACAGCGCGATCGAGTTGTTTGGATTGCCTACTTTGATGCCCGCCTTGAATCCTTTGAAAATGGCAGACTCACACTCGACTTCAGCGATAGCAACAAGCTCGCAACGGGCCATGACTATCAAGAGGCGCGCTTGCGCCATAGATCTTTATTGCAGAGCGCCTTCTTTGATATCTATCAAGAGTCAGTAGTGATTGTAGAAAAATGAATCACAGATTTACAGTCTCAAAGTCATCTCAGCTCATCGCATTTGCTTTCTTTATCAGCTCATTTCAGGTAGCTCCGGCCAGCGCTGTAGACCTCAAGATTGCAGGGCCAGCAGGCAAGATTCATGGCGCTGATATCAGTAGATGGCAGCACCCGGACGATAAGCCGATCAACTTTAAGAAGATGCGCAAAGCTGGAATCGACTTTGTGATGATTAAGGCATCCGACACTCGCGATGAATCCGATCGCATGGCCGTTAAGTACCTCAAGCAAGATCGCACGGGTGCGCAAGAAGCGGGAATTCATACCGGCTTCTATCACTATGCACTTCTGCCGAATGTAACGACTAAGGCAGAAATTCAACGTGACGCTCGAGCGCAGGCGCAGAAAGCAATATGGCGAGTTGGATCCCTGGGTGGATTTAATGCTCTCGATCTTCCTTATGCTCTGGATTTAGAGAACAACTGCATTCAATGGTCTTCTTCAAATAGCTGTATTAAGACGGCAAAGAGAACGCATGCAACACTTTGGGCCAAAACCTTTTTAAGTTTCTTCAAAGAGAAGACAGGGCGCACACCACTTATTTATTCATCTCCTCACTTTCTAGAGAATGCGCTAAAGCGCGATAAAGAGTTATCGAAGTACCCGCTATGGATTGCGCAGTACACAATTGATCCCGCTAAACCTGGTGCGAAGCCAAATGTTAAATCGGCTGGTTGCTATGTTCATTCCTGGACAACTGCGCAATGTTCTGCCAATTGGACTGTCTGGCAATACACATCATGTGGAATTGCACCAAAGTACGGAGTACCGGGATCACGACTTGATCTCAATGTATTCAGCGGAGGTCTCGATAAGTTCCAGAGCTTGCTCACCGGCACCTGGGTTCCTGATCCACATGATGAAATGCCGGTAGGTGAAACAACAACAATTACCGTCTCATCTGTTTCGGCAAGTACAACCAATAAGAAGGTCGTCATCGCTGTAGATGTAACACGACCAGATAGCTCTTCCGTTGTAACAGGATCTGTTCAATTTAAATTTGCGCCATCAAACTTGGATGCTCCAACAATTACTCAATTCGTCAGCCGCGAAACGAGTGGCCGATGGAAGATTGCTGTATCTGGAATTCCTGCTGGATCATGGCTAGGCAATGTTGAGTTTAAGGATGCATCTGGCACACACAGCAGTATCTTCGCTCCAGTTACCTTTACCGTCGAGCAGGGCCCTACGCCGACACCTAAGCCGACGAAGAAGCCTGCGCCGAAGCCTGTCTTTGATAGCTGTCGCAATCAGATTAAGAATTAAACTCTTATAAATAGCGCTCTGGCGATAGAGTAGGACCATCATGGATGAGATTCTTGAACTATCTGCGGGTGTAACTCGTACAAGCCGCACCATGAATGACGGGCGAACCATTCGTTATTACGACACCGCACATCAAAGTCGCACAGTTAAAGATCAGCGCCCAGAAGAAGAGCAACCAGGAATCGGCGAACTTCGCCTTGATCCACTAGTCAATGAGTGGGTTGCGATGGCAGCGCACCGCCAAGGTCGAATCTTCTTGCCACCGAAAGAGCTCTGCCCGCTCTGTCCAACTACTGGTGATTTGCTTACCGAGATTCCTGAAAGCGATTTCGAAGTTGTTGTCTTTGATAACCGCTCTCCTTCGCTTCGACCACCAAGTGGTGATTTCGCATTACCTGACTTAGTTGGATCAGATACCGATGAGGGTGTTGCGGCAGGTAAGTGCGAAGTTATCTGCTTTACAGCCGATCATGGTGGGGCATTTAAATCACTTTCTCCGCAACGAGTTCGCACACTTCTTGAAGCCTGGAGAGATCGCACACGCGAACTCTCGCAAGAGCCATTTATTGAACATATCGCTCCCTTTGAAAATCGTGGCGAAGAAATTGGGGTAACGCTTGCCCATCCTCACGGACAGATTTATGCATATTCATACCTTCCACCCCGCGTCTCTAAGATGCTTGAAGTAGCTAGGGCGCACCAGCAGAAGACGGGTCGAGTTCTCTTTGATGATGTCGTTGCCAGAGAGCTTCGCGATGATGTTCGCATCATTGCCCGCAATGAACATTGGGTTGCCTATACCCCGTATGCATCTCGCTATCCATTTGAGATTCATGTAACGCCTATTCAACCCGTTCCTGATCTTGCGGAGCTTGCTCCAGCTGCATGCGATTCATTCCCTTCAATCGCTATTGAAGTTATGCAGCGTTTAGATGGCGTCTTTGGAATTGATATGGCTTACATCGCAGCTTGGCACCAAGCACCGGTCCGAGAAGGCCGCGATTTGTTGAGACTTCACTGGCAGATCACCAGCGTGCGCCGCGCACCTGGGAAGTTAAAGTACCTCGCAGGTTCAGAATCTGCGATGGGCGCATTTATTATGGATATGAAGCCAGAGCAATCAGCGCAGCAGTTGAAAGATGTGAAGCTCTAAATTCATGTCCTCCATCTCTCATGAATTCCAAACTCTCTTCGGTCACCTTCCAGAGGTAACCTCCGAAGCGCCCGGTCGAGTAAATTTAATCGGCGAGCACATCGATTACAGCGAAGGCTTTGTACTCCCCTTTGCTATCGCCAACCGTACGCATGCAGCAATATCTCGTAGTTCAGATGGGTTAGTTCGGATCTCATCGCATCAACGTAGAAATAACATCTTCTCAATCTCAATTTCAGATGTAAAACCTGGCAGTAAAGGTGATTGGGAGAAGTATGTTCTTGGCGTCATCTGGTCTCTTGGCATAACAGAGGGGCTCAATATCCTCATTGATGGAAATGTTCCAGCAGGTGCCGGACTCTCTTCATCTGCCGCCCTCGAATGCGCAGTAGCTGTTGGGCTCAATGCACTTCTCGGCCTTGGCCTCAGCGATAAAGAGCTAGCGCGTGCAACACAACGTGCTGAAAATGATTACGTAGGAATGCCATGCGGAATCATGGATCAATCTGTCTCAATAATGGGCAAAGCTGGCTCTGCACTTTTACTCGATTGCCGTGATTTATCAACTGAATCAATCCCCTTCAGCGTTGCTGATGCAGGTCTTGAACTTCTTATCATCGACACCCAGGCGCATCACGCGCTTGTCGATGGCGGTTATGCCGAACGTCGTGCAGCGTGTGAATCAGCTGCATCAAAACTTGGAGTTAAGTCGATGCGCGATCTAACCCTGGAAGAGTTGATGGCCGGTAAAGATAAGTTGAGCGAAGTCGAATTCTTTCGTGCACGTCACGCAGTCACTGAAATCTCTCGAGTTCTATCAACTGTCCGAGCACTCAAGAACGGTGACTTCAAAGAAGTCGGAGCGTTGATCAACCAATCACATAACTCACTGCGTGATGACTATGCGGTTTCGTGCCCTGAACTTGATCTTGTAGTTGAGGCAGCACGCAGCGCAGGAGCTTTAGGTTCGCGCATGGTCGGTGGTGGATTTGGTGGCAGCGCGATTGCACTTCTTCGAGTTGAGGATCTTGATAGAGCTCGCTCAGCTATAACTGAAGCATTTTCGAAAGAAGGATTTAAGAAGCCACGCTTCTTTACATCGCTGCCTAGTGCAGGTGCCAGCGCCCTGCTTAGCTCAAAGCTTCAATAGAGAGAACGGATACGCCACCGATTGAGTTGAGAATTTCAACAAGATCATCGGTATTTGTTCCAGGCACTGCAACTGTAATCTCATCGAATCCAGTTCCATCTTCACTCTTAATCACCTGAAGCTCTCGAATATCTGCACCTGCAGAACCGATAGCTGATGCGAGCATTCCAAGTGAACCTGGGCGATCTGGAAGTGAGACCTGCAATTTGTATAGTGCCATGGTGCAAATGTACTGGGTTAGAGCGATGGCGCCGAACCGAGTGTGACCTTGAAAGTCTTTGAGCCACCGGTAGGCAGATCTACAAGAACGTTGACCACGGTTCCCGGTGCATAAGAACGAATTCTTACGATTGCAGCTTCCGTATTTACAGTATTTACTCCATCGATGCTGCGGATAACTGAGTTGACTGGGATACCCGCTTTGCTTGCACCTTCGTTAGCACTGAGCTGAATAATCTTTGCACCGATGCCGGTATAAGAATTATCAAAAATAACTCCGAGAACCGGACGGGTTGACTTGCCTGTTGAAATAATTTCTTCGATGACGCGCTTTGCTTCATTAATCGGAATAGAGAAGCCGAGTCCGATACTTCCGGAAGTTCCCCCAGTTGAGAGCGTTGCAATTGCAGAGTTAACGCCAATCAAACGTCCTGATGAATCAACGAGTGCGCCACCAGAGTTTCCAGGATTAATTGCTGCATCGGTTTGAATCGCATTTACGTAAGACTGGGCATCTGCCGTTCCAGTAGAAACGGGCCTATTAAGCGCTGAAACAATTCCACTAGTGACGGTACTGGCAAGGCCAAGAGGCGAGCCAATCGCTAGCACTGGATCTCCGACACTGACTTTGGAAGAGTCACCGAGAGTAATGCTGGGCAAATTACCGATTGGAATCCGTAGAACAGCTAAGTCATATCCTGGATCTCGACCCAATATTCGCGCAACATACTGTTGGCCGTTTGTTAATTCGACTTTTATAGTTCCAGATGATGCAGCATTCTCAATCACGTGATTATTTGTAATGATAAAACTTGAAGAACCAGATGAACGGTAAATGGATCCAGAACCAGTTCCGCTTCCTGAAGGTGCATTCACCGAAATTGAAACTACAGAGGGCGTTACAAGAGATGAAATTGCCTTTGTATTCATCGAGTTTCCGCCGATTTCAACAAGAGTTCTGGAAGATGAACACGTTCCGTTAGGCGAAATAAAGAGAGCTTGCGTCCTATTGTCGGCACATGCCTTTACAACGCTCGCGGGTTGAGTATTTGCAACGGAAGTAATGGACCCTGCGGCTACCGCCCCGACGATGAACGCGACTAAAACTTTCTTGTTTCTCATAACCCCATCCTCACTTACTTTCCTGAGTTTTCTCTGTAAATAACTTCAGAGGATTTTTAAGATTCGACTACCCAACCACCACTGACCTTGACTGAAACCTTGGCGAGAGGTGTCTCGGCAGGCCCAGTAGTTACAGCTCCATTAGAGAATGGATCAAATTGCGCACCATGACAGGGGCAGACCAGCTTCTTGCTCGCTGATTTGTATGTAACGGTGCATCCCTGGTGAGTGCAGATTGCTGAGTACGCGAAGACTCCGGTCTTTGTTCTAAAGAGTACCGAAGGAACGCCTTGAGCTGAGTGAATAAAGTTAAAACTCTTGCCAACAGGAAGCTTGGTGAGCCTCACGATCTTCTTACCAGGAGTGCCAGCACTCTTGAGCGATGTCGATGATGCAACGCTGCGACCAGCAAGAGATGCGACAACTGCAAGTCCTGCGACGATTGATGTTCGGATTACATTTCGGCGTTGAAAATTTGTTGCTGGCATTCTTCTATTTCCAATCATGAGGAGCAGGTAGGTTAACCATAAAATTGCATAAGCAGTATTGCTAGCAAGAAAATATGGGGAGATAGAGAAAGTTCCTGATAGCCATAGAACTATCGACATCGAGAAGCCACCGAAAGCTGCAGTTGCTGGAGCAACATAAAGCAGAGTCGCGATTCCAATTGCAAACTCGGAGAAGATGATGAAAGCCCCTACCTCTGTTGGGTATTCCAGTAGACGTTCAAGAATTGATGCTATTGGTGAATTGGATGCATTTCCGGAGAGAGTTGCTCCAATAAAAGTTGGTTCACCTGCAGTGAGAAATCCAGAATCACTGGCCTTATGCCAACCCGCATAGATCCACGTCAATGAGAGAAATGTTCGGAGTAGTTTCTCGGCACGGCTCTGACTTCGCCAGGAATTACCAGCGGTTCGAGGGATGCTCCGAAGGGCGTTCACGGATAGAGAATAACCGTGAAGAGAAGAAATGGCTCCCTGACTTGGATTCGAACCAAGAACCTGTCGATTAACAGTCGACTGCTCTGCCGTTGAGCTATCAGGGAATGCAAGTGCAGACTCTACCGCAGTGGCTAACTGAGGCCAAAATTAAGCGAAAAAGGTTGCTAGAGAGAGCCGATGGAGAGTTCGTGCAATCCGCGCTTCTGGGTCTCAAGGGCGACGAGTTCTCCGAAGGCTGCGTTGTACTGCTCTTCATTTTCTAAAGGATTAAGTCGCTGCAAGCTCGATTTGAGATCAGCAATCTTTCGGCTGACCAAGACTTCGCGCAGTCTTGCAACGATACTTGAAACATACTTCTCTGAAACTGCGCCATCTGTGCGAACTGGTTCGACAGAGAGTTCAGTAAATAACTGCTTCATTCGTTCATCTGTAACTTTTTCAAGAGCAAGTTGTTCAGTTCCAAATGAATCAATCACGCGGCGAAGTTCGCGGTAAGCAGGATGGGTAAATGCATCTTCTTCAATAGTTGCCCATCCCAAGACAAGTCCTGACATCTGAAGCTTTGCTTTGAGTACTTCGCGCTCAAGCATCAGAGTTGGCTCAGTTGGATTTGGGCGCCATGCTGTATCTGGTGTTGGGGCTTCTGCCTGAGGTTGGTTCTGTGTCACTTTCTTCAGAGCTGCATTGACTGCTGCAGTAACAACTTCAGTTTCGGTGCCGAGCCAACCTGAGAGTGACTTTATATATTCAGGACGCAGTGATTTATCGCGAATCGCAGCAACTAAAGGAGCTGCAGTATTAAGTGCATTGACGCGACCTTCAGCTGTAGCCAAATTATGTTTCTTGAGTTCAGTCTTAATCGCAAACTCAAAGAGAGGAACGCGCTTTGCAATCAAATCCTTAAGTGCAAGGTCGCCTTTATGCTGGCGAAGGTCGCATGGATCGAGTCCATCTGGTTCAACAGCAACGAAGGTCTGCGTAACAAACTTCTGATCATCGCCGAAAGCTTTCATCGCAGCTTTCTGGCCTGCAGCATCGCCATCAAAAGTGAAGATAACTTCACCGCGGAATGCATCGGCATCCATGAGCAATCTGCGAATGATGCGAATGTGGTCATCACCAAATGCAGTACCGCAGGTTGCAACTGCGGTCGTAATTCCAGCTAAGTGGCAGGCCATCACATCTGTGTAACCCTCAACAACAACTACCTGGCGGCTCTTGGCAATCTCTTTCTTTGCCATATCGAGTCCATAGAGAACTTGGCTCTTCTTATAGATCGGGGTCTCAGATGTATTTAAATATTTAGGACCTTGATCTTCTTCATCACTTGCAAGCTTTCGTGCACCAAATCCAACGATGTCACCTGAAATATCTTTAATCGGCCACATCACGCGGTTGCGGAATTTATCGATTGGTCCGCGTTCGCCCATCTTGGAAAGGCCCGCTTCTTCAAGTTCTTCAATGGTAAATCCAGCTGCGCGAAGATGTTTTGTTAAACCATCCCAACCATTGGGTGCATAACCAACTCCAAATAGATCACAAGCAGCCTTATCGAAACCGCGCTTTGTAAGTAAGTCACGACCATGTGCTGCATCAGGTGATGTATTGAGTAAATCTTGGAAGAACTTCGCTGCAGCTAAGTTTGCTGCATACAGGCGTGAACGTTGTGACGTTGGCTGAGTTGGGCCACCTTCTTCATAGCGAAGGGTGTAGCCAATTTGTGATGCCAGACGTTCGATTGTCTCTGTGAAACTTAAGTGATCTGTCTTCATCATAAAGTCGATGACATCGCCACCTGCCCCACAACCAAAGCAGTGGTAGTAATTCTTTGACGGCGTTACGTGAAATGAAGGAGATTTCTCATCGTGAAAAGGGCAAAGACCCTTCTTCTGTCCGCCGCCAGCGTTCTTAAGTGCAACACCTGCAGATGAGACAACTTCATCGATATGAGCATGCTCGCGGACATAGACAATGTCATCTGCCTTAATGCGACCGCTCATGTTCCTACCTTACCTACGCTTCGATAAGTGCGCATGGAGCGCATATGCGCCGGGGTCAGTCAGGCTTGCAATCTGGTCGATAACGATACGGAGCTTCTCGGAATCGTTCGTTGCGCGCTTCCAGTCATCTTCAAAGATTGGGTCGAGTTCTGCAGGGGCTGCCTTAAATAGCATTTCAACGAGTTCGTGGATTACAACTTGCTGCTTTGCATAACGCTCTTGCGATGCAGCTGCACTAATCAAGTAATGACCAGCAACCGCCTTGAGGAAATCAACTTCGATTACTTGCTCGCGAGGGATCTCAAGATTCGCCGAATATCGAGTCAATGGGCCATCGCCATGAACCTTACGGGTCTCGAGTTCGGCAGCGAGAACAAAGCGTCCGATGAGCTGTGAAGTTGTATCTTTCAATCGAGCAAGCGCCCTATGTGTCCGGTCGAAATTAACTGGCCAGCAAGATAGTTGCTGCAATCTGGCTAACGCTTCTTCAACTTCCTTCTTACTTGCATCGCTGCCATAACCATCGACCATCTCTTTATACAAAGTATCGAAATCACGATCAAAGTTCTTTACCGTTATCTGTCCTGCAAAGATTGCATCTTCAAGATCGTGTACTGAATACGCGCAATCATCAGACCAATCCATAATCTGAGCTTCTAAACATTTACGGCCTGCTGGTGCACCTTGGCGAACCCAATTAAAGATTTCCACATCATCGTCATAGACGCCGAATTTGCGTGGGTTCTCAGATCGTGGCCATGGGTACTTTGTTGCTGCATCAAGAGATGCACGAGTCAGATTTAGACCAAGGCTCTTACCTTGGGCATCAACTGTCTTTGCTTCAATTCGCGTGAGCAATCTAAAACTCTGCGCATTTCCTTCAAAGCCGCCACAATCAATGGCCGCAACAGCTAGCGCTTCTTCTCCGTTGTGGCCAAAAGGTGGATGGCCCATGTCATGAGATAAACATGCAGTCTCTAGTAAATCTGGATCTGCGCCCAACGATTCACCAAGTTCGCTACCAATCTGCGCACATTCAAGTGAGTGCGATAAACGGGTGCGCTGAAAATCATTTTCCCAAGGAACAGCAACTTGAGTCTTTGCAGCTAAGCGACGAAGTGCTGCAGAGTGAATAACGCGTGCGCGATCGCGCATAAATTCGGTGCGACCTGGGCGCTTAGCTGGTTCGTCGAGAAAGCGCTCTTGATCTGCCGCGCTGTAGCTCTTATCTGACGAGGTCATGTACGTACCTTACAAGGCTGCCATTAGTCAGGTGATCAGAGATATGAATTCCGCGGCGGCCTAGCGTGATGTAAGCCAAATATGCGCCAGCTTCTCGAATGAGGTAACGGTAACGAGATTTTTCCAATGTATTTGGTCCACTTTGCGAAGGTGAGCAAGATGCAATTGCATCGAAATCTTTCGCCATAGTGATTGCGCGATTACAGTGATAAGCATCGGTTGCGATAATCACTGTATCGAGATTGCGCTTCTTCATCTCAGTGATGTAACTCTTCGTTTGAGTCAGAGTATCGCGACCAACTGGGATTGAGAGAACTTTGCTCTTCGGGATGCCGTTGCGAATCAACCAATAACGTCCGGCTGCTGCTTCAGTTGTGCGATCCCCCGGTGCGCCGGCGCCAACGGTAACAATTAAAGGTGCATATTCCTCGCCGAACAATCTCTTCGCTTCTTCAAGGCGTGCAAGAAGTACATCACCGGGTGCACCGTTTAACTGGGCTGCGCCTGCGACAACGATTGCATCAGCACTTGTATTTACACCTGGATTCTTAGCAGCGTTCCATGTTACAAATAGCGCGTAGGTCGGAATAATGATGACCACTGCCAAAATAAGTGAAATAACGCGTCTGATTAATTTAAACATTAGCCGCCTGAGAACATATCTTCGGCATCGAGATGGATCATCTCGTCTGGATCATTGAGCCAACCATCGGGCAAAGTTGGTGGACGACCACTACTGGTGCGACCACGCGGTTTCTCGCCGATTTCAACTGGATATGGCTGCTCGTCGAGCTGATTAAGTAGTGAACGCAGCTCATTGAGCGAGCCAACCATTCCGAACTGTCTGCGAAGTTCTGATGGAACGCGGAAACCTTTGAGGTACCAAGCCATATGTTTACGAAGATCGCGACATCCACGATCTTCAGATTCAAAGTATTCAACGATTAATTCGCCATGGCGATACATAACTTCGCGCACCTGGTGCAAAGTTGGAAGCACGCGATTGTTGCCGCCGTTAAATGCATCAACTAGATCCGCAAAGAGCCAAGGACGCCCAAGGCATCCGCGACCAACAACAACGCCTGCGCACCCGGTCTGTCGCACCATTTCAACGCCATCTGCACCCGACCAGATATCACCGTTGCCAAGTACCGGTACTCCTGTTGGCTTCAAATGTTCAACGAGGTTTGCAATTGCAGACCAGTCGGCCTTTCCTTCATACATCTGTTGCGCAGTACGTGCATGCAGCGCAACCCATGCAACTCCAAGATCTGCCGCTGATTTTGCCGCTTCTAAATATGTGTGGTGATCGGTATCGATACCAATACGCATCTTTACAGTGACAGGAATTCCATAAGGTTTTGCATTATCAACTGCCGCTTTAACAATTTCGCGGAAGAGATTTCGTTTAAAGGGAAGCGCTGCTCCCCCACCTTTACGAGTTACCTTCGGAACAGGGCAACCAAAGTTCATATCGATATGATCTGCCAAATTTTCGCGACCAATCATCTTTACCGCTTCGCCCATGTGATGAGGATCAACGCTGTACAACTGAACCGAACGTGGCCATTCACCTGCACCAGGTTCAATCATGCGAAGAGTTTCAGGAATTCGCTCTAGAAGGGCGCGAGCTGTAACCATCTCAGAGACAAATAAACCAGCGCCTTGTTCGCGGCAGAGCATGCGAAATGGAGCATTGGTAATTCCTGCCATGGGTGCAAGAACGACGGGTGGATCTACTAGATGAACTCCATCTTTGAGCGGGAGCTTAAGAGGATCTAGCAGCCGAGTAGACGTGGGGCTAACCATGCTTCAACCTGATCGATTGCAATGCGCTCTTGCGCCATTGTGTCGCGATCGCGAATTGTTACAGCGTGGTCCTCAAGTGTCTCGAAGTCGATAGTGATGCAGTACGGAGTTCCGATTTCATCTTGGCGACGGTAGCGACGACCGATTGCGCCTGAATCATCGAAATCGATATTCCAGTTCTTACGAAGCTGCGCCGCAAGATCGCGTGCCTTAGGTGAGAGATCTGCATTGCGTGAAAGTGGAAGAACTGCAGCCTTTACAGGTGCAATGCGGTGATCGAACTTCATCACGGCGCGCTTCTCCATCTCGCCCTTTGCATTTGGCGCTTCATCTTCGGTGTAAGCATCCATCATAAATGTCAGTGCACAGCGATCGACGCCCGCTGCAGGTTCGATGACATAAGGAGTCCAACGTTCATTCTTCTCTTGATCAAAGTACGAGAGATCTTTTCCAGATGCAGCAGAGTGCGCCTTAAGATCGAAATCGGTGCGGTTAGCGATACCTTCAAGCTCGCCCCACTCGGTTCCGTTAAATTCAAATTTATATTCGATATCAGTTGTGCCCTTTGAATAATGTGAGAGCTTCTCTTTTGGATGCTCGAAGAGGCGAAGGCGCTCTGGATTAATTCCAAGATCCTTATACCAATTAAGGCGTGTCTCAATCCAGTACTTGTGCCACTCTTCATCAGTTCCTGGAACGACGAAGAACTCCATCTCCATCTGCTCGAATTCACGAGTACGGAAGATGAAGTTTCCAGGTGTAATTTCATTACGGAAAGATTTACCAATCTGGCCGATACCAAATGGTGGCTTCTTACGTGATGTTGTCATTACCTGATCAAAGTTAATGAAGATTCCTTGCGCAGTTTCTGGGCGAAGATAAGCAAGACCCGACTCATCTTCAACAGGTCCAAGGAATGTCTTGAGCAAACCTGAGAACTGCTTTGGTGTTGTGAATTGACCTTTATTTCCGCAGGCAGGGCAGTTCATATCTGCAAGTGAATCAAGCTTCTTCTTATGCTTTGCTTCGTACTGCTCTTCAAGGTGATCTGCGCGGTAACGCTTATTACATGCGGTGCACTCGGTTAGCGGATCGCTAAATGTTGCAACGTGTCCTGATGCTTCCCAAACTTCGCGTGCCAAAATAACTGATGAATCAAGACCGACTACATCTTCGCGGCCCATCACCATGGATTTCCACCATTGGCGCTTTACATTGTTCTTGATTTCTACTCCGAGGGGACCGTAATCCCATGAGGCGCGAAGGCCTCCATAAATTTCAGATGACGGGAATACAAATCCACGTCGCTTCGAGAGTGAAACAATATTCTCTAGACGGTCTACGGCCATTTCAAATCTCCATCCGGCTGGCTGTCGGCGAATAACAACGGTCGTTGCAATCGTGGTCTTAGTTTACTCGTACGCTCTAGTCACTCGTACGCCCCGGGCTCATCGATCGCTCGGGCCAGTACTGGAATCGCTTCTAACTTTGCCCGAGTAGAACTCAGCGCTCTGCGATAAGAACCAACGTTCTCCCACTCGGTAGTCAGAACCCAGAGAGTTGGTTCATCAAGATTCTGCCCCACGGTGCCTGAGAGAAAACCTTTCGCCTCAGCGAGAACATCGCGGACAGCCTCAAGTTCTGCGCGGAATTTCTCGGCTTCGGCCAAGGGAAGCTCAAATCTGGCGATTGCGATCATGGGCTGAGCCTAGGGTGGTGGTGAACGGGAATGAAAATCATTTTCATTTGTGGTACGGTCTCGCCATGAATATCGCAATCGGCTTAGCAGCCTTAACAGCTATCGCAACTACAGCGGGTGGCTATCTAGCAATCCGCGCCAAGGACAGACTCCACTTAGTTCTTGGATTATCCGCAGGTCTACTTCTAGGTCTTGTTGCATTTGATCTACTTCCTGAGGTCTTCGAACTTGGAACTCAAGAGATATTCAATGCACCTGCTGTATCAGTTGCACTCGTTGCAGGGTTCCTTCTGCTTCACTTCTATGAGCAAATCTTTGGTTCGCACGAACCAGCTGAATCAGATTACGGTCATGACCACACACACTCAGCGAGCTCTGTTGGAGTTCTGGGCGCAGTCGCAATGGGCGGTCACGTATTCCTTGACGGTCTAGCGCTCGGCGTTGCATTTAAGGTGAGTTCAGATTTAGGTGTCGCTGTCTTTATTGCACTCTTGGTGCACGCATTCAGTGATGGCCTTAATACAGTTTCATTTCTCATCAAGAGCGGAAAGTGGAGCAAGAAGGGCATTTGGCTCTTGGCAGTCGATGCACTTGCTCGCATCAGTGGCGCAGCCCTTGGAACTAGCTTGGCACTTGGAGATAACGTAATCGCAATTTATCTCGCTGCCTTTGCAGGAATTGTTATCTACCTTGCAACTTCACATATATTGCCAGAGGCACATTCACGACATAAGTCTCGCTACACAATTTTGGCAACTATCGGTGGAGTTCTCATTATGTGGGGACTCGTAAGTTACCTGCATTCGGGTGATTCACATACTCATGGCTCTACCACTGCGATTCATGAAGATCATGAAGGTGAAGAAGCACATGCAGATCATAAAGACGAAGATCATCATGACCATGAAGAGGAAGACCATAAGTAGTGTCCCGTTCTAACCCACGAGTCCTAAGTACTCTCGAACGCGCTGGCGGTTTCGCAAGTGCTCAAGAGGTCTACAGACTCATGCAACGAGAAGGCGAAAGTATTGGTTTAACTACCGTCTATCGCTCGCTGCAGAGTTTGGTCAACGACAAGATTGTCGATGTCCTAAGACGTGATGATGGTGAGGCGATCTACCGCCTCTGTGGAGAGGCTCACCATCACCACTTAGTCTGCAAATCGTGTGGAGATACCGTTGAAATTGAAGGCGGTGCGATTGAGAAGTGGGCGAAAGTTATGGCTGAAGAACATGGCTTTAGAGAAGTGGGACATACGGCAGAGATTTTCGGTCTCTGCTCGAAGTGTTAATTAAGCTTTACCAAACCTTCTATCGCGCTCTGAGTACTCCTCGATTGCTTTCCACAATAACTTTGGCGTCATATCTGGCCAGAGCACATCCATAAAGACGAACTCTGCATACGTTGATTGCCAAGGCAAGAAGTTACTTGTGCGCTGCTCGCCTGATGATCGCAAGAACATATCTACATCGCGCATCTTCGGTGAGTAGAGATACTTCTCAATAGTCTTTTCGGTAATTGAATCTGGCTTTACCTTGCCACGCTTTACATCGCGAGCCAGAGCTGTTGCTGCATCAACTAGTTCAGCACGGCCACCATAGTTCACACACATATTGAGAGTCAGAACTTTATTCTTCTTCGTTAACTCTTGAGCTTCTTCAAGTTCATCAATAACGCTCTTCCAGAGACGCTGCGGGCGACCAATCCACTGTACTTTCACGCCCATCTCATTGAGGCGATCACGGCGATTGCGCAATACATCGCGGCTATAGCCCATTAAGAATTTCACTTCTTCAGGTGTGCGCTTCCAATTCTCTGTTGAGAATGCATATGCACTTAACTCTTTAACGCCAAATGAGATTGCAGCTTCTACTAAATCAAAGAGGACTTTCTCGCCAGCTTCGTGGCCTGCAGTACGTGCAAGCCCGCGCTCTTTCGCCCAGCGCCCATTTCCATCCATAACGATGGCGATATGTTGAGGGACTTCAATCTTCCCTTTATCACTCATGCTCTCTCCACCATTGGCAAACTTCGTAGTCCTCGTTCAAGGTGCCATTGTAGATAAGCAGTTACCAAACCACTAGCCTCACGGCGATGGCGGGGCTCACTTAATTCGGCGCTCTCCCAATCACCTTTCAGCAAGGCCTGCATCAGTGCCAGTGCTTCAGGAGATGCAGTTGCCGAAGCTGATGGTCTGCAATCCATACACACTGAACCGCCGCCGACTAATGAGAAGTAACGATGTGGTCCTGGCTTTTCACAGCGAGAGCAGGATGTCATCGACGGTTCGTATCCCCCGATGGAAAGTGATCGAAGTAAAAATGCATCGAGGATCAGTGATGAATCAAATCTCTTTTCCGCAAGTGCCTTCATTCCGCCAACAACTAATTGAAACTCTTGTAGCGCAGGCTCTTCTTCTTGCTGAGTGAAGCGTTCTGCTGTTTCAAGGATTGCATGCGCAATTGTCCAACGCTGGTAATCATCGGTGAGCGCTTCACCGTAATTCATAATCGCTTCTACTTGAGTGATTGTGTCGAATGTTTTTCCTGCATGCATCTGAATATCGACATGACTACCTGGCTCCAGGCGCGCACCAAATTTCGACATTGTGCGACGAACGCCTTTTGCGACTCCGCGAACTCGACCATGTTCTTTGGTAAGCAGCGTGATGATGCGATCTGCTTCACCAAGTTTCTGAGTGCGAAGGATGATGGCCTCATCGCGATAGAGCTTGGATTGAGGCGCAGACATACTGCGTACGGTAGTTAGCGAATAGCGCGATTGATTGCAGACACGACGGCCTTAAGTGAAGCAGTCGTTGTATTTGGGTCGATTCCTACGCCCCAGAAGACTTGTCCGGAAATTTCGCACTCGAGGTAGGCGGCAGCAGATGCATCGCCACCAGAGGAGAGAGCGTGTTCATGGAAATCAAGAACACGGACATCGACACCATAGCTCTGCAAGATGTGACAGAAGGCTGCGATTGGTCCATTTCCAGTTCCGGCTAACTCAATAGCTTCACCGCGATCTGTCATCTTTACGGCAAGCTGAACATCTTCGCCCATCACTGAAGTTTGTGACATTCCCTTTAAACGGAAGCGGCCCCAAGGAGCTGAATCTGTTGGCAGATATTCATCTTCAAAGATCTTCCAGAGCTGCTCGGCAGTTACTTCGCCGCCTTCATCATCTGTCTTTGCCTGAACAATCTTTGAGAATTCGATTTGGTGGCGACGAGGAAGATCAAGGTGATGCTCGCTCTTCATCAAGTATGCAACGCCACCCTTACCTGATTGAGAGTTAACGCGGATAACTGCTTCGTATGAGCGACCAATATCTTTTGGATCAATAGGAAGGTATGGAACAGCCCATGTGTGGTCGTCGACTTCACGGCCTGCTGCCTTTGCATCACGTTCAAGATGCTCAAAGCCCTTCTTGATTGCATCTTGGTGTGAGCCAGAAAATGCTGTGAAAACTAGATCTCCACCATATGGGTGGCGCTCTGGAACCTTAAGTTGGTTTCCATATTCAACTGTTCGGCGGATCTCATCGATATCGCTGAAATCAATATGTGGATCGATTCCGTGAGAGACCATGTTCATGCCAAGAGTTACAAGACAAACATTTCCAGTGCGCTCACCATTTCCGAAGAGCGTTCCTTCGATGCGATCTGCGCCAGCTAGGTACCCAAGCTCTGCAGCTGCAACGCCTGTTCCACGATCATTGTGTGGGTGCAGTGAAACAATCACACTTTCGCGATTGTTGAGGTTACGGCACATCCACTCGATTGAATCTGCATAAACATTTGGCGTGGCCATTTCAACGGTTGCAGGAAGATTCATAATCGTCTTCCACTGTGGCGTTGGCTTCCAGACATCATTTACTGCGTTACAAACTTCAACTGCGAATTCGAGCTCTGTGCCGGTATACGACTCAGGTGAATATTCGAAGGAAACTTTTGTCTCTGGAACGGTCTTCATCAAATCTAGACAGAGTTGAGCACCATCGGTTGCAATCTTCTTAATGCCCTCTTTATCAAGACCGAAGACAACGCGGCGCTGCAAAGTTGATGTTGAGTTATAGAGATGGACGATTGCTTGCTTTGAGCCCTTGATTGCTTCGTAGGTGCGTCGAATAAGCGGTTCGCGTGCCTGGGTAAGAACCTGGATGATGACATCTTCTGGAATTAAATCTTCATCAATGATCTTGCGAACGAAATCGAAATCTGTCTGAGAAGCTGATGGGAAGCCAACTTCAATCTCTTTGTAACCCATTGCAACGAGCAACTTAAACATCGCAAGCTTGCGAGGTGTATCCATTGGGTCGATGAGCGCCTGATTACCGTCGCGAAGATCGACAGAACACCACTTGGGTGCCACGGTCATCTTTTTACTTGGCCAGGTGCGATCTTCAAGTTCTACAGGAATAAATGGCGCATAACGATGCACCGGCATCTTTGAAGGCTTCTGCTTTGGAAAATTCATTTTCTATGCTCCTAATTTGTTTGGTTTACCTACGGTGTTTACCGGCAACACCAAACTCCGCAGCGAGGAGACCGGTCTTTAGGCCTCGCTACGGCGGATAAGGAGGAGTCCGCGGAGCTTCATAGACCCAAATGATAACGCTGAGTATTCATTCTGAGCAACTATTCGCTGGGTTTCCCTTATTTCGATCTTCGATTTTGGGCGTGAATATTTCATTCATCAATTGGAGGTTGAGATGAAATATTTGAGATGGCTTCTAATCTGGATTTTGGCTTTTTCACTGGCAACATCCGTCGCAGTAGCTGAACCGCCTGTCACCAACGACCAAAATCAAGGTCTTCCAACAAAAGTTACTAAACGATTCTTCTTCTCAACGGTTTGCGAAGGCGTTTCTGATCTTCCGCATAAATCTACTCATGTGAAGGGAACCGTTAATGTGCAGGCGAGAACTACGTGCCCTGGAAAAGGGGTTGAGATTTCAAGTAGATTGACGCGAACATATCGGGGAATCAAGACTTCTGTCACAAAAGGTAACTACGGAAATGGTAGAACTTCTGTCAATCTCTCCATGAATTGCATCTGGACAAAGGGCACGAAAAAAATTAGATATGAGATCCGCTCAACTCATACTCTTTCAGATGGGCGTGTCGGGGTTACTTTCAACTACGCTAGCCTTGAATGTTAAGGGAGAAATCATGTACTACCGAACTTTGCGAAAGACGCCTGGCGACTTTCGCGTGGAAACTACATTCAACCTCCAAGGTAAATTCGCTAGAACAATTCTTGAATTTCCACTAATTAAAATTCTTGTATCGGAGATGCTTGTCCGACAAGGAAAAATTTTTCTGCGTCCATTTAAAGTAGACCCAACAAAGCCGGAACAATATTGGGTTGAAGGGTTTAAGGTCAGAAATACCAGTCAGCGCCAAGACGGGACTCTTTATACTGCTGGCGGAGTTACAACCTTCAAAACTCAGAACTAGAAACCTAATCAAGGTGGCTTATTGAGGGATAAGGGTCCCCGAGAAGATCTGCCATGCGAGTGCAGATTTAGCAACGAGCGAGAGCGTTATGTAGGTCTTTTCACCGCGCAAATAATCTGACCACTTTCCAACCTTCTTATATTGAAGGTACTGAACAATGGCAAAGGTATTAAAGAGAATAAAGATTGAGAAGACGATGCCATATACAAATGCAGGTGCCTTTGTATCTCCTGGGCCACCGATTGCAAGTACGTAGAACAAGAGCGCAAGCCATGGAACCGCACCTGCAATGCAACCGAAGATATATGGAAGCCATCCGCCATTTCCTGGCTCTTCATACTTCTCTTGCAACCAGCCGAAAAGGATCATCGATGCATTAACACCAAAGAGGGCGATGATTGCAACAACATCAGAGACGCCAGTAATGAGTGCAATCAGAACAATCATTACTGATGAGCTAATTGAGTATTCAACCCAGCGGAAGTAGTTGCGATGTGCGGCCAATCCTGCGGTGTAGCGAGGGAAGAATTGTGGGCTAGCTACAACGAAGTGGAAGAAAGCTGAAAGACCTAAGAAGATTGCAACAGTAATTCCAATTGGTGCTTCAAGAAGAGTGACAGGTTCAGCAAAGACGCTTCCTGGAGGACCTGCCATATAGCGACCCACAATTGGCAAGGTGAAGTCATTGGAGAGGACTAGGACGGCCACCATTTGAACGAGGTGGAAGAACCCTGCAACGAGGTTGTAGTTACGAATCTTCTTAGTATTGATCTCTTTAGCCATAGATAAAGGCTACAAGTGATAATCCAGAAAAATCGGTTACAGGACCGGTAAATACCGATCTAATTCGTAGGCGCTCACCTGGCGACGATAGTCCTGCCATTCAGCACGCTTATTTCGCAGGAAGTATTCAAAGACATGCTCACCAAGAGTCTCCCTTACAAGTTCGCTCTTCTCCATAACAAGAATCGCTTCTTCAAGATTTGATGGCAGCAACTGGTGATCCGTTGAAGGTTCGAGGACATACTTCTTCTCGATTCCCTTAAGCCCCGCTGCAAGCATGACTGCATATGCAAGATATGGGTTGCATGCAGAATCTGGTGAACGAAATTCGATTCGAGTTGAATTCTCTTTATTTGGCTTATACATAGGAATCCGAACAAGTGCGCCACGATCGTTATGGCCCCAGTTGATTATCGATGGAGCTTCTCCCCCGCCTTGTAGGCGCTTGTAAGAGTTGACCCATTGATTTGTAATCGCTGTAATCTCTGCTGAGTGCTTCAAAATTCCGGCGATAAATTGGCGGCCAACTGTTGAGAGATTGAGCTCTGCATCTTTATCGTAGAAAGCATTCTTCTCGCCTTCAAAGAGCGAGACGTGGGTGTGCATTCCAGAGCCAGGATGTTCAGTAAATGGTTTTGGCATAAAGGATGCGTAGAAGCCCTGGTTCAGTGCAACCTCTTTAATGACATGGCGGAAAGTCATGATGTTATCTGCAGTGCTTAAAGCATCTGCATAACGAAGATCGATTTCCTGCTGACCAGGTGCGCCTTCATGGTGGCTAAATTCAACTGATACGCCCATCGCCTCTAACAAAGTAATTGCTTGGCGACGGAAATCGTGTCCTACAACTGCAGGTGTGTGATCGAAGTACCCGCCTTGATCGACAGGAACAGGTGCAACGCCTTTTTCAGGCTGTGATTTAAATAAGAAGAATTCAATTTCTGGGTGGGTGTAACAGGTGTACCCCATCTTCGCTGCCTTATCTAAAGTGCGACGCAGAACATTGCGCGGATCTGCAGGAGATGGTTCTCCATTGGGCAGAGTGATATCGCAGAACATACGAGCTGCACCTTGTGCTTCAGCGCGCCACGGCAAGATAGTAAATGTCGCAGGATCTGGCTTTGCCAACATATCTGATTCAGATTGGCGAGCGAAACCTTCAATGGCAGAACCATCGAATCCGATTCCCTCTTCAAAGGCATTCTCAAGTTCGGCAGGTGCAATTGCAACAGACTTTAGATATCCAAGTACATCTGTAAACCAGAGGCGGATGAAACGGATATCGCGTTCCTCAATCGTGCGAAGAACGAACTCTTGCTGCTTACTCATATTTTCAGACTGTGGGGACATAGCGCCATCGTGCCAAAGCGAAGTTACGGCTATGTTACAAAACTAGAGTTCGCGCCACTTACTCGTCATTGGCAGGCGGCGATCCTTGCCGAATGCACGCTTGGAAACCTTGGTACCAGGCGGATATTGGCGGCGCTTGTATTCGGCCTTATCGACCATTGCGATAACTCGCTTCACCAAATCTTTATCGAAGCCGGCAGCGATTAATTCGTCGTGGCCCATATCTTCATCGACATAGGCCATTAAGACCTCATCGAGAATTTCATACTCGGGAAGAGAATCTGAATCTTTCTGATCTGGGCGAAGTTCGGCACTTGGCGCCTTAGTAATTGAGTTCTCTGGAATCGGAGGCGTCTGCCCCGCTGCAATTGCAGCTTGATTGCGCCACTTAGAAAGGGCCCAGACATCGATCTTGTAAATATCTTTAATCGGCGCATAACCACCGACGGCATCGCCATATAAAGTTGAATATCCGCAGGCAAGTTCAGATTTATTTCCGGTAGCCAGTACGAGATGGCCCTCTTGGTTAGAGATTCCCATCAGAGTTGTTCCGCGAACACGCGCCTGCAAGTTTTCTTCAGCTAAACCGGTGAGCTCTACCTCTTTACGGAATGCATCGACCATTGACTGAATCTCAACTACGCGAAAGCCGATGCTGGTGCGGTCGGCTAAATCTTTGGCATCTGCAATTGAATGCTCTGACGAATACTTACTTGGCATAGCAACTGCGTGGACTCGGTCAGAGCCAAGGGCGTCAATGGCAAGGGCTGTGACAAGTGCAGAATCGATTCCACCAGAGAGGCCAACGAGGACAGAGTTAAATCCATTCTTAGAAACATAATCGCGAAGTCCTACAACGATGGCGTTCCAGATCTCTTGTTCGTCACCTAAGCGATGAGCAATTCCTGGAATCAAGGCCTTCTCAATCGCGACAGGCGATTCAGAGATAACAACATCTGGCTTTGATGTTCCCGCTTCGACATCTACATCGACAACCATCACGCCATCTTCAAATTGAGGAGCTCTTGCAATGACTACGCCGGTGTGATCGACCACAATGCTGTCGCCGTCAAAGACAAGGTCATCTTGTCCCCCGGTCATATTTACATAAGCAAGTGGCGCCTTCGCCTCGCGAGCGCGCTTAGTAACCAAGGCAAGGCGCACATCATCTTTATTACGTTCAAATGGTGAGCCATTAGGAACAAGAACAAGTCCTGGATTTCGCACAGCTAGTTGGGCAGTTATTCCGCCATCGATCCAGAGGTCTTCGCAGATTGCGATTCCAACATCGACGCCGTGGATACGAACGACCAAGGTCTCACTGCCTGCCTTGAAATTTCGGTACTCGTCGAAGACGCCGTAATTAGGTAGGTGGCACTTTGCATAACGCGCTTTGATTTCGCCGCCACTGATGACTGCCACCATATTCTGTGGCTGACCATCCACCTGATCTAGGTAGCCAACGATGCAGACAATCTCTGGTGCTAGCTCTTTAGCTAACTGCGCAATCGCTGCCTTGCTGCCCACTTGAAATGAGGGACGAAGGGCGAGATCTTCAACGGGATAACCGGTGAGAACCATCTCCGGAAATATCGCAATATGTGCGCCGGCTTTCTGCGCATCCAGCGCAGCGCTCTTGACCAACCCAGCGTTACCCGCAAGGTCACCGACCGTGGGGTTGATCTGTGCGAGCGCTAGCCTCAACTTCATTGTTCAAGAGTATCGGGAGTACGATTTGTGTCGACCCGGGGACCGCGCCAAGCGGCTTCGAGGCAGGAGATAAATATGAGCACAACCCTGTACGGCGGGGCGTCCCATCGTCGCGTCACCATTAACGACCTTCGCGATGCCAAGGTGCGCGGTGAGAAATGGCCGATGCTCACAAGCTACGAGCAGATGACAGCATCAATTTTCGATGAAGCAGGTATCCCCGTTCTACTCGTCGGCGATAGCGCCGGAAATAATTTCTTGGGCGAGGAGAACACCATCCCCGTTACTGTCGATGAATTGATTCCACTGACCCGAGCAGTTGTTCGCGGATCACAGCGCGCCATGGTTGTGGCCGACCTTCCCTTTGGCTCTTATGAATCTTCGCCAGAGCAAGCACTTGCTACATCAACGCGATTCTTTAAAGAAGCCGGTGCGATGGCGGTCAAACTTGAGGGCGCACATCTTGCAACAGTTGAGAAACTGACATCGTGTGGAATTCCCGTCATGGGCCACCTGGGCCTTACCCCGCAATCACTTCATCAACTAGGTGGGTACCGAGTCCAGGGTCGTACCGATGGAGATGCTGTTTTGGAAGCGGCGCTCGCCCTTGAAAAAGCAGGAGCATTCGCCATCGTTCTCGAATTAGTTCCAGCAGAACTTGCCGCCCGAATTACGTCAGCCCTTTCAGTTCCAACAATCGGAATTGGCGCAGGATCTTCTTGCGATGCACAGGTGTTGGTCTGGACAGATATGGCTGGATTTACTGCAAAGCCACCCAAGTTGGCGAAGGCCTATCGCAATATGCGAGCCGACCTATTGGCCGCCACTCAGGAGTTCGCCGAGGAAGTTCGTACGGGAACTTTCCCCACGGAGACCCAGACTTTTCATTGATTCCACACTCCGGTCCAAAGAAACTGGTGCTGGAGAAAACTGTGTAGTTGCTTCTCATGTTTTCGCAGGCAGCCAGATTCTTTGGACTGTTTTTCTCCATTGCCCGAAAAGGATGGCTAAGGTAACGAAGTGGCTAAGTTCGCGATCGACCTAACTCCGCTCAAAAAGTACCCAGATTTCCGAAATCTCTGGACTGCTGGGCTGATTTCCTACATGGGATCAATGATCACCTACGTTGCGATGCCATTCCAACTCAAAGAGCTGACCGGTTCCTACCTTGCAGTGGGACTGTTGGGCGCGGTTGAAATCATTCCGCTGATCGTGTTCGGTCTCTATGGCGGCGTCCTTGCAGATTCGGTGGATCGAAAGAAGATGGTCTGGGCGACCGAAGCTGCCGCTCTATTTCTAGTCTTGATTCTGCTTGCGAACTCATGGCTCTGGGAGCCAAAGGTCTCGGTCATCTACATCGTCGCCGGACTCTTTGCCATGGTCAGCGGATTACAGCGACCAAGTATGGATTCGATTCTGCCAAGACTCGTTAACCATGAAGATCTTCCGGCAGCTAGTGCGCTCTTAAGTCTTCGTTGGCAGTTAGGTGTGATCATCGGGCCAACCATCGGCGGAATTATCTTCTCAACGTTCTCTGTATCCGTTGGTTATGGATTAGATATTGCAACCTTCTTAGTTTCGTTGGTTTTTCTTGCAATGGTCAAGAATGTGCCTGCCTTGAAAGAGGCCGAAAAGCCATCTCTGGCAGCGTTATTTGATGGTGTGAAATATGCATTTAGTCGCCAAGATTTAATCGGTACATACGTTATTGATCTCGCTGCAATGACACTTGCAATGCCGCTTGCCCTCTATCCATTCTGGGCGGATGAATTAAATGCTCCCTGGGCCCTTGGTCTCTTCTATGCAGCAATCACAGTCGGATCTGTCATCGTTACCCTGACATCTGGATGGACTCGCACCTACCGTTTCCACGGTCGCGCCGTCATTCTGGCCGCTATGGGTTGGGGGCTCGCAATTGCAGCTGCCGGTCTCAGTAATTCTTTAATCCTCGTCCTTCTCTTTCTGACAATCGCTGGGGCATCTGACATGGTCAGCGCCCTCTTCCGAGGAAATATTTGGAACCAGACGATCCCGGATTCACTGCGCGGAAGACTTGCAGGAATCGAATTACTTTCCTACTCAGTAGGTCCATTGGCGGGACAACTTCGCGCAGCTTCCATGGCAGCTGCTACTTCACTTTCCTTCTCAGTAACTTCCGGCGGCCTTTTATGTGTCGTAGTGGTCGGAATTTTGGCGATTTTCTTGCCGAAAATGTGGAAATACGACGTTGAAACGAACGAATTTGCCGTTCGAGAGCGAAATTTGAGAAAAAATCTCGAAAATTCTTGATATCAAGGAAAAATTTCCCGATTTTTATCAAATTTTCTCCAAAATTTCGGCGAAATATTTCCCGAAATTGGATTTGAGAATTGCGAAATGCATAAAAAAAATAAAAACTAATTAGCGACACGCACTGCGAAATATCTCACTATGTAGTGGCATTTTTTTCTAAATTCCGTCACACTTATCCACGAAACAGGTTTGGGTGACGGATCCGAACCCTTCCGATTAGGAGATAAACACATGGCTGCAGCAAAGAAAACTGCTCCAAAGCGTCGCAAGAAGGCAGCTGCTAAGTCAGCAGCACCAAAGCGTCGTAAGAAGGCTGCCGTAAAGGCAGCAGCACCAAAGCGCCGTAAGAAGGCAGCTGCTAAGAAGGCTGCTCCAAAGCGCAAGAAGAAGTCAGCTGCTAAGCCAGCTGCAAAGAAGGCAGCTCCAAAGCGCCGTAAGAAGGCAGCAGCTAAGAAGGCTGCTCCAAAGCGTCGCAAGAAGGCAGCAGCGAAGTCAACAGCTGCTCCAAAGAAGCGCCGCAAGAAGGCAGCTGCAAAGCCAGCTGCTAAGAAGGCTGCTCCAAAGCGTCGCAAGAAGGCTGCAGCTACAACAGCTGCTCCAAAGAAGCGCCGCAAGAAGGCTGCTAAGAAGGCTAAGTAATTTAACCTCTTATAAAAAACCCCGCCAGGTAACTGGCGGGGTTTTTTATTTCTCAATAATGAGAGTCACAAATAAAACAAATTATTCTGTTGGTGGATTCTCTTTCAATGAATCTGTCACTCGTTCAAATATCTCAGACAAAACCTTCTGATCTTCTTTACTTAAGTGATCCAGGAATCGACCGCGAACGCTTTCAACATGATCAGGGGCAGCAGCGACAATCGCCTTCCATCCCTTGGCGGTCATAACAGCAAAGTAGCCTCGCTTATCGACCGGGCATGCCTCGCGCTTTACCCAACCAGCCTTCTCCATCACCTTGATTCGGTGAGAAAGGCGAGACCTTGAAAGCATCGCCACATCAGCTAATTCACTCATGCGCATCTTCCGCTCTGGGGCATCGCTGAGCTGAGCCAAGACTTCGTAATCTGCCATCGAGAGTTCATGGTCCTCGAGATCTGCATCAAGTGCTTCCAATAAGCGGCGGCTAGCGATGATGTAACGGCGCCAAGCCTTCATTTCGGCAGGGTTTAACCAGCGAGGTGTTGTAGCGTTTTGCCCTGCCATAGTGGCAATAGTACGGTAGAAATGGAAAACGTTGAACTTTCAACTACTTTTCACACCCTGCGATACGACGAAGAAATGGACCTCATGAGCTCAGTTAAATCTGGAATCGATATCCCATCCTTGGACCCATTAGTGCGCCCACAAGATGACCTCTTCCGTCACTACAACGGAAAGTGGATTACTGAGTACGAGATGCCAGCTGATCGCTCGAGCGATGGAATCTTTCGCAAGTTGCACGACGAGGCAGAGGCCCGCGTCCGCGAGATCATCGAGAATTCAACAGGCACCGGTGAAGCGCAGAAGATTGGCGACCTCTACAAATCATTTATGGATACTGATGCAATCAAGGCCCGCGGAATTTCACCGATAGTCGATGACTTGGCTGCAATCGATGGCATTACAAATCTCAAGGATTTCATAACCGTCATGGCGCGCCTTGAGATGCGCGGAATCGGCGGAATCTTTGGGGCTGCGATCTATCCCGATGCGATGGATTCCAATACAAATATTCTCTACATGGGACAGAGCGGCCTATCGCTTCCAGATGAGTCCTACTACCGCGAAGAACAATTCGCCGAAATCCGCACAGCGTTCCTGGATCACGTCGCAAAGATGTGCGCCCTTGTTGGAATTGCAGATGGCGCAAAGATTGCAGACCAAATCCTGAAGCTTGAAACTGAGATTGCAACCCATCACTGGGATCAGGTCAAAGATCGCGATGCGACCCTGACCTACAACAAGCACAGCCGCACAGAGCTAGAAGCCCTTGCCCCACACTTCTTATTCGACCTCTGGGCAGAGCATGCCAAGGTGCCGGCTAAGGCTCTTGAGTCTGTAGTGGTCTGCGAACCGTCTTACTTCTCATCTGTCTCTGCGATGCTTGCAGAATTTGATGCACATCGCGACTCATGGGTTGGGTGGCTCAAACTAAACCTAGTCTCTGCGAGCGCAGCCTTCCTGACCGACGATATCGTTCAGCAGAACTTCGAGTTCTACGCAAAAACCCTTTCGGGCACACCACAGATTCGCGATCGCTGGAAGCGCGGCGTCTCTGTAACTCAAGGCGCACTGGGCGAAGCAATCGGCAAGGTCTATGTCGAGAAGTACTTCCCTGAAAAGGCAAAGAGCGAGATGAAGGTCCTCGTTGACTTCCTACTTGAGGCATATCGCATCAGCATCATCGATCTTCCATGGATGTCTGAAACCACTAAGAAGAAGGCTCTTGAAAAGCTTACGAAGTTCACCCCGAAGATTGGCTACCCAGATAAGTGGCGTGATTATTCAACCCTACAAATTTCAGCTGACGATCTGATTGGAAATCTTTGGCGCATCGCCGAGTTCGATCACGCCTACGCGATTGCAAAGATCGGCGCCCCGGTCGATCGCGATGAGTGGCATATGACCCCTCAGACCGTTAATGCTTATTACAACCCGCTTGCCAATGAGATCGTCTTTCCAGCTGCAATCTTGCAGCCACCATTCTTCGACCTCGAGGCAGATATCGCAGCCAATTACGGTGGAATTGGCGCAGTCATTGGCCACGAAATTGGCCACGGCTTTGATGATCAAGGTTCTAAATACGACGGTGATGGAAATATGGTCGACTGGTGGAGCGATGAAGATCGCACCAAGTTTGAATCACTAACGAAGGTATTGGTCGATCAATTCGATGCGCTCTCACCCGAAAGCACACCTGATATCCACGTCAATGGCGCCTTCACGCTAGGTGAAAACATTGGTGACCTAGGTGGACTTGGAATTGCCTATAAGGCATACAAATTGGCGCTCAACGGCGCCGAGAGCCCTGTAATTGATGGCTTAACCGGTGATCAACGATTCTTCTTGTCATACGCACATTCATGGCGCAATAAGAACCGCCCTGAAGAGGTACGTCGTCGTATCGCAATTGATCCGCACTCCCCTGATGAATTCCGTTGCAATCAAATCGTGCGCAACGTCCAGGAGTTCTACGACGCCTTCGGAGTTACCGATAAAGATGAGCTCTGGCTGGCACCAGCCGAGCGCGTTCGTATCTGGTAACTATTTAACTGCAGCCAACTTCTTCATAGCAATAAATAGCGGTATCGCGATGAAGCTGCCACAGAACATTGTTGCCACCCACACCATCTCTAGATGGGCACCAAATAGGAGACCCGTCATAGCCGGTCCTAGTACTCCTGAGACGCTCCATTGAAGGCTCATCCACGCATTGGTGCGCCCGCGAATATGTTCTGGCGAAAGTTCATTTGCAAGAGTAGGGATAGTTGGCGCTTGCACCATCTCGCCGAAAGCGAAGATCAGTTGGCTGACGCAAATTGCAACGCCCGATGCAATCAGCGGCAGGTATGGCGATAGGCCAACAAATAACCACGAGAGCGCCCAGATAACTGCAATAGAGATAAGGGCAGTGTATTTAGAGAAGCGCTCCAGGGTTCGAAGCACCAATGGTTGAAAGAGAACAATGGAGAGAGTATTTACTCCAAAAATAATGCCGAGCCAATTAGGTGAGAGATCCAGATACTGCGTTGCAAAGAGTGGAACGCCTGCGGTAATTGATCCATAGCCAAAGGTGAAGAGGATGATTCCCGATAGACCGAGAAGTACTAGCGGTTTATTTGCAAGCAAATCACGATAGGAACCCTGCTCTGGCTCATCTTCCTGTTTCACATAGCGCTTCAGTGCTGGCCCGCGCATTGTCAGAACAATGGCGAGATAGAGAAGGAAGGTGCTGCCATCAATCCAGTACATCAATTGGAATGATCGCAAGTCTCCTTCTCTGATCAGAAGTGATGAAATTAAGCCACCAATTCCAAGTCCAAGGTTGAGCAACATAAAGTTAAAACCAAATATCTTCTGGCGATCTTTCTCAGGGGTAAGCCGGGTCAAGATAACCATCTGTGTTGGCCAAATTGCTTGGCCCGCTGCGTTAATAACTGTTAGAGCCAAAATCGCCTCAAAATGTGTATCGACAATCGATAGTGAAAATGCACCAGCAGATGCTGCAAGTAAGCCCGGAATGATTACCTTGCGAGGCCCAAAACGATCTACCAGTGCACCCAATGGAGTACTTGCAACAATGCTGACGATTGAGGAATACGCTAGAAGAAGACCACCAAAGGTATTTGAGAAGCCGCGCATATCGTGGAGATAGACGAGTAATAACGAGAGGGTCATTCCCCCGCCTATTGCGTTGAGACAAATGCCAAAGACAATCTTTCTCGATTGCGGATTGAGAAGAGTTGTAAATTCCTTAAAGAGCATTTACTTCAAGAGCGCCTGTGCTTGATCGAGAATCTCAGAGCGATACTTTTCGATTAGCGAGATATGGCCGTGGCCTGGCACAAACTTCAACTGCGAACCTGGAATGTGCTCTGCCAGCCACTTTGAATGTGCGTGGGGAACCATAAAGTCATCATCGCCTTGCCAGATAAAGACGGGCTTTGAAATTTCACTCAACTTAAATCCCCAAGGGCGCACGAATGCTAGATCGTCATCGATCCATCCATCAAAGCTCACTGCCATAGAGCTTCGCATTACAGATGCAAGTTGATCTGCAAATTCGCCTTCAATAACTGCCTTGTCAGCATCACCAATGAGCCCACCAAATGCTTCGCGCACTTGTGCTCCGGTTACATTCTTCATCGCTCCTGCATTTTCATCCATCCATGCATCAAGAACGGCTTCGCCCTTAAGCGCTGCGCCAAATTCATCGTGATTCTCTGGTCCCATTCCTTCAAGGAAATCGAGGTCAGGTGCGCCGTATTCGCCAACACCTGCAAGAGTGATTACACCGACGTTACGGTGATCGAGTGCGTTTGCCAGTGCATGTGGGCCTCCACCAGACCAACCAATTGCAACAAAGTTTGCGATGTTCTTTCCATCAAGAAGAAGTGAAATATCAGAGTTATTACTTAAAACGCTTCGGCCAAAGTTACGGTCACTTGTTCCATATCCAGCGCGGCTATAGGCAAGTGCGCGGATTCCGCGGTTTGCAGCCTCCTCTAGCCATCCGTTCCAGGCAGAGAAATGGCCAGGTGTGCCGTGATGAAAGATGATCGCTTTATCCGATGTAATTCCATTATCGAGAATCTCAAGTTCGCGACCATCTTTGACTTTAAATTGAGGCATTTAGTAAGTCTATATCTCTGACACAATTGGCACATGAGTAAAGCCGATAACGAAAAGGGCTTCTCTTTTGCTATCAACCATGCGGCAGATTCAGGGGTCGCTCGCGTTGGAACTATCTCAACGCCCCATGGTGATATTCAGACTCCTGCATTCATCCCTGTAGGTACAAAGGCGACCGTTAAGACTGTTCTGCCTGAAGCGATGGAGAATTTAGGTGCGCAGGCGCTTCTTTCGAATGCCTATCACCTCTATCTCCAACCCGGCCCAGATGTTTTAGATGAAGCAGGTGGCCTCGGTTCATTCATGAATTGGGATAAGCCAACATTTACCGACAGTGGTGGTTTTCAGGTTCTCTCACTAGGCGTTGGCTTTAAGAAGGTTCTGGCGATGGATGCGCAGACTTTCCGATCTGATCAAGTTATTGCAAAGAATAAAGAGCGTCTTGCCCATGTCGATGATGAAGGCGTGACATTTAAGAGCCACCTCGATGGTTCGATGCACCGATTTACCGCTGAAGTTTCGATGCAGATTCAACATAAGCTCGGCGCCGACATTATGTTTGCATTTGATGAATGTACGACCTTGCACAACACTCGCCCATACCAAGAGCTTGCGATGTCACGTACTTACGATTGGGCAATCCGCTGTCTCGATGAACATAAGCGACTTACAGATTCCCGAGTAGGTAAGCCATACCAAGCGCTCTTCGGTGTTATTCAAGGCGCCCAATACGAGGATCTGCGCAAGAAAGCGGCATCTGATCTTGGTGGGATGAACTCATCTGGAATTGAATTCGATGGCTTTGGAATTGGCGGGGCGCTCGATAAGGATTCATTGGGCACAATCGTTGGATGGGTTAACTCAACACTTCCGCAAGAGAAGCCAAAGCACTTGCTTGGCATTGGCGCACCAGAAGATCTCTTCGTAGGCGTTGAAAATGGCGTCGATACCTTCGACTGCGTGCTTGCTTCTCGTATTGCTCGTACCAGCGCCGTTTATACGATGGAGGGTCGCTTTAACGTCTCTAATCAGCCATTTATCCGCGACTTCAACCCCATTGATGATGAATGTGATTGCTACACATGTACTAATTACTCACGCGCATATCTCTGCCACTTGTTCCGCGCTAAAGAGATGGTTGCAGGCACACTTGCGACGATTCACAATGAACGTTTTATCGTGCGCCTGGTAGATCAGATGCGACAAGCGCTATTGGATGGAAACTTCCAGGATATGAAGAAGGAATTTATGGGGCGTTACAAGCACAAATCAGGTCAAGCCCGAGATTAAAGTCAAGAATTAAAGGTGGAGTCCCTTTAAGGTCTCAGCTTCGCTTCCCACTGGTGCCCATCCGCCCGGTACCAAATCTTGAGCTTCACTAGGTCCCCAACTCTCGCTCTCATAGACAACTACTGGATTTGGATTCTTCAAGAGATCTTCCAGAATCTGCCACGAGTGCAACACAGCATCGATGCGAGTAAATCTAAAGTGATCGCCCAACATCGCAGCTCGCAGCAGGCGCTCGTAAGGACCTTGGCGATCGCCGAACTCTGCAACGAATTCGACGGAGAGATCAACGGTCTCGGTAACTAACTTTGTTCCCGGCTTCTTCGCTTGAAGTGAGATATCTACGCCATCTTTCGCGCCTAATCTAAAGCGAACTTGGTTTGCTTCTGACTTACCAAAGAGGGCACGTGGCGGTTGCTTAAATTCAACGATAACTTCGAGAACAGTCTCTGGCATCTTCTTACCTGTACGAAGGTAGATTGGAACTCCAGCCCAACGCCAGTTATCGATAAACAACTTCATCGCAACGAAGGTTTCGGTATCTGAATTTTCAGCGACGCCGTTCTCATCTAAGTAGCCTTCAAATTGGCCTCGCACAACATCGTTCTTATTGATATCGCGGATAGCTGATAAAACTTTGATCTTCTCGTTCTGCATTGCCTCAGAGCCCATATCGATAGGTGGCTCCATCGTCAGCATCGTTAATACCTGCAAAATGTGATTCTGCAGAACGTCACGAGTAGCGCCCACGCCATCGTAGAACTTCCCACGACCATCGATTCCGAAGTTCTCAGCCATTGTTATCTGAATATTGGAGACGTAATTTCGATTCCAAACTGGCTCAAAGAGGGTGTTAGCAAAGCGGAATACCAAGAGGTCCTCAACTGCTTCCTTGCCGAGGTAATGATCGATTCGGTAGATCTGCTCTTCAGGGAGCAACTTCTTAAGTTCTGCATCGAGAGACTTTGCGCTCTCGAGATCGCGACCAAATGGCTTTTCTACAACTACGCGTGCGCGGCGGGTAATGCCTACAAGCGCGAGTGATTCTGTAATCTTTGCGAAATATTCTGGTGCAATCGCAAGGTAAATGACCGGCAACTTAAAGTCCTTAATTGCTTCCGCTAGCGCAACGAAGGTTTGTGGATCCTCGTAATCGCCCACAATGAGCTGCATTTCACTCAGTAATTTACCGAGGACGGCTTCATCTGCATCAGGCTTACGAGTACGAACTGCTTCTTCAACATTCGATTTAAATACTTCTTGGGTCCACTTAGATGATGCAACGCCAAAAATCTGTACATCGAGCTCGCCAAGATCTTCTAAATCATAGAGAGCTGGAAATAACTTCTTCTTTGCTAAATCTCCGGTCGCGCCAAATAGAACTAAAGCATCTGCCTTCATTACTTAGCCGCATTTCCAGGTGTTTGTGGCTTCTCATTATGTCCACCAAATTTATATCTCATTGCGCTCAGGACACGATTAGCGAATTCATCGTTGTTACGTGAGGCAAAACGTGCATAGAGAGATGCGCTCAAGACATGCGCAGGAATTCCTGCCTCGATTGCCGCTTGTACTGTCCAACGACCCTCACCGCTATCACTTACTTCAGATGAATACTCCTTCAGTTCTGAAGATTCAACGAGCGCTTGCGCTGTGAGATCAAGTAGCCATGAAGCAACGACGCTTCCGCGGCGCCAGACCTCTGTAATTGCTGGAATATCTAAATCGTATGCAGGAGTCATCTCATCGGCTGCTTCGAAGATTGCAAGACCTTCAGCGAAGGCCGCCATCATTCCGTACTCAATTCCATTGTGGACCATCTTTACAAAGTGGCCAGAGCCAACAGGACCGCAGTGCAGGTATCCGTATTCAGCCTGTACTGGCTCACCTGTGCGACCTGGTGTGCGCTCTGCAGATTCGATTCCTGGGCAGAGTGCTTTAAAGATTGGATCAAGGGATGCAACAACTGCCTTATCTCCACCAATCATCAGCGAATATCCACGCTCTAATCCGTAGACACCACCAGAAGTTCCTACATCAACAAAGTTGATTCCCTTTGCCTTCAAAAGTTCAGCGTTCTTGAGGTCATTCTTGTAATAGCTATTTCCACCATCAATGATGGTGTCGCCAGGCGATAGGTGCTCAGACATTGCGGCGATTGTTGAATCAGTAACTGATGCCGGGACCATAATCCAAATTGTTCGAGGTGTTGCAAGCTTTGATGCTAGATCTGCCATATCGGATGCGCCAATTGCGCCTTCTGCAGCGAGTGTTTTAACAGCATCTGGGCTGACATCGAAGACTGCAGATGTGATGTTGTGGCGAGCTAGGCGGCGAACAATATTTGCGCCCATACGGCCAAGGCCGACCATTCCAAAATTTGTCGTTGTCATCTAAAAAATGCCTATTCGCTTGAAAACACTCAACACTGAGGCTCGTAGTCTATACGATTTTGAGGCTAACTCTCGAATTATGCTTAATTACTCAGTAAAAAAGGCCTCAGTATCAACGATTAATCGAGTGTGTGAATTTCCTCGGACATAACTTGCAGGGATCGAAATATCTCCCTCAATAATTTTTGTTACTGCAACTGCTTTACTTTCACCAGCTGCAACCATCCATACTTCTTGCGCGCTATTTATTTGCTTCATCGTAAAAGATATTCGCGATGCTGGAGGCTTTGGAGAATCTGTAATTGCAAAGATGGAACGAAGATCATCGATATCGGCGATCCCAGGAAAGAGCGATGCAACATGGCCATCAGGTCCCATGCCTAAGATATTTAAATCTAGATCTACATTTTCTAGCGCAAGTGCATAATCAGAGACAGCTTCTTCGATATTGGCCGCGACATCGCTGGCAAGGGCTTCATGTACAACAATATTTTTATTCTTTAGAGTTCCGTGGAATGGAAAGGCATTTCTTTCAACGCTATCGGCTTCCACAAATCTCTCATCACTCCACCAAATATGAAGGCCAACAAATGAATCAGCTTCGGCATTGAACTCATTAACTAGTGCTTCTGAAATCTGAACTCCCAGAGATCCGCCTGTAAGAACGAGATGGAAAGAGTTCTTGAGCTTGAGCCCTTTTTCAATTGCGGCGAGGATTTGAACCGTTACCTCTTCTGCTAACTCAGCAGAGTCGGCATACAAGGTGAGGTCGAGCTCATCGTCGATATCCCCGACTAACTCATCGAATTCATCGCTCATGGGGCAAGTATCGCATGGCTACAAAATGAACTTAGATTTCGCCTTCTCCACCGCCGACGCACGGCCATCGACCTCCATCTTTCGATAGAGGTTCTTAAGGTGAGTCTTCATCGTGTTCTGCGAGATATGTAAGGTCGCCGCAATTGCACTAATTGGTCGCTCCGTCGCCAAGTGGCGAAGAACTTCAAGCTCTCGCTTAGTAAGGGAGGAATTTGATTTCTCTTGATGCTCGCGATTCTCTCGAATTCGCAATGTGGCGGCATTGGCTAAATCTTCGAGGTAGAGGGTTGGATTTTCTCCTGCAATCTTAATAATGAGGTTGAGCATCGCATCTTCCTGTCGAAGCAAGGTCTCTTTAAACCCATTTGCAGCGCCTATCTCGAGTACAAGTTTCATCGATTTAATCGCTGCTTTTTCTTGGTCTATGACTTCACTTGCTTCTACCAAGTGTCTCCATAGCCTTTCTTTTGGAGTCCGATTAGGTAACTCCTTATTCTCCTCATAGATACTCTTCTTACCTAAGCGATAGTCGAGCCTAAACTTCATTTGACGGGTAAAGATCTGAACTGGAGCACGGTTGAGAAGAATCGCCAATCTCTCATCATCTTCTACCCAGTCACGGATAAAGATTTCGCTCAGATCAATAATGGTCGAAAGTTCTTCGCCGCCAACAATCTTCTCAGCCATCTTTCTTTCAGAATCAATGAGTTCTAGCGCTTCGCTTGACCGGCCTTTCATCACTAAATCTTTTGCAAAGAATCCATCTGCAAGGAAGTACCAAATCCACTGCTTCCACTGTTCTGCTAGATTCTTTATTTGAGTAAGAATTTCAAATGCTTCACCTGGTCGTGAAAATTCAAGTAAGCAGCGGGCTTGAACAAACATTGAAGGCAGAGGGCCCATAACTCCAACAAAACCCTTTCTGCGGGCCGTGGCAGTTGCGATATTTGCCGCTTCGAATGCCTGTCGATATTCACCAATTTGCAAGAGGGTCATCGCCTTTATTTGAGCTAGCAGAACGTGACCTGTTGCAATCTGAGCTTCAGTGGCTTTACTCAAACTCTGCTCATAGAATTCTTCGAGCGCCGCTGTATCGTCTTGGACGAGTGCAGAGATTGCAGCAAGGCGCAACATGCCAATCTGCTCTTCAACTCCGAGCATCAGAGGATCACTAACTGGTTTCATCGCAAGTGCAAACGAAGATTCAAACTCCCTAAATCTTCCTTGAGCAATCTCAATATAAGCCTTATTTCCTGCCGCAATCTGATTGATAAATCCTTCGATAACGGTTCCATTGGCATCGTGGCGCATCTGATCATGCATCGCCAAGACTGTGTGATATTCAAGAGAGGCTAAATGGCCAGCAATTTCCACCGTAGCACGTTGCAAGAGGCCGACCTGCGAGTTGTCTCCTGCAAATACTGCCCAGCGCACCAAATCATTACCTTGTCCTGTTGCAAGCAATACTCGAGCAGCGTTGGGGAATAAGGCACCTATCTTCTCGCTATCGCCAGCTAAGAATGCATGCTCAAGAGCGAGGTTTGGCTGATTGTGATGTTCATAAAAATTGCATAGCCGCTTGTGGATCTCTCTCTTCACCTCAGGCTCCTTACCTAGCTCGAGCATAAATATTTCTCGCATGAGTCGGGTAAATGAATAAGTCTGCTCTGGATCACTCGTCTGCCCAAAGAAATTACCTTCAAGAGCAATCTCATTAATGAGGTTGGGGTCATATTCATCGCCCAAAATCACTTGGGCAACTTCCTGGCTGAATTCTGGCACTGCAGAGAGTTTTGTGGCTATCTTCTTTACTTCACAATCGGTCGAATCCAGAATAGTTAGCGCAAGCGCGCGAAGAGGTTCGGTGTGCGTAGCAAGCAACTTTGCAAAATCGACAGCGGAATTAGTCTTCTCAATGTGGCGAACGAGAATTGCCACTGCTGCGGGCCATCCCACTGCGCCCAAAAGAGATCGTTGTATTTCATCATCGTTAAAATCTATTTTTTGTGACAAGGCGAGTGACTTAACTTCTTCTTCGATAAATCTCAACTCATTTAAGCCAATAATGTGAAGTGGCCCTCTAGCAGTAAATGCCTGATACATGCTCTCAAGAGGGTCGCGTCGAATCGCAACAAAACTTATATTTGATGGAAACTGCTCAACTAATCTCTCTGCAATATCAACATCACCCGTTGATTGGCTACGCAGATTGTCAATCACGAAGATGAAGTTCTTTCCAGTCTCAAGGAGTTCATTTCCCCATCGACGGACTACTTCTGTTGGTCGCACAAGTTGATCTCTCTCAAACCAGGGAGCAAATCCTGGAACAACATTTCGGGTTGCTTGAATCAAGAGAGCAGACATTTCATTTACGGAATCACTATTAGTAATTGTTATCCAGATGACAGGATCGGCCGATTGGTTCGCCCATTCAGCAACGAGAGATGTCTTTCCATATCCGGCTGGTGCAATTACAACTGTTGTGCTTGGCGCCGAATGAGTGAGCAATGGAAAGAGACGTTTTCTGGAAATAAAGTTCGGTGCCAGCGTTGGAACCATTGAGCGCGAAAGGGTGATGCCCGAAGTGATATCAAAGGCCGGTCTCACCTCACCTGCGCCCTTTTGGGTGATTTGATTAGCTGCCATGCGCTAAGGGTGAGGCTAAATGGGGTTATTGGGAAGGCAAAATCACCCTAGTAGGGGTGAGAAAGGTTGGTGATATCCCCTTAGAGCGCTGCGAATCCTTCTGCAAGAACACCGAGGGCATCCTTCAGAAGTTCATCAGTGATGACCACAGGTGGCAAGAAACGGATGACGTTTCCATATGTGCCGGCAGTCAAAATCAGTACACCCTTGCTCTGGCAATACTTAATGACCTTTGCCATCGCTTCTGGATTTGGATCCTTTGTACCTGCGTGAACCAATTCGATGGCAACCATTGCACCGCGACCACGAACTTCGCCGATGATTGGGTATTTAGCTTTAAGTGCATTCAGCTCTTGGAAGAGAATCTTGCCGATGTGTTCTGCGCGCTCGACTAACTTCTCTTCTTGAATTGTTTCAATAACAGCAAGTGCTGCAGCGCATGCGATTGGGTTTCCACCGTAGGTGCCACCAAGGCCACCGACATGTGATGAGTCCATAATCTCTGCACGAGCAGTGACAGCAGCAAGTGGAAGGCCACCGGCAATTCCCTTTGCAGAGACAATCATGTCTGGCTCCATATTTTCGTGTTCAACAGCAAACATCTTGCCTGTACGCGCAAATCCTGATTGAACCTCATCTGCAATAAAGACAATCTTATTTTCAGTTGCAAACTTCTGAAGTCCAGGCATAAATCCAGTTGGGGGAACGATAAATCCACCTTCGCCAAGTACTGGCTCAATGATGATTGCAGCCACGTTATGTGCGCCAATCTCTTTCTCAATCTTATGAATAACCATATTCAGCGCATCTTCTGTGATGGTCTCTGGGTTTCCTAGCCAGCGGTACGGATATGGCATCGGCATGCGATAGATCTCATTTGCAAAGGGGCCGAAGCCTTCCTTGTATGGAATGTTCTTTGCAGTCAGCGCCATCGTAAGGTTTGTTCGGCCGTGATAAGCATGTTCAAATACAACGACTGCAGGGCGCTTTGTGTAATGACGAGCAATCTTGATTGCATTTTCAACAGCTTCGGCACCAGAGTTCTGCAGAATCGACTTCTTCTTAAAGTTTCCTGGGGTTAAGCGATTGAGCGCTTCGCATACTTCGATGTAACCCATGTATGGCACTGTGGTGAAGTTTGTATGTGTAAATGTGGCAACAGCATCTTGTACTGCTTTCACAACGCGAGGCGCTGAGTTTCCAACAGTAACTACACCAATACCTGCACCGAGATCGATGATTCGGTTTCCGTCGATATCTTCAATAATTGCATCTTGGGCGCGTGAAACAATCACCGGCATCGCAGTTCCTAGTCCCCCAGAAACAGCCTCTTTACGTCGCTGCATAGCTGCAGTTGATTTAGGCCCTGGAATTTCAGTGGCCAAGTGGCGTGATTGTGGGAGAGAATCCTTTGATGTCATGGCTCAATTCTAAGGCCATCATTTCTGAGTGCGAGCCCAACCATGCCTTGCTACAAGTTAGGCTTGCCACATGAGCGAACTTCGCAAATCGGCGCCTTTATTGGATGCCTACCTCTCTTACTTTGAGAGCGCTCGAACTCCTTTCACTATTCCAGGACATAAGCAGAAGACATCTGCGCTCGATGCTGGGCTTGGAGCCGTCGTTGATTCTGATACGCCTCTCTACGGCGGTCTCGATGAAATCAAGTTAACCAATCAGACTCTCAGAGCAGCAGAAGGTTTGGCAGCAAAGTTATGGGGCGCTGATTACGCACGCTTTTCAACTGGTGGGTCTACACATGCAAACCAAGCAATCATCTTCGCTCTAGGAAAGCCCGGAGATAAAGTTGCCGTTTCTCGCACAGCACATAGATCTGTTCTTAGTGCTCTTGTTCTCGCAGGGCTTGAACCAATCTGGATGTCGCCTGAGATTGATGGCGCAACAGGAGTTCCAATTGGAATTGGAATTGCAGAACTTAAAAAAGCGCTCACTGAGAATCCAATTGCCGTACTGCTTACAGAGCCTGGTTATCTAGGAACAATCTCTGATTTACCTACACTCATCGAAGCTGCTCATGCGAAAAAAGTTCCTGTCATTCTCGATGCAGCATGGGGTGGTCACTTTGGTTTTCATCCCCATCTGCCAAGACACGCAATACAACTTGGTGCAGATGCTTTAATCACAAGTACCCATAAGGCACTTCCTGGATATAGCGCCTCTGCGCTTTTACTTGCACGTACAGAATTCTTAAGTGCAGAAAGACTTGAACAAAGTTTTGAAACAACTCATACAACTTCACCTGCAGGTGCTCCGCTGGCATCTATAGATGGAGTTCGCGCACTTCTACAGACCCGGGGTGAAGAGTTAATCGGTGCTCTCCTTGAGAACATCCATGCATTTAAAGAGAGCGTCCAGGCAGAGTTTGCGCTTCCAATATTCCTTTATCCAACTGATTTTCCGGCTGGTCGCTTTGATTCAACAAAGATTGTTCTTCGCGTGCAGCAGCTCGGTGCTTCGGGCGTAGATATCGAGGAAGATCTACAGGCCGCTGGAATCCGCGTTGAGATGGCTGATCGAGACACCATTGTATTTCTGGGAACAATTGCAGATTCAAAGGAAGATTTCGCACATCTTGCCGATGTACTTGTTCCTATTCTGAAGCGCCGCCAGGAACAACGCCGCGAGAGCGCCACTGCACTGAGTTGGTCAGTTACGCCACAGAAGAAGATTTCGATGCGCGATGCATACTTTGCAAAGACCGAGATGATTGATGCTGCTGCCGCACTTGGTCGCGTATCAGCAGACCTGATTGCGCCATATCCTCCAGGAGTTGCAGTTGTTGCACCGGGAGAAGTTCTTACTCAACAGATTATCGAGGGGCTTGCTTCATCTCGCGCAGCTGGTGTTCGCATCGCATATGCAACGGATTCAACTCTTGCTCAGTATCGAGTTGTTTTAGAGAGTTAAAGAGGCTGGCGGTAGACCTTATGTTGTGCTGCTTGCGCTAGCGGTCTAATTGTTAGCGAATCAACGTTGAAGTGACTTGGAAGCATCACTGACCATCGAATCGCTTCAGCAACATCTTCTGCAACGAGTGGTCGTGTGACACCTTCATAGACCTTTGCAGCTCTCTGGGTGTCGCCATGGAAACGCTGAACAGCGAATTCATCAGTCTTCACCATTCCTGGCGCAATCTCTGTCACACGAATCGGTAGGCCGTTGAGTTCTAGTCGAAGAGTTTCAGTTAAGGACGTTTCTGCAAATTTAGCTGCAACATAACTTCCACCATTTTCATAGGCGCGATGTCCTGCGGTAGAAGAAATCATCACGATATGTCCGCGTCCAAATTCCTGCATGAGCGGTGTCAGCGCCTTAACCATGCGGACAGAACCAACGACATTGACATCGTAAGTCTTCTTCCAAATCTCAGGATCTGAATCGTTCACAGATGCAAAGTCGAAAGCTCCACCTGCACAGTTAATGAGTATTGAAACGGGCTTACCCTGTAGGTGTTTTACGAGTGAATCAACATCTGCTTGAGAAGTTACATCTAGCTTAAAACCTTCAATTGCCGAATCTTCCTTGGCGAGCTCTTCGAGTCGATCGGTGCGACGTGCTGCTGCGATGACGTAATAACCATTCTTTGCCAGTAAACGAGCTGTAGCAGCACCTATTCCGCTACTTGCTCCAGTTATTACTGCATACTCGCGATTGCTCATAGGTAAAGAGTATCTCGCTCGCCTAGAATCTACCTATGAGCAATCAAGTAGAGACAATCATCCAAGTTCAACTCACCAACCGAGATAAGAAGACTGTCTTCTGGAGAGGCATCCTTGCCTTCCCAATCGTGGTATTTCTCGCCTCCTTCACTCAAGGTATGGATCAGGGCTGGACAACAGGATTAATCGTTCTGCCACTAGTGCTCGCAATACTTTTCCGCGGGATCTACCCAAGTTACATCCTCTCCTTCAACCATTCGATGATGGAGCTTCAAAGCCGCATCACCGCATACGTTTTGCTTCTTAACGATGACTATCCATCACTAGAGCGCAATCCAAATGTCGGAGTACTACTTCCAGATACTGAAGGTGGAAAGAAGTTAAGTCGCGGTCTTCCACTCATTAAATGGCTATTGGCAATCCCATTGGTAATCGTGGGAATTTTCTACACAATTATCGCAATTATTTACACATTCATCGCTTGGATCATTACCTGGTCAACTGGAAACTATCCAGCATGGGCACTTGATGTCGTTCTGGGAACTGTGAAGTTCTGGAACCGTGTCTACGGATACGCCATCATCCTCGTAACCGACGAATACCCTTCATTCTCGCTCTAGAGTCTCTCCCATGAATATTGCAATACGCCCTGCACAAGCTAGCGATAAAGAACGCTGGCTTGTGCTCTGGCAGGGTTATCTCGATTTCTACAAAACTGAGTTAACTTCTCAGCAGAGCGAACTCACCTGGTCGCGCATCATGGACCCTGATTTCAATATGAAGTGCGCAGTCGCTGTCCAAGATGGCCACGTTATTGGCTTTACTACTTACAACTTACAGAATTCAACCTGGTCTGAAAATGGCCACTGTTATTTAGAAGATCTCTTTGTGGATCCGGGCTGTCGGGGCACAGGAGCCGGAAGAGCCCTCATTGATTACGTTAAAGAGTTCGCAATTGCCAATAAATGCTCACGTCTTTATTGGAATACAGATGAAGATAATGCGACAGCGCGCAAGTTATATGACACTTACTCACTTGAATCGGGCAAGCGTCAATATCGAATTCCTCTTATTTAACTGACCGAATCATCCTCTGGTAATACATTCCGGGTTTGCGCGTACTTTCCTGCGGCTCTCCCATTCTTTCAAAACCGATATTTTCATACGCCGCGATGGCGCCGGAGTTATCAATCCAAACCCCTAGGCCTTGAACGCCCCAATGTCGTTCTTCGGAGTATGAATCCGCAAAGGTAAAGAGCGATCGCAGAACTCCGCGCTGACGAAATTTGGGGTCTACCCAACAGCTTCCTACCCAGCAGGTTGCACCAAAATCACCTTTGAGATTTTCCACTGTCATAAAGCCGCAGTCATTTCCATCAATGGCTGCCAGAAGCCCAACATATTGTTGAGCCTTCTGGCGCCACTGCGCTTCTGAATATTGGCTCTCGCTATCGTAATCTCCACCGAATGCGCTCTCATCGTGCACAAGTGCTGCAAGGCGAATATCTCTATAGCGCGCCCAATCATTCTCAGTTAAGAGAATGAGATCGAGATCAGTGCTTTTTGAAGAGTTTACGTGGGTCAACTTTTTTGCCTTGAGCTTTTACCTTGTCGAGCATCCTGTCAGCCCAAGCAAATTCGAGGGCGAGAACGAGAAGGCCAAGAATTACGAGTGGCAAGGTAAAAGGTCCAGGCAGAACTACGAGCAAGAGTCCTACTGCAATCAGAGTAAATCCAATGACAGAGACAATTGTTCTTCGAATTGGGGTTGGCAACGATTTCCACGTTGCAGCAAACCTACTTCTCATCGCTCTCGTTTCCCGTAATGGTTCCTGCGTGTGCACGTGCAGCAGGATCCTTCTTTGACTTAATCAAACTCGCCACAGTTGAGACTACAAGAATTGCAGCAATTACACCGAGTCCGATAGAAGTCGGAATCTTTGGAACTGAGTCGTACTGTTCGTGCAAGAAAGTCATTATCAACTTTACTCCGATAAACATCAGAATGACAGAGAGACCCAGGGAGAGGTAGATAAGTCTGTCTAGCAGCCCCTTTACGAGGAAGTAGAGCGCACGTAGACCCAGAAGTGCGAATGCGTTCGCCGCAAAGACGAGGAACGGCTCTGAAGTCACACCGAATGTCGCTGGAATTGAGTCGAGAGCAAAGAGTAGATCAGTAGAACCGATGGCAATCATGACCAAGAACATTGGGGTCGCATAGCGAATCCCATCTAGCTTGATAAACAATTTTGAACCATGGAAGTCATCGACCATACGAATCTTTCCTCTGATGAACTTCACCATTGCATTGTCGTTTGGTTCTGGATCTTCATCCCAGTGCTTAAAGAGCCCGATGCCAGTCCAGATGAGGATTGCTCCGAAGATTACAAATGTAAAGCTAAAGGCAGCTAGTGCCGCTGCGCCGACCGCGATAAAGATTGCACGTAGTACAAGTGCGAGAATCACACCGATCAGAAGAACTCTCTGGTGATAAATACTCGGTACTGCAAATTGGGCAAGAATGATGACGAATACAAAGAGGTTATCGACCGAGAGCGATTTCTCTACTAAGTAAGCTGCGAAGTATTCGGTACCAAAAATTGAGCCATAAACCTGCCAAACCCAAATTCCGAAGGCGATTGCGATACCTATATAGAAGAGGGACCATCCCATCGCCTCTTTAAACATAACTTCGTGAGGCTTGGAACTTACGGTGAGTAGATCTACGACAATTAGTAGAAGAATGACACCAACTGTGACAGCCCAGATTGTTAATGAAACATCCATGAATAAAGACTCCTTGACTCGTATGTGATGAACGTGGTCAAGGTCTTCCTAACCGACGTTATCTCGGCCAGCGCCCCGGGTTTTTACACCGTATTGACGAGGTAGCTGTATCTAGGTACTCCCCTTAATTAGCGCTGAGGCTACTGTATTTGAATTTTCATTTCAACATAAACTGGGCCTGTGTCAGCCTTTAAGCGAGTTGTCCTAGCAGAATTGCAAGATCGCCTGCCGCCTCTTGGAGATTCGAAGGTTGCCTTTGGGGCTCAGGCATATATGAAGGGCATCGCACCCTTTATTGGGATTAAAGCTCCTGAAAGACGGAAGGTTGCAAAGCAGCTAGCGAAGAAACTTCCGCGGCCAACTTCTGAAGAACTAGGTCAGACTGCACGGGCTCTCTGGAAGTTGCCAGAGCGTGAATTTCATTACTTAGCTTGCGATCTGATTGAAATATTTATTGATTGCGCAGATAAGAATTTTCTCGCAGACCATGTTGAGTTTCTTATCTCCCATAAATCTTGGTGGGACACCGTAGATCTCCTTGGCAGTGCGGCCGTCTCACCACTTACTCTCCAGTATCCATCAGTGACACTAATGCGAAAGTGGAGTAAGAGTTCAAATATCTGGCTCAACCGAGCAGCGATTCAACATCAACGCGGACGAAAGAGTGAGATTGATATTCCTCTTCTTCTTGAAATTCTCGACTACCACTCAAATCAATCTGAATTCTTTATCGCGAAGGCGATTGGCTGGGCCCTCCGAGATTTATCGAGAGTCAATAATCTGGAAGTTAAGAAGTTTCTGAAGGAGCATCCTGAGTTGGATAAGGTGGCAGTGCGCGAAGCGCTCAAACTGGGTTTCAATTGAGATTAAATCGCTCTATTATCGCCTTCTAGCTACTGGGGGATTTTGATGAGCAGCGTGGTCAACCACTGGATCAATGGGTCCGAATACGTCAGCAAATCAGGTAGAACATTTCCGGTTTACGACCCAGCGCTTGGCGTCGAAACTAAGAAGGTCGCTCTCGCAAATCAAGAAGAGATTGCTCTCGCAATTAAGGCGGCAAGCGATGCATTTCCTGCTTGGCGCGATACATCTCTTGCTAAGCGCCAGCAAATCATCTTCTCTTTCCGCGAACTGCTCAATGCCCGTAAAGGCGAGCTCGCCGAAATTATTACAAGCGAACACGGCAAGGTTCTCTCTGACGCCCTCGGTGAAATTACTCGTGGCCAGGAAGTTGTTGAATTCGCAGTAGGGATTCCCCATCTTCTCAAAGGTTATTACTCAGAGAATGTATCGACAGGTGTTGATGTTTACTCGACTCGTCAACCATTAGGCGTGGTCGGAATCATTAGCCCGTTTAACTTTCCGGCAATGGTTCCGATGTGGTTCTTCCCAATTGCAATCGCAGCAGGAAATACCGTTGTTATGAAGCCATCCGAGAAAGATCCTTCTGCATCGATGTGGATTGCACAGCTCTGGAAAGATGCCGGCCTACCTGATGGCGTTTTCAACGTACTTAACGGAGATAAAGAATCTGTCGATGGGTTGATTGAGAGCCCAGATGTTCAATCAATCTCATTCGTAGGCTCCACACCTATTGCTAAATATATTTACGAGAACTCTTCAAAGCATGGAAAGCGCGTTCAGGCACTTGGTGGTGCAAAGAACCACATGCTCGTTCTGCCTGATGCAGATCTCGAACTCGTTGCAGATTCTGCAATCAATGCAGGCTTTGGAAGCGCCGGAGAACGTTGCATGGCAATCTCGGTTGTTGTCGCTGTTGAACCAGTTGCAGATCAACTCATCGAGAAGATTGTCTCTCGCATGAGCAAGTTGGTCACCGGTGACGGCCGTCGGGGCTGCGATATGGGACCTCTGGTAACTCGCGAACACCGCGACAAGGTTGCTTCATATATTGATATTGCAGAAAAAGATGGTGCGAAGGTCGTAGTCGATGGTCGCAACCCACAGGTAAATGGTGAAGCTGGTGGGTTCTGGCTTGGACCAACTCTTATCGACAAGGTTCCAACATCATCAAAGGTCTACACCGAAGAGATTTTCGGACCAGTTCTCTCCATCGTTCGCGTGAAAAGTTACGACGAAGGTGTTGCACTCATTAACGGTGGCGCATTTGGAAATGGAACTGCAATCTTCACAAACGATGGAGGCGCAGCTCGTCGCTTCCAGAATGAAGTTGAAGTTGGAATGATCGGAATCAACGTTCCAATCCCAGTACCTGTTGCTTATTACTCATTTGGTGGATGGAAGAACTCACTCTTCGGCGATACCAAGGCGCACGGCATGGAAGGCGTTCACTTCTTTACTCGCGGCAAGGCAATTACTTCACGTTGGTTGGATCCAAGTCATGGCGGAATCAACTTAGGTTTCCCACAGAATTAATCAGATATAAATATGACTACCCAATGGATTTATAAGGATGGCGAGCTCGCATCTGGCGCCTGGAGCGCACGCGTCGATGCAGCTAATCCCCCTTCAAAGCCATGGGCATACACAGGTATCCGAATCGGTGAAGTCAGTACGGCGCAATCGCTAGAACTTCCTGCAGATAACAATGAACGCGTCATCTTTATCCTTGAAGGACCTGAAGTCTTGGTTCAGTACCAGAGCGAAGGTAGTGGTGCAGCAGAACAGAACCTTCGCGGACGCACATCGGTATTTCATGGTGCGGCGGATGTTCTCTATCTGCCAATAAATACTTCTGCCACCATCACAGGAAATGCGCGGATCGCAGTTGGAGAATCACCAGCTAAGAATCGGAAAGCCGCAAAGTTCACTCGTAAAGAAGATGTGCCAGTTCAAATTCGTGGTGCGGGACATGAGACCCGACAAGTTCATAACTTTGGAATGCCAGATTCTCTCGATGCAGATCGCTTAATTGTCTGCGAAGTAATTGTCCCTGCCGGCAACTGGTCAGGTGCCCCTTCACATAAGCACGACCAATACATTCCAGGTAAGGAATCAAACCTTGAAGAGATTTACTACTTTGAATCAGCAGTGACCAGAAGTGCAAATGTCAGCGGCGAAACAAATCCATTTGGATATTTCCGAGGATTCTCTGCAGATGACCGTGAATACGATGTTGCAGCCGAGATTCACTCTGGCGATATCGCTCTCGTTCCTTATGGTTGGCATGGTCCTGCAGCAGCTGGTCCTGGATACGACCTCTACTTCTTCAATGTGATGGCGGGACCAGATCCGGAGCGCGCATGGAATGCGACAGATCATCCTAACCATGCATGGATTCGCCAAGCTTGGCAAAGTCAAGTTGCTGACCCAAGATTGCCCTACGGAGAATAGAGAGAGATCAAGATGGCAACGCGCAAAATGACTGTAAGCCAAGCAATCGTTGAATTCTTGGCGCACCAATACACAGTCGATGGCGATTATCGCGAACGCACTGTGCAAGGAATCTTCGGAATCTTTGGACATGGAAATGTTGCAGGTCTCGGTCAAGCACTCAAGCAATTCTCTGTAGATGAACCATCTCTGATGCCGTACTACCAAGCGCGTAATGAACAAGCGATGGTCCATGAAGCAACAGCATTTGCGCGCATCAAGCGACGCAGAGCAACACTTGCTTGTGCAGCTTCCGTGGGTCCAGGTGCGACAAATATGCTCACCGGAGCTGCAGTTGCAACGACAAATAGATTGCCAGTTCTCCTCTTTCCATCAGATACCTTCGCAAATCGCGCATCTGATCCAGTCTTGCAGCAACTTGAAGCTCCGCACGATGCATCACTTTCAGTCAACGATGCATTTAAGCCGCTGTCCCGATACTTTGATCGCGTTCAACGCCCAGAGCAACTCTTCTCTGCGCTCTTAGGTGCGATGCGCGTATTGACCGATCCTGTCGAAACTGGCGCAGTAACTATTGCGCTTCCTGAAGATGTGCAGACAGAAGTTATTGAAGTCCCTGAAGAATTCCTGGCAGATCGCGAATGGCATATCCGTCGCCCGCGCCCAGATGAAGGGCTAATGAAGGAAGTCGCTCGCCAGATCCGCGCAGCAAAGCGACCAATGATCATTGCCGGCGGTGGAGTCATTTACTCTGATGCACACGATGTACTTAATGCCTTTGTTCGCGCCACAGGTATTCCAGTTGCAACATCACAAGCGGGCGTTGGTTCACTTAATTGGGATCACCCACAATGCCAAGGCGCAGTTGGTACGACAGGCACAACAGGTGCGAACCGCTTAGCAAAAGATGCAGATCTCATTATCGGAATTGGAACTCGCTACAGCGACTTCACAACTGCGAGCCGTTCTGCATTCCAGAATTCAGATGTTAAATTCATCAATATCAATATCGCATCTTTTGATGCCTTTAAGCACGGTAGCGCTACCCCAGTTGTCGCCGATGCACGCGTTGCAATCGCTGAATTACATGAAGAACTGAAGGGGTACAGCGTCTCTGCTGAACATGCAGCAAATGCGGCACAACAGAAGAAGGAGTGGGATTCCACTGTAGATACTGCATTTATTGACCAGAAGCGTGCGCTGCCAAGTCAGACAGAGATCATCCACGCAGTGCAATCTGCAACAGATGCCAATGACACCGTTATCTGTGCAGCAGGATCTCTGCCAGGAGATCTTCATAAGTTGTGGCGTGTTCGCTCGCCACTTGGCTATCACGTCGAATATGCATTTAGCTGCATGGGTTATGAGATTGCAGGTGGCATTGGCGCTGCGCGTGCTGGCGCTACCCCTGTTGTCATGGTCGGAGATGGTTCATATCTCATGATGCATACCGAGATTGTCTCTGCAGTAGCAGAGGGAATTAAGTTGATTATCGTTCTCATTCAAAACCATGGCTACGCATCAATCGGCCATCTATCGGAAACAATCGGCTCTGAAAGATTTGGAACTAAATATCGTTACCACGATGAAAAGGGAAATAACTTTGAGAAGGGCGATATTTTGCCCGTTGATCTAGCAACTAATGCAGAGAGCCTTGGAATTGATGTCATCCGCATCGATCAGAGCGCAGATGCAATCGCCAGCCTTCATGTAGCGGTCAAGAAGGCAAAGGCCTCAGATAAAGCGACTTTGATTCATATCAATAGTGATCCACTTATTTACTCACCTAGCGGTGAAGGTTGGTGGGATGTACCTATCGCTCCAATTTCAACACTTAAAAGTACGCAAGATGCATATAAGAACTACCAGGAAGCAATCAAGCTTCAGCGTCCATTGCTTGGCAATGGTTCGAAAGATCGCGAATAGGGGAGAATAATGACAGCACAGATCCGCGTAGGAACTGCTCCTGACTCTTGGGGAGTCTGGTTTCCAAATGAACCACATCAAGTCCCTTGGGATCGCTTTCTCGATGAAGCTGTAGAAGCTGGTTATCACTGGATTGAACTTGGACCATACGGATATCTACCAACTGATCCAAAGCAGTTGGAAGATGAACTTGGTAAGCGCAATCTTAAGATGACTGCAGGAACTGTCTTCACCGGTTTCCACAAAGAGGACGAAAGCCAATGGCAACGCGCATGGGATCAAGCACTTGCTGTTGCAACCCTTGTTTCAAAACTCGGCGTAGAACATCTCGTTGTTATTCCTGATCTATGGCGCGATGACAAGACAGGACAAGCTCGCGAATCTCGCACACTGACTAATGAACAGTGGAAGCGCCTTGCTGCAGGCCACGACAAGCTTGGAAAGGCACTTCTAGAAGAGTTTGGAATTCATCAGCAGTTCCACTCACATGCCGATAGCCATATTGGTACATATCAAGAGGTCGAACGTTTGTTGCAAGAGACAGATAAGAAGTACACAAACCTCTGTCTCGATACTGGCCACTTTGCATATTACCTAGGCGATAACATCAAGATGATGAACGCTTACCCAGAGCGCATCGGCTACCTTCACTTGAAGCAGGTGCATCCAGATATCTTGGCTGATACGTTGAAGAACGATCTTCCATTCGTGGATGCGGTTTCAAAGGGCGTTATGACCGAGCCAGGATTCGAAGGGGTTCCAAAATTTGCACCGATTATCGAGCGTGCACTGGAAATCAATCCTGAAATCTTTGCAATCATCGAACAAGATATGTATGGCTGCCCAGTGGATATGCCATTCCCAATTGCACAGCGCACCCGCGAACACATTTTGGCTGCGACTCGCGCAGCACGAGTTAAGTAAAGGCGACGATGACTACATCACCATTTCTCTATATGAAGGAGAACTCAAAGACCGTTCTCTGGAATGACTCTGCAGATCCGAAAGAGCTCACAGATGCACTTACTTGGGGCATCGTTGGTGCAACATGTAATCCAGTGATTGCACTCAGCGCGCTCAAGGCAGATAAAGATCACTGGAATGCTCGCATCAAGGATTATGCAAAGGCTCACCCTGATGCAACTGAAGATGCAATCGGCTGGGCGATGGTGAAGGAACTTTCGGTCAACGCTGCAAAGCTCTTTGAAGGTGAATTTGAAAAGTACAACGGCCGCAATGGTCGCCTTTCAATTCAAACAGACCCACGTAACTTCAGAAGTGCTAAATCGTTAACTGATCAAGCAGTTGAATTCTCTAAGCTTGCCAAGAACATCATCGTAAAGATTCCAGTAACAACTGAAGCAATCGCAGCCTTTGAAGAAGCCACCTATCAAGGTGTCAGCCTCAACGCGACCGTTTCATTTTCGGTTGCACAGACAATTGCAGTTGCTGAAGCTATTGAACGCGGACTCAAGCGCCGTGAAGCAGAAGGACTTGATATCTCTCAGATGGGCCCCGTCTGCACAATCATGGTTGGCCGCGTTGATGACTGGGTAAAGGTTTCAGCTGAAAAGAGCGGCGCAACAATCGATCCAGGTGTCATGGAGTGGGCGGGAGTAGCTGTCTTTAGACATGCTCATAAGATTTACGAAGAGCGCGGATACCGCACTCGTTTGTTATCTGCCGCCTTCCGCAATCACATGCACTGGAGCGAAATCATTGGTGGAGATTCAGTTATCTCTCCCCCATATGCATGGCAGGTTCGCATCAATAAGTCAGGAATCAAGCCAAATCTCAATAGCGTCAACGAACCGATTGAGAACCGCATACTGGAACCACTATTGACTCATGTTCCAGAGTTTAGAAAGATGTATGACGTCGACGGACTTAAGGTTGAAGAGTTCACCAACTTCGGTGCAACGCTTCGCACCTTGCGAGGCTTCTTGCAATCGGTCAATGATCTTGAAGTCTTAGTCCGAGATGTCACTGTTCCTAATCCAGATAAATAATCCCCAAAGTAGAAGGTAGATAGAGATGACCACGCTTCCAAAGCCACATATCTTTAAGCCAGAAGAATCCAAGCCACTTCGTTGGGGAATATTCGGTGCTGGTTGGATTGCAGAAGCGATGGTCAAGACTGCACAGAAGAACTCCAACCAGAAGTTTGTTGCTATCGCATCTCGCACTCCGGGTAAGGCAGAAGCATTCGCTAAGACCTGGAATATGGAGTCAGCCCATGACTCGTATGAAGAACTTGCGGCACGCGAGGATATCGATGCAATTTACATTGCAACTCTGCCATCTGACCGTCTTGAAGTCGCACTGATTGCTATTAATGCAGGAAAGCACGTACTGATTGAGAAGCCAATTACAATGGATTTAGGCGAAGCGGAAGAAATCTACGCAGCAGCAAAGGCGAAGAAAGTTCTCGCAGTTGAAGCTATGTGGACTCGCTTCTTGCCTCAGATGGATATCGCTCGTCAATTGGTTGCAGATGGAACACTCGGCGATATCGACCTTGTTATCTCTAACTTCTGCCAAGCAAACCTTGGCGTACCGCGCCTCTTTACACTCGGTGGTGGAAATCCAATTATCGATATGGGTATCTATCCGATCGCCTTCTCGCAGGAGTTTTTGGGTGATCCAAACGAGATTCATGCCTTTGGAAAATTGCACCCAAATAAGATTGATGAAGAGACTCATGCATTTATGCGCTTTGCTAGCGGTGCTCGCTCTAACTTCGTGCTTTCAGCACGAACATCCCTTCCAATCTGGGGCGCAGTATCCGGTTCAAAGGGGAGCATCTCCTTCGGAACCCCTTGGTTTACACCTACTTCAATAACACTTCACGGAAATGGCTTGGATGATGCCCTTGCAACATGGGTAGATGATCTCGGAATGCCTCAGCACTTAGGTCTCATCCACCAAGTTCATGCCTTTGCTCAATACGTCGAGCAGGGCTTACTGGAAGCTCCTCTCTACTCTCATAAAGATTCACTTGCCAATATTGAAACGTCGCTCAAAATCGTTGAACAAATCGGAACCATTACAAAATAAGACTCTAGGTAGAGATAGGATTTCGCACATGTCTAAGAAGCTTCGTTTTGCAATTATTGGCGCAGGTCGCATCGGATACGTTCACGCGGGAAGCGTCTTTGACAATCCCAACGCAGAACTAGTCTATATTGTCGATCCATTTACTGAGTCAGCTGAAAAAGTTGCAGCAGCCTTTGGCGGAAAAGTTTCAAATGATCCGGAAGCGGTAATCAACTCAGGTGAAATCGATGCGGTAATCATCGGCTCCCCTACTCCCACTCACGTGCCACTTCTTGCTACCGCGATCAAGGCAGGTGTCCATGCTCTCTGCGAAAAGCCAATTGATTTAGATATTAAGAATGTTGATTCACTTCGCGATGCCGCAAACTCCGCAAAGACTAATGTCACTATCGGCTTTAATCGCAGACAGGATCCACAATTTAAGGCAGTTAAGGCTCGCGTTGAAAAGGGCGAAATCGGCAAGGTCGAGCAAGTTGTAATCACCAGCCGCGACCCAGGTCCTGCACCGCAGGCTTACATCGCTATCTCGGGTGGAATCTTTAGAGATATGACAATCCATGACTTTGATATGGCGCGTTACTTCGTTCCAAATATCGTCGAAGTCTCAGCAACGGGTGCCAACAGCTTCTGCGATTACATCAAGGAAGAGAACGATTTCGACAATGTCAGCGTTGTACTTAAGGGTGCAAATAACGAGATAGTCACAATCATTAACTCACGTCACTCTGCTTATGGTTACGACCAGCGCATTGAAGTCTTCGGCGATAAGGGAATGCTCCAGATTAAGAACCTCACCGATACAACTGTGGAGCTCTTCTCAAAGGATGCATCTAGTGCCGGAGAGCCCTACATGGACTTCTTCCTAGAACGATACGCAGCTGCATATCGCAATGAACTTGCGCTCTTTATTCAGGGAATCTCTGAAGGAAAGAACCTTGGTTCAACCTATGATGATGGTCGGGCAGCGTTAATCTTGGCTGATGCAGCGCACGAATCAGCGCGCACAGGTAAGAGCGTTAAAGTCTCTCTTTAATTCGGCAATTAATCTGGGAAGTGACAAGCTACGTGTGATGCACCAATCTGCACCAAAGCTGGCTCAGTTGTTCGGCACTTATCTTGTGCCTTCCAGCATCGAGTATTAAAGACACATCCAGTTGGAGGATTAACTGGGTTTGGAATATCGCCGCTTAGAATGATTTGTTCGCGCTTACGTTCCAGAATTGGATCTGGAAGCGGAATCGCAGAGAGCAGAGCCTTTGTATATGGGTGATGTGGGCTCTTGTAGAGATCTTCTGTTGGAGCAAGCTCCATAATCTTTCCGAGATACATCACTGCAACGCGATTAGAAATATGTTGAACAACAGATAGATCGTGGGCAATAAAGAGATAAGAAAGTCCGAAATCATCACGTAGATCATCGAGAAGATTGATCACCTGTGCCTGGATAGATACATCGAGTGCGGAAACAGGTTCATCACAAACAATAAATTTTGGCTTCAGCGCAAGTGCGCGTGCAATTCCAATTCGTTGACGCTGTCCACCAGAGAACTCGTGTGGGTAACGGTTGTAATGCTCTGGATTAAGACCTACGCGCTCCATCAGCTCTTGCACTGCACGCTTTACTCCTTGATCAGGAGTGATCTTCTGAATCTCATAAGAGGCTGCGATGATTGAGCCGATTGTGTGGCGTGGGTTCAGGGATGAATACGGGTCCTGGAAGATCATCTGCATCTGAGTGCGGAAAGGCTTCATCTTCGATGGGGAAAGCTTTGTTATATCTTCGCCTTCAAATTTAATTGTGCCTGATGTTGGCTCGTAGAGCTTCAAGATCGTTCTGCCAGCAGTTGATTTTCCGCAGCCAGATTCGCCAACTAGGCCGAGAGTCTCACCTGCATTGAGAGTAAATGAGATCCCGTTGACGGCCTTGTTATCGCCCTTAACTTTCGAGAAGATTCCTTGAGATTGAATTGGGAAGAACTTAGTTAAATCTGTTACTTCAAGAATTGGCGTAGACATTTATGCGCCCTTCCCTTCACCGATAAAGCAGCGAGCCAGATGGCCATCTGTACGAGTTGTTAGCTCAGGAAGCGTTGTAAGGCACTTGTTGCCAGGTACTTCACTGATACGTGAACAACGTGGCGCAAAAGAGCATCCCTGCGGCAGTGAAATCATTGAAGGAGGCTGTCCTGGAATCGCAGATAAGCGGTCAGTATGCGGACGATCTAGGCGTGGAATCGAATCGAGAAGCCCCTGTGTGTACGGCATCGATGGCTTTGCATAAAGGTCAAAGACATTGGCGCTTTCAACGATGCGACCTGCATACATAACATTGACGCGATCTGCGGCTCCTGCAACTACACCGAGATCGTGTGTAATCAGAATAATTGCCATCTTGAATTCACTCTGCAGCTCTTTGAGCAGAGCAAGAATTTGTGCCTGAACGGTGACATCGAGCGCTGTTGTTGGCTCGTCGGCAATAAGCAGTGAAGGATTATTTACCAGAGCCATAGCAATCATCACACGCTGGCGCATTCCACCCGAGAATTGATGCGGGAATGAATCGACGCGTGATGCTGGATCTGGAATTCCAACTAAACCAAGAAGTTCGATTGCACGCTCGCGACTGACCTCGGGGTCGACTTCATTATGAACTTGGTGTGCCTCAATGATTTGGTCACCGATTGAGAAGTATGGGTGCAGCGAAGACATTGGATCTTGGAAGATCATTGAGATGTCGCGACCACGGTACTTCTGTAGCTCGTTTGGATCGATACCTAGAAGATCCATCTCGCCGGTATGCGATTGAAACTTTGCTGTTCCCGAAATCTGCGCGGTGTGGGTATTTAGGAGACCCATCAAGGCTAGGTTGGTAACAGTCTTTCCAGAACCAGATTCGCCCACGATTGCAAGAGTTTCACCAGGGTTTACAGAGAATGAGATGTCATTAACTGCGTGCACGATTCCATCGGGAGTTGGAAAACCGACGCTGAGATTCTTTACTTCTAGAAGCGTCATGCGACTCGCACTCTCGGATCAATAAATGCATATGCAATATCAACGATGAGGTTCATTACAACCACAATAGTTGCTGCAAGCAAAGTTGTTGCAACGATAATTGGTAGGTCATATTCAATGACGGCACCGATTGCAAGACGACCTAAACCTGGAAGATTAAAGACCGATTCGGTAAGAATCGCACCTCCAAGCAAGCCAGCGAAATCGAGGCCCGCCATAGTGACAATCGGAGCGAGTGCTGCACGAAGTGTGTGCTTTCCAAGGATTGTGCCTTCAGGTAAGCCCTTTGCACGTGCTGTGCGAATGTAATCTTCATTAGAAGTTTCAATCACTGCGCTTCGCACAAACCGCGTATAAAGAGCGGCGTATGCAAATGCCAGAGTGATCCATGGCAAGAATAAAATCTGCGCCCATTCATATGGGTCTTCAAAGAATGGCGTGTAGTTACCTGCCGGGAACGGCATGATGCGCCACTTGATAACTACGAATACCAAGAGCATCAAACCTGTGAGGAATGTTGGAAGTGATGTTCCGATAAGAACAAATACTGTGCTTGCGCTATCGACAATCTTTCCGCGATAACGAGCAGCTAATACTCCGAGCCCAACGCCAATCACAAGCCAAAGAACCAAGGCACCGAGAGCGAGTGAGAGTGTTACAGGAAGTGCTTCGCCGATAAGAGTGGTTACACATGAGTGCTCTTGGAATGAATAACCAAGGCTTGGAGCAGGGCAATTAATAAGTGCTGCGCCTTCTCCATATGTGCGGCCCATAAAGAGGCCCTTAATAAATACCCAGTATTGAACTAGGAAAGGAAGGTCATAACCCAACCGCTTGCGGTTAGCTTCAATGATTCCAGGGTCATTGCAATTCTTGCCGCAAGTGAGCGCTGCTGGATCGAATGGTAGAAATGCGAAGATGACATAAACGGTAAAGCTGACTCCGAGAAGGATGAGAAGAGAGACGCCTAGACGTCTAGATATATATGCAAACATTTTTATCCCTTCTCAATTTCACATTTATGTTTCTTATAATGAATTTTCTAATAAGTACTACGTAGGTCTGGGTTTGAACGAACTTCTCGCCCAGACCTACGCAGTTTCTACTTATGTATTACTTGATGTAGATGTCACCGAATGAAGGTGCACCCTGTGGCTCCCAGAAGAAGATTCCACCAAGGCCTGAGCCCCAGATCTCTTGAGTCTTCGAGAAGATGCCAGGAACAATCCACATCTGGTCAACTACGTACTGATTAAGTTCAGCCCACATTTGACCTTGCTTCTTGCGATCTGGCTCTGAGAGAGCTGCATCAGACTTCTTCTTAAATGCAGCGTATGCAGCATCATCCCAGTTCTGTGACATTGGGAATCCGCCTTCCTTTGTGAAGAGCTCAGGGATAACTGTTGATGCGTTAGCCCAGTCTGGAGCCCAACCACCAGCAGAAAGATCTGATTGCTTTGTAGCATCAAGAACAACTGCGTAGTAAGAACCTGGCTCAATGAAGTTGAACTTCATAACGATGCCAGCATTCTTCATCATTGAGTCGATCCAGATTGCTGCACCCTTCTTATTTGTTTCTGAGTCAGCTGTGTCGAATACAAGACCACGCTTTGGATCAGTTACACGTGCGTACTCAGCTGGGCAAGACTTCTTAGCCTTCTCCATGAGCGCCTTTGCAGCTGCTGCGTTACCTGCTGGCTTGTAATCTTCTAGGCCAGTTACCTTCTTGTAGTCAAGACCCATAAGTGGCTTGATTGCACCATCTGCTGGATCTCCACCAAATGCTGCTCCACCTGAGAGCTGTAGAAGTCCTGCTGCATCCTTCGCGAAGTAAACTGCGCGACGGATATCAAGGCAAGGAACCTTCTTTACGTTAAACGCTGCGTAACGAACGTATGGATCGTAAACGTTAAGTGCACGCTCTGCCCATTCTGCCTTTGGCTTTCCAGCATCATCGAAGACTGTTGGAAGGTTTGTAGGAAGGATTGCGTCAAGTGAGAATGCGTTCTTCTCTGAATCACTCAAGATCAACTGATCGCGAACTTCTTCAGCAAGACCGAAGCGAACTACGACCTTATCTGGGTAAGCGTTGCGGATTGGATCTGAATCCTTTGACCACTTGTCGTTACGAACAAGAACCATCTCGTCCTTAGCCTTGTACTTCTGGATCTTGTATGGTCCAGATGAAACTGGTGCTAGGTCGTACTGGTCGCCTGTGTCCTTAGCCTTTGGAACTGGGCTAAATGATAGGTATGTAACTGTGTAGTTGAAGTCACCGACTGAACGAGACAAGTTAAATGTAATTGTCTTGTTGTCATCAGAACATGTAACAGCCTTGTCATATGCAGCAGTGTCGTTGTTCTCTGTTGCGTATGGACCCTTGTAAACAGATGAACCATCTTCTGCCTTTGGAATATCAAGCATAGAGATTGCATATGTTGGGCCATCTGTAATTACATCTGTTGCGAATGTACGTGAAACACCGTACTTGATATCTTCGCAAGTGATTGCTGAGCCATCTTCAAATGTAACACCGTCACGGAGTGTGAACTCCCATGTCTTGTTGTCATTTGAGGCACGACCTGTGTCAGTTGCAAGGTCAGGAACAACAGCAGATCCTGCACTTCCAGCTTCGCGTGCATATGCAGTCAAAGTACGGTGCATATATGAACCGAACCAAGCGATGTGCTGGCCGGTGTAGTTACGGTTTGGATCTGCGTGAGTCCATGACTCAGAGTGGGTCAGATAAGTGATTGTTCCACCTTCTGAAGCGCCTGAACCTGAACGCACGACAAAGCCGCCGACAAGTAGAGCAATTACAGCAGCTGCTGCAATTAACTTACCGTTCTTGCCTTTGAGTTTAGACATGAGTTCTCCTTTGGGTTTGGGTACTGCATCCCTGCTTCATGCATGAAACCAGGGAATGGTTTTTTACTGTGCACATCAGCTGTGCTCACTCTTAGGGTCGAGTGCATCTCGTATTGCATCTCCAAGCAAGTTGAAGGAGAGCACCACGAGAATTAGAGATAGCGACGGAATCAAGAAGTATGTAGGTTCGCTCATTACATACTTAATTGAATCTGAGATCAGAAGACCCCATGTTGCCGCAGGTGGCTGAACACCAATTCCAAGATATGAGTACACCGCTTCTGCAGCGAGATATCCAGGAAGAGCAAGTGAGAGATAAACAATCACTGGCGTCCAGAGGTTTGGAAGTAATTCCTTAAAGATGATTCTTCTATGGCTCGCACCCAATGCGCGAGATGCAAGTACGAAATCTCTTTCGCGAAGTGACATCGCTTGCGAGCGCATGATGCGAGAGAAATATGGCCAACCAAAGAGCGCCAGAACTAAAATCAAATAAATCACTCGCGCTGAGTTATCTCGCGCAATTCCAGATTTCTCGATACGCGCAATCATCGGCGCACTCAGTGCGATGATCATGAAGAATGAAGGGAATGAGAGAAGGAAATCAGTAAATCGTCCAAGTACGTTATCAGTTCGGCCTCGGAAATATCCTGCAGTTACACCAATCATTAATCCAACGAAGACTGTTGTTAACGTTGCAATCGCTGCAACTAAGAATGAGATTCGCGCACCGTAGATAAGTCGCGCAAGTAGGTCATAACCAATTCCAGGTTCCACGCCGAGTGGATGGTTCCAACTCATTCCACCGAAACGACCAATAGTTTCTCCACGTGCGGTGATTGCATTTCCATCTCGCTCATTTGGATCGATATTGATTGCCCACGAAATGATTGGCGCAAATACCGCCATTGAGACAAGGAAGAGAGATGAAATAAGAGCAGCTATTCCGACTTTGTTCTTCTTAAATCGGCGCCAAGCCAGTTGCCGTGGGCTCCTACTGGTCAGTATCTGACCTTGGGGCGCTTCAATTTCCGCGCCCATTGCTCCCATAGCCATTTAGGTGACGGTACTCCCCTCGCTGGGCAATGGCAATCACCCTTTGATAACGAAAAGAGACCTGGAGCCAATACCCGAGAAAATAACCCCTTCGGCCTAGCCGTAAAGCCAGTTGCTATCCAAGAAGCGGACGGAGCTCAACCTTTCGGTTGCAAGCGTTTGAACCAGCTAGCGCTAAATCTTTAGCGACAGCTTCATCAGCTGCCTCGATTAGCCAGAAACCACTGAAGTTTTCAGCAGCTCCAAATAGCGGCTTGCCAGTTTCAATTCCAGCGTCAGCCCGATTATCTATAACGTTCGCTGTGGTTGGCGCTGCTAACCCGCCCGCAAAGATCCATTGTCCATTTGCACGCAATTGATCGTTAAATGCATCGATTGCTTCCATCTCGGCAGGCGTACCCGAATTAGTTAAATCGTCAATTACAAATATCAAGAATCGTTTAGCCACTTGAAAATAATAGGAATCTGGGGCCTTTAAATCAACGATGTCTTCTAACTATTTTGAAAATTGAGAAGAAAACGCTCAGAATCAGAATCATTCCAATTCCTTGTAGGCCAGGCGAGTCATCAAATTCACCTGCCACTAAAGCAAGCGCTCCAAGAGCCAAACCTAAAAAGCGAAGAAAAATTCTAACTATGGGTGACTTCTGTATTGACATAGATAAATACTAATTGAATACGCTGCATGAGAGAATTCTCTTGTGTTAATTTTTGAAACCGAACGTTTACTGTGTCGGCCCCTTTCGCTGCAGGATTATTCTGATTTCGAAGCTGGTCGTAAGCCCGACTGGCCTCAATTTAGCAATCCCTATAACCACCTTCTTGAAGGTCCCACCCCGCTTCCGTACCGAATTCCTCGGGTAAAACTCAATCCAGAGTTTGCTGAGATTGCAATTGTGCTTGCGATTGAAAAGAGCACGAAGGAATTAGCTGGATCAGCCGGGTTTCATGACTTTCCAAATGAAGATGGAATGATTGAGATTGGTTTTGGAATTGTTCCTGAGAAACAGAACCAAGGCTTTGGAAAAGAGCTACTGCATGGCATGTGGAATGAAATTGTTAAACGACCTGATGTAAAGACTCTTCGTTACACGGTCTCTCCAACAAATGAACCATCTATGCACATCATTAAGAGTTCAGGGTTCGCGCTAGTTGGCGAGCAAATTGATGAGGAAGATGGGCTCGAACTAATCTACGAAATGTCAGCTCAGGATTATCTAAGCCGGTAGGGATATTGGTTATTCTCAACTAAAGTAAGCAGATGGCCAACTCACTGAGCAAGACACAGCGGAGCGGTCTTTTCTTTGCCTTCATTGGAGTCCTCGCATTCTCGCTCTCCCTTCCGTTTACAAAATTGGCGCTCAAGAGTTTTGATCCGCTTTTCACTGCCTTTGCTCGCCCAATAATCGCCGCCTGCCTGGCAATTCCACTGATGTTTATTTTCAAAGTACCGGCACTGCCCCGTCACCTCTGGAGACCAACTGCTTTCACTGCCCTGGGCGCTGTATTTGGTTGGCCAATCTTGATTGCAATCGCACTCTATAGAACAACATCAGCACACGTATCGGTAATTGCAGCGGTCATGCCTCTTGTAACCGCGATTATTGCGGTGATCATGAATAAGAAACATCCAGGCAAGTCCTTTTGGGTTGCATCAACGCTAGGCACAGCGCTTCTAATTTTCTTCTCACTCAGCAGAGGTGGTACATCGAGCGCCGACCTTCTAACAGATTTAATCATCATCGGTGCAGTCATTGCTTCGTCGTATTGCTATGTCGAAGGTGCGGGGCTCACGAATTATCTTCCTGGCTGGCAGGTTATCTCTTGGGTTGTTGTAATCAGTCTTCCCATCGCAATCCCCGGAGCCATCGCTGTTTACGTCGCTACATCAAATCAATACACACTCCATCTTGATGCAGTTCTCGGAATGCTCGGTATTGGATTATCTTCGATGTATCTGGGCTTTTTCGCTTGGTACCGTGGACTTCGCGACTTCGGTGTAGCTCATGGATCACAAGTACAACAGCTGCAAGCAATTATGACTTTGGGTTGGTCTGCGCTTCTCTTAGGGGAAACAGTTACTCTCACCATGGTCTTATCGGCAATTGGAATCGTGCTCTGCGTGCTTTGGGCGCTGTCTAACGTCAATAAAGTGAAGAATTAGATCTGTCCTAGTAAGAATCTAACTTTCAGTAAATCAATGGCTTGAGCTAGAAAAGTTCAACAGGATCACTCCTGTAATGATGAATGCGATTGCTGTAATGCGGGCAATAGATACGGGGTCTTTGAAAATAACCATCCCAAGTATTGCCGTGCCCGCTGCACCAATACCTGTCCATACCGCATACGCAGTTCCGATTGGCAAGACTTTCAAAGACCAGCTCAATAAAGAAAAGCTACCCGCGGCAAAGACTATGAATCCAAAGCTCGGCCAAATCTTGGTGAAGCCATTTGAGAGCTTAAGCATTGATGCAAAACCAACCTCAAGGAATCCTGCTGTTATAACCGCTAACCACGCCATGCATCTAGTTTAACAAGAACGCAGAGTCAACTTACAACTTTGTGCGAAGTATCTTCTCCATAGGACGCCCTGTGGCAAGTTCGTCAACTAACTTATCCATATACCTAATTTTCTTCATTAGTGGATCTTCAATCTCAGCAATCTTCACCCCACAGATAGAACCTGTAATAAGTTTTGCATTTGAGTGAATCTTTGCGGCCTTAAAGAACTCTCTAAAGGTCGTTTCTTTTTTTAAGTGACTCTTGAGAGTCTTTGAGTCAAAGCCCGTGAGCCAGGTAATCACTTTTATCAGCTCAGCTTCCGTGCGATCTTTACGTTCGACTTTATTTACATAGTGAACATAAACATCAGCAACCGGCATCTCATAAAGCTTCTGCTCTCTGGTTGCCAAAATCAAAGACCGTTCTTCTGTCGGAATACCGCCACGATTGCATTCGCGTAGCCGTGCCCCATCTCAAACTTCTCCTTTAAGTGGGCAACCTGTTCCATGTGGGCAAGTTTTGAAACTTTTTTCAGCTCCTTCATCCAGTGCTCAATCGGTTTTCCGTACTTCTTCTCAATTGAAGGAAAGTATGAAGCAGGACCCATAACTTTTTTCTCAGCCATGGATAAAGTGTAAAAGGAAGCACGCTGATTAGCTGGATTTTGAGGCTGATAAAGTTCAATCATGAGTCAGCCATTCCTCTATTCAGTAGAGCGCGAATATCCTGGGCAGATCAATGAGTAACACAATTGCATGTCAGTTCGTATTTGAACCTGGCGAATATGATGACGAATTCCACCTCTTGGATGGGCAAATTGATGTCTTTGCCTCGGAACTCCCAGGTTTTATCTCGGTGCATCGCTGGGTCTCACCCGATCAACGATTGCAGAATTCAATTTACTTCTTTAAGGATACGGAGTCTGTGAAAGAGCTAGCCAAGTTCCCTCAGCATCTAGTTGCCAAGCAGGAAGTGAAGCGTTGGTACAAGTCTTATCAAATTCTCATCACCGAAGTAACTGCTTCATACGGTGATGGAAATCTGCCTTATCCATAAAGGGGGAAGTTTCCCCTAAGCAATAAGGTTCTACTGACCCATCCCACTGACGCCAACGTCACTGCACTTCTTTGAAATTGAATCTGTGATTCGCTGTAACTCATCTTGAGCGCTCGTTGCCGAGTTTGTCTCCTGAAGCGTCGTCGTCAGTGCCTTCAAATCCTTAGCTAAGCCAGTTGATAGCAATGATCGCGCTTGCTCTCCAACTAGGTTATCTATCTGCGAAATCAAACCAGAATCAATCACTCCAGATTGATAGCTCGCTGTAATGGTTTTGATTGTCGAATTCAATGCTTTGCATGCTGTTGCATCCGCTGTTTGTTTAGCCAAATCTGCGACTCCACAAGAAGTTAGCAACAAGGAAAAACCAACGATAAAAGCTCCGTGGCGAAGTTTCATGGTTGCATCTTTATTTGTTTGCGCTGGAATTTCCTGCTGAAAACCCTTCTAGAAGAAGACTCTCCGGGAACTCTAAGACTTTCAAGGTGTAGCACGTCTTATTGCAAAGAAAAGAAGAGTCGCCCTATAAGCCGGATCCTGTCCTCTTGCGAGGGATCACCATCCATCTAGATCTGTAATTACTTACAGATTCAAGCAACCTACCCGATAGCTTGCGCGAGCAACGCACTATCTTCTTGGTCTTGCTTCAGGTGGGGTTTACATAGCTACATGTATTGCTACACGCACTGGTGGTCTCTTACACCGCCGTTTCACCCTTACCAATATTGCTATTGGCGGTTTACTTTCTGTTGCACTTTCCCGCGGATTGCTCCGGGTGGGCGTTACCCACCACCTTGCTCTGTGAAGTCCGGACTTTCCTCGGTGCCTTGCGGCAACGCGGTGATCCAGGCGACTCTTCTTTAGCTAATGGTACGCGAGTTTATTTAGTGGTGGTTCGCGTAGCGAAGAGGCTGGTAATCGCTGTAACGGTAAGCGTGGTGATGATGACAGCCAAACTAAGTTCGAGTGAGATCTCGGGAACATGGACTCCGAGGCTATGAATAGCGTGGAGAACCATCTTTACTCCGATAAATGCCAAGATGAATGCAAGGCCTCGAGATAAGTGCACCAAGCGATCCATTAGTCCTTGAAGTAAGAAGTAGAGCTGACGCAAGCCCATCAGAGCAAAGATGTTCGCGGTAATGACAACGTATGTACTTGTTGTAAGACCGAGAATTGCAGGAATTGAATCGAGCGCGAAAATAAGATCTGTAACTCCGAGAGCGACAAGTGCGATACCGAAATTGCTCATCCCGCGCTTTCGCAGGTATTTAACAATCTTTGCCTCGTCCTCTTCAACATTCTCTTTCTCGTTGACCAGTTTGTACGCGGTCAAGATCAGGAATCCACCAAAGAAGAAGAAGACCCAGGTGAATCGGGTAACGAGAGCGACGCCTGCGAAGATAAGAATGGCGCGTAGGACAATTGCAATCATGATTCCGTAGAGGAGAACCAGCTGTTGTGATTCTTTCTTGATTTTAAGACTTGCTAGCAAAATGATAAACACAAAGAGGTTATCGACAGAGAGTGAATACTCGGTTATCCATCCTGCAATGAATTCTTTGCGATATTCATGTGGTGCCCAGTTAGGTAACAAGTAGCCAAATGCAATTGCGGCAACAACGTAGAAGAGTGTCCAGCTCAGTGCTTCTTTAGGAGTGGTCTCTTTATTGCGTCGTGCGATAGCCAGAATCAGGTCCAAGATAATTACAGCGCCGAGGACTCCAATGGTTATTGCCCATTCTGTTGATGAAATCATCGAAGATGTCCTCTTTCATTTACTGATCGCACTGCACGTAAACCATCTGAAGGCCAGATAGAAATTGATGAGATGGAACAAGGCGTTGCATCGACATGGAACACAGCCTCTGCAGGTGCTCCCATAGCAAGTTTGATTGCGGTTTTGATGACTCCGTTATGGGTTACAACAATAACTTTCTTGCCAGGGTATTCGGAAACTAACTTCTCGAGCGCTTCTTCAATACGAACTGAAGCTTCGTCATAAGACTCTCCCCCGCCAGGTGCATAGGCAGTTGAGTTGAGCCACGCCTGATAAGAATCTGGATCTTCAGCCTTCACTTCTTCAATCGACTTTCCATCCCAGTCACCGAATGAGAGTTCATACCAAGATTCATCAAAGTTAATTTCAAGGCCAGTTGTGCGTGCAATAGCTTCAGCGGTCTGACGTGTGCGCTTGAGTGGTGATGCGATTAGTACATCTGCGCCTAACTTGACCGCTTCTTCGGCAACCAGATCAGCTTGATCAAGACCTTCTTGCATGAGCTCAGGATCTAGCGAACCAGTGCCAGAGAATTTACGGGTCGGAGTAAGAATGGTTTCACCGTGGCGAACAAAGTAAATGAATGTAGGAATCTCAGCACTACGCAAGCGGTCAGTTAAGTAATTCTGCTGAATTACTGCAGCTGGCTTATGCGCGCTCTCGCCATCAAGTGCCTTATTGGCAAGGCGATCTGCATGTGAATTCTCATCGCGGGGAATCCATGAATATGTAACCAGAGAAGGTGAATGTGCATCGCGGCACTGCTTAGCGAGATCGCGCATATCTGCATGCTTAATCTGCCAGCGGCCTGACATCTGCTCAACAACTAACTTGGAATCCATGGCAACTTCAACCGTTGCTTCTTTATCAAGCTGATGGATGTGAGAAAGTCCTGCGAGCAAACCGCTGTATTCAGCTACGTTATTTGTTGCAGTTCCGATGACATCAAAAAGTTCCGCGACAATCTTTCCATTTTCAGTGACAACTGCGCCGTAGCCAGCAGGTCCCGGATTACCTCGCGAACCGCCATCGGCAGTTAATCTGAAATGACGTGCCATTAGCGATCACGCACCAAGATGCATCTGCACTCTTCGCAGCGAACTACTTCATCCTCAGCCAGCGCGGCAATTCTCTGGAGCTCAATGGTGTTCAGAGTTAAGTTGCAACCCTTGCACTGATTGCCAGCAAGAGCTGCCGCACCAATCCCATTGCTGCCTTCACGAATCTTCTCGTACAAGGCCAGGAAATCGGCAGCCACTGATTGGGTGGTTGCCTTTCTGTCTACTTCAATTCCTTCAAGTTCTGTATTGATTGCAGCAAGTGCATTCTCTTTACGAATATTGAGATCGGCAATTACGAGGCCTAGCTCAGACTCTTCCTTAGAAAGTGTGGCTATGCGCTCTTTAATTCCATCGACTCTCATCATGATTTCAAGTTCGATTTCTTCGAGCTCTGCTCTACGCGCACCTAAAGTCGCAAGTTCGTGTTGTGTCTGCTCTAGCTCTTTCGCAGAACCGGTTCCAGAGGAAAGACGCTTCTCATCGCGCTCAATTCTTGTAACTACCTGCTCGACATCACCTTCTGCTCTAGCAAGTTCACGCTTTACATCGCTTAGTTCAGTTTCAGCCGCGATGCGAAGGTCACGAACATTGTTCTGCTTAATAGTTGTCGAAGTTAGCTCAGCGAGTTCAGGCAGATTTGCAGCCTTATTTCTCAAGGTTGCACTCTGAAGATCAAATCTTTGAATGTCGAGTATCGAACGCTGGTCGCTGGCGCTTGCTTTCACGGCGTTCTCCTCGAGGCTTAAATGAATTCCTTATGTAGTTCTTGAGGCTAACCCTACTTCATGTCAGCAACCCCTGAGGGTTACCTGCCTCGCTCATCATCTGAGAGAATTTCTACATGGCGAAGCGAATGCCCGCAGATGTAAAGAAGCTATATGTTGCTGCGCCATCACCGCATCAAGAGACAATGCTCGAAATGCGAGAGCGAATTCTCCAGATCATTCCAGAGGCAGAAGAAGTAGTGAGCTATGGAATGCCAGCATTTCGAGTTGAGGGCACTGTCGTTGCTGGATTACTCGCCAACAAAAAGCATGTTGGCTACTACCCATTTAGCGGTTCTATTTTGAAGTTATTTCCGAAAGAGCTAGAGAAATTCAGTCAAACCAAGGCAGCTCTTCATGTGCCTATCGATAAGCCACTTTCGAAAACTCTCTTGCAGAAGCTAATTGAAGCTCGAATCAATCTATGACACCGTTGAAATTTGAAGGCTCGGTGAAATCAAAAGAGTTCGCAATTCACGCACTGATTTTGCTTGGTTTAGTTCTGGCCACTCTCATCTCTTCCGAATACTCCAAGTCACAAGATGCGAAGGAACAAAGAGTTTCCAAAGTTTCTTACCCCCTCTGGTGCTTCGATAGCGAAACTGATTCCCTTTGGAGAAGCGTGGTTAAGGAAGGTTGTGGTTCTGATCTATCGCTTGGAGCAGGGAAAATAAGTGAACCGAAGACTGAAGTATCTGATTTAAACATTTATGTAAAAAACAGATTCCTTGCCGCTCAATCAAAGGCTCGCAAAGAGGGCATCAACTTAGTCATTACATCTGGATTTAGAACAGCTGATCGACAGGAGTACTTATTCAAGCGGGCTATTGCCAAATATGGTTCAGCGAAAGAGGCGAGCAAGTGGGTTCTTCCACCGAATAAATCTCATCATCCAGATGGAATCGCTCTAGACGTAAACTATCCGGGCAATCAAGTAGAAACAAAATGGCTAGAGAAAAATGGTTTCAAATACGGACTCTGCCGCGTTTACAAGAACGAGTGGTGGCATTTTGAACCGCTTGTTGCTCCAGGTGAGAAATGCCCGGCATTAGTCCCCAATGCTCTAACAAAAGTTGATTAGGGCCTGCTGACAAAGCCAATCAAGGTAAGTACCCTTTCGATATGAAGAGATCGCTTGCCATTGTTGTTTCTATCGCCTTTCTCGGTACTTCTCTCTCGGTACCTGCCTTCGCAGCAGTTAAGGCTGGTGCAACTTGTTCTAAAGCGGGCAAAACCTCGATTGCATCAGGTAAGACGTTCACATGTGTGAAGAATGGCAAGAAGCTAACTTGGAACAAGGGCGTCGCTATCGCTAAACCAGCGGCAGTTCCCGCACCAATTGCTCCAACATCTCCAGAACCAGTGGCCGTGAAGATTCCTGCGATGCCTACATCTTTTGCAGATTTAGAGGAGAACTACCAAGGAATTCCTCACGCAACGTGGGAGAAAATCCAAAACAATTTGGCTCTTCACAAATCAACTGATCTAAAGATTTCGTTTCAATTTGGTCCCACAACGCCGCAGAGATATCCAAATCAATGGACGATAGATGCTGTGACTCTGGGGTCGCGCGTGATGGGCGCTCAGAAGCAACCAGCAGAAGTTAAGTTTGTTCAATACAACAAGGCAGATGTTCCATGGGCACGTACTGAGGCAGAGAAATACATCAGCCCGTTTAACTTGGGAATGTCCTTCCCTGATCAAGCGGCCGAAAAATGTTCTGGAGTTGACTGCGATGGTGCAGTCACAAATATCGCGAGTGATATCGGCCTGGTACTTGTAGGCGTCGCTAATCCAGTTAATCGATTTAATATCCAGAAATTTAACGGCCAAAATGATTTACACGAGTACACACATGCGGTTCAAGGAATGGTCTTCAAGGGAAAGAGCCAGTCTCCACCACCTGTTCTCATGCCATGTTGGTATTCAGAAGGTCAACCTCAGGCAGTTTCTATCCCAACCGTCGCCAAGAGCGCGGAAGATTATGTGAAGATTCGAAAAGGTTGGATTACAGACAATCGATGGGCTTTAAAGGATTACGAACCTGAAACAATCCAACAATTTCTAAAAGACAATATGAAGGTTCCTTGCCCAGGAAACACTTATGCGATGGTCTTTAGCCTTGGCTACATAGTGATGGATGCCTTGGTGGCTGTTGGTGGAATTGATAAGACATTCGATGTCTTAACTGCTCGAGCTGATGGATTATCTTTCGAGGAAGCATTTAAGAAGGTTTATGGAATCTCCTGGGATGAAGCATCTGTGGTTATTTCAAAAGCTGTCTCAAAGGTCTATAAGGAAAACAAAAAATAGTCCTGGCTTCTAAGAACTGATAGCGTCAACGTATGGCAACACTTAAGGCGCTTCTGGAATCGCCGGATAAATCTGTCCGCCTTAAGGCTGCACTAGCTGCAGGAACTTATCCAGATCCTGAATTTATTGAAGTCCTGGTTTCACAATGCGCGCATGAGCCTGACTTCTTCGTCAGAGATACTCTTTCTTGGGCGCTTATAAGAAATGACATTCCTAAAGTTGTTGATCGCCTTCAATCTGAGTTGGTCTCTGAAAATACGCAAGCCAAGAGCCAGGCGCTGCACACTCTTACAAAGATTGGTGACAAGCAGTTCTATTCATTGATTACCCATGAACACCTCTATGACTCTAACGACAAGGTCGCAGTAACTGCTTGGCGTGCAGCATCAGTATTGGCGCCAGAAGGTGAAGTGCCTGCTCTGACAAAAATCTTGGTTACCCAACTCGGTCGTGGTGACTCTGATGTGCAATTCGATCTCACCCGATTTCTCTGCGGCCTAGGGAAAGCGATTATTGATCCCCTGACCGAGGCAACGAAATCTCCCAAAGAGGAGATAAGCGTCCACGCGAGTTTTACCTTGATGCGCTATCAGGAGATGAATTTAGAAGGTAGGAAGAAACCTATTGTGGGCGGTGAGGGTTTCGAACCCCCGACATCCTCGGTGTAAACGAGGCGCTCTACCACTGAGCTAACCACCCGGCTTGGTACTGCTCGCGAATACTACTTTATATAGGCGAAAGAGTGAAAATCGCGCTTAAGTTAAGCGAGATTAGAGAGCAGCGATAGCGGTCTTGTAATCGCCATTGTTACGAGCATCTCCGAGGCCTTGTACTACAGACCAGCGGACGATTCCCTCTTTATCAATGATGAAAGTTCCGCGCATTGCGCATCCGATATCTTCATTGAAAATTCCGTATGCCTTTGAAACTGCGCCATGTGGCCAGAAATCTGAAAGAACCGGGAATGTGTAACCCTCTTGAGCTGCGAAGATCTTTTGTGTGTGCATTGAATCGCAAGAGATTGCAAGGACCTGCACATTGTCATTCTCAAATGAAGCAAGATCATCGCGGATTGCGCAGAGTTCGCCAGTGCATGTACCTGTAAATGAGAATGGAATAAAGAGAACGACAACGTTCTTCTTGCCCTTAAATGATGAGAGTGAAACTTTCGTTCCGGTCTGATCCTTTAATTCGAAATCTGGGGCTGCTTGTCCATTTGCTACTGGCGTCATCTGTGTCATAACGCGAATCTATCGCTTGCCAGCCTTTCGTGCCACTAGACGAGTAGCGGTCCAGTCAGCGGCAACTGCCATTGTTGAAGTTTGATTTAAGCCGCACAGTGGGGCTGCATCTTGAATATCGCTTGGTTCAACATGTCCATCGCGACCAACCTTTGGAGTCAGTACCCATATTGGACCGGTCTCAGATAAATATGCGGTTGCATCCATTAATTCATCGACGAGATCACCATCATCTTCGCGGAACCAGAGAAGAACGGCATCGACGACTTCGGTGGTTGATCCTTCGAGGAATTTAGTACCCGTCATCTTCATGATTTCATCGCGGAGAGCGGCATCACAATCTGACCCATGTCCCACTTCAAGGACTAGCTCTCCTTTAGCAAATTCCATCCGCATTGCCACGGGAATAGTCCAATGGATGAGACCGATATTTACAAGGGTTTTCACAAGGGGTTTTTCCTGTACTGGAGCGTATTTTTTTGTGCTCATCCCCGTTTTAAGCGAGAATACCGCCATGACTGAATTCGATGGATTCCCAGATCAGATTATTGACCAGCTTGTAGATACCGATCCATCGGAAACGGCTGAATGGCAGGCATCCTTCGACGCAGCACTAACAGCTGCTGGTCCAGTCCGTGCTCGTTACTTGATGCTCTCGCTTCTGCGTCGCGCACAAGAGAAGAACATTGGTTTATCTCAACTTCGTACAACTGATTACATCAACACAATTTCTCCAGAACATGAACCACAATTCCCGGGCGATGAAGCGATCGAACGTCGTATCCGTGCATTCAATAGATGGAACGCTGCGATGTTGGTACACCGCGCACAGCGTCCCGGAGTCGGAGTGGGCGGACATATCTCGACTTATGCATCCTCTGCATCACTGTATGAAGTTGGTTTCAACCACTTCTTCCGCGGACAAGATCATGCCGGCGGCGGAGATCAAATCTTCTTCCAGGGCCATGCAAGTCCCGGAATGTATTCACGTGCATTCTTAGAAGGTCGCTTTACGGAAGATCAGCTCGATGGATTCCGTCAGGAACTTTCACATCAAGCAGGCGGATTATCGTCCTATCCTCACCCACGTTTGATGCCTGACTTCTGGCAATTCCCAACAGTGTCAATGGGTATCGGTCCAATCAACGCGATCTACCAGGCACGATTTAATCGTTACCTGCATAACCGTGGAATTAAAGATACGAGTGATCAGAATGTCTGGGCGTTCCTGGGCGATGGTGAAATGGATGAGGTCGATGCACTCGGTGCAATCGGTCTAGCTTCACGTGAGAAGTTAGATAACTTAACTTTCGTTATTAACTGTAACTTGCAGCGCCTTGACGGTCCTGTTCGCGGTAACGGCAAGATTATTCAAGAGCTTGAATCAATCTTCGGTGGTGCTGGTTGGAATGTCATCAAGGTCGTATGGGGTCGCGAGTGGGATCCACTGCTTGCACAGGATCGCGAAGGCGCTCTCGTTAACTTGATGAACACAACTCTCGATGGAGATTTCCAGACATTTAAAGCAGAAAGCGGTGCATTCGTTCGCGAACACTTCTTCGGTCGCGATCCACGTACTGCTGCAATGGTCTCTGGCTGGTCTGATGATCAGATCTGGGGCTTGAAGCGAGGCGGCCACGACTATCGCAAGTTGTTTGCTGCATATACAGCTGCAGTTCAGAAGAATGGAAAGCCAACTGTAATTCTTGCAAAGACAATTAAGGGTTGGACACTTGGTTCCCACTTCGAAGGTCGTAACTCAACTCACCAGATGAAGAAGATGACTCTCGAAGACATCATCGAATTCCGCGATCGTCTCGATATTCCACTTACTGATGACAAGCTTGATAAGTACACACCTTCTTACTATCGCCCTGCAGCTGATTCTCCAGAGATGAAGTATCTCGAAGAGCGTCGTCGCGAACTCGGTGGATCTATTCCAAGCCGTCGCAAAGTTTCACGTCCATTGCAGCAGCCAAGTGATGAAGCGTACGAATCAGTTCGTCGTGGTTCAGGACAGCAAGAGATTGCAACAACGATGGCATTTGTTCGCATGCTCAAGGACCTCATTAAGGATCCGGGACTTGGTAACCGCCTTGTTCCGATCATTCCTGATGAGGCTCGTACATTCGGACTTGATTCACTATTCCCATCGCTAAAGATTTACTCACCTCATGGACAGCAGTACATGGCTGTAGACCGTGAATTGATGTTGTCCTATAAGGAATCAACAGCTGGTGTAATTCTCCACGAAGGTATCAATGAGGCAGGATCTGTCGCTTCATTTACCGCAGTGGGGTCTTCATACTCAACACATAACGAACCAATGATTCCGATCTACATCTTCTACTCAATGTTCGGTTTCCAGCGCACAGGTGATGCCTTCTGGGCAGCATCTGACCAGTTGGTCCGTGGATTCGTTCTTGGTGCAACAGCTGGACGTACAACTCTCAACGGTGAAGGTCTGCAGCATGAAGATGGTCATTCACATCTCCTTGCAGCAACAAACCCAGCGGTTGTCGCTTACGACCCAGCATTTGCTTACGAAGTAGGACATATCTTCAAGGATGGTCTGCGTCGTATGTATGGCGAGAACAGCGAAGATATTTACTATTACATGACCGTTTACAACGAGCCATATATGCAACCTGCAGAGCCAGAAAATCTAGATATCGATGGTCTACTTAAGGGAATCTACCTCTACGCAGCAGCACCAAAGCAGCGCAAGAAGAATGCACAGATTCTTGCATCTGGTGTTGGCGTTAACTGGGCACTTAAGGCACAGAAGTTACTTGCCGAAGATTGGGGCGTTGCAGCTTCTGTCTGGTCAGTTACTTCATGGAATGAACTTCGTCGCGATGGTCTTGCAGTAGATCGCCACAACATGCTCAACCCAGGAGATAAGAAGAGCGCATACATTTCTAAGAAGCTTGAGGGAAGTCATGGACCTGTAGTTGCAGTCTCAGACTTTATGCGTGCAGTTCAAGATCAGATTTCACCGTGGGTTCCAAATCAATTCCACTCACTCGGAACAGATGGTTTTGGACTTTCAGATACCCGCGGAGCTCTTCGTCGCCACTTTAAGGTCGATGCTGAATCTATCGCTGTAGCAACTCTTGCAGAGCTAGCCAAGGCAGGAGAAGTTAAAGAATCTGTTGTTCAGGAAGCTATTGATAAGTACCGGATTTTCGATGTACGTTCAGCAGATGCTGGCAACACCGAAGGTTCAGGTTGATTAACCGAATCCCTGTCGCTGATATCTCCCCCGTTGTTTACTTCGGGGGAGAATTTCTCCCTGTTAAGGCAATTGCTGGTGAAGTAATTCCAGTTTCTGCAACAATCTTTCGCGAGGGCCACGATTTACTTGGCGCTCAGGTAATTCTCTTTGACGCACAAGGTCGCGAAGTACAGCGCAATATCTTGACTGAAAAATGGCGCGGCGGAGATCAATATCAAGGTTCTGTGACAATCCCTGCGCAGGGAGATTTCACTTATGCAATCGAATCCTACGATCATCCCTTTGCTACTTGGATCCATGATTCCGAAATAAAAATCCCTGCAGATATCGATGCAGAGCTCATGTGCACAATCGGCAAGATCATCTTTGAAGAGAAGCTTGCTGAAGATTCATCCGCAAAATCTCTTCTGGCACCAGCAATTAAAGTTCTCGCAGATACATCAATCTCTCCTATGAATCGCTTCTCGCAAGCTGCAACAGAGGAAATCCGCACCTACTTTGAAGCTAAACCGCTGCGTCGTTTAGTAACTGTCACTGAGCGCTATCCAATCCGCGCAGATCATCCTCGATCACTTGTGGGCTCTTGGTATGAGTTCTTTCCTCGCAGTGAAGGGGCAAAGATTGAGAAAGATGGCTCGATAACGAGCGGCACCTTCAAGACTGCAGAGAAGCGACTTCCTGCAGTTGCCGCGATGGGCTTCGACATTCTTTATCTGCCACCAGTGCATCCAATCGGTACAAACTTTCGCAAAGGCAAGAACAACTCACTAACACCAACTGCCGATGACCCTGGTGTTCCTTGGGCAATCGGCAATAAAGAAGGTGGCCACGATGCGATTAACCCTGCACTTGGCACGCTCTCTGATTTTGAAAGCTTTATCAAAGCTGCAAATAAGTTAGGTATCGAAGTAGCGATGGACTTTGCGCTTCAAGCATCGCCTGATCACCCATGGGTAACGAAGCATCCTGAGTTCTTCTCAACTCGCCCCGACGGTTCGATTGCATATGCAGAGAACCCGCCAAAGAAGTATCAAGATATCTATCCCATCAACTTTGATAACGACTATGCAGGAATCGTTAACGAGACTCTACGTGTTCTGCGCTTTTGGATTTCAAAAGGCATCTCGATATTCCGTGTAGATAATCCTCATACAAAGACGGTGCAGTTCTGGAAGGACGTTCTAGCGCAGATTCATCAGGAATCTCCTGACGTTATTTTCTTGGCGGAGGCATTTACTAAGCCTTCGATGATGCATGCACTAGGCAAAGCAGGTTTCCATCAGTCATATACATATTTCACATGGCGCACCAGCAAGGCAGAGCTAACAGAGTATGCAAATGAAGTAGCCCACGGAACAAGTGCATTCTTCCGTCCAAACTTCTGGGTCAATACTCCAGATATCTTGCCCTTCCATCTCCAGAGCGGTAATCCTGCAATCTTTGCAATCCGCGCAGCCCTTGCTGCAACGCTTACTCCTTCATGGGGAATGTATGCGGGCTATGAACTCTATGAGCACCGCAAATTTAAAGAGGGCGGCGAAGAGTATTTAGATTCAGAGAAGTATGAGATCAAGGTTCGTGATTGGGAAGGCGCCGAGAAGAAGAAGCTGACTTTGGCTCCCTTCATTACTCAGCTCAATGCAATCCGTAAGAAGAATGTAGCTCTGCAGCGCCTACGCAATCTTCGCTTTCATACAACCGAGAATGAGTCAATCATCGCTTACTCAAAACGAGAGGGCGATAATTTAATCCTCGTTGTCGTCAATCTCGACCCTAACTTTGCCCAAGAGACTGTTGTTCACTGGGATATCAATGAACTTGGACTTAATTCGGGCGTAAGTAACTTCCAGGTAACCGATCTCATCGATGGTGAAACGTATCAATGGTCGCCTCACACATATGTTCGCCTTGATCCGACAAGGTTGTCCGGCAAAGTTGTTCACATTGCGCAGGTAAAGCTTTAAGATTGCGCATGTCCTTCTTCTCGCGCTTCTTCAAATCTGGTGCGAACACAGAAGATGAAAACACATATCTAGAGAAAGCCTCTTTTCTCAACCCTCATTCAACTTTAGGTGAACTCGACTTTCACTTAATCTCTGAAGGTCGCCACGAGCGCCTATGGGATGCACTCGGTGCGCACATCATGCGAGATGCAGATGGTGCACTTCTCGGAACTGCATTCTCTGTCTGGGCGCCGAATGCTCGCGCTGTAAGTCTTGTTTCTGATAACAACTTCTGGGATCGCAACACACATCCCATGATTCGCCAGGGTTCTACTGGAATCTGGGAGATCTTTATTAGTGATCTAGGTGTAAACACTTGTTATAAATTTGCAATCTGCGGCGTTGATGGAAATTGGGTCGATCATGCAGATCCAATGGCACGGGCTACCGAGCATCCACCACAGACTGCATCTGTTGTTACCGAGAGCAATTACACCTGGAACGACTCTGCATGGATGAGAGAGCGAAAGAAGTTCCAGGCCTGGCGCTCTCCTGTATCTGTTTACGAAGTTCACGCCGGTTCTTGGCGACCAGGGCTTTCCTATATTCAGATGGCTGAAGAACTTGTTGCTTACGTGAAAGAACAGAACTTCACCCACATTGAATTCTTGCCGATTACCGAACATCCATATTCGCCATCATGGGGATACCAAGTCACGTCTTTCTTTGCACCAACTTCTCGCTTTGGATCCCCCGATGAATTTAGATATCTCGTTGATGCTCTGCACCAAGCTGGTATCGGCGTAATCCTGGATTGGGTACCTGCGCACTTTCCAAAAGATGAATGGGCTTTGGCAAAGTTTGATGGCACAGCGCTCTACGAACACGCAGATCCACGACTAGGTGAACACCCTGACTGGGGCACCTTGATCTTTAACTTCGGCCGCAATGAAGTACGAAACTTCCTTGTCGCTAGCGCTCTCTATTGGTTAGAAGAGTTCCATATCGATGGCCTGCGTGTAGATGCTGTTGCTTCAATGCTCTATCTGGATTACTCGCGCAAAGATGGCGAATGGTTGCCCAATAAGTTTGGTGGACGCGAAAACTTAGAGGCTGTCCAACTTCTACAAGAAGCGACATCTACTGCTTACAAGCATCACGAAGGCATCATGATGATTGCTGAAGAATCGACTGCCTGGGGCGGCGTTACAAAAGATACTTCGACCGGCGGTCTTGGATTTGGCTTTAAGTGGAATATGGGCTGGATGCACGACACTCTTGAATATCTGCAACATGAACCCGTGCATCGCGTCTATCACCACAATGAAATTACCTTCTCAATTCTCTATGCATGGTCTGAGAATTTCATGCTTCCGCTTTCGCACGATGAAGTAGTTCACGGCAAAGGTTCTCTAGTTAACAAGTTTCCCGGGGATCGTTGGCAGAAGCTCGCAACTCTTCGCGCTCTGTATGGATTTATGTGGGCACATCCGGGAAAGAAACTTCTCTTCATGGGGCAAGAGTGGGCTCAGAATGATGAATGGAGCCAAGAGGCTGGACTTCAATGGCACCTAACTGAATTTGATGAACATAAAGGTGTGCAGAAAGTAATTGCAGATATCAATGGTTCGTATAAAGCACTTCCATCCTTATGGGAGAAAGATACTTCTCCTGATGGATTTGGTTGGATTGTCGGCGATGACGGTGCAGGAAATACCCTCGCATTTACACGTTGGTCCGATAAGGGAATTCCCGTCGTTTGTATCTCTAACTTCTCACCTGTTCCACATGAGCAATACCGCTTAAGGTTGCCGGTATCAGGTGTGTGGCGTGAAGTGCTCAATACCGATGATCTGAAATATGGCGGCAGTGGGGTTGTAAATCACTCATTTGCTGTCGATGTTGATACAGATCTGTACATCACTCTTCGAGTTCCACCACTTGCAACAATCTGGCTGGAACGCGTTTAGTTAGAAGCTTTTGAACCTTCTTTGAGGGACTTCACGAAGAAGACCGTTGCAAGAATCATGGCAGTTGGAATCATCATCGCAAGTGCGATTGAACCCGTAAATTGAATAATCCATGCAACTATAAATTTAATGCCGAAGGTAAGGACGTTATTTACAACGCCAAATTGACCAACCACAACCGCACTTGGCAGTGATGATCTACGAATAGCTGCAGCGAAGAATGCGGGGCCAACAAATGAGGATCCAAGGCCTGCAATTGCAAAACCTAGAATAAAGAGCCCGTAAGACCACCACTTCAACTCTGCCGGAAGGTGGGTGGCCACAATGATAGAGATTCCGAAACCAGTTCCAGCGAAGATAACTGCTCTCTTTACCCATACATCGATAGGAGCGCTCTTCAGTAGCCTCTCAATGAGTAGGCGACCAACAATCATTGTCGCAGTGAATACGATAAAGGGAGCTGCGCTCAAACTACCTGAAACATCAAGGCGCTCCTTGGTAAAGATTGTTCCCCAGTCTGCAAGTGCGAATTCAAGGTAGATTGCTGCAGCCATACCTAGGCTTACCGGCCAATCAATCTTAAATCCGGTGAAGATTTCCTTTACTGTGTAATCATGTTCAGTATCTTCGTTGGGCGTCAATAAATCATCTTTCAAGCTGAAGATTATTGCAATCATCGTTGTTGCGAGGACAACTGAAAGTACGTTGATATGAAGGGCTAGACCAACGCGTCCCACAAGTAGTCCAGAGAGTATTACTGTGCTGAGGGAACCAACGCTCCAATATCCAGCAGATGTCGTGACTAGATTGATATTGCTTCGCTCAAGGAAGTGGAATGAATGCGAGTTCAGCGAAACATGAACTGCTGTAATTCCAAAGCCAAAGGTGATGTTAAGGATTAAAAAAATCAGACTTGAGTGGACGTGTACAAGAATTGCTAGAGATGAGAAGAGAATTAAGATTGAAGTAACTGTTACTCGAAGCGCACCATATTTGTGAATGATGTGGCCGACTGTAAGTAAGCCAAAGAAGGCTCCGATTGAACCGGTGCTCATCAATGAGCCAAAAGCGCCATTTTCAAGGTCGAGATTTGCCTTAACTTCAGGAAATCGAGGAATCCAAGCCATGATTCCAAAACCGAAACAGAGGAAGAGAATGTGAATTAACTTCTTCTCGCGAGCCTCTAAGCGATCATTCTCCATTAGAAGAGCGCGTTCGCGAGTGCTGCTCTCGCCTTAATAACGCGAGGATCAGCAGGATCAATGAGTCCAAAGAGTTCAAGAAGGCGATCTTTCACCAGCTTCTGCTCTGTTCCTTCCAAGATGACAACTAAGTGCAATAGGCGTTCAAATGCTGGTTCGAGATAACCACTCATGATTTCAACATCGGCACATTGAAGTTGAATCACAATATCTTCAGGGTTGCGAACTGCATCTTCCATAATCTTCTGACCATCGATGCCATCAGTGCGAATTAATAACTGCACCTGGGCAAGGCCTAACTTTGCATAGTTATCATTTGGCTTGCGTGCAAGTAACTTCTTGTAAGCAGCTTCAGCAGTTGCGTAATCACCTTGCTCAAGAGCTGCTAGCGCTTCATCTTCCTCAGGTTCAGTTGGCTCTAGTGGTTCTTCGCCAATACCTTGTTGCGCTGCCAATGTAAGAATCTTTGTTATTACTTCACGCAATTGTGCTTCACCGAGCGCTTGCTCCAAGAATGGAATCGCTTGTCCGCCGATAAAGACGACGCCGTAGGGGATGCTGCGTGCTTGAAGAGCCTGCGCTACAGGGCCTTGGGTATCAATATCGACTCGCGCTAATACCCACTTACCTGCATCGGCTGCTTCTAGATTGCCGAGTGCACGAAGAGTCGAAACTGATTCAACTGATCGAGCAGACCAGCAGAGAATTACGACAGGTTTCGAATTGGAAAGTGGAATAACTTCTGGTTGAAGATTTGTAGCTGTGACTTCTAAGCCAGGCATTGGGGTTGAAGTGTCCGCCGGTGGCTTACCTAAAGAGCTTAAATCAACTGCTTGGGAAAAGTTTGGTGGAAGGCTCACTGCTGCATCATGCCATCTACACGCACATCAACGCCAGAATCGCGTCGATACGGAAGGACTTCATTCACATAAGACTTTGCAGCAAATTCAAGCCCAACGTCATGCCCTGCCTTCTCACTTAAATACCAACGATGTTCGAGCGCTTCATGGAAGAACTGCGCTAACTCAATTCTTCCTTCTAGCTCTGGTGGAACAAGTGAGACAGTTGGTACGAAGACCTCATTGAGCCAGCGACGTGCTGAATCTGCAACTGGTGGCTTTGGTGCCTTCTCACGACCTCGGAATCGATCAAAAGATGCAAGGAGACGTTTAGCTTGAAGTTCTTCTGTTTCAAGTCCCATCAATTCGCGCAGACGATTCTTGTGATATCCCGCTGCAACTAACTTTGGTTGGAACACCAACTTGCCAGAATTTTCTCCCTCTTCCATCGAGACAGATACTTCTTCAACGGCAAAACCTAGATCATGTAGCTGTCGCATTGCGCGTTCAACTGCATGGCGATCATTGGGGTCCAACATCTGGCGATCTTTAAGTGCTGACCACAAGCGGTGATAGCGCTTAATAAGCGCGCTACTTGCACGGATTGGATCCATGCCAGGATAGAGAACGCCCGATAGTTGTAAGTCTTCTAACTCTGCAGCAACGTTAAAGTGTGCAATCTCTAGATCATGTTCGCGTTGCCCGGCAGTAAGTGTCTTTTGGAATTCGCCTGTTTCTGCATCTACTAAATATGCGGCATAGCCTTCAGCATCACGTCGAAAGAGAGTGTTGGAAAGGGAGCAATCGCCCCACCAGAAACCCAATAAATGAAGGCGTACCAGCAGAAGTGCCAGAGCGTTCGCCATCATCGTGACATCTTCAGCCGTTACATTCTTATCGCTCAGTACAACGCGATAAGGCAATGAGTAAGGCAGGAAGCGCGTTACCAATGCACATGGCAGTTCTTCATTGTTCTCATCTGTGCGGCCTTCAATAACAGCGATTGATTGAACGCTCGGTGAATCAAGTTGCTTTAGCTCACGCAGAATTTTGTACTCGCGATTTGCGAACTCTGAGACAGTCTCTTTAACTGCATAGACTTCAGAATCCGGGTCATCGGTGGAACGGACAAGGCGCACGATGTGGCGTGAAATACCGCGCTTCTCAGCGAGCATTGGATCCTCGGGCCACTCCTCTAAGGGCAGACTCCAGGGTAGGCCGGTAACGGCGGCAATTTCTTCACCGAGTCCTGTGATCCGTAGCGCCATGGGGGTTATTCTCTCTTACGCTTTACAATAAAGCATGGCTATTTCAGAGCGTATGAAGAAAAAGAGTACTAAATCACCTATTCGTGCAGATTATGGGAAAGCTGGCGCGCCCATTGATCGCGGTCATCCTTTCTACTTTGGATTTGTTGCAACTGTAGGAGCTCTTACAGCCTTCGTTCTGATGCGCGCACTAGCCAGCGCGAGCCAAGTATTTGTTCTCATTCTCGTTGCTCTCTTTCTCGCAACAGGTCTTAACCCTGCTGTCGAAGCTATTCGCCGTCGCGGTATGTCTCGCGCAGGCGCCGTTGCAATTATCTTCACATCAGTAATTTTGCTTGTCATTCTCTTTGGCGCTCTCGTAGTACCACCACTAGTTTCACAAGGAACTCATCTCATTGAGAGCGCACCAGCACTACTAAATCAATTGAAAGATAATGCAACTATCGCAAGAATTAATGACCAGTACGGAATCATCGATACCTTGCAGCAGAAGTTGAATTCTGTAACTTCAGATGGAACGCTGCTCATCTCTGCATTTGGCGGAGTAATCGGTGTAGGTAAGAGCGTTCTATCGGGAACATTTACAGCTCTTACTATTCTTGTATTAACTCTCTACTTCATCACATCGCTGCCACAGGCTGTTGACCTTGGCTTGAAGCTTGTTCCAGTAAGCCGTCGTGATCGAGTCTCGCGCCTCACCGATGCAGTCATCGCTCGCGTTGGCGCCTTTGTGGGCAGCCAGATCCTCGTCTCGGCCATGGCTGCAACCTTCATGACGCTGATGGCACTCGTTCTCGGGCTGCCATCACCAATTGCAATCGGCATCATTATCTTTGTCTGCGGATTAGTGCCACTAATCGGACACTTTATTGGATGTGTAATTTACACAATCATCGCTCTGACTCAATCTGTGACCATTGGCGCCATCGCATTTATTGGTTATGTCGTGTATGTGCAGATCGAAAATTACATTCTGACTCCAAAGATTATGAAACGTGCTTTGGCAGTTCCTGGGGCGGTAACAATTATCTCTGCGCTGATCGGAACTTCACTTCTAGGTCTAGTCGGTGGATTGCTTGCAGTTCCTGTTGCAGCTTCAATCATCTTAATTCTTGATGAAGTAGTTATTCCTCGCGCTGAAAAATCTTAAATTTCAGTTGGCAGCGGTAAGCGCTCTGGTGCAACTACCTGAGTAATTTCAGTTAAAACTCTATGGACATATGGTTCGCCCACCCATAGATGTTTTGCACCATCTACAGCAATTAAATTTGTCTGTGGAATAACTGCAAAACGTTGACGAGCCTGCTCTGGCTTTAAGTAATCATCATGTTCGGGAATAAGTGCAATCACAGGACGTCCATCGGCTGCCCAGAATTCAAGGTCGCCATCGACGATGTCGAGCAAAGTAGGGCTGAGAAGAATGAGTCCTTTGATACGTGGGTCACGTGCATGGCTAATGGCGATACTTGTTCCGAAAGACCAACCAACTACCCAGAGCTCGGTAAGCCCAAGAGTTTCAAAGCAGTATTTAATCATCGCTTCGACATCGAACTTCTCTGCGCGGCCATTGTCATAACTGCCGGTACTTGTTCCTGCCTCACTTGTCGTGCCGCGAGTATTGAAACGAACAACGGTAATTCCAGCCATTGCAGGTAAGCGGTTGGCAGCCTTCTTGTAGATATGGCTATCCATCATTCCTCCCCCAGTTGGGTTTGGATGGCAGCAGAGAATCGCTGCAGTGGAGTTTGCAAGTGGTGCGCTGACTTCGCCGATAAGAACTTCGCCATCTTCGGTAGTGACGGTAAATGGTGTGCGCAGCCCGGGAAGAATTGTGCTGGGGCGGATTGGTTCCGGCATAGTTGCAGTCTAGTCTTGCCTTATGGCTCAATCAAAAGATGCGGTATTTGAATCACTGAACCCTGCAACTGGAGAAGTTGTTGGTGTTTATCCTCAGCAGAACGAGTCCGAGGTACGTGCTGCAGTTGCAACTGCACGCAACGCATCTGATCAATGGCGCGCAATTGGTTTTCACGGACGCCGCAAGGTTTTATTGAAGTGGAGCGATCACCTACTCGCGCATATCGATGAACTAACAGCTTTGGTTTCGCTCGAAACAGGAAAGCCCGTCAGTGACGCAAAGTTAGAAGCAGCACTTGCTGCAGGACATATCGCGTGGGCTGCACGACATGCAGAATCTGTGATGCGCACATCCCATCGATCTCCCGGCCTCTTGATGGCCAATATGTCTGCAACTGTTGAGAGATCTCCAGTCGGAGTCGTTGGTGTTATTGGTCCCTGGAACTATCCCGTCTTTACGCCTCTAGGTTCGATTGCTTATGCACTCGCTGCTGGAAATACCGTTGTCTTTAAGCCAAGTGAGTACACACCAGGAGTTGGCAAGTACCTGGCACAGAGCTTCGTTGATTCATCATTGATGAGCGATGTTTTTATCTGCATCACAGGTCTCGGTGAAACTGGAAAGTTCCTCTGCGAAAGTGGCGTAGATAAGTTGGCATTTACCGGATCAACCAGAACTGCAAAGATTGTTGCAGCAACATGTGCCGCACAAATGACGCCCGTTGTTTTGGAATGCGGCGGCAAAGACCCAGTTATCGTCGCTCACGATGCTGATATCAAGCGCGCAGCAGATGCCACAGTCTGGTCAGCGTTCTCCAATGCAGGACAGACTTGTATCGGCGCCGAACGTGTTTATGTTGATGAACGAGTTGCCGATCAATTCATTGAGAAGGTGCTTGAGATTGCACGAGATATCCGCCCTGGTGCACCAGGTGAAGGTAAGTACGGCCCAACAACAATGCCTAAGCAGGTTCCTATTATTCAGAGCCATATCGATGATGCCATTGCCAAGGGCGCCAAAGTATTGATGGGTGGATCAGATTCCGTGAAGGCTCCCTTTGTAGAACCTGTCGTACTTGCAGAAGTGCCAGAAGATTCACTTGCAATGACTGAAGAGACATTTGGTCCAACGATTGCAATCAATCGCGTGAAAGATATGGCTGAAGCCATCAAACTCACCAATGCTTCTCGTTATGGACTCGGTGCTTCGGTCTGGTCAAAGCGCGAAGGAAAGAAGATTGCTTCTCAGCTACACACAGGAATGGTTGCAATTAACTCAGTCATTTCCTTTGCAGCAGTCGATGCTGTGCCATTTGGTGGCGTGAAAGATAGTGGTTACGGGCGTATTCATGGGCCTGAAGGAATTCTCGAATTTACTTATCCTCGTACCGTTGTTCGTGCGCGCTTTCAGCTGCCTATTGCATTTACCAGCTTCTCGCGAACAGCCGGTAACGATAAGTTAATCATTCGTCTCACTAAATTGCTCAAGGGCCGCCTCAGCTAAGGATTAATTCTTAATATCGCGGAGCATTTCTTGTTCGCTCCGTACGAGGGCCGCGATTATTTCGCTTTGTCCAACATGCGTTATGCCAATGACGACGATTATCTTCATCGCCATCAAGCCATGCAACGGTATGTGGCGTAGCCATTGGAATTACTTGATCGCACCCTGGGCATCGGTAAGGTTTATTTGCAGCAGAGCCTGTTAACTTTCTAACAATCCAAAGACCATTCTCATCTTCTTCAAAACTTTGATTTGATGCGATGTGAATTGGCTCATCATCACCGCTCTTTGGCCGGCGATTCTTTGGATAGTTCTTACGCGGGCTCATGGCTCTATTTTCTCGCACTTTTGCAGTGAAAGTGACAAGATAGCCATATGAGCACAGTCATAAGCGTTTCGGGGCTCCGAAAGAGTTATGGCTCAAATGTTGCAGTAGCAGGCGTTGATTTATCTATCCAGAAGGGCGAGATATTCGCTCTCCTTGGGCCTAATGGCGCAGGTAAGACAACAACTGTAGAAATCCTTGAAGGTTTCCGAGATCGCGATTCAGGTGATGTTCAAGTCTTGGGATTTGATCCATCGACAAAGGGCGCTGCCGGACAAGCCTGGCGCGATCGAATCGGAATCGTTCTGCAATCCACAAGTGATGCCGGTGATTTAACTGTCTATGAATCAGTCTCGCACTTTGCGCATTATTACAAGAGCGCAAAGGATCCTCGCGAAGTCATTGAGCTTGTTGGTTTAACGGAGAAAGCAGATGCCTTAGGTCGCACACTTTCAGGTGGCCAGCGTCGGCGTTTAGATGTTGCTCTTGGAATTATTGGAAACCCAGAGCTGATATTTCTCGATGAACCTACAACGGGATTTGATCCTGAGGCGCGACGTGCCTTCTGGGCCCTCATTCGCAAACTTCGCGATGAGGGTGCAACGATTCTTCTCACAACCCATTACCTCGATGAAGCAGAAGCTCTTGCAGATCGCGTTGCAGTGATTAATCGCGGCAAAATCATTGAAGTCTCAACTCCTGCGCAGCTTGGCGGCCGTGCGACATCACTTGCAACAATTACATGGCGTGATGGCGCAGAGGTGAACACTGCCCAGAGCGCAGAGCCAACTCAATTTGTGCAGAACCTAGCCGCACAATTTGGTGGCGAAGTTCCAGAGCTCAGCGTTAAGCGAGCATCTCTAGAAGATATTTACTTGAAGATGATTGGAGATCTCAGTGCGTAATCCAAACGCAATCTCTATCGGTCTTGAACGCGGAAAGCTAGAGATCAAGCAATTTATGCGCCAACGCGAATCTGTTGTTTTTACAATGCTCTTTCCTCTGATCTTGCTCGCGATTTTCGGTTCGGTATTCTCAGAAGATATCGCTGATGGAGTTACCTTCAGCCAATACTTCGTCGCTGGAATGATCGCTTCAGGCCTTGTAAATACAGGCTTTCAGCAACTTGCAATCATGATTCCCATGGAGCGCGACTTCGGAACCCTGAAGCGCTTACGTGGAACTCCGATGCCTGCAAGTAGTTACTTCATTGGTAAAGCAATTCTTGTAACGCTCAGCATGCTTATCCAAGTCGCTCTACTTCTTGCAGCCGGTGTTGCATTCTTTGGAGTTAATCTGCCCACCACCGCTGAGAAGTGGTTACTGCTCGCAGCCCTATTAGTTCTTGGTAGCGCATGTTCCACAGTTCTTGGAATTGCATTCTCAAATGTTCCTAAGAGCGGTCGCGGTGCATCTGCAGTCGTATCTCCTGTTGTTATCGTGCTTCAATTCTTTAGCGGTGTCTTCTTTATCTTCACCGATCTGCCACAGTGGATGCAGCAAGTTGCGGCAATCTTCCCTCTGAAGTGGATGACTCAAGGAGCACGTTCAATCTTCCTACCTGACTCATTTGCTACGCGTGAAGTTGCCGGCAATTGGGAAACTGGGCGAACCTTTGCCATTATTGCCGCATGGCTCGTATTGGGATTGATCTGGGCAATTCGCAGCTTCAAATGGGAGCGCGATTAAAGAAGGCTTCATCGCTTCTCGCGATCTCGCTCTTACTTTCCTCGGTCGCTTCCCTCGATAGCTCTTACGCCGCAAAGAAGCCCACACCCAAGCCAAAGCCGAAGGTTCTTATCTCTCCTGCGCCCAAGTGGCCACCTGCAGGATTCGCCTTCGAATCTGGCGTCTACGCCAGAGTTCCAACAAGTAAGCAACTTGTATCTGTGATCTCTGCGAAGAAGTCGCTCGCAAAGCAAGTAAAGAATTGTAAGAAGTTTGTCTGTGGCGCAGTTCAGGTTGCAGCTGAGCCTGGCTGCCAATGGTGGGAAGTTGATTCAAGTGTTTACTCAAAAGAGAAAGTTCTCCTCGGAAAGCTAAAGACTATCGTCGGCACAAGCTCTCCATTTGAAATTAAGACGATTCTGCTTGTATCGCCCGAACCTATTGAAACCCTTGAATTCATTACAGATATTGAAGTTGTCTGCCATCAAGATCCAAAACCACAGGGCGCTTCAGGTTCGACATATTCCAAGGTGGCAGAAGTGCCGAAAGAGACAGTGAGCGAGTAGATGTTAGGCGGCACCAATAACTATCTCTTCTTCATGAGCCTTGCTGGATTCCCCGTAGTTCTCTTTCTTATCTTCATGCTCAAGTGGACGATGGCTCGAGGTAAATCACTCGTTGAAAGAACTCCGATAGCTGGTTCAGATGATGAATACGGAATGCTCGTTCCAGTTGCATCGCCAACGAATCACATTGAAGGCGAAATGCTGCGACAGAAGTTGATCGCAGTTGGAATTAAGGCAACGCTAACTCAGACCAAGAATGGTCCGAGGATTTTTGTATTTCCGGAAGAAGAGAGCGTCGCGAGGGCGCATCTCAATAGCGTTAACTAGCGATTAGCTCCGGGAACCCAGAGCTGATCGCCGATCTCTTTATTTGCATAGCGTGCAAGTACGAAGAGGAGATCTGAACAACGGTTGAGGTACTTCGCAGTCAGTGGATTTACTCCCCCACCAAATGCGTGGATTGCAGCCCATGTGCAACGCTCTGCGCGACGAACAACTGTGCGCGCTACGTGTAGGTGTGCAGCTGCAGGTGTGCCTGAAGGAAGAACGAATGAACGAAGCGATTCAAGATTAGCGTTGTACTTATCGATAGCCTCTTCTAGATAAACGACCTGTGATTCAAGAACGCGAAGTGGTTCAAATGCTGGTGCATCGACTACAGGTGTACAAAGGTCTGCACCCACGTCGAACAAATCATTCTGAATGCGAACTAACAGTGCGCGAACTTCTTCGGTTAATTCATCTGTTGCGAGCACTACTCCGATAGTCGAGTTAGCTTCATCAACTGTTGCATATGCTTCCAAACGCGGGTCATTCTTTGATGTGCGGCTCATATCTCCGAGAGATGTAGTTCCGTCATCGCCTGTCTTTGTGTAAATACGCGTTAAATTAACCATGTCCGTAGCCTATAAGTAGTATTCGGATATGGCATCTTCGTCCCTCGACCGCTTCCGGATCACCGGTGGCTGCCGCCTCGTCGGCGAAGTAACCGTTACAGGGGCTAAGAATTCAGTCCTTAAGTTGATGGCAGCATCCCTCTTAGCGGTCGGTAAATCGACCATTAGAAGCGTTCCAGATATCGCTGATGTCGACATCATGGCCGATCTCCTGACTCGTCTTGGTTGCACCGTTGTACGCACTGGCGATGTCATCACTATTGATGTGCCTGAAGCTCCTGCTCATCGAGCAGATTACGATCTAGTTCGAAAGATGCGTGCATCCATCAATGTTCTCGGGCCACTCGTTGCTCGCATCGGAAAAGCTGAAGTTGCACTCCCTGGTGGAGATGCAATTGGCTCACGCGGCCTTGATTTTCACATTAAAGGTCTTGAAGCACTTGGCGCCACCGCACACGTTGAACACGGTTATGTGATTGCTGAAGCACCACAGGGTCTTACTGGCGCATCAATTGATTTAGATTTCCCATCAGTGGGCGCAACAGAGAACCTCATGACTGCAGCAGTTCTTGCAAAGGGCATCACAGTTATCGATAACGCAGCACGTGAACCTGATCTTGTAGACCTTGGAGAATTTCTCATTGGAATGGGCGCAAAGATCGACGGTCTCGGCTCACCAACAATCACAATTACCGGAGTCGACAAGTTAACTCCGACAGATCACACAACTATTCCTGATCGAATCATCGCTGGTACTTGGGCATTTGCTGCAGCGATGACGCAAGGCGACATCACAATCCACGGTGGACGAGCAGAACATATGGAAGTCATGCTCGAGAAACTTGCTTCGGCTGGAGCAATCATCACATCAACACAAGATGGTTTCCGAGTACAGATGAGCCATCGCCCTAAGGCAATCGATGTTGCAACACTTCCCTATCCAGGATTTGCCACCGATCTCTTGCCATTCATCATCGGAATGAATGCCGTTGCAGAGGGCCATTCAATCGTTACTGAGAATGTCTTCGAATCTAGATTTATGTTTGTTAACGAACTTATGCGCCTCGGTGCTCAGATCACCGTAGATGGCCACCACGCCTCAATTGACGGTATCCCACAGCTATCTGGCGCACCTGTCGAGGCAACTGATATACGTGCAGGAGCGGGCCTTGTACTGGCAGCGCTTGTCTCTGAAGGTGAAACAACTGTTGATGGCGCATTCCACATCGATCGTGGATATCCAAACTTTGCCGAGCAGTTAGTTGCACTCGGCGCAAAAGTTTCTAGAGATTAATCAACGCTCTCAGTAAGGATTGAGACGCGATCATTTGAAACAGATAAGAAGCCACCTCGGACGTTGAACTCTTTAACGGAACCGTCGGTGCCTTTAATGCTGACAGCTCCGTCGACTAGTACGCCGAACAGAGGTGTGTGACCTGGAAGAACTCCGAGGTCACCTTCTGTGGTGCGAGCAGAGACAAATGCTGCCTCGCCCGACCACACCTGTTGTGTTGGCGATACTAGTGCGACGTTAAGAGCCATCTTTACTTCTTTGCCAATTCAGCAGCGTTGCGCTCTACATCGTCGAGACCACCGCACATGAAGAATGCTTGTTCTGGAATGTGATCGTACTTTCCATCAGCAAGTGCTTCGAATGCTGCGATTGTGTCTGCAAGTGGAACGAATGAACCGTCGATACCAGTAAAGACCTTCGCCACGAATGTGTTCTGTGACAAGAAGCGCTGGATACGACGTGCACGTCCTACGAGTACGCGGTCATCTTCTGAAAGTTCATCGATACCCAAGATAGCGATGATGTCCTGAAGATCCTTGTAGCGCTGCAAGATCTGCTTGATGCGGTTAGCAACACGGAAGTGGTGCTCGCCGATGTAGCGAGGATCGAGGATACGAGATGATGAATCGAGTGGATCCACAGCTGGGTAGATACCAAGCTCTGAAATCGGACGAGACAACACTGTAGTTGCATCTAAGTGCGCGAATGTTGTGTGTGGAGCCGGGTCGGTAATGTCATCTGCAGGAACGTAAATTGCCTGCATAGATGTAATTGAGTGACCACGTGTTGAAGTAATGCGCTCCTGTAGCTGACCCATTTCATCTGCAAGTGTTGGCTGGTAGCCCACTGCAGATGGCATACGGCCGAGAAGTGTTGATACTTCAGAACCTGCCTGAGTAAAGCGGAAGATGTTATCGATGAAGAGCAGAACGTCCTGCTTCTGAACATCGCGGAAGTACTCAGCCATTGTGAGCGCTGAGAGCGCAACACGAAGACGCGTTCCAGGTGGTTCATCCATCTGACCGAAGACCAAGGCTGTCTTATTGATAACGCCCGTCTCTGTCATTTCGAGGAACAAGTCATTTCCTTCACGAGTACGTTCTCCAACGCCTGCGAATACTGATACACCACCGAAGTTTTCAGCTACGCGGTAGATCATCTCCTGGATAAGAACAGTCTTACCAACACCTGCACCACCGAAGAGACCGATCTTTCCACCCTTTACATACGGTGTAAGAAGGTCGATAACTTTGATACCTGTCTCAAACATTTCAGTCTTTGATTCAAGCTGATCGAATGCAGGTGCGTTACGGTGAATTGACCAACGCTCCTTGATATCAAGTGAAGAAGTTGGAACGTCGAGGGATTCTCCGAGAGTGTTGAAGACATGGCCCTTTGTAACGTCACCAACTGGGACAGAGATTGCTGAACCAGTGTCTGTTACTTCAGCACCGCGCACCATTCCGTCTGTTGGTTGCATTGAGATAGCGCGCACGAGGTTATCTCCAATGTGCTGCGCTACTTCGAGGGTCAAGGTACGAGTAGTGCCACTCATGGTGGTCTCTACGTGAAGCGCGTTGAAGATCGAAGGCATCGAATCTGCGGGGAATTCAATATCCACCACCGGTCCAATAACTCGGGCTACGCGGCCTTTACCTGTTGCTGACATCATTCACTCCCTGCACTAGCTGAGGCCAACGCATCTGCGCCGCCGACAATTTCACTGATTTCTTGGGTAATTTCTGCCTGACGAGCAGCGTTCGCAAGTCGTGTAAGCGACTTGATGAGATCCTCAGCATTGTCAGTTGCTGATTTCATAGCGCGACGACGAGCTGCATGCTCTGAAGCTGCAGATTGCAACATCGCGTTAAAGATACGTGCTTCGATATAACGTGGAAGAAGAGCATTAAGAACTTCGCCCGCATTTGGTTCGAATTCATACATTGGAAGCAAGCCAGTTGGAACAGGCTCTGAAGATTCAACAACTTCCAAAGGAATCATGCGCTTTGCTGTCGCTTCCTGAGTCAACATTGATTTGAACTGAGTGAAGATGATGTGAATTTCATCGACACCGAGCTTTGACTCTGTTGAATCAGCAAGAAATGCGCCAAGAAGTGCATCTGAGACTTCCTTGGCATTCTCGTACGTTGGGTTATCTGAGAAACCTGTCCATGTTCCAGCCATCTCGCGATTGCGGAACTTGTAGTAGTTCACAGCCTTACGTCCTACGAGGTAGTTAGAGACCTGCAAGCCACGTTCACGAAGAAGGGCAGCAAGGCTCTCGCCTTCCTTAATTGCATTTGTTGAGTATGCGCCAGCCATACCGCGGTCTGCAGAGATGATCAACACCGCTGCACGTCGTGGATTTTCATTCGCTGTAGTCAATGGGTGGTTTGTTGAAGAGTATGAAGCAACTGCAGATACCGCACGGGTCAACTCATTTGCATAAGGAGTCGAAGCTGAAACACGTTGCTGCGCCTTAACGATACGAGAAGCAGAGATTAACTCCATTGCTTTCGTAATCTTTTTAGTCGCTTTAACGGAACGCATCCGTCGGCGATATACGCGAAGTTGAGCACCCATGAGTTACTTCTTCACCGCCGGTGGGACGAACTTTGTAATAGCCTCAGCGCCTTCGCCATCGAGAGCCTCTGCAGGCGCATCGTTGACAGCTGGAGCTACAGATGGCTTGAACTGCCTCTTGAAATCAGCAACTGCAACTTCCATCTTTGCAACAGTGTCATCTTCGAGCTGCTTTGTCTCTGAGATAACTGTAAAGATTTCCTTGCGTTCGCGACCAATGAAGTCGAGAAGTTCAGTTTCGAAGCGACGGATATCAGCAACTGCAACGTCATCAAGACGACCAGTTGTTCCCGCCCAGATTGAAACAACCTGACGCTCTACTGAATATGGTGAGTACTGACCCTGCTTAAGGAGTTCAACCATGCGTGCACCGCGCTCGAGCTGAGCCTTTGATGCAGCATCGAGATCCGAACCGAAAGCAGCGAATGCTTCGAGTTCACGGTACTGAGCAAGGTCAAGACGTAGACGACCAGCAATCTTCTTCATCGCCTTTGTCTGCGCAGAGCTACCAACACGTGAAACTGAGATACCTACGTTAATCGCTGGGCGAACGCCTGCGTTAAAGAGATCTGTTTCAAGGAAGCACTGTCCGTCAGTAATCGAAATTACGTTTGTAGGAATAAACGCTGAAACGTCATTTCCCTTTGTTTCAATGATTGGAAGACCAGTCATTGAACCGCCACCGAGTTCATCAGAGAGCTTTGCACAGCGCTCGAGAAGACGTGAGTGTAAGTAGAAGACGTCTCCTGGGTACGCTTCGCGGCCTGGTGGGCGACGAAGTAGCAATGAGACTGAACGGTAAGCCTCTGCCTGCTTCGATAGATCGTCAAAAACAATAAGAACGTGCTCGCCGTTGTACATCCAGTGCTGACCAATTGCAGAACCGGTATATGGAGCGAGGTACTTAAAGCCTGCTGGATCTGATGCAGGAGATGCAACGATTGTTGTGTACTCCATTGCGCCAGCTTCTTCGAGTGCGCCCTTTACAGATGCAATCGTTGAACCCTTCTGACCAATAGCAACGTAGATGCACTTAACCTGCTTCTTCTTATCGCCTGATAGCCAGTTTTCGCGCTGGTTAATAATTGTGTCGATTGCAACTGCAGTCTTACCTGTCTGACGGTCACCGATGATGAGCTGACGCTGTCCACGACCAATTGCTGTCATCGCATCGATTGCCTTAATACCTGTCGCCATTGGCTCCTTAACAGGTTGGCGCTGTACTACTGATGGCGCCTGAAGTTCTAGTGCACGACGTGCATCTGGCTTGATCTCGCCCTTACCGTCGATTGGTCGACCAAGTGGGTCAACAACGCGACCAAGGAATCCGTCGCCGACAGGAACAGAGAGAACTTCGCCTGTACGACGTACAGAAGTTCCTTCTTCAATACCTGCGTAGTCACCCAAGATAACAACACCGATTTCGCGCACATCAAGGTTGAGTGCAAGACCTAGTGTTCCGTTCTCGAATTGAAGAAGTTCGTTTGCCATTGTTGAAGGAAGACCTTCAACGCGAGCGATTCCATCGCCTGCCTGGCTAACTGTTCCGACTTCATCACGAGCCGCGGTGCCTGGATCGTATGACTTAACGAAGTTCGCTAAGGCATCCCGAATTTCATTCGGTTGGATCTTGAGCTCTGCCATGAGTTTCCCCTTTATTCCCTGTTATTTAACTTTGTTATTTAACTCTGTTATTTAATTCCAGCTAGTGCGCGTCCGGCGCTAGCAAGTCGATTTGAAACGCTTCCATCTACGAGTTCATCTGCAAACTTCACGGAGACTCCACCAAGAATTGATGAATCAACTTCAAGGTTTACGCGGATTGGCTGACCAACCTGCTTCTCAATCGCGGCTGCTAGACGAGACTTCTGCGCATCTGAAATCTCAGATGCCACGCGAATAACGGCGATTAAACGATTGCGACGGTTTGCAAGTCCAAATAGGTAATCGGCAAATGCCGCTTCGATGCTGCGACCACGAAGGCTCGTCACAAGAGCAACTGCAAGCTTCACAGTTGATGGAGATGCCTTCTTAGCCAGCACTTCAGAGATCAAAGCTGACTTTGCTTCGGGTGTACCTGTTCCGACGAGCGCCTTACGTAATTCAAAGTTATCGACAACGAGATGTGATGTTTCGAAGAACTCATCTTCTACGCGATCTAGTTCGTTATTGATATTTGCAGCTGATGCCTCTGCCTCAATCGCTAGCTGCTCAACTACATGGACTAGGTCTCCTGCAGATGACCAGCGAAGAGCTGAAACATCTGTGAGTATTTCTAGTGCAAGTGCGCTGAGAGTCTTGCCGAAGAGATCCTTAACGAGAACGCCCTTTGAGGCAGCCTCACGTGATGGATCTGCAAAAGCGCGACGTAGTGAGGTGTTCTTTGAGAGAACATCTGTTGCGAAGAAGAGTTGAGTAGAGAGTTCAGAAGCAGAAGCTGCAGTTGCGCCCTTTACGGCAGCATCGAGCTTTACACGTGCAGTCACGAGTGACTGACGGCTACTTCCTCCGAGATGGATTCTCATACTCTTCTTTCTCTTCTCTTACTTCTTCTGTATTACTTTTTTTGTGACTTCTCGAGGTCTTCGATAAATCGATCCACGATCCGTGATTGGCGAGCTTGGTCATCAAGTGCCTCGCCGACAATCTTTGAAGCTAGCTCAACTGCAAGTGCACCTACTTCATTACGAAGTGATGTAACTGCCTGTTGGCGCTCTGCCTCAATGGATGCGTGAGCTGCTGCAGTGATGCGAGCAGCTTCTTCCTGCGCCTTAGTGCGAAGCTCTTCGAGAATTGCTGCGCCTTGAATGCGAGCATCTTCACGAAGCTTTGAAGCTTCACCCTGAGCAGATGAAAGTTGTTCGTTGTACTGAACAAGTGCGCGCTGAGCTTCGAGCTGTGCTTTTTCAGCACGTTCGATGCCGCCCTCAATTGCTTCAGTACGAGCTGCATATGCTTTTTCAAACATAGGAACAACCTTGCTCTTGAGCACAAGGAAGAGGAGCGTGAAGGCAACGAAACCAACGATGATCTCCGATGTATGCGGGATCAGTGGGTTTAGAGGCTCTCCGCCCGCTAAAAGACTAATTGCTTGCATTTTTTCTCCTTAGAGAACGAATGCGAGTACGAGGCCGAAGAGTGCGAGAGCTTCTGCCATCGCAAAACCAAGGAACGCAATTGGCTGAAGAACGCTGCGTGACTCTGGCTGGCGAGCTACTCCGCTGATGTAAGCGGCGAAGATCATGCCTGTCGCGATTGCAGGTCCGATTGCAGCAATGCCGTAACCGATGACGTTAAGTGAGCCTGTCATGTTTATACCTTTCTTGCTTGAAGAGGCGAAGTTACCTCTCCAAAGTTAGTTGTTAGTGCTCGTCGGCCAGGGATCCAGCGACGTATAGGGCGGTGAGAAGAGTAAAGATGTAGGCCTGAAGGCACTGCACCATGAACTCGAAGAATGTAAGAAGGATTCCCATTGTGAATGCAAAAGGGCTAACCAGTTTCAATCCGATTACGCCTTGAAGCAAATGTTCTCCACCCAAGATAAAGACGAGAAGAAGAAGGTGGCCTGCGAACATATTTGCGAAGAGACGAAGCCCGAGAGTGAATGGGCGAACAATAAAGAATGTTGCAATTTCAATCGGTGTAAGAAGTACGTAAATTGGCTTTGGTACTCCTGGCATAAATGCAATGCCCTTGAGGTAGTGACCAAGACCTTGACGCTTTACACCAACGTAGTGATAAACGAGGTAAGTAATGATTGCGAGCGCATATGGGAATCCAACGCGTGACATTGCAGAGAATTGCAACATCGGAACAATCGCAAAGACATTGTTTACGAGAACGAATGTGAAGAGGGTAAAGAGGTAAGGAACAAAGCGCATGAACTCTGGACCAAGAACATCTTTAGCTAGCCCATCGCGAATAAATCCGTAAACGCTCTCGCCTGCGAATTGAAGTTTCGAAGGAACAGTTGACGCTTTACGTGAAGAGAGGATGAAGAAAACAGAAATAACAATGACTGCAAGAAATGCAAGAAGAACTGGCTTTGTTAACCAAGGGATGCTCTCGAAGAACGGCGGCAAAATAAAGTCGTTTGCGCTAGGCGGGACGAATCCCTCGCCTTCAGCAGCTGAACGAACAAACGTGCGCACACACACTCCTTGAAAGATAAAAAGGCTTATAAATCATTCGCTGGGGAAGCGGTAAAGCAGGCCAACCTTATGGGGAAAACCTGCCCCCTGTGAAATCGAATCTTGTGAGTTTTCGGTGGGGCTCATCACTTGCTCGAGGTCGGAAAGGACCCTTATTCGCGCCCGAACCTCAGCCACACGAGGTAGAGCGCCCCGCCCATACCGACCAAGAGGCCGATCAGGGTGAGATAGCTGGTGTTGAAGAAGCGGTCAGCTGCCCAGCCGACCCCGCCCCAGAAGAGCAAGCCTGATAGGAGGTATCCGAAGATTGTCCAGAGGGCGTTCTCTTCGCGTCTACTGGCCTTCTGGTTTTCAGCGCTGTTGTTACTAGGGTTTTGGCTCATGCGGCAATGGTAGATGAGTTTTCAGCGCTGTTGTTACTAGGGTTTTGGCTCATGCGGCAATGGTAGATGAGTTTTCAACTTTAGATAACTCGCTACCTCTCCCCCCAGCCAGGCGAATGTCAGCGCGACGGCGGTGATTCCGAAGACCTTCCGGTCAAGGTCAGCCTCAGTCGTGTACTGCCCCAGAATCCAGAAGAAGGCACCCGCCAGCAAAATTTTCGCAAAGTAAGAAAGCATCGCCATCGCCATCGTGCTCATGGGATCTAAATCTCGAGAGAACTTCGAAACCAATAGGTGGACAAGGAAATAAATTACGACGACAACTTGGGCAAGGAGCGCCCCGATAAATCCTGGAGTTCCACGGAAATATGTTGCCGCTGCGATTGCAATGACTCCGATGATTAATGTTGGCGTTAGCGCACCTTTGAGAAGTTGGCTCTCATTACTTTGCTGCAACTTTGCCCCCTTTTTTGATTCCACTCTTTGAGAAATACAGAGTGAAGGCGAGCATTGCGCCAGCGGTAACAACTGCAACCCACAGTGGAGCAAATGCTGAAACAACTACCGGAAAAGCAATTGTTGCTGTCCAGAGATACATAATCAACGTTGTGCGCAAGTGAGAGTTACCGGCGCGCAAGATTCGGTGATGCAGGTGATCTTTATCTGAACTAAATGGTGATTGACCTGCACGAAGTCTGCGGAAGATAGCGCTGAATAAATCAAGGAGTGGAATTGCAAGGACTGCAAAGGGAAGAGCTAATGGAAGAAGCGTTGGGCCCAACTTCTCTGCAGAGATTGCATTGGGATCAATTTGTCCGGTTAAAGTGATTGCAGATGCTGCAAGGAGTAGACCTAAGAACATTGATCCCGAATCGCCCATAAAGATCTTTGCTGGGTGAGCGTTGTGGGGCAGGAATCCAATGCAGACACCGATGATTACCGCGGTGATCAGCGATGGTGCACCTGCGCGATTAAAGCCGTAAACAACTGCCAATAGGTATGCAAATGCGAAGAAGGCCGCTCCTGAAATCGCAACGATTCCCGCCGCTAATCCATCGAGGCCATCAATAAAGTTAACGGCGTTGATGGTGATCAGAACAATGAGCACGGTAACTAGCTGACCGATACTTGGTGGAAGTGTGATGACTCCATTAATGGGAAGCCAGAGAACCTGAATACCGAAGAGAAGCAAGATTCCTGCAGAGAGCGCTTGTCCCGCAAGCTTTGTTAGTGCATCTAATTCAAAGCGATCATCAATTAGACCGATTGCTACCAAGAGAGTTGCTGCGAGAAAGATTCCGAGCGTTTCGCGACCAAATGCTTTGCCGACAAGTGAGAGATGGCTGACCATTGCAAATGTCAGCGCCATCGCAATCCACATTGCAAGGCCGCCCCAGCGAGGCGTTGGTGTTGTATGAATATCGCGAGTACGAATATGCGCGACAGCGCCGAATTTCAAAGCCCATGTTCGAACAAATGGAGTGACCACATAACAGAGCGCTGCCGCTAAGAGCAGGGTTACCAGGTACTCACGCATTGCTTAAAGCTTTTCTTTAAGCCTCGTAGATAGGGAATTTTGCAGTAAGTGCATGTACTTCAGATTTGATTCCTGCATGCACTGCTGCATCATCGCTCTTAATAGCTCGCGCAATCAGTGAAGCAATTGTCTTCATCTCTGGTGTACCCATGCCCTGTGTTGTAGTCGCAGGTGTACCAACGCGAATTCCTGATGTCACAGAAGGGGCTTCTGGATCGTAAGGAATTGAGTTCTTATTGAGAACGATTCCGGCAGCGCCGCAACGCTCGTCAGCAACCTTGCCATTGACTCCAGTTGAGCGAATATCAATGAGAGCTAAGTGAGTCTGAGTTCCGCCAGAGACAGCGCGCATACCTTCTTCTTCAAGAGCTGCGGCCAGTGTCTGCGCATTAACGATGACATCTTTTGCATACTTTTGGTAGGCAGGTGTTGCACACTCTGCGAGCGCAACAGCTTTACCTGCAACGGCAGACATAATCGGTCCACCCTGCATTCCTGGGAACACTGCCTTATCAATGGCAGCTGCATGCTCTGCCTTAGACAGGATCATTCCACCGCGAGGTCCGCGCAAGACTTTATGTGTTGTAAATGAGACAACATCTGCATAAGGAACAGGAGATGGAATCGCCTTACCTGCAACGAGTCCAACGAAGTGTGCGGCATCTACCCACATGATTGCGCCGACTTCATCGCATATCGCACGAACCTTCTCAAAATCAATCAGTGATGGGTAGGCAGTTGCACCTGAACAAATCATCTTCGGCTTATTGGCAATTGCGAGATCGCGAAGTTCGTCATAATCAATAAGCTCGTTATCTTGGCGAACACCGTAAGAGACGATGTTGAACCACTTGCCAGAGAAGTTAACTTTTGAACCATGTGTGAGGTGGCCGCCGTGTGGAAGTGACATCGCCAAGACGGTATCGCCAGGCTTTGTAAATGCTTGATAGACAGCGATATTTGCGCTGGCGCCAGAGTGTGGCTGAACGTTTGCATGTTCTGCCCCGAAGAGAGCCTTTGCGCGATCGATTGCAATGACTTCTGCCTTATCTACTTCCTCGCAGCCACCGTAGTAGCGCTTACCTGGATAGCCCTCTGCATACTTATTGGAAAGTGTTGAACCAAGAGCTGCCAACACTGCACGCGATGTGAAGTTCTCAGATGCGATGAGTTGAAGGTTGGTCTGTTGTCTCTTGAGTTCTGAAAGGAGCACACCTGCAATATCGGGATCTTGCTTCGATAGAAGTGTGAAATCTGGGCCATAGTAAGTTTCGGACATGGGCGTCAGCCTAATAGTTACTAGACAAAAATGAGAGGTATAACTTCTGTCATCTCAGCCACGGAGATAGCCCCCGCACGAATGATGCGCGGATGGCCCTCAGAGAAGTCGACGATTGAGGAGCTCGGTCCTGATTTCAGAGCACCGTTATCGAAGGCGACGGCGATATCCCACTCTTTAAGTTGGGTTCTATTGAGTTTAAGCATCGGCTCACCTCCCGCCGGTGATGCGCTGGCAACAGCGAGCGGTCCTGACTCTTTGAGTAAAGCTTTTACAAATTTAGATTTAGGAACGCGCACGTTAACTGCATCAAGTTCTCTGTCATCACCAAGATCCCAATTCAGTGATCGATTTGGTTTCAGAGTGAGCGAGAGCATCCCTGGCCAGAATTGATCCATTAGCGTTTGTGCATCGTCAGAGATATCGCGAGTAATTCCTTGAATTGTCTGAGCACTGTGACCAAGGACTTGAGACGCAACTCCGAGTTCATCCCCACGCAGAACATGCATTGCTCGGACTGCAAATGGTGAGAATGCATCAGCGAGGTAAACATATCCATGCTCTAGCGGAGCAACAATGACATATCCATCGCGCAGAGATTGCAGTGCGCGTGCAACATGCTTCTTTGTCTCGCCTTGTTTGAGATCAACGCGTGGCGCCATCGTTATCTCCTCACTGCTGTCGTAAATCGTGGTCGACCGGTTAAATCCTTGTGGAGAAGAATATCGTTGAATTCTTCAGATAGAACCGCTGCGATTTCCAATCCTTGCTCTTCATGATGTTCTATTGCAAGGAATCCACCACTCTTGAGCAGCCTTGAAGCCGCTTCGATAAAGAGCTGCGGAGATTTCATCCCATTGTCTCCCCCAAAGAGCGACTCGCTAGGTTCATGATCTTTCACATCACGCGGAAGTTCCTGAGCATTAGGGATATAGGGTGGATTCGCAATAACTACGTCGCACTTAACTCCGACGAGCGCTGTCGCAACATCTGATTCGAGAATACGAACCTTTTCGTCAATAAATGAGACATTCTCTTTGAGCCACTCAATTGCTGCTGGGCTTTTTTCAACCGCGATGACATGTGTCTGTGGGGCTTCTGTTGCAATCGCTAGCGCGAGTGCGCCTGAGCCGGCACCAAGATCTACAACGCTGATAGCGCCTTCACGCTTCTCAATAAATGTTAGAACTGCTTCTACGAGAAGCTCACTCTCAGGGCGTGGCACCAATACGCCAGGGCCAACCTTCAATTCAAGATGACGAAAGTATGCGACGCCCGTTAAATACTGAAGCGGCTCATGTGCACAGCGACGATCAAGTAACTTCCAGAAAGTCTCTTCAACAATTGTTGTATCTCCAATTGCAGTAAGCGCATTCTCTACCGCAACCGGATTGTGAAGATCCATCCGCGAGATTCCAAGAGTGTGAGCAAGAAGGTGTTCCGCCTCAACTTCAGCGAAACCGGCTGCGGCTAATTGTTCTTTGCCACTACGCAAGAATTCTTTAAAGGTTAGCTCCATGAGAAAAGTTACTTAGTAGAAGAGAGCTTTGCTGCTCTGTCGGCGTCGAGAAGCGCCTGTACTACTTCATCGAGTTCACCGTTGAGAACTGAATCCAAATTATTTGCCTTGTAATTAACGCGGTGATCGCTAAGGCGATTCTCTGGATAGTTATATGTACGAATTCGTTCTGAACGATCCACTGTACGCACTTGGCTCTTACGTTCTGCCATCGCTGCAGCTTCTGCCTTCTCTTGAGCATCTGCCAAGAGGCGTGCACGCAAGATACGAAGTGCAGATTCCTTATTTTGAAGTTGTGACTTTTCATTCTGACAAGAGACAACGATGCCAGTTGGAACGTGGGTTAAACGAACAGCAGAGTCAGTTGTATTAACTGACTGTCCACCAGGGCCAGATGAGCGATAAACGTCGACGCGAACATCATTCATATTGAGTTCTACATCAACTTCTTCAGCCTCTGGAAGTACAAGGACGCCAGCAGCAGATGTATGGATACGCCCTTGGCTTTCAGTCTCAGGTACTCGCTGAACGCGGTGAACGCCGCCTTCAAATTTAAGTCGTGCATAAGGTGTTGTTCCAGGCTCTGGAGTTCCCTTTGATTTAACCGCCATAGAAATATCTTTATATCCACCGAGTTCAGATTCGGTCATATCAATGATTTCAACTTTCCAGCCGCGCTTTTCAGCATATCGCTGATACATGCGGACAAGATCGCCGGCAAAGAGGGCGGATTCATCTCCACCTGCTCCAGCCTTCACTTCAATAATGACATCGCGATCATCGTTGGGATCACGAGGAAGCAATAACTCTTCCAATTTATCTGCAGCCGCTTCAACAGCAATTTCCATAGCAGGAAGTTCTGCGGCAAATGAAGCATCCTCTGCAGCCATCTCTTTTGCAGCTTCTAAATCATCGGCTGCAGATTTCCAGGCGTTAAATCCAGCAACGACAGGACCAAGTTGGGCATAGCGACGTCCAAGTTGGCGCGCCTTACCTTGATCTTCGTGAATCGAAGGGTCGGCCATGAGCGTCTCTAGCTCTTGATACTCGCGCACCATTTCATGTGCTGATGCAAAGCGATCGTTACTCATGCGACTCCTTCCATTCTTGGCATAACTTCTATAGAGAAATAAAAAGACCGCGCCGCAACCCAAGGGCTGCGATGCGGTCTCTTTAGAAAGCTAGTTAGCTGACTTCTTACCGAAACGCTCTTCGAACTTAGCGACGCGTCCACCAGTATCAAGGATGCGCTGCTTACCTGTGTAGAACGGGTGGCAGACTGAACAAACTTCAACATAGATTGATCCGCTTGCAACTGTTGAGCGGGTTAGAAACTTTTCACCGCAACCACAAGTTACTTGGGTCTCTTTGTACTCTGGATGAATATCTTTCTTCATTTTTTATCCTCTTCGTTGGCTGGGTCCGCATCGTGCGGTGAACCAGGTCATCACCAGTGGGGCCGGTAATAGGCGCTAATCCTCTCGCAAATGAGGAAAACCGCAAAATCCACGCGGAGAAGGTACGTGGATTTTGCGGTCTACCTTGAAGCTTTGGTGTGAGCCTTACTGAGCTGCCTTCGTTGGCGCAACTGGCTTGGCACCAAGTGCTGCGATTGCAGAATCCTTAGCTACCTTTGCAGTAGCTGCGGCTGTTGCGAATGCACTCTTTGCTGCACTCTTTGCTTCAGCAGTTGTTGCAGCCTTTACCGCTTCATCGCGTGTTGCCTTCGCTGAATCAATCGCAGCCTTATATGTTGCACGTGCAGCATCTGCTGATGATCGATAGCTTGCAATCGCACTCTTAAATTGTGCAACAGCTGCCTTGTGAAGTTCCGCTGCTGCCTTACGAGCCGCCTTCTCAGCAATCGTTAGCTTCGGTGTTGTAGATGTATCTGCAACTGCAGATCCTGTTCCAACCATCAATCCAAGTGCAATGAGTGCACCAATGTTCTTCTTCGATAGAACCTTCATAGCTAACTCCCTTTATTTGTAGCGGTTTTCGCTTCCTGTCAGAACTATCGACCTTGATGCTGAGTTTTCTCTGTGCTTCACAAGCGCGTGCTCGGAGAAAGAAGAAACCCCGCCCAGTAGATGAGCGGGGTTTCTTGTGAAAAGGGTGTGCTTACTTGCTGTCGTCTGGGCCTGACGTTGTCTTCTGGATCTGCATCAAGAATTCGACGTTCGACTTTGTGCCCTTCATCTTCTCGAGCAAGAGTTCTAGAGCTGCTTGTGGCTCAAGTGCGTGTAGAACGCGACGAAGCTTCCAGACAATGTTGAGCTCTTCGGTACCCATAAGAATTTCTTCCTTACGTGTACCTGATGCAACAACGTTGACCGCAGGGAAGATGCGCTTATCTGCCATCCTGCGATCAAGGATGAGCTCCATATTTCCAGTTCCCTTGAACTCTTCGAAGATAACTTCATCCATACGAGAGCCGGTATCAACGAGCGCTGTTGCAAGAATCGTGAGTGATCCACCATCTTCAATATTTCGAGCGGCACCGAAGAATTTCTTTGGCGGATAGAGAGCTGCTGAATCAACACCACCCGAAAGGATTCGGCCTGATGCTGGTGCTGCAATGTTGTAAGCGCGACCAAGACGTGTGATTGAGTCGAGAAGAACTACAACATCGTGGCCCATTTCAACGAGACGCTTTGCGCGCTCGATAGCGAGCTCTGCGATTGTTGTGTGGTCATCAGCTGGGCGATCGAAGGTTGAGGCAATAACTTCACCCTTAACGCTGCGCTGCATATCTGTAACTTCTTCTGGACGCTCATCAACGAGAACAACCATCAAGTGACATTCAGGGTTATTTGTTGTGATTGCATTTGCAATAGATTGCAAGACCATTGTCTTTCCAGCCTTTGGTGGAGAAACAATAAGTCCGCGCTGACCCTTACCAATTGGTGCAATCAGGTCGATGACGCGAGTGGTAAGAATATTTGGCTCTGTCTCAAGGCGAAGACGCTCTTGCGGATAGAGAGGAACAAGCTTTCCAAATTCAACGCGTCCACGCGCTTCTTCGTAAGGCATTCCATTGATTGTCTCAAGAGTAATAAGTGGGTTGTACTTCTGACGTGTTTCACCTTCGCGTGCCTGGCGAACTTGTCCTGTAACTACATCTCCCTTACGTAGACCGTACTTACGTACCTGTCCTTGTGAAACATAAACATCGTTTGGACCTGGAAGGTATCCACCAGTGCGAATAAATGAGTAGTTATCCATGATGTCGACGAGGCCGCCAACTGGAACTAGAACATCATCTTCGCCAATTACTGGTTCGCGCTCTTCGCGTTGTCCACGGTCGCGGTTGCGATCGCGTCCACGGTTACGGTCGCGACGATTGCGGCCACCGCGATCATCGCGGTCATTTCCTGATGAGCTCTGTGGTCCATTGTTATCTGATGAGTCGTCGTCATCGTCATCTGATGAGTTATCTGAAGATTTATTCTCGCGATTGCCCTTCTTGGCATTGCGAGCTTCGCGGCGAGCTTCGCGTTCAGCTTTTGCAGCTTCGCGGTTTGCCGCCTGAAGATCTGCGATTGCAGTAACGAGTGCATCCTTCTTTAGCTTTGCAGCTCCATCGATACCGAGGGCAGACGCAACTTCCTTTAACTTTGGAAGGGTCATTGATGAAAGCTCTGGACTGCTAGAACGAATTGGTTCTGTGGTTGTCATGTATTTCTTTTCACTTTGGGGCTATGCCTTTACGAGCAAAACCCAGGGATTTATTTTTTACTTCTTGTGGATTATCAATTCTTACTCTGCCCTTACTTACCGGGTTGAACTGATGGCAAAACTATAGCAGGGCGGCTCCGCGTGCTGCAATTTCGAGAGATTTACCCTCAAATTTAGCCCCACCTGCACGGCTGAGCTGCTCTGCCTCTTCCTGATTGCCAGTGTGTAAAGCCAGAACAGTTGGACCTGCACCTGAGATAAATGCAGCAACTCCTGCAGCGCGTAACTTAGTCATCAAGGCAAATGATGCAGCCATCGCTTCGCTTCTATATGACTGGTGCAAGAAATCTTCTGTCGCTCTAAACAATAGATCTGGGCGAATTGTTAGCGCATGCATCATCAAAGCTGTATTGGTGCTATTTCGCTGTGCATCTGCAAAAGGAATACTTTCAGGAAGCATCTTGCGCGCTTTAGAAGTTGCAAGTGGATTTGCAGGGATAAATGCCATTGCCCGAATTCGTGGATCTACAGGAATCTGAATTGAACGTGCCTGATGCTTTCCGGCAACGTCTTCTGTCCATGCAACAGTCGCTCCACCAAAGAGCGCCGCAGCTACATTATCTGGATGGCCTTCCATCTCAGTTGCAATGTTAAGAAGTGCTTCATCGCTCATTTTATCTGTGCCGGTAAGTACAAGGGCACGTGCAAGAACGAGACCACCAATAATTGCTGACGCTGATGAGCCAAGTCCGCGACCATGTGGAATTACATTGAGAGCGCGAACGGCAATCCCTTTTGGCTTTCCACCCAAGTAGTCGAAGCCTTTATACATCGCCTTAACAAGAAGATTTTTATCTGTGCGAGGTACATCATCTGCACCTTCGCCAGTTACATCGATATCAAGACCTGGTTCATCGAGAATTTGAGCGACGTAACGGTCGTACATTCCGAAAGCTAAACCAAATGAATCAAAGCCAGGTCCAAGGTTTGCAGATGTTGCAGGAACCTGAACCTGAATTGGGTTCGCTTTGAAAGTTGGTTTTGCCATCGCTTACGCCAACCTTCCTAATTACTCTTCACGAGGCCGAGCGCCTTAGCTGCAGCATCAGCGTTAACTGGAACAACTACAGGATCTGCAGCGCCTTCCAGCGCCCAAGGAATATCTTTGAGACCATTTCCAGTACATGTAATAACAATTGTCTTATCTTTTGGAAGCTTGCCAGCGTTCTTATATTTGATAAGCCCAGCAAGGCCTGCAGCAGATGATGGCTCGCAGAAGATTCCTTCTTTAGATGCAAGAAGGTGATACGCCGCCAGAATTTCTTCATCTGTAACAGAATCAATCAATCCGCCAGATTCATCGCGGGCTGCAATTGCTTGATCCCATGATGCAGGGTTACCAATGCGGATTGCAGTAGCAATAGTTTCAGGCTTTGCAACAGGCTTTCCTGTTACGAGAGGCGCAGAACCTGCCGCTTGGAATCCCCACATCTGTGGAAGTTTTGATGACAACTTATCTTTGCGATATTCGTTATAGCCCATCCAATATGCAGTGATATTTCCTGCATTGCCTACCGGAAGAGTGTGGATATCAGGGGCATCGCCCAACATATCTACAACTTCAAATGCTGCTGTCTTCTGACCATCAATACGGTATGGGTTAACTGAGTTAACAAGTGAAACTGGATAGTGCTCAGATAAATCGCGGGCAAGAACGAGGCAATCATCGAAGTTTCCATCAACTTGCAGAAGCTTTGCGCCGTGTACAACAGCTTGTGCAAGCTTTCCCATTGCAATCTTGCCTTCAGGAATAAGAACTGCAGGAATCATTCCGGCTTTAACTGCATATGCTGCAGCTGCCGCAGAAGTATTTCCAGTAGAAGCACAGATAACCGCCTTTGCGCCATCTTCTGCAGCCTTTGAAATCGCCATTGTCATCCCGCGATCTTTAAATGAACCTGTTGGGTTAATTCCTTCAAACTTTACCCAGACATTATTTCCGAGCATCTCTGAGAGAACGCATGCATAAATAAGTGGTGTTCCACCTTCACGAAGTGTGACGACAGGAGTCTTTGCAGAAACTGGCAGGCGGTGGCGATATTCCTCAATGACTCCGCGCCATTGATGCGCACCTGACTTCTTTGAAAAGATTCCCATTACGAAATCGCTCCTTCAACACGGATCACACTTGAAATCTTTGTCACCATTGACATCTTCTTAAGCGCCTCAACAGTTGCCTTAAGTTCGCCTTCAGTTGCGCGGTGGGTAACGATGATCAGCTCTGCATCTGCATCGCGACCATTTTGATCGACAGTCTGAATTGAGACTCCCTGATCTGCGAAAACCTGTGCAATTGCAGCAAGAACACCTGATTTATCTTCAACTTCAAGGCGAATCAAGAACTTCGTCTTTGTAGTTTCGATAGGTGCGATATCGCGATCTGCATAATCTGTCTCGCGCTGACCAATAGAGTTAAGAGCAATGTGACGTGAGACAGCAACAACATCTCCCAAGATTGCAGATGCAGTTGGTTGACCACCTGCGCCGCGGCCGTAGAACATCAACGGTCCTGCAGATTCTGCTTCTACAAATACTGCGTTAAATGCGTCGCGGACAGATGCCAATGGGTGGCTCTTATCAATCATTACTGGGTGAACGCGAACTGAAATCTCATCAGCTGGTGTGAGCTCTGCAATCGCAAGCAACTTAATGACATGGTCCATTGACTTTGCGATAGCAACATCTTCAAGTGTGATCTTTGAGATTCCTTCACGATAAACATCGCTGACAGTTACGCGTGTATGGAAGGCAAGGCCCGAGAGAATTGCAGCTTTAGCGGCTGCATCAAACCCTTCAATATCTGCAGTTGGGTCTGCTTCTGCATAACCAAGTGCTTGTGCCTCCTTAAGTACATCTTCAAATTCACGATTATCTTCATGCATCTTTGTAAGAATGTAATTTGTTGTTCCGTTGACGATACCCATCAGACGTGTGACGAAGTCACCGGCAAGAGAATCACGCAATGGGCGAATAATTGGAATCGCACCTGCGACAGATGCCTCGTAGTAAATATCTTCACCCTTTGCGTATGCGGCAGTGAAGAGGTCTGCACCATGGCTTGCAAGCAGAGCTTTGTTAGCAGTCACAATAGATTTGCGATTATTGATCGCTGTCATCGCGAGTTCGCGTGCAGGTTCGATGCCGCCCATAACTTCAACAATCAAATCAATCTCTGGGTCATTCACAATCGAGAATGGATCTGTTGTAAAGAGGGCTGGATCTAAACCTGGATACGGCTTGATTGTGCGCACTGCGATACGAGTAAGTTCGATACGAACACCAGCGCGAGTTGAGAGCTCTTCAGTATCTTCGAGCAGCAAACGGGCAACTTGGCTGCCCACAACGCCGCAGCCGAGCATGCCGACGCGAACTGGTTTATCTGCTGGGCTCATCTGCCTATTCTTTCACATCAAGTGCGAGCAGATCTGCCTCATTTTCTCGGCGCACAATTACGCGGGCTTTTCCATCTTTTACTGCAACAACAGGTGGTTTTGGCACATGGTTGTAATTGCTCGCCATGCTTCTGCCATATGCGCCAGTCGCCGGAGTCGCAACGAGATCTCCTGGAGCAATATCTGCAGGAAGCTGGATATCGCGAATGATGATGTCTCCGGTTTCGCAATGCTTTCCAACAAGACGTGAAAGAACTGCAGGTGCCTGTGATGAACGTTGTGCAATTACTGCGGTGTATTCCGCATCGTAAAGAGCAGTGCGAGCGTTATCGCTCATTCCACCGTCCACAGAGACATACTTACGAATTGATTTATCTTCGAGAGTTACATCTTTAACTGTTCCAACTTCATAAAGAGTAAACATCGTTGGTCCGACAATATTGCGGCCAGGTTCCAATGAAACTTGTGGCATATCAAGGTCGTACTTCTTGCATGCAGCAAGTACTGCGGCATGGATCGCGGGCAGTACATCTGCAGGTTCAACAGTTACTTCACCGGCGATATAAGCAATTCCGAATCCCCCGCCAAGATCAAGTTCAGGTAGCTGAGTTCCGAATTGATCGCGATACTTCGCCATAAATCCCATCAGTTTGTCTGTAGCAATTTCGTGCGCCTCTGAACCAAATATCTGTGAGCCAATATGACAGTGAACGCCACGAAGTTCTAACTCTGGATACTTCGCTACAGCCTCAACCGCTGTCCATGCAGCACCAGATGCAATGGAGAAACCAAATTTCACATCTTCATGGGCTGTTGAAATCTTCTCGTGGGTATGAGCTTCAATACCTGGAGTTAGTCGGAGCATTACTCCTTGTCGAACTCCGTGCTTCTTGGCAGCGGCTGCAACGCGCTCAATTTCAAAGAGCGAATCCATAACAATCGTCTTTACGCCCAGTGATACCGCACGATCAATTTCACTTACAGATTTATTGTTTCCATGCACTTCAATCTTTGAAGGGTTAACTCCGCCAGCGATAGCAACTGCTAGTTCGCCACCTGTGCAGACATCGATTCCGATTCCGATATCTGCAATCCATTGCGCAACTGCGGTGCAGATAAATGACTTTGCGGCGTAATAAATAGTTCCGGCGCTTGGACCAAATTGGCTTTGTAGCCCCTCATGCCATGCAAGTGATCTAGATCTAAATGCATCTTCATCAAGGAAGAATGATGGCGTTCCAAACTCTTTCGCTAACTGCGCAGCAGAGATTCCTGAAAGTGAGAGAACGCCACCTTCAAGGGATGAATTCTTCGACCACGCATTTCTATCGTTGCCGCTCATGTGTTACATCCTCTCCAGCGCTGATACGCCCAGTAGATCAAGTCCATTAGCGAGTACCTGCATTGTGGCAGCAGAGAGAGCTGCACGTGCAGAATGGATTGCAGAGATTGGCTCATCACCCAGTGGAAGTACGCGGCAATCTGCATAGAAGCCGTGATAGACACCTGCAAGTTCTTCGAGGTAACGGGCAATGCGATGGGGTTCGCGGAATTCAGCAGCGCTTGCAACAACGCGAGGAAATTCGGCAAGTGCTCCCAGTAATTCATTCTCTCTATCGTGGGAAAGTTGTGATGGATCAAATGAGGCAAGATCAGATTTGATTCCGATCTCTGCGGTATTGCGAAGTACGGCAGCAATACGCGCATGTGCATACTGCACGTAATAGACAGGGTTCTCATTTGTGTTGCGCTTCAACACATCGACATCCATCACCATTGGGGTATCGACTGGGTAGCGAATCAGCGTGTAACGGGCAGCGTCAACGCCAACTTTTTCGACCAACTCTTCGAGAGTAATTATTGTTCCGGCGCGCTTTGAGAGCTTGAGCTCTTCCCCGCCCTCCATAATCTTTACAAGCTGTCCGATCATGATTTCCACGTTGTAATCAGGGTTATCACCGGCACATGCTGCTGTTGCTTTTAAGCGATGAATATAACCATGGTGATCCGCACCCAACATGTAAATACAGATATCAAAGCCACGTTCGCGCTTATTAATGTAGTAAGCGGTATCTGATGCAAAGTAAGTCAGATCGCCATCTTCCTTCACAATCACACGATCTTTATCATCACCGAAATCAGTTGTACGGAGCCAGACAGCGCCAGCATCTTCAAAGACATGTCCCTGTTCACGTAGCTTTACAAGACCATGTTCTACCGCACCTGATTCATGGAGCGAGCGCTCTGAGAACCAGATATCGAAGTTGGTATGGAAAGTTTCTAGAACGCGTTGCTGCTGAGCAAGCTGAACCTTGTATGCAGCTTCTCTAAATTCTTCACTTGTGGAAATTGCAGGATTAGCTGCGACAACTTCCTTCGCTAATTCGTTGATGTAATTACCTTGGTAACCATCCTCGGGAATTGGCTTTCCCTGCGCAGCTGCTTGAACAGATTGTCCGAATAAATCCATCTGACGACCGCGGTCGTTGATATAGAACTCGCGTGTGACATCGGCACCGGCAGCGCTAAGAACGCGACCCAGTGAATCTCCGACTGCAGCCCAACGTGTATGTCCTAAGTGAAGGGGACCTGTTGGATTGGCGCTGATAAATTCGAGGTTGATCTTTACGCCCTTTAGAGCGCGACCGTGACCATAGGCAGCACCTGCGGTAAGAATTGTGCGAACGAGTTCTGCTTGGCTAGCGCGATCGAGAGTGATGTTAATAAATCCAGGTCCTGCAATATCTACCTTCGAAACTCCTGAAATCGATGCAATTGCAGATTGAAGAATCGTTGCAATTTCACGAGGATTTTTGCCTGCAGCCTTAGCTAATTGAAGAGCGATAGATGTTGCATAGTCACCATGGTCGCGATTCTTCGGACGCTCCAAAGTGATTGAAGCGGGGACATCTCCTGTGATTTCCCCTCGAGCAAAAGCTTCCGCAATTGCCGCCTGAATCTGCGCAGCCAACTGATCCGAGAGCGATGCTCCACTCGTTGATTGGTCTGGCGACATTGTGCAAGGTTACCGGCTCTGCGCTTACAGCCGACCTCTATTTTGATTCCACCTGCATTTTGATTCAGGGGCCTATTGCCCTTAACCTTCTCTCATATCCGTAGAGAGAAATCTCTGCCGATACGCGGGAGTGGTGAAATGGCAGACACGCAAGTCTTAGGAACTTGTGCTTCGGCGTGCGGGTTCAAGTCCCGCCTCCCGCACCAGAAGTATTTTTAAGGAATTCATTACAGAGCTATGGCTAAACAATCCCCTGCGAAAGCAAAGAAACTTCGGGGCGAAGCTATGCGCGCTGCAGCTGCAAGAAAAGCTGAACGCGCTGCCAACAATTGCGCAGTCACTAGAGGCGAAGTGGATCTGGATGCCTATGCCGAAGTTGATGGCGCATGGCGAGAGATCGGAATTTCTGCCCCTGCCCGCAGAGCGTTGATTGATGAAGGTTTCTACAAATTGAGCGATCTACGAAAAGTCTCGATAGATGTCATCAAAGAGCTTCACGGAGTTGGGCCAAATGTTATTCGGATACTGATTAATGAGATGAAGAAATCAGATCTGTCCTTTAGAAAGTAACTAGCAAAAACAACTTCTAGACGATAAAACTATAGGCGAGCAAAAGAGCACCGATAGTAAGTGAAATTGCGCCCGCGCTCTTACTTTGCATCCAACTCTTTCCAGCGTTTGTGAAAGATAGAGCCAGGATTAGAGCTCCTGGAATAACGAGAACCAAACTCTTACTTAAATTTGAGTCACTGCCAGTTTGATAGCGAAGGTTGATTAATCCAACTGCAAAGGCTGCATAGGCGCCCATACGAAAGTTGTTTACTCGCTGCATATTCATGCCTTAACGATAATGCACATCGATGTAGAAAAGCAGAAGGGCGCCGGTTTCCCGACGCCCTTCCCCACGCAATTACGACTAATAAGGGTTACTTATTAGTGATCTGCTGGCATGCCTTCAGCATGTGACTTCATACGTGCGATCTTCAAGATTGTTAGACCGAATACGCACTTCGCTAGAACGTCAGCGATTGTGTATCCAACCTGAACTGCAACGAATGATGATGCTGAAGCATCACCAACGATGTTGAAGATGTACGCGATTGGGTAAACGCCCCATGTTGCGATGAGAAGAAGACGTAGACGTCCTACAGTCTCTGCAACACCAGCTGGCTGGCGCTCCAATGACTTTCCAAGCTCTACGAATAGTACGTAGAGGATGTAAAGGAATGGAATTGTTGAAAGAACACCGTAGAGAACCTGTGTGTTCTGGTCAGATGAAATTTCACCTGGGTAACCAAGAGCGATCATCGCAGCTGCTGCTGGAACGAGGCGCACGATTAGTGACTTAGCAACTGCCGCAGCAAGTGCAAGTACAGCGATAACTTCTACGAGTAGAAGTGGAACAGTTAGAAGCCAGTCAACGTAGCGGTATGCCTCGTTGAATGCGCCCTGCTCGCCTGAAACGTTTACAACCATTGCCTCTGATGACTCAGTGAATGAGTTGAAGATACGCCAGTAGTGGTATGCAGCAATGAATGTAACCATTGATGACATCACTAGAGCATTGCGGTACTTAGGTAGAACTCGTGACTGTGATACGAGGGTGTACACAGTGCATGCGAGCATTGAAACTAAACCAAATGAGAAAACCGCGTAAACGAGGTTCCATTGGTTGCTGTCGAGTGTTACTGACATGTATTAAGCCTCCGTGAGTGCTTATCAGTATGGACCAGGCGGTCCATACGTTCGGTTAGCCCTTGGGGTCCTCGAGGAACTCCAGCGGCCATCGACAGGAATAGTGTGCGCCTGATTTGGCGAAAACGCACGGGGAAAATGCAAGTGTTTTGCAATTTTATGGGGTGAATTGAGCGTGATTCGGAAAGTTTTTTAGTTACGCACCAGTAGGTACCCTTGCCAGATGTTGGAGCAACTTCGTGACCTCAAGGCACATAGGGGCTTCACTAGTCTGGCCATTTCGCGATTTATCTCGAATGTCGGCAATGGCATCTCACCGATTGCGCTGGCATACGGGGTCTTAAGTCTTGAAGGCGCCGATGGAAAAGATCTCTCCATCGTAATGGCCGCTCGCTTTGTTCCACTTCTCGGCTTCATGTTATTTGGCGGAGTCATCGCGGATCGTTTTCAACGCAATCGCCTAGTCGGTGGCGCAGACATGATTGGTAGCTTCCTGGCAGCAGTCAGCGCAGTATCGCTGATCGCAGGTTTCTCTTCTGTCTGGTTACTTGCGACGATGGCCGCGCTCTTCGGAATTCTTAACGCGATTTGGTGGCCGGCAATGTCGGGAGTTCTTCCTGAAATATTGCCGAAGGAGAAGCTGCAATCAGGAAATGCAATCATCGGGCTAACAACAAATATTGGATACATCGTCGGAACTCTCTCGGGCGGAGTTCTGGTGGCAACAATTGGCGCTGGCTGGGGCTTACTTGCAGATGCAATCTCATTCTTTATCGCCGGCGCGATTGTCTGGTTCCTTCCTATCCTCGGAAGAGCTAAAGATGAGAGCCCGGGAATACTGCACGACCTAATCGTCGGTTGGCGTGAATTTATCTCTCGCTCTTGGGTTATCGCGATGGTCTTTGCATTTGCTCTTATCAATATGGCTTTTGAATCGATGCTTTCGGTGCTTGGACCCCTAAATTTCAGCGATCCAGAGACGGGTCCAAAGTTGTGGTCCTACAACTTAGCGGCGCTCACCATTGGAATGCTCATTGGTGGAATTTGGGTTCTCAAAGTTAAATTCAAGAAACCTTTATTTGTTTCGATGATTCTGATTGCAATCTCATCTATTTGGGATTTCTCACTTGCGTTAGATCTTCCACTTGTCTTCGGACTAATCGCAGGAGTCTTCTCTGGAATTAGCTTGGAAGTATTTATGGTTACGTGGACTACATCTCTGCAGAGCCACGTTCCTGAAGAGTCTTACTCTCGCGTCAGCTCTTACGACACCCTGGGTTCTTATGGAATTGCTCCACTAGGAATTGTCGTCGCTGGGCCGCTAGCGATGCACTTCGGGGTAAACACCATTCTCTTCATAACAGGAGTAACTACGCTTATAGCCGCTGGTTTATCCCTACTCGTTAAGTCAGTTCGCAACCTCGAGAACCCGTAGCCTCAAATCCCCTATGCTTCAGGCTATGAGTACTGAGGCAGTTAATCCACCACCTAAGTTACGTGGCTGGTTTCACCTTGCAGCGACTCCCCTTGTCATCATTGCATCGCTTGTCCTCTTCATCTTAAGTGGCGAGCCATTTAAATTTGCAGTCGCGCTGTATTCGTTGACAGCCATCATGCTCTTTAGCGTCTCTGCGATTTATCATCGCGTTCCGTGGATTCCACGAAAGAAGAAGATCTGGCGTCGATGGGATCATGCCAATATCAACTTATTAATTGCAGGTTCGTATACCCCGTTTGCTGTAGCGCTTCTAGAACCACGAGATAGAAATATTCTGCTCTCTGTTATTTGGATTGGTGCGCTCTCAGGAGTTGCAATACGAGTGTTCTGGGTTGGCGCTCCTCGCTGGTTATACGTCGCTAATTATTTGATCCTCGGATGGGTCGCCGTGATTTACACACCACAGCTTTATAAAGAGGGTGGTCTATGGGTGATAATTCCAATCCTCGTGGGTGGCCTTCTCTACTCAATTGGCGCAATCTTCTATGCGCTTAAATTGCCTGGGCGCAATGCGAAGTACTTCGGCTTCCACGAGTTATTCCACATCTTTGTGCTCGCTGCGTGGATTTCTCAATACCTAGCAGTCTCTTTCGCCATTTACCGAAACTAGCTAAATGCCCTAATCTTGGGCTCTGGCGAGGGGTAGCCCTTCAAGAAGTGAATGTGAGTTAAAACGATGGCCGAGAAGAATTTCCGTAACTGGGTTGGATTTCGCGATGATGCAGAACGCGAACCTGTAGCAAATCCTGTCGATCGTATTCGCGATCTCGAATCACAATTAGCCGACCTACGTTCACGTCGCGATATCACTGGCCTTTCACGCGAAGAGTTTGAAATCCTCGCAACTGAAACTGCAATGGCGATGATTAAATCCGCCCAGGCTCGCGAGGCAAAGGCGCACTCAGCAGCTGATCGCGTGATGGCAGAGTCAACACGTAATGCAAAAGATACTTTAGAAGGCGCAGAGACAAAGGCCCGCAGCATTCTTGCAGGCGCTGAAAGCCGTGGTCGTAAATATATTTCTGCTGCAGAACTTGAGGCTGCAGAACTTATTCGCGATGCCAGCCGCGAAGCAGCAGCTGTTGCCGATGCAAAGATCCGCGAAGCGGAATCAGTAGTAGATCTCAAGCGTCGCGAAGCTGCGGCTCTTGCAACCGCTGCTCGTCGCGAAGCCGAGAGAATCATCGCTGAAGCATCAGGAAACGTTAATGATTTCCGTGCCTGGCTTGGAGATATGGTCTCTGAATCGGAGCGCCTCTACCGCGCACAGACCCAGGCGCTTACAGCTGCCGAGGCTGCAATCGCGCAATCTCGCGAGAAGCTTGATACATCTTTCTCGCGACTAAGTCGCATGCAGGAGCTTGTTAGTGCATCAATCAATGAAGATGGAACCGTCAAGAGATCTGCTCCAATTAAGGTTGAGAGCAAGAGAACTGCGCCAGCACTAGAAGCGCCAAAGAAGAGCACAAAGACTCCAGCAAAGCGCACAGCTAAGAAGACAACTTCAAAGCGTAAGTAATCTTCATGGCTACCAAACGCGGTATCCAATACATCCCTGCAATCGATGGGTTACGTGCCCTCGCAGTAATCGCTGTGATGTTCTATCACTTGGGATTCTCTTGGATTCCTGGTGGATTCCTCGGCGTTGATCTCTTCTTCGTTATCTCCGGATATGTCATTACTCGACTCTTGCTTGATTCAATTGAACAAAGTGGCGGTCTAGACCTTCGCGGTTTCTATCTTGCACGTGCACGACGCTTACTACCAGCGCTGCTCTTCACTGTCATCACAACAACTATTGCAATTGGAATCTGGGCGCCAGATACCATCAAGCGATTCATTACAGATCTGCCTTTTGCGCTTACTGGCACTATGAATTGGTGGCTGGTAGCTAAAGAACAAGATTACTTCGAAAGTATTGGTAGACCTCCTCTTCTTCAACACACCTGGTCATTAGCTGTTGAAGCACAGTTCTATCTCGTTTGGCCGCTGATTCTCTACTTTATCTTGAAGAGACTCGGCAAGAATAGAATTCCCTTTGCAGCCCTTCTGATTGCAGCTGCATCAGGAATCACACTTCTCATTGTTTCTCTCTCACTCGATGCATCCAATAGCTCTGATGTCAGCCATATCTACTTCGGTACAGATACTCACAGTATTGGGCTCTTTCTAGGAGCAGCCCTTGCTGTCAGCTGGATCCCACAGAACTTCACCACGAATGTAAGCAAGAAGGCGCAGGACTTCATCGATGGCGTTGGTGTCTTTGGATTTATTGGAATTCTTGCCACATTCCTTCTTATCGATGAGAGCAAGCCAACGCTCTACAAGATTGCATTCCCACTAGCTGCGATCTTTGGCGCTGCAATCATTATGTCTGTTGTGCACCCCGCTTCTCGTTTTGCTCCCATTCTCGAGAATCCAGTATTGATTTGGATCGGACAACGCTCCTACGCAATTTATCTTTGGCACTGGATTATCTTTCAAGTAACGAGACCGACCGTAGATTTGGCAGGACAGACTTGGGCTCTTTACTCGCTTCGCATTCTGATTGTCTTTGCACTTGCCGATATCTCGCTTCGTTATGTCGAAATGCCTATTCGCAGAGGTGCACTTAAATACTGGTTTAAGGGGCTTAAATATCGAACCAAAAAAGAGCGCACACGTCAGACTCGCTTCTTCTTCGTCGCATTCGTCTTTGTGCTCGTACTCTCGACAGTAGTTAGTGTTAGAGCTATATCAATTGGCAATGAACAGAGAGCTGCGGTTGAAAAATCTCTCTCAACACCGGATAGACCACAAAAAGAAGTAGTAGAAGGTGGGATTTGGCTCACTGGAGATTCTGTCATCCTAGGAATTAGAACATCGCTCAATGAGGTTGCTCCTGTTTCGCTAATCAATGCTCGCATTGGGCGACAAGCACCAGAACTCTTAGAGGTTATGAAGCGGGATAAAGCGCTTGCAGGAACTTCGCCTGTAATTTTCAACCTTGGAAATAACGGATTATTGAGCGCCGAAGTTGTAAAGGAAATCTTTGAATTAGTGAAGAGCCAACCTTCTGTCATCGTTGTCAACACTGCAGTTCCAAGACCATGGCGGGAGAGCAATAACGCCCTGGTATCGCAAACCGCTTCACAGTATTCCAATGTAAGAGTAATTGACTGGAACTCAATTTCAAATGGTCACCCAGAATACTTCGCACCCGACGGCGTCCACCTTGTACCTGCAGGAGTCGCTGCATACGTAGCTGAAATTAGAAAATATCTTTAGCTACAAATAAAAAACCCCAGCTGATATCAGCTGGGGTTTTTATTTAATTCTTTATTCGAATTGACCTGCAAATCCGAATGGTGTTGCAACTCCGAGTGTTCCATCTGCATAGACTGCAGAGACGCGGAATGATGTTGATCCATCAGTTGAACCCTTTGCAAACTCTGCAGAGTATGTTGTTGCTGAAACTTCGGAAACAACTTTCCACTCACCGAGATTTGAACGAGTCTCGACCTTGTATCCCTTGACATCTCCTGCTGGAGCCTTCCAAGTGATAACCATGACTAACTTCGAGCTATCTTTCCAGTTTCCAATGAAACGTGATGGCGCTTCGCCTGTTGTAGCCGCAGGAGCAGCAGACTCTGTCGCTTCCATAGTTTCCTCTGGTGCAGCAGTTGCTTCTGGTGTCTCTGTTACTGCAGGAACTGGAGCTGGAGCATCATCTCCATCTTTATCTGATCCTGAGATTACAAATGCACCGATAAGCAGAATTCCAACGAGCACTGCGAAGAGAACCTTTGATGAGCTCTGGCTCTTTGTGGCTGGCTTTGATGTTGAAGGCGCCTTTGCTGCTGGGCGTGGAGTTGCCGCTGCAGGTGTTGTTGAAACATTGACGCGAGAAGTGCTTGAAGATCCAATTGATGGAACTGGAGGAATAACAACTTGTGAAGAAGCGCTCTTGCGGACAGCAGACTTCTTAACGGTCTTCTTCTTAGCAGATGCCTTCTTCGCTGTTGTCTTCTTTACAGCAGACTTCTTAACAACCTTCTTCGCTGCAGTCTTCTTGACCGCTGACTTCTTCTTCGCTGCAGTCTTCTTAGCAGGAGACTTCTTTGCAGCCTTCTTAACTGCTGACTTCTTCGCAGTTGATTTTTTTGGTGCAGCTTTCTTAGCTGCTGACTTCTTCTTTACTGCCACGGTGATCTCCTCGGGTTAATCTTGAGTTAATTGGTGTTGATAATTCTTCTCGGAATATAGGAGAAGTTTAACCCAGGCTATTCAGCAAAGTGATCACATGAGGTGCTATCGCACGGAGTGATTTTCCACGGTGGCTGATTGAATCCTTCTCTTCTGCGCTCATTTGTGCGCTTGAGATTGTGTACCCGGCAGGCTGAAAAATCGGGTCATACCCGAATCCATGCTCACCAACAGGGGTCAGCAAAATCGAGCCGTGGAACTCTGCTTCTTCGCAGTGGCTGCGACCATCGGGAAGATAGAGAGCTGCAACGCAGGTGAAGTGAGCACCACGTTGGTTTTGTGGAACACCATCTAATTGCTGAAGTACTTTCTCAGTATTAGCTGCATCGTTTCCATGTGAACCTGCCCAGCGCGCTGAAAAAATCCCGGGATCTCCATTAAGGAAATCTACGCAGAGTCCACTGTCATCAGCAATCGCAGGGATTCCAGAAGCAATGCACATCTCACGCGCCTTCTTAAGTGCATTCTCCTGAAAAGTTTTCCCATCTTCTTCTACATCGTGAAGATTAGGAAAAGACTCGAGTCCAACAAGTTCAATCTCTCCAGGTGCAATTGCATCAAGAATTCTTCTGAACTCTTCAATCTTCCCCTTATTTCGGGTGGCAAGGAGAAGTTGATGCGCCATTTATCGAGCGAGTGCTTTCTTCTGTAAATCAGTGAGTGTTGCAGATCCTGCGACCGCAAGATTCAAGAGAGAATCCAAAAGAGCGCGATCAAAAGGAGCGCCTTCTGCAGTTCCCTGAACTTCGATAAATCTTCCATCGCCTGAGCAGACAACATTCATATCTGTCTCTGCACGAACATCTTCTTCATAACAGAGATCAAGCATCGGAACACCATCGATGATTCCGACGCTTACCGCTGCAACTGAATCTGCAAGAGGCTTCGCTGTTGCCTTTACATGGCCTTCCTTCTGCGCCCATGCAATTGCATCGGCAAGTGCAACATATGCACCTGTAATTGCAGCTGTACGTGTTCCACCGTCTGCTTGTAGAACATCGCAATCAATCACGATTGTATTTTCGCCTAGCTCTTTCATATCAACGATGCCACGAAGTGAACGACCGATGAGGCGAGAGATCTCTTGTGTGCGTCCGCCTAACTTTCCTTTAACGCTCTCGCGATCAGAACGTGTATGCGTTGCGCGAGGAAGCATTGAGTACTCAGATGTCACCCAACCGTTTCCTGAATCCTTTAACCAACGTGGAACGCCTGGAGTAAATGATGCGACGCAGAGAACTCGAGTCTTTCCGAACTCGACGAGTACAGAGCCTTCTGCATGATCGAGCCATCCGCGAGTAATTTTGATTTCGCGGAGTTGATCTACTGAGCGTCCATCATTGCGAGCCATTGCAGTCCTCTATCTCTAGTTAAGTAACGGTTTAAAGATCTTGGTGCTGAACTGAACCAACTTCTGGTCCCAAGAATCGACGGGCTAGTGTTTCAAATGCCTTTGCATCGCCGGTTGCAAGGAATTTATGTGTGGCAGGAGTTTCGGATGGTGCTCGCAGTAAATTCTGCTCGACCAGTACCCGATATAAATCTTTAGCTGTCTCTTCAGCGCTAGATACTAATGAGACTCCATTGCCCATCACATACGAGATAACGCCCGTCAGAAGTGGATAGTGAGTACATCCCAATACGAGGGTATCTACATCTGCATCAATCATTGGCTTGAGATATTCGCGGGCAACCTTGGTAATTGCATCCCCTGAGGTTTCACCACGTTCTACAAACTCGACAAAAAGTGGGCAGGCAATTGATTCAATCTTTAACTGCGGCGCTGCTGCAAATGCATCGAGATAAGCCTTTGAATCAATAGTTGCGCGAGTTCCAATGACTCCGACTCTCCCTGATCGCGTTGCTGCAACAGCTCTGCGTACTGCAGGTTGAATTACCTCAATAACAGGAACTGAATATCGCTCGCGTGCATCGCGCAACATTGCAGCACTTGCTGTGTTGCAAGCGATAACGAGAGCTTTGACTCCTTGTTCAACCAAGAAATCTAAAGTTTCAAGTGAGAAGTCACGTACTTCAGCAAGCGGTCTTGGACCATAGGGCCCACGAGCGGTATCACCGATATAGAGAGTTGATTCGTTTGGAAGTTGATCGAGAATTGCTCTAGCAACTGTTAAGCCGCCGACGCCAGAATCGAAGATACCGATTGGGGCGTTACTCATGCACCTAGTCTAACGGTGAGAGCGCTTTAAGCCCAAAGAGTTCCGTCGAGTCCTTCAGTGGCTTCTTCAATTTCTGAGCCATAAATACCGGTAGATAAGTACTTCCAGCCAGCATCGCAGACGATAAATGCGATATCTGCATCGCGATTATCTTTCACCGCTTCATTACCCATGGCAATTGCAGCATGCAAGATCGCACCGGTTGAGATACCTGCAAAGATTCCTTCTACTTCTAATAGCTGACGAACGCGCTTTACTGAATCTTCGGCGCCAACAGAGAAGCGACGAGTTAAAACAGATGCATCGTAGAGCTCTGGGACAAAGCCTTCATCAATGTTGCGAAGTCCGTAAACAAGTTCACCATAACGTGGCTCTGCAGCAATGATCTGAACATCTGGGTTCTTCTCTCGCAAGTAGCGTCCCGCACCCATGAGAGTTCCAGTTGTTCCAAGGCCAGCTACAAAGTGGGTGATTGTTGGAAGATCCTTAAAGATTTCAGGACCTGTTCCGTTGTAGTGCGCTGCAGTATTTGCAGGATTTCCATATTGATAGAGAAATACGTAATCAGGATTCTTTGCAGCAATCTCTTTGGCAACGCGCACAGCCTCATTAGATCCACCTGCTGCTGGTGACGAAATGATTTCTGCGCCCCACATCTCAAGGAGCTGGCGACGTTCTGGACTGGTGTTCTCTGGCATTACGCAAATTAATTTGTAACCGCGAACTTTTGCCGCCATCGCAAGTGAAATTCCTGTATTTCCACTGGTTGGTTCAAGAATGGTTGAACCTGGCTTGAGAAGTCCATCTCGCTCTGCTGCTTCAATCATTGCAATCGCTGTGCGATCTTTAATCGAACCTGTTGGGTTACGGTCTTCCATCTTCGCCCAGAGTCGAACATTAGGAGCAGGAGAAAGTCTTGGTAATCCGATTAAGGGAGTATTACCTACAGATGATTCAAGGGAATCGTAACGAGCCAAAATTAACCACCAGCAACAGCAGGCAAGATTGTTATTGAATCCCCATCTTTAATTGGTGCTTCTAAACTTCCAAGGAAGCGAACATCTTCATCGTTGATATAAACATTGATGAAGCGTCGCAGTGCACCGTCTTCAAGAAGTCGCTCGCCGATTCCGGCGTACTGCGCATCCAAATTGCTGATGACAGCAGAGAGGGTTGCACCTTCTGCCTCTACAGTCTTCTGATCTTTTGTATATGGGCGCAGGATTGTTGGGATGCGAACTTCGATTGACATGGCTTAATTATGTCGAAAAAGTAGAAGTATCTCTAATCGAGAATAACGACAGGTTCTTCGGTCACTACCCCATCGATAATCCGATATGAGCGCAATTCAGTTGTAGGTGCAATCTCTTTGCGTGTAGAAACTAAGACGTAATGGGCACCTGGCTCGCCTGCATAAGCGATATCGGTACGTGATGGATAGGCCTCGGTCTCTGTATGCGAGTGATAGATAACGACAATCTCTTCATCATTATCATCGGCTTCACGATAGAGAGCTAGCAAATCTTTTGGATCAAATTCATAAAATGTTGGTGAGTGCGCTGCATTAACCATCGGCTTATGGCGCAGTGGCTTATCAGAACCGATTGGGCCTAGAAATACGCCACAGCATTCATCGGGATATTCAGCTCTCGATTGTTCAAGCATCGCATCGGCAAATGCGCGGGAGATTTCAAGAACCATGGCTTTATCGTACTAGGAGTTTTTCAATCAAGAATTACCTAACTGGGATTCCTCATCTTCATCTGCATCATCAATCAGTGCAGAGAGAAGTGATTCTTGGAGCCAGCCCAACCATGTATAGACGCTATATACCCCACGTAGCGGATCATCAGGTGCCAGAATTTCCAGATGTTCGTGCGAATCATTCTCAACTTTTAATCTCACTCCAAGTGCAAGGCGAATATCGTTAATTGCACCGAGCCAAGCATTTGCATCGTCGTGACCTAAATCAACTACTCCATCATCGGATGATTTCAGATGTATTCGCATTGAGATTGCATGCGCTTGTTTCTTGGCGCGAAGCGTTGATTCTGTATAACGTCGAAATTCTGAGGCATCTACAGCATCTGCATAGGCATTGGGCAATAAGCGGTGAAGTACTTCATCTTCTGGCGGTGAATCGTGAGAAGTAATTCCAACCATTGCCGCTAGCGGATCTTCATGTCCACGGTCGATTCGTTCTGCAAGCAACTCGATGATCTGCTCGCAGAGATTGAGCAGGACTTCTTTCTCGCTATCTGCAAACTGTGCAATATATGAGTGATCTCCGTGGCGCTTAAATCCTTCGGTGGATGTCACAGTTGATCACCGCGTTGCAACGTTGCCCAGAGTCCGTATTCATGAAGTCGAGCGACATCGTGCTCCATCTCTTCTCTGCTGCCAGTTGAAACAATCGCCTTGCCATCATTATGAACTTGAAGCATGAGCTCGGTAGCTCGCGCCTTTGAATAGTTAAAGAGCTCCATAAAGACATACACGACGTAATTCTGAAGATTTACTGGATCGTCCCAAACGATAGTGACCCAGGGAGTATCGCCAGAAAAGATTGCACGAATCTCTTCTTCGATTTTATCTGCAGTCTTTACCATCACCGGATAATGATATTGAAGGTTGGGCTAGTAACAACCTTCCAATTTTCATCTTCCACAACTGTGACCCTGAAGGTAAATACGCCTCTGCTTTGACCGCTGACCTTCAGTAAGTAGTTGCCCTGGGCATCTGTAGTCAGGTCGGCGCCAATTGGCTCCCACTTCTTTCCAGTTAGCTTCTCGACCTTAACGGTTGCTGTCGTTGTTCTCGGCTTTACAGTTCCGGTAATTTCAAATGCTGCTCCGGCTTTCGCTGTAGTGGGCGCATCAACAAAGAGTTCTCGATTTACTTCAACAGGGAACTCAGCAGAAACTCCTTCTGTACGCTCCCAGGAAGATTCTGAGAAGACTCTAATCGAAGTAGATTTTCCGAGAAGGAGAGATTTCTGAATCTTTCCTTCGGCATCTGTAACTGCGTTGCTTAGAGTTCTCCAGTTCGTATCGCCGAGAGATTTGCCTTCAATTCTTACTGGAAGGTTTGCAATCGGAGATTTATCTTTGATTGAGAATTGCGCTGAAATATCAATTGCTCTGCCGTATTGCACTTCGCTCTTATTTACAGTTGCAACTGCAGTTACCTGATCTGGCGCAATCTCTTTTGCGACAGTTCTAATTGCTTCCATCGCAAGTGGCTCTTCCATACCGAGCGTCCACGCGGTTATTCCACCAATGCGATATTTATTCACGAGAGCAGCTCGTGTAGCCCAACTGCGCGTATCTTGATACCACGCTGTTCGAGAAGCGGTACATGATGTTGCTAATCCACTTGCTGTCGTTCCGTTATAAACCTGCTGATATGAGAATGTAACTTCTCCAAATTTTTCATCGTATGTCGGGGTAGCGCCGTATGTTGCTGCCAGCGTTGCTGCATCGCGCATAACGAAAGTTGCAGCTTTTGCGCCCACCTTTACCGACTTAGTTACGTTTGCAGGACAGACACCGTTAACTGCGGTCACCCACGATCGACCATAACCAGGCACACCCACGAAAACTTTAGAGGCAGGCATAATTGAAATCGCATATTGAACCGTGCGCTCGGTCCACGCTAGAGGTCCGATGGGTCCAACCTTTGCGACCGAATAGTCATAAGTCATAATTCTTAATTTATCGATGTAAGAAGCAATATCTGCCCAGGCATAAACGAAGTAACCCTTCTGTTTACCAGCGGGGTCGAGAACATAAGGCGTTGCAATGGACAAAATTTTATTCTCTGCTCGAAGTGCGCCGCTAAGTTCTTTGATAAATGCTACCCATGCTGGTGCCGTTGATTTCCACGTAGTGTTGGGATCAACAAATGCAAAGCCTTCAAAATCGATATCAATTCCGTCAAAGTTATTTGTGCGCACCAAATTCATAATTGTGCTGACTACCTGAGTACGCGAAGCTGGGACTTTCAAGAGCGATGCGAGAACACCTTTTTCGGTTCCATCTGTAATCGTCGGAATAATTTGCAAGTTTGCGCTTCGCATTGCCGCAAGAGGTACGGACATCGGCACGCTTGGGTTAGCCGGTGCGTAAAGATCTAGAATCCTTGATTTCTTACTCTGGGCAGAATACTTAAGCGTGTACCAAAACGGCATGACCTCTTTAATGAGATCAGTGTTGTTCAGCGCTGCAGGCAGCGACGTTTTCATTGAGTAATAAGGAATCCAGCCTGTCAGAATCTTGCGCGGGATGTTCTCATTCGCTTGTGCACTTGGTACTAAGAGAAGTGATGAGAAAAGAACGAGGGCGAGTCCAATGCGAGATAAGACTCTCACCGTTAGCTCCCCCAGATTCGATCGGTTACCGCGAAGAGCGCCATATCAATTTGGCGCCCATCTTCACGAGTTACCTTATTTTGCATTGTTCCTTCTTGTAGGTAGCCCGCGCCGAGCAGGAGGCGCTGTGACGCAATATTGTCTACATCCACCAGACCTTCGATTCTCCGGAAACCGATTTCGGTGATTCCGTGCTCTGTAATCATCTTTGCAGCGATTCTTCCGATTCCTTTTCCGCGTTGGGTGGCATCCATCCAGTAGCCAATTTCAGCGGTGTGGTTCTTAATATTGATTGTGTGAAGTGAAATAACTCCTGCGAATTTTCTATCTGCACCGGTTCCATGGTCGATAATGAATCGAAGCTCGCGACGTTCAGCAAATGAGAATGGATCAGAGCGAACAAAATCAATCGCATGATCGATTGTGTAATCGGTAGGAACGGTGGTGAATGCTGGAATCAGTGGATCTTGGCAAGCCTTATAAATTGCATCGATATCGTTTTCATTGCTGGGGCGAAGCGTGATTAACCCATCGGTCAGGGTTGCAATCTCGTTAGGCCACCAAATCATGGGGCAATCTTATGGGAGTGGGTTCGACTTAGGGCAGGGAGTTAGCCAATGAGTTCAGAGTCACGACTGCGACTTTGATCATGTGTGCAGCTCAAGTTTGAAGGCAACGCTGCGCAGTTATCGCAGAGCAGAATCAACTGGTGACATGAAGCGGTATTGCAATTTCTGAAATCCTTAGTTGGGGCGCTGCACTTATCGCATTCGCCGATGACCTTTGCCTTATCGGAGAAATCCATTGACATGCGATCATCAAATATATAGAGGGAACCTTCCCATGATGCTTCATCACCGAAGCGGTTACCGTACTTAACGATTCCACCATCGATTTGATAGACCTCGTTGAAGCCGCGGTTCTTCATTACGACAGAGAGAATTTCGCAGCGAATTCCACCGGTGCAATATGTGACGACTGGCTTATCTTTGAGGTGGTCATATTTGCCGCTCTCGATTTCGCGAACGAAGTCGCGTGATGATTCAACATCAGGGACTACTGCGTTCTTAAATTTACCGATCTTTGCTTCGTAAGCATTGCGACCATCGAAGAAGACAACTTCATCGCCGCGCTCTTTAACGAGCTCTTCTACTTGCTCTGGGCGAAGGTGTACCCCACCGCCGATGACGCCATTCTCGTCGACTTTAATTTCATCTGGATTTCCGAATGAAACTAACTCATCTTTAACAACAACGCGAAGGCGAGGGAATTCATCGCCGCGACCATCAGACCATTTGAATACAATCTTTTTGAAACCCTCATACTTACGAGTTTCGCGGACATACCTCTTTACATCCGCCATCTCGCCGCCGACAGTTCCATTGATTCCATGTTTTGAAATTAGGATGCGGCCCTTGAGGTTGTAACTTTCGCAGAGTTGTTTCTGCCATAAGCGAATCGCCTCGGGATCTGCAACGGGTGTAAATCCGTAATACAGAATCACCTTATTTAACTTGGGGGCGTGCTTATTCATGACTTGATTCTAACTTGCTAACGGACTGTAAGAAAATCCCCCTTGAAGTTCGGTAGCCAATTACGCGCAGTTACTGCCTAAAAAGTTCTCCACAAATCTGTGGGAGTTAACGCACTTGTCTGGCCAATTTGTCAGCGCCGGCAAACACAATCTCGCCATGACAACAGCCCGCCTTCGCAGAGTAGACGAACTAGCTGGCGCTGTCGTGCGCACTCCAATTGAAAGCCTCACTCCTATTGATTCGTGCACCCGCGAAGAGGATATGTCTCAAATAGCAGTTCCTGCTGAGACTGGAGATCTCGCGCAACTTGTTGGCGAACTCTTAATGGCAATCCCAAGTGCTCGCGTTCTCGAGAAGCTTTCACTGATTGATCCATATGCACTTACTCCGGTGCTGCGTATTGATTTTCTCTCCGCACTCGAGCGACAAGATGGCTGGTTATTTGCTTTGAAGCAGCGTGCAATAACTGCCGTTGCGGGAGCCCAAGCTTCGGTCGGTGAAGGCGCACTCTTCGGAGTTGATGAAGCAGAGCGCGAAGATGTATCTACCGCACTTCGATTAGCACCTTCGACTGCGCAGATGCGTATTGATGTCGCACGTAATCTTGTAAATAACTTACCCAATACTTGCTCTGCACTGGCTCTCGGTGAGATCTCATCTGCACATGCAACTGTTATTGCTCGAGAAACAGCATCCGCTATTCACGATGGAATGAGTGAATCAGCTATCTTCGATATCGAAACACGAGCGATTGCCTATGCCGAATTCCATACACCTGGGCAGGTTGCAAACCATGTACGCAATTCAGTAGCCAAGTACTCTCCTGAAGAGTTTGAAGAGACCGTTGCTCGAGCTACATCGATGCGCCGCGTTACTTGCTATAACGATGCCGATGGAATCTCAACCGTTGTAGCAATTCTTCCTGCAGCAGATGCCCAGATTGTTATGAACTCAATCGAAGCATTTATCTTGCGGGCGGATCAGCTTTCGCAATCAGAGGTAAAGATACGCAATTCGAAGGAAAGCGATAGCAAGGGAATCAATGAAGGTCAGGCTCTCAGCGGTAATCTGACGCTCACCAAAGATATGCGCCGCGCAGATGCACTTTCATCAATCTGCGCACAGTTTCTCTCTCAGCTCGATGATGCTGTAACTCCACATCGCCGCCCACTTACTGTCAACGTTACTGTCGATCTTCCAACGCTTCTCGGACTTGCCGAGAATCCTGGGCAATTAGCCGGGTACGGACCAATTCCTGCAGCGGTCGCTCGCGAATTAGCATCCGATGGAAGATGGAAGAGATTTATCACCGAACCACAGACGGGAAATCTTCTCGACTTCGGGCGCGAAAGTTATGAACCTCCTCAACAGTTAAAAGATTTTCTTATCGCTCGCGACAGAACATGTCGTTTTCCTGGTTGTCGAAGATCGGCCTTACTTTCAGATTTAGATCACGCCGAAAGCTGGGATGCCGGTGGTCGAACTTCGGCCGAAAACATTGGTGCACTTTGCAGGCGGCACCATCGATTAAAGACTCACGATGGTTGGAGCATTGAAAGCTTCCCCGACGGATCTTGTACTTGGCGCTCACCACTAGGGAAAGAGTTCTTCACTCCCGCACGCTCAGCGAATGAGCCCGTCTAGGCGGTAGCTTCGGCTTGCAGGTAGTTGAAAGTTCAACTACCTTTAGGCTTACCGGAATCGTTACTCCCAACAGGGGTTCGACTTTGTTCACCAGAAGAACGTCAGGAGAAAAACGTGCCAGCAGTAACCGTTAGCGATGTAACTATTCTTCCGCGCATCAGTGATGCAACCGTTCTACGCGCACGCAAAGTCAAGAGCATTACAACTGCTCCACAAGGTTTTGAAGGTGAAGGTTTCCCAGTACGTCGCGCATTTGCAGGCGTTGATTTATCAGAGCTTGATCCATTTATTCACTTGGATCAAATGGGTGAAGTTGAATACGCACCAGGTGAACCAAAGGGAACTCCTTGGCACCCACACCGTGGTTTTGAAACGGTTACATACATTATTGACGGCATCTTTGATCATAAAGATTCAAATGGTGGTGGCGGAACAATCTCCGATGGAGATACACAGTGGATGACTGCTGGCGGCGGAATTCTCCATATTGAAACTCCACCAGAGCATTTGGTGATGTCAGGTGGCTTGTTCCACGGTTTCCAACTTTGGGTAAATCTTCCTGCCCCTAAGAAGTGGTCTCCCCCTGCATACCAAGATGTTCGCGCAAATGATGTCGCACTTCTTACTTCAACTGATGGCGGATCACTTGTTCGCATCATCGCTGGTGAACTCGATGGACATGTTGGTCCAGGAACAACACAGACACCAATTACTTTGATTCACGCAACTCTTGCACCAGGTGCAGAACTTCGCCTTCCATGGCGCAAGGATTACAACGCACTTGTCTACACAATGGCAGGTGCTGGTTTTGTTGGAGATGAACAGCGTCCAGTAAACATGGGTCAGCTCACCGTCTTCGGCGAAGGCGATTCAATTGTTGTACGTGCTGCGCAACACCAAGAGTCACGATCACCAAACCTTGAACTCTTTATTCTCGGGGGTCAACCAATCAAAGAACCTGTTGCTTGGATGGGGCCATTTGTTATGAATACAAAGCGCGAAGTTCTTCAAGCATTTGAAGATTTCCAGAAGGGCCTTCTCGGTTCTATTCCGGCTATCTACAAGGAAGATGCCAAGAAGCCTGTGCAGCGCACAGATAAGTTATCTGGAGATGTCCTCGATGTGCACAATGCGCCAACCGATTTACAAGAAGGCTAAATTTTTTAAAAGCAGCAACCCCTAGTACCGCTGAAGTGCGGGACTAGGGGTTCTGTATTTAATGAGCTAGAGCGCTTTAAGCGCTGAAACAACCTTTGTAAGAGATGCCTTTGCATCACCAAAGAGCAACATCGTCTTTGGATCATAGAGAAGTTCATTCTCGATACCAGCAAATCCTGGGCGCATTGAGCGCTTTAGGAAGATGATGTTTGATGCATGATTAACTTCAAGAATAGGCATTCCGTAGATTGGGCAACCAGGAGTTGTCTGTGCTGCAGGGTTCACAACATCGTTTGCACCGATAACGATTGCAACATCTGTCTGACCGAAGGTTGGATTTACTTCATCCATCTCAGCTAATTGATCGTATGGAACATTTGCTTCTGCAAGAAGCACGTTCATATGTCCAGGCATGCGACCTGCAACTGGGTGAATTCCATATGCAACATCAATGCCCTTAGAGATCATCAAATCTGCAAGCTCGCGCACTGTGTGCTGAGCCTGTGCAACTGCAAGACCGAAGCCAGGAACGATAACTACGCGACGTGCATAGTTGAGCAAGATTGCAACGTCATCTGCAGAACCTGAACGCACTGGACGCTCTTCTGCTGAATCAGAGACTGCTTGAGGCTTTGCGGTAAATGCACCGAAGAGAGTTCCAAAGAGAGAACGTCCCATTGCCTCTGCCATCAAGCGAGTCAAGATCGTTCCTGATGCACCGACGAGAGTTCCTGCGATGATAAGAAGTGTTGATGAGAGTACATATCCACTTGCTGCAACGGTGAGACCGGTAAATGCATTGAGAAGTGAGATGACGATAGGCACATCAGCGCCACCGACTGGAAGCACGAAGAGCACACCGAAGAGCAATGAGAGAAGTGCGAGAACTAGTAGTGGCGTTGTTCCAAGTGCGACAACCACCCATACTGAAACGCCAAGTACAGCAACCAAAGTTCCTGCGATCACAAAGCGTCCGCCAGGGAATACCACTGGGCGAGTTGTCATCAACTCCTGAAGCTTCATAAAGGTGATGATCGATCCGCTGAATGAAACGCAGCCGACGACAACGGTAAAGACTGTGAAGATAACTTCAGCAGTTGTCGCTGTATCTCCGAGATTTAAATACTCAACGATTGCAACGAGCGCTGCTGCGCCACCACCGACTCCGTTAAAGAGAGCAACGAGCTGTGGCATCTGAGTCATCTCGACCTTACGCGCAGCCGGTACACCAATAATCAAACCAATAAGAATTGCTCCAATAATCCACCAGAAATTATGCAGTGGTAGTGAGTGACCAACTTCTTCACCCTTTGATGGAGTTACATAGAGAAATACTGAGAGCGTTGCAACTGTTGCACCGAATGCGCCAATGAGATTTCCACGGCGAGCTGTCTTTGGATGCGATAGGCCTTTAAGAGCCAAGATAAATGCAACACCTGCGGCTAAACCAACGAGGCTATAGAGAGTGCTATTCATTATTCAGCTCCCCCGTTCTTCGCATTTGCATCATTTTTCTTAGGCTTAAACATCTCGAGCATGCGGTCTGTGACAACGAAGCCACCGACCATATTGATTGTTGCTAGAACAATCGCTGCGAGCGAGAGTCCAAGTTCAAGATTGTTCTCGCTGTGATCGGCGACAATGATCGCACCAACGAGGATGACACCGTGAATCGCGTTTGCACCAGACATAAGAGGTGTGTGGAGTGTTGAAGAGACCTTCGAGACAACTTCAAATCCCACAAAGACTGCGAGTACAAAGATGGAAATGATTGCGATTGCATCCATTAGTTAGCACCGCCTTTCTCGCTAGCTCCTGGAATGTGCTTGGCACCGCCATGAGTTGTGGCTGACTTGTCGATGATTTCATCAGTGAAATCAATATTGAGAGCAACAGGTGCTTCATCTTTGCTTGGTGTGGTCATTAAGGTAAGAAGATTTACAACGTTACGTGAGTACAAACTAGATGCATGGAATGGCAGTTGGCTTGGAACATCTTTTCCGCCCCAGATCTGAACTCCCTTTGCAGTTGTAACAATCTCGCCAGGCTTTGATCCTTCAACATTTCCGCCGGTCTCTGCAGCTAAGTCAACGATGATTGTTCCGGCTTCCATCGCATCAACCATTGCTGCTGTCATCAATCGAGGCGCTGTACGACCTGGAACAGCAGCCGTTGTGATTACTACATGTGACTTTGCAATGTATGGAGTTAGAAGTTCACGCTGCTTAGCTGCGCGCTCTTCAGTCATCTCACGTGCATAACCGCCTGCACCTTCGAGAGCTTCAAGTTCAAGGTTGATAAATGTTGCACCCATGGACTTCACTTCATCGGCAGATGATGGGCGAACGTCATATGCACTGACGACTCCACCGAGGCGACGAGCAGTTGCAATCGCTTGAAGACCTGCAACGCCAGCACCTAGTACTAATACTTGAGCCGGAGTAACAGTTCCCGCTGCAGTCATCAACATTGGGAAGAAACGTGGAGAAAGTTCTGCGCCGACTAGTGCTGCACGATATCCAGCACAAAGTGCCTGCGATGTAAGCGCATCCATTGATTGTGCGCGTGAAATACGTGGAACTAGTTCGAGTGAGAATGCTGTGACTCCAGCTTTGACGGCAGCATCAATTGAATCTGTTGCAGTGACTGGAGATAGGAAAGAGATTGTGACGGCGCCTTTCTTCAAGGTGCCTATCTGTGCTGGGGTTAGAGAGGTAACTGAGAGAACAACGTCGGCGCCACTAATGACATCGCCGCTCTTAACGGTTGCACCCGCTGCAGTGAAGAGATCATCTGTCGCCTGCGAGTGAACGCCTGCTCCAGCTTCAATGACGACTTCGTAACCAAGGCGAGTCAATTTATTAATGACATCTGGCACGAGCGCTACGCGCTTCTCGCCATCTCTAATTTCTCTAGGAACAGCAACTCTCATGGGCTGAACCGTACCGGCTGCGCTGACTTGAGGCTATGCGAAACCGCGAGAAAATTCGAGTAAAGCCTTATTTGGTATATGAATTGAACAGTTCTAGCGAGATAACACTGGGATTCTTCTAGAGCTCGAGAGGTAATCAAAGTTGTTGCGAATTACCTTGATATCAAGTTAATTTCCTTGAAGTTCTCCGCGAGTTAAGTGATAGAGCAGCGCCTGAATAGTTGTGCGGCGATGGAATGCCTCGCGCCAAATAACAGAACGCGCTCCATCGATAACAGATGCTTCAACTTCTTCACCGCGATGAGCTGGTAAGCAGTGCATAAAGATTGAATCCTTCTCGGCCAACTTCATGAGGTTCTCATTAATTGCAAATGGTGCAAGCGCCTTAATCTTCTCTGCGCGCTCTGCTTCAGGATCTCCCATAGACATCCACACATCTGTATAAAGAACTGATGCACCTTGAGATGCTGCCTCTGGATCATTTGTTACTTCAACAGTTGCACCGCTCTTTGCAGCAATCTCTTTCGCCTTTGCGACGACTGCTGCATCTGGCGCCCACTTGCCACTTGGTGTAGCAGCAACAACATGTGCGCCCATGATTGCGCCCATAATCAACCAGGCATGAGACATATTGTTTCCATCGCCTAGGTAAACAAATTTGCGACCGGCGACATCTTTTCCAAAGTTCTCGCGGATCGTGACCCAATCTGCCAGAAGCTGAGTTGGGTGATCATCATCGGTAAGGCCGTTAATAACTGGAATTGATGCATGTGCACCGAGCTCGTCAACATCTGACTGAGCAAAAGTTCTAATAATCAAAGCATCGCAATATCCGCTGATGATCTTTGCTGTATCCGAAATTGTCTCTCCACGGCCAAGCTGAAGATCATCTCCACGGATAAAGATTGGTGTGCCGCCCAAGTGCGCAACTGCTGTCTCTGATGCAAGGCGTGTACGAGTCGATGGCTTCGTCATGTAGATAGCCACGGTCTTATTGCTTAGAGCTGTATTTGAACGAAGCGGGTTCTCTGCGAAATCTGCAGCAGTGTCGAGTAGTAATTCGACATCAGCACGCGAAAGGTGCTCGGTGCGCAGTAGATCCTTCATTAGGAAATTCTACAGGCAAGAGATTCTCTCTCGTCGCGCAATAGATTGGCAGTTTTCGTGCGCTGATAGATAATGAATCCATGGAATTCAAGGGTGCTTCAAATATTCGAGCTGGGATCTTCGATCGTGGCCTTCCAACTCTTGATGGACCAATTACGAGCGCAGATACAGATACGCTCACTAAGCCGGTTGAGCAAGAAGATGATGGCGGTCATGATCGCTTCGCGCATTACATTAAGAAAGAGAAGATTGTTGAATCCGCAGTCACTGGTAAGAAAGTGCGTGCGCTCTGCGGAAAGAAGTGGGTTCCTTCTCGCGATCCGCAGAAGTATCCAATCTGTCCTGTCTGCAAAGAAATCTTTGAAGGTTTACGTCCCGGACCAGAAGATGGCGACGAGTCGTAAATATCAGCAATAAGTAAAGCTAGTGGAGGTGCCGGGAATCGAACCCGGGTCCTTCAGAATTAAAACAGGGCTTCTACGGGCGTAGTGTGTTAAACGTCTTCTCAGTCCTGAATCTCATACACACAAGTATCCAACGAACTCATTTGCGAAACTGTTCTCTCAAGATATTCGCAACGCTATCTCGATGAAGAGCTCTCTAGCGACGCCAGGTTCCGGGACGAGAGCGCGCCCGGGCTGACGGATTCGGTACTAGCTTATGCAGCTAGGGCGAAATCACTGCGACTGTTGTCTGCAGTTATTTGTGCACAGGTTTCATGGTTTACGAGATCATCCCGGCTTCCTCGGCCCGCTTCCCCTGCCTCAACAACTAAAGTCGAGACCGTTCACCCCCAAGTTTTCTACCGTTGGTAGAAATTTGAGTGAGTTACGTGGAAAACGTAATTCACACTATTTAATTGTAAAAAGTTAGATTTTTATCTCTAACTCTTACTGCTTTTTTCGACACTTCACCCACGAAAAATTTAAGTGGATTTTTCTAACTTCTTCAGAGGGTATGGAGCGGCATTCTTGTCTGCACAACTCGATCTATCTGAAGCGAGGTCCTTAGTATAGAGAACAGCTACGACAAGTGAGAAATTCCCGAATTAGGGCCTAATTTAAGCGCAGGTAACTCCGGGCGCTAAGCGCAATTTTGCCTACGTTGGGGAAAGGAGAATTTAAAGGTTATTAATCTTTTCCGGATTGGCGGCGCGAAAGTTCACGATTTACTTCGCGGGTAGCTTGCTGCTCCATCAAAGTACTGCGCTTATCGTGCGCCTTCTTACCCCTGGCAATAGCTATCTCAATCTTCGCTTTTCCATCTTTAAAGTAGAGCTGCAAAGGCACAAGAGTGATTCCAGAATCTTTGGTGCGCGATGCAATCTTGCGAATTTCAACTTTATTGACCAGCAGCTTTCGCTTACGACGAGGTGTGTGGTTGGTCCATGTTCCTTCTGTGTATTCAGGAATATGAACGCCATGAAGCCAGAGCTCTCCATTTTCAATCATGGCAAAGCCATCGATCAGAGATGCACGACCAGCACGCAGCGATTTAACTTCAGTTCCCATAAGGACGATGCCACATTCATAGACATCTTCAATCGAGAAGTCGTGGCGCGCTTTCTTATTCTGAGCGATGAGCTTCTGACCAACTTCTTTAACCATGAGCTCACCTCCTCTATAGGTAATTCCTACTGGCTAATTAAACCTTTAAGTAGCGGCGAAGGGTAATGAGCGATGCAATCGTTGAGACCACAAGGCCTGTCAGTAGCAACCAGCCAGAGGCGGCAGCTACTTCTCCCCAACCAAAGAACTTGGTAAAGGTAAGAAGCGGTGCGACCTTTGTGTCGACAACGAACTTCAGCGATGCGAGAAGTCCAGTTGCAAGTCCCCATCCGATAAATGCTGAGAAGACACCTTCGAGAAGGAATGGGAGTTGGATCGACCAAGAAGAAGCTCCGACGAGTCGCATAACTCCAGTTTCGCGGCGACGGTTAAATGCTGCGATACGAAGAGTGTTGCTAATCAGTAGGGCTGCAGTAAGAACGGAGAGAAGACCAACAATCAGTGCACCGTTACGGAGAACGCCGAGAAGCTTAAAGAACTTCTCAAGAATTGATCGTTGATCCTGCACGATATCAACGCCAGGGCGCCCACTAAATGCACTTACGACAACATCAAATTGTGTTGGGTCTTTCAACTTAACTCTAAATGATTCAGGTAATTGATCTGCAGTTACATTCTGCGCAATAGCAGAGTCCTTAAAGCGTTCCTTGAAGCGCTCATAGGCTTCAGTCTGTGATTCGTAGAAGACGCTCTCTACAACTGGAAGTGCATCTAAATCAGCTTTAATTGATGAGCGCTGCTCTTCATTAACCACTCCATCAGAACATGATGGTGACTCCGAAAGGGAACCACAGAGAAATACTGAAACTTCAATCTTGTCGTACCAATAATCCTTCATCGCACTTACTTGTGAATTCGAAAGTAATCCGATTCCAAGAAGTGAAAGAGAGATTGCAACGGTAACAATTACAGCAAAGGTCATCGTAAGGTTACGGCGAAGTCCAATGCGGACTTCCTTCATTAAGAATCCTGCGCGCATGAGCTGCCCCTTATCCCGTGTATCCGTAGACGCCGCGAACTTGATCGCGAATAACCTGGCCTGCATCGAGTTCGATAACGCGCTTACGCATCTGATCCACAATTCCTGAATCGTGTGTAGCCATAAGAACTGTTGTGCCCTCGCGGTTGATGCGATCGAGCAACTTCATAATTCCAACGGAGAGCGCTGGGTCGAGGTTACCCGTTGGCTCATCGGCGATGATGATTGCAGGACGGGTTACATATGCGCGAGCGATTGCAACGCGCTGCTGTTCTCCACCTGAAATCTCTGATGGCAAACGATCGCCCTTGTCTTCAAGTCCCACAAGTTCAAGCATCTCTGGAACTTCGCGGTTGATCTCTTTCTGCGAATATCCAAGGACGTGAAGTGAGAATGCGATGTTCTCTGAAATTGTCTTATTAGGAAGCAAACGGAAATCTTGGAAAACTGTTCCAAGCTGGCGGCGAAGTTCTGGAACTTTATGGTTTGCAAGAGTTCCAAGATCTTTTCCAGCTACATGGATAACGCCAGAAGTTGGTCGCTCTTCGCGCAAAATAAGGCGAAGGAAAGTTGATTTACCTGAACCTGAAGATCCAACTAAGAAGACGAATTCGCCCTTAGTGATCTCAAGGCTCACGCTATCGAGGGCCGGTCGATCCTGCCCAGAGTAAATCTTCGTTACATTTTCAAAGCGAATCACAACTGCTCCTTATTACATGCCCTGTCGAGTTAATTGCTCGGTCGAGACCTGCCCCTAGTTTAAGTAGGTAGGTAGTGATAACTCGGGAAATTCGCCCTTTTTGCGAGAATTCACAGATAGGAATAAATCACATTACGCGTGTGCGGAGCGGCGCCAGCGAATTCCAGCCTCGATGAAATCATCAATTTCACCATTTAATACAGCAGCTGTATTTCCTGTTTCGTGGTTATTTCGAAGATCTTTCACCATTTGATACGGCGCAAGAACATAGGAGCGCATCTGATTTCCCCATGATCCTGAGTTATCACCCTTGAGCGCATTGATCTTTGCCTGCTCTTCTTGGCGACGTCGTTCCAATAATTTTGATTGCAGAACAGCCATCGCTGTTGCCTTATTTTGAATCTGTGAACGTTCATTCTGACATGAGACCACAATTCCAGTTGGAATGTGAGTCAAGCGCACAGCAGAGTCAGTTGTATTAACACCCTGTCCGCCAGGTCCTGATGAACGATAGACATCGACGCGAACTTCCTTCTCATCTAATTCAATGTGATCGCTCTGTTCGACGACAGGAACAATTTCAACTCCAGCAAAAGATGTGTGGCGACGTGACTGAGAATCAAAAGGTGAAATTCGCACGAGGCGATGTGTGCCTTGTTCTACCGATAACGTTCCATAGGCATATGGCGCACTGACTCTAAATGTCGTTGATTTGATTCCTGCTTCTTCTGCATACGATGTTTCAAGAACATCGACCTTATATTCATGACGTTCGCAGTAGCGCAGATACATACGCATCAACATTTCGGCCCAGTCTGCAGCTTCTACTCCACCAGCTTCAGAGCGAATGGTGATCAGGGCATCACGCATGTCATATTCACCATTGAGAAGAGTCGTAACTTCTAACTCACTAATTGCCTTCTTGGCTGAGTCCAACTCAGCTTCTGCATCCTGCAAGCCCGAACCATCTGGTTCATCTGCAGCTAATTCAAAGAGAACAGGCAGATCATCAACGCGACGGCGTAGCCCTTTGAGTCTTGAGATAGTTCCCTGAACTCTCGATAACTTACTTGTGACAACTTGAGCCTTCTCTGGGTCATCCCACAAATTCGGAACGCCAGCTGCTGCCTCTAACTCGACAGCCTCTGCCTCAAGTTTCGGCAGATCCAATACCTTCTCAATAGAGGTAAGGGTCGCGCTTATCTCGTTTATTTCGAGGTTGTATTCGCGAGCCATAGGTAAAGGATAGTTGCAAAGTAATAGTGAGACTCATTCTTCGTCATCAGATTCCCAGTCATCGTCACCGGCTTGGTCCCACCATTCATTTAACTCCCAAAAAACCTCATCTAAGTCCGCTCCCTCAGCATCTCTGTCCAGTCGAAATGAAACTTCATGACTATCCTGAGAATAGTAAGTAAAGTTTTGGGACCCTATAACCGCTCTGTCCCAGTCAGCGACAATCGCCTTTGCATGTAATCGAGGCAGATAGCGAACATCCACTCCGTTGCCAAGTAACTCATCTATGACTGCATCTTTTTGGATTGATTGAATTGAAAAATCTTCCCAGTCATTTTGAGTGACTAGTCCTAACTTATTCCAAGGCAACGGGCACTCTTCAAATAGGTGGGTAACCATAGAATCTAAGAACGGGCTGAAAATTACTAAACTTGTTTGAGCTGACTCTGCAACTGCCTTCCATGAACTATAAGCGTTATACGGAATGGGATCTATGCCTGCCACTTGGCCACCTTTCCCACACTGAAACTTCGCATATCTAGAGCTTAATCTTGGCAAATCGTACAAAACCCCAAACAAGAGTCGTCAGCACGAATGAGTAGATAAGTAGAAATATTGAGAATGGAACATCAAAAGGAATGGAATCATAGAAATCTGCTTTGTCCCAAAAATTGTCATATACCCAATTAGGTTGGTAAAGAAAACCAGAAATGAAAACTAGCGAATAAAAGACAATCTGTGTGAAAGTGGGGCGTTTTATCATTTTTCCTCGAACTCCTCTGTCAGTCTCATTAGCTCCTTAATGGACTTAACTTCAAATGTACTCTTACTCCAAGCTTCTGAGTAGCCATCAAACTTCCCAGCGATTTTTTTGTTTGAGAGGTCTGCACCTTTTGCCTTGAGCATACGCAAAATTGCGGTTTCCCACTGTTGGGTGAGATGCCCATCGATTGGTCCCCTAACCTCTAACGGTAACCATCCAAGTCGAGCGTGACTGCTTAAACGGTAATCCAGGTAATTTGTAATTCCGATTTGGAGCATCTCCCAACCGAGGTGTTCCACTAAATAGAAGTAACCATCCTTATTTGGATCGAATCCATACTTGGTGCAAGTTGGACACCCACTAATCCTTCGACTTGCAATAGTTGCTGTCCAAATATGCCCTTGATTGCATTTCCATTCTCGTTTCTTGTTACTGCCACTTGTAACTGTGGCGGGGTCCCAATTATGTGCTTCTTGAGCGAGTTCAGGATTGGTAGACAATAAATCATTGAATCCGACCAAAACTTTGTGACTGGAGCAGTAATGACAGCCAGTCGTACGGACGGTTCGGTGATTCGGCGTATCTCGATATATGTGCCCTAATGGACATTGCCAATCTCGTTGTAAGTTGGAAAAAGGAAAAACAGAACTTGGATCCCAGCCAAATGCCTCGGCTGCAATTTGAGGATACCTCGTCTGAAGATCGTTTATCCCCGGTAGTACTTTTTTGTTTGAACAATAAGGACACCCACTCCCAGCGGACCGAGAAGCTATGGTCGCTGTCCACACGTGGCCATCTTTGCATTTCCACTCTTGACGAGTGTCGCTTCCATATGTGAAGCGTGAACCATCCCAGCCATTTATCTCCAAGCCTAGTTTTGGATGCGTAGTGAGAAAGTCATTAACTCCTGGAACGACCTTGTCGCCCTGGCACACGTGGCATCCCCCACCATTTATGCGAGTGTTATTACTTGCCTTCCAGATATGACCCTCCGAACACTTCCAAGTTCGTAAGGTTCTCATCTCATTAAATTTCGTTTCAGATGGATCCCATTCGAAGGCTTGGTCTGCGAGGTCCGGGAATTTCGTCTTCAGGTCATTGAACCCTTTGAGTAAACGAGAATTTGAACAAAATGGACACCCATCAGTTCGATAAGTTCTCTTTGAAATTGCACATGCGTAGGAGTGTCCTATGGGACATTTCCAAGCCACGATTTTATTGCTTCCGCTTCGAAAATCTTGAGGATCCCATCCATCTGCTTCTTTTGCTAAGTCAGGATGAGTTATAGAAAGCGGAACCATTTCCTTTTTTCGCGTCACGGCAATAAGGATATTGGGCACAGCTGACGGAGTGAAGCGGGCTTTAAACACGCTGATAAAGTTAGATTCATGAGCAAAAACATCGAGTCTGGCAATACTCCCAAGCGATCAGCTAAGCGCTCCAGAGTGGCAGCCCTGCTCTATGTCGAAGCTGGAATCGTGTTTGCCCTAGGTCTATGGCTGACGGTGCTTGGACTTACTCACGAAGAGAAGGAGATGACTCCCCTTCTAGCCGAGATTGGCTTTGCAGCACTAGGTGCAATTGGATTATTTGCATCGGCTCGTGGATATGTAAATGGCAAGGTTTATGGAAGATCGCCAGCAATTCTGGCTAACTTGATTGCAGTTGGTGTCGCTTACTATCAGATTCAAGGTGCCTTCTATATCGGTGCTGCGATTATTCTTTCACTTGCACTTCCGACACTGTACTTCGCCTTTATGATCGCAAAAGAAGAAGGCTAGTTCGTTCTCTTAAGCAATATTCTCAGCAAAAAATTTGCTAATTACCAAGGAACAATCTTCTGGTCTTCCCAGAGAACGCCCGTTACTTTCTCGGCATCTGTTGTTCCTGCAGAGTTAAATGGTCGTGTGGCTAACCAGATTGCGGTAGCTGCACCTTCTTCAGCAGAACGTGGTGCATCAGGGCCACCCATATCTGTTCGTGAATGATTTGGGCAGATTGCATCAACGAGGAATCCGCGAGCGCCGAGTCCTGTTTCGTGTGCAAGGTTGCGAACGAGTGCATTCACTCCAGCTTTGCTAATTCTGTATGGAGCAAGGCCGCCAGCATTTCCTGGTCCTGACATTCTTCCCAAACATGCAGAGAAGATAATCACTCGACCGTTACGGGCATCGGCCATGGCTGGTGCAATTCCATTAACGAGTTGGAATACTGAATCAAGATTAATCGCCATCACTCTGCGCCATTCAGCATCATTGGTCTTTAGAGTCTTCGACATCTTCTCGCTCATGACTCCGTGGGCAAAGATGAGAAGTTGTGGTGTTGGAAGTGATTGGGTGAGTGAGTCGATAAGTTCGCGGACAAGAGTTGGCTGTTCCAAGTCGCAAGTGAATGTAGAGATATGAACATCTGCTCCTGCACTAGAAGTTGCTGCGTGAATCTGTGTTGATGCGCTCTCTAATCGCGCAGAATCTTTAGCGATGAGTGCGAGATCAAAACCTTGCAGAGCGAGCGCCTTTGCAGTCTCGAATCCAAGACCTCGGCTGCCTCCGGTGATTACGGCAAGTGGGCGCTGGATTGACTCTGACATCTGCCAACTCTCTCAAGAATTGGGCAGCTTCGCCTCTTGGAGATTTCCAGAGCCTCGAGGTCGGCAGCGGTGGCTTCAAAATGTGCCCAATCTCGCGGTTTTGGGCTTGGGCTCGCATTTATTTGCTGCGCGTACAGCCGATAGTCTTACCCATGTTCAGCAGCAATAGATATGTACAGATGTCGCAAAGGAGCGCTCAGTGTCGCAATCAGGTCAGGACTTTGGAGCAAATGATTGGCTCGTTGAAGAGATGTACGAGCGATACCAATCAGATCCAACCTCAGTACCAAGCGAATGGGTAACGTACTTTCAGAATAATCCGCAGGCGGGAAGTGCAACACAAACTCCAGCTAGCGCAACACCTGGCGCCGGAACACCGCCAACACCAAAGCCTGTAACTCCACCAAATATTTCTATGCCAGGAACTCCTGCACCTGCAGCTCCTGTTGCACAAGCGCCAGTTCAACAAGCTCCAGTAACGCCCGCAGCACCTGCAGCGCCTGTTACTCCAGCGGCACCTGCGCAACCAGTTCAGACACAACCTGTCGTTCGCAATGTTGCAACAACTCCTGCAACTCCTGCAGATCCAATTGCGAAACCAATTCCAACTTTAGTTACACCAAGCGCATCAAAGCTTGAACCAATCCGCGGAGTTTCAGCTCGCGTGGTTCAGAGCATGGAAGCTTCGCTAACAGTTCCAACTGCAACATCAGTTCGCGCAATTCCTGCGAAGTTGATGATTGATAACCGCATTGTTATTAATAACCACCTCAAGCGCGGCCGCGGTGGAAAAGTTTCATTCACACACATCATCGCCTACGCAATGATTAAGGCTCTTCGTGCAATGCCAGAGATGAATGCCTTCTACGGCGAACTCGATGGAAAGCCAGCACTCGGAACACCTGATCACATCAACCTCGGTATCGCTATCGATTTAGCAAAGCCAGATGGATCGCGTCAGCTCTTGGTTCCATCAATCAAGGGTTGCGAAGCACTTGAATTCGGTCAGTTCTGGGTTGCCTATGAAGAGATTGTTAAGAAGGCACGTGCTGGAACTCTGACAGTTGAAGATTACGCAGGAACAACAGTTTCACTTACTAATCCAGGAACTATCGGAACTGTTCACTCTGTTCCACGTCTTGTGCAGAACCAAGGTTTGATCATCGGCGTTGGGGCTATGGATTACCCAGCTGAGTTCCAAGGTGCAAGTGAAGAGACTCTTGCGCGTATGGCGGTCAGCAAAGTCATCACACTGACAAGCACATACGATCACCGCGTTATTCAGGGCGCACAATCAGGAGATTTCCTTCGCCGCATCCACGAACTTCTACTTGGCGCAGATGGTTTCTACGATGAGATCTTTACAGCGCTACGTATTCCTTATGAGCCAATTCGTTGGGCCCCAGATTTTGCTGTTACAAAAGATGAAGAGATTGATAAGACAGCTCGCGTTCAGCAGTTGATTCACGCATATCGCACATGGGGCCACCTCATGGCAGATATCGATCCACTTGTTTATATGCAGCGCAATCATCCAGATCTCGATGTTCGTACACACGGACTTACTCTCTGGGATCTCGATCGCGAATTTGCAACAGGTGGATTTGGTGGAAAGAACTTCCTTCCACTTCGTAAGATTCTTGGAATCTTGCGCGATGCATACTGCCGCTCAGTTGGTATCGAGTACATGCACATCTCAAACCCTGCAGAGCGTAAGTGGGTTCAAGAGAAAGTTGAAGGTGTATCAGGAATTCCTGCACGCGAAGAACAACTTCGTATCTTGCGCAAACTCAATAGCGCAGAAGCATTTGAATCATTCTTGCAGACCAAGTTCGTTGGACAGAAGCGCTTCTCCCTTGAAGGTGGCGAATCTGTAATTCCACTGACCGATGCAATCGTTTCAGCTGCTGCTGAGAGCGGTCTCGATGAAGTCTGTATCGGTATGCCACACCGTGGACGCCTTAATATGCTTGCAAATATTGCAGGTAAGTCTGTCGGTCAGATTTTCCAGGAGTTCCAAGGACATTACGCAGAGAACCAAGTTCATGGTTCAGGCGATGTGAAGTACCACTTAGGTACTGAAGGAATCTTCACTGCCGAATCAGGTGCAACAACAAAGATTTATCTTGCTGCTAACCCTTCCCACCTTGAAGCGGTGAACCCAGTTCTTGAAGGCATCGTTCGCGCAAAGCAGGATCGTCTCAATACAAAGGGTTCATACACAGTTCTTCCAATCCTTCTCCATGGAGATGCATCATTTGCAGGACAGGGCGTTAACGCTGAAACGCTGCAGCTCTCGCAACTTCCGGGATATCGCACAGGTGGAACAATCCATATCGTTGTAAATAACCAAGTTGGATTTACTACTTCACCACATTCTTCACGTACTTCACGTTACTCAACAGATGTTGCGAAGTTGATTGAAGCTCCTGTCTTCCACGTCAACGGTGATGACCCAGAGGCATGCGTACGCGTTGCACGTCTTGCATTCGAATACCGTCAAGAGTTTAACAAGGATGTCGTCATCGATATGGTCTGCTACCGACGTCGCGGCCACAATGAAGGTGACGAGCCAAGCTTTACTCAGCCACTGATGTACAAGCTCATTGATGCAAAGCGCACAACTCGTACTCTTTACACCGATGCTCTTGTTGGCCGCGGAGATATCACTCCGGCAGAGGCTGAAGAGATCGCACGCGATTACCAGGCACAGCTTGAGGAAGTTTTCGCATCCGTTGCAAACTACGAGGAACATAGCGATCCAAACTTCGTAGTTCCTGCCGTTCCTAATGCAGAAGATGTTCCTACATTTATCTCCGAGCAACTTATCCGCGAGATTGCAGCAACACAGGTTGCAATTCCAGAAGGATTTAATATCCATCCGAAGTTACTTCCGCAGCTTCAGAAGCGTGCAGAGTCAATCAACGACGGAACCATCGACTGGTCAACTGGTGAAATGCTTGCATTCGGTTCACTTCTGAAAGAAGGACGCCCAGTTCGCCTCGCAGGTCAGGATTCACGTCGCGGAACATTCTCAAACCGCCATGCAGTCATCATCGATAAGGAGAATGGCAATGAGTGGACACCACTTCGTTCGCTGATCTCTGATGCAAATCAATTCTTCGTTATCGACTCACTCTTGAGCGAATATGCAGCGATGGGCTTTGAATACGGATACTCAGTTGTCCGCGAAGAAGCTCTCGTACTGTGGGAAGGCCAATTCGGTGACTTCGCAAACGGTGCACAGACTGTCGTCGATGAATTTATCTCTTCAGCTCTTCAAAAGTGGGGCGAGCGTTCATCTGTAGTACTTCTTCTTCCACATGGATATGAAGGACAAGGACCAGATCACTCATCTGCACGAATTGAGCGCTTCCTAGCTCTCTGTGCTGAGAAGAATATGACTGTCGCACAGCCATCTACGCCGGCTTCGTACTTCCACTTGCTCCGCTTCCACGCAGCAAATCCAAAGCGCCGTCCAATGGTTGTCTTTACTCCTAAATCAATGTTGCGCCTTAAGGCTGCAGCATCATCAATCAGCGACTTCACATCTGGAACATTCCTTCCAGTAATTGGAGATACAACAGTCAATAACGCTTCACGTTTGATCTTCTGTTCAGGAAAGATTTATCACGACCTCGTTGCAGAGCGCGCACGTCTCAATGACAGCAGCACTGCGATTGTTCGCGTAGAGCGCCTTTATCCACTGCCAATTGCGCAGATGGAAGTTGAAGCGAAGAAGCATCCAAATGCCAACCTGCTCTGGGTTCAAGATGAGCCTGCAAACCAAGGTGCATGGCCACACGTTGCCTTAAGTACAACGGAATCAATCGGTGGAACTGGTGTGGATTCACGAGTACTTCGCCGCATTTCACGTCGCGCATCAGCATCTCCTGCAACTGGTAGCCATCACTTGCACGAGGACGAGGCAAAGGCGTTAATGGATGAGGCATTTACGAGATGAGGAATTGACTCGATGAGTACATCTTCAATCAAAGAGTCACTTGGTCTATCTGGACAAGAGTTTGTCATGTTCAGCACTGAATGGTGCGGATACTGCAAGCGCCTTAAGAACCAACTCGGTGAAATCGGAATTACCTTTCGCGAGATCAATGTCGAAGAAGAGATTGAGTATGCCGGGTTCGTTGAAGAAGTAAATGGCGGCAATCGCGTTGTTCCAACACTTCTCTTCTCAGATGGTGTTGCACTAACTAATCCTTCTGCAATCGCCGTTAAAGATAAGTTAGCTAGCCTCGCTTAATCTTTCTTCTTAGCTTTCTTGACCCTGAACTCCACCCGCGCCTTCACATAGTGAATTGGTAGCCATCCCCACGTACGCGAATCCGTTCCTTCAGGGTTATCGCTAAGTACATAAATCTTGGGGTATTTCTCGCTCGTTACATCAATCTCTGAAATTCTCTTGATATAAAAAATACCGGGCTGTTCTGCGCGCTCGACTACAACCGCATCACCCACGCAAACTTTATTTCGGAAGAGTGAGAAACCGCTGACTGCGTAATCTCCCCAACGCGCCATCAGCCAATCCCCCGGATTAAAGCTGGGGGCCATCGACCGCCCATCTACAAGAATCGTTGAGTACTTGGCCATTGCCCCATAGTAGTTAAGCAAAGGTAATAAGCCGAGGTGCGCTCTCGCAGGCCTTGGAGTACCCTCGCGCACATGAGAAACTTTCTAACACCTAAGATAACTGTTCACGCACACTGCGATCTTCCATGCGGTGTCTACGATCCAGCACAAGCAAAGATTGAGGCTCTCTCAGTTAAGGCATGCATGGAGAAATATGCAGCTAATCCAGATGCAGATTTCCGCTCACGTTCTGTAGCAATTAAGGAAGAGCGTTCACACCAAGTTAAGGAGCACCTCTGGGTTCTCTGGACTGACTATTTCAAGGCCCCACACTTTGAGGCATACCCACAACTGCACTCACTCTTCAACGAGGCGACAAAGCTCGCAGGTGCAGCTGGAACAAAGGGGACTCAGGATGTAAAAGTTGCAGATGATTTGATCGCAAAGATCGATGAGATTGCAGAGATCTTCTGGGCCACAAAGAAGGCTTAACCAAGAAGGCTTAAGACTTCACTCGTTAATGAGTGATTGAGCGGCAGTTCGAGCGAGGAAAGATAATCGCTCAACTGTCGCTCTTCTTATTTCTGCTTGAGCCAAGTGGCGTTCTCCATCATAGACATCGCATTCAAATGTTAGCTCGCGGCCTTCTATATTAATCACTCGTGCATTGGCGCGAATTTCAACTCCAGCAGTTGCAGAGCCAACTATGTTGAGAGCTGAATGAGTAAGGAAAGTTGTCTCACCTGCATCAAGATATTCCGATAGAGATGCAACGCAGGCGTTCTCCATCAGAGTTAAGTAATGAGAAGCAGCTGCTACAGGAAGATCAGATACCCCCATCGTTACGCAGGTATCTCCGGGGCGAATAGTCATGACAGAGAAGCCAACTGCGCCTAAGACTTCTTCGGCCGGTTTCATGCCTTGAAGATTAGTCCTCGTCGTCGATGAAGTGTTGGATATGTGTCTGTTCTATTTGAATTTCACGGTGTTCAACATTTCCAAATTCATCGATCTCAATTGAGATTTCAGTCATGCTGAACTGGGTTACAACTTCAGTGCTTGCCTGGCCCGCCATCTGGGCGCGAATTTGGCGGTGGATGCTCTCGTGCAAATCTTCAGGAGCTTGCTCATCGCAAGAGCGCTTTAGAACATCTTGAAGCATCTGCTGCATCAGGCGCTCGTGTGCGATTTCGGCAGAGCAAGGAGCGCATGTAGAAAGGTGTGAGTTGATTGCATCTGCTTGAGGCAGAGCTTGCTGCTCTCCTTCAATGATGAAGATGACGGAGGAGAGAACTTCGCCGCATTGAATCTCAATAAAACTCATTTCTCGCCTCCCTTCTCTTTAGGGGTGGCAACTGAGTAACCGAGTTCTTGGGCATAACCAGCAAGCTTCTCGCGAAGTTGTTTTCTTCCGCGGTGAAGTCGAGACATCACAGTGCCGGCAGGTGCGCCAACAATCTCTGCAATCTCTTTATAGGAAAAGCCTTCAACATCTGCAAGGTAGACAACGATGCGAAATTCTTCAGGAATTTCTTGAAGTGCCTTCTTGATATCGCTATCAGGCAAGTTTTCGAGTGCAACAGTCTCTGCAGATTTTCCTTGATCGCTGGTGTGGCTCTGGGCTTCAGCAACTTGCCAATCCTCTAATTCATTATCTGCAATCAGCGGGCGGCGTTGATCTTTTCGGTAAGAGTTAATGAAAGTTGTAGTTAGTACTCGGTAGAGCCAGGCGCGAAGATTTGTTCCCTCTTCAAATTGATGGAATGAGGTAAATGCTTTGAGGTATGTATCTTGAACGAGATCACGCGCATCTTCAGGATTCTTTGTATAGCGAAGAGCTGCTGCGTAGAGCTGATTGGTAAAGAGCAGCGCATCGCGCTCGAAGCGGCTCGTGCGATCGGCTTCGCTCTCTAGGACCAAATCTTTCGATGACATTGATGAAAGGTTATATCAAAAAAGAGTTTCGGGCTCCCCGAGCTCAATCGGGGCAATCAACTCAGCGCCATTGTTGGCAACGAGATTTACACGCGGTGAGACCGGTACCGCTTGCAAGCCGGCATCGGGCTCTTCCAGAACCATCGCCTTGATCAATCGGTTGATATCTCGTGCTTCAGTATCGAGCCAACTCTCCCAACGATCTTCGGGCATAAAGACCGGCATTCGACTGTGAATGGTTGCAAGTTCTCCAACTGCTTCGCGAGTAATGATTGCAGCGCTCTGAATTACTTCACCATTCCCGCTCTGCCATGAACTCCAGATACCAGCAATTGAAAGTTGCTTACCTTCCACATTAGAAATGTAGAAAGGTTGTTTCGGAGAATACTTTCCGAGCGATGTCGCCCATTCGTAGTAACCCGTTGCCGGAATCAAACATCGCGAAGTTCTAAATGCATGTCGGAAAGTTGGCTTCTCATGAATTGATTCGCTACGCGCATTGATTGCATGTGATTGTGAAGCGCGAGCATCGCCAATCTTCTTATGCCACGGAGCGATAATCCCCCACGATGCCGAATCAAGAATTCGTGATTGGGCTTCACTTCTAATTATGTAGATCTCATTTGTTGGAGCGATATTCCAATTAAGTGGAAGAGATTGATCAAGGGTTGAGCCCGCTAAATCAAAGGCTTCAACAATCTCTTCTGCGCCGAGAGTTTGCGCATATCGTCCGCACATACCGGTAATCCTAACTTCCTCTGCACACGTTAGACTCAGCTCATGACTGGAAAGAGCTCGGAAGAGATGCACTCGTGGCCAGCGCCATTTCGAGGCGCTCACGCTGTCGATGCCACCGTCACTATTCCTGGTTCAAAATCTGTAACAAATAGAGCGCTCATCCTTGCGGCACAAGCGAAGACTCCATCTATCTTGCGTAAACCGCTTATCTCTCGCGATTCAGAGTTGATGTCAGCTGGTCTTCAATCACTCGGCGTTGCAATTACTGGAAGCGATGAAAGTTGGGTTATTACACCTGCAGCGCTTAAGGGGCCAGCAAAGATTGATGTAGGAAATGCCGGCACGGTAATGCGTTTTCTTCCACCTCTTGCAGCCCTTGCAACTGGTGAAATTTCATTCGATGGCGATCCCCGTTCTTATGAACGCCCAATCGGCCCAGTTATTTCAGCTTTAGAAGAACTTGGAATTGAGATCGATCATGGGGGTCGTTACTCACTTCCCTTAACTATTAAGGCAAAGGGAGCGATTCCTGGCGGCGAACTAACAATTGATGCAAGTAAGTCGAGCCAATTCTTATCTGCGCTCTTACTTGTTGCTCCAAGTATGGAGAAGGGAATCACCGTTCGTCACGAAGGCGGCACTCTTCCTTCAATTCCTCATATCGATATGACCGTTCAGATGCTCCGCGATTTCGGCGCGGTTGTTCACGTTGATAAGGGTGCGCAGACCTGGCGTGTAGAACCAGGTGCGCTTTCTGGACTAGATCTCACCATCGAGCCCGATCTATCTAACGCTTCACCATTTCTTTCAATCGCTATGGTCTGCGGCGGAAAAATCACGATTGCAGATTGGCCGAAAGTTACAACACAGCCTGGCGACCAACTGCGAGATATCTTCACTCAAATGGGTGCGCACGTTGAATTTACCGCCGCTGGTTTAACACTTACTGGCGGTGAATCTATTCATGGAATAGATATCGACCTTCACGATGTTGGCGAGCTGACGCCATCGATTGCCGCCCTTGCAGCACTTGCTGATTCACCATCACATCTGCGCGGTATTGGGCACTTGCGCCTTCACGAGACAGATCGACTTGCAGCCCTTACTCGCGAGATTAATTCTCTCGGCGGAAACGTTGTTGAAGATGAGACTTCATTACACATTACTCCCGCGCCATTGCATGGTGGAACTTTCCATACATATGAAGATCACCGCTTAGCTACCGCTGGCGCTGTTATTGGTCTTGTAACTCCTGATGTATTGGTTGAAAACGTTGCAACTACTCGTAAGACTCTGCCGGATTTCCCAGGGCTCTGGAATAGTTTGGTCATATGACCCCTCGCGAATATGACGAGTCAGATGCTCGAATTCGACCATCTCGAACTACTCGCAGGCGTACCAAAGATCGTCCCACCCACTCTGATTCAATAACTGCTTTTGTTACCACGGTAGATCGTGGCCGCACAACATGTGTTACCGATGAAGGTGTCATCATCACCGCTATGAAGGCGCGTGAACTTGGACCTAAGTCTGTAGTTGTAGGTGACCTCGTGGAAATAGTTGGAGATGTATCGGGAACTGAAGGATCACTTGCCCGAATCGTTGTGGTGAATGAGCGCACCAATTCGCTGAGCAGAACTGTCGATGATGCAGCTCGAGTCGAAAGAACGATTGTTGCAAATATTGATCAGCTCCTTATTGTTGTTGCATCAGCTAATCCAGAACCGCGTCGCGGATTGATTGATAGATTCTTGGTCAGCGCATTTCACGAATCCATCAAACCCATCATTGTTGTCACCAAGGTGGATGTCTCGCCAGTCCCTGATTTCATCCAAGAGTACAAAGCGCTGGGCGTAGAAATCTTTACAACCTCATCAAAGCTAGAGGGTCGTAAAGAGGATATTGATAAATTACTTGAAATCCTCGACGATAAAATCTCTGTGCTTGTTGGCCACTCTGGCGTTGGAAAATCGACGTTGATTAATGAGTTGGTTCCAAATGCAGATCGCATGACTGGCGATGTTAACGATGTCACCGGTCGTGGTCGCCACACCTCATCCAGCGCAATTGCTCTGCCTCTTGCCAATGGTGGATGGATTATCGATACGCCAGGTATTCGTGCATTTGGTTTATCGCATCTCAACAGGGAGCGAATCATTGAGTCTTTCCCAGATATCTACCAAGTTATTCAAAGGTGTATGCCGAACTGTTCACACCACGAAAATTCTTGTGCGCTAGGTCCATGGATTGAATCAGAACCAGAGTTCCGCGCAGAGCGATTAACTCGAGTCGCCAGCCTTCGTTCACTTCTTGAAGTGAAACCAGTTGAATCTGATGCTCCTGAGGATGGGCGATAGACTCACTCAATGAGCCATAGTCGCGGAGAAGATCTCGCACTTGCCCATCGTCTAGCTGATGCTGCCGATGCAATTACTCTCACCCGCTATCAAGCCCTCGATCTCACCGTCACAACAAAGCCAGATAACACGCCTGTTACCGATGCTGATAAATCTGCAGAGAGTGCAATCAGAGCGTTACTTCATGCCCATCGCCCAGATGATGGAATCGTTGGTGAAGAGTTTGGAAACGAAGGTTTAGAGAAGCAGCGCTATTGGGTTATTGATCCAATTGATGGCACAAAGAATTTCCTCCGTGGCGTTCCAATCTGGGCAACACTTATCGCCTTAGTTGAGAAGAGTGCAAACGGAGATCAGAAGGTAACTGTCGGAGTAGTCAGCGCACCTGCGCTCTTTCGTCGCTGGTATGGGCACGAAGGTGCAGGAGCATTCGTGGTTGTTAATTCAGAGATTCCAAAGAAGATCTCTGTCTCTAAAGTTTCACAGATTGAGGATGCATCAATATCTCACTCAGATTTCATTGGTTGGGGCGATCGGTTAGGCGCATTTAACTCACTGCTTTCATCTGCTTGGCGTACTCGCGCACATGGCGATTTCTGGTCACATATGTTGGTCGCAGAAGGCGCTGTAGATATCGCGATTGAACCAGAGCTTGCTCTCTGGGATATGGCAGCGCTCGATATCATCGTTCGCGAAGCCGGCGGAAGATTTACCAATCTTGATGGAGTTGATGGAATTCACGGCGGCAACGGTCTATCTACAAATGGGCTGCTCCACACTAGCGTTGTAGAAGCGCTGAAGGCCAAAGGGTAAGGGGCAGGGGTAAGAAGTGACAATGGAACAACTGACACCATTTACATTTTCGATCTCAGGCATGACATGCAGTTCATGCGTTAACACTATTGAGCGTGCAGTCAACGAACTTCCAGGAGTTTCAGCTTCTGTAAATTTCGCAACGGAGACAGTTCACGTGCTTGCACCATCTGCTCTTGATGTGAAGACCATCATTAAGCAAGTGAAATCTGCTGGTTACGAAGCTCGCTTAATTGAGGATCACAGCAATCCTGCCTTGCATAGAAAAGGCGCTGCACGTGCACTTATCGCAGCAGCGCTCTTTGCCATTCCAGCGATAGCTATCTCGATGGTGATGAGCTGGCATCCAGCGATTAACGAGTGGTTAATCTCAACTTTTGAAAGTTATAACTTGCCACTGCCACCTCATGCAGATCACAACTTCGTATCCTGGCTAGTTCTAGCAATTACAACTCCGCTCATTCTCTTTGTTGCTTGGCCAATTCACCGTGCAGCAATACGCAACATCTTCCATCCGACGATGGATACCTTGGTATCACTCGGTGCCTTTAGCGCTTACTTCTGGTCTATCTATGCAACGTATTCAAATACCGGAGAGCCATATACCGAAGTTGCAGCGGGCGTTCTCTTCTTCGTCATCCTTGGCCGATACCTTGAATCACGGGCAAAGCGACGTGCAAGTAGCGCGCTCTCATCACTTCTCGCTCTCGGTGAGAAAGAAGTCGCTGTGATGCGAGCTGGGGTTGAAGTAATCCTTCCAATCTCCGAATTAGTTGTCGGCGATGAATTTGTTGTTAAACCAGGTTCACGTATCGCAACTGATGGCGTTGTCATCTCAGGTAATAGTTCAGTAGATAACTCGATGATTACTGGTGAATCAGTACCGGTCGAGGTAGCACCTGGATCTCGCGTAATTGGTTCTGCGATGAATAACAATGGTCGCCTCATTGTCCGTGCAACACGAGTCGGAAGCGATACTGAGTTGGCTCGTATTACATCGATGGTTGTCGCAGCTCAAGGAAGTAAAACTCCGATACAGGCTAAGGCAGATAAAATCGCCGCGTACTTTGTTCCCATAGTTACCGTACTTGCAGCGCTCACCTTTGAAGGTTGGTACTTGTTTGGCGAAAAGTCACTCACTTATTCAATATCTACTGCAATCACCGTTCTTGTTATTGCTTGTCCATGCGCACTAGGGCTTGCTACCCCTGTAGCTCTCTTAGTCGCATCAGGGCGAGGAGCTCTGCGCGGAATAGTTCTACGTAATCCACGCGCCTTAGAAGCCTCTCAAAGCATTGATGTGGTTGTACTTGATAAGACTGGAACCCTGACCGAGGGTGAGATGTCAGTACGTAACTTCACTCTTTCACCATCTGCCGGCAAGGTGCTCGGTGCGGAATTTAACAGTCTGCTTTCTGAGAAGAACATCCTCTCTACTGCACTCGCACTTGAAAGTCAGAGCGATCACCCAACTGCTAAATCGATTTCAACATTTGCTCTCGCTCAAGGAGCAACGCAACTTCCCGTCGATCAGCTCACTCAAACACCTGGCGTAGGTGTTGCTGCACGCGTGAATATCGGTGGGAAATCACCAGTGGTCCTGATTGGCTCTCCTGTTTCGGTTGCACATAGTTGCATTCCATTTGATTCAGAGATTACCGCTGCAATTCAGAACGCTGAAAGCAATTCATATGCAGTCTCAGTCCTAGCTTGGGATGGTGTTGCACTAGCTGTCTTCGCATCTGGCGATATTGTGAAGAGTGATGCAGCAGCAACTCTGCAAGAGCTGCATAAGCGTGGAATTACAACCTGGTTAATCTCAGGTGATAACGAGCAGAGCGCTTCAAATATCGGAGCTAAAGTTGGGATTGCGGCAACGAATATCATCGCAAACGCTATGCCTGAAGATAAGTTGGCAAAGATCAAAGCGCTGCAAGAGAAAGGCCACCGAGTTTTAATGATTGGCGATGGCGTCAACGATGCGGCAGCTCTCGCACAGGCGGATTTAAGTATCGCAATGGGTTCTGGCACAGATGTTGCTATGTCGAGCGCCGATATCACCTTGATGCGACCACAGCTTGCGGCAGTCATTGAAGCGTTAGATTTATCGAAGAAGACGCTCTCTACAATTAAGGGAAATCTCACCTGGGCATTTGCCTATAACGTCATTGGCCTGCCGATTGCAGCGCTTGGTCTTGCAACACCGATGTATGCAGCGGCTGCGATGGCCATCAGTAGCCTCTTTGTAGTCAGTAACTCCCTACGTTTAAAGTAATGCAGGCTTTAAAGTAGGAGTTACCCAGAGATAAGAATTACCCGGTAAAGAGAAAAGGCGCTGATATCAGCGCCTTTTTCATAGTTCTTACTTACTGCTTACCTACTGCTTACTTACATTGGTAGCGGGGGCAGGATTTGAACCTACGACCTCTGGGTTATGAGCCCAGCGAGCTACCGAGCTGCTCCACCCCGCGTCGGAAGTGCAATCATAGGCGTAACAGCCTTGCTTCACCAAATCCGTTACAGATGCGAGTAATTACTTACGTGATTGCGCAGCAATCGCGGCAGCAAGTGCTGCCTTGAGTCGATCTTGTGCGCGACCGTATGCAGCAAAGTCTCCCTTTGCAAGTGCAGCTTGACCATCAGAGAGAGCTTGCTTTGCACGTTGTAACGCACTCGCAAGATCTGCTGAACTGTTATTGGTCGTTGCATCTGGATTAGAAGTTGTTGTTGAAGATGTTCCGGAGTTTCCACCGAATACTTGATCAAGTGCACCCTTAAGTGAACTATCAAATCCAATTACATCTCCAAATGAGACAAGTACTTTCTGCAGAAGTGGATACGCGGCAGAGTTCGATGTTGCTCGCACATAGACAGGTTGTACATAGAGCAGACCATTTCCAACCGGCAAGGTCAGAAGGTTTCCAAGTACAACATCTGATCCACCCTGACGAAGAAGTGAAAGTGTATTTGCAACTTCTGGCTTAGCTTCGAAGTTAGATGCCACCTGAGATGGACCTGCGATATTCGTGCTTCGTGGAAGTTGAAGTACAGAAATCTTTCCGTAATCAGGTCCTGCAGTTGAATTCACCGCAGCGAATGCTGACAAGTTCTCTCGACCACCACGAGGTACAAATGGTGTGGTCAATGAGAATGCTGGCGTCTTTGAACCAGGCATTTGCAGAGTCATGTAATACGGAGGTTGAGCTCCCGCATTTGCACCAAATGTTGATGGATCAGTTGGTACGCGCCAGAAATCTTGACCGCCGTAGAAGGCATCAGAGTTCTTCACGTGATACGAGCTCAAGATATCGCGCTGAACTCGGAAAATATCTTCTGGGTAGCGCACATGGTCGAGAAGATCCTTAGAGATAGCGCTCTTTGGCTTCACGCTATTTGGGAAGGCCTTCATCCAAGTCTTCAAGACAGGATCCTTCTGATCCCATTGGTAAAGGTTCACTGTTCCGTCATACGCGTCAACAGTCGCCTTAACAGAGTTACGAATGTAATTGACAGTTGTATTTGATTGCGCCGTAACCGCTGTTGAATTTGCAGTCAGTGCATCCGCTGTCGAAGTCGAGAGTGATGTAGTTCTTGCATATGGGTAACCAGCGCTCGTTGTGTAACCGTCGATAATCCAGAGAACCTTGCCATCGACGATAGCTGGATATGGATCGCCATCGAGGGTTAGCCATGGAGCTACCTTTGCTACGCGCTCACGTGGTTCGCGGTTATAGAGAATCTTTGAGTCAGCGTTAATCAAGTTAGAGAGAAGAATTCTCTGCTCTTGATACTTAACTGCGAAGAGCAACTTATTGAGAAGGCTGCCTACAGGTACTCCACCAGACCCGGTGTATGTGTAGTTCTTCTGACCGTTTGCTGATGCATCATCTGGGTAATCGAATTCGACTGGGTTCTTCGTCTTCTTTCCACCAATAATTGAGTAATCAGGAACGTTCTCACCGAAGTAGATGCGAGGCTGGAAATCACCTAGTCCCTTTGTTGGAGGAAGATCTCCCACCGCAAAGTTTGGCTTTCCATCAGCATCGACTGTATTTCCATATGCTGCAACAAAACCGAAACCGTGTGTGTAGACAAGGTGGTCGTTGATCCAGTTACGGCTTGGATTGCCTTCAATATTCAATTCACGAACTGCAACAACAGTGTCACGTGACACTCCGTTGATCTTGTAGCGATCGACATCGAGTGACTGTGGGAATGTGTAGTAAGGCTTAATCTGCTGAAGTTGCCTAAATGTCGCAGAGATGACATTTGGATCCATCAATCTAATGTTGGCAATAGTTGCAGCATCATCTGCAAGCTGGCCGGCACTTGCTGAAAGAGTTGCGTTGTAATCCTTGATATCAACATCTGCCAGGTCATATGCAGCGCGAGTAGCATCAATATTGCGCTGAATAAATGGCGCTTCCTTAGAGGATTCCGAAGGCTTTACCTGGAACTGCTGAATAGCAGCTGGATAAATTCCAGCGATAAGTACAGATGAAATCACCAAGAGAGCCGTTCCTGCCGCTGGCAGTAGCCATGAGCGACGAACGATATTTGCAAAGAAGAGCAGCGCGCAGACAACTGCAATTGCAGAGAGAATCGCCTTGGCCGGAAGGAGCGCATTGACATCTGTGTACTTGAGGCCAGTGATGAGGCTGCTCTCCTTGAGCGAAAGCGCGTAACGATCGAACCAGTAAGCAACGGCCTTGATGAGAACGATGAGACCTAAGAGGATTGAAATCTGAACTCGCGCCGCAACAGTGGTGCGATCACTCTGGACATTGGTACGAATACCGCCATACATGTAGTGAACAAAGGCGCTAGCAATTGCTGCAAGTATCAGCGTTGAAATTCCCCAACCGATAATCGCTTGGTACATCGGTAGCTTAAAGACGAAGAAAGAGACATCGAGTCCGAACTGTGGATCCTTAACGCCGAAAGTTGTTGAATTTGTAAAGAGAAGCCAGTCGCGCCAGAAAGCCATTCCTGATGAACCAGCAAAGTAGGCGAGGACTGCAGCGATACCGATGAAGACCCACATACGGATTGGTTCGATCTGACCGCGAAGTCTTTCAACGCCATTAATCTCGATACTTGTTGGAACGTAGAGTGGGCGGCGCTTGTACGCGATATAGATATTGAGCGAGATGACTAATGAGGTAAGTAAGCCGACTATCAAGAAGAGCTGAATCTTTGTTGTGAGAACTGTGGTCCACACGGATGTGAAGTCGACTGAGTTGAACCAGAGCCAATCGATATAGAAACCGCTGAAGTAAACGATTAGGGCACCGAGTGCAAATAAGATTCCTGCAGTAATTACAAGCGGGCTACGATTTCTATTCATGAATCTAGATTAGTGCACCCCTTCACGCCTTGAAAATTTGAATCCTGTGAATTTATTAGGACTTTATAAGCCTCTTCGAGGGTTGAGACGGCAATCACTCGAACCCCCTCCACCTTCTCGGGAACTTCATCGCAATTTTCGCGAGATATGAAGATGATCTCTGTTCCTGTCTTTCGGGCAGCAGTGATCTTCTCTTCCACCCCACCAATTGGACCCACCTTGCCCTGCGCCGAGATAGTTCCGGTAGCTGCAATTTTGCGGCCGCGCAGAATGTTTTCAGGGGTGAGAAGGTCTGTAAGACCCAGTCCGAAGATCAATCCACCACTTGGACCACCAGTGTTCTTGAGAGAAAGCTTTATCGATTCATCTGTCATCTGACTGAGATCTATATCTGAGTGATACTTTGCAAGGAGCTGCTTAGCTGCAAGAAGTGCAGTGCTCTGCGATTTAGCCATCTCCTTCTTGCCGGCTGCAATCTCAGCCTTGTCATCGGTCTCTCGCTGATAAACAACAGAGCGCGGAACCACTACGCAATCCTTCAAAGCCCAGCAGTGCAGAACTCGATACCCAAGAATCTCGGTCTCGGGATTGGTGACCCAGATTGAAAGTAGATACATCTGTCCATCAACTGGGTATGTAGTCACAGGTGATGCAGAAGTTGATTGGATATTGAGTAATTTTGGAAAGAGTGGATTTCCTTCGCCGGGATTGATCAGTACGAAGTTAACTGGAAGTACTAGTGGAAGAGTGAGAACAAGAGTAAGTAAGAGTTTTACTAAACGCGGCGTATGGTTGAAACGAGCGGGCATTGCTAAAACTTCTAAGCCCGATTATCTGGGTTATCTAAATTGTTGGGCTGATCCTTCTGCTCGTCTCGGAATGATTCTTGAAAGCGTTGGAACTGGCCAACAGAACGAGAAGTCTCTGATTCAAACTTTCCCTTAAATTTTGAAACCCAAACAACATATCCAATTCCACCAAGTAGCCCTGCAACTGGAACCACCCACCAAATCAGAGCGGCAAAGGCGCTGCTACCTGCGGCGTAGGCTGCAGTTACTTCCATAGAGCGGCTCAAAAGCGAAGGCATAAAAAGAGCCTACCCTTTCCGGGAAGAAAGTGCCCACTCGCACGGTTATAGAGAATGAGTTATATGAGTTAGTTACAATCGCATACCGTCGTAAATGAGAGCTGAAGGAGTTTTTCGATGTCACCTTTTGGATTTACTCCAGATGATGCCAATAATGACGGTGACAAGCCTGAAGATTTCTCGGCGATGATGCGACAGATGCAGGAACAGATTCAGAAGCAATTTGAACAAATGGGGATCAACCCAGCCGGTTTTGTAAATCCATTTGCCGCTTTCACGGGTGGCACAAATGAAACCCTGCCGAAGAACGTCGTGCGCGATACAGCAAAGAAGATTGTTCAGCTTCAGGGTTCACAGCCAATCGGAACTAAAGATGTGACTGTCATTGAGAACGCCTTTGAGATTGCAGATTTATGGCTCAATGAGGCGACAGTCTTTCCGGCGACAGATGCAACAACTGCCCCACGTGCAATCAGCCGCCTCGATTGGATTGACCTCACCGTTGCCGGATGGCACGACACTATGGAGCCGCTTGCAACAGGACTCTCTTCTGCAATCTCAGGGCTCCTTGATCAAGCAGCTGGCGATTCTGATGAACTCAATAACTCTATGGGTGCAATTACTGGCCTCTTAAGAACATTTATCGGATCGATGATTGCAACGCAGTTGGGCCAGGCAATTGGCGCTATCTCTACATCTGCAACGGGTGCACACGATGTTGGCCTTCCACTTCTAAACCCAGCACAACCAGTCTTAATTCCTGAAAATATTGAGTTATGGAGTGCAGAGTTAGAGATTCCAAAGACAGAGATTTATATTTTCCATGCTCTGCGAGAAGCAGCAATAGCGCGGTTATTTGCCCATAACCCATGGATTGTTTCTTATATTCGAAGCGCCATCGTTGATTATGGCCGCGGTATTCGTATCGATATGGATGCAATTCAACGTCAAGCAGAAGAGTTAATGACTAACTTTGATCCTGCACAACAGAACCCCGAATCTGGAGAAAATAATTTCTCTATTGCACTCAATAATGGAGTCTTCACCCCAGAAGAAACTCCTGAACAGAGAGCAGCGCTTTCAAAGTTAGAGACTGCACTTGCACTTGTCGATGGTTGGGCTGATGAAGTTGCAGCACTTGCAGCAGGTGAACGACTTCCTGCACTGTCATCGCTTCGAGAGATATTTAGACGTCAACGTGCAACGAGCGCTCCATCACAACAACTCTTTAAATCACTTCTTGGACTTCAAGTTTCACCGCGACTTGCTCGTGAGGCGAGCGCCTTCTGGCAGAAAGCTCGAGAGATTAAAGATATTTCTGCACGTGATCAAATCTGGAGCGGAATCCTGCCAAGTGCCGAGGAACTCCTTGATCCTGAGAAGTTCTTAAAGTCGGCTGAGATTCCTGATGATCTCAGCGGGCTTCTCTAGTTCGATCGAAAAAGCGAAGTCCCCGGGCGCACATTTTAATATCTGCCTTCCCCTTGCAGATATCAAACGGTTATCCGAGGACTTCGTAAGCGCAAAGTACGAGAGATTTAACGCAGAATCAAATGTAAATGACTAAGACACAACAAAAATTTCTTGTCAAGAAATCATCTATCGCCTCTATTTTTCGCTACTTTCCAATACATTTCCTCAATGACAACTCGAGACTTTTCACCCACAGATGGTGAGGGTGAAAATCTCACACTCCCTGGGGTCGATGAAGGTGAGATTGTTGTAATCCGCTCCACTCGTCGCAAGAAAAGCATTTCGGCATATCGCCAAGGTGGACGAATAGTCATCTCTATTCCTGCACGGCTCTCCAAGGCTGACGAGCGGGCGATAGTTCCCGAGATGATCGCCAAGATTCGCGACCAAGAGGCGTCGAAAACCCTAGGTGAGGCCCAGCTGGCGGCGAGAATCGACCAATTGCTGACCGAGTTGGCCCCAGAGATCACCGCTCGCCCCGCATCTGTGGTCTGGCGCCCCATGAGAGAGCGCTGGGGCTCCTGCACCAGCGTCGATCGCAGTATCCGCATCTCAGATCGCCTCAAATTGGCCCCGGAATATGCCCTGGATTACGTCTTATTCCATGAAGCTATCCATCTTCAATACTTTGACCATGGCGAGGAGTTCACCGAGGTTCTCAATAGATTTGAGGATTCCGAGCTCGCCAGCGCCTATCTCGATGGATATGAGGCTGCCGAGAGGGCGCTCCTTGCGCCTGTGGAGCTAAAGAAACTCACATAAGCCCCGTGTGGAAACGGTATTTTGAGCGTGGGTGAGAGTATGGTTTTGACCAGTACGCATGGCGCCAAGCTCATGGGTCGAACGGAGGCAAAAATGACAGAGGTAGAGACATACAAGGGTGACGCTTACTGCGTGAAGTGCAAAGAGAAGCGTGATTTCGAGGGAACTGTAAAGATCTCAGACTCTGGTCGTCGCATGGCACAGGGCATCTGCCCAGTGTGTGGCACCAAGGTAAACCGCATTCTCGGCAAGAAGCCAGAATAAGTACCAGTCACTAAACGTAGTTATAACCCTCGCTCACTTGAGCGGGGGTTATTTCTTTTCCCGCGCACTAGTACTCACAGACAGAGAGTTACTCTCCAAGACCTCTGCGTTGAAGAAGTTGACCCTACACACAGATTTATATCGCGTACTGAAATTGATGTCAGCACCCTGAGCATCCTTGCCCGCTATGAGAAGAATAAAAGCTGGTGTAAAACTCTTTGAAGGAAATAGCCGAGACGAATATCTCTTGGGAAGGCCAAAGCAACTCATTCGAATCTCTACATCGGATGAGAAGGCGCTCGCCCTCGAATTGATCAGTGGAAAGTGCGAAGAAGAGATTCTTGAAATCGATGGCGTAGATACTCAAGCGCTTACGAGAATTCTCAATGAGTTAGAAGTCACTCAACTGATAGATACAGAACAGCACGCTCTCAAAGTTTCGCAGAGATATATCTCAAAGGTAGAAGAGCGAGTTGAGAAGAGTAAGAAGGGTTTTGTTGATGCCGCACTTCTGCAATTGCAGAAACGTGCGATTCCAGAGTTGAACCAGTGCACATGGATCGATGGCGTTCGCGATGGCGGCATCAAGGCACTTACAGAGCGACAGAACCCTTTAATCGAAATCTCAGGACAGAACCGCGTTGCAGCAATTCTCTATTCGCTCTTACTTCTCAGCGGTTTCTCTCAATCCCGATGTGCTTCCGGATCGCGAGTTCGTAGTCCACAGATTGGCGATAAAGATATTGGTGTTGCAACAATTGGAGCATCAGATGTGGGAAAGAACTTTCTAAACCATTATGAATCACTGCGCAGAGAGTTATCTCTCTTTCCTCCTGAGCGAGACCACAACTATCTCGATGAGCTATCAACTCCTGATCTGATTATTCATTGTGGTGAGATTGATCCTGAAAAGTTATCGCACTGGATGAGCACTGGTCAGATCTTTCTATTGATACCTACTCCCCAAGCAGATTCGGCAGAGATTGGTCCACTTGTTATACCTGGAAAATCTCCATGTCTACGATGTCTTGCGCTGGTATCTAAAGAGCAGAGTCAGATTCAACAACGCTTTGAAATCGGGCAAGTATTCGAAGCTGAATATCCTCAGATCGCTGCACACTTCATTGCTGCGATGGCTGCCTCATTTGTCGCACATTTCTTCGACCTTTCCAGCGAAGAGAATTCGAAGGTGCAAAATGCAAAACAGGAATTGGTAGGCACGGTAGTTACCGTTGATTACCAATTCCTGTCTCGCCCTCGAAGTACCGTTATTCCACGGCACCCATTATGTGGATGTGCCTTTCAATAACTCTTCGAAAACTAGAGCTACTCGATCATGCGGGCCGCTGCGATCACCTGACGTGGTGGTCTGCCGGCGCGACGCTTACGTTCGATGATGACGCCATCTTCAATGAGCTGGCCACCCCAAACACCGCAAGGCTCTTGACGTGAGAGCGCACCATCGAGACACTTATTGCGCACAGGGCATTGACCGCAGAGCGCTTTCGCTTCTGCAATCCCCTGATCTGTCTCAGAGTAGAAGAGTTCAGGATCTGCCACATGGCAAGGCAGGGTGAAGGCCTTGGCGTTGTCGTATGTGAATGTCACATCCTTTAAGCCAATCTTCTCGCCGCTATCTGCCCAACCTGGTACCTGTAGTTCGCTGAAGAGAACTGTCATAGTCCTCACCTCCTCGTATCTCTCTAGTCTTTCTAGCCTTGGTCTTGCTCTTACTTGATTTCTTCTTGGGTAATAAAAAAGGACCTCCAAATCCATCGAGTGGATTTGAGGCCCTTGTGGGTCGTATTCGGTATTAGCCGATTAGTGCCCCCGTGGCCTCGTCCACTGCATAAAAGTTGGCGTAAAACGCTGACTTTGTAGCGGTGGGCCAAGCTGCTCGCTTATGTGAGCGCTTAGTTGTTGAGGTTGTTGTGTTTGCGTGGGCAGCAGAAGGAAGAGCAGCGCGTGCGCCTGCCCCGATTGTTGAAGTGAATACTGAATTCATCTCAACCCCTTCTTTCTTAGTAATTTATTGCTTGGCGTAAGGGTACGCGATGGATATCAGATGGCGCAAGCTAATTAAATTCAGGCTGACCGCTTCTGAAGATCGGACCTTACGAACAGGTCTTACGAACTAGCGAGTAACCCAGATTCACGCAGGAATTGGCTCGCTTTACCGCGGTAGGAGATATGGAGATCCGCCTTGGCTCGAGTGATTCCCACATAAAAAAGCCTACGTTCTTCATCGAGGGCAACATCGCCTGCACTATTTGCAAGAGGCAACTGTCCATCGGATGCGCCGATAAGAAATACACGTTCCCACTCAAGGCCCTTTGCTGCGTGCAAAGTTGCAAGAGTTACGACCGGCATTGTCGGTGGATTGTTCTGCTGAACTCGATCTTCAACTTCACGTAAGTAACCGCGCAGAGTCTTCGGTGAAAAATTCTCATCAGCCTCTAACTCGCGAGCTAAATGCAGCAACGCTGCAATGCCATCGATAGCTTCACCGGTGAGATAGGGCTGTGCAAGAGAGCGAAGTTCATCAATCCAACCTGAGTCTTCAGCGGGGATAACAGATGCTTGGCGAACTTGCTTAAGAAAATCGCGAATCTCGCGGCGTTCAAAGAATCGTTCAGTGTTGCGGACTTGATAAGGGATGTTTGCAGCGAGCATCGCTTTTTCAGCACCCTTAAGTTGTGCATTTGTGCGAGCCAGGATGGCAATCTCTTGTGGGGCAGTACCAGTGCTCATCAATTGAGTAATTTGATCCATGACGCCACGAATTTCAGCTGTCTCATCTGCATAGCCTGTGACCATTGGTTTAGAGCCATGGCTATTGAATGCAACGAGCTCCTGGCCCATTGTGCCGGCGCGTAAGAGTGAATTAGCTGCGAAGGTAATTTCAGGAGTCGAGCGATATCCAGTTGTTAAGCGAATAACTTCTGCCTCTGGAAAGCGTTGTGTAAATGAATTGAGGAAGACTGGAGTTGCACCAGCAAAGGAGTAAATGGTCTGAGCAGGATCTCCAACAACGCAGATATCGCGGCGAGTTCCAAGCCAGGCATTAATCAATCGTTGTTGAATCGGTGAAATATCCTGATACTCATCGATAGTGAAATATCTATATTGATCCTGCACTTGTTCGCGGACTTCGCGCTCTTCTTCAAGCATTGCAGCGCAGAGCAGAAGAACATCTTCAAAATCGATTGCGAGTTCCTGCTTCTTAATCGATTCATAGGCTGTGTAAATCTGAACCATCTGCTCTGGCAGCACGCGAGGCTTCTGGCTGCGGCGACCAACCTGATCAATGTAATCAACGGGAGTTACTTGAGAAACCTTCGCCCATTCGATTTCAGATGCGATATCGCGCATGAGCTCACGATTAGTTGCGCGAAGTGAGCTACTTAAACCTGCACGGTTAATTGCTTCAGTGAGAAAGCCTGTCTTCGTTGTCATTAAATCTGGCGTTCTACCGCCAAAGACGCTCGGCCAGAAGTAGAGAAGTTGCTTCAGCGCTGCTGAGTGAATTGTGCGAGCTGCAACAGTGGGAACCCCAAGTGTGCGAAGGCGTGCACGCATTTCGCCTGCCGCTTTTGCAGTAAAGGTAAGAGCCAAGACTTTCTGTGGATCCATCGTGCCAATCGCTGCTGCATATGCAATGCGATGAGTAATTGCGCGGGTCTTTCCGGTACCTGCACCTGCGATTACACAGACAGGTCCGCGGGTAGCTATGGCTACTGCGCGTTGATCTGCATCAAGAGCCGCAAGTATGGAGTCGCCTACCTCCATGTCTCGCCACCTTGTGCGCTCTCACCTAGCCAACGTTCAATCATCTTTCGTGCAACAGAGATTGATGGTGGGAGCAAGAGTGATCCATCTGCAGCTGCAGCCTTTAACTCTGCGCGGGAGAACCAACGCACATCGGTAATCTCTTCACCATCTCCACGTGCATCATCGGGATTATCGGTAACTGCTTCAAAGGCGATCATGATGCTCGCTGGAAATGGCCACGGCTGTGAACCTAAATACTTTAACTCGGAAACTCGAATAGCTGATTCTTCTAAGACTTCTCGTGCAACACATTGCTCAAAGGTTTCACCAGGTTCGAGAAATCCTGCAAAGGTAGAGAAGCGACCCTCAGGCCAGATTGGTTGATGACCGAGCAAGATTCGATCTTGACGATCTTTAACTAAGACAATGACAGCTGAATCAGTGCGTGGGTGATGTTGGCTCTGATCTGCATCACAGAATCGTGCAGCTCCACCAAGATCTACGCGAGTTGCTCCGCCACATTTTGGACAACGCGGATGTGCGCGGTGCCAATTGCTTAAGGCAAGTGCGTGGAGACCAAGTTCTAATTCGCGCTCTGCAAGGAGCGAGCCGATTTCGCGGACAGTTGAAAAACCAACAGCTTTCTCTTCATCACTTCTCTCTTCAACCCACTGCGTATCCCAGGCGAAGAATGGCTCGCGACTTTCGATATCTACTCCGAGGAAGTAGCGGCTTCCTTCTGCAAAAACATTTGATGAAATCTTTGATGCGACATCTGTTGCCGTAAGAAATGTGATTTCGCTACCGACTGCTGCGATTCGACCTTCGGCCATATGAAGGATCTTCGCTTTACTCCAGAGTTGATCGAGTGAATCTTGATTAACTCGTAACTCTCCGGCGCGGTCTATGCGGGAAGGGTGCTGATTTATCGCGCTCACGGGTGCAGGTTACTAGTGTGTGGGGGTGCGCATCACCTCGTGGAATCTCCTGCATGGAATGGCCATTCCTCCTGCACAAAATAGGGATGGCCAGAAAGGTGATGCTGAGAATCTCGCCGGGGCCATGCAGAAGCTTGATGGGCAGCTCCACTCAGATATCTATGGCTTTCAAGAAGTCGATCACTTCTTACCTCGATCTAGTTCGCGGCCGCAGATGCGCGATATTGCAGAAACTTTAGGTGCACGCGATTGGGCGATGGCACCGAGCATTATCGGAACTCCTGGAGAAAAGTGGAGACCACTTCGCAAAGATGAACTAGAGATCATTACAAATAAATCTTCGCATCTCGAACTCATGCATGAGAGTTATGGAATTGGAATCGTTTCGAAAGTTCCAGTTATTTCTTGGCACCGATTAAATCTTGGTAACTCGCCAATTGGTATGCCACTTGTTGTTCCTGGTGATGAAACAGGAAGAGGTCGTCCACGTTTTATCTATGTAAGAGATGAACCTCGAGTTGCGATTGCAGCAGTGCTAGAAAATGGTTGGGTTGTTATCAATACCCACCTCTCATTTGTTCCTGGTTTTAATCTCGTTCAGTTACGAAAAATTAAGCGATGGGCAAAAAAGCTTGGAGAAGAGAAGAAGTGTCGCGTTGTGATTATGGGCGATCTCAATTTGCCGAAGAATCTGCCTGTTCTTGGCTCTGACTGGATATCGCTTGTCCAGCAAAATACTTATCCGAGTTGGGGTGCCAAGATTCAATTCGACTACATCCTGACCCAAGGGTTACAAGAGGGTGAGTGCCAGCCCCTGAACTTCTCAAGCCTGACTATCTCAAAACTTGGAATTAGCGACCATTTACCGCTTGCTGTTGAAATTTTAAATTAGCGCTTTCCCACCATTCCATTACGCTAGGCGTACCGCTAAAAACTCTCTCTAGAGAAGATATTTGGAGTAATAATGACTGATACAGCAAAGTGCCCTTACACAGGTAGCAAGTTAAATCGCGAAGGAACATACAACGTTGATTGGTGGCCAAACCAACTCGATCTATCGGTTCTTCGTCAACACTCTCCTGTCTCAGATCCAATGGATGAGGACTTTGACTACGCGGAAGAATTCTCAAAGCTCAATATCAAAGCGGTAAAGAAAGATATTGAAGAATTAATGACGACATCACAAGAGTGGTGGCCTGCAGATTACGGACACTACGGTCCATTCTTTATTCGTCTTGCATGGCACAGCGCTGGTACATATCGCACACACGATGGTCGTGGTGGCGCCGGTGCTGGTATGCAACGTTTTGCACCGCTTAATAGCTGGCCAGATAACGGAAACCTCGATAAGGCTCGTCGCCTCTTGTGGCCAATCAAGCAGAAGTACGGCAAGCGTTTATCGTGGGCAGATCTCATGATCCTTGTTGGTAACTGTGCAATTGAATCAATGGGTCTTAAGACATTTGGTTTCGGTGGCGGACGCGTTGATGTCTGGGAGCCTGACGAGACTTACTGGGGTAAAGAGCAAGAGTGGCTTGCCAACAATCGCTACAGCGGTGATCGCAAGTTAGAGAATCCACTTGCTGCGGTGCAGATGGGTCTTATCTATGTAAACCCTGAAGGCCCAGATGGAAATCCAGATCCACTTGCATCTGCTCGCGATATCCGCGAAACATTTGCTCGCATGGCGATGAATGATGAAGAGACAGTTGCACTTATCGCAGGGGGTCACACATTCGGAAAAGCACACGGTGCTGCAGATCCTGGCAAATATGTCGGTGCAGAACCAGAAGGTGCAGCTATCGAAGAGATGGGCCTTGGCTGGAAGAACACATTTGGTAAGGGCAATGGCGCAGAGACAATTACAAGCGGCCTCGAAGGTGCTTGGACTCCAACGCCAACTAAGTGGGATAACACTTACTTTAAGACTCTCTTTAAGTACGAGTGGAAGCAGACAAAGTCACCAGCAGGTGCAACTCAGTGGATTCCAACTGATGAATCTGCTGCAAAGGCTGTCCCTGATGCACATATTTCAGGTAAGACACATGCACCAGTGATGTTTACTACCGACCTCGCACTTCGCATGGATCCTGCATATGAGAAGGTTTCACGTCGCTTTGCAGCGGATCAAGATGCATTTGCTGATGCATTTGCACGCGCATGGTTCAAGCTCACACACCGTGACATGGGTCCAGTTGCTCGTTACCTAGGACCTCTTGTTCCGAAGGAAGAACTCATCTGGCAGGATCCACTTCCAGCGCGTTCAAAGAAAGTAATCGGCAAGGCAGAGATTGAAGAACTTAAGAAGAAGATTCTTAAGAGCGATCTCACCATTGCAGAGCTAACACGCACAGCCTGGGCATCTGCCTCAACATTCCGTGGAACAGATAAGCGCGGTGGTGCCAATGGTGCACGTATTCGCCTTGAGCCACAGAAGAGCTGGGAAGCAAATAACCCTAAGGAACTTAAGAAGGTTCTCGCGACTCTAGAAAAAATTCAGCTTGCCTTCAATAAGAAGTCAACGAAGAAGGTTTCACTTGCAGACCTCATCGTTCTCGGTGGAACTGCAGCTGTTGAAAAGGCAGCAGCGAATGCAGGAGTTAAGGCGAAGGTTCGCTTTACTCCAGGCCGCACCGATGCAACTCAAGAGCAGACCGATGTCGCATCATTTGCATACCTCGAGCCAATCGCAGATGGTTTCCGTAATTACCGAGGCGCAGAAGATACTCGTCCTGCAGAGATTGCAATCGTCGAGAAGGCTGCACTTCTTACTCTGACTCCACCTGAAATGGTTGTACTCGTTGGCGGTCTGCGTGCACTTGGCGCAAATTACAACGGTTCAAAGGATGGCGTTCTGACAAAGGAGAAGGAGTCACTTACAAATGATTTCTTCATCAATATCCTCGATATCAACACAGAGTGGGCGCCAAAGTCTAAAGATGCCAATGAATTCGAAGGACGTAGCCGTAAGAACGGCAAGGTTCAGTGGAGTGCAACGAGAGCAGATCTCGTCTTTGGATCTCACTCAGAACTTCGCGCTCTCGCAGAGGTTTACGCAAGTGCTGATGCAGAGAAGAAGTTTGTTGCAGATTTTGCCGCTGCATGGAGCAAGGTAATGGAGCTCGATCGCTTCGATATCTAAGCCAGATATCTAGTTCAGTAGTAAGAAACTACTTCAGTAGTAACAGATCGGTGAGTTGGTCTTCATTCAGAAGATCTGCTCGCCGATCTGTCTTATTTGTGGGCACATAATGGAATGCTGCAGATACATCAGAAACCGCAACCTTACTTAACTTCGCCCACGCTAATCGATAGACAGCTAACTGCACGGCAGACGATTCTCCGAGAATCTTTGAGCCAGTCTTCCAATCCACAACTTCGAATTTATCGCCGTTCTTATAGACAGCATCGATGCGGCCTCGGACGAGAACACCTGCGATAACAGTTTCAAATGGAACTTCAACTGCATGTGGCTGCAACTTCGCCCAATCAGATGCGAGCCACTTAGCTTTGAGATCTTCAAGTGTTTGATCCTCTTCAAATGGAGTCAATAGATCGAAATCTTCATCATCGAAGAGAACCTTGGCGTTGAAGTGGCGTTCAATCCATAAGTGGAAAGCTGTTCCTCGATGAGAGAACTCATCCATTGCACGCGGCATTGGGCGACGAATGTTAAGAGCAAGCTCTGCAGGGTCTTGATGAAGTGAGATGAGAGTTGATGTAGATAGACGAGGGGGAAGTGCCACATCATGCGAACCTTTTTTATACTCTTCAAATTCAGCGATAATTGCTTGAGCATCTGTGGCCCATTCTGATGTGGAAGTGCCCAGATCAATCGATGGAGCTGCATTAACGAGTGCAACGGCTGATTCAAACTCTGATCTCTTAGCGCCCATTGAATCCTGCGGCCAGGAGGCAGTAATTTCAATGTTTTCTGCTGGATTTCGATCAGAATCTGCAGGTGCAACAGGTGCTGCAAGTACTGTGCCCACTTCACGGGCAATCTTCTCTACGCTCTCAAAGATAATTGAAGGAGCTACAGGTTTAACCCCATCGCGCCAGAAGGATGTTGAACAGAATAAATGCGTACGAGCTCGAGTCATCGCAACATAGCCAAGACGGATCTCTTCGCGCTCCTTATATTCAACGCAGACAGTTGCAAACTTTTCGATGGCAGCTTTTGCTTCTGCATTAGTTGCTGCAGCGTTCCATGAGAAAGCTGGTAGAAGTGCGCCATCTCCGCGAAGATCAAATGGAATATGTCGCTCGTTGGTAAGCCAATTATCGGGATCTGATTTATTGGCGCCCGGAAAAGTTCCCTTTGCAAGACCAGGTACTGCAACAACATCCCATTCTGCACCTTTTGCCATATGAATTGTAAGAATCTGTACGACGCTTACATCGATCTCTGGTGTTCCGGCTTTCAATCCACCTTCTTCTTCACTTGCGATATCGAGCCACTGTAAGAATGAAGAGAGCGATCCACCACTGCGAGCAAACTTTGCAGCTTCATCCATAAATCTGTCGAGGTGTCGACGACCATGTGTACCGCCATCGCGCAACATGACTTCGCTCTCGAGGTTCAAGTAACGCTCGATTTCAACAATCAGATCTGTAATTGGTCCCGATGCTCGTGAGCGCAGGCGACGAAGATCAGATGCAAAAGTTGTTAAGCGTTCTAAACCAACCTGAGAGAAAGACTTCTTGTCGCACTTCTCAATCTCATCCAGTGCATCGATGGCACTTCCCATAAATTGATCATCAGCTTCAGCAGAATCTGGATTGCCAGCCACAATATTCTTAACGATGCTGCGGCTATCGGTGCGATGAGTTTCAGAGCGAGAACGGGTATATCGCCCGAGCGCTGCAATATCGCGAGCACCTAAATTGATGCGCGGACCAGTTAAGTGGCGCATAAGCGATGCACCAGAGTTCGGGTCATTGAGAATCTTGAGCATCGCAACAAGATCTGCGATCTCTGGAACGTGGACTAAACCACCTAAACCAAGTACTTCAGAAGGTATTCCGACCTTTGCTAGCGCCTCTTGGATAGGTGCAATCTGTGCGCGCTTACGTACCAAGACAGAGAAAGTCTTCGGAACCTTTGTGTCTGCCTCTAATCGCTGCGGATTTTTCCAGAGCGGCAAAAAGTATTCGGCAATCGCTTGGCTTTCGGCTTCAAGATTTTCAAAGACTCCACAGGTGAGATCACCTTTACCTGCACCTTTGCGAGCTTTGAGAGGTGCGACATCTAGGCTTTCAAGTTCGCGCACACTTGCAGAGATCTCGTTTGCGAGAGCAAGTACGGATTGATCATTTCGATAGGTAGTAAGTAGCTCGTAAACGTTCTTGCCCTTTGAGCCTTCACTCTTTGGGAAGTTCTTATTGAATGCTCCGATTGTTCCGGCAGATGCACCGCGCCATGTGTAGATAGATTGGCATGGATCTCCTACTGCAGTAACAGGATGCCCGCCGCCAAAGAGCGCCGACAACATACGCACCTGTGATTGCGAAGTATCTTGATACTCATCGAGCAGAACGACTGGATACTTCGCTCGTTCAAGCGCGCCTACATCTGGGAAGTTAACTGCGATATCGGCAGCTAAAGAAATCTGATCATCGAAGGAGAGTTCTCCTGATTGGCGACGCGCTTCGATAAATGCTTTGACCATCGGCAACATTGCGATGCGTTGACCGAGCACCTTGGCCACGCGCCTGGTCTCTTCATTAGTTGCGCCCGTCATCATCGAGAGCTCTTGCAATATGCGCTCATCAATCTCGCGAATTTCATCTAGCTCAACGCGATGTTCAAGTGCAATCGAAGTAAGTCCTAAGAGATCTTTAACAACTGTGCTGACGGCATCATCTGTTGAGAAGGCCCCGTTATCCCATTCGCGCACGATCTTATTTGCAGACATCCAGAGCGCAGCTTCACCAAGTGGCTGCACATCTGCATCAATTCCATAACGGATTGCATGTTCGCTTAAGAGACGTCCGGCATAGGAGTGATAAGTAGTTACCGCAGTCTCGAGGCTATTAAAGGTGCGGGCTATGCCTTTCTTATCTTGAGCCTGCTGAAACTGGCGTAAACGCTTGCGAATTCGAGCGTTGAGTTCGCCAGCTGCTTTGCGAGTAAATGTCAGACCCAAGATTTGATCAGGGCGCATAAATTCATTTGCCACGAGGTAAACCACACGCGCAGCCATAGTCTCAGTCTTTCCAGAACCCGCACCTGCAATTACAACTGCAGGCTCGAGCGGATTATCGGTAATCGAAATGATGGGGCGCTGTTCATCACTCGGCAGATAGAAAGTTGGGTCGATAGAGATAATCATCTCTGCCACTTGGTCAGGTGTGTACTTCTCTATCATTGATGTACCGCCCTTCCTTCGAGATGGAGCGGACAGGATGGCTTAACTGGACAACGCGCACACATATCGCCCTTACGAGCGGTAAATGTTGCAGCGCCCATTCCTTCGGCGATTACTTCGATGGTCTCTTGAATCTCTTGTGCATTAATTGGTTCGCGAACTCGCGTTGTGAACTTCTGGGTCTTATTTGCCAAGAAGACGAGTTCAGATCCAGATACTTCAACGCCTTTAAGTTTCTCTTCGAAGCCATCGAGAATCACGCCAAGTTGATAGCAAGCGAGCTGTAGATTCTCTTGTGCATCAGCCTTCGAGATAACGTTCTTACCAGTCTTAAAATCGATGATGTAGAACTTGCCGTCGCTATCAACTTCAACGCGGTCTACATTTCCGCGGATAGTTGCCCGTCCTACTTGAATCGTAAAGTTAAGTTCTGCACCCACAACTTCGCGAGTTGATTCGCGATGGTATTGAGCAAAACGCTCTAACATCTTCTTGGCGCGATTGAGCGCTGCAGTACTGATCCAGCCTTGGCTATCGTCGATCAGCGGCCACGCTTCAATTAACTTCTCTGTCAGTTGCACATCAGTTGTCGCTGGTTCATCTACCTTTAAACGCGCAAATTCGTGAATGACAGAACCTAGTAGCTGCGCAGTTGAGTCACCATTTGTTCCACCACTCTTTTCAAGGAACCATTTAAGTCCGCATTCGTTAAAGCTCTCAGCCCCCGATGGTGAAACAGTGACAGGCTGACCTGCATCAACGACAGGTAAATCAGTACTTACAGGGGCGCTTCCAAGCCATTGCCCTGGATCAGCTTGATGGATTCCAGATGCAGAGAGGGTCTTTAAGATGCTTGCAGCAGTTTTGTCGCCTGAGATATTTACTTCGCGGCGCAGAGTTGCAACGAGTGCAGGAGCAGTGAGAGGTCGTGGCACCTTGGTATGCGCATCTGTTTGACCAAGCGCATCTGCGAAATCTTCGAAGAAGATGGATGGAGTCTCATCTTCACGGGATATAGCGGTAACTAAGAGTGATTGGCTTGCTCTAGAAGTTGCAACATGAAATAGACGCGCTTCATCTTCTGCCAATGAAGAAGCTGCAATCATGTCGAGTTCGAGCTGAGCAATCTCATCACCGTGGCGAACTCGTTCAACAAGACGTTCTGCGCCAAGCAGGGAACTTCTCTGCTTTAGGTTCGGCCAACTGCCTTCTTGCACGCCGGCAACTGCAACCATCTGCCATTGACGACCCTTTGTTGAGTGCACAGTCAGAATCTCGACGACATCAGGACGCACTCCACGAGATGTAATGACATCTGAAACGATTGTCTCGTTCTCAATCTCTTTGAGGAAGAGTTCAGGATTGGCACCCGGAAAACGTTCGATATGACGTGCTGCGGTATCGAAGAGTTGAATCATCGCATCGAGATCGCGATCGGCTGCTGCTCCGCGCGAACCACCACGGAGGGCTGCTGCTCGCCATGCATCGCTGAGTTTCTCGTTATCGCTTGTAACTGCGTTATTCCAGATTGCCCACAGTAGATCATGAATTGTTGCGCTCTTCTTTGAAATGGATTTCTGTGCAGCAGATAACAAGTTATGAACTCGCATTAACTCTGCTGAATCCTCGATTGCAATATCTCCTGTCTTTATTGCATCGATAATCAATTGCGTTCCGGATCGCTTATCGCTTGCTTCATCTCGCGAAGCTAAAAGTGCGGCGCGAGTACGGCGGAGTGAGACCGATGTTGCTCCCCCGAATTCGCTGGTCAATAACTTTTCAGCGTTCTCGAGGTTCAGCGGGGCGGCTCCCGTTGCTACTCGAGCAAGAAGTAGAAATGGTGCGATTGCAGCGTTATTTGCCAGCGCTTCGATATCGCCTGCGACAGGGATGGAAACCTGAGCAAATGCGCGTCTAATAGCTGATGCACACTGTCCATGGGATCTAACAATGACAGCCATCTGTGAATACGGGACGCCCTGCATGAGATGAGCTCTTTTAAATTGATGAGCGATGAAGTGTGCTTCTTCAGATTCTGAGAGCAAACGTGCCGTTGATTTTTCTGGGGTGCCACGGAAGTTTGTAGTGAACTCAATATTTCTAGCACCGGCGGCGATGTATCGATCAAGAACTGCGCCAACACCTTCAGGGTCTGCACCTCTAAAGCGACCTACTGCACTTGCTGTATCTGCAACGATGACGAGATCTTGACCTGCAAGAAGATCCAGAAGAGCGCGTTGTGAAGGATCACTCTCTTGGAATTCATCAACGATGATTGTTGTAAATCGCGCCCGAAGTTCTGCAAGAAGTTCAGGGTTCTTCGTCAAATATCGCTTTGCAAGGTTGATGATTTCAGATGGGTCGATGCGCATCTTTGCATCGCCGGCAGAACTCTCTTGAAGAACCAAACCTTCGAGATATCGATTCCAGAAATCTGCAGCACCTTGCCAGTACTTTTCACCGAGCTGATGACCGCGAATCTCAAGATCGGCTGGAGTTAATCCGCGTTCATTGGCGCGCATAATGAGATCTCGAAGTTCGCGAACAAAACCTTGAGTTGTAAGTGGTTCACCTAAACTTTCTGGACTCTTCTGCAAATCTTTATGCCAACTTCGATATCCGGATGCGATATCGCCTTCAAGTAAATCTGCAATCAATGTCTCTTGTTCTGAACCCGACATCAGGACTAAATCACGAAATTGATCACCGGTGCGCATCTTGAGAATTGAGTATGCAAGTGAGTGGAATGTGCGAGCTAGTGGTTCATGTGCGCTCTGATTTGATGCAATAACAATTGCATCCCGAAGTTCGGATGCACGGTCGCGACCATAGGTAAGTAAGAGAATGGAATCAGGGCTCTGACCATCTTTGATGCGGGCTACCGCTGCTTCGATAAGTGCTCTTGTCTTTCCCGTTCCGGTTCTGCCGGTAATGATCAGCGGATTTCCGCGATGAGATCGGGCTGCCTCTTGCTCGCCCGACAGGGTAAAAACTGCAGCGTTATCTGCGCTTCGCACGAGGCGAAGTTGGGCTGCAGATTGCTTACTCACGGTTCGTATTCAACCGTACAGGTATGACATTTATGAGGAGCTGAGGGTGAATCTATAGCTTCCTGAAACTACATGGCCATCGGGTGAGGCCATCCGGTAGGTAACGAGATACCTGCCTGGAATAGCCTCTTGATCCGAGAGTGCAACGATGAGAGATTTTCCAACGACCTTAGTTTCGCCAATCGAAATAATCTCTTTACGAGGATTGGCAACTGAAATCAGATTAACTTTCTTCTTCTTGAAAGTAAGTGGCGCTTCAGAGAATTTCATTACTACAGTCTTTGGAAGTTCAACCACTACGGAATTTTGACGCGGCGAGAACGAAGTGATCTTTGAGTGAGCAAATGCAGATGGCGAGCTATGAATAGTTAAGACCACTGCCATCAGCAGTAGAAATACTCTCTTCATAATCTCGCCACCTGTGTAAAGACTTTTTTGATTAGCTCTGGTTGCTCTTCTTAGCTCGTGAAGTTGCGCGTGCACGTTCTGCGCCATCAAGAGTTACCTTGCGGATACGAACTACTGCAGGTGTAACTTCGACACACTCGTCTTCACGACAGAATTCGAGAGCACCTTCCATGTTGAGCTTCTTAGGTGGAATCAACTTTTCAGAATCATCGGTACCTGATGCACGCATATTGGTGAGCTTCTTTTCGCGGACGCAGTTAACATCCATATCGTCAGAACGTGAGTTCTCACCGATAACCATGCCCTCGTAAACCTCATCGCCAGGTTCTACGAAGATAGAGCCGCGCTCCTGAATTCCAGCAAGTGCGTATGAAGTAACTGCTCCAATACGGTCTGAAACAAGTGATCCTGTTGCACGTGTGCGAAGTTCACCGAACCATGGCTCGTATGAATCGAATACGTGGTGGAGTAAACCTGTTCCGCGAGTTTCAGTGAGGAACTCGGTACGGAAACCAATAAGTCCACGTGATGGAACCTTGTAATCAAGGCGAATCCATCCGGTGCCATGGTTAACCATTTGTTCCATACGGCCCTTACGAAGTGCCATCAACTGTGTAAGAACACCTAAGTAATCTTCTGGTGCATCAATTGATAAACGCTCCATTGGTTCGTGGAGTTTTCCATCAATCATCTTTGTAACAACCTGTGGCTTACCAACTGTAAGTTCAAAGCTTTCGCGCTTCATGATTTCAACGAGAACAGCGAGCTGGAGCTCACCGCGACCCTGAACTTCCCATGTATCTGGGCGCTCTGTATTGAGAACGCGAAGAGATACGTTACCGATGAGCTCTTTATCAAGACGATCCTTCACCTGACGCGCAGTGAGCATCTTGCCGCTCTTGCCTGCAAGTGGAGATGTGTTGATACCGATTGTCATCGAAATTGATGGTTCATCAACTGTAATAAGTGGAAGTGCATGTGGGTTCTCAAGATCTGCAAGAGTCTCGCCCAAAGTAATTGTCTCGATACCAGCAACAGCGATGATATCGCCAGGATGAGCTTCAAGTGCAGGAACGCGCTCGAGCGCTTCAGTCATCAAGAGCTCTGAAACCTTTACACGTTCTGTTGTTCCATCTGTCTTAATCCAAGAAACTGTCTGGCCCTTCTTGATTACACCTTCGTGAACGCGGCATAGTGCAAGACGCCCAAGGAATGGTGACGAGTCAAGGTTTGTCACGTGTGCTTGTAGCGGTGCACCTTCGTGATAAACAGGAGCTGGAATTGCAGAGAAGATAGTGTCGAAGAGAACGTCGAGGTTCTCTTCTGCAGGCATTCCGCCATCAGCTGGACGTGTAAGTGATGCACGGCCTGCCTTTGCAGATGCATAAACAACTGGGAATTCAATCTGCTCTTCATTTGCATCGAGATCAAGGAAGAGTGCATATGCCTCGTCGACAACTTCTGCAATACGTGAGTCAGGACGGTCAACTTTATTGATGACCAAGATAACTGGAAGATTCTTCTGAAGCGCTTTGCGCAATACGAAACGTGTCTGTGGAAGTGGACCTTCTGATGCATCAACGAGAAGGATTACGCCGTCGACCATTTCAAGTCCACGTTCAACTTCGCCACCGAAGTCAGCGTGGCCTGGTGTATCGATAATGTTAATAATTGTGTCACCGCGCTTTACCGCAGTGTTCTTAGCAAGGATCGTAATTCCCTTTTCGCGTTCAAGATCCATTGAATCCATCATGCGATCTTGGCCTTCTTCTTGCTTCTTGTGAGCCGCGAATGCACCTGATTGCCACAACATCGCATCAACGAGAGTTGTTTTACCGTGGTCAACGTGCGCGATGATCGCGACGTTACGAAGGTCATCACGAGTCTTCTTTGGAAGATCCTTAAGGTGGGCCTGGTTAAGGCGTGCACGTGCTGTATTTAGCGAATGGCTATTGCTTAATGAATTATTAGACATTGAATCTGAACTCCACTACGTCTCCGTCTTGCATGATGTATTCCTTGCCTTCCATACGCACCTTGCCTTTAGCTTTTGCTTCAGTCATGGTGCCCGCTTCTACCAAGTCGGCAAAAGAAACGATTTCAGCTTTAATGAAACCTTTTTGGAAATCTGTATGAATAACGCCAGCAGCCATCGGGGCTGTGTCGCCTTTGTGAATCGTCCAAGCGCGTGCTTCCTTTGGACCGGCAGTTAAATATGTCTGCAGACCTAAAGTATCGAAACCAACACGTGCAAGCGTTGCTAGCCCTGGTTCTGTTAAACCAATTGCTTGCAAAAGTTCGAGAGCATCTTCATCTGAAAGTTCGGCAAGTTCTGCCTCTGTCTTTGCATCGAGGAAGATCGCTTCAGCCGGCGCAACGAGTGCAGATAACTTTGCGCGAAGTTCGGTATCAGCAAGTTCAGCGGCATCAACGTTAAAGACGTAAAGGAATGGCTTTGCAGTAAGCAGATGAAGTTCGTGCAGAAGTTCGCGATCGATCTTTGATTGTGAAAGCGGCTTTCCAGATTGCAACCATTCATTGGCAGCCTTTACAGCTTCCAGAATTGGCGCTTTCTCTTTGGCAACGCGAGCTTCCTTCTCAAGGCGAGGAATCGCCTTTTCGATTGTCTGAAGATCTGCGAGCGCGAGCTCCATATTGATGGTTTCCATATCACTGGAAGGATCAATGCGACCATCGACGTGAACTACATCGCCATCGGTGAAGACGCGGATTACTTGGCAGATCGCATCGGTCTCACGGATATTGGCAAGGAATTTATTTCCAAGGCCAGCACCTTCAGATGCGCCCTTTACGATTCCGGCGATATCAACGAAGGAAAGTGCAGCAGGAAGTAATTTCTCTGAGCCAAAGATTGCAGCGAGCTTTGCCAGACGCTCATCCGGGACGCCCACGACGCCGACATTGGGCTCGATGGTGGCAAAGGGATAGTTGGCAGCTAGGACGTTGTTCTTGGTGAGCGCATTAAAAAGGGTCGACTTTCCAACATTCGGAAGACCGACGATTCCAATTGAGAGGCTCATAAGTAGGACAGCCTACGCGGAATTGTCAGTGCTCCCTGCCACGATAACCCCATGTCCAGCGCACTCGTGACCTTAATAACCCTGATTATCGGCCTATTTATCGGCCTCGGCCTTGGTATCTGGATTGCCCGAATTAAATCAGCATCTAGCGGTGGCGATTCATCGAAGCTTGCTCAAGAGCTCAACGATGTAAAGGTCTTACTTAAAGCATCCGACGAACGATTGAAAGCCGCAGAGGCGAAGACAGAATCTGAAATCAAGATCGCAGCGCAGATGGAAGAGATGAAGACGACTGTCGAACGCATGCGCCTACAGGCACAAGATGCTGCTGAAAAGCGCGTTGCATCAGAGACACAACTCATTGGCACCATCGACGAGATGCGTAAAGCATCAACCACGTTCTTCGATGAGACAAAGAAGATTGCTGGCGCACTTTCTAATTCACAGACACGTGGAAAATTTGGCGAGGCACAACTTGAATTACTTCTCGAGCAGGCAGGGCTTCGTGAAGGCCATGAATACGTTGCACAGCGTTCGACCACAGATGCAGATTCATCAGGAATTCCAGATATAACCGTTGCAATGCCCGGCGGCTCAAAGTTATTTATCGATTCAAAGTTTCCCTTCGATCGCTTCCTTGAAGCCTTCGGTACCGATGACCAATCAGAGCGTGATGAGCTGCTAACAGCGCACACAAAGGATTTACTGAAGCACGTTGATGCACTTGCAAAGCGCGGCTATCACAAGTCACAGAACTCACCTGACTTTGTGGTTCTCTTCCTTCCCTTTGAAACCTTGCTCGCTGAATCCCTGCGCATCGATCCAATGCTGCTTGAAAAGGCATTTAAGGTCGGCGTCACCGTTGCGACTCCAACATCGATGATGGCGCTCTTGCGCACTGTGGGCCATATCTTTACTCGCAATAAGCTGGCAGAGAATGCTGATGACATCACGAAGGTTGCAGCAACATTCTTAAAGAACATCACGCTGCTTCATACAAAGATTGTTGCGGTTGGTAAGGCAATCAATTCAACCTCAAAGGCATATGAAGATCTCATTCCAACTGCCGAAAAAACAGTTCTTGCACCTGCTCGTCGAATCAATAAACTAGGCGTTGCAGGTGATAAAGATAAGCTCGCAATCGAATACCCAGAATCTCCTGCCAATGTGCGCGAGCTTCAGAATTCAGAGCTCGATAACGCAGATGATTTCATCGATGTAGAAGTTGTAGAGGAGTAAGTGATGGCAACGGCAGTTAAAGGTATTAAGAAGCCAGCTATTCCAGGCCCAGGCCTTAATAAGCAGGGCGTTGTCGTACTCCAATCTTTCTTTATCTTTATCTTTGCATCTCTAGAAATCTGGATCCGCTCTGGTGCAGGAATCGTCTCAGGGCTCGTCATCGCACTCGTCAGCTTCGGTGGCGTCAGTTACGGTCGCAAAGGAACTCGTTATGTTGCAGCGGTTACTCCACCACTTGCCTTTGCAGCAACTGCCCTCTTTATGACAATTCTTAGCGATGGCTTAAGCATCTCTCGCGTCGGTGTTGATTTCGTAGCAGCGCTTGCAAGCGTTGCACCGTTCCTACTTATCGGTGCGACTTATACCTGGTTTGTCTTTCTAAACGATAAGGCGAAGAGCAGACCTTCAAAGCGTGCAACAGCTAATTAATTTACTTAGCTGCCTTTATATCTGCACGTAGCTCTTTTGGAAGTGCAAAGAGCAAGGTCTCTTCAGTTGCCTTTACCTCTTGCACATCGAGATATCCATGAACTGCTAGATGCTTCAATAAATCGTTGACCAGAATCTCTGGCACTGATGCGCCACTTGTTACCCCAATAGTTTCAACGCCGGTAAACCATTCATCTTTAACTTCAGCTGCATAATCAACGAGATACGCTGCCTTTGCGCCGTATTCAAGTGCAACTTCAACGAGGCGAACTGAGTTAGAAGAGTTAGTAGAACCCACAACGATGACTAGATCTGCTTGAGGTGCAATCGCCTTAATCGCTTCTTGGCGATTCTGTGTTGCATAACAGATGTCATCTGATGGTGGGTTTGCAATCTCTGGGAAGCGATCTTTTAGAATTGCGACAGATTGCATCGTCTCATCGACAGAGAGAGTCGTTTGTGTAAGCCAGACCAACTTCTTTCCTGGCGTTGGAATAATAGTGCGAGCTTCATCTAAACCATCGACTACGCGAACTTTGCCTGGTGCTTCTCCGGCAGTTCCTTCAACTTCTTCATGTCCATTGTGGCCGATAAGCAAAATCTCTGTCTCGTCATCTGCAAAACGCTTAACTTCGTTGTGGACCTTTGTCACCAGCGGACAGGTCGCATCAATTGTCTTGAGATTTCGCGCTGCAGCTTCAGCATGTACTGCAGGTGAGACTCCGTGTGCTGAGAAGACAACGGTTGCACCTTCAGGAACTTCATCTGTCTCGTTAACGAAGATGACTCCGCGTTGTTCTAGCGTTGATACAACGTGCTTGTTGTGCACAATCTCTTTACGCACATAGACAGGAGCGCCATAAAGTTCTAGGGACTTCTCAACGGCAATTACTGCGCGATCAACGCCGGCGCAGTATCCGCGTGGCGCGGCTAAGAGAACTCTCTTGCTCATGTGCCCCAGTCTAATAGGCTCATCCCATGTTCGAAACTTCAAGTGAATCCCCTGCGCCAGTGCGCGTGGTCTCTGAAGCAATCAAAGAATATGTCGATCGTTTAGGCCCTATCTGGATTGAGGGCGAGATATCTGAGTTAAATGAACGTAGCGGCGGAATGGCATTTATGCGCCTGCGCGATACCAGCGCCGATATGAGCCTTTCAGTGATGTGTTACAAAACTGTTCTCGCAAGCGTTGCTCCACTTCCAGCTAATGCTCGCGTTGTGATTTATGCAAAGCCATCATGGTTTACCAAGAATGGCTCGCTGACAATGTCTGCGAAAGAGATTCGCCAAGTCGGGGTCGGTGAGCTATTGGCTCGCCTTGAGGCGTTGAAAGAGAAATTAGCTGCGGAAGGTTTGTTTAGCGCTGACCGAAAAGTTGCTCTACCTAAACTTCCCCGCAAAGTTGGTCTCATCTGCGGAAGAAATACCGACGCTGAGAAAGATGTTGTCGAAAATGCTCGGAGACGTTGGCCATCAGTTGAATTCGAGATTCGTGAAGTAACAGTGCAGGGAGCAGCTGCGGTTGTTGAAGTTTCTGCCGCCCTCGCAGAGTTAGAAGCAAACCCAGATGTTCAAGTTATCATCATTACTCGCGGTGGTGGTTCATTTGAAGATCTACTTCCCTTCAGCGATGAATCGTTGATTCGCCTAGCATCCGAGTGCGTCACTCCGATTGTTAGCGCTATCGGCCACGAGAAGGATTCTCCGCTCCTTGATTACGTTGCCGATTACCGAGCATCGACACCAACCGATGCAGCAAAACGCGTTGTTCCCGATATCGCCCAAGAGATCAGCGATATCGAAAAGATTCGCGACCGAATGTTTCGTACCTTGCAATCAACTCTCGAGGTCGAACGTAATCTAATTAGCCAGTTAAGAAATCGTCCCGTGATGAAGGACCCAAGCGTCATGGTTATTACTCGTCGCGATGAGGTCAAAGCATTGCGAGATCGTTCAATAAGAGGTTTTTCATCGCTCCTAGAAATTGAGAAGAAGGAGCTGAAAGGTGTGCAGTCGCATCTTCGTTCGCTCTCCCCGCAATCAACGATGGATCGCGGGTACTCGGTTGTGCAGTTAGAAGATGGCTCCATCGTCCGCGATGCATCAAAGGTTAAGTCAGGTACTCAGCTTCGCATCCGAGTAGCTAAGGGCGAAACTAGCGCAACTGTTAACTCTTAATCACCGATGTCGATGTCGATCGCAAGGATCCTTCTTAGAAGCCACCCAAAAGGGTAATGGGATAAACACTACTTTTTTTTGCATTTCGAGTTTGCGGCTGAAATCTTCTTACTCGTTTTTCCTTTTGCGCAAGTGACTGTTTTCTTTGCCTTTGGCTGCGCCACTTGAGAAGGTTTTGGTGGCGGACTTGGCTGTGCTTGCGCTGACTTAGCTGCCGTTTCGCGAGCTATTGCCGCGGCAACATAATCTTCAGCTTCCTCAATAATGTCTAAATGCTTATACACGGCAGATGCATAATTAATTCCGCCTTTACCATCATCATCAGGGGATGCTCCGCATGCAAATCCATTCATGCCATTAGGTGTTGTGGAAACGTAAATAAGGTCCCCTTTGTAGGTCGTTGTAACTGGGCCACCTGAATCGCCACCACAACCAAAACCTGTCTTGCCATTGTTCATTATCAAGCTGTCAGAAAGTTGTGGTCGCTTATATCCAACGATGTTTTCTGCTTCCTCCAGTGTGCGTAAAACTGTGGTTAATGTTCGCGGCAAGGATGTCCTTTTGTATTTAAAGCTGCAAGGGCGCTTCTCGCCCTCGACGCAACGATCTAAATATTCACCATACCCGTGCATCTTGATTGGCGTCTTAGATTCACGAATCTCTTTCTCAAGTTCTGGGGTCATCAATTTAACGGGGGGTGCCGGTATCAAATCTTTCTCCAAGACATAAACCACAAAATCACCCAAGGTCGCACCGTCAAATCGAAAAGTCTTTGAAATAAACTTCTTCTCAACCCGAACGACGCCCGAATAATCTCCAGCAGCCGTGTTAGGTTTCCCTACAAAACTAATGTATGGATTGAAGTTAATTTTATTTCCATCACTATCAAATGAATACTCGGAGTGCGCGGCTGAAAACACAATCCGCGAAGAATATAGAAATGCCGAATACCCGGCCTGATCACCGACCGTGGGTGGACTTTCACTACGTGAGTTATAGACAGGCACAACTCTTGGATTGGTCAGATCAATCTCTGCATTTAATCCAGCATTTGCAGTCGGTGCAATAGTGATTGAAAGTACAAACGCAGTACCGACAAGTGCGGCTATCCATCGCCTCATGACTCGAAAATTACCGATTGGAATCCTTTAAAGCAATGGGGCCTTCGAAGCCATCCAGAATCTAGATGCCGAGCCTCCCTCGCCACATAAGTCTGCAGATTCAGAGAAGAGAGTAGATTGTGCCTATGGCCGCCACTGAGAAGAAGCCTTCCTATGAAGAAGCACGCGATGAACTCGCTGAGATTGTTGAATCCCTTGAAGATGGGAGTGCGACTCTTGAAGAATCGCTCAAACTTTGGGAACGCGGCGAAGAGCTAGCGAAGATCTGCCAAGAGTGGCTCGACGGCGCAAAGAAGAAGATTGATGCCAGTAAAAAGGCTGCCGAATAATGGCACCAACATTTTCTTACTCTGATCTGCTTCCGCTGGGTGAAGATACAACTCAGTACCGTCTCATTAGTAAAGAAGGCGTTAGCGTTGTAAAGCTTGGAGATAAGGAATTTCTACAGGTAACACCTGAGGCTCTTACGCTGCTGACCGAGACTGCGATTCACGATATCTCGCACTACCTTCGCGCAGAACATTTGGGGCAGCTAGCAAAGATTTTGAAGGATCCAGAGGCTTCTGCAAATGACAGATTTGTTGCGCTCGATCTTCTGAAGAATGCAAATATTGCAGCAGGTGGAATCTTGCCAATGTGTCAGGACACCGGCACCGCGCTGATTATGGGAAAGAAGGGTCAGTACGTTCTGACAACTTCTAAAGATGAGGTCGCACTGGCTCAGGGCGTCTATGACGCATTTACAAAACTCAACCTTCGTTATTCACAGATGGCTCCTGTTACAACTTGGGAAGAGAAGAACACAGGAAATAACTTGCCGGCACAGATTGAGATCTATGCAGATAGCGATCACCAAGATGAGTACAACTTTATGTTTATCGCTAAAGGTGGCGGAAGTGCCAATAAATCTTTCTTGTATCAAGAGACTAAGGCTGTTCTGAACCCAACTTCATTTATGAATTGGCTTGATGAGAAGCTACGTTCTATTGGAACAGCAGCATGCCCTCCGTATCACCTCGCAATTGTTATTGGCGGAACAAGTGCCGAGCACACAGTAAAGACTTCAAAGCTTGCAAGTACTCATTACCTCGACAACTTGCCTACAACAGGTGATGCGGCAACGGGCCACGGATTCCGTGATCTTGCTTTGGAAGAAGAAGTATTTAATTTGACCCAGAAGTTAGGCATTGGCGCACAGTTCGGCGGTAAGTACTTCTGCCACGATGTCCGCGTTATTCGCTTGCCTCGTCACGGTGCATCACTGCCTATCGCTATCGCTGTCTCTTGTTCTGCAGACCGCCAGGCAAAGGCGAAGATTACAAAGGATGGAATCTTTATCGAGCAGTTAGAGACCGAACCAGCACACTTCCTTCCAGATACAACTGATGAGCACCTCAACGACAACGTTGTATCTATCGATCTCAATCAGCCAATGGATGCAATCCGCGCAGAGCTTTCCAAGCACCCTGTAAAGACTCGTGTTTCACTGACCGGCACCATCGTTGTTGCTCGCGATATCGCACATGCACGAATCAAAGAGATGCTCGATTCAGGTAAGCCGATGCCTGAATATATGAAGAAGTACGCGGTGTATTACGCAGGTCCAGCAAAGACTCCGACAGGAATGGCATCTGGTTCATTTGGGCCGACAACTGCGGGCCGTATGGATTCTTACGTTGATTACTTCCAAGCAAATGGTGGTTCATTTGTCATGCTCGCAAAGGGCAACCGTTCAAAGGCAGTTACTGATGCATGTGCAAAGCATGGCGGTTTCTATCTCGGTTCAATTGGCGGCCCAGCTGCTCGCCTTGCTCAAGATTGCATTAAGAAAGTTGAAGTTCTCGACTTTGAAGATCTAGGAATGGAAGCGGTCTGGAAGATTGATGTCGTGGACTTCCCTGCATTTATCGTTGTCGATGACAAGGGAAATGATTTCTTTGCAGAGTCTTCGAAATTGATCACGCTGAGCACCAAGCCGGAAAATTAATTTAGGTTTGTAATTTGAGGGTTTGAAAGACCTCAGCCAATGAAATTAGCTCCTAGTAATAACGGCTACGAGTGAACTTTGACCATGCGCGGCATGGAGTCTCGTAGCGGATATCGATATAGCGAAGTCCCCAACGAATCTGAGTAACTGGGTTGGTGCGCCAATCATCTGCGACAACATCCATCTTGATTGCAGGTAGTGCTTGAGGGATTCCGTGGGCACCTGAACGTCGGTTGTGAGCTCTGTAATTCCAGTGGCTCTCTTTTGTCCAAAGCTTGTTGAGGCAGGTGTACTGATACTCGCCCCACTTGTACTCGCTCTTCATAATCTCGCGGGCGACCTTCTTGGCGCCTGACTTTGTGCGGGCAAGTTCAACCTGGCGGCTGAGGTCAGCAACGATCGCCATCTCAGACATCTGGCTTGATAGCGAGACCATTGGCAGGCCGCTCTTGACTGTCAGATTCATACTTGTCAGATTCTTTGAGTCAGGAAGTGCCAGGCGGGTAGTCATAGGAAATTCCAGACCATAGGCCGTTGGCTGCGCAGTACCGAGGAAGATCATCGAAGCGATAACCGCCCACAGGGCAGGTGCATTCTTCTTGGTGAGCTTCAGCGAGAGCAGGGCAGCGAAGAACTGCTGAAGGGCTGCCTTAGTTCTAGCAAAAGCTTCTGCCGATAACTCTTTCATCACTGCTCCTTTCTTTCTCGAACCATGACTCATCAACCTCAAAAGAGGTCTGGGGGCCTGCGGGGAATGGGTAAAGAGTTGCAATCATGAGGGGGTGTCGCAAATTTTGCCCTGCGTGGGTCGCAAATTCACAGAAATCTATAGAGCTGTGGATGGGTAAAAGCGCAGGTCAGCTAGGGCAAAGTCCTAAATGTCCGATTTGTGACTGTGAGATTTAAATAGGGGGTAAATCGGGGTTAGAGGCGAGCTCTAAGCCTGTGGCCCCTCAAGCATCTCGGTTACAAGGGCGGCGATCGGCGAGCGCTCTGATCGTGTCAGGGTCACATGGGCGAAGAGTGGGTGGCCCTTGAGCGTTTCTACGACCGCAACCACGCCATCGTGGCGCCCAACCCGCAAGTTATCGCGCTGGGCGACGTCGTGGGTCAGAACAACCCGTGAGGATTGGCCGATACGGGACAGGACGGTCAGCAGCACGCCGCGTTCTAGGGATTGCGCCTCATCGACAATGACAAAGGAGTCGTGGAGCGAGCGACCACGGATATGGGTCAGGGGCAGAACTTCAATCAGCCCGCGGTCGATGACTTCATCGATGACCGCTTGGCTAACCAACGCCCCCAAAGTATCGAAGACCGCCTGCGCCCACGGCGACATCTTCTCGCCCTCACTGCCTGGCAAGTATCCGAGCTCTTGTCCACCGACGGGATAAAGCGGGCGGAAGATGACGACCTTCTTGTGAAGACGTTTCTCCATGACAGCTTCAAGTCCCGCGCAGAGAGCGAGCGCTGACTTACCTGTACCGGCGCGACCGCCGAGAGAGACGATTCCAATACTTTCATCGAGCAGAAGATCGAGTGCAATTCTTTGCTCTGCACTTCGGCCATGAAGGCCAAATGCTTGGCGATCTCCGCGAACTAGTTGAAGCTGCTTTCCTTCTGTAACTCTGGCAAGTGCGCTCCCCTTTTCAGAGTGGAGAACGATTCCGGTATGAACTGGAAACTTATGTGCCGCTTCATGATCTGCGCGATCAGATGCATAGAGCTCATCGATGATGTTATGCCCGACAGAGAGCTCTTCAATTCCGGTCCAGCCGCTATTGGAGACTAGCTCTGCGAGATATTCCTGAGCTTCAACACCAACAGATGATGCTTTGACGCGAAGTGGAAGATCTTTTGTAACTAGAACGACATGCTTTCCATCAGACATTAAATTCTTTGAGATCGCCAAGATGCGCGAATCATTGGTGCCATCACGCAGAAAACCATGTGGCAGAGTGCTTAAATCAGTGTGGTTAAGCTCGACAGAGAGAGTGCCGCCTTCTGGTGTCACGGTCAGTGGAGTATCGAGGCGACCATGTTCAATGCGAAGATCATCAAGTGCGCGAAGGGCGGCGCGGGCAAAGTATCCGAGTTCAGGATGGTCGCGTTTAGTCTCAAGTTCACCAATCACCGCAATCGGGATGATGACTTCATGCTCTTCAAATTTAGATAAGGCTCCTGGATCTGCCAGCAGCACTGAAGTATCTAAAACATAGGTCTTTCGGGCGGCTTTACTCTTGCCGCTGGCAGCTGACTTTGAAGTGGCCAAGGCCTAACCATTCTCTGTAATTGTGAAACGTGAAACGTTCTCACGGGGGAAGAGATGGGTTCTGCTTCTGACTCGTAAAAGATAGAACTAATAAATCGGACTTTTGGTGCGACACGCCATTAGGTGCGCAGATGTAATGAAACGTTTACCTTCGAGCTCAAGGCCTTCGAAAGCTGGAGCGCCCTATGAATACTTCTTGACGACTTTTCGCTCTGCTACGAATGAGGCAAATGGAAGAGTGCCCGCTGCAATAAGCCAAAGGATGGTCAGAAATCGCATCTTCTTCTGCACGCCAATTTGGAGGGCGGTCAGAATGTAAACAATGTAGAGGTAGCCGTGAGCGATTGGGATCGCGATGAGCCACTTATTCTCTTCAATCGCATCAAATATGTACTTGGCAGGCATATAGGCGAAGATCAAAAGGAGAAGGTTTACGCCGCAGAGGACAGCTAGAAGGCGGAACCTAGTAAGCGCTGCACTCGAAGGGCTCTTGATTGGATTCTGGCTCATGGTCTAACTCTATAACTTATCTTCGCGTCGCTTGTAGAACGGCATCCATAGGACAAGGCCTGCCATAAACCACCAGACAACTACATAAGAGATATGTTGCCAGTAATACCCAGGAACGCCTGAAGTCAGTTTGGGCGGAAGGACTCTCTGGCGCTCGACAGAAGTGGCTCGCAATTTCTCGCTCGTGGCCATGATGAATCCGTCATAGAGCTGAAGATCAGTTGTGCTCACAAGAATGCTGCTGTCGAGTCGCGACAACTGTGATGTCGTGTTCGTTGCGCGATCATCAAATTGACGAGGCATCAGCGTTCCAACGACTTCTACGCGATTCGACATCGCGATGTTAGGTTCCTGTAAACGATCTTTCCAAAGTCCACGCACTACGAGAATCGCTGTGTCGGTCTCATTCTGCAGAAGGACAACTTCCCAATCAGCTACAACGCCATCTCCATCAATTTGATTAGGGGCTTTGTAATTTGCGATGTAATTACCAGTAGTACTCGCAATCTTGCCGATGCTATCTACCGGAACGCTGCCCGTTGGTTCAGAGAGTTCTTTCAGAGAATAAACATTGCGATCAACTGCCAAAGCTTTTGGGTTCTGCATCTCATTGGCACGAATGAGCTGCCAATAACCTAATCCAAGAAAAATTGAAACAAGAACAAGGACTGTAAAGCCTTGTAGAACTCTCTTAATTGTCGCCTTCGTTCTCGCGTTCTGAAGCATTGTTATTCATGCGCTGATAACGCTTATAGAAACTTCTCATCAAAAGTGCAATCGATGAGAAGAGAACAATCATGGTCAAGGAACCTGCGACACCAACTTCTACATCTTCAGTCATGAGAGGATTCTCCCATGTCGCGAGAGCAAGGCCAACATGAATCAGAACACTTTGATTTCAATGATCGCTACGGAATCAAGCCTGCGCAGGTCTGGAAGCGTTACGCAATCGCCTTTGGTATTGCAGGCGGTGTATGGCTGCTCTGGGCCGGCCTCTATCAATCCACTCCTGTATTGAGATCTGAACTCATCTCATTTACAACTGATGATCCACGAAATCCAGTCATTCGATTTCTCATAGAACGCGGCGATGGAGCTGATGTAGTTAGCTGCACCTTGACTGCCCGTGATTACGAGAAGAACGTCGTTGGCCAGATTGAAGAAGTTATCCCGGCAGGAGAACGATCAGTACAGGTAAATGTCGTAATTCCTACGCGTGCGCCTGCGGTTAATGCAGGAATATCTAGCTGCCGAATTCTCTAATCAATTCCCATCCCGTAGCATTACTCCTTATGAGTTCACAACAAACGTGGTTAACACAAGAGGCAGCTGATCGTTTAGCTGCAGAACTCGCGCACCTTGAAGGTGAAGGTCGTAAAGAGATCACAGCAAAGATTGAAGCTGCTCGCGCAGAGGGAGACCTCAAAGAGAATGGCGGCTACCACGCAGCTCGCGATGAGCAAGGCAAGATGGAAGCGCGTATCCGTCAGTTAAAGCAGATGTTAGAGAACGCGCACATTGGAACTCCACCAGCAAGTGCAGATGGAAAAGTGGGCGCTGGCATGGTTGTTACTGCAGTGATTGCAGGCGATGAGATGAAATTCCTTCTCGGCTCACGTGAGATCTCTTCAGGCGATCTCGATGTGTACTCTGAGAAATCTCCGCTTGGTTCGGCTGTATTGGGTGCAGAGATCGGTGCAACCGTCTCTTATACGGCACCTAATGGTCGTGAAATTATGGTCGAGATTAAGGCTGCAGAGTTTTACGCTTAATTAATTAACAGTTTAATTAGTATTAGTCAGCGTAGTTGCGATACTTGCGAACGCTCAGCGGAATAAAGATCACCATAATTACCACCATATAAAACAGTGATGTAACTAGTGGATTCTCGCTTGGGAATGATCCGGCTGTTGCGCCAAATTGATTCTCAAGTCCAAAGAGCTCGCGGCATGCTGCAACCATCGTTGAAACTGGATTCCACTCTGCAAAGTACTGCAGAGGCCTTGGCATACCAGTTGTTGGTGCAAAGGCATTTGATAGGAATGTCAGCGGGAATGTCACGATGAAGCTGACATTCTGAACAACGCGGGCATCTTTGGCAGATAATCCAACGAGGACTCCTACCCAAGAGAGCGCATAGCCAAAGAGGAGTAGGAAGAGAAAACCGAGTGCAACGTTGAGAAGACCACCCGTTGGTCGCCATCCCACTACATAACCCGCTATTCCCATGACTGCAAGAACAACAATATTGAGAAGTGAATCTCCAAGAGTTCTACCAATCACCAGTGCTGATTGAGAAATTGGAAGTGATCTAAATCGATCGATCAGGCCCTTCTTCATATCTTCAGCAAGCCCTGATGCAGTTCCTGCAAGAGTAAAGGCAACTGTCTGCACAAAGATTCCAGGCATCAATAGCTGCACATAGCCGCCAGGCTGTCCGGTATCAATAGAGCCACCAAATACGTAACGGAAGAGAAGAACGAACATCACTGGCTGAATGGTTGAGAAGATGAGGACTTCTGGAACTCGAGAGAGCAGAAGAAGCTGCCTGCGAGTAATTATGAAAATATCGTTAAGGGTTCTCACTTCTTTACCTCTTCATTCTTTACTTCAGCAGCATGGCCTGTGAGCGCAAGGAATACATCGTCAAGTGATGGACGCTTGAGACCCACATCAAGTGCGTGGATTCCAGCTGCATCGAGTGATTTCAAAACTTCAAAGAGTGCAACAGAGCCAGTTGAAACTGGTGCAGTTATCTGACGCAGGCCTTCATCGAGCGCAGCTTTATTTCCACTGACCGCTGAGACAATTTCAAGGGTCTTAGCAACATGTTGCTGTTCCACAACAACCTCAAGACGTTCGCCGCCAACCTGCTTCTTAAGAGCATCAGATGTACCGCGAGCAATAACTTTTCCAGTATCAATAACGGCAATATCGTCTGCGAGCTGATCGGCTTCTTCAAGATACTGCGTTGTAAGTAGAAGAGTTACGCCACCTTTAACGAGCTCCTGAATGACGCCCCACATCTCTTGGCGACCGCGTGGATCAAGGCCTGTAGTTGGTTCATCAAGGAAGAGAACTTTTGGCTTCACAATCAGAGATGCTGCAAGATCAAGTCTGCGACGCATTCCACCTGAATAAGTCTTGATTGGACGCTTTGCAGCTTCTGTTAATGAGAAGCGTTCAAGAAGTTCATTTGCACGAATTACCGATTGCTTCTTTCCTAAGTGATACAACTCGCCAAACATCACCAAGTTGTCATAACCGGTGAGAATTTCATCGACAGCCGCATATTGACCAGATAGCCCGATTACTTCGCGGACCTTCTCTGGATTTTTCATTACATCGATACCTGCAACCTGAGCGTTTCCTGAGTCTGCACGCAATAGCGTAGTAAGAATGCGAACACATGTAGTTTTTCCTGCACCATTAGGTCCAAGAACGCTTAATACTGTTCCTTCTTCAACATCAAGGTTAAGTCCATCAAGTGCACGAACTTTGCCTTTGTCATAGGTCTTTACGAGGCTTTCGGCGATAACTGATTTCACGCGGTAAACTTACCAATCTATGATGACAAACGCACCCACAAAGGAACATTCACACCGCGAGATAATGATCATTCTCGGCGGCCTCATGACGGGAATGCTTCTTGCAGCCCTTGACCAGACAATTGTCTCAACAGCTCTTAAGAGCATCGTCGAAGATTTCAATGGCCTCGACCATTACACATGGGTAGTCACTGCATACCTACTTACTTCTACTGCATCAACTCCGCTCTACGGAAAGATTTCTGATCTCTACGGACGCCGTATCGTCTTTCAATTTGCAATCGTTACATTCTTAATCGGATCTATTGCAGCAGGTGCAGCGCAAGATATGTCCCAGCTCATTGCTACTCGCGCAGTACAAGGACTTGGCGCAGGCGGGCTCATGGCGCTGACCTTTGTGATCATTGGAGATATCGTCCCGCCCCGCGAACGTGGCCGTTATCAGGGTTATTTTGGTGCTGTTTGGGGGCTCTCATCGGTTGCTGGCCCATTGCTCGGCGGCTTCTTCTCAGATCGCGACACAATTCTGGGTATCGCCGGATGGCGCTGGATCTTCTATATCAATATTCCATTTGCAATTGCGGCTCTTATAATTACATCTGCAGTTCTGCACATCCCTAAGGTCAAGCGCGAACATAAGATTGATTACATCGGTGCGCTTCTTCTCATTACCGCAGTTACAACAACACTCCTAGCGGTTTCAATCTACGGACCACAAGATGGTTGGGGAAATTCAAAGACGTTGGCATATCTTGCAATTGGATTTATCTTGACTGGCGTCTTCCTGAAGTGGGAATCACAAGCTGTCGAACCAATCATTCCATTGACTCTCTTTAAGAATCACACATTTACATTGACATCAATTCTTGGAGCGATTATTGGTGCCGGTATGTTCGGTGCAATTGTTATGTTGCCTCTCTACATGCAGGTTGTTAAGGGATATTCGGCGACTGAAGCAGGACTTAAGTTAATTCCTCTGATGCTCGGCATCGTTACAACGTCCATTGTCAGCGGAAAGCTGATCTCAAAGCACGGTCATTACAAGCGATTCCCAATTATGGGCACGGCGATTATGACTCTAGGAATTCTTGCAATGGTTCGTCTCGATATCGATACACCGTTCTGGGAGCTCTCTATCTACGCAATCATGGTTGGTGCAGGCCTTGGTCTATCTATGCAGACCATAGTTATTGCGCTGCAGAACTCTGTTGATTTCAAAGATATGGGTGTTGCCACTAGCTCCAATACATTCTTCCGTTCGCTCGGCTCTGTATTTGGAACCGCTTTATTCGGAACGATTCTCACCAGCCGATTAGGTCATTACCTATTGGAATCTGGCTTCAAACCAGAGCAGGCAGAGTTAATTCAAAATAACACTGCAGCAATTGGAGCCTTATCTCCAGAAGGACAAGTCACAGCGCTCAACGCCTTTGTAGATTCGTTCCATATGGTCTTCCTTGTTGCAGCCCCTGTGGTTGCAATCGGATTTATCGTTGCTCTTTTCCTGCGCGAGACTCCGCTGCGTACCAATGCTGATTATGCAGCAGCGCGCAGCGATGCAGCTGGTGAGGCGCTCGGTTAATCCGAGCCCCTAAGAATCGATATCGATGAAGAGAAAGTTCTCTAACCCTCTCGCAGAGTTCCCACGCGAGGTCGGAGTTCTTGTCTTCGCATCCTTCTTTGTTGCAGTTGGCTTCGGAATCATCTCTCCCACCTTGCCACTTTTCGCGCGTTCTTTCGGTGTAAACCATGCGCAGGTTGGAGCGATTCTTTCGGCCTTTGCCTTTGCACGTTTTGCATCCGGTCTTATCTCAGGAAAACTCGTTGACCACTTCGGTGAAAGATTGGTTTATTCATTCGGTATAGGTTTTGTTTCACTCACATCTTTCGCTGCAGGACTCGCACAGAACTACGAGCAGCTGCTGGTATTTCGCGCAGTGGGTGGCTTCGGATCTTCCATGTTCTCTGTTGCTGCAGGTTCAATCTTGCTCCGCGCAGTCGATGATGATCATCGTGCACGTGCGCAATCTCTTTACAACGGATCGTTTCTAATTGGAATGATGGCAGGCCCTGTCGTAGGTGGCGCACTCTCTGGATTCTCTCTACGAGCACCAATGATTATCTATGGCTTCCTATTGATTATCGCCAGCCTCAGTGGCGCATTCTTACTTCGCAATTCTGCACTTGCCGCAAAACCATCAGCGAAGCAGGAGCGAGAGACAATTACTTTGCGATCCGCACTTGCACTTAAGCCTTATCGCATCGCGCTCTTCATCTCATTCTGTACCGCATGGGTACTTTTCGGAATGAGCCGTTCGATCTTGCCTCTCTTTATGGTTGAAGAGATCAAGGTAAGTCCAAGCTTTATGGGCCTCGGATTTACCATCACAACGATTGTTAACGGAGCTCTCCTACTAAAGGCTGGAAAGCTCTCGGATATCAACGGCCGCCGATACTCGGCAGTCATCGGCACATCTTTCTTAACCCTCTTTATCTTGGCGATAGCTTTTACAACTGAGCCTTGGATGTTTATCGCAGCCAGCGTGATCGTTGGCCTTGGCGGTGCTTTTCTATCAACTACCCCATCTGCAATTGTGGGAGATGTTCTTGAAGGCAAAGGTGGCCAAGTAATTGGTTTATTCCAGATGTCAGGAGATGCGGGTGCGATGATTGCACCGGTTGTTCTTGGAGCAATTGCTGATGGTTATGGATTCCGACCTGCATTCTTAACTAGCGCAGTATTGATGGTGATTGCAGTTGCTGTATCAACAAAATTGCCCGAGACGCGAAGTTCGCATCTCGGGCAATCTCGTTAATTACTTTTCTTACATTAGTCCTGACCGCGAAGAATTGAGATCAATCGCAAGACTTCGAGGTAGAGCCACACGAGTGTGACCATGAGGCCGAACGCCATACGCCATGACTCTTCTTGAGGCACGCGTGCAGCAACAGCCTTCTCGATTTGATCGAGATCCATCACGATAAACATTGTTGCAAGACCTACAGCTGCAACAGCGATGAGGAATCCAAGTCCACCTGTTGGGCGACCTGTGAAGAGTGTGATGACTGCGAAAACAAGATATCCGATGAGTGAACCCATCATGACGCGGGTGAACTTAGGTGTTACGCGAATCTTTCCGCTGCGGTATGCAAGGAGAACTCCACCGAATGCACATGCTGTACCAAGAACTGCTTGGCTAACAATGCCTTCGTACTGTGCTTCGAAGACTGCACTAATTGTTCCAAGTGCAAGACCTTGAGCTGCTGCATAAGCAATGATCAGCGAGGGGCGGACCTTCTTAGAAAATGTATTGACCATTGCAAGTGCAAATCCACCTAGAAGCCCGACAAGAGCGAAGGTTGGATTATTTGCCTGCCATGCAAAAGCTCCGACTGCTACGAGGACTGCAAAGAGTCCGGCGGTCTTAATGACAACATCGTCAATTGACATTGGTGCAGAAGTTGGGCGGCCTTCGAGTGTATTGAGGTCGCGTGTACCAATTTCAGCTGGGTTGATACGAGCGAAACCGCGGCCGCTAAGGACTGGGTTAGAACTGCGCATTAATCTCTCCTTTTAGAGTTGCGGGAAAGTCTTTCCCGCGACGTATATAACCTACGGCAAGGGGAGAATATTTCCAGTCAGAAGGGGCTAAATACGCTCAGCGAAGCGGTGATAGGCGGCGCTCCACTGTAATTCACGCCTAAATTCCCTGATTCGGGTCTCTCCATCGATGATCACATGCTCCACCTTGGCCATACGAGCAAAGTCCTCGATAGCTTCTAGCGAGACTGCGTTGGTGAGGACTGTGTGGTGTGAGCCGCCTGCAAGCATCCAAGATTCAGCGCTGATTTCAAGTGTTGGCTTTGGCTCCCACACTGCGTGAGCAACAGGAAGATTTGGAAGCGCCTCGTTTGGTTCGACAACTGTAATTTCATTGCTGATGATGCGGAAGCGATCTCCCATATCAACAAGACATACAACGCGAGCTTCAGCTGGAGTTGCAGTAAAGACCATGCGAACTGGATCTTCTTTTCCACCAATACCAAGTGGATGAATTTCAATCTTTGGTTTTGACTTTGTAATTGTTGGGCAGACTTCCAGCATATGTGCGCCCAGAATCTTCGGAGTGCCTGGACCGAAGTGATATGTGTAATCTTCCATGAAGGAAGTTCCGCCACCCGCAGGTGTCATTGATTTAAGAATTGCACCGAGTGCAGATGTCTTCCAATCGCCTTCACCACCGAAGCCATAACCCATAGACATAAGTCGCTGAACTGCAAGACCTGGAAGTTGCTTGAGATCGCCTAGATCTTCAAAGTTACTTGTAAAGGCATCGAAGCCACCATCTTTAAGAATCTTGTGTAGCGCAATCTCTTGCTTAGCTGCGTAAACGAGTGAATCGTGACGAGCTCCGCCGCGCTTAAGTTCTGCAGATACATCGTAAAGCTTCTCGTACTCATCGCAGAGCTTTTCAGCATCCGCATCATTGACCTTGGAAACTGCATCAACTAGGAAGTTAACGCCGTAGTTTTCAACTGACATACCGAATTGAAGTTGTGCTGAGACTTTATCTCCGTCGGTGACAGAAACAAATCGCATATTGTCACCGAAACGAGCGAGCTTCAGGTTCTGAGATTTATTCCAGCCAATTGCAGCCCACAACCATGCAGCAAGATGCTTCTTCACATCAGCAGATCCTGGCTCGCCGACAACAACTTTATGTGGAACACCAACGCGGGCAACGGCGTGCGCATATTCGCGATCGCCATGAGCTGCCTGGTTGAGGTTCATAAAGTCCATATCAATCGTTGCCCATGGCAGTGATTGATTAGCTTGAGTATGCAGGTGCAGAAGTGGCTTGCGTAGAAGATCTAGCCCCTGAATCCACATCTTTGCAGGAGAGAAGGTGTGCATCCATGTGATGACACCAACGCATTCAGGATCGCTAGATGCATCAAGCATCGCCTGCTTGATATCAGCGGTGTTCTTCAGAGTTGGCTTCCAGATGATTTCAACTGGCGCATCTACACCTTGTGAAATCTTGGCAACAACTTCTTTCGACTGCACAGCAACTTGCTCGAGAGTCTCGGGACCGTATAAATCCTGGCTGCCTGTAAGGAACCAAATCTGCTTCATTGCAAACTCCTAAAGTAGGTAAAAATGAATGGAGAGTTACTACTTAGTGCGGCGCTTTGACCAGACATCGAAGGCCACTGCAAGAAGCAGAACAAGACCCTTAATTGTCATCTGGAAATCAGTACCGACAGAGTTCAAGTTCATTCCGTTTCCGAGAACACCTTGAATCATGCCGCCGACGATTGAACCTGTAACAGTTCCAACGCCACCCTGAACTGCAGCTCCACCAATAAATACTGATGAGATTGCATCGAGTTCGAATCCATCTCCAGCCTTTGGAACTGCTGAGTTCATACGAGCTGAGATCAAAATTCCTGAGATAGCAGCGAGGGCTCCCATATTTACGAAGAGCAAGAAATTGACGCGACGAACGTTAATTCCCGAGAGAACTGCTGCATGGAGGTTTCCACCAATTGCATAGATGTGGCGACCGAATGTTGTCTTCTTCATAATCACTGTGTAAACAACAACGAGGAATGTAAGAAGTACGAGTGTCCAAGGAATACCGTTTGCACGGCTTAGCTGTACACCCACGTAACCAACCATGACAGCCAAAATTGCATTCTTTACAAAGAACCAAGTACGAGGTTCAACGCTCTGGCGGTACTTAATACGACCACGACGAGTTGAATATGACTGCCACAAGAGAGCAAGGATTCCAACTGCCGTGATTACCAAAGCTGTCGCGTTGTAATCCTCAATGCCGAAGCGAACACCAAGAGTGTTCTCCTTATCTACGAAACCATTACCGATAGCGCGATAGTTATCTGGGAATGGTCCAATATTTGTATTTTGAAGGGTCATAAGTGCAAGACCGCGGAACAAGAGCATGCCTGCAAGAGTCACGATAAAGGCTGGAATTCCAACATAGGCAACCCAGAATCCTTGCCACATACCGACAACTGCACCAACAGCGATTGCACCGAGAATTGCTGCCCACCAAGGAAGAGCTGGTAGCCATCCCCAACCTGATTGTTCAAGTGGGCGAACTGCAAGGATTCCCGCTACTGCGCCGATAAAACAAGCAACCGAACCAACGGAGAGGTCGATGTGGCCGGCGATGATGATCATGACCATACCGATTGCAAGAACGAGGATGTATCCGTTCTGCACAACGAGGTTAGACCAGTTATCTGGAGTAATAGAGGCATGGTTCGGAGTTGTTACCGCAAAGAATGCGACCAGTGCGATTAAGGCAATGAAGATTGCATTCTGACGTAGGTCAACGCCCTCGAGACGCTGACGAAGCTTGCCTTCGCTTCCGAATATTTCTTTTACTTTAGACATTGCTATCTTCCTTTGCCTTAGTCATATATTGCATGAGCAACTCTGGTGAGAAATCCTTCTTGGCTACTTCGCCGGTAATAACGCCTTCAGCAATCGCATAGATGCGATCACATATTCCGATGAGCTCTGGGAGCTCGCTGGAGATAACGAGAACTGCCTTACCTTTGGCAGCTAGCTCCTGAATGATTGTGTAGATCTCGTACTTCGCGCCAACGTCGATTCCGCGAGTTGGTTCATCGAGAATCAAAATCTCTGGGTTGACGTTGATCCACTGGCTAAGAACAACCTTCTGCTGATTTCCACCAGAGAGTTTTCCAACGATTGAGTTTGGTGATGGCGCCTTGATATTCATTGAGTCGCGGTACTGGCTTGCGACTCGGTACTCCTCGTTATCGCTAACAAGTCCACGCTTCACAAACTTCTCAAGAGATGCCAGCGAAATATTGCGCTTGATATCGTCGATGAGGTTAAGTCCAAAGCGCTTTCGATCTTCAGTTGAATACGCGATTCCTGCATCAATTGCAGAGCGCACATTCTTAACGCTTACTGGCTTACCGTTGACATAGACAGTTCCTGAAATCTTTGCGCCCCAACTGTGGCCGAAGACGCTTCGTGCTAATTCGGTGCGACCTGCGCCCATGATGCCTGCAAGTCCAACAATTTCACCAGCGTTAACGTGCAAATTAGCGTTATCTACAACGACGCGGCTGATGTCATCTGGGTGATGAACCTTCCAATTTTCAATGCGGAAGACTTCGGAGCCGACCTTAGATTCGTGTGATGGGTAGCGGTTATTCATCTCGCGACCAACCATGCCCTTGATGATGCGCTCTTGATCGAGTGCTACGCCTTGCATCTGGAGCGTTTCAATAACACGACCATCGCGGATGATTGTTGTCTTATCTGCGATAGATGCGATCTCGTTGAGCTTGTGAGAAATAATGATGCAAGTCATTCCCTGGCTCTTAAATTGGCGCAAGAGATCGAGCAAGTGCTCTGAATCTGCATCGTTAAGCGCAGCTGTTGGTTCATCGAGAATTAGAAGCTTTACCTTCTTTGAAACGGCCTTAGCGATCTCAACAAGCTGTTGCTTTCCAACACCGATGCGATTAACAGGCGTATTTGGATCTTCAGAGAGGCCGACCTTGGCAAGTAGCTTCTGTGCTTCGAGATTGGTCTTATTCCAATCGATCAGCCCGCGACTCTTGATTTCGTTGTTAAGGAAGATGTTTTCAGCGATTGATAGATATGGGCTGAGTGCAAGCTCTTGGTGGATGATGACGATTCCGAGCTCTTCGCTGTCGCGGATGTTCTTGAGCTTTAGCTCTTGTCCTTCAAAGATAATTTCGCCTTCGTAATCTCCGTGTGGATAGATTCCCGATAGGACTTTCATAAGAGTTGATTTACCGGCGCCATTTTCACCACAGATTGCATGGATTTCGCCGCGTTCAACGGTAAGCGATACATCGACAAGAGCTTTTACACCTGGAAAGGTTTTAGTGATCGAACGCATCTCCAAAATGTTCTCTGTCATTTTTCCTTTACTTCCTACTAATAAGTGCGAGCTAACAATTTCACTGCTATTAAGAATGATAGTCCGGTTGGCCTATCGAGTAAACGATGAGACCAACCGGACTATCTACCTAATTACTTGAGTTGGGATGTCTTGATGTATCCGCTATCAATTAGGACCTTCTTGTAGTTCTTTGTTGTAACGATGTAAGGAGTAAGGAGGAATGAAGGTACAACCTTAACCTTGTTGTTGTATGTCTTTGTATCGTTAACTGTAACCTTCTTGCCATCGAGAATTGCTGTTGCCATGCTTACTGCAACCTTTGCAAGCTCACGAGTGTCCTTGAAGATTGTTGAGTACTGCTCGCCAGCGATCATTGACTTAACAGAAAGAACTTCTGCGTCCTGACCAGTGATGATTGGGAGGTTCTTCTTTGTGTAACCAGCGTCAGTTAGAGCTGCGATGATTCCGCGGCTTAGACCGTCGTATGGTGAAAGTACTCCGTGGACCTTAGCGTTTGCGTAGCTACCAACGAGGATATCTTCCATACGCTTCTGTGCAACTGCACCATCCCAGCGAAGTGTTGCAACCTTTGTGAATGCCTTCTGGCCTGACTTCACGTTGATTACCTTTGACTTGATGAGTGGGTTAAGTACTGACATTGCTCCGTTGAAGAAGAATGTTGCGTTGTTGTCGTCTGCAGATCCTGCGAACAATTCAACGTTGAATGGACCCTTAGCCTTTGGACCATCAGCCTTTGTGCTCTTCTCTGACTTGTAAACGCCAAGTCCTACGAGAAGTGATGTTGCCTGCTGAACGCCAACCTTGAAGTTATCGAATGTTGCGTAGTAGTCAACGTTTGGGCTTCCGTTGATAAGGCGATCGTATGCAATTACAGGAGCGCCCTTCTCTTTAGCCTTTGCAAGAACGTCAGTTAGCTGAGTTCCGTCGATTGCAGCGATGATAAGAGCCTTTGCACCCTTAGTAAGCATGCCTTCGAGCTGAGTTACCTGTGTAGGAATGTCATCTTCTGCGTACTGAAGATCGACTGTGTAGCCGCCCTTTTCAAGAGCTGCCTTGATGCTGTTACCGTCAGAGATCCAACGTGTAGATGACTGTGTTGGCATTGATACGCCAACAAGACCCTTAGCAGCCTGTGCTGGAGTCGATAGAACTAGACCTGATACCAACATTGCTGTTACAGCAACGAGGCTAGATACTTTCTTGAACAATTTTTGTTCCTTTCCTAGCTGTTAGTGGACTTGAACTGCTCAACAACAAACTCGTCCGTAATTTGTCATTCTGTGAAAAGTAAATTGGTAACTACTCGCAGCGACCAATGCTCCCAATTAGGTGAGCGCTCACATTTCTAAGGCTTAAACTACCAACTTTCGCTTATTTCCCATAGACGGTTTGATAACGATTAAATAAAGATTCAATCGCAGCCTGTGGGATCGGAATAGGGGTGCCTAACTGGTGGGCGATAAAGGCGCTCTTAGCATTGTCCTCACACATAACGGCCGCTTTGACCGCATCGGTGGCATCGACGCCGATCGAGAAGACCCCATGGTTCTGCATCAGGATTGCCCTAGAACGGTGGTTTGTTAGCGTTTCAACGATTCCCCGACCAATTGAATCATCACCAATAATCGCAAATGGGCCCATCGGAATTGGTCCACCAAATTCATCTGCAATCGCAGTCAAGATGCAAGGAATCTCTTTACCAACTGCCGCCCATGCACATGCATAGTTGCTGTGAGTATGAACAACTCCATTTACATCTGGCATATTTCTATAGACATACGCGTGCGCAGCAGTGTCGCTTGATGGAGATAGATCGCCTTGAACTAACTTTCCATCGAGGTCACAGATAACCATCGACTCTGCAGTCAGTTGGTCATAGCGAACACCTGAAGGTTTGATTGCGAAGAGATCTGGTGAACCATCATCGAACTTCATTCGTTGTGAAACGTTGCCGCTGGTCCATGCAACTAGCTCGTAGCGCACGAGCTCTTGGTGTAGATCAACGAGAAGCTCTCGGGTCTTTGCGATTAACTGATCTTTAGTACTCATTCTTATCCCTCTCGCTTCATCTGCTTTAAACGCTTCATCACATTATTTGCACCGCGACCAAAGTAATCGTGAAGTTCTAGGTATTCGCGATACAGAGCGTCGTACTGCTTAGCGCGCTCTTCATTTGGTGTGTAGACATGCTTATTAACTCGTCCCATAACATCAGCTGCCTGATTTACATTTGAGTAAACCCCTGCCGCAACCGCTGCGTGGATTGCAGAACCGAGTGCTGGACCCTGGTCTGTATCGATTGTCGAAATCGGCAAACGAGTCACATCTGAGTAAACCTGCATCAAGAAGGCGTTCTTAAGAAGTCCTCCTGCGACGATGAACTCCTTCACCGGTACTCCTGATTTCGCAAAGGTATCGACGATCATGCGGGTTCCAAAAGCAGTTGCCTCAAGCAACGCACGATAAATCTGTTCTGCAGTTGTTGTCAGAGTCGCACCGATAAGCAGCCCGCTGAGTTCGTGATCTACAAGAACTGAACGGTTACCGCTGTGCCAATCGAGCGCCACAAGTCCGTGAGCACCGACTGCTTCATCTGCAGCAAGATCAGTCAGGTATTGATGGATCGACTTATTCGCAGCCTTTGCTGCATCGAAATACTTCTGCGGAACTTGGTTATCTACATACCAAGCGAAGATATCGCCGACGCCAGATTGGCCAGCTTCATATCCATAGAGACCACTGACAATTCCGCCGTCGACAACGCCGCACATTCCAGGTACTTCAGTAATCGCATCGTGGTTCATCACATGGCAGGTTGAGGTTCCCATGATTGCAACCATCTGTCCTGGCTCGGTTGCCTTCGCAGCTGGCGCAGTTACGTGTGCATCAACGTTTCCAACTGCAACAGCGATTCCGGCCGAAAGCCCGGTCCACTCTGATGCTTGCGCAGTAAGTGGTCCCGCATTGTCACCAAGTTCTCCGATGGTGTGAGCAATCTTCTCTTCTGCAAACATTTCAAAAGCTGGGTTAAGCGCTTTGAAATATTCGCGAGATGGATACTGACCATCCTGAAGATTTCCCTTATATCCAGCGGTACATGCATTACGCACATATGTTCCGCACAATTGCCAGACAATCCAGTCAGCTGCTTCTACAAACTTATACATACGGTTATAAACCTCTGGCGCTTCTTCGAGAAGCTGAAGTCCCTTTGCAAGTTCCCACTCGGATGAAATCTGTCCACCATAACGAGGAAGCCACTTCTCTTTTCTATCGCGAGCTAATTGATTGATGCGATCTGCATGTGGTTGCGCCGCATGGTGCTTCCATAACTTCACATATGCATGTGGGTTATCTTTAAATTCAGGTAGCTGCGAAAGTGGTGTTCCATCTTCAAGAACCGGAACCATTGTGCAGGCGGTGAAATCGGTTGCGATTCCAACAACGTCGGCTGGATTAATTCCAGAAATGCGAAGCGCCTCAGGCACCGCGTGCTTTAAGACCTCTACATAATCTTGAGCATCTTGTAGCGCCCAGTCAGGTCCAAGTGCTGCTCCGCTTGAGTTCAGCACACGATCCATTACAGCGTTGGGATATTCGAAGACTGCCGAGCCCATTTCATGCCCATCTGATGCACGCACAATAAGTGCACGCCCAGAAAGGGTTCCGTAATCAACTCCGATTACATATTTCTCGGTCATCTCTTTATCCTCTTTCCGCTCTTGATCTCTCTTGTAGAACTTCTTAACACTAGCGCGGGCTTAATCATGACCGCCTCTTTCTTGGATTCTTGGATCAACTGTTGCAGCATCCTGCTGATTGCCTTATTTCCAAGTTCATCGAAGTTCTGTCCAACTGTTGTGAGCGCAGGAATCAAGTAGCTTGATTCAGGAATATTGTCGAAGCCGATGATGCTGATATCCCCCGGCACATCAATTCCTGCTTCATTAAATGCCTTAATCATTCCAAGTGCGAGATGATCGTTAGCGCAGAAGACCGCCGTTGGCCGCTTCTTCATCTTCGAAACTTTAACGCCGGCCTCGAAACCTTTTGCAATCGACCAATCTCCAACAATGACCTCTGGCTTAAGCTTTGCGTTCTTCATTGTTGTTTCATATCCAACTTTGCGCTTATCAGCTTCATAACCATTTTCTGGACCTGTCACATGAAGAATCTCTGTATGCCCCGCATCAATGAGATATTGCGTCGCCAGTGTTGCGCCATAAATGTTATCCATATTCACAACATCAAACTTCTTGGAAGGCTCGGAGTCAACAATGACAATAACTGCCCCATCAAGTGAGTTCTCAATCTCTTTCACAATCTGCTCTGGAAGAGCGATGGTGATGACACCATCAATATCTAGATTTCGAAGTTGGTCAATCGCCTCGCGCCATGACTCTCGAGATCCAGCAGAAACCGCAATCGAGATAAGTGAATATCCCTCGAGACGTGCAACTTTCTCCATCGCATTCAAAATCGATGCAGGACCATAAAGATCGGCCTCGGCGATAAGTACGCCAATAAGGCGGCTCTGCGAAGTTACTAATTGACGGGCTGCATTACTCGGACGGTAAGAGAGTTCTGTAATCGCCTTCTCAACCTTTTCACGAGTGGCTGGCTTCAAACTCGAATGATTATTCAGTACACGCGAAACAGTCTGATGTGAAACACCTGCAAGCTTTGCCACATCATAAATATTCGCCTTTTTATTCATGACCCGATGAGCCCTCTTAAGTTAGCGACATATCCTTCAAGCTTCTTCTTTGCCTCAACAGGCTCATCGGTAAGGATTCGAAATGAGATCTTTACCGAAAACTCTTTACGCCCGACAATCTTCGCTGAGTAGTTCCCAAACTCAGATGAAAGCAGAGAGATCTCTTTTCCACTTTCATAAGTGGTACAGATTGCTTCAGAAGTCGAGCCTGCCTCGTTGATGAACTTCACCTTGCCGCCCTGCTTAGATTGCAGTGAACTGACACGGACAAACCAGCGAGAAATCTCTTCTGGCTCACTTAACAAAGAGAAGAGCCCATCTCTTCCTAGCGCGCTCTTAATTTCCTCTTCTACAACCACAAGTTGGTGGCCTTCAGGAATCTCTACCTTCTGCTGAAATCCAACAAAGTTCATTTTTGCCAGGCCTTAGTTAGTTCTTAAGGTAGGAGTAGGCACCGACTGCCACGGCGATCGAATAGATTGAATGAATAGTCAGAAATGTGGCATCCATTGAAAAGAAAAATGTTGAATCGAAAAAAGGAATGATCCAGATCAAAGTAAAGAGACCGGTCAAGATTCCAACGTAGGATCCGGAGTCGTGTGCCTTCTTCGCAATAAACACACCTGAAGCCAAAATAATTGCGCTCATCCATAACTTGTATGGGGCATCACCACTTCTAAAGGTTTCAGCAGTCGTGATAACAGCAAGAACAATTCCAAAGATGCTCGCCTTGGCTTCCTTCTCGAAAACCCCTAAAGCGCTCCAGCTCGTCTCGCTTGCCATCAAAATCTCCCCTGTATTGCCCAAGAATATGAGCGCTCACACGAGACTAACATAATGGAGTTTTCAGGGAAATAAGTTCGGAGAACTAATTAGAAGGCGCGAATCGGGCTAGAGCTGCGAAATAACCTCTCCTTATGCGTGTAGCGAAAGTCTCTCCCTACTCTTCCTAAAGTACGGCAAGCGGGAAAATTTCCACTATTCAACGAGCGTAAAGATTTAGAGAAGGTTGTGAACTATGTGCATATCCGTGTAATTATGCCTATTGGCTCTGTAACGGGTTGAAACCAGTGCTTTCAAGTTGATACCGAGGACTACAGTATTTAACCTTGGGGTTGTGGAGAAGATGCCAAAAGTTTTTTTGCGAAGCATCGTTCTCATCACCCTTTTTTCTTTCTTTAGTACCCAGAATGCGATGTCATCTGGACCCATCTCGCTCAACCAGGAAAGCTTTTTGGCGCAGATTGGCGGCTCTCTTGATTCAATAGACGGATATGAATTGGAGGTGGACATTTTTGTCCCAGATGAAGCTTCGACTGCCGGATATCCCCTTTTCACGAGTCTTACGACATCCCTAAATGGCAATGGCTTCACGGTTCGAAATCTGAAGGGACCTATGTTCCAAGGGATATCTGGGGGCGAGGTGGTGGACCTGACTCTAGAGACACATAATGACGGGGCTCTCGGTAACGGAATTCTCGCGACTGAGGTGACAAATTCAATCATTGAGAATGTAACACTTCGTGGATCTCTCGTTAGTTTAGCAAATAACACTGGTGGTTTAGCAGGTCACATTCAGGATTCCACGGTGGAACAAGTCAACTCCACGGTAAACATATCTGGTTCCCATAACGGAATAGGTGGAATTGTTGGAAGCTCTGAAAACTCCACAATTAGCCTTGTCAAGGTAGAAGCAACAATTTCAGGATCTAACAATGTGGGAGGCATTGCAGGAGTAGTTGATTCGACAACAATCTCAAGCTCGCAATTCAAAGGAAGTGTAGAGGCAGATTCCAATAATGCAGGCGGCATCGCTGGTGCCATTAATGACGGTACTCAAATCAATTCTTCTTATTCTGATGGTAGCGTCGAAGGTAATTCCCAAATTGGAGGGCTAGTTGGCTCATCCACTGGTGCTGCGAGTAACTTGGTAGTTGGTTCTTACAGCACAGGTTTAGTATCCGGCAACTATGATGTTGGTGGATTGATTGGTAAGGCTGACCAGATCAGCATTGAGAATTCTTTTTCTAGGGCAGAAATTTCAGGAGTTGGTACGTATACGTCAGAAAAGTTGGGTGGCCTAGCAGGATCTGCTTCCGGATTTTCGGTGAATAACTCATACGCCTCTGGAACAATCGAAAGCAGAGTTTCAGCAACATTTAGCGGGTACACCGGGGATCCATATTTAACTAACACAAGAATTGGTGGGCTAATTGGTGAAGCCCTCTCAGGGGTTATTTCCAATTCATTTGCAGATTCAACACTTAATGTAGAGATCAACGCAGAAGGATCAGGCCTAGTTAACTCGGTCTCCCTTTTAAATTTATACATTGGCGGGATATTAGGCTATGCACAAAATGTAAAAGTTGCTGACACTTTTAGTTCTTCCAGATTGAATTCTAGTGCAACGCTTTCTTTGTCTGGTGATGTTACAAATTCAGCCTCAGTCGCAAACTCCAATATAGGTGGATTGATTGGCTATTTGAACTGCACAGTTGACTGTGATGTAACAACGATTGAAAACATTGGAACAACTGGATCCATGGCCCTAGAAGCCAACTCTCAGCTAAACGGGGTTTCCGGGAGTTACAACGTTTCAAACGAGCATGCTGGCACATTAGTCGGACAAGCATCAAATGTTGTGATTGTTGCAGCCACGTCAACTGCAGTACTCACCGAAGCTCGGACGCGACTCTTCGAAAATTCAACATCCGGGTCCTCTACAACAACTAACGTTGGTGGACTGGTCGGGCTATTGACATCTGGTGCGGAAATTCAAAGTGAGACTTCTGCTCCCGTCCCATCGGTCTTACAAGTCGTATCTTCCCTTGGCACACCAGGAGCTGGTTTATGGGCAGCAAGCGCAACATGCAATGCTGGATTCCCCTACTTGACTGCACTTGAGGACACGTTTCCTTCAAAATGTCGTCAGCAAATTGGAGTGCCTCCTTCGAGAGGGTCGACTCGCGCTCCGAAAGCACCCCTTAATCACTTTTTAGTTGTCAGGAGCCCTGAGAAGAAGCTTCCTGCAATTTCATTTCTAAGTTCAAGGCAAACAGATCAGATTAAAAAGAAATTTGTAGTGAATCTCAATGAACAAGCAAAATCTAACTTGACAATCATGGCTAGGGAAAAGTTCTCCTTGGTTTTGTCTCACAACTCAATCAAGCCAGTTTCCGTTTGGCTTGAATCTAAAGATTCGAAGTTAAATAAAGTTGGGATTCTCGATTTCAGCACTTCCCAAGAAATAAGTTTACCTGCAGTAAAGTTCAATAAATCTGGAAGTTACAGATTGATTTTTTCTACTGATGGCATCGACAGCGAACTAGGGACTTCGACCTCTGCGCAACAACCTGTTGGGGTTTTGGACTTCTTCGTCACCCCACGTTTTGAAAAGAAGTGCGTAATGGACGCTTGCACGCGATCCAGAATCTAGTTCCTTTAGTCAGGCACGCCAGCTTCGGCTAAATTCAGTTCCGCCATCATTAGAAAGGACTGTGCTGTTATTGGAGCTCGAATTTAGTTGCCTTCAAGCTAGAAGTGCCCCCAGTCGGACTCGAACCGACACTGGAAGGATTTTAAGTCCTCTTAAAGAACTTCTAGGTTTCAAGAATAACCAGATTTCGAGCGTAAATCGAATCTGGATTCTGTGAAACTCGTAGCGGGTGTATGAGTTGTGTATGAGTTCTTAATTGAACTCACAGTTATTAGTCATCTTCCACAAAGGCGTTCGCCTTTGGCTACTGGAAGGAATGCAGATGTCACGACGATCTAATGGACAAGGACATACATACAAGGTTGGAGGTTCTTACAGGACTGTTATTCATCACAACGGTCACATAGTGACCGCTATGGCTGCAACGGTTCAAGAGTCGAGGAAGCGGGCTAAAGAGAAGCTGGATAAACTTCCTAAGGCAACAACCGGTAAGAGTGCACTGCCGCAATCAAAGATTGCACTCGGTACATATCTAATGACGTGGTTAGAGGAAGAGCACAAGCATCAGATTGCTCACTCAACGTGGAAGAGATACCGAGCACTTGCTGTCCATCACATCGTTCCAGTGATCGGGCAGGTACCACTCCGCAAAATAGTTCCCAGTGATATCCAGAGTGTTCTGACTGTGATGAGAGAGGCAGGACAAAGTCCTCGATCTCAACAGCAAGCACGAGCTCTCTTATCTGTTGCCTTGGGAGAGGCCGAGAACAATGAGTACATACCGAGTAATCCAGTTAAGAAAGTTCGGATACCCGTGAATAAGACTCGAGAGATTGAACCGTTAACTGTTGATGAGGTGAAGCGGTTACTAGAGACCTACAAGGGCACCTATATGTCTGCTCGACTTCATATCGCTCTGCTCTGCGGATTAAGACAAGGTGAAGCTCTTGGGCTTCGCTGGCAGGATGTTGATCTGATTAATGGAGTATTAGAAGTCCGTAATCAAATTCAAATGATCGAAGGACAGCTCCAACTGACAGGGCTTAAGACAGAGCGCTCTCGGCGCTCTCTAATACTGACTTCGGGGTCAATCGAATCTCTTGAATCACATAAGGAAATCGTTACTCAGATGAGTTCTGTATACGGTATGGATTGGCAGGAAAATGACTTTGTTTTCCCTTCTCTAGATGGCGCACCTAAGCAATCAACTTTGGACTTCAACGATTGGAAGAGGGCACTTCGACTGTGCGGAATTAAGACAAGAAGACTGCACGATGCCCGTCATACAGCAGCAACTCTTATGTATGGCCAAGGAGTGGGCATAGAGGTCATTAGCAGGGCTTTAGGGCACTCTTCGAGCGCAATTACATCGAAGTTATATGTCCATAGTGCGATTGCGCCTTTGAGAGTCGCTGCTGAAAAAATGGAAGAAATCTTTATCTAGGTTGTGGCGTTGCTATCTGGTGGCGAATTAAAAAGAGTATCAAAATTGACTCCTATCCCTGCTCGAGCCACATAAGTAAAAAGGTTGATATGTAAATGACAGTCAAAGAAGAGCGAATCCCACCAGGTCTTTGGGCTCCTATTCCAATTCCAGCAATCAAATTTCTGGTTTCCAAGGGACACAGACAAGCCTCGAGAATTCTCTACGCAATTGTGTTGCATAAAGGAAAGGCAGAGTCTGCGATTTTCCCAAGCTATGAAACTTTGGCTCTTTACGCCAATGTGGGGAAAAATAGTATTAGGCAGGCTTTGGATGTGTTAGAAAAATACAAATTTATAAGTATCGAGAAATCTCGCGTCGGCAAAAAAAGTCGAAACGAGTACAAAATTCTTGATAAGGCCTACACCTTGGAATTGAATCCAAAGTCAAAAAAGTCCAAATCGATTGGAACAATGATCTGCAATACTTGCTGGGAAGATGTGGATGGTTCAGAAATTGCATATGAACGTTCTAAAAATTGGGAGGGGAACTGGTCTGAAACGTATATCCATATGACTTGCCAGGGCATCGGCGGTTTCAGTCATTGTATGGACATAACGGAAAAATCCCGCAAGAATCAATTTATCCAAAAAACTATGCTCTCGCATATTTGAGCGTGAGAACCTACCGGGCGCGTGATATTTCCTACCAGCTCGGGGATTGTTCGGTTTCGGATATCAACAGGCCCAATTGGGCCTGTCTTAGTAAAGGGTATCTACTTACAGTCTTTCTGGAAGACTCTCAAAACATTACCGCTCTGGTACCAATTCGCTTTTGTACGTGAGCGTACTTGTCTCGGCAGGCTACTCGTTCGGCACATAGGGGGATTCGATCACAACACCCTAAGTACAACTTTTCCCGTAAAGCCCCCCGCAATTCAGGTCCTTCTTAATTACCATCTTCCACTTCTTGGATTTCAACTCATTGAATGAGTAGGTTGAGTTTAGGTTCACGCCACCAAACAGTATTGAATAGGAGGCAGACTTGGGCACTGTCACCTTGCCTGAATAGATACAGGTGCCGTTATAAATGTAGGGAAGAAGCTCTGGGTCTGAGGCATCCTTGAATGGGGCTGGGACCTCAGAAATATTTTTGACAGTTACCTTTTTTACAGGACCCGTCCCAACTACCTGGCCCTTCGCGCTCCGCACTTCCCACCTCGCACTCTGTGTGAAATCGGAATCCATTGGGAAGCCTTCTTGGCACCCGAAGATGACATCGTCAGGTGATCCAACACCTGGGTATTTCTGCTTAACCTCTAGGGTTAAGTTCAATGAGTATGTAGAGGCCGATTGTGCTGTAGATGGCGTTAAAACGAATACACCAATTATCAAACCGAAAAGTAGATTTCTCTTAGTTCTCATTCCAAAAGCATAAGCCCAATTTCTAGTATGAAGAGGTTCTTTCCCAAGTCAGTCGTGCCCAATATCCTTATTGCTGTGCCCGGTAAAAAAGAAAAGCTTCCGCTTTCTGTAACGCATCCTGAGCTGGCAAAGGAAGCAGTTGGTTGGGATGCAAGCAGTGTCACTCCTGGCAGTCACCAAAAGAAGGAATGGCAATGCAAGCTCAACCACACTTGGATTACTGAAGTGAAATCTAGAACTGAAGGGCGAGGGTGTCCTTATTGTTCAAACAGAAAAGTCCTTTCGGGATTCAACGATATTGCGACAACACACCCTCAAATTGCAGCTCAAGCAAACGGTTGGGATCCGACTAAATACATCACCGGGACAGGACGTATGTTCGAATGGAGATGTTCAGAAGGCCACGTTTGGAAAGCAACGGGAAATGATCGTAAATCCGGTTACGGGTGTCCCTTCTGTTCTGGTCGTGTCCCGGTTATAGGTGTCAATGATTTTGCCACCACGCACCCAATTCTTTCTCGAGAGTTAGTTAAAGACGATCCGACAGGTTTTAGTGCTGGAAGCAGCAAACGGCTTGAATGGAAATGCCGAAGTGGTCACATATGGAAGGCAGTCGTTGGGGAACGAACTGCAGGTACCGGTTGTCCAATCTGCGCTGGGAAGAAAGTGCTTGCAGGCTTTAATGATTTAGGAACCACTAATCCAGACTTAGCAAACGAAGCTGATGGTTGGGACCCATCCACATTGAATGCCGGAAGTAATAAGAAAGTAGATTGGAAATGTAGTTTTGATCATAAGTGGTCTGCAGCTGTCGCAACAAGGATTCGCTCTGGCTGCCCATTCTGTACAAACAGAAAAGTACTCGCAGGCTTTAATGATTTAGCAACCACTAATCCGGAACTTGCTGCGGAAGCGTGCGGTTGGGATGCCACCACTGTAACGACTGGTACTCAAAAGAGGTTCAAGTGGATATGCGAGAAGGGCCATACCTGGATTACCAGTCCCGCCAATAGAAATGGTGTCAACAAAACGGGATGTCCAACTTGTCACATTGGCGGTTTTGACCCTAATGCACCCGGATATATCTATCTCTTAATACATCCGCTTTGGTTGATGCTTCAGATAGGGATAACTAATTACCCAGACAATCGTTTACATACTCACGCGCGATCAGGTTGGGAATTAATCGAACTTAGAGGTCCACTAGATGGTCACATAACTCAACAATGGGAAACCGCAATTCTTCGAATGCTTAAAGTAAAGGGCGCAGATTTATCTAATGAAAAAATTGCTGGAAAGTTTGATGGCTATTCAGAAGCTTGGAGTAAGAGTACATTTGAAGCCAAGTCGATTAAGGAATTGATGCGATTAACCGAAGAGTTTGAGGGGAATAGATGAAGCGCCCTACTTTGACACAGGCTGTCTTTTACTTGTTAGTTTTTATCTCCGGATTTCTGTACCAACCTGGCTGGGTTTATGACAATTTTTGGGCAAAAGCAGATTTCTACGATTCCATTCCTTTTGATGTTCCATACTTTGTATTTCTTTTCGTCTACTCAGGCCTTCTCACTACTTTAGTTTGGTATTTTGTAAAGTTTGCCAAGAGCAAGCTTTGACACTTCGTGACCATCAACAGGCAGAAACCGCGAGTGGAAGGTTCACTAACGCGTTCAACGCCAAATAGTTGAAGGTCAAGTTACTTTTGCATTGAAAAGTACTATTTCAGCCAAAAGCACAAGCCCAGCGAATATAAACATTCGATTGGACAACTTGGCATATTCACTTTGAACAGCAGGATCAACTGTGTAGTCATCAGATTTACCTGAATACCAAATTCCTAGTCCAGCAAGAACGACTGGGATTAAATAGGCAATCTCTTGACTAGACATTTCGTAATTGTCTCACGCTTAATCGTTGAAGGTGTTTAGGCAAGTGTTAGGCAAAGTCAAACCAAAGCCGTAAAGTAAGGTTATGGTTAAGAAACTCCTTCTCGTTGTTAGTGCGGTTCTACTCCTAGGTTATGGTGTTCAGAGTTCGGCTCAAGGCGTGACAGCTAAACCCGTAACGCAGAAACAGATCGCTAAACTTCAAAACGAACTTTCCACGTTACAGAACCGACTCGAAGATGCGGAAAATCAGGTCGTTAGCCTAGAGAATCAGCTAAGTGGATTTAGTTCCTCACGCTCAATCTTCCTAACGCTCACTGGACTCAAAGGTGGGTGCGGAGTGGGCAACTACCCACTAGACCCCTTCTTAATTCCCAACAGTCCGATAAGCATCACCCCGTGTATTACAGAATCGTTGGTTCAAACACTGGGGTAGGTTTTTTAGGCACACCCGTCACCCCTCCTGTCCTTATCGACTTCCTCTCCCCAAGATTACTTACTGACGGAATCTTCCTGGCTCATCTTCACAAACCAAGCTGCGACGGACGCGGTGATTACTCCCATTAAGGAAATACCCACGAGCATTAACCCGACTGCGAGTACACGACCCATCGAAGTAGTTGGGAATCGATCCCCATAACCAACTGTCGTCACTGTTGTCACAGCCCACCACAAGCCATCTCCAAAGTTCTTTATATTCGATCCTTCAACTCCACGCTCTGTAATGGTGATTTGGACTGCGGCGATATAAGCAAGAAGAATGCTGGACAAGAAAACCTTTAGGGTGATTGCGAACTGTCTTCCTACTGCCACCTTCTGAATAACAAGACTTCCAAAAGAGATAACTCTCAAAAGTCTAAGCGGTCTTAGGAATGGGAGAAATACAGTGAAGACTTCGAGGGGGTGGTGCAGTAAAAATTTAGTCTTCTTGTCTGCTGAAATAAACCCAATTGCTAAGTCAATTGCAAACGCCAACCAACTTACCCACTGAATATAGTTGAGTAGGTCTTGAGTCTTAGGATCGATATCAGCTACAAATGCGGGCCAAGAAAATGCAACAAGAAATGCAAGCGCTAGAACCGTGAGTGTTTCGCCCCAAACTCGCTTTAACACTTTTGACTAACTCCAGTTGTAATCGTTCTCACAATGTCACCAGAACAAGAAGCGCACTAAGAAGAAACCAGACGAAGATTGTGCTTATGACAAATACGATAGCCAATAAAGGCTTGAAGCTTGATTTCTTAAGCTTCGCTGCAAATCTACGAAACAATAGAACTGCCGTCGTTATCGTTATTGAGCTGGCTAACGCAGGGAAGAGAAATATGTCAATAAAGCCTGCAGGAGAGAAGATTCGATTAGAGAGGTTCTCCAACTGATCAAAAGCGCTAAATCCCGGTGTCCATTGTTTGTTTATGCCTGCGCTCTCCCATTCACCTGCGAGAGTTCCCAATAGTCCCAAAGAGTAAACACTGACAAATACAATCCAGAGTTTAATTCGACTCGTGGATGATTTAACTTCTTCTTGATTACTCATTGTCGCCACCTAGTTCTTGTATCGGTAGAAGAAGTTTTGCAGGTATATGAAGTTCCATTTGCAGATTTTCCAGTAGCTCCGGCAGGTGCGCAGAATGCACCTGGAGAGATCGACGCTGCTGCCGCACTTTGTGTCGGAGTCGGAGTCGGCTCAGTTGTATTGGCAGAAGGCTTGAATGCAACTAAGGGACTTATTGAACGACTATTCGAAAAATCTTTCAGGGATTCTTTTTTCGGGACTATCTGAAGTTGATACTCAGCTGTTCGCTCCGCAACACCGGTGCAGGTTAGTTTCACTGGAGCCAGAGGAATATAGTTCTCAAAGTCACCTAAGTTCCCATATTTTCCATCTGCATAGAAGAAGGAACAATTCAATCTTTGCCGGTCACCATTCGCGCTCTTTAAATCTACCAAATAGAGAAGCATCACTTTAGAGTCAAAACCCTCGATAGAAGGAACAGTGACTTCAATTGGAACCGTTTGATTAGCTTGGATAGGTCGGTTCTCAGGTGTGTAATTAATCAGAGGCGTAGGAATAATCGGCAAGGATGGCTTATCAGCCTGAGCAGCACCCGCAAAAACCTTGGGGATTTGAGCAAGCATCGAGAATTCGGTATCTCCAAAACACTCCTGAGAAATTCTCACCACTTCAGCTTTTTCTTTAAGATCGTACGTCAGCGAGAATCTCCATTTTGTGACAACCCAATTTGAAATATAAATGCATTGGTCTAATTTGGGTAACCAGCTTGCTGGATCTTTATCACCTTTGCTGCGATTCGAATTCAATGAAACTGCAATCAAAGAGCGTTTATCGGATAAATCATTCGCGTATTGCTGTCGTTGAGCCGCGGTCCAATTCCAAGCGCCCGATCTCCACGCCTCTGATAGGGGAACCAAGTGATCCACATCTAACTGTGAAGCTTTGGTTAAAGTTTTACCATCATATGTGCTTACCCACTTGCCACCAATAAGTGCGCACTTCTTTCCTACTTTAGGCTTAACAGTTGCCTCTGAAATCAGGACCTCTGCGCGTGTATCGCACCCATTCTTGTCCTCATCAATCCAATGCTTAAAGAGATTTCGGTCGTATCCCTCGGAATGGTCAGCCGCAACAATCAAAATGCCATCTGCAGCACTTGCAATTGAGTTCGGATACAAGAATCCTGACAACAGGGCAAGAACGAGAAGTATTTTCTTCATTGAACTACTTTACTCAAGTGCTTCAGTTCGAACAATAAAAGTATGCGATTGATTAGAGCCGACGTGGAGGGTAAATCAGGTTGAGTGCCCACCCAAGAAGTCTGAAAATTACGCCAAGATATAGAACACCTTCCGGGATTCCGCCGAAGGCTCCTGGCGGCGTTCCCATTAGTAACCGTTGACCCATTCCAATAATCGATATCCAGATAAGAATGTAACCAATTCTGCTGGCACGATTCATACGCTGATACTCAAGAATTCCTCTTGATATCACCCAACGGATAAACATACTCAAAGTGTAGAGCCAATCCTGCTCCCAATCTAAGAGGCGAAGGACTTCGCCTCTGCAAAGTCACCTCGCTGGCTCTAATTATTACGTATCGAGAAAATCATTCACATAGAGATTCCCCTAGTAAGTTTAAAAACTAAGTGACTGAAACTTTAAAGTTTGAGTAAAAAATGGAATTATTCTGAAACTTGCTGAACTGAAGACGCATATTCAAAGTCCTCTTGCTCGTTCCACTGATCGATATTAAGTATGGGTAGGTTGACTCACATTGTTCAAGGTCCTTCTCCCCTTTAAAATTCCAGCCAAATAGCCACTTGGTCCCCGACTGATACTGCACTTTTCCGGAAGGACTTATGCTGCATATCGTGTATGAAAAGTCTGGATAACCAAAGCATTCTTTTGTGTAGTTTTTTCCGGTAACGCAAATTTGATTGGTTGAAGAACTAGCCTTTGAGGAGGACTGTGATTGAGCACTCTTAATAGTAAAGCTCGATAAATTCAATTCTTCATTCTTGCTATTTCTTGTATCTCTCAAACTCAGAAATGGAAAATAGGTTCCACTTGCAAGTCCATACAAATTGAATTTTACAGTAGTCCCATAATCTGAAACGGAATAGAGTTTCTGGCTACTTGTATTCGATCCGTAGAGACCATTTCCCTGAAGTTCCAGCTGAATATCTGCAAATGAATCACTGTCTAATGAGTCGCAAATATTCTTAAGCGTGACCGAATATGAGCTTTGTGTGTAATCCAATCCACTTTGTGTGACCTCCAAACACTCCAGAGGTGACTGAATGCTGAATCTTGGTAGGGAAACTGTGCGTCTCTCGAAATCCTTACTTGAAGTTATTTCAAGAGATGGGGAGTATTCACCTGGCGGATATTTACTCAAAGAAAAACTCACCTTGGTGCCATACCCGTAAATAATTACGAAGGATTGATAGACATCTGATACCAACATTTTATTTGACTTCAAAGTTAGTGAAAAATTAATCACTCCGAGATCACATAGATCTTCAAGAGTTAACGTATAGACAAGGTCACTGAATCTTTTTTCGATTTCGGCGTCTGTAATTGCTACACAATTAGCATAGCCAGCCGCGCTAGCACTCGAAGGAAGTGCTACCAAGCACCCAGCTAACAGGGCTAAAACGATCGCAATTCTTCTCACAAGAATATTCTATTGATTGAGTGCAAATTTCTATACAGCTAGTATGACTATCCCAACGCTCAAAATTAACCATCCGGGGTCTTCTTCCGGCCAATGGCAGAGACAGATGGAGGTCGAGCTCTGCTCGAGCGCAGATGCTCTGGGGTGAGAGTTATCGAGTATCAGAGCATCGCCTTGGAATCCTTCGGGCAAAGTGTATGAATTGTGTATGAGTTTGAAATTGATACACCTTGAGTTATCCAGAAACAGTGCCATAATTTACGCACGAAGATAACTAAATAACCTGCACAACGTGCCCCCAGTCGGACTCGAACCGACACTGGAAGGATTTTAAGTCCTCTGTCTCTGCCATTGGACTATGGGGGCCAATGAGATTGCGAAGTCTACTATGTGAAAAGTTAGAGAATTCCCGCAAATTTAGCAGCCTTCTTCAGGACTGAATCGAGCATTGGCTTAGTGAGCTTTCCAGTGAATGTGTTCTGCTGACTTGGATGGTAACTGCCAATAATTAAATAGTTGATTCCATCATGCGAATACTTAACTGTCACGCCGTGTCCGAACTTTGTCGTGGGAACTTTATGCCCTTGTGACTTAAGAGATTTGATAAGTACTTGCCACCCAAAACTTCCAAGCGCAACAAATGATCGAACAGTAGGTGCAATGAGTTCTAACTCATTCTCAAAAAATGGTGCGCAAGCATCACGCTCTTCAGTTGTTGGTTTATTTTCAGGAGGTGCACAGCGAACTGCCATGGAGATTCGAGTATCGCGTAACTCTTGTCCGTCATCGCGTGACGTTGATGTTGCAATCTTTGCGATACCAATTCGGTAAAGTGATCCGTAGAGCCAATCACCAGAAGAGTCTCCGGTGAAGATTCTGCCCGTGCGGTTAGCACCATGAGCACCTGGAGCTAAACCGACAATGAGCATCTTTGGCTTAGATGAACCAAAACCTGGTACTGGTTTGCCCCAATAGTTCTCATTCTCGTAAGACTTGCGCTTAGTTACTGCTACTTCTTCTCGCCACTGAACTAGTCGTGGACATTTGTGGCACTTAACAATCGACTTATCGAGAAGTTCAATCGACTTATACAAGCGACCAAGCCATTCCATCGAGAATGTCGGATTCAGAGGCAACGAACTCCGTAGCTCCGGTTGCAAGCATGATGCGTGAGAGAACTAGCGAGCCTGCACCAATTACATCGACGCGACCTGGGTGCATGTAACCGAGCGCTTCACGGTCTTCGCGCTTCATTGATAAGAATGACTTTGAAATTGCATGGACTTTCTCCGCTGGAATTCGCGATAAGTGAATTGCATATCGGTCATATGTAGGCAGATCTAGCGCAGCTGCAGCAACCGTGGTTGCTGTGCCGGCAACAGCGATAAGAGTTTTTGCTTGAGTGATTGGAACAATCTTTGCCGCCTGCTTGATCGCTTCATCGATATCTTCAATCGCTGCAGCAATCTGTCCTGGGTCAGCATCTCCACCAGTGAAGTGGCGTTCGGACATGCGCACGCATCCGATATTCATACTCTTGGCGAATTCGACGCCATCTGTGCCGAATACAAATTCAGTCGATCCGCCACCGATATCGATGACAAGAAATGGACCTTCTGCCTTATTGAAATCCTTTGTTGCCCCTTGGAATGAGAGCGCTGCTTCTACTTCTCCTGGAATAACCTCAGGTTCGATGCCTAGGCGCTCTTTAACGCCATCAACAAAGAGGTCGCGGTTTGTTGCATCACGTGTAGCGCTCGTTGCGCAGAAGCGAATCTTTTCAACGCCCTTTGAAGCAATCAGTAGCGCGAACTTATCTACTGCGGCAAGTGTGCGAGAGATTGCATCGGGATGAAATTGGCCGGTCTTATCGACACCTTGACCGAGACGAACAACTTCCATCTCGCGAACGATTTCGCGGGAGTTAGCGCCATCGACATCTGCAATAAGTAAACGAATTGAGTTAGTTCCGCAATCGATAGCTGCTACTCGCATGACAGGTGCTTCCACCAGTCAGGTAACTCTGCAAGTGCTTCATCGCCAAGTGGATTTACTCCAGGGCCAGCAGAAAGTGAGTGTGCGATTAGCGAGTGGAGGCACTTCACACGATTAGGCATTCCACCTGCAGAAATATTCTCTACTTCAGGAACATCAATTTTGAGCGCTGATCGTGCGGCGATGTAATCGTCGTGCGCTGCAGCATATGCACCAGCAAGTTCAGCATCAGTCTCAAGACGTTTAGTCATGGACTCCATCATGCCCGTGGTTTCTAAAGTAGAAATTGCAGCAGTTAAGCGGGGGCAAGTGGCGTAGTAGAAAGTTGGAAAGGGTTCACCGTTGCTAAGGCGTGGTGGAGTTTCTACTACTGCAGGCTTTCCGCAAGGGCAGCGATAAGAGATTGCATGTAAATCACGTGGACTGCGACCGAGTTGGTTCTCAATAACTTTTAGATCTTCCTCTGTAGGTGTGCGGCTTTCAATACTCATTGCTTACCTGCTTCCGTAATCGAAGCAATCATGCGGGTATACCAAGGCTGACCTTCGGGAAGATTCTTTACAACATCTGTTGTTGCTTCTTCATCAGAGTTCTGACCATCTGCGCCAGTGACGATGTATTGGCGTTCTCCTGGCATCACAAAGTGAAGACGCTCGCGAGCTTGTGATTTTATGTAATCAGGATCTTGCCAAAGAGTTAACTCTTTTCTTGCTGCCTCAAGGGCAGCATTGTCACTCTTTAACTGTGACTGAAGAGAGCTGATCTGCGCACGCTGTACAAAGTAATTCTTAATTGGAGGAGCGAGAAAGAGCGCGAGCATAAAGAAGATTGCTGCGACCGCAAATAAGCGCCCAGATCCCTGGTTGCGATTGAAGTTGAGGTTCCGAGAACGGTAACTCTTCTTTCGCTTTCCAGAAGGGGATCTGCGCGCCATTTGTTAATTAGCCCTTGAAACGTGGGAACGCTTGGCGACCTGCATAAACAGCACCTTCAGCGAGTTCCTCTTCAATGCGAAGAAGTTGGTTGTACTTAGCAACACGCTCTGTACGAGATGGTGCACCAGTCTTAATCTGTCCGCAGTTAGTTGCAACAGCGAGATCAGCAATTGTTGTGTCTTCTGTTTCACCTGAGCGGTGAGACATCATGCTGCGGTAGTTGGCGCGGTGTGCAAGATCAACAGCATCGAGAGTCTCTGTAAGAGTTCCGATCTGGTTTACCTTAACAAGAAGAGCATTCGCTGTATCTGTCTCGATTCCCTTTGCAAGACGCACAGGATTAGTTACAAATAGGTCATCTCCAACAATCTGAATCTTCGAACCGAGTGATGAAGTCATTGACTTCCAACCTGCCCAATCTTCTTCATTGAGTGGATCTTCGATAGAAACGATTGGGTATGAGTTAACGAGCTCTGCGTAGTACGCAATCATTTCGTCAGATGAACGAAGTGAGCCTTCAAACTTGTACTTTCCACTTTCGTGGAACTCTGTGGCAGCAACGTCCATCGCAAGTGCGATATCTGAACCTGGCTTAAATCCTGCAGCAGTAATTGCTTCGAGGATGAGGTCCAGCGCGGCACGGTTGCTGTCGAGGTTTGGAGCGAATCCACCTTCGTCGCCAACAGATGTTGCAAGCCCACGCTTCTTAAGAACAGCCTTAAGTGCGTGGTAAATCTCTGCACCCCAGCGAAGTGACTCGCGGAATGTCTCTGCACCGATTGGCGCAATCATGAACTCTTGAATATCAACATTTGTATCTGCGTGAGCTCCACCATTGAGAATGTTCATCATTGGGACTGGAAGCACGTGAGCATTTGGTCCGCCTACATAGCGGAACAATGAAAGATCTGAAGATTCTGCTGATGCCTTTGCAACTGCAAGTGAAACACCGAGAATTGCATTTGCACCGAGGCGTGACTTATTTGGTGTTCCATCAAGTTCGATCATCTCTGAATCAATGAGGCGCTGATCTTGCGAATCGTAACCTTCGATAGCTGGTGCGATTTCTTCATTCACATACTTGATTGCCTGTAGAACGCCTTTTCCGAGGTAACGGTTCTTATCGCCATCGCGAAGTTCTGCTGCTTCAAATGCACCAGTTGATGCACCACTTGGAACAGCAGCGCGAGCTTGAGTGCCATCTTCGAGTTGTACTTCTACTTCTACGGTTGGGTTTCCACGCGAATCAAGAATTTCACGAGCGCCGATTGCTTCGATAATTGCCATGAGGTGTCTCCTGTAAATAAGAAATTTTTTAACGGGCGCTCGACGTTGAGGGCAGGAGCCCATACTACCGTGAGTAGAGCAGTACTCGTTATGAGCCTGATTTCTCCTGGCTTTCAATGGCTGCAATCATCTTTCTCGCCTGCGCACGTAGCGCGTTCTCGGGATCGATTCCATTTGTATGAGCCCATGCGATTACTGATGCGAGAGCTTCACCAACTGACTCATCAGTAGCGGCTTCTGTTGCAGCAAATGCAGGAATTTCAACTTCAACGTTGTACTTTTCGGCACGATAAAGAATCTTTGAAACAAGCGGAAGTGCAGGCTGTGACATTGCAATTCCATCGATTGCAGATGTGCGACCTTTCTCGCGAGCTTTGATCGCTTCCCAATTCTCAATGATTTCATCCGTCCCACTGACTTCAAGATTCTCAAATACGTGTGGGTGGCGACTAATTAACTTATCTGCGATTCCACGAGCAACATCTTCAATTGAAAAGGGATCTGTTGGATGGTCTTGCGCCATACGAGAATGGAAGTAGACCTGAAGCAGAACATCGCCTAGTTCTTCGCGCATACCTTCGCGATCTTCAGTTTCAATCGCATCGATGAACTCGTATGACTCTTCCAGGAGATACTTGATCAAAGATTCGTGAGTCTGCTCGGCATCCCACGGACATCCGCCAGGAGAGCGCAGTCGATCCATTACCTCTACGAGGCGTTGGAGTTCTGACTCTGCCATAACGATTACTTAATCGAAATTAATTTGATGAAGGAATAACTGCATCGCCTGCAGAATCTTCTGGAAGAAGTTCTGCCGTTGCTTCATCCCAGCGACCGTAACGTGGGTTAACGGTGACCTTCATCTGCTTAGCCTTCTTCTGAACTAGTTCGCTGATCTTTGACTGAACATCTGCTTCAGCAACGCCTGCCATACCTAGCGCACCAGCCAACTTGTTAGAAAGAACAGTTGCACGCATGTAGCGTTCAAAATTCGATGGAGCGATTTGGGCTGCAACGAGGTTCATTTGAAGCTGTTCTTCGCCACCAATCTGCTCAAGGATTCCTGTGCGAGTGTTTTCAATTTCAGTAGATGAAACCTTGATCTTCAACTCTTTAGCGATTTCATCGAAGACTGAAGTAATAATCGAGAAGCGAAGCTGTGAACGATTGAGAGCGTTACCAGTTTCCAACTGCATCTGAGATGTATCAGTCTTCTCTCGTTCAGCGAGAATCTCATCGACGATTGATTGCGCTTGTGCCTGTGTAATCTTTGTATCACCGAAGCTGGCAGCGGTATCAACTTGTCCGCATGCGGTAAGTGTCAGCGCTGAGATAAGAGCTAGAGCGGTGAGGATCTTCTTCACGAGGTACTCGCTTTCGTTAATTCATCGAGGGATTTAGCAGCCCATTCCAAGAGAGAAGTATCCCCTATTACCGCCGAGCCTTGTGCAGTCGGAGTCCAGGCAGCCGCACGAGGAATGGCAATCATCACTGTATTTGAAGCTGTTTTATAGAGAGAGCCAGGGAAAAGTCGGTTTAAGCGCAGTTGCTTTGACTCAGGAAGAACCAGTGGTGAAATTCGCAAGTATTTTCCTGCAGCAACAACTTCGCGAACACCCAGCGATTTAGCGAAGGCGCGTAACTCTGCCACGCGAAGAAGTGAGATTGCTTCATGTGGAAGGTCGCCAAATCTATCCACTAACTCTTCTCGAATAGATTCCACTTCTGCAGCGCTCTTCACATCAGCCAATCGTCGATACAAATCTAAACGTAGACGTTCGCCCGGTACATACTCTTCAGATAAATGCGCATTGACAGGAAGTTCCACTTTACATTCGTGGCTCTGTTCTTCAGTTTCGATAATGCCGGTTTTGTAATCGTTGACCGCTTCGCCAACCATGCGCATATACAAATCAAAGCCAACATCTGCAATGTGCCCGGATTGTTCACCGCCCAGTAAGTTTCCCGCACCGCGAATCTCAAGATCCTTCAGAGCAACGCGCATTCCTGAACCAAGATCTGTATTGCTCGCAATTGTTTTCAGACGGTCTATCGCAACTTCTGAAAGTGGCTGATCTGGTGGATAAAGGAAGTATGCGTAGGCGCGATCGCGGCCACGACCAACACGTCCACGCAATTGATGAAGTTGTGACAATCCAAAGTTCTCAGCACGTTCCACGATGAGAGTGTTTGCATTTGCGATGTCTAGACCGCTCTCAACAATCGTTGTACAGACAAGCACATCGAAATCGCGATTCCAGAATGCAAGGATGACATCTTCGAGTTGACCTTCGCTCATCTGTCCGTGCGCAATACGGATTCGAGCTTCCGGAACTAACTCCTGCATCTTTGATGCGGCACGATCAATTGACTCGACTCGATTGTGAATGTAGAAGATTTGGCCATCACGCAATAGCTCGCGATGGATTGCAGCTTTTATCTGCGCATCTTCTGCTGGCCCCACGTAAGTAAGAATCGGATGGCGCTCTTCTGGCGGGGTCGTAATTGTGGACATCTCGCGAATGCCGGTCACTGCCATCTCAAGGGTGCGCGGAATAGGCGTTGCAGACATCGCAAGGACATCCACAGTTGTACGCATCTTCTTAAGTGATTCTTTCTGCTCAACGCCGAAGCGTTGTTCCTCATCAACAATTACGAGGCCTAGATCTTTAAATTGAACATCAGTCGAAAGGATTCTGTGCGTTCCCACGACAACATCGACAGAGCCTGCAGCGAGATCCTGCAAGATTTCTTTGCTCTCTTTAGCGGTATTGAAACGTGATAAACCGGCGACCTTGATTGGGAATCCTGCATAGCGTTCTGCAAAAGTCTTTGAATGTTGCTGAACAAGCAGGGTTGTAGGAACAAGAACTGCTACTTGTTTTCCATCTTGTACAGCTTTGAATGCGGCACGTATGGCAATCTCAGTCTTTCCATATCCCACATCGCCACAAATAATCCGATCCATTGGGTAAGGGCGTTCCATATCCCGTTTTACATCTTCGATCGTTGAGAGCTGATCCGGAGTTTCAATGTAAGAGAAGGCATCTTCTAATTCGCGCTGCCAAGGAGTATCGGCAGAGAAAGCAAAACCTGGGGCACTTGTACGCGCTGCATAGAGACGGATTAGCTCGCCAGCAATCTGACGAACCGCTTTACGTGCGCGTCCCTTCGCCTTCTGCCATTCACCGCTACCAATGCGATGGACAGTTGGAGTTTCACCGCCAACATACTTACTTACCTGTTCCAATGTATCTGTTGGTACAAAAATGCGGTCGCCAGGTTGTCCGCGCTTAGCTGGCGCATATTCAATAACTAGGTATTCGCGCGTTACTCCACCCACTGTGCGTTGAATGAGTTCGAGATATCGACCGATTCCATGTTGTTCGTGAACAACAAAATCTCCGGTGCGAAGTTCAAGTGGATCAATAGCTTGCTTACGCTTTGATGGCATACGTGCGCCATCTTTACTGCCAACTTTGCTGCCAGATAAATCTCGTTCAGTTACAAAGAGAATTTCTGCATGGTCACTTCTGAAGCCATAACCGAGTGCAGATTGCGTTATATGAATCGAGCCCTTCGTTGGTTGGGCTGCAAAGTTTGCAACCATCTGCACCGGTAGATCAGCGTCGCGGAAAATTCCTGCATAGCGCTCAGCCATTCCGTGGCCAGTTGTAGAGAAGATCACACTCTGATGCGCTTCCAGCCCTGTGCGCAATACTTCGCAGAGCGCCTCAACATTTCCACGCATCGGATCTATCGGTGAGATATCCAGGAATGCTGCATCTTGATCGAGATCGCTTCCAAAAGAATTTAAAGAGTATGTATCAAGCTTGAGCGATGAAATCTCCGCTTTAAGTTCGCTCCAATCAAAATACGTCACGCTCTCAACAGGCAAAGGTGCATCTGCACCTACTGCCGCATTAGACCAAGAGGCTGCTAAGAATTCTGCATTTGTCTCAATGAGATCTGCGGTGCGTGAACGCACTCGTTCTTCATCAAGAAATACAACTTGTGTGTTCTGCGGCATCCGATTGAGAATGGTTTCAAAGTCGTTGGTGAGAAGCGGAATGAGAGATTCCATGCCTTCCGTGATGATGCCCTCTGCCAACTTCCCTAGAATTTCAAGAGCTGCCGGGTACTCATCTTTAATCTCACCTGCACGAGATTTGATCTCATCGGTAAGTAAGAGTTCGCGGCATGGCAAGATGGAAAGTTTTCCTACAACCGCATCCGTTGTGCGTTGATCTGAAACATCAAAGTAGGAGAGATCTTCAATCTCATCACCAAAGAAATCGATACGAACAGGGTGCGCTGTAAGCGGCAGGAAGATATCGAGAATGCCACCACGCACTGCGAATTCACCACGCTTCTCAACTAAGTCGGTACGAGTAAAGGAGAGTTCTGTTAAATGGTTGATGAGTTCTGTCAGGGCAATCTCTTGGCCAACTTCTAGAGTCCATAGCGGCGACTTTGCAAGGGAAGCAATAAAGCGATGGATGACTGCGCGAATAGGGGCAACAACAATTGGATTTGTAAGATTTTCTGTAAGCGAATTAAGAGTTGAGATTCTTCGCGCAACTGTGTCACTACGCGGACTCAACCTTTCATGCGGAAGCGTCTCCCATGCCGGAAATTCAAAGACATCGTTATGGAGTGCCTTCAATTCATCAGCAAGATCTTCAGCCCCACGACTGGAGCTTGTAACGACAAGTAGGGGCGCAGTGCTCGCCTTCATCGCTAAGAGGAATGGATAACTTGATGTTGGAGCAATTACCTTCGAATTTTCGGCAAGGGCAGATCTGACTTCAGAGTCGTTCTGAAGAAGACCAAGCAGACCTCGCATTTCATTTCTCCTTACTCGTCGGTAAATGCCATATGGCCCCACTCCAAAAAGAAGGGGGGCTTACAAATGACAGTCTAGCGACCTCTTTATCTATGTGAGAATTCTCCCGTGAGCAATCAACCTTCTGAGACGCAGCAGCTCGTCGCTTCCAGCGATGCAACGCTTCGCAGCGACGTTCGCAGATTAGGTGATCTCTTAGGGCAATCACTCGTTCGTCAAGAAGGATCAAATCTTCTTGATCTCGTTGAATCAGTGCGCAAGAGCGTTCGCGAAGGTGGCGGCGTTGAGATTCTCGATAAGTTGTCAGTTGAAGAATCCGTTCAACTCGTACGTGCATTTAGTACTTACTTCAATTTAGCTAACGTTGCCGAACAAGTGCACCGTTCACGAATCCTTGCAGAGGTCCGCAACGAAGGTGGCTCTTGGTTAACGCGAGCAGTCGACAAGATTGAAGATGCAATTAAGAATCCAATTGCTGGCCACGAAATCTCGCATGCAGATTTGGTGAAGTGGATTAGCGAACTCGATGTTCGCCCGGTCTTTACTGCGCATCCAACTGAAGCTGCACGTCGTTCTGTCTTAAGTAAGTTAGGACAGATTGCAGCGCTGCTAGATACCCCAAAGGGTGCAACACAAGATGAACGCCTTGCCGAGACAGTGGATCTCTTGTGGCAGACCGATGAACTTCGCCTTGATCGACCAGAACCACTCGATGAAGCAATGAATGCCCTCTACTACCTCGATGACCTTGCTACCCATACTGTTCCTGAGGTTCTCAATGACTTTGCTCGCGAGTTAAAGCGTTTAGATATTCAACTTCCCGCAACATCTCGCCCCCTTACCTTTGGTACATGGATCGGCGGAGACCGCGATGGGAATCCAAATATCACGCCGAAAATCACAGAAGATGCAGTGACGCTTCAGGTAAGCCATGCGATACGTACAACGATTGCATCAATGAACCGTCTGCGTCAGATGCTCTCGGTTTCAACGCGCATTGCTGGTGCAACACCTGAACTCAGCGCATCTGTTGAGCAGGATCTGAAGAACATCCCTGAATTCGAAGAGCGCTTCTTACGTCTCAACGTACAAGAGCCATATCGCCTTAAAGCAACGGCAATTGTGCATCGCTTGGCATTTACTCGCGATCGACATGCAGCAAGAACTGCCCATGTTCCAGGTCGCGATTACAAGAACACTGAAGAACTCCTTGCAGACCTCACCCTTATGCGCGATTCACTCTTTGCTCATAAAGGTGAATTACTAGCTACAGGCCTCATTGAACGCACAATCCGCACAGTTGCAGCATTTGGATTAACCCACGCAACTCTTGATATTCGTGAACACTCCGATGCCCATCATGCAGCTATCAGCCAAATGGTTGGTGGAAATTACATCGAGCTTTCACACGATGAGAAATTCCCTGTACTTACCGCACAGCTTGGTTCTTCAACAAAGTTAGATACTTCAAAGCTTGATGCAGCCGGCAGTAAGACGTTCAATACTTTTGTCGCTATCGCTGATCTGATTGAACGTTTCGGCCCAGAAGTAATCGAGACATACATTGTTTCGATGACAAAGGGCGCAGACGATCTCATTGCTGCGGCAGTACTAGGTAAAGAAGCAGGCCTTGTAGATATCGATAAGAAGGTTGCAAAGATTGGTTTTGCCCCGCTACTTGAAACAGTTGCAGAACTTCGCGCAGCTGGAGAAATTCTTGAGAAGCTCCTCTCAGATTCAACATATAGAAAAGTTGTCGAGCTACGTGGCAATCTGCAAGAAGTCATGCTCGGGTATTCAGATTCAAATAAAGATGCAGGTATTGCAACATCACAGTGGGAAATCCACCGTGCACAACGCACTCTGCGCGATGTAGCGATGAAACACGGCGTCAAGCTGCGCTTGTTCCATGGTCGAGGTGGCTCTGTCGGTCGCGGTGGCGGACCTACATACGATGCCCTCGTTGCACTTCCTTGGGGATCTGTCGACGGTCAGATTAAGATGACTGAACAAGGTGAAGTCATCTCCGATAAGTACGCACTTCCCGCACTTGCTCGCGAGAATGTTGAACTCACACTTGCTGCATCCCTTGAAGCAACAATCCTTAATCGTGGCCCACGACAAAGCAAAGAAGACCTTGCAAAGTGGAATGAGTGCATGAATCTCGTTAGCGATAACTCATTTGCCCGCTATAGAAAACTTATCGACCATCCAGACCTTCCTGCATATTTCTATGCATCAACTCCTGTTGAGCAACTTGGAAATCTCTTCTTAGGTTCTCGTCCATCCCGTCGCCCCGATGCATCAGGTGGACTTGATTCACTGCGTGCGATTCCATGGGTCTTTGGTTGGACGCAATCACGCCAGATTGTTCCTGGCTGGTTCGGTGTTGGTTCAGGACTTAAAGCTGCACGCGAAGCTGGAAAGTCAGATGTTCTTGCGCAGATGCTCAAAGAGTGGCACTTCTTCTCTACATTTATTAGCAATGTCGAAATGACACTTGCCAAGACTGATCTAGCAACAGCGAAGAGATACGTTGAAACTTTGGTACCAAAGGAGCTTCACCACTTCTTAGAGACAATCACCGAAGAGTTCGAACTTACAGTCAACGAGATCCTGACTCTGACTCAGAAGCAATCTCTACTTGGAGATCAACCAGTTCTAGCTCGCACCCTTCAAGTGCGCGATACCTACCTGGCGCCGCTTCAGCTTCTGCAGGTAACGCTTCTGCACCGGGTTCGCGAACAAGGTGAAAAATCTGATCCGACGCTGATTCGTGCGCTCTTGCTTACGATTAACGGTGTTGCTGCTGGCCTTCGCAATACTGGCTGATTCCAGCAACATATGTCTCGATAATTTTAAGAGACGCAACCCCGCTTGGATCTGTACTTAACGGATTTTTATCAATTACTACAAAGTCAGCATCTGCCCCAACACGAATTACGCCTTTACTCCAGTAATTCTGGAAGGCGGCATCTTCTGTGTAATGAACAAGTGAATCCTCAAGCGAAATTGCCTCTTGCGGACTCCAGGGCTGATTGCTGCCAGGGGCGCTTCTATGTACAGGAACTGCCAATGCAAGAAGAGGGAGCTGACTCGTTACAGGCCAATCACTTCCGAAACTAATGCGGGCTCCACTATCCTGCAGAGATTTAAGTTGGTATTGCTGGTTATTGCGAACTGTTCCAATGCGCGGCTCAATGAGTTGAGCATTCATAGGATCGAGATATGTCCATAGTGGTTGGATATTTGCGATAACTCCGAGCGCCGCAAATCTAGGTAAATCATCTGGGTGAATAAGTTGCGCATGTGCAATTACTGGTCTGCGATCACGTGGTGGATTAATTCGAATCACAGCTTCAATAGCATTCAGTGCCTGCTTGATTGCAGCATCTCCGATTGCATGAGCGTGAATCTGGAATCCTTCTATATCTACCGCAACCATTGCATCAATGAGTTCATCGTCATCCCAAATCAATAGACCATTTGATGATGGATTATCGAGATACGGCTCAAGTAAGGCAGCAGTTCCGGCAGAGAGCGCACCATCGCAGATGAACTTCACCGTCTTCCCATGTAGCTTTGAAGCAGAACCAAGTTGAGTGATTTCTTCTCGGAATTGAATGAAATCTGGGAGATTGGTTCTCCAAGAATCAGGCTGTGCCAGAAAGAAGAGATTGGTATCTATCGATAGCGCTCCACTTTTTGCAGCAGCGATATAGGCCTCTGGCATTCCAGGTTCAACCCACGCATCAGTCATACTCGTAACGCCTGCTGCAAGGTATTGATTGCATGCCCACTCGATTGCAGCGACATCATCATGCAGACTCCGCTTCGGCGCATGCATCAAGATCAAATCAATCGCTGATGGTTCGCGCAGCGTTCCTTTAGGAGTTCCATCATCGTAACGAGCGATAGTTCCGCCATCGGGATCTTTTGTGTCAGATGTTATTCCCGAAACTTCAAGGGCCTTTGAATTCACCCAGACGGTGTGGTGATCTACTGCGTGTAGAACAATGGGAATATCGCGTGAAGCTTTATCGAGCCAGCTCCCTTCAAAATCTCCACCTGAAATTATGGATGCTTCGTAGGCTCCCCCAATAATCCAACTCTTCGCTGGATTTGCTCGCACAAAATCACTTACCGCCGCAACAATCTCTTCAACGCTCTGCAATCCATTTACGACAGGGCCTTGGCTTTCACGCCCTGCAAAGAGAGGGTGCGCATGTGCATCGATAAACCCTGGTGCAAGGAACTTTCCTTCGAGATTAACTTCGTTATCGAAACTTTGACTGAGTGCGAGATCTCCGAGTGCAGATACTTTGCCATCTTCTACCAGTACAGCGCTTGTATATGTGCCGCGAGAACACCAGATTTCACCATTCTTAAAGAGCGTTCGCATAGCAGCGGCCTTAAGAGTTAAATTTGCTCTGAGTTAAATCGAGTCCTTTTTCAATAAGGAACTCAACACAATCTGCACCGCGATCAATAAATTCATCGAGATCCTTCTTCTCTTCCTTACTAAATTGCTTCAGCACAAAATCACCTGGATCTTGTTGGCCCATCGGGCGACCGATACCCAGACGAATACGGAAGTAATCCGCAGTGCCCAGAGAAGATGTAAGAGATTTCAAACCGTTGTGGCCATTGTCGCCGCCGGCAACCTTTGCGCGAATCGCTGCATAAGGAATATCTAGTTCGTCGTGCAAGACAATAATTTTTGAAGGTTCGACAGAATAGAAAGAGGCGAGCGCCTTTACGGGCCCGCCTGTTTCATTCATGTAGCTCTTTGACTTCGCAACAATCACTGAATGCGCATCAACGCCGACGCCTAATTTAAAGGCGGCGATATCGCATCGAGATTTATGTGAAGAAAGTTTTGCGTTGTGACGCTTGAGTAGATGGTCGATAACCATCTGACCCACATTGTGACGGGTGGCAGCGTATTCATCGCCCGGATTTCCGAGCCCCACTACCAACCACGTCATAATGGAAAGTCTAAGACTTAAGCGTCCTTCTTCTCTGCATCCGCTGCAGGTGCCGCAGCATCAGTTGCTGCTGCTACTGGTGCAACTTCTTCAACAACTGTTGAGCGCTCTGACAAGTGAACGATGATTGTGTTTGCTGGGCTTACGAGAGTTGTGCCTGCTGGAAGAACAACATCTGATGCGTACTTTGAAGTACCTGAAGCCATGCCTTCGATATCGAGTGTAAGAAACTTCGGAATAGAAGTTGCTTCTGCTTCGATTTCGATTGAGTTGTGCTGTGTCTCAAGAATTCCATCTGGATCGTGCTTACCCTCTGTGTGAATTGGAACAGAGACAGTTACCTTCTCGCCGCGACGGACAAGAACGAGGTCGATATGCTCGAGGATCTGCTTGAGTGGGTGGCGTACAACTGACTTAGGAAGTGTGAGTTCAGTCTTTCCATCGATATCGATGTTGAGAAGAACGTTTGACTCCTTGAGTGCAACGCCAAGTTCGCGAGCTGGAAGAGTGATGTGAACTGGCTTCTCACCGTGGCCGTAGATAACTGCGGGAACAAGTCCTGCAACGCGTGCGCGACGTGATGCACCCTTACCGAATTCGGTACGTGATGTTCCCTTGATTGATACTTCTGCCATTGTGAAACTCCCCTAATAATTTTGCTTAGTTACTGATCATGAACTTCTTTGTGAAGCGAAGTTCCAGCAGGAGTTGATACCTACGCCGTCGATCACGGATAAATTTCACCCTCGCCGGAACGGGTGAAGATTACCGCGACTTAGCTGTGGCCGTCAAAAAGGCTAGTTACAGAGCCATCCTCGAAGACTTCACGGATAGCGCGAGCCAAAAGTGGGGCAATTGAGAGGACGGTCAACTTATCGAATTTCTGGTCCTCTGAGAGCGGAAGTGAGTCTGTGACAACGACCTCGACTGCGCGTGAATCCTTGAGGCGTTCTACTGCAGGCCCTGAGAAGACTGCGTGAGTTGCAGCAACGATGACATCTTTAGCGCCACCTTCAAAGAGTGCATCGACAGCCTTTGTGATTGTTCCTGCTGTATCGATCATGTCATCAATGACTACACAGGTGCGACCTGCAACATCTCCAACAACTTTTCCGACAACTGCTTCATTTGGAACAAGTGGGTCACGAGTCTTATGGATAAATGCGATTGGGCATCCGCCAAGAAGTTCTGACCAACGCTCTGCAACGCGAACGCGGCCTGAGTCAGGTGAAACGATTGTCAGCATGGAGCGATCAACTTTGCTGCCAACATAATTTGCAAGCATTGGAAGTGCAAAGAGGTGATCTACTGGACCATCGAAGAATCCTTGAATCTGTGAAGTGTGAAGATCAACAACCATAAGTCGATCAGCACCAGCTGTCTTAAAGAGATCTGCCATGAGGCGCGCTGTAATCGGTTCGCGTCCGCGGCTCTTCTTATCTTGACGAGCATATGCATAGAAAGGTGCAACGACGGTTATGCGCTTTGCTGATGCGCGCTTAAGAGCATCAATCATGATGAGTTGTTCCATGATCTGCTTATTGATTGGCGCAGAGTGCGACTGAATTACGAATGCGTCGCAACCGCGAACTGATTCTTCAAATCGAACAAAGATTTCGCCATTGGCAAAGTCGTAAGCAGATGTTGGAGTAAGTGGAATACCTAATTCGGTGGCAACTTGCTCTGATAACTCTGGGAATCCGCGGCCTGAAAAGAGACGAAGTTTTTTCTCTGAGGACAATCGGATTTCGCTCAAGGAAGTTAGCCTTTCTGCTCGTCGCTACTGTGGCGCGATGCCGCCTCAGCAGATTTTGTACCAGGGCGCTTACGCAGAACCCAACCTATTACATTTCTCTGCTTTGCTCTGCCAACTCCTATCGCGCCGGCAGGAACATCTTCTGTAATCACAGATCCTGCCGCGGTATAGGCGCCATCTCCGATAGTCACTGGAGCTACCAACATTGAATCGCTTCCGATTCGAACGTGATCGCCGACTACGGTGTAATGCTTTTCGACTCCGTCGTAATTAACAAAGATAGTTGCAGCGCCGATATTGCTGCCTTCGCCGATAACTGCATCTCCGACGTAAGAAAGGTGCGGAACTTTTGATCCTTCGCCCAAGGTTGCATTCTTCATCTCGACATAGGCGCCAGCTTTAGAACCCTTAAGAAGTTTTGTTCCGGGGCGTAAGAATGTATAGGGACCAACATTTACTGACTCGCCAATAATTGAATCTGTGCATTGTGATTCAAGAACGCGTGCGCCACGAGCGACTGTGCAATCGTGCAGAGTTGTCCGAGGACCAATTACTGAGCCCGTTGCAACCGTTGTCTTTCCAGTGATTGCTGTACCTGGCATCAAGATGACATCTGATTCAACTGTGGCTGTTGCATCAACCCATGTGCTGAGCGGATCAACGATTGTCACACCATCGCGCATTAAATCTTCATTGATGCGATCGCGTAAGAGAGCTGCTGACTCAGCTAGCTGAACACGATCATTGACTCCAAGAATTTCAATGAAATCTTCGATAAGAACTGGCGCAATAGTGCCGCCTTCATTGCGCAGAATTTCTATGACATCGGTGAGATAGAGCTCGCCCTGTGAATTATCTGCTTTCAGCTTTCCAATTGCAGCTGTTAGCTTTGCAGCGTCAAATGCATAGACGCCAGAGTTGACTTCAATAATCTCGCGCTGCAAATCATCGGCATCGCGTTCTTCAACGATACGAACAAGTGATTGATCATCGCCGCGAATAATGCGGCCATATCCTGTTGGATCTGGATGTTCTGCTGTTAAAACTGAAGCAGTAAATCCACCAGCATGGTGTGCATCTAAAAGCTGCGATAGAGAATCTGATGTCAGCATCGGTGTATCGCCTGCAAGAATCAAAATAGTTCCGGTGGCTTTAAGACCATCGAGGGCTAACTGAGTTGCATGTCCTGTGCCGCCGCGCTTCTCCTGAAAGACGGTGACTGCATGCGGTGCAATCTCGGCGAGATGGGCTTCGACTTCTGCGCGACCGACGCCAACCACAACGCGAACTTGCTTCGCTGCGAGCGCATCAACTGCGTTGAGAACGTGGCCGACAAGTGTGCGACCTGCAATGGAGTGGAGAACCTTCGGCGTAGAAGATTTCATACGCGTACCTTCGCCCGCAGCGAGAATCACTACGGTTTCGAGGCTCATGTATGAAGTGTAACGGTGGCTCCGCTCTTTACTACTGCGGAGCAATTGCTCCTCCTGAAACTCTGGCGGATTCACTTCGTTGCTCCGCCACCAGGTATCGATCCTGGACCCTGGGCTTCAAAGGCCCATGTGCTAGCCACTACACAATGGCGGAACCTATATTCTCCCTTATATTCGGTAGTGCTCGCGACCACTAAACTCACTTCTTATGGATGCTAACTCTTCAGAGCACGAGCGGGATGAAGTCGACCGCCTCGTCGCCGCATGGAAGCGCGAGCGGCCAGATTTAGACCTCTCTCCCCTCTCGGTTTTAAGCCGCATCACCAGAATTGCCCGCCATCTCGATATCGCTCGTCGAGACGCTTTCGGAGATCTAGAAAATTGGGGCTTCGATGTTTTAGCTGCGCTTCGTCGTGCGGGTGCGCCCTATCAACTCTCACCAGGTGCGCTGATGCAAGAGACGATGGTGACAAGTGGAACGATTACAAATCGTCTTGATCGCTTAGAAGAACTTGAACTCATAACTCGCGAACCAGATCCCAACGATGGTCGCGGTTCACTTGTGACACTTACCAAATCTGGAATTCGCGCAGTCGATGCTGCAATGGAAGATCTTCTTGAAAATGAACGTCAGCTATTGAAAGATTTGTCAGGAAAAGATCGTGAACAACTTGCTGCGCTCTTAAGTACCCTAGTTACAGAATTTGATTCAGCGGAAAGTTAAATAACTTTTGCACCGTGCACAGGACCATGTGCGCGAGCAACGCTTCCCACAACACCGCTAGCTGTCAGCGCAACAGCCAAATCTAAACCTGCATCTTCATCGGCAACAAGAAATGCAACTGTTGGACCAGAGCCGGAAACAATTGCACCCAGTGCACCGTAATCACGGCCTACCTCAAGAACAAGACTTAGAGCAGGGCGCAGCGAACATGCAGCGTTCTGCAAATCATTTATGAGCGCCCTTCCAACTGCTTCAGCATCTGCAGCTAGAAGAGATTGCATCAATGAATCTGAAACAACTGGCGCTGCGATTTCGAGCTCTGCGCGCATGCGATCGCATTCGGTATAGACAGCAGGAGTTGATAGACCAACGCTAGAAAGTGCAAGCACCCAGTGATAGGTGCCACGTGAAAGAGCAGCGGTGAGTTGATCACCATGACCTTGGCCAATTGCGGTGCCGCCTGAAATCATGAATGGAACATCGCTGCCAAGTTCTGAACCCAGCGAATGCAACTCTTCCCGTGACATCTCGAGATCAAAGAGTGCATCCATCGCAACCAAAGTAGCTGCTGCATCAGCACTTCCGCCTGCCATGCCGCCTGCAACAGGGATAGATTTCATCACATCAATATGTACATCAACGTCGAAATCGAATTTAGAACCAACTAACTTTGCAGCTTTAACTGCGAGATTTGTGTGATCTTCTGGAACACCATGGACCTGCTCGCCAGATACAGAGATTGTGATTCCGTCGCCAGGCTTAGTCTTTGTCACAGTGACATCATCAAAGATAGAGATTGCTTGGAAGACAGAGACGAGGTTGTGATAACCATCTGCTTCGCGAGGCCCGACTGATAGCTGAAGGTTTACCTTTGCAGGTACCCGCACAGTTACAGAATTCTTAGCCACTTGAAAACTCTACCCTTGTTTAGCAATCGCGCAGAAGCTATGAATATCGAGGGCTTCACCGCGCAGAGTTGGGTCGATACCAGCAGATTGCAGAACCGCTTCAGCAGCAGCTGACCCGCCATACATGGATGAGAGCGCAGAGCGCAGCATCTTTCGACGTTGAGCAAAAGCTAAATCGATAATCGCAAAAACTTTCTTGCGTAACTCTTCATCGCCCGGGGTTGCACGGCGAACAAAGCCAACTAACTTCGAATCGACATTAGGTTGTGGCCAGAAGATTGATCGCGAAACAGAACCCGCACCTGTGACATCGGCCCACCATGCGGCCTTCACGGAAGGGATTCCATACTCTTTTGAATTCGGTTTTGCAGCTAAACGGTCTGCAACTTCTGCTTGCACCATAACAACGCCGCTGCGAAGCGATGGAAGAATTTCAAGGAGATGTAAGAAGACTGGAACAGAGACGTTATATGGCAGGTTTGCAATCAGAACAGTGGGATCGACTGGCAGTGATTTGAGCGTCAGCGCATCTTGGTTAATGACAGTTAACTTATCTGCACGATCTGAATGCTTGCTCGCTGTAATCGGCAGCTGTGTTGCTAGGCGATTATCAATTTCTACAGCTACTACTGATTGCGCATCTTCTAACATTGCAAGAGTAAGGGAGCCCAGCCCAGGGCCGATTTCTACAGCAATATCTGTAGGTGTAAGCCCTGCAATACGAACAATCTTCTTGCAGACATTGCCATCGTGAACAAAGTTCTGACCCAAGGATTTTGAAGGCTTCAAATCAAGAGTGGCAGCCAGTTCCCGAATCTCTGCAGCCCCAAGCAAACTCATGCGAAAGATCCGAAGATTCGTTCGGCGTTCTTTGAGAGCGCGGTCGCAAGTTCTGCAACATCTTCATCGCGTTCTGCCGCCATCGCCCGCACAATATTTGCAATTTGGGCTGGCGTATTGAGCGCCCCACGGTGTGGAGTTGGTGCCAAGAATGGTGAATCAGTTTCAACTAACAACTGATCATGGGGAACAAGCTTTACTGCTTCGCGCAGAGCAGGAGCGTTCTTAAAGGTAAGAGTTCCTGCAAAGGACAAGATGTATCCGCGATCAATGCAGGTCTTCGCCATCTCTACATCACCTGAGAAACAGTGGAAGACGGTCTTCTCGGGAGCGCCAACTTCAAGCAGTACTGAGAGCACATCATCATGCGAATCACGATCGTGAATGACCAAAGCTTTATTGGTGCGCTTTGCAAGATCGATATGCCACTTAAATGATTCTTGTTGGCGCTTTTGTAACTCAGGTGGGGTACGGAAGTAATCCAAGCCAGTTTCACCAATTGCGCGAACTCGTGGCTCATGTGCAAGTTTTTCAATGATTGCCCAATCGGCTTCTAAATCTTCAACGATAGGAGCTTCATTGGGGTGCAGAGCAACAGCTGCAAGAACGCGACCTGGAAAGGCGTTAGCGAGATCTACACACCATTGAGATTGTTCTGCTGAATAACCAACCTGAACAATGCGATCTACATTGACTGACTTTGCATCATCGAGAACTTTTCTTACCGCATCTGAATCGGGTGCATCATTGGTAACGATTTCAATATGCGCATGTGCATCAACGGTTGGAACCGGAAGAGGTTCAGGTAGTGGTGCTAGCTCGCGTTCAATATCGCGATTGTGGCGGTCTGCCATAGAAAATTACTCTTTAACTTCTAACCGCGGGAAAAGAACAGGAGTCTTTGTCACAGTTGCACCTTCTGGAAGCTGTCCCCATGTTGCAACTTTTGAAATCTCTTGAGATCCGATTGCACCAAGTGCAGCGTTTGCACCGAGTGCTTCCCAGAGAATCTCTGTCGTTGCAGGCATTACTGGGTGCAACAGAACTGCAAGTGCGCGAAGAGATTCAGCGGTGTTATAGAGAACCGCTTCAAGAGTTGCCTGGTTTGCAGGATCTTTTGCAAGAATCCAAGGCTCTTTCTCGGTTACAAAGCCATTGACCTTCTTGCAGTAATCCATCACCGCATTGATTCCACCCTGGAAATCAAGTGCAACCATCGCTGCATCTGCCTTTTCGACAGTCAATTTCAGCGCTTCGGCAAGGCCTTCATCCTTGGCAACTGCAGGGACTTTGCCGCCGCAGTACTTCTCAATCATTGCAGCAAGACGTGAAGCAAGATTTCCGAAGTCATTTGCAAGTTCTGATGTATAGCGCGCACTCATATCTTCCCAAGAGAAAGAACCATCGCTACCAAATGGAATTGCGCGAAGGAAGTAGTAGCGGAATGCATCGACGCCAAAGTGGTCGGTGATATCAGATGGAGCGATACCAGTTAACTTCGACTTACTCATCTTCTCGCCGCCGACCAATAACCAGCCGTGGGCAAATACCTTCTTAGGAATATCAACGCCTGCTGCCATCAACATCGCTGGCCAAATAACAGCGTGGAAGCGCAAGATATCTTTTCCGACGAGGTGAACATCGGCTGGCCATGTTGCTGCAAACTTCTTGCCACCCTCTGAATCAGGAGCGTCAGTTAAACCAACTGCTGTTGCATAGTTCAAAAGCGCATCGAACCAGACATAGACAACTTGTTCTGTATCCCAAGGAACAGGAATTCCCCAGTCAAATGTTGAGCGAGAGATAGAAAGATCAGAGACGCCGCCTTCGAGGAATGAGATAACTTCATTACGCGCAGATTCAGGTTGGCAGGCTTCAGGATTCTTCCTATAGTGATCAAGAAGTGGTTGTGCGAATTCAGAGAGCTTAAAGAACCAGTTGTTCTCATTTACTAATTCGATTGGCTTGCTGTGAATAGGGCAGAGCTTTTCACCATCTGCATCGATGAGATCGCCAGGTAATTTAAATTCTTCACAGCCAACGCAGTATGGGCCTTCATACTTTCCTGCGTAGATATGTCCTGAATCCTTCAGCGATTGCAGGAACTTCTGTACGCGCTCTGTGTGGCGTGGTTCAGTTGTGCGGATGAAATCATCGTTGGCGATATTGAGCGCCGCCCAATTTGGCTTCCACGCTTCAGCTACTAACTTATCTACCCACGCTTGAGGAGCAACGTCATTCTGCTCGGCGGTACGCATAACTTTCTGACCGTGTTCATCTGTGCCCGTTAAGAACCAGACTGATTCTCCGCGTTGGCGATGCCAACGAGTAAGCACATCGCCAGCCACAGTTGTATATGCATGGCCAATATGAGGCGCATCATTTACATAGTAGATAGGCGTCGTGAGGTAGAAAGACTTCATCTGCTCATCTTATTCGCATCGACTACCGCTGCATAAACGATCTTCTTTGGAATCCCGAATTCCTCGGCAACAGTGGCGATAGCGCCCTTGCGATCCATGCCAGCTGCTTCATATTCACGAACTCGAGCCACAGCATCTTCTGCCGTCTTGCTCTCAGAGCCAACTTCAACGCCGGCAAGGACGAGAGTTATTTCGCCGAGAATTTCGCGGTTTGATGCCCATGTAATCAGCTCTGAAAGTGGGCCACGAATAGTTTCTTCATAGGTCTTTGTCATCTCGCGACAGATTGCAGCAGAGCGGTCTGGCCCAAAAATTGAAGCAGCATCTTCGAGTGATTCCAATAAACGATGTGGCGCTTCAAAGATAACCATCGTGCGCTCTTCAAATCGAAGCTTCTCGTAGAAAGCACGGCGTGCACCTTGGGCACGAGGTGCAAAACCTTCAAAGGTAAATCGATCTGTTGGTAGGCCAGATAGAGCAATCGCCATAGTTGGCGCACTTGGTCCTGGAATCACAACTGTCGGAATCTTTTCGGCAATTGCATCGCGCATCAATCTAAATCCCGGATCGCTAATTGTTGGCATTCCAGCATCGGTGACAACTAATACTTCTTTTCCGCTACGTAGAAGCGTCAGGATCTCTTGAGTTCTATCGGTTTCATTACCTTCGAAGAACGAGATGATGCGAGCGGTGAATGTGACACCTAAATCTGATGCCAAACGATGGAAGCGACGTGAATCTTCTGCCGCAATGATTTCGGCGCTTTCGATAGCGTTCTTGAGGCGAGTGCTTGCATCGAGCGGATTTCCAAGCGGAGTCGCTGCAAGAACTAGGGCCATATGCGAAGTCTCCCATATTCTTTAGACATGACAGCTGCGATTGCTCCTATAGCCATCGCGCTCATCTCACTCGTTCTTCGTCTAGTAAATCTTGGCTCGATTAAGAGCTTTATCTTTGATGAGGTTTATTACGTCGACGGCGCTCGAGATCTCTTGGCATATGGCGTCGAAGTTGCAGGCCCTAAATCAGAATTTGTAGTTCATCCACCAGTGGGTAAATGGATGATTGCTGCAGGTATCCAGATCTTTGGAGATAACCCAACTGGATGGCGTATCGCTAGTGCAGTAGTTGGTTCGTTGATGATTCTCGTAATCGGATTGATTGCACAGAAGCTCTTTAGAAATCCACTTCTGACTGCTCTGGCTAGCGCACTTGCGGCAATTGATGGAATGGCTTTCGTTCATTCACGAACAGCGCTTCTCGATAACTTCCTAGCCTTCTTCATTCTCCTTGCAACATATTTCTTTATTCGCAGAAATTATTGGCTGACTGGGCTATTTCTCGGTATCGCACTTTCAACAAAGTGGAGCGCTCTCTACTTCATCGCGGTCTTTGGATTAATCGCTCTCTACCGAGCGTTCTCACATCACACCGGACGCGCCTTAACTCGACCAACAATTGAGAGGTTTACTCAGTTCGGTCTAATTCCACTGACGGTTTATTTCACCTCTTGGACTGGATGGTTTCTAAGTGATCGTGGCTGGGGTCGTGATTTCTCAACCAACCCACTGAAATCTTTCTACTACTATCACGAGCAAATACTTGGCTTTCATACCGGGCTTACAACGAAACATACATATGAAGCTAGTCCCTGGAGCTGGCTATTTATGGGGCGACCAACTTCATTCTTCTATGAATCTCCATCTGGTTGTGGAAGCGAATCTTGTTCGCAAGAAATCATTGCACTAGGTACACCGTTGCTTTGGTGGCTTGCAATTGCTGCGCTAGCGCTGGTCATTGGAATGTGGTTCCGCTCAATCTTCACAAGACATTTTGATCCAGCGATAACAATCATCATTGCTGGAATGGCAGCTGGTTACTTACCGTGGTTCTTCTTCCAAGAGAGAACGGTCTTTACATTCTATGCAATCGTTTTTCAGCCATTCTTAATCTTGGCTCTGGTTTACGCGGTGCGAGCGATACTTCTGAGATTTGAAAAGAGTGGCGAAGCGATTGTCGCTACTCTCTTTATTCTTATCTTCTTAAACTTCGTTTATTTCTTGCCGATTTATCTGGGTGATGTAATCACTTACGAGGCATGGCGAAGCAGGATGTGGTTTCCCAGCTGGATTTAATCCAGTTACTGATTAGAAGCGCGGATATCGCGTAGGCGCTGTACCGCTTCATCTGCAAGCTGCTGATCAAAGATCTCATCACGTGATGGTGCAGCTGCAGCAAGTGCTTCGCGCTCAAGACGCTCTTGCTCTTCGCTCCACTTACCTGGCTCTGTTAGATCAATGACTCGCTTTGAAGCGACAGCCTTTGGAGCATTTACATATGTTGGTACAGGAATCTCATTCGGTTGCCACTCAGAGCGAGATTGCGCAGTTCCCTTTGGAAGAAGTGTGACCCCTGAAAGTTCGCGCTCTGCAAATGGAACCCAGTGTTCGCGTGTTGTGTGAACTTCACCTTTATGTGAAACAAGTACATCTGAAAGATTTGTATGTGAAACACCTTCTGTTGTGCGATGCAACTGATCAACGCGACGTCGCTGAATGCGTTCGCTGTTGGTCTGTCTGCGCACGTGCGCAATATAAATAAGAAGTGCAGTTACTGGAATTGCAATCGCGATAGCAGCAAATGTTTGCATGATGGCACCAATCATCGTGAGGACGAGAGTTGTAAAGATAAGAGAGAAGATAATTCGACGGCGCATAAGTTGTTGAGCAACTCTTCCCGCACGATCGACATCTGTGTAGATAACTCCGGTACCTGGTTGTGCGCCTGGAGTGCTACTTGCAACTACACGAAGTGCACTCTTGTAACGTTCTACACTTTTTCCAGAGAATTCATTCTTGTTATGAACCCAGCGCGGCAAGAAATAGGCAACCCACATGCCGATAATCGCTAGATAGATAATTCCCGAAGCCATGATGGGTAAAGGTTAGTTGGGAGCCTCTATTTACCTGTGGATTTCGAGGGGGGTTTACTCAATTAATTCATTGTTTTTAACGAAGCATTTATGGTCGCGCCATGCTCCATCGATATGTAAATATGCTTTACGAAAACCTTCAAATTCGAATCCAGCCTTCTCGGCTACCCGGCATGAAGCCTCATTTTCGGGGCGGATATTGATCTCTATGCGATGTAATCCCAATTCATGAAAACCGAATGCTGATAGCAACTTCACTGCCTCAGTCGTGTACCCGCGATTAGAAAAATTCTTATCTATCCAATAGCCAATATGTGCGCCTCGAAGCGCCCCATACATAACGCCGCCCATTGTTATCTGACCAACAAGGTTCTGATCGCGCCAGATGAGAAAGGAATATGAGCGCCCAGCGCTAGCTTCCGCTCTGAGGGTTCTAACCATCTCGTAGAAAGATGGAAGTGAATGTGGCACCTGATTGGCGGGACTATCTCCAGGAATTCTCGGAAGTGTTGCTTCCCACGGAGCAAGCCACTCTCTATTTTCTGCTCTTACCTGGTTCCACTTAGCGCGATCGCGGTAGCGCATAGGCCGCAGAGTGATTTCATTTCCTAAGAGCTCAAGTGAAGACATTGGTTTGGCTTTAGAGGTAACGGCGCTCGAGCACCACAACTGTTACGAGATCACCAGCTGATAGAGATGTCTCGCTCTCGGCTACTGCGATTAAGGAGTTCGCATCAGAGAGAGTTGCTTGTTCATCTTGAGAACTTAGCGGTGTGACAGATTTTCCATCTTCGCTCAAGATTGCACGCACATATGAGCGCACTCCGCTAGTGGAAGAGATTGCCTTCTCAAGTTTTGCCTTCAGTGATGGGCGATGAATTGTTGCTGTTCCAAGCATTGTGCGAATCATTGGACGAACAAGAAGTTCGAAGGAGATATATGCAGCGATTGGATCGCCTGGCAGCGTTACAACTGGGGTCTTATCGGGACCAATTGTTCCGAAGTTATGTCGCCCACTTGATTCGATTGAAAGTTCTACCGTCTTGATCTCGCCAATTTTTTCAAGAGTTCTTGTAATTAAATCGAAAGAATCATCATGGCGTTCGCCGCTGATAATGATCAAATCTGCGCGAACTAATTGATCCTCGATAACGCTCTGCAGAGCTGACTCATCATCTGGAATTGAGTGAACGCGATATGCAACTGCGCCTACTTCACGTACTGCAGTGGTGAGCAACCAAGAGTTGGTCTCATACTCTTCGTCATCTTTAAGTGGCGTACCTGGTTCGACTAAATCTGGTCCAGCTGAAATCACTACGACGCGAGGATGAGGTCTCGTTGGCAGATGATCGCGCCCGATTGATGCAGCTAAACCGATCTGTGTTGAACGGATTCGGCTTCCCGCTTTCATCACAAGTCTTTCGCCAGCGTAGATATCCTCAGCGAGCGTTGCATCATGAGCATCCAAGAGCGGCATATCGAAGGCTTCGAGGGGGCTACAAAGTTCCAAAAGTGAAGTTAATACTTCATCGACTCGCGCACGCTCTGACATAATCGCTAACCTTACTTGCACCGCACTAACTTCTAGGGGATTTACATGGGTATCGGCGACGAAAAAGTTGCGCTACGCAATCGCTATCGCCGCGAACGCAAAGAGCGTTACCTAGACCACTCCTTTGAAGATCTAGCTAATTCCAAAGAATTTGAAGCGGCGAAAGTAATTGCGAGTTACTTTTCATACGGAGATGAACCGCAAACATCTCAACTCAATAGCGCAATCATTAAATCTGGAAAGGTTCTATTGCTTCCGCGAATCAATGGCGAAGAACTTGAATGGGTGCAGTGGGATGGCCAGGAAAACTCACTGAATATTCACAAGAAAATTAGCGAACCTGTTGGAGAGAAATTCCAGGATTTGCAGGCCATCGATCTCATCGTTGTACCTGCTCTACGCATTGATAGAAGTGGGTATCGACTTGGACAAGGTGGCGGATTTTACGATCGCGCACTTCCACAGCTTCGTGCATGGAGTATCGGATTAATTCATGCAGATGAGATTTCAAGTGAAGATCTTCCGCGAGAAGAATGGGATATTCCGCTTAATGCAGCCGCTACCCCAGATCTCGTAATTCGATTTAAGAGATAGATTAAGGAAGATTACGCGCGATAACGATGCGCTGAATCTGATTTGTGCCTTCATATATCTGAGTTAACTTTGCATCGCGCATCATTCGCTCGACTGGATAATCTGAAACATATCCATATCCGCCCAGAATTTGCACAGCATCTGTCGTCACTTGCATCGCCACATCAGTTGCATAAGTCTTACTTGCAGCAGAGAAGAAACGTAGGTCTTTATCTCCGCGTTCGCTCTTAGCTGCAGCCGCATAGGTAAGTTGGCGAGCTGCTTCGATAGCAATTGCCATATCTGCCAACATAAATTGAATGCCTTGGAAATCAAAGATCTCTTTGCCAAATTGTTTACGCTCATGCGAATACTTCTTCGCTACATCAAATGCACCTTGCGCTAATCCGAGGGCTTGAGCTGCAATGGTGATACGCGTGTGATCGAGAGTATCCATCGCGAGTGCAAAACCTTTACCCACTTCGCTAATGCGACGATCATCTGAAATCTCTACATTGTCGAAATAAACTTCACGGGTTGGTGACCCACGGAAACCCATCTTCTTCTCTGGTGCACCGAATGAGACTCCAGAATCAGATTTCTCTAGAACGAATGCCGTAATTCCCTTTGAACCAAGTGAGGGATCTGTTTGTGCAATGACTGTGTAGAACTCAGATTCGCCCGCATTGGAAATCCACTTCTTGCTTCCATTGATGACCCAGCTGTCACCTTTTCGCTCTGCCTTTGTTTTGAGCGCTGATGCATCAGAGCCTGCTTCAGATTCTGAGAGGCAATAAGAGAAACCTTTTCCTTGAGCAAGCGGTCTAAGCCAACGCTCTTTCTGCTCTTTATTTCCACCAAGAATAAGTGGAAGAGATCCCAACTTATTTACAGCTGGGATGAGAGATGCTGACCCACATACGCGAGCGACTTCTTCAATAATGATGCAGGTAGCAAGTGCATCAGCGCCATCGCCACCAAATTCAGTTGGAACGTGAGCTGCAAAGAGCCCCGCCTTTACGAGAGCGTTATGTGCCTCTTGCGGATAGCGATGATCTTCATCTACTGCGTGTGCATGTGGAGCGATTTCATTTTCTGAGAGAGCGCGCAAACTTTCGCGGAGATCGTTGTACTCAGATGGAAGAGTAAAGATATTTTCGAGACTCACTTATCTCCTGCTTTCTCATCGCGACGCTGCAACTGATTCAGATAATTATTGTATTGGGCTAATTCATCTGGTTCACCCATCGCTGCCATGCGCGCTTCATTACGGTCTATGCGCTTAGCCTCGCGTGAATCATCGCGCATCCATTGAATAAAGGTTGCGGTGAGAGCGGCAATGATTGGTAGCTCTCCCATGCCCCAGGCAATCGAACCTGCAGCATGTTGATCATCGAGAAGGTTGGTAACCCACGGGGTCTGAATCGATCCGTAGTAACCACCATCAATCAAAGTCGATGTCGCAAGAAGGGCGATTGCAAAGAATGCATGGATACTCATTGCGGCGAAGAGCATCACCATACGAACGATATGTGGAATACGGCGTGGGTTTGGATCGATGCCGATAATCACATGGAAGAAGAGGAATCCTGTGAGCATGAAGTGAATATTCATAAACAAGTGGCCTGCATGGTTGCCCATGAGATTGCCGAAGAGATCAGTGAAGTAGAGAACAAAGAGTGAGCCATCAAAGAGTGCGAGTGCAACAACTGGATTTGTAATGACACCTGAATATCGAGAGTGAAGTGCAGCAAGAAGTGTTCCACGTACTCCACGTTCATCAGGCGTTCTTCCCTGAGGCAGTGTGCGAAGTGCCAATGTGATTGGAGCACCAAGCACTAAACCAATTGGTGCAAGCATTCCTAAAACCATATGCGCAATCATGTGATACTGGAATGAGAAGAGTGCATAGACACCCAAACCACCACTTGTAGCTAAATCAATTGCAGCAATTCCGAGTGCGAATGAAATCGTTCTGCCTACTGGCCATGAGTCACCGCGCTTCTTCAAGACTGCAACACCCTTGATGTAGAGAGCGACGAGAGTTACAAGCAGTGCAATCATCAGTGCATCTGGATCATAGAGAGTAAGAATTCGAGCAAATGATGGTGCAGCTGGCGCCTCAAACCCAACTACTGAAACCGCAGGACTTGTAGACAGTTCTCCATTACTTGGTGGCTGCGCACCCGACAACCAACTTCCGAGAACGAGAATAAGAGTCATCAGCAACGCTTCGACAGCAATTAACTTACGTAAGAATTGCCAGCCAGTTTTATCGCTCTTTGCGAGTTCGCGGCGATTGATAAATCCAATTGCAATAAGCACTGATGTAAGAAGTGCCTTAACAATGATGATGCGGGCATATGAAGTTGCCCATGCTTCTGAGAAATCTAAACGAGCCCACGCATTGGCAACGCCACTGATAACAACAGCTATTGCAGCCCACAGAGCGAGCTGACTAAATCGTGGAAGAGCGATTATTCGATCTGCATCCGAGAGCAGCGCTATCGCAAAAACGCCACCAACCCAGAGCGCTAGCGCGATGACGTGAACAACGAGTGATCCAATTGCTAGTGCATGCGAGCCCGCTGATGCAGAATGGCTTTGAAAGACTGGCAAGACAAGTGCCAGTAATGAAATTGCGAGGGTGGCAACGGATTGAAGAGTCGTGCGGATAAAGCGGAACCAGAGTGAAATTCCCACAGCGAGAACAGTTTGCGCAAAGAGAAATCTTCCAAGATCTATCTGTGTAATAAATGATCGTAGCGTTGCGGAATCAAAGGCTGAGCTGATTGAGCCTCCCAAGATATTTGCCAAGGTAAGGATGATTTGAAAGAAGCTGGTAAGCGCCCAGATTGCAACGCTTGCGCTTCCGTATTTACGTAATTTCTGCGCTGGTTCTTGCAGAACGCCTTCACGTTCTAGAAGTAAGAAAGCGAAGGCGAGCAGGATTCCGACAAATGCAAATGCCGAAGCGATTAATAGAGATTTGTTTACTGTAGCTAAGGTGCTTACTAGCGAATTTGTTGCAGTCAGATTCTCTGACAGTAAGTTCATCGCTCGCTATAAATCTTTCGGGCATACCGTGCGAGCGCGAAGGTTACGACCAGCGCTGCAAGCAGTAGACCAAGAACGAAGATAGTTGTTCCAAGGTTATTTCCAGATGGAGTTGGTGTTGGCTTAACTGGTTCAGGAGCAACAGTCTCCATCACAGAAGGTTCAATAAAGTTAAATGTGAATTTACCAACCAGCGGAACATCATTTTCCGCCAAGAGTGAATAGTTAACGGTGTAGATACCTGTCTTCACTAGTGGCTTAAGTCCGATGTATGCGCTATCAAGATCAATGCTGAGGGCTCCATCATCGACGCGAGCGCCTGTTGGATCTGTAACGGTAATTTCATTTCCGACATCAAGAAGCGGAAGTTCTGTCGTTACTGTCACTGCACTCGGCGCACTTTGAAGCGCCGCACCTGAAACCGGAGTTGTTGAAACGAGAGTGTTGGCAAATACAGATTGCGGTACGAGCAAGAGCAGTCCAGCAGCTAGTGCAATTCCTGCGATTCGCTTCATATCGACTAACTCCCTTGCGCTCATGAACCCGGTGGATTCGCGCCTATCGTCTCACTTCTTTAGACTTAGGCATAGATACCGCTCTTGAGAAAGGTCACACTTCATTGCCTACATATCAATATATATGCAACGCCTGCGACCATGCCTTTGAGGCTTTCCAGAGTTTCTCAGAAGAGCCGCTTACCGAGTGCCCGCAATGTAAGGGTGAGGTTCGCAAGGTTTATTCGACGGTCGGCGTTGTCTTTAAAGGATCTGGTTTCTACAAGACCGATTCAGCAGTGAAGCCAGCCACACCTTCTGAATAGCCGAACTTTACTTAGCCGTGATGTGGGGGCTTATCCCCTTTGATTTCTTCTTCTCGTTGCGCATCAGCTCTTTCATCTTCTCGCGGATCGCGTTCATCATCAGTTGTTGCCGGAAACACATCGCTCATGCGTGGCTACACCCAATCCGAAATAGAAGTCGTGAATCTAATCCTACCTACTTATACCTATGCTTAGACCTATGTTTGAGCGCCTAGGTCACTTATTAGTTCGTCGCAGTAAGAGCGCAGTTGCACTCTTCGTTATTGGAATCATTGTTGCAGGTGCGGCTGGTTCGCTCATCTTCACACGCCTCGATTCAGGCGGATACTCCAATCCCAATAGCGACTCATACAAGGTCTACGAATACTTACGTGACGAGCTTAAAGTAGAAGAGCCTTCAGTTGTTGTTGTCATCGATGCAGGCTCTACCGATGTCACTGATCCTGTCGTTACTCAAAAAGGTTTAGCGCTAGAGAAGAAGATGGCTCAGGAAGAAGGAGTTACTAAGACTCTCTCCTTCTGGAGTTCAGGTGGCGAAGCGACTCTGAAATCTAGCGATGGAAAAGCAGCATATGTTCTGATCTACGGAAAAGGCGAAGCGTTCTCGCCAAAGAGCCAAGATTTAGGTGCAATCTTCCAGAAGAACTACGACGGAAAGATGGATGGCTTAACTCTCTACGCAGGCGGCGTCGGTGTGGTTGGAAATGCAATCACAGAGAAGATTTCCAGTGATCTAAAGATTGCTGAAGCGGTCTCAATTCCACTTACATTTATTCTCCTCGCATTTGTCTTCGGCGCACTTGCCGCATCAGCGATGCCTCTTATTGTTGGAGTTGCCGCAATTCTCGGGGCATTCTTTGTTCTCTATTTGATCTCGCTCTTTACCGAAGTCAGCGTCTATGCACTTAATCTGACTACAGGTATGGGTCTTGGACTTGGTATCGATTACGCCTTATTGATGGTCAATCGTTTCCGTGAAGAGATTCACCACGGCAAGAAAGTTGAAGATGCCGTTGTAACAACGATGGCAACAGCTGGAAAGACTGTCTTCTACTCAGGTTTAACAGTGCTTGTCACAATGGTTTCACTGACATTCTTCCCGCTTCCATTCCTTAAATCATTTGGTTATGCGGGTGTATCCGTTGTTGCACTTGCAGTTGTCGGAGCGATTATCGGATTGCCACCAATCCTTGCTCTGATGGGCCACCGCATTGATAAAGGTGTCATTCGTAAATCTGCGATCACACCAAAAGAAGAAGGTCGCTGGGCTGATACGGCTCGCTTTGTTATGAAGCGCCCAACTGCAATTGTGATTCTCTCGCTCATTGTTCTGGGAATCATGGCATCACCGATTCAGAATATTAAATTTGCACAAGGTGACTCACGTATGTTGCCTGCATCAAATCCTGCAGCAATTGCAACCGCTCTTCAATCTGAGAGATTCCCTGGCCAGACCGGAACACCGATTGAAATCATTACCTTCAACGGAAGTACAAAACTTGATGAGATTGCTACATACTCTCAAGAGGTCGCAAAGGTCTCTGGAGTCATGAGCGTGCTTCCACCACAAGTAATTGGTGAAGATGTTCGCGTTATTGCATATCAATCCATGTTGCCGAGAACTCCAGAGGCACAGAAGTTGATTCATGACATTCGCGATATCAAGGCACCTTCAGGAACTCTGATTGGTGGAGTTGCAGCTGACTACACAGATTCACAAGATGGAATCTCATCAACTCTGCCTTGGGCGCTGGGATGGATTGCACTGAGCGTTCTTGTTCTGATCTTTATCTTTACCGGATCAATCATCTTGCCAATCAAAGCAGTGCTGCTCAATGTTCTTTCGCTTGCAGCAACGATGGGCGTACTCACTTGGGTATTTATCGATGGAAATCTGCAATGGTTAGTTGGTGACTTCACCTTAACCGGCACGCTTGATACTTCTATCGTTATCTTGATTGCAGTTGTCGTCTTCGGTTTATCAATGGACTACGAACTCTTCTTGCTCTCACGTATCCGTGAAGAACATATCGCCGGTAAATCAAATGTTGACGCGGTAGCAACTGGTCTACAGCGTTCTGCACGCATCATCACCGCTGCAGCCGTTTTGCTTGCAGTGGTATTCGCAGCCTTTATTTCTAGTGGCGTTACATCGATTAAATCGATGGGCTTCGGTGTTGCACTTGCGGTACTGCTGGATGCAACAATCGTGCGAGCACTCTTGGTCCCTGCCTTGATGCGTCTCTTCGGAGAACGTAACTGGTATGCCCCTAAATGGATGCAGCGATTTACCATTACTCACTAGTTACCTTTACTCTTTGACAATGGATCTCATCGCTTCCCTGCAATGTGCTGATCAGCCTGGCATCGTCCATGCGATGACCACATCGGTCTTAGCCTGCGGTGGAAATATCATCGAGAATCAGCAATTCACAGATCCCGCTACAAATACATTTGTTATGCGTACTCGCTTTGAGACTTCTCAAGGTTTAGCTGCAGCCCAGAAGAGCTTGAATGAAGGACTAGGAAAGTTCTCACCTTCGCTTCACATCCGCCCAACAGATCAGAAGCCTCGTGCACTAGTACTTGTTACTAAAGAGAGCCATTGCTTGCGCGACTTGATGTATCTGCTTGAACTCGGCGAACTACCTATCGAAATTCCTCTCGTTATCTCAAACCGCGAAGATTTAAAGTCGCTCGTTGAATCACATGGAATTCCATTCCTATATACACCTGTAACTTCTGCAAATAAGGCAGAACAAGAGAAGTTAATGCTCTCAAAGATTGATGAACTCAAGATTGATTTTGTAGTTCTCGCTCGCTATATGCAGATTCTCTCTTCTGAATTCTGCGCTGCTATGCCAGGGAAGATCATCAACATTCACCACTCATTCTTACCTGGATTTAAAGGTGCAAAGCCTTATCACCAGGCTCATGACCGCGGTGTAAAAATCATCGGAGCCACCGCTCACTTTGTCACGGCCGACTTGGATGAAGGTCCAATCATTGAACAAGATGTTGCGCACGTAACCCATGCTTCAACTCCTGAAGAGATGATCGCTCGAGGCCGTGATATTGAGCGTCGCGTTCTTGCTCGCGCAGTGAAGTTATTTGCCGAAGACCGCATCTTTATCGTCGGTCAACGCACAGTTGTTTTCTCTTAATCAGATATAAATTCTGGTGTCCCCGGCGGGAGTTGAACCTGCGACCTACCGCTTAGGAGACAGTCCATCGGGGCACCGATTTACCCTGTGGTGAGCGTGAAAACCATTGTCTGTTAATGATTTTGCGACCCAGTTGTATCCAGTTGTATCCAGTTCGACGTGGGAGAAGTGTGGGAAACCTGGGTCAATTCAGACGAGGATTTCATCTATTTCCCTTCCCGTTGCCACAGCTGTGGGAATACCGTAACGACTTGGCACACTGAAAGCAATGAATCAATCACTCGGAAAAAATCAGCAGTTCACGAAGGAGCCAGTCGGCATCTGATGTGTTTGATGAATCAATATCGACTGGATCATGGGCAATATCCATGCCGTGAAAGGCGCGAGAATCACGGTAAATCTCCGAGTCTGGTGGCCACTCATAGCTAACGAGAGTTCTTCCGCTTTCCTCATCGCGCCATTCCTTAACGATGTATTGGAAGATGGCCAATAACCCGAGATCTCCAGTGATTATCGATGTTTTTAATGTTCCTTGTGCAGAGCTTGAAAGTCGCAGTTCTCGTGCCACACGCATTAATGCCACATCCATTGCGATATTGCGCCCAACGGCAAGGGTGCCGCGCTTTACCCAATCCACTTTTTTGCTGATATCCGCGAAATCGAATGAGCGAGATCCAAAACGTATTCGCCCACCAAAGAAGCCCATTCTTGCCAAGAACAGAAGTTCTCCCTCGAGTTGGAGGCCTGTATTTTCCGTGGCTTGTAGGAATTCCTTGAAATAACGGATTCGCGTTCCGAGATTAATCTCGTGAATCTTAGAAGTCTCCTCGTTTTCCTCCATCACTGAGATGTGATCTATGAGAAGGCAGGCAATCATCCAGGCTTCAAGAATTCTTAGCTTCGCTTTTTCAAAATCAAAATTGTTCGGGACTGCGCTGCCCCACTTCAAACCAGCCTCCCGATTCGAATCTAGCCACAACTCGGCATCAGCCTCTGATCCATTTCGAAGGAAAGTAATTAAATTCAACAAGTCAGTCATTCTGGACTTATTGAATGCCACGAGTTTTTCGGTTTGCGTGACATCTTTCTTAGGGGATGGCCAAGCAGATTCAAGTGCGCCTTGCTCGAATGTTGCGAACTTGGTTTCCCTGAGCACCTTTAGAAGTGGCCTCACGCTTTCGTTTAAGTCGCCAAATCCCTTGGTCTCACAGGTGCTTCTCGCCCACTCTTCGAGGAGCAGGATCACATTCGCATCCAACAGAATCACATCTGGGTGAATTCCTTCATCCATCGTCATTCCGATTGAATAAAAAGCATCGGAGGCAATGTACTTTCTAGGTTGCTTGCTTTGAACTTCTGCGGCTTCTCTAACTTTCTGATCCTCATCGGATAAAAGCTTCTCAAGTGCCTTTAACGGAGTTCTTGAATTTGAAGCGACTCTTAATCGAACAGCCGAAGCAGTGTCTGCTGAAAGTAACTCCAGGGTTTCCGTTGCTGCTTTGGGGTTTCCAGCAACAGCTTCTCGCACAAACTCCTTCACATCACCAGCAAGTTGCGAAAGCATCGCGGGTATTGATTGTGAGCTCTCAGCGGCTCTTACTCGTTTTAGAGGATTGGTGTCGTTACACAATGCCCAAAGTTCACCAATTGTGCGCTTTTCTTCTCGGAAGAATGAACTACGAGGATTTCCCTGAATTACAACCCCGGGCTGTTGCGTCGGCACAGTTTTCTTTTCAGCTTCAGCAATTGCTTCGTCTTGATACTCAAGGGCTGTGTAAATGATGTCTACTAACTTCTTAAGACCGTCTTCCTGAAGTGCCTTCAGTATCCACTTGTCATCAATAGCTCTGATGTTGAATCCAACTAGTTGTTCGAGCATGAGATCACGATGGGCTGACGATAACTTCTCGTGCTTCGCTTCCCACAGAACGGCAAATTGTTCTGGACTCATTAGATGATTATCCTGGACAGGGCTTTAGTTCTTAATCTGTTTGAGGCTATTTAATTTCCCGGACTTTCCAGTTATCCCCCAATATTCCCAACCATCTATCCCATCTTTTCCAAGTGCAGCTTCTGCTGCCATTGATGGACTTTCTTGCCGGACGCCATCGACAACAAGTCCGTAGTCATCAGTTACTACGGCTTGAACTAAATCCACTCCATTCATTGCCACTAAAACATCACCCGGCTTCAAAAGTCCCTTATCGACCAACTCAGCAAATCGCTCATCACGGCGGCGGATCCATCCACCACGCAACCCAGTTTCAGAATGTTGCACGTAAGAAAGACTTGGCTCCTCGAATTGTCTAAATTTCCATACCGCATCGTCCATCTTTGAATGATTGAACACCCTTGCATCAACTAGTCGTTGAAAGTCGCTCAGAGACAACGTCGTGATTTTTTCAAAAAGTTCGGGTTCTACTTGAGTAATAATCTCATAAACATTCTTCTCGCGATCGTCAGTGAGATACATAAAGGCTGGTATGCGCGTCAAAAAGCGCTGTAGTTTCTTCTTTATTGAATCCTTCTTCTTTTTGGCTTCATCCTCTTGCTTCTTCTCGGCTGGGTCCAACTTCTCTCGCTTCAACTTCTTGGTACGCAACTCTTTGTTTGTTGAAATCAATGCCGTTAGATCATCCGAGATATTTCTGAACATCTCAATATCTTCGAGACTCTTTAAGAGTTTCTCATCAGAAAGGATGGCTTCCATAGCCTTTAGATCAAGAGTTATCAGCTCTGGTGAGTTCCAACGTCTTGCTAGCATCGACGAACTGATGCCCTTCGTCAAATAGTTAATGACATCGCCAGCGCTTACTTTGCTCATAGTCGATCCGTCGAATGCGAGAACTGGTAAGAACTCCATAAATTCATCAAGTGACGCTTCTTTATCTCCTTGAGATGGGTCTCCTGTCCGCAATTTAGTCGCGTACTCGACAATTAATCTCAAGGCACGGTTAGGTGAAAAATCAAGAACATAGCAATGTTCTTTAACCACGATCTCTTCTTCTCCGCCTTTTTCAGTATCAGGCATTTTGTAAGTCCAAGGACTTTGTACTCTGAAAGCTGCTTGGAAGTAAGTTTCAGGGCTTTTGAGTTCACGCAACATAAAGATGCCTGCCCAAGCGGGTACGGTCACACCTGTCATCAGTTTTCCGCAGGATAACGTGATTGATTTTGCTGTCTGAGGAACGTTCGTGATTGCTTCCTCAACTGGCCCTAAAGCCTCTTGACCCATTCCGGCATCTTTCCCGGCCGCAACGACAATTTCATAATCCTTAAAAAACTTATTGTGAGAGCTGTGGAGAAGATTCTTCATCGCAATGCAGGCATCAACGCCTGGGAGATACCAAACTGTGTGTTGTAGTGATGTGAGTAAATTCGTATCCGCAAAAGGCATCGGTGGGGCGGACGAGGTAGAAACAACTTTCCATAATTCAGAAAGATTCTGACCTCGTAACAAATCTAGCCATTTTTGCACTTCGTTCTCATGAATAAATTTAGGAGTCTTTCCTTCTTTTTTTGTTCGGAAAAACTCAGTCAATGAGAACTCGCTGAGGTTGTTTAGTGCAACCTCCTTAAGAGCTTCAGGCATTTCATAGGCAAGCAAATGCATTTGAGGCAATCCTGCATAGGGATTAACTTGACCTTTCCAAGTACTTTTTGCTTGCTGCTCATCCGAATAAGTCCAGTTAAAAACTTGATCTTCGAGGAATTCGCCCTCGGTTAAAGCGCGGAATGGAGTTCCTGACAAATAGAGGAAGTTGTTTACTTCCAAAGAAGACTGGTGAAGCGCTTCTTCTATTCCCTCGACGAATCCGTCCTCAAGGTCTCCAGTCGCTACCGCATCCTCTTCGCTCTTGTCGCCCTCTGTCTTTTCGCCTGTAATTTCATCTTCTTCTCCGAGGTAGATAGATCGTGCTGCGTCTCTCCAGGCACCAAAGTGATACTCATCAACAACTACAGCATCCCAACTCACCTCATAAAGGTCTTGATTCTTGACCTTCACTTTTCCTTGAGAATCTTTTCCTAAGACATCCTGGAAAGACGCAAACCAAACCAACGGCGAAGCATCATTGAGTTCTGGCGCATCGTCTTCTTTTCCGTGAAATCTCCACCCTGGAAAATCTCTATGTCTGAGATCATCCCGCCATGCTTTCTCCACTGCCGGCTTATATGTTAGTACCAGAATTCTTGTCCATTTCATTTCTTTGGCAAGTTGGTAAGTGGTGAAAGTTTTTCCAAATCTCATTTTTGCGTTCCATAAGAAATCTGGGGCTTTCTCTCCAGCTTTACGTGCATGGGTTCGGAAATAACTCGCAGTTCTTTGCACTGCATCTGATTGTTCATTTCGCATATTGAAACTTGGAATAGGACGAGAGTCTTGTAGTTTTCTTCCCTCTCGAGCAGCTTGTATCGCCGCTGCAACTTCATCACGGGTGCATTCAAACCATTCACCTTGGTCGCGTTTGTATCCTGCTTTTACAAGGATTGCGTGTACATCATGGTCAGAAAACACTGTCTCGTCGTCACAGATCGCAGGTTCCACCAAAAGCTGGAGAGGCTCCGTTTTGGTAGGCATCTTCACCTGTGCGAGTTGCTCGCTAATCCTTACTCGAACGTCACGAGTTGTGAATCCAATTTTGAAAAGTCCGGCTCCTTTGCGCGGGCCCTTCCACGGCGTCTTTTCGTACTGTTCCAATGTATAGGCATAAATTTTCGGATGTCTGACGCCATCAACCAAAGAAATAGCCATTTACATTTCCTTGATCATCATTTCGATGTACTGCTGTTCAGCCTTTGTAAGGCCATATTTCTCAAACAATTCCTTATCGGTCCAAGTCCGATCCCATTCTTGCTGTGGGACCCATTGATAATTCTTTCCAGTTGAGTTTTGGCTTATTTTTCTCAAAGAAAGTAGGAAGCGCGTAAATCGAGTTCTGATATACGACTCTGCGCTTTCGGTTTGAGCTTTATTGGCGAAAGGCCCAACCACGAGATAAGTCGGGGAACAAACAGAGCCAGGTTTCGCGACAATTGGTTGTCCAAGTACAACATCGGGGATCTTCTGGCCCCCATCAGAACCAGCCTTAGGCACTAGAAGTTTCCATTTATTTATGAGCTGGTGGTTTCTTGTGACGGTTTCTGGATCTACCCATTTTTCTACACGAGTTCCGCCAACAACCATATGGAGCTTCAGATCACCGGGTTTTTGATTATCGTTTTTCCGATACCCATTGAAGTTAGAAGACAAAACCGGACCGAAGGCGTCACGCGTTGAGACTATTTCCGCGAACGACGATTCTTTCTTGGCTAACACCTTATGTAAAATCGGAAGCGCACGACTATCGCGAACGAAAATTTCGAACTCATCAAGTTTTCTCGTAACTGGGCCAAATACATCGTTATTGCGATGAGTAGTCGTCTCGCATGTTCCTGGATTGTCTCGGTCCCAAAGGAAGTAACAGACACCTCCCTTGATCTCAACACTGGGAAATAATTCACCAGCATCTGGGTAGTCCACCAGTGCGCGGATCTTGCCATTCGTAAGCATCATGTCTCGAAATTCATCAAGACCTCTACCACCGGCCATCCATCGTGATGGAATAATCATTGCGATGTATTGAGGATTTAGTTTCATCGCATGATCCACAAATTGGTCGTATAAAGAGCTGACGTTCTTTCCTTCGGAATCTGTATCCATCTGATAAGGCGGATTGCCGATGATTACGTCAAAATTCACGTTGGTCTCCTTTAGAAATCGTGCTTTTCCTGATGGATGAATAAATGGATATGCCTTGTTGTCGCGACCTAAAATTTCTAGTTGTTCTTTTGCGCCTTGGCAGATAGAACATCTTCCACTGACAAACTCATGCTCCGTTCTTGCGTGCCAAACATTTCCCATTGGGTTTTCGAACTTTACGGCGGAGAATTCTCCACTTGCGTCTTTGGAGCAATAGAGGCTTCTACGGCTCATAAGTCCGGTTACTTCTTCTGTCGCTACCGCATAGATCATTTCGCGAAGAATGTGTTCGAGTCTTGATTGCTCGTCTGGTATTAGATCTTTCAACCCAACCATAAGGCGCTTCGTAGTTTCTCTAGGGAATACACCTGTTTTAGAACCTGGATCTAGCCATTTGAGCTCTGGGTTAGTCCAGACTTTTTCTGGCAAAAGATCTAGCAAGGCGTTAACTACTTTGGGAGGAGTAAATACAGCATCGTTAGATAGGTTTGAAATAACTTCAAGGACATCTGGCTGGTATTCAGCGGAATATGTGTTTGTCATGATTAAACCCGCTTCGGACCATTTCTTACTGGACCTTTGAAACGAGGCGCGAGAGTTTGTTCGGCATCGAAAATCTCGAACGCGTTACCAGTCCATAAGACAGTTGGCTCGGCTGCGCCAAATAACATCAAGTCATCGCCAATCTCGGTGCGAGCATTTTCGAGCACATCTCCCAGAGTGCACTTTAGAAGAGTGACTGATTGATTCGATGGGTCAAATTGATATTCGATTATCGGCAAATTATCTCTTTGGGTAGATTTTCCATCAGCATCTAAAGGCAACATGTTGCCTACAAGAATATTATGCTGAACAATCCAAGAAGCTGATTGAATATTTCTGGCGATATCGTCGGGCTTTTCGGCAAACTCAAAATCGTGCCACTCGATAAACAAATCTAATAACCGCGTTCGTGCTCCGATTTCATGTCCAGGGCGTCCACCAATAACGTTATCGACAGAAATATCAACTGCATAGATTGAACTAATTGCTTCGAGTGCGTGATATTGAGCCGCTACTTCCGAGTTTCCAGCAGGTAGTCTCCCTAGTTCGAGTTCATCAGAAATTCGTTGTAGCTTTCTGTCCAAGATCGCAACAAGAAAATTCCCGTCTCCGCAGGATGGTTCCAAAAATGAAGGTGATGGATGAACACCCCAGATTCTTTCGGGAAGCATGTTAAGCATTTCTTGAACAGTGTTAGAGGGCGTGAAAACTTCGCCTAAATCACGAACTCGCTCAGTCGATTTGACTTGGCGCTGTGACACATCTACCGACGACATATCCCCCCCTCCCGATTGATGGACGTCAACACATGTGATGACTATTCCAAGGTATGTGCCTGCACCGACAGATTCAGCGATTTCTCGCTCACGGCGCTAAGAATACGGGGCTGAAGGGGGCTATAGATAGTAAAACCAGCGCCAAATAAGGCTCAGATCTGAATGGTCATTTTCTGCCTGGTCGGCCAAATTACCTGATTGCCGTTTTTGGAGAGGGCTGCACAGTTTCTGGGACAGGGAACCGCCCTGATCCTAGAAAGGCAAAATCATGTTCTACCGCTCAACAATCGCAAATCTCCAAGAAGACGGAAGTGTCGAAGGTATCCAGCTTTATTTTGATACGGATAAATCAAACACCTATTCGATTCTTCAACACGACTACGGCACCCAAGAAAAAGTCGAGGATTTGTTAAACCTGGGAGACTTGATCTCCCTTGGCCGATACATCGGAAGCGAAAACCCAATCTACCGACCTTCGAGGGAGATTTGTTTATCATTCAAACGAGATGGGCATTTTGACGGGATGGATGCTGAAGTATTCGGGACAATGGAGTCTTGGTTGCGTTCCTTCTACATGTGCCAAGTCGCTTATCTTTTTGACGGCAAAGACTGGCTCAGATTCGAACGTATTGATTCGGAGCGCAAGTTGAACGATGGGCTTGAAGTTTTAGGCTATTGGGTTAACTCTTTGGGATCTAGGGTTACTGAGATTTTTGATTTTGCCACTCGTTCGAAACTGAGGGGCGCCTCGCTAACACAACCAGATTCTTTGACAAAAAAGTAAGAGCAAAACAGGTTGCCGGCCAACACATCCCACAGAATTTTGAAACGAGTTTTGGTCGGCAACCTAATTGCCATTTTCAAGCGTGAATCCCGCAAAACGTATTGGCAAGTGGCGCTCAACTTCGAGCGTTACACCTATACATAGAGAACTAGCTCGTATGGATGTTCTGAGTCCACCGTAACAATCTTAAACATGACAACCATGAAAAAGAAAAAGCTAATTCCAAAACAACGACCTAGGTTTGTTGATTACCTACTCCGCAGAGTAAAGCCACCAGAGCCCATCAAGTTGAGGGCAGAGAAGTTTGTTCGAGATAACCGCTGGCTAGGTGATCTGCGTGTTTCTGTCTATGGGATGCCACAGGGCCGAGTCTGGGTACGCATCACCGATCGCGAAGGAAACATGATTTCAACTGAGACTCGTCGCATGGAGATGCTCCATCTTCTCGATATCTGTCAGGACCAATGGGACATAACTCAGCAGTTGGTCTCGCGATTATTTGGACTTGAGGACGGCCAGTTCTCTACGGCCCGCGTGCTTTATCGAGATGGGATGCCACTAGATAGCGCCATAGAAGCAGCCCGCAGGTTGTAGCCAGAAGCCCCTTGTCTTCTTGATTGGTGCGCGCACCGTATGAGCTACCAACCCATACGCGATCAAATCGGTCGCCAACGAAAGGAACATCAAATGCTAAGAACCATCATCGAACACAATGAAGAGAACTCATCCTGGGAACCTGCCTACCCACTTTGGTATGGCGAACCTTCGGATCCTGTCTTCTATTTTGGAGATGAGGTCGACTTGATTCCAGCGCTGATTGATTGTGGCGCAACCGTCGTTTCTGATCGCCTCCCTGAGTACAGAGAGGAGGAACTCAATGTAGACGGCACGGAAGACTGGTATTACATCGACATACAACAGTTACTAGACAGTCCTGTAACTAAAGACCGTTATGTACTGAAAGGAATGTTGGATGTAATAAAACGGTTATCCCGAGAGAGCAAGTGTCCGCCGAACCACATACGTGTGATGTTCTATAAGCCACTACTGCTCGAATTACGTTAGAAGAAACCCCCGCTAGATGGTCTAGCGGGGGTTTTTCTATTTGGTGTGTATGTAATGCCAAGAGCAATCAGCACTATTACTAGTGAACTAATGAAAGGAGTTCATGTCACATCCAAAACATCACGCTTGGTTGTTCTCAGCCGATGCGTTCGATTGCGTCGTAGCTTTACGGCAACTTCGTGTTCGCTCAATACCGCCAATGTACGACTGGATACCCGACGAGTGGCTCGATGCTGCTATCGAAATCGCAATGAGTTCCCGAGACAATGAAGGATGGTTCCGATACACACCTGAGCAAATTGCTGAGGAAGTATGGGAACGAATGAAGCCAGTTGATACTTACTTGCCAGGAGAGGATCAGAATTAGAAAATCAATACAAGCAATTCAAACTCCGTTGTTATTCGTACTTGTCTTCATATTTATGTTGACGGGGTGTGCGTCAAAATCAGCACCAAAGCCATCAAAATCACCTCAAGTTACTATCGATTCACCGTCGGTAACACAGGACCTCACTCCAGAGGCACCGGACCCCACATTGGACCCTTTGCCGAGTCCAACTTTGAAAAACCCTCGTAAACCTGCGATTTCTGAACCAAATAGCCCCAAAACGACACCAAAACCGACGACTTCACCTTCCCCAAAAGCGTTTCAGTTCGGGGTTCCGATTCCCTGGGAGGAGACCCCACCTAGCAAGCTCGCGGCGCCCTGGACTTCAATTGCCCCATCTGCGACTTCCACGACGATTGCCATTGTCCAACTGGATCCGACCTCCATTTTGATTGCCGCGAACCGAGGCCTATTTCGAACGGCAACTGTCGTAAGCGGCATTACCGGTTTCCGGGTCTTTCGCCTGACACAGAATGGAGATTTAGTCGATCGCGTTTTTGTCTCATGCCCCAACGGTGCGGAAGTATGGGTCGGCTTCTTCGACGGAGCGAAAAGATGGAACTCGGAACTTCACCCAAGCACCTACACGCTACGCACACTTGGAGAACCAGTTGATGCTTGCGCAGCTGTGTCCAACACTGACTGAGGCGTAGAGATGGTCATTTGACGCTCAATTCAGGGACCAGTACTCAATCGGCTAAATCCAAATCTTCCTTGTCACTGGGCAGGGCTATCCTAAGTAACATGAGAAAACAACTGGTCTTCATGTTAGCCATAAGCACTTCACTTCTAGTTATGTCTCCTGCCACGGCAGCACCGAAGGCAACCTCAGTAACGGCCGCGTTCAAGTCATTGTTAAGTACCGCGACCAATTCGATAGATGAGCTGGATCAAAAATATGAATCAGATGTTTCCGCTCTTGATGACGCATTAGGTACAGCAACGAAAGCAGCAGATGCTTTACTTGCTCAAGAACTTGAAGCTGCGACAACTCTTTACTTACCTCAGATAACTTCTGCGAACCAAAGACTCGAAGCCGCAAAGACTCTATTTACAAATAACAGCAGTCTCAAAATCCAGCAATCACTCTTCTCTTGGCAGAACGCAGATCGTGTCTACTCACTACTGATTTGTCCGGAAACCACATTGCCGGCTGGGGCAGGGTGGATGGAAATAGCCAAGCGGTACTGCTCAAATGTAAACAACCTCCCACGGCCTGGAGATATCTCTACAAAGACCACAAGCAAGAACACAGTGGGTGGAGAGGACTGGCAACCGGGTGAGGTCGCAAAGATCTCTGTAATCAGTGCTGATAACAAAGACTTGCTTTATGCGGTTTCAAACGGGTGGCTCGTTCCGGTTAATCAAAGTGTGTTCGACTCAAGTCGCTTGGCAATAGCGACCGAAACTGGGAACGTTGCTGATCTAACTCAAAAGAACGGCAAGGCGCGAACAGCAGCACAAACAAAACGTGACAACGCCGTTGCCGCCGCAAATTTGGTTCGCAGTAATGCTCTGGCAGATCTTGATGAAGCCTATGAGACAGCTAAGACTCAATTAGAGGCGCAGCAAACGGCAGCTAACCTCGCACTTCTGGCGACAAAACGTGCCTCCAAGGATTCAGCGAATTTTGATACCGCGTTCTCAATTGCTTTCAAGTTTGAATACAACCGACAGATGGTCGACCAGATAGCCGACGAAGCCTGGACAGGTGAGTGGACTTTTAGAACCATTGACTCAATCATCAAAGTTAACAAGCTAGCAGTCGCTGGAGATTCGATTGCTAGCAAGTACTCAATGGCGGCGGCTAAGTCGTTCAATGGTCTTGTAGGAAACGCATTCACTAACGAGCCTGACTTCAGAGCAGCTTTGAAAGTTCTTACCGCCAAATATAAGCAGACTACAAAAGTCACACTCAAGTTCTAAACGTCTCTAGAACTTGAGTGACTTTGACTTAGAAGATCCCGCTATCCAAGGTCTCGGTTAGTGCTTCGTCAAAGCCGTTTTCTTCTCGCAGGTAGTAAATGGCGAAAGGAACTATGACTTCTGAGTCTTCGTTCATATGGGTATCAAAGTCGACGTTAAGTTTCTCGCATAGGAGCTTTGCGGCGTGCTTCGCCTGAGTTTCCGTAAGCACAATCACCTCTTCGATTAGTCGCGCAAGTCCTTCGCCAATAGCAAGGGATCCATGCGCTGATGCCCACCCTCGCGCAAAGGTGAGGTTTAAGGCGTAAACAACCTCGGGTCCATTAGCTTTCACAACCGCTCCACGCATTAAGCCGTCGAGGATCACCGCGCCTCTCTGATCTCTCGCGATTGCTAATGAGTTCTTATCAACTTCAAGCAAGCGGACTGCGTTAAATACATGATCGAAGCTCATGCCAGCTCGTTCTTGAATTGTGGCCATTTCGGACCTCCTAGAGTTTGCGAACCCTCTCTGGGCTCTCTAGAAAATGTCCAAGCTAAAACTCCATTGTCACGAAGGAAAAGTTCTTTCACAACTTTTGTTGTTACTTCGACTTTCTCCCTACTGGCTTACTTTTCGCCACCTTGGAAAATGCCGAGCTTGCTCTTAGGCGATCTATAGCACCCTCGGAATTACCCACATACATTTCGAGCGTGGTCGATAGATTTTTGTGCCCTGCTGCGATTGACACATCGATTGGTGCGCAACCTAAGTCGCTGATCATGTGTGAGCAAAACACGTGTCTTAATGAGTGGAAATTCCAAAGGTACTTACCATCTTTAGCTTTCTTCCACCCAGCCTTTTTTTGAGCAGGCAACCGCACACGCTTTGCGAAGTTGCTGTTGCTGTTCCATCCACCCTGCGTATTTGGAAAGAGAAGTAATCGTTGCTGACTATTCTGTAAAACCGGAATCTCGATATCTTCGACCTTTTTCCCGCGAATATCCAATCCTTTAAGTTCATTCACGCGTCTTTGTAGTTGTGCCGCAAGTGGGTAACCCATTGGGGTTCTTTCCACAAAAGTTGTTGTCCGCACTGTGTCCCACTTTGGAAGCTCTTGGCTTAAGTTGCCACCGTCATCGAGTCGTTGAGTTTCAATATTCATAATCCGCGCAATTGGATCAACATCATCAACGTCCAGATCGAAAATCTCACCATCACGAGCACCTGAATATGCCGCGAGATTTACAAGAAGTTCGTACCACCAGATACCTGTTACTTCTACTGTTGCTTTCGCAAGTTTGTCCACATCACTAGCTGATGGGATATCTTTCTTTGAAACAAACTTGCTTGATTCACCGGCAACGACTGCGTTCTTCTTTCGCTTTTCACTCTTTATTCGATCACGCAACATGTTAAGTTCTTTGGTCCACTTGCTCGGATCTTTCAGAATCCAATCTTCCCGATACCCCCAACTGACCAGAGTTCCAAGCGCGCTTCCATAATGCTCCGCGAGAGAAGCAGTCGTGACCTTTGAGAGACTCTCCTTCAAGTCATCCAAAGTAAGATCAGCACAGCGCTTTTTTCCAAGCTCTGCGACCAGTCTTTGGTTTAGCAAGTTCCTGATATTACGAGTGTGTTTTTTGTTCCACGTCTTGCGTGAGTAATCGCCTTTTTTGGGATTTATGTATGCGTGAACCATCTCTGCGACGGTTTGTAGTGAGCGTTCTCCGTGAGTGACAGATAGTCGCTTCTCAATTGATGCCATTTTAAGGAGAGCATCACCTTGATATGAAGCGGTTGTTTCTCGGCGCTTTCCTCCCTCGACCCAAGTGATTCGGTAATAAGGCTTGGCGTCTGTTGGGTCGGTAAGTCTGACTCCATGATCCGTATATCCCGTTGCTGAACGTCGATTCTTCGAAACCGCCATTACATCACTCCCCTGATTACAACGCCATCAATCACGATTTGGCCATTAACTTTTTTACTTACAGTTCGCACAACAGGTGGGGTAGATACTTTTGTTAGAAACCATGCTTCCACATCTAGTCGCTCCCATCGAAGGACACGACTATTGAGCGCATATGCCTCTGGAAAGCCTGGAGTTCGTACCCACCGCTGTGCCGTCGACTTGCTGATTGAAAAGATGTCCTGAATATCTTTCTTTGAGATTAGTTGATCCATGTAGTTAAACGGTGACCTCGTCCGAGCTCCTTCCAATACCGCGAATCGCATATTTAGAGCTTCCACCAGAACATAGGGACAGGATGCTGGCAACAGGCGGCACAGTAGGCACATTCCCCACATCGGCCATTGCGAGAGAAGGCTTCATATAGCGCATCGCAGGCTTCACAAACTAGGTGTTCGACATCTTCTTCCATATGAGCGTCTATAAGCTGCGTAAGCAACTGATCGAAACTTAGGAAGGGATTTTGGTTATACGTCATTCCTACGATTGTGCTCATTCCGGCTTGAAATACATACGGGATGTGCGTGGAAAAAGATGTGGGAAGAAATGAAAACGGTTGGTCAAAAACATCAGAAAAACATGAAAAAGTATTGCTACATACTGGTGTCCCAGGCCGGAGTTGAACCGGCGACCTACCGCTTAGGAGGCGGTTGCTCTATCCACTGAGCTACGGGGACGTGGGCACCTTCACATAGTGAACGTGCTTGGCAAAGGTTATCGGTAGGACTAACCTTCGCTAAACACACTTACACGAAGTGCGTTAGAACAAATATGAGAGGCCACCCATGAAAGCGCTCGTTATCGGCGCAGGCGGAGTTGGCAGTGCAATCGCAAATATCGCATCACGTAGACCATTTATTACTTCAATGGTCCTTGCAGATCGCAGTCTGTCCCGCGCTCAAGCAGCCGTAACAAAGGTAAATGACCCACGATTCTCTGCGGAGGAGGTGGATGCCTCTGATGTGAACGATATTCGCGCTCTCATTCGTAAAGCAGCTCCCGATATTGTCGTGAACGCGGTAGATCCGCGTTTTGTAATGCCTATCTTCTTGGCATGTGAAGAAGAGAAAGTTAATTACATGGATATGGCGATGAGTCTTTCAAAGCCACACCCTGAAGATCCAATGAATAAACCTGGTGTGAAGTTAGGTGACGAGCAATTTGCACGTCAGAAGAATTGGAGCGATGCAGGTATCTATGCAGTCGTTGGTATGGGAATTGAACCTGGCATGAGCGATGTCTTTGCTCGCTATGCGCAGGATGAACTCTTCTCTCGTATCGATTACTTAGCTGTGATGGATGGTTCAAACCTGACAGTTGATGGTTTCGACTTTGCTCCATCATTTTCCATTTGGACAACTATTGAAGAGTGTCTCAATCCCCCACTGATCTTCGAAGAAGGTCGCGGTTGGTACACAACAGAACCATTTAGCGAACTCGAAACTTTCGATTTCCCTGAAGGTATCGGACCAGTTGAGTGCGTCAACGTGGAACATGAGGAAGTAGTTCTGATTCCGCAGAAGGTAAAGGCGAAGCAAGTTCGATTTAAATATGGACTTGGTGCGCAATTTATCGAGACCTTAAAGACGATTCACACACTTGGAATGGATAAGAAGGAGAAGGTAAAAGTTGGAAACGTAGAGATTTCTCCACGTGACTTACTTGCTTCAATCTTGCCGGACCCAGCAACTATCGGTGATCTGATGCATGGAAAGACATGTGCAGGAACGCTCGTTAAGGGTCTTGATAAATTAGGAAAGCCAAAAGCTGTCTATATCTATAACGTTGTAGATAACAAATGGTCTATGGATAATTACGGTAACCAAGCAGTTGTATGGCAGACCGCACTTAATCCACTTATTGCAATGGAACTGATTGCAAATGGCACCTGGAAACCTGAAGGAATTTCTGGTCCAGAGTGGTTCCCAGCACAACCTTTCCTTGATTTAATTAAGGAGTACGGATCTTCATGGCATATCCGCGAAGAAGATCCGAAAGGAATCGTGGCTTAGATGGCTCAATGGGCGCTCGTAACTGGTGCAACAGTTGGAATTGGTGAAAGTTTCACTCGGTTACTAGCGTCTAAGGGTTATAACGTCGTACTCGTTGCGCGCGATGAAGCTCGTCTTCATGAGCGCGCAGCGGGTCTTCGTGAAAAGTATGGCGTGCAGACATTTGTACTTCCTGCAGATCTATCAACGAATGAAGGTTGTGCCTCTGTCGAGGATTACATCAAGACCTATGAGATTGATGTGTTGATTAATAATGCAGGCTTTGGAATCAATAAAGCATTTAGCGCCAGTGAATTAGTAGCTGAGCAGCAGATGTTTGATGTGCTTATTCGCACTCCAATGCGTTTGATGCACACAGTTATTCCTGGAATGAAGCAACGTAATTCCGGCACAATCATCAATGTCTCATCAGTGGCAAGCTTTATCGCAGGTGGAACATATAGCGCTTCAAAGTCTTATCTGACCGTGCTCTCTGAATCACTGAATACAGAGTTGGCATCTAGCGGTGTAAAGGTTTCAGCGCTCTGCCCTGGATTTACGCGTACGGAATTTCATCAGCGCGGGCGCATGAAGATGAAGGGGCTTCCCGGATTTATGTGGCTTAACTCAGATAAATTAGTTGAGCAATCTTGGAACGATGCTGTGGCCAATAAGCCGGTAAGTATTCCTGGATGGCAATACAAACTTCTTGTCGCAGTTATCTCAACTGTTCCAAGAAAGTTTGTACGCCAAATAGGAATGAATGTACGAAAGAAGCAGCGTTAATTAATTAACGGCCACGGCGGCTATTGCCACCACGGTATCCACCACTGCTACCACCGCGACGATTTCCGCCGCCAGAGCGTGATCCACCCGAAGAACTCTTACGTTCAACGATAGGGGGGACATAAGGAATACCTGATGGCTCTTGTGCACCAGTAATGACCATGAGCTTCTCATCCAATGGACGAACATCATGGAACTTCGGAGTCACACCTGCGCGTGAGAGAAGTCCTGATACTGCACGTGAATTCTTTGAAGAAGACAAGGTAACTACAGTTCCTGATTCGCCAGCACGAGCTGTACGACCTGAACGGTGTAGGTAATCCTTGTGATCTTGTGGAAGATCGACGTGCACAACAAGTGAGATTCCATCAACGTGGATTCCGCGTGCTGCAACATCTGTTGCAACGAGCGCTGAGTTCTCTTGCTCCTTAAAGAGTGCAAGTGTGCGAGTACGAACAGCTTGTGACTTTCCACCGTGAAGCGCTCCGACAGGAACACCAGCATTGGCAAGTTTGTCAGCTAGACGATCTGCACCGCGCTGAGTCTTAACGAAGAGAATTGTCTTTCCGTTACGCGCAGCAATCTGTGAAGTGATGTCATCTTTATCGCCAGGGTGCATCTGCAGAACATGGTGTTCCATTGTTGAAACTGATGCACGGTCATTCTGAAGTGAGTGAGTCTTTGGGTTCTTCAAGTACTGACGAACCAATGAATCTACACCGCGATCGAGAGTTGCTGAGAAGAGAAGACGCTGACCATCGAGATGTGCCTGATCGAGGATCTCCTTAACTACAGGAAGGAATCCCATATCTGCCATCTGATCTGCTTCATCAAGAACAGTGATCTGAAGTTGATCGAGTTGAACTTCATTCTTATTCAAGAGATCGATAAGGCGACCAGGGGTAGCGACCAAGATTGCTGTTGCTTTACGCATTGCAGTAATCTGCTTTGCATAAGGCATTCCACCTGCGATAACTACTGACTCGTGACCAACTGCGCGTGCAAGTGGACGAAGAACTTCGTCAATCTGCTGCGCAAGTTCGCGAGTAGGAGTCAAAATTAAAGCCAGTGGCTTATGTGGGCGCGCGACTTTATTTGAGATATTTGTAAGGAGCGCAAGGCTAAATGCAAGAGTCTTTCCTGAACCAGTCTGTCCTCGGCCCAAGATGTCGTGGCCTGCAAGTGCATCTGGAAGTGTTGCAATCTGGATTGGGAATGGATGTGTAATTCCCTGTGCGTTGAGCGCATTTGCGAGCGCTGGTGCAATTCCGAGATCGCGGAAAGTTGTAGTTACTTCAGTAAGTGGTGTTGCTTCAACAAGGTTTGCATCAGCAAGATTTACCGAAATGTAATTGTCATCTGCACCAAAATCTGTTGCTGCATTTGAATGAGTCTTCGATGCGCGACGATCATCACGAGCATATGCAGGTGAATCGTTACGGCGATCGCGTGCTGGACGCTGTGAAGTCTCGAGATCACGAGATGGAGCAGCTTTACGAGGAGCTGCTTTACGTGGCGCGCTTGGATTAAATTTTTCGCGCTTCTGCGGAATAAAGTTTGGACGGCCATCTTCACTACGTGCAATCTTCGCCTTTACAGCTTCACGACGATTTGTTGGACGTGTATCTGATGCAGCTGGACGCTCTGGACGATCTGGGCGGAACGGACGTGATGCGCGCTCTGCACGATCTTCAACGAACTTCGCTGCACGTGATACTGGCTTCGATGGTCGTGAATCAGGAGTACGCGATGTTGTTGGTTTGAATGCCTTCTTTGGCTTTTCAAAGGTGCGCTCTTCACGGCTCTGCTTTGGATTTCCCTTAGGAGCTCCTTCAATGTGCTTTGACTTTGATGCTGTGCGCTCCTGGAAACGTTGCGCACGAAGCTTTGAGCGATCAGCTAAACGAACTTCCTTCTTCGTTACAGTCTCGCGATCTGAATAACGAGTGGTTGTTGATTTAGAAGTACTTCTAGTTGTTGGCTTTGCGGTTGCTGCAGCCTTTGATGATTCGCTGCGCTTTGCAGTTCCGCGAGCAGCAGGCTTTGAGACAACTGCTTTACGCGCTGCCTTCTGAGCTGTTGTGTGGCGGGGCTTTCCTTTTGCGGCGCGACGAGCTTTTCCGGGCGCGGCAGTACGTGTTTGTAGAGACATGAAAATAGACACCAATCGAGACGACAAGCGCGTCTCGGTTAGATCATCCAGCTAATTCAACTTAGTGAACTAGGGCAATCAGGGTCTTGATAAGACTCGCAAGTAAGTGGCCATCTGGCGCACTTTGGGGGGAAGTACATCGATGCGGGATGCTTCGATGGCCCAATCATACACTGACTTTTCGCACCAAGAATTCACACGAATTTCTATGCTCAATCACGCTTGTTTATGCGGAAAATGCAGAGTGAGTAGATATCCTTGGCAAATATTCAACGGAGGTTAGTCATGGCTCGCAAACTCTTAATCGCTGTACTTTCTGCAGCATTCATCTCAGGTGGAATCAACGTCTCACCTGCAGCTGCTGCAAAGATCAGTAACGGTGTCGCGTGTTCTAAGGCTGGCGCAACGACAACTGTCTCTGGCTTTAGGTACCGTTGTGCGAAGAACACCATGGTCAAGAATTCAAAGCTGACATGGCTCTCAACTGAATGTCTCACAGCAATCACTCAATTCAATGCAGCTGTTAAGGCTCGTAAGTCGGTTGCAAATTCATCAGAACAAGTTGCAGAACTAGATGTCGAATACCAGAAGGCAGTAACTGCACTTGCGAGCGTCACAACTGCTTACGAGAATGCTCGAGCACAGGTTGTGAAATCACAAGCGGCTATGAATGCAGCGACAGTTGCATCCGAGAAGCAAGCGCTAGCAACAGCGCTTTCTAAGCTTGCTAATGCAGTCCTCGTTTTGAGCGGCTCAAAGTCAAAGCTAACTGCGCAGGTAAAGGACCTCGAAGCTAAGCGTGAATTGATTTCATCTGCTCCTGAAACTTTCAAGGAGAGCGTCACAGAGGCACGTGGTTCTGCGAACCTGCTCTGCAAGAAGGGCTTCTAACTCCCCCACACGGCTTTACAAGTAAGGCTTCCCCTATTCATTAGGGGAAGCCTTCTGTATTTAATTTCTAGATGTACCGCCTCAATCGATGGTTACCTGCATCGCTCTTAGCGCTACATATTCTGCTCAAAGTGGTCACTTCACAGAACTCGATTCTTATCGATCTCATTCTCTACAACGCAATATGGATAGCAGCAATTGCATCAATCACTCAGGCACCTCTCAGTAATGACCCAGTCGCAATTGCAACGGGCGCACTAGCCATTGGTTTCTGGGGCGTCGGGTCGCTTATCAATAGCTATGGAGATTTCTATCCACTGCCCGATAGTTCACGCTTCATCGCACAGCTAAGTTATGTCCTCTTCTACCCGCTCCTGATGATTGCGATTCCCAGGACGCTTTCGCGAGGAAGAAGACTTAATCCGATTGAACTTCTTGATTCAATTATCTTTGCGCTAGGTATCTCATCGATTGCAACTGTGCTCTTTCTATCGCGAGTATTCCCCGACTCTTTCGTCGATATCCGCGATCAATTCTTCGCGCTTCTCTTTCCAGTTTCGGACCTTCTGCTGCTCACATTTGCAGCAATTGCACTGGTTACACACCGCATTCAGATGCGTGCAGCGTTCTTGTTTCTCGGTATCGCAGCCTTCAGCGCAACTGATTTATTCTTTCTGTGGCTTGCCGTCAATAACAGATACGTCTTTGGTCAAGTAATTGATGACGGATGGCTCTTGGGTATTGCTCTGATTGCTACATCGTTCTGGTACCCACAAGGTAAGAGTGAGATTGATATAACCATTCATCCAGTATTTATTGCACTTTCCATCTTTATCAGCCCAACGTTGCTCGCACTGAGTGCGCTGCGACCAGGATTGTTCTCAATTTATATTCTGATTCCAACGATCACGACTCTCTTCTTGGCATTTATTCGAATGACAATTGTTATTAGGCAGGCTCGTAATTTGGGTGAGGAGAAAGTTCTTGCGCGCACCGATGAGTTAACAGGGCTGCCTAATCGCAGGCGCTTAGTCGCAGAACTTGCGATGTATTCAAAAACTGAGGGTGCGCTCTTGCTTCTTGATCTTGATGACTTTAAGCCAGTCAACGACCAATACGGCCATGAATTTGGTGATCAAATTCTGCAGCAGGTCTCACAACGCTTTAGCAGATCTCTGCCAACGGGTGCTGTACTTGCTCGATTGGGCGGGGATGAATTCGGAGTTCTGATTAATGGAAGTTACGAAATAACGTTAGAAGCTGCTTATGCCCTGCAGGCAACGCTCTCGTATCCATTTCTCATCCGCGGGCAATCAATAAGAATCGGCGTCAGTATCGGCCATGCCCATAATGATGGAAGCTCCAACTTATTGGAACGTGCAGATGCTGCGATGTACGAGGCGAAGCGAAATAAGGTTGGGGTCGTTACATCAAATCCAGTCTAAATTAAATCGTATGTAACTTCGCCTTAATTCCAACCCAGCTTCCGAGGAATACAAAGATGAAGAAGACCCAACCTGATATCGCAAATGCTTGAGTTCCCGATAAGAGAACACCGATTGTGCAACCAAGGGATGTCATTGAACCCCAACCTAAGAGAACTCCGCCCAGTAGCGCTGTTGATGAATTCTTTGGAGTTAACTTCGAGAGCTTAAATCTTCCGCCGGCGAGTGCTGCTGCAAATGATGCACCTACAAGACCAATAACAAGCCATCCATTATTGGTAATCGTCTTTGAGACAACTGCGATACATCCAGCCATGCGATCTAGACCCAGGATTGATTCTGGGCCAATATTGTTATCGCTCATCAAAGTGCGAGCCTGTGTGCTTAATTGGCGGGTAACGCCAAGTGGTTCAACGCGAAGATAGGCAACCATTCCAACGATTCCAACTAACGCACCAGTTGTAATTGGGCTCCAACGCTCGAAGATCAACTTACGAAGCGTTGCCTTGAGCGAAATTACTTCGAGAGGCGCAGTTCTGATTGGCTCTGATGAAGTTCCTTTACGAATCGCAAAGATTGCGATTGCAAGTAGAACTGCAAGAGTGAGAATCAGCGAACCTGTGTAGCCAAAGTAATGTGGCAGCCAAATAGTCGGAGCGTCAGCTACTGCGCGAAGGTAGAGCCAATTCCAAGTAAGAAATGCGAGAACAAAACCAATGAGTGTTCCGATTAGCGCAGGGATTGCACGTAAGTAACCCTGACCGAGTCGATAGAGATGGCCGCTGATACATGCACCAGATAAAGCCATACCAATACCAAATGTAAATGCGCTTACCGCTAAGACCCAACTAACTGGTCCGATATGCGCTGCAGGTGGAAGGCGATCAGATGTCGTATCTGGAAGAAATTGGCCAAAGATAATTGCGTAGCCAATTGCGCCGGTTGCGATTGCAACCAAGACAGAGAGAAATGGAGTTGTGTTCTTATCTTCAATTCCATCACGGAAGATACAGAAGAAACAGAAACGCCCACGTTCGAGAAGTAGTCCGAGACTTACTCCGATAAGCAATGAGATTGGCGCAGTGCCAGCGCTTTCAGTTGATGAGAGATAGAAGGCAAGACCAAGTAGAGCAACGATGACAGTGGCTGAAATAGCTGTTCTCATCTTTTCAGCTTTAGTGAAGGCAGGAAGAAGAGCCCCGGGATTCCCGAGGCCCTTCTCTACCTGACTTTGAGTATTAATTACGCAGCTCCCCAAATGGTTCCTGCATTGTTAACGATTGGGACACCGACTGAGTTTCCGTACTCTGTCCATGATCCGTCGTAGTTCTTAACTTCATATCCAAGGATTTCGCTAAGAACGAACCATGTAAGTGACGAGCGCTCACCGATGCGGCAGTAAGTGATGATGTTCTGCTTTCCATCTACACCCTTATCTGCGTAAAGCTTCTTGAGCTCTGCAACAGTCTTAAATGTTCCATCTGTATTCACATTTGCACCCCAAGGGATATTGATTGCACCTGGAATGTGACCTGCACGTACTGCAAGCTCTTGGAAGCCAGGAGCTGCGAAGATCTTGCCGTTGAACTCATCTGCACCGCGGATATCAATGAGATCAGCCTTTACGCGCTTCTTTGCTACTGGAAGAACATCGTTGATCAAAGTTGCACGAAGTGATTTATCTGCCTTGTTAGCAACAAAGTTACCTGCTGAGAATGTAGGAACAGCTGTTGTAAGTGCACGGCCATCCTTCTCCCACTTAACGCGTCCACCATCTAGGACTCGAACATCTTTCTGACCGTAGATATTGAAAATCCAAGCGCCCCATGCAGCGAACCAGTTGTTCTTATCTCCATAGAGAACAACAGTTGTGTCATCGCTGATGCCAGCCTTCTGTACTAGCTTGCTGAAGTTCTTTCCGCTGATGATGTCGCGATTTACGGTATCAACGAGATCTGTGTGCCAAGTAAATTTGATTGAGTTCTTAATGTGACCGCGTTCGTAGAGACCTGGTTCAGTGCTTACTTCGATGATACGAACCTTTGGATTATCAAGATTCTTTTCTAGCCAATCAGCTTGTGCAACTGCACGTGCCTGATTCTTTGGTGCTGCCTGCGCCGGAAGTGCTCCAGTGCTGATCAAAAGGCGAGCAATTGCTGTACCTGTAATTACTTTTCTTAACGTTGACATAGTTATCCCTTTAAATTAGTTGGTTGGTTTAAAAAAGCTAAAAATTAAATTAGGTCGAAGGCGCTATAAAGTCAGCAGCTTGTGCTTGTTACGCGACAGAAGTCAATAATGCGACGTTTTGTGAAGAACATTGTGACTCCTTACTTCTCGGTTGAGAGAAAGATAGAGAAGGCACAATCTAAAGTAAAGTTGCAAGTAATTAGCAACTGCAAAAGTTACTCAGGTTTTTCGGGCTTATCGGCCTTGATTTCCTTCAGACGTTCGAGCGATTCAATTCGTTCAACTGCGTGATCCACGATGCGCTCCGGATAATCGTGTGAATATCCATCAAGAAACAGCCATGGCTCGTGAATCTCCGCACCGCTTAAGTGAGCAAGTTCGGGAACATATTTACGAATGTAATCGCCATTTTCATCGAAGCGGCGGCCTTGTTCGATGGGATTGAAGACGCGGTAATACGGGGAAGCATCGGTACCTGTGCCCGCGGTCCATTGCCAGCCATGTGCATTGGATGCAACGTCATAATCAACGAGGTGCTGCGCAAAGAAGCGCTCACCAAGCTGCCACTCAAGGTGCAGATCTTTAACTAAGAATGAGGCAACCACCATGCGAGTGCGGTTATGCATCCAACCTTCGACAAGTAACTGGCGCATTGCAGCATCGACAAATGGGTAGCCAGTCTTTCCTTCACACCATGCCTGGAACTGCTTTCCTGGCTTGTCATAACGCATCTCTTTAAATTTCGCTGCGTAGTACTGAGTATCCGTGTCGGGATTATTAAAGAGAACATCGGCATAGAACTCGCGCCAAGCAATCTCTTTGCGGAAAGTATCTTGTGCTTTCGTTTCATCTAAACCATCAAGAAGTGTGCGCGGATGGATTTCACCGAACTTTAGATATGTGCTCATCTTTGAAGTGCCATCGATGCTCGCGAAATTTCTATTCTCGTCGTAGCGATCGAGGCCCTTCTTCTTAAACTCTTTGAAGCGGCGCAGCGCAGCAGCTTCGCCTGCCTCGATTACCTGAACTCCATCTGGAAATGGAAAGTCAGGAAAGTTTCGATATTCAGCAGGTGGAGTTGGCGCCTTAATCTCTTTCGGCGCAGCAACCGGTCCGCGATATCCATGTGTGCGCCATGCGCGATAGAAAGGTGTGTAGACGCGGTAAGGAGTTGCATCACTTGGCTTTACAACGCGACCAGGCTTTACTGCATACGGGCTTCCGGTGCGAACAAGTGGAATTCCTGCAGCTTCTACTCGTGCATCGCGTGCTGCGCCATAGCGTTCATATTCATCAGAGATATGAACTTCTTTGACGTTGTAGCGCGCAATCAGATCTTTAAGGACTTCGACTTGATCGCCTTCAATAATGTGAAGTTTATTTCCCAGTGATTCATCAAGTGCACGAAGTGATTGGCCCATATAGGCAAGTAACTTCGCGCCAGCTTCTTCAATTTGCGCGTTATCGAGAATAAAGAGCGGCACGATTTCGTCGCTATTTTTAATCGCTTCTAAGAGCGCAGGGTGATCACCAATTCGTAAGTCACGACGAAACCAGATGATGTTTCGTACGAGAGTCATGAACTACTTGTGTAGCTGCTCGACGCTTGCATCCCAGCCCTTTACATCTTCAGGCTTACGTGAAGCCTTTCCGACGTAGCGAGCTGATGGACGAATCAAGCGACCTGTGCGCTTCTGCTCAAGGATGTGTGCAGACCAACCCGCTGTGCGAGCTGCTGTAAACATCGATGTAAAGAGTGGCGCTGGAACTTCTGCAAAATCAAGGATGATTGCAGCCCAGAATTCAACGTTAGTCTCAAGTACGCGATCTGGTTGACGCTCGCGAAGTTCCTTAAGCGCAGCCTTTTCAAGTGCTTCAGCAACTTCATAACGTGGTGCATTAAGTTCTTTAGCTGTACGACGAAGTGTGCGAGCGCGTGGCTCTTCTGCGCGATAGACCCGGTGACCAAAGCCCATAAGACGTTCCTTGCGATCAAGGAGTCCCTTTACATACGCCTCTGCATTACCTGTCTTCTCAACTTCTTCAATCATATGAAGCACGCGTGATGGAGCTCCACCGTGAAGCGGACCTGACATCGCACCGATTGCACCTGAGAGTGCAGCACACACATCTGCGCCAGTTGATGCGATTACACGACCTGTAAATGTTGATGCATTCATTCCGTGTTCTGCGGCTGATACAAAGTAAGCATCAATTGCGCGAACGTGAAGTGGATCTGGTTCTCCGCGCCAACGAATCATCATGCGCTCGACAACTGTGTGCGCCTTATCGACAGCTGCTTCAGAAACTGGATTGGCAAAGATTCCGCGAGCAGATTGTGCAAGGTATGAAAGAACCATGACTGATGTGCGTGCAAGGTTGCTGCGTGCTTCTTCATCAGAGATATCAAGAAGTGGCTTAAATCCCCATGATGGTGCAAGCATTGCAATTGCAGATTGAATATCTACGCGAACATCACCTGAGTGAACAGGAAGTGGGAATGGCTCTGCATTTGGAAGTCCTGGATTAAATTCATCATCAACAAGGAGTCCCCATACGTTTCCAAATGAAACGCGACCAACAAGATCATCGATATCAACGCCGCGGTAACGAAGAGCGCTACCTTCTTTATCTGGCTCTGCAATCTCTGATTCGAATGCAATTACGCCTTCAAGACCTGGCTTGAAATCATCTGACACGTCTGGCTCCTTCGTGATTGTTGGGGCAATTCTGCACCTAGAACAGGGGTGCTGACCACCGCGGGGTCAGGGGATGCACTCATGACGAAAGTGAGGTTCGATACACCTATGAGCAAAATGGAACGGGATGCGATTCGGGCAATGCGCAGGTCGTACGGCGAGGTCGGCCTGGAATCTCTGCCTGCCGATCCCTTCGAGACCTTCCATCTCTGGCTCAGTGAAGCTGCCGCAAATGACTTTATCGTCGAGGCAAATGCGATGGTCCTGACAACTGTAGGCAGCGATGCGCATGGCGCCGACGCACTAACAACTCGTACCGTCTTATTGAAAGATGTCTCGCAAGGTGGATTTACATTCTTTAGCAATTACTCATCTCGTAAAGCGCAAGCGATTGATTTAAATACTCAAGTAACTCTTCTCTTTCCTTGGTATGCGATGGAGCGACAAGTTTCGATTGTTGGCTTTGCAGAAAAGATTGAACGTTCAGAATCTGAAGATTACTTTGCAACGCGTCCATGGGGTTCACAGATTGGTGCATGGGCATCTGCGCAATCTGCGCCCCTTGCATCTCGTGAAGAGTTAGAGCAGAGATATCAAGGAGCTGCCGAGAAGTGGCCCGAGGGAACAACGGTTCCATGCCCACCACACTGGGGCGGATATCGCGTTACCCCAATCAGTATTGAATTCTGGCAGGGGCGATACTCACGACTGCATGATCGCTTGCGCTATGAGCGGCCAAATGTAAATTCTGATTGGGAGCTTGGGCGCTTCTACCCGTAGTCTTGGCACATGAGCGCAGAAATTATTATCCCTGAGAACCTCAAGCCACGCGATGGACGTTTCGGATGTGGCCCTTCAAAGATTCGCCCAGAATCACTTGCCGCACTGATTGCGCCAGGTAGCGAATACATTCTTGGAACATCACACCGACAGAAGCCAGTTAAGAACGTTGTTAAGAGCGTTCGCGAAGGTTTAACTTCACTCTTCTCACTACCTGAAGGTTATGAAGTTGTACTTGGTAACGGTGGATCAACAGCGTTCTGGGATATCGCAACATTTGGATTGATTGAAGATCGTTCACAGCACTTAGTTTTCGGTGAATTCTCATCAAAGTTTGCGGCAGCTTCTAAGGAAGCGCCATTCCTTGGCGAACCAACAGTTATTAAATCTGAACCAGGTACACACCCAACAGCAACTGCTGAAGCTGGTATCGATGTTTACGCGCTGACACATAATGAAACATCAACTGGTGTTGCCATGGATATCAAGCGCCCAGCAGGTACAGATGGTGCACTTGTTCTCGTCGATGCAACATCTGCAGCTGGTGGACTAGCTGTCGATGCTAAAGAGTTCGATACCTATTACTTCGCTCCACAAAAGTCTTTCGCATCAGATGGCGGTCTTTGGCTTGCTCTGATGAGCCCAGCTGCAATCGCTCGCGCAGAGAAGATCAAGGCTGGCGGACGCTGGATTCCTGCATTCTTCGATCTGATGACTGCAATTGAAAATTCTCGCCTCGATCAGACTTACAACACACCGGCTCTTGTCACACTGATCTTGCTCGATGAGCAAATCAAGTGGATGAATGCAAATGGTGGTTTGAAGTATGCGGCAGGTCGTAGCGCAGATTCAGCATCACGTTTATACGGATGGGCAGAAAAAACAAGCTACACAACTCCATTTGTTACTGATCCTGCACAACGTTCAAAGGTTGTCGGAACAATTAACTTCGACGATTCAATCGATGCAACAAAAGTTGCAGCGGCGCTTCGTGCAAATGGAATTGTGGATACAGAGCCATACCGCAAGCTTGGTAAGAACCAGCTTCGTATTGGTATGTTCCCTGCAATTGACCCAGCCGATATTGATGCACTTACAGCATCGATCGACTTCGTCGTTTCAAACCTCTAAGAGTGACTCATAAGATAAAGCGCGACCGTTATTTTTGGACGGTCGCACTCCAAACTGTCTGCGTCAATATCTTCCTCGGAAGTTTTGGACCTTCACAACCTCTATTACGCGCCGACCAGGGAACCTCGCTTACTGTCGCTGGCCTTCACGGCACAGCACTCGGCATCGCATCGATTCTGGCTGGAGCATTCAATTCTCGATTAGCTCATCGTTTTGGGCGATCAAATTCAACATGGATCGGCATTGCAATTTTCTCTCTTGGGTTAATTGCTTTTGTCGCTTCCCCCACCGTTTACTTCTCAATTCCTGCAGCTTTGGTAGCGGGCATTGGAGTCTCCATAACAATCAATAACTCACTTACTGCAATCACTGGCCACTATCACGAGATGGCGCCTATGGCGCTAACACAAGCAAATGCAATCGCTTCATGTGGTTATGTCACCGGAACGCTCGTTGTTGGAAATATTGCCAATAACTTCCGTGACTACTGGCGATTTGGAATGTTGATTGCAATTCCTCTTGCTGCTTGGCTCTATCTGACTCGTCGTGAAAAAGAGCAAGAGGTACACGTTCCAGATGAGAGTGGCCCACAAACAGGAAAACTTTCTATCGAGTATTGGATTGCCTGGTTCGGTTTCTTCTGCATGCTAGCTAGCGAATTTGCCATCTCATTCTGGGCTGCTGCTCTCGTCATCGATCGCACTGGGGCAACTCCTGCTATTTCAACGATTGCTCTTGCAGCGCTAGGTACCGGTATGGCTCTTGGCCGCTGGTATGGCGGACGGATACTAAAGAGTTTAGAACTTGATCAACAGCTTAAGATTTTTATTCTGCTTCAAGGAGTTGGTTTCACGATTTTATGGTTCTCCCATAATTTGCTCCTTAGCTTTATAGGAATTCTTATTGCCGGCATTGGAATGTCTAACCAATTCGCACTTGGTGCGCTACGTGGAATCGGATTTAGCGAGAACCGTCCAGATTTAGCAATCGGCAAGATTTCTTTAGCGGCAGGAGTAGCGATTGCAGGCTCGCCATTCTTACTTGGAATTCTGGGCGATTCATTTGGAATTTCTCGTGCTTATCTGATGGTGCCAATTCTTATCGCACTCTCATACCTTGCAGTCAAGATTGCACCGTCACATGTTCCACATAAGATTTTGGAAGATAATGAACTTTAAGAGCCGCAGATTGATAACAGCACTGACCTTGATCGGTCTAATTATTCTCATCCTGCTCGACTAATTATTGAGAGAGAACGGCTAGGCTTATTCCATGACAAGTAATATCAAGAGCGTCGTCATCCTGATAACAATCGGAACAATTGGCTGGATGGCAGCGGGAGTCGTTGCACTTGCAATGGGCGCAGAATCTAAAGTGATTTGGGTATGCGTCGTCGGAGCAGCACTTGGCTTTACAGGAATTCGTTACTCAATTCGCCGTAACCGACGAAGCCCAATCTAAAGCTATTTGTCTAAGCTTCGAGCTGAGAAGCGATACCGCGAAGAACGCGACCAAGGCGCTCTGCTTCAGTACCTGATGGATGGCGTCCCTGACGAAGACCATTTCCAACGCGATCAAGAATCTTGATTGTGTCTTCGATCATCGCAGCGAGATCATCATTGTTAACGCGAGAATTTTCAGCGAGTGAAACTGGCGCGTCAACGATATGCACTGACATCGCCTGTGGTCCCTTACGTGAATCAATCACGCTGAACTCAAGCTTTGTTCCTGGCTTTACAGTTGCGACACCTTCAGGGAGTGCAGATGAAGCGAGATAAACATCTTCGCCTTCATCAGATGCAATGAAGCCAAAACCTTTTTCGAGCGAAAACCATTTCACTTTTCCTGTAGGCATTGCACTTACTCCTTAAATTTGCGGTACTCGTTTAGTGATGCGAGCCGGGGGATTCGGACAGGGGGCTAATTTATCGTAGAAAGAGGTGGCCTTGCGACCCGGTTTTACGCTTAGAGGGTGGCTTCGCTGTGGGCGCCGCAGCCGTGGTCGACTGAAACCACGCGTGCATCATCAGGTGCAATCGCATTTGCGCAGACACCGAATGCTGATCGAAGTGATCCTGCAATAGGAATAAAGAAACCACATGATGCACATGGCTTTGGTGCACCTTGTGCAAGCGGTGTATTTGGACCGCGATCACTTGCATACCAACGCTTACTTGCTTGATCGCGACCTTCGATAGAAAGAACGCGAGGGCGCATCAAACCTAAATCAAAGTTTTCAGTTGCATCGAGGCCTTCATCTTGAACAAGTGCGTTAACACCTGGAACAAGACGAGTATCTTCAAGCACGCTTGGGACAATAACGCCAGGTGTGATGTCTTCAGGCAAGATGCGATCCATATATGGAATGTGATCTGGTGCAAGAAGTGAATCTGGGCCAGGCAAGATAACTACGTCGCAAATACTTGGTGATGCATCTTCGTCAACCTTTGCAACGGTGATGCACCAACGCCATCCGCGGTAACCAGCGATATCGGCTGCAAATAAATATGTTGCTACGCGATTATCGTCATCGTATTCAACTGAGACTAACTCGCCGACCTGTGTTGCAAATTCTGCATCTGCCAAAGCGGCATCGCGTGCAACTGATTCTGCATCGAAAGTCTTCATGTACTAATCGTAAAGCAGAAGGCCCCCGAGACGTTAATCTCGAGGGCCTTCGTAACTATTTACGCGGGGACTTTAAAAGTCCATATCTCCGCCGCCCTGAGGCATTGGGTTTGCACCCTTTGGCTCTGGCTTATCTGTAATGACAGCTTCTGTTGTAATAAAGAGAGCTGCAATTGATGCTGCATTCTGAAGTGCAGAACGTGTGACCTTAGCTGGATCGATGATGCCAGCCTTGATCATGTCAACATATTCTCCTGAAGCTGCATTGAGACCGAAACCTGCATCGAGGTTACGAACCTTCTCGACAACGACTCCGCCTTCAAGACCAGCGTTGATTGCGATCTGCTTAAGTGGTGCCTCGATTGAAACTTCTACAATCTTTGCACCAGTTGCTTCATCGCCTTCCAGCTTGAGCTTCTTAAATGCTGCTGTTGCTGCCTGAAGAAGTGCAACGCCACCACCGGCGACGATTCCTTCTTCTACTGCAGCCTTTGCGTTGCGAACTGCATCTTCGATGCGGTGCTTACGCTCTTTAAGTTCAACTTCTGTTGCAGCTCCTGCCTTGATGACGGCAACGCCACCGGCAAGCTTTGCAAGACGCTCTTGGAGCTTCTCTTTGTCGTAATCAGAATCTGACTTCTCGATCTCTGAACGAATCTGTGCAACGCGTCCCTTGATCTGTGCATCGTCTCCGCCGCCTTCAACGATTGTTGTCTCTTCCTTAGAGATAACAACCTTGCGAGCGCGACCAAGAAGTTCTAGGCCAGCTGTTTCTAGCTTGAGGCCAACTTCTTCTGAGATAACAGTTGCACCTGTAAGGATTGCAATGTCCTGAAGCATCGCCTTGCGACGATCTCCGAAGCCTGGCGCCTTAACAGCAGCTGATCGGAATGTTCCCTTGATCTTATTTACAACGAGAGTTGCAAGTGCTTCTCCCTCAATATCTTCAGCGATAATTGCAAGAGGCTTACCTGATTGCATTACCTTCTCAAGTACTGGAACAAGATCCTTGATGTTTGAAATCTTTGAGTTAACGATAAGGACGTAAGCATCTTCAAGAACAGCTTCCATACGATCTGTATCTGTTACGAAGTATGGTGAGACGTAACCCTTATCAAAGCGCATACCTTCAGTGAGCTCGAGTTCGAGACCGAATGTATTTGACTCTTCAACGGTGATAACGCCTTCCTTGCCGACCTTATCCATCGCCTCTGCGATCATCTCGCCGATAGTTGCATCCGCAGCTGAAATCGATGCAGTTGCTGCAATCTGCTCTTTTGTCTCAACGTTCTTAGCCATTGATCCGAGCTCTGTAACGATTGCTGTTACTGCCTTCTCAATTCCGCGCTTTAGCGCCATTGGGTTTGATCCCGCTGCAACGTTGCGAAGACCTTCGCGTACAAGTGCCTGTGCAAGAACAGTTGCTGTAGTTGTTCCATCGCCTGCGACATCATCTGTCTTCTTAGCGACTTCCTTAACTAGCTCTGCGCCAATCTTCTCCCATGGATCATCAAGTTCAATTTCCTTAGCGATTGAGACGCCGTCGTTAGTGATTGTTGGCGCGCCCCACTTCTTCTCGAGTACGACGTTACGTCCGCGAGGTCCAAGGGTTACCTTGACTGCATCAGCGAGTACGTTCATTCCGCGCTCTAATCCGCGGCGGGCTTCTTCATTAAAGGCAATTTGCTTTGCCATAGTTGTTAGCTCCTATTTATCGTCTTTAAGTGATCGTCTTGATCATGTCCTGCTGGGCCGAATTATCACTCTCGACCCTTGAGTGCTAACGCCAAATCTAGACGGTCTTATTCCCGCTCGCAAAACGAGAGCGTGAGGCAGGTGGGCTTGAGGGGTTTAGCGGGCTGTACGGGCTTGCATGCGGGCTTCACGCAGGCGGCGAAGGCGCTTAACCAGCATCGGTGAGGCCTCGAGGGCATCTTCACGATCGATGAGGTCATTGAGTAATTGGTAGTAGCGAGGAGCTGTGAGGTCGAAGAGCTCTTTAATTGCAGTCTCTTTCGCGCCAGCAAAGCGCCACCAGTTACGTTCGAATTCGAGGATGCGTGATTCGAGGTCGGTCAAAGTAGAACCGGCAGTCTCTGGATTTTCTAACGCAGACATATCCCAAATCTTACGCGGGAGTCGTTAAGAAGTGTGGGATTTACGCCAGTGAAGCTTTTCGGGCAGCTTTAACAATATTGCGACCCATTGTTGGAAAGATAAAGAAGTGGAATGGTGAAACCACATACCAATAAATCTGGCCACCTAATCCGCGAGGTTCAAAGAGCGCATCCTGAGTGAAGACTGTTTTTCCATCTTTCTCTTCCAAGTGAAATTCAAGCCATGCTTTTCCAGGCAGAATCATTTCGGCATAGAGACGTAAATGTTGTTGCGGAATCAGACCTTCAACGCGCCAGAAATCTAAGCTGTCACCGATTCGTAAATGATTGGGATCACGACGACCGCGGCGTAAGCCGACTCCACCAACCATGCGATCGATGACACCGCGCAGGAACCATAACCATCCTGAACCGAACCAGCCACGACTTCCGCCGATGCCTTCGATCTGTTCCCAAATATATTTCAGTGGAACATCAGTCGTGATTTCGCGATGATCTTTCAGAGTTAATTCGCCAGCCCAATCGGGATCGCTCTGAGCTTTCTGCCACGGAGCAGTTGGGAAAGCGGCATCAGACCAACGCGTTGATACCGAGTTCTCTTCGGTACGTGTGAGCGCCAAGTGAATAGCTTGAGAAACAGTGAGCAGACCTTCGGAAGGAACCGGGATCAAATCGTTAATGCTCTTACGAGGATCAGCCACAACTTCACTGATCAGTGATTCGACAAGTGGACGAGCAAGGGAAGTTGGTACAGGTGTTACAAATCCAATCCATAAACTTGAAAGCTTCGGCGTAAGTACCGGTACTTGAATAATGATGCGCTTTGGTAGCCCTGCGATATGTGCAAATTTCTGCATCATGTCGGCGTAAGACATTACCTCTGGTCCCCCGATATCGCAGACGCGATTCTGTGGCTCTTTGAGATTTGCAACGTTACGTAGGTAGTAAAGAACATCGCGAATAGCGATCGGCTGAGTGCGGTTTGATACCCACTTTGGCGTCGTCATGATTGGCAAGCGGTGAGTTAAGTGACGGAGCATTTCGAAGGATGCCGAACCTGAACCAATAATGATTCCGGCTCGAAGCTCAAGGACAGGCACCGATGTCGATGCTAATTCGATACCTGTATTCATGCGCGAAAGTAAGTGGCGACTGCGATTTTCATCGTTAGCAATTCCACCTAAGTAAACAATCTGCTTTACGCCAACTTTCTCTGCAGTATGCGCAAAGTCGTGCGCCATCTTTGCTTCGACATCTTCAAAATCTGTAGCAACGTTGATTGAGTGCAGTAAGTAATAAGCAGTATGAACGCCAGTCAGCGCACGTTCTAGATCTTGCACATTGCTTGCATTTCCTTCGCAGATTTCTACCTGTGAGCTCCACTCGTGGCCTTGAATCTTCTTTGCATCGCGCACCAGCACGCGAACGCGCTTCTTATCTTCGAGCAGTACCCGAACTAAGCGACCGCCAACATAACCGGATGCACCTGTTACGAGATAGAGACGATCCGGATTCTGCATATTCATGTAACTCAGCCTAGACTTAGGAGATGGCGACTTCTACTCAAAAAGGCTCAAAGCTGCCGAAAGTTGTAATTCTCGGCGCAGGCTTTGGTGGGCTAGGTGCTGCAAAAGCACTTGCCGGTAAAGCTGATGTCACAGTCGTCGATCGCCACAACTTCCAAACATTCTTGCCGTTGCTCTACCAGGTATCAACCGCCGGCCTTGCAGCCGACCACGTAGTTCACCCAGTGCGCGGTGCACTTCGCGACTCTGGTGTGAAATTCCGTATGGGTTCACCGATCTCGGTCGATCACAAAAATAAATCTGTAAAGCTCGATTCATCTGAATCTCTCGATTTTGATCACCTGATTGTCGCTCTCGGTTCTGCCACCGCCGATTTCGGAGTTCCCGGTGTTGTCGAACATGGACTCGGAATGAAGAACGTTCATGAAGCCCTAACAATTCGCGCAGAAGTTATGCGCCGCTTTGAAGACCTTGCTCGCTTTGATGATGAAACTCGTTTATCAATTGCAGTTGTTGGCGGCGGACCAACAGGCGTTGAGATGGCTGGCGCACTTGCAGAGCTAAAGCGCGGACCGCTAAAGAATGACCTTGAAAAAGCTGCAGACCATATCGATATTTACTTAATTGAAGCAGGACCGCGAATCCTGCCGATGTTTAGCGAGAAGCTATCTGCACGTGCAGAATCAGATCTCCATAAGCTCGGTGTCTTTGTCCGCACCAATACTTCAGTGCGCGAGATTCAGTCACGAAAGATCATTCTTAAAGAAGGAAATCCAATTCCAGCAGAGGTAACAATCTGGGCAGCAGGCGTTAAGGGCGAACCAACAGCAGGGTTACTTAACTTGCCAATCGTTGGAACACGTATAGATACGGATGAGAATTTAGAAGTGAACCACTACCCAAATATCTGGGCGATCGGCGATATCAACGGCACACGTGGTGCAGATGGTCGTTTTTTGCCAATGGTTGCACCTGTCGCGTTGCAACAAGCTAAGTGGGTTGCAAAGCAGATTCTTCGCCGCGAAGCAGGGCAGCCACTAAAGCCATTTAAATACTTCGATAAAGGTTCAATGGCAACAATCGGTCGCCATAAAGCTGTCGTGGAATTCCGCGGGTTTAAGATGACTGGACCACTTGCTTGGTTTGCATGGTTATTCCTGCACTTGTTCTATCTTCTTGGTGGACGTAACAAGATCGGCACAATCGCTGACTGGACATGGAATTACCTCACCTTCGATCGCGGCAACCGCCACATCATGGATACTCTCTAATTTATTTGGCTATGAACGAGCAATACATAGAAGTCGCAGGCCATCAGGTCTATTGCTACGAGTGGGATAACAATGGCGAAGCCGTTGTATTGCTACATGGTGGATTAAGCCAGACATCACATTGGGATGCAGAGATTCTTCCTGCAGTAGAAGATCAATTCCATCCATTTGCATACGACCGCACAGCGCATGGATTTACCGGCGATCGCGTCGGCAGCTTGCACTTTGAATATCAAGTAAAGGAAGCAATCGCTTATCTTGAAACGGTAGTTAAAGAACCAGCACACATCATTGGTTACAGCGATGGCGGAATCATTGCTCTTCTTCTTGCAATTAGACGACCAGAACTCGTGCGATCAGTTGTCACACTGGGAGCAAACTTCCACCACACAGGAACACTGCCTCTGCCTGACTTTGATGGCGTTGTATCGCCTGAAGATCAAGAGGAGTACAACAGAACATCCCCTGATGCACCTGAAACTCTAGTTCAGAAGATCGAGCGCATGATCACTATCTGGCGCACCGAACCAAAGTTAACTACGGATGATTTAGCAAAGATTGAATGCCCAGTACTCGTTATGGCAGGCGATGACGATGTTATTGCCCACACCCACACCATTGAGCTCTTCGAGAATATTCCACTGGGACAACTCGCAGTTTTACCTGGAACATCCCACGGATTTGTTAAAGAGAAGCCAGGGCTTGCACAGTTACATATCCGTGAATTCTTGGAAGATATGAGCTATCCAGTTACACGGATGCCAATTCGACGTAAAGGTATTAACTAACCTTCAAAGGGTTCGATCTTGCCTGTCTTTACATCGTAGATTCCGCCAGCAACGACAACGCCATCACGCAGTAGCGGATAAGAGCGAACTCTGTTGAGATCTGATGCGAGCGCTCCGCGTTGATCACGTGTAGTACGAAATTCTAAGCTTGAAGTATTTACACCGTACTGCTCATCAATGAGCTTATGGAAATCTGCTTCATCATTTTCAGCCATCTTGCAATCAGTATGTGGCATAACCAAGATGCGATTTACATTTAAGAGATATGTTGCAAGAACCAAGGTACGCAAAACATCTTCTGTAACTCGCGCACCTGCATTACGAAGAATCTTGACATCGCCTGAACGCATACCGATTACTGATAGCGGATTAATGCGTGAATCCATACAGGTAACAATTGCTAGACCCTTTGCTGCTGATCCTGTGAGCTCGGAGTACTTAAAGGTTTTCTGGTACTCAGTATTTGCAGCTAGAAGATCATCGAATGATTCGTGTGGGAATTGATCCTGTGACATTTTCGACTCCTTCCCAATGTGATGGAGTAATACTGGAGCCCCCCATCCGGATTGAACGGATGACCTGCTCATTACAAGTGAGCTGCTCTACCACTGAGCTAGGGAGGCGTGTTGCGGGCGTAATTATGGCATTTATCGCCCAATTGTAAAAATCGTTGCGGGGCTACTTGGGCCAGGCCGTTGGAATCGGGTACTTAGCGCTTCTGCCATCACCCGATGACTTGCCTCGAATTCTGCGGAAAATCCATGGAAGGGCAAAGGTGACAAACCATGCAACGGTGATGAGCTTTTCGATAACCCATGGAGTTTTCTTTGCTGGAGGCAGCGGAGTTCTCCATGCAGGATCAAATGGCAACTCCAACTTCTCAAGAACTGCCTGTGCGCATCGGTTATGGCCTTCTGCATTTAAGTGAAGACGATCGAATGCAAGGAAGCGACGGTCACTAAAGAAGCGCTCTTGGTTTGCATCGACAACGATTGCGCCGACTTCAGCACCAACTTCACGCACCCCATTATTAAATGCAGAGAAACGCTTCTGCCAAACCTCGGCGCCACGTCCCTTATTGCCAGTGTTTTCTAAAACTGTAAAGAGCATTAATTGCGCGCCAGACTTTGCAATCAATCGAACCGCTTCTTTATAGAGAGCGATTGCAACATCTGCCTGATATCCCGGGCGCAGCGCATCATTTGCACCAGCATGGAATGAAACTAAAGTATCTGGACCTGTAACAAAAGCGAGAGCTGTTGGAACTTGATCTTCAACAACCTGTCCAAGTAATTTGCCGCGAATCGCAAGATTTACATATGTGAAATCTGCGTGCGCTTTTGCCATCTCATCTGCAACGCGATCTGCCCAGCCTCGATACTTTCCATCGATGACTTCATCGGTCATTCCTTCAGAGTAGGAATCTCCGCAGACTATGAAACGTTGATATGCCATTTATATCCCTACTTGCTTACCCGCGACGACGCGCCTCATCGACTGCATAGAGCGCGATAGATGTAGCAACAGATGCGTTCAGTGACTCAGTTGATGCGCTGATTGGAATTGAGACAACGAGATCGCACTTTTCGCGTGTAAGGCGTGCAAGACCCTTACCTTCAGAGCCCACGATGACCATCAAATTCTCAGTTGCTACCTTCATCTCTGAGATAGAGACATCAGATTCTCCATCGAGACCAACGACAAAGCAGCCGAGCTTCTTCGCTTCATCGATAGTACGGGCAAGGTTTGTTACCTGCGCAATTGGCAGACGTGCTGCTGCACCTGCAGATGATTTCCATGCAGATGCTGTCATTCCTGCTGCGCGACGTTCTGTCATCAAAACTCCTGATGCACCAAATGCTGCGGCACTTCGAACGATTGCACCCAAGTTACGTGGATCTGTCACACCATCGAGTGCAACGAGCAGCATTGGGTTCTTTGCGCGCTGTGTGATCTCTTCAAAAGATGAATACTGGAAAGGCTTAATGGAAAGAATGATTCCCTGGCTATTTGGCGAAATACCTTCAACCTCTGCGCGATGTGCCTCGCGAATTGAAAGGCCATGATTCAAAGCAATCTGTAGCGACTCTGCAACGCGATCATCGACATCAATACTGCGAGCTACAAGAAGTTCTGTTGCCGGAACTGATTCGCGAAGTGCTTCTAGAACTGCGTTACGACCTGCAACGATTTCACCGCGCAAGCCATCGCCCTTACTAAATTTACGACCTGCTGCAGCTGGCTTCTTTGCGGCAGATTTTTCTGCAACCTTCTTACGCTTTGCAGCTGCGTGATACGGACGGTCTTCCGCCTTCGGTGTTGGACCCTTGCCTTCAAGACGGCGCTTATTCTTTCCGCCAGTTCCTGTTGTAGGACCCTTCTTAGATTTACGAACTGCTCCACGTGGTTTTGCATTACCGGCCATCGTTATTTACTTCCATTTCCAGTAATCGACCAACGTGGTCCTTGAGCTGTATCTTCAATAGTAATTCCAAGTGCTGCTAAGCCATCGCGAATCTGATCGGATGCTGCAAAATCTTTTCGCTCTCGCGCAGCTGCACGCTGAGCCAGCGCCAATTGAATTACGCCATCAAGGGCTGTATTCATATCATCGGATGCACCAGCGGAAGCGAAGGCTGGATCAAATGGATCGCAACCAAGAACTTCAAGCGCTCCGCGAATCTCATTTGCACTGCTTGCAATAACTGCCTTATCTCCTGCAGTAATCGCCGTATTTCCTATACGTAGCGCCTCTGAGATAGATGCAAGTGCTGTAGGTACTGCCAAATCATCATTCATCGCATCGGTAAATGCTTGGCTGATGACCGGAGTTGGTTGCACTCCAAGAATTTCAACTGAGCGATTAAGGAATCCTTCGATGCGCTTAAACGCTGTTGCAGATTCGGCCAAAGCCTCATGTGAAAACTCAAGCATCGAGCGGTAATGAGCAGAACCTAAATACCAGCGAAGTTCAATTCCGCGAACCGTCTTCAAAAGTTCATGGACTTGCAGCGAATTACCCAGTGACTTCGACATTTTCTCGCCAGATGCAGTAACCCAAGCGTTATGTAACCAACGCTTTGCAAAGGCATATCCCGCAGCCTCTGATTGCGCGATCTCGTTCTCGTGGTGAGGGAAAATCAAATCAAGTCCGCCACCGTGAATATCAAATGCTTCACCTAAGTATGAATGTGCCATCGCAGAACACTCGAGGTGCCACCCTGGACGACCTGGACCCCATGGAGTTGGCCATGAAGGATCTCCTGGCTTTGCCGCTTTCCATAGAGCAAAGTCACGTGGATCTTTCTTATAAGTCTCATCCGCGTCCGCAGCTGGCTGCAGATCATCAAGCTTCTGGCGTGAAAGAGTTAGGTAAGAAGTAAGTTTGCGAACTTCGAGATAAACATCGCCATTGCCAGGTGCATATGCAGCCCCGCGTTCGATGAGCTTCTGCATCAGTTCAATCATCTGTGTGACATGGCCAGTAGCTCTTGGCTCGTATGTTGGTGGCAATACATTAAGTGCGGCATATGCATCGGTAAATGCGCGCTCGTACTTCATCGCTACTGCCCACCAAGGCATCTCTTCGTGCACTGCCTTATGCAAAATCTTGTCATCAATATCTGTGACGTTACGGATAAATGTGACGTTGTAACCGCTCTTTGTTAACCAGCGACGCAAAATGTCGAAGTTAACACCTGATCGCACATGGCCGATATGAGGCGGTGCCTGAACAGTTGCCCCACAGAGATAAATTCCGACTTCACCATCTTTTAACGGAACAAATGGGGTCGTTGTTCGAGTTAGCGTGTCATATAAAGATAGCGAACTCATTAGGCAATTCTACTTTAACTACGCCGACTTAATAACAAGGGCTGATGCGATAGCTGCGATGCCCTTACCTTCACCGGTAAGGCCCATTCCATCGGTCGTTGTTGCAAGGATTGCGACTTCTGCGCCTCCAAGGGCTGCTGAAATTGTTGCAATCGCTTCAGCGCGACGGCCACCGATACGTGGACGATTTCCGATGATCTGAACTGAAACATGAGAAATTGAAAATCCTGCGCGAGAAATGATTGCAGCTGTCTCTTTCAATAGCGTGACACCTGATGCACCTGCATATTCAGGACGTGATGTTCCGAAGTTGCTGCCAAGATCGCCAAGACCAGTTGCTGCAAAGAGAGCATCACAAATTGCATGTGCTGCAACATCGCCATCAGAGTGGCCTTCTACACCGACTTCATCTGGCCAAAGAATTCCAGCGAGCCACAACTGGCGACCTTCGGCAAATGCATGTGCATCAACGCCAACGCCAGATGAGAATGTCTGCACTGCACCAAGGAATTGCATCGCTGTAGCAAGGTCACTTGGAGTTGTAATTTTTAGTGCTCTTTCTTCGCCATCAATGATGAGCACCTTATGACCAGCATCGGCAACTAAGACCGCATCATCTGTTGCATCACTTGGGGTTGCATGTGCTTGCTTCAATACTGAATAAGAGAAACCTTGTGGAGTCTGCACGCGGCGCAACTGTGCGCGCTCAGGTGTGGAAGTTACATATCCATCTGCACCGATAACTTTGACTGTATCTACTTCAGGTAGACCCGGAATAACTGCAACGTCACCGTTCTTCAAAGCTGCAACAACGCTTGCTGCAAGTTCACGTGAAGCAAGTGCGCGAGCTGCATCATGAACCAGAACAAAATCTGCACCATCGATTGCAGCAAGTCCCAAGCGAACACTTTCTGAACGAGTTGCGCCACCAGTAACAACGGTGACTGCATCGCCTACGAGATTACGGATTTGATCTTCATAACCAGCCGGTGCAGTGACAACAATCTGATCTGCAACAGATGAAATGGCAGAGACGGCATGTTCTAGAAGTGTGCGATCACCTAGTTGAATGAGCGCTTTAGGAATTGATGCACCGAAACGTTCGCCGCTACCTGCTGCAGCGATAATTGCGGCGATCATAGGAATGGTTAACTAAAGATTAAGAAGCGAGAACCTCGTCAAGGAGAGTTGCAGCCTTCTCTTCATCTGTGCGCTCGGCAAGTGCGAGCTCAGAGACGAGAATCTGCTTCGCCTTGGCGAGCATGCGCTTTTCACCAGCAGAGAGTCCACGATCGAGATCGCGACGGTAGAGATCGCGAACAACTTCTGCGACCTTGATGACATCTCCTGATGCAAGCTTTTCGAGGTTTGCCTTATAGCGACGTGACCAGTTTGTTGGCTCTTCGGTATATGGCTGACGAAGTACGTTAAATACGCGGTCTAGGCCGGCCGAATCCACAACATCGCGTACACCGACGAGATCTACATTATCTGCAGGAACGCGGACAGTGAGGTCGCCTTGAGCAACCTTAAGAACTAGGTAGGTCTTCTCTTCGCCCTTAATTACTCGAGTTTCAATTGCCTCGATAAGAGCTGCTCCGTGATGGGGATAAACAACGGTTTCGCCGACCTTGAATGTCATGTATTGCCCTTCGTTAGAGGTCCAATTCTACCAGCCATCACCGACATAGAAAACCCCGCCTAATGGGCCTAAACCAGCGTCAAATAAGAGTAATTTGACATGAGATAATTTCGCCCATGCGCCCGACTAAGTTTAAGAAATTATCAATTGCATTAATTACATCTGCTCTCGCACTCACACTTACTGGATGTTATGGCGCAGGCCCTAATGCAGAGACTCGTCTCATTAAGCGAGTAACAGACGGCGCAGAAGTAATCTTGAAAGAGAACGGCGCAAACATTTCAGTTTCAAACCTTCTTCTTGTTGCCACAGAAGATGGTTCAGCAGTTGTTATCGGTACTTTCGTTAACTACTCGGAAGAGAAAGATTCACTTGTTGGACTCTCAGTTAATGGAATTCCAGCAGTAATTACTGGCGAAACAGTATTGAAGCAAGATAAGCCAATTCGCTTTGAAGGTGACTCAGCCACAACTAAGGGTGTCTTCAACGCGGTTGGCGCAGTACCTGGCGTAAATATCCCGCTGACCCTTACCTTTGCAGAAGCCGGCGAAGTAACAACAACTGTAATCGTGCGCGATCAACGCGATGATTACAAGAACGTTACTAAGTAGCTTTTACTTCTTGCCCTGATTCGCTACAGCTTTAATTGCATCGGCGGCTGCTGCAGGATCTAAGTACTCTCCACCCTTTTTCACTGGCTTCAAATCTGCATCTAATTCATAAAGCAGTGGAATTCCGGTTGGAATATTTAAGCCCGCAATATCTTCATCGCTAATGCCTTCAAGGTGCTTAACAAGAGCGCGAAGTGAATTTCCATGTGCTGTCACCAGCACTGTCTTTCCAGACTTGAGATCAGGAACGATGCTCTCGGTCCAGTAAGGAATCATGCGTACAACAACATCTTTAAGGCACTCGGTCATCGGTAGATCTGAACCCAGATCTGCATAACGAGGATCTGCATCCTGCGAAAACTCTGAACCCTTTTCAATTACTGGAGGCGGAGTATCGAAAGAGCGACGCCACAACATGAATTGCTCTTCACCGTATTCAGCCAGAGTCTGTGCCTTGTCCTTACCTTGCAGCGCGCCGTAGTGGCGTTCATTCAGGCGCCAAGAGCGCTTAACTGGAATCCAGTGGCGGTCACATGCATCAAGTGCGAGCTGCGATGTATGAATCGCACGACGCAGAAGCGATGTATGAACGATATCGGGCAGGAGTCCGCGCTCTGCCAATAACTTTCCTCCGCGTGCAGCTTCTGCTTCGCCGGTTGCTGAAAGTCGAACATCGACCCAACCAGTAAAGAGATTAAGGGCGTTCCATTCGGATTCGCCATGGCGCAGAAGGATTAATTTGAAGTTCGACATGTGGCGAATTCTCTCACATTAAATCAGATGCTTAAATGCCTCTAAATTCGCAAGTGACTCACCACGACTTACTCGCCATGCCCATTCGCGGCGAATTGCATCTGCAAATCCAAGTTCCAACAGTGGATTAAATGATGAATCTGAATATTGCAGCACTGAGCCAATAATGCGATCAATCTCTTTCGCATTCACCGCATCAAGCGGAAGACGTCCTACAAGATAGATATCGCCGAGTTCATTAATAGCAAATGCAACGCCATACATCTGAGCATTCTTCGCCATGCACCAGGCATGAACTGCATCAACGTGGGTATCAGGCTTACGAATAACAAAAGCGTTAATACTTAAAGAATGATCACCGATAACAAGTGCACAATGTGTCTGCAGCTTTGCTTCACCAGGGAGTGTGACCATAAAGGTCTTTGCATCTGCTCTTTCGAAATCTAGGTCATGTGACTCTAGAAACTCTTCAATAACAGCAGTTGGATCAAGTGCCATCTAACCGATGTTCTTTGCAGCATCTACTCGCGCAGAAAGTACGCGATCATAGATATCAAGTGTTCCACGAGAAGTTGCATCCCAACCGAAGTGCGATGCATGTTCGACGGCACCCATTGAAAGCAGTACGCGGCGCTGAGGCTCTTGAATCAAACGAGCTAAAACAGAAGACCATGCACGGGGATTGTGGCCATCAACAAGTACGCCAGAGATACCGTCAGCAACTGCTGTGCGAAGACCACCGACTGCTGTTGCAACAACAGGTGTTCCACAAGCTTGAGCTTCAAGTGCAACTAAACCAAAGCTCTCAGAATAACTTGGCACACAAACTAAATCAGCTGCACGATACCACTGTGGCAAATCGTGACGGGCTACAGGTGGTGCAAAGCGCACGACATCGTCGATACCGAGCCACGATGTAAGTTCCTTAAGACGTTCGACCTCTGACTGGTTTGCACCAGATGCTCCGCCAATAATGTTTGTTACAAGCTTTGCGCGTACATGCGGTGAATGCTGCACCATCTCAGCAATTGCGCGGATCAATACTTCAGGGCCCTTATGTGGCTGGATGCGACCTACAAAGGTAATGATGTGGGCATCTTTTGGTAGCCCCACAAATTCACGTGCTGCAGCCTTGCCAGCACCCGCAGTAAAGACCTTGAGGTTCACTCCAGGGCTAACAACAGAGACATTATCTGGGCAGGCTTCATAAAGCGATACAAGGCTTGCTGCCTCTGCGTCGGTATTGGCAATCAATGAATCCGCAGCTGCAACAACCTGTGTCTCGCCCTGTACGCGAATCATCGGTTCTGGCATTTCACCTTCAGCCAGATTTAAATTCTTTACCCGCGCCATTGTGTGCATCGTGTGCACCAACGGAATATTGAGCTCCTTCGCAACTGGCATCGCTACTTTTCCAGAGATCCAATAATGCGAATGAATGACGTCGTAATGAGTAGCAACGAGAGCCTTCTTAAACTCTTCTGCTAGGGCCGGAATAAGAGTTGGGAGTTGTTCTTTGGTAACACCCGATACCGGACCAACATTAAGTTGAATTACGCGAACACCGGGAGATACTTCAACGATATCTGCGACTTCTGTATTTGTTCTACGAGTAAAGATATCTACTTCAACGCCCATCGCAGCCATATTTTGCGCAGCTTCGCAGACATAGATATTCATTCCACCAGCATCGCCAGTACCCGCTTGATCAAGCGGAGATGTATGCACCATCAAGGTTGCGATACGACGATTGCTTCTGCTCACCCCTCAAGGGTACGCGCGTTTAAAAGGTTGCGCGAATAGTGCCGATAACGCGATCGCCACCGAGCACATTCTCAGCTTCATACGGGCTATCGATACCAAGGTGCTTTAAGCCCGCATGTACAAGGACTCTAAATGGACGAAGTGAGCCATCAGAGACCTTAAAGACCAGAGTGCGTCCATCAGGCATTGATGCAATCTCTACTGCCTCTGCGCCATCTTTCATATAAAGGCCAGGAACAGCTTCAATCATCTGTGTTGTAAGACGACCCTTTCCTGCAACCATCTCAGGAAATGCGCGAGATGCATCGAGAATACTCTGATGAATTGGATCTGTTGAAATTGTAATTGCGCGAATCGCACGAGCTAAACCAAGTACAGACATTAAGAAGAGCGGTGCCCCACAACCATCAGTTGATGTCAGCGTAATTGTTTCTCCAGCAAGTGCTTCAAGCTCTGCCTTAATCGCTACCTGCAGTGGGTGCGCTGGATCTAGATAGTTTTCAATTGGCCAATTATTTGTAACGCAGGTCAGCAACATCGCTGCATGCTTACCACTGCAATTCATTGAGATGCGAGTTGGTGGGTTATCTCCCCACGCACGACGCTCTGCTTCGCCCAGTGGCTTATCAAGCATGCACTGCAACGCACTCTCATCGAGCTTTGCAAGAGAAAGAATTTCTCGAACCGCTGCAATATGTTCTGCAGAACCTGAATGACTTGATGCAGAGAGTGCCAGCAAACGTGGCTCTAACTTCAACCCTGCACGGACCATCGCAGAGCCTTGAATACATTTCACCGTCGAGCGCGGGAAGATTAAATGCTCGGATGTTCCTAGTGCGAGATTTACAGAACCATCAGAGTTAAGTGCAACTAAATAACCGCGATGTACTGATTCAACAACACCATCACGAATATACTCAGCTAGAACCGCATCTGACATTTAATCAGCCTGACGTTCTAACGTTGACCAGATATGTGCTTGAAGTTCTTGTCCCTCTGCCGCCATGTCATATGCGAAGAAGAGTTCTCCTTCAACAAGACCGTAGAGGCGAACTCCTGCAGTAACAATCTTTGCGGTTGGCGCTGAATATCCCTGATCCATTACAAGTTGAATTTTTGGACCATCAAATTGTCCGACCCAACCTTCAGAGATTCCGGTGTTATGTGAAATAACAACTTCCAAAACATTATTTGGCTTTACTCGCCAGAAACCAGCCTCTGATCCAGCAGGGCGAATAATCTCTCCATCTGCATCAATAATCCATGAACGTGAGTAGTAATTAAGAAATGGGCGTCCATCGTGGTTAAAGACAACTTCGTGTGCATATTCAAAAGTTTCAATCGTTGGATATTCACCCCGACCCTTGCCGCGCCACGTTCCAACCATCCATGCAAGTGGATTGAGATCAGGATGAAGTCCTTCTGGGATTGTGAAGGCCATTAGAGCCTGCCTCTCTTATATGTGCGCCCATCGCGCGCCTGTGATTCTCGGCGTCCTTTGACGCCATAAATAACGAGCCCAATTCCAACGACCATCGCAAGAAGTGCAAGTACGATCGTTGTAAAGAGCTCCATAACTCTATGTTACTCGAAATGTGTCGCCTCTAAGAAGTACCAATCATCAAAAAAGCTGACAATTTTGTGTCTTCTCTTGTATCCCTTTGACTCAAGAAGGTTTTTAATACTGGCTCTATTTTTTCCATAATTATGTTCACAGACAATGGTTAGAAATTGATACTTTTGGAAATCAAAACTCTTTAATATTTCGAATTCAGACCCTTCCGTATCTATTGAGAGAAAATCGATTCTTTTAGGTGCTTCATTAACCTGAAGTAAATCCAGTAAGGATATGGTTTTGACCTGGTACTTTCTTGAATCCGATGGTTCGTGATTTGAATTTTCATAGCCAGTTAACCCACTTAAGTCAGGATTGCTCGCTTCGACAAATTCCAAATACTTTCCGCTGCTTTCCCAGACGCATTCGTTTGAAATCTCACATCTGCGATTAGACCTCAAATCAGACTGCCAAATTCTCGCTGGTTCCGCGACAATTCCATTTGCATGAAAAACTTTTTCAAACATATAGGTGTTGCTGAGCGAGATTCCGTTCGTCGCTCCGAATTCGACAAAATAGAAATTATGTAGTCTTTCTAAATTGTTGCTAGTCGCAATTATCATAAGGTCTTGAAAAATCTGACTTTTTGAATTCTTAATATTCTGGACAAGGCATCGGAGATTTCGCAGCCTCAAATGCACAATGCAATACAAGGATAAATAGATTAGTACCGAGAATCTAATTACCAGAAGGCCAATTTTCTTCAAGGCTCTCATAGCGTAAGAGTAACTCTTAAATCTTGCGAACGGCCCACATAATTGCGAGGCAAGCCAAGCAGGTAATAAAAAGCTGGCCCATGAATTTCATTTACGCCTCAACAATAATCTGTTGGGAAGCAGCCACACCCTCAACCGTTAACTGGGCATCAACCGGTGTATTTCGCTTCACGATCGCAAGTGCAATCGGTCCAAGTTCATGGTGACGAGCAACTGTTCCAAGGAAACCAACTTGGTTCTCGCCATTCATTACGGGTGTACCAGATGGTGGCATCACAACTGCATGTCCGTCGAGATGCAACATCACTAAACGACGTGGTGGCTTTCCTAAATTATAAATCTTTGCAACTGTCTCTTGCCCGCGGTAGCAACCCTTATTCATATGTACTGCGCTATGCAGAACACCGAGTTCGTTAGGTATTGCCTTAAAGTCTGTATCTATTCCGTGGCGCGGACGACCTGCAGCAACGCGTTCTGCATCAAGTGCCCATGTACCAACCTGCATCGCAGTTGAATCAAATGTCTGCTTCATCTCATCTAATTCATTGCGTGGAACAAGTGCAAACGGCCCACCGACTTCATTGGCCGCACCTGGCGCACGCAATACTGCGAAATCAGGCGTTGCATCCTTTACTTCAACTTTGAGCATAAAGCGCATCTTGTTGAGGTAGTTAATCAAACCTTCAGCAAAGTGTGGATCAAGAACTAAGTAAGTTGCATTACCGTCATCGACTAGTGAGAATTGATATTCAACATGTCCCTGCGGATCAAGAACCAGCGCCGATCTCCAGATGCCCACACCGAAATCAACTAAGTACTGTGTTGTTAAATCGTGTAACCACTTAAGTCGATCTTCGCCGCTGACTTCGATAACAGCGAGGTGAGATAAATCAGCCCACGCTTTACCTTCAAGCAGCGCTTTCTGTTCTTTATTGGGTTCGCCGAAATGCCAGATTGCTCCCTTATCGGGACCTTCTTCGACAAATACTGCTGTCATTGCGATTACTTACTTTACGCAGGCAGCACATGTGCCATAGATGGCAAAGTGTGTGACATCTGTTTTAAAGCCAAAGTCATCAGAGAGATTCTGAACAAAGTTCGCTGCAACATCAATTGGCGCATCTCCAACAGATCCACATGTTCCGCAGACCAGGTGCAGGTGAGTTAACTCTTCTGCTGCGTGATACGTAGCTCCACCGTGGCCAAGGTGGGTGTGCTGCACAAGGCCAACATTTTCAAGTGTTTCAAGGTTGCGATAGACAGTGGATAAGTTGATTCCAGGATGTGTCTGGCGGACTTTCTCTGCTACTTCTTCAGGAGTTGCATGTCCTAGTGCACGAACAGCAGAGAGAACGAGCTCGCGCTGAGGTGTAAGGCGCAAGCCCTTTTCATGTAGTTCGTGCTTTTCAACCATGCGTGAAGTCTACCTTCAATCCGCGGTTACTTCGAAGTGAAGCGGACAATAAGCAGGTACATCTCGCAGCCTAGGCAGTAATTAAAGGCTGAGTTCAAGAAAGCTGCAGCAAGTGCAAAGCCAGTTGCGATTGTGAAGACGAGATCGACCCCAGCGAATGCTCCGATGCTGCCGACGAGTGCGAATACAAATCCAACAGCTTGTGCAAACTTTGGTGGGCGAACATCTTCTGTTGGTCCAACTTTTGAAAGACGTGGCTTAACAAGGTTCTTATAAATCAAACCGTATGGAGTGAACTGTGGGCCGCGAAGTGCGCCAATAAGGAAAACTAAACCTTGTGCAACAAGTACCCACTTATTCTGAGTTACAAGTGCAACCGCAAGAACAGTTGTTGTAATCGCCGCACCAAAACGTGGACCGCGAGCATCGATATAAATCTTCTGTACTTCTGGAGTATCGAGAACATCTGACATAGCCCAAGGTTAGAGAACGGCAATCAGATTAGCGAGTTGCGAATAATTCGCAGAAACTTTCCTAGCGAATATTGGAGAGCGCTGCGAGAACTTGCTCGCGCTTCGGTGTTCCAGCAGCACGGCCTACTTCAACGCCATCCTTATTAATAAAGAGCGTTGTTGGCGTAGATCGAATATCTAATGCACGAACCAATTCAAGATGTGATTCAGCGTCAACCTGAATGTGCTTTACATCGTCCATGGTGAGCACCATCTGTGAAAGTAATGAATGAGTTGCTCGGCAAGGCGTGCAGAATGCTGATGAGAACTGAACCATCGTCGCTCTTGATCCCAGCGCCTGGCCAAGTGTCTCAGCAGTCAATTGATGGCCTGGAATAGCCTTATTCGAGCGGATCGCGCCTCGAGAGAGCTTCCACCAGAAGCCATACGCTGATGCGAGCACCAGAACGATGACGAGTGGAAGATACGTTTTCACAAGAGTATTCTCACACAATGGCCAAGGTGTTGCTACTTACTAATTCGCAAGGAGCGAGCGCAGAAGTTCTGCCTGCACTCGGCTTGTTGCAACACGCTTGCAAAGTTATGCCACTTGAAGCATCTGTTCTTGTTGATACACCAATGATGGATATTGTCTTTATCGATGCACGTCGCGATTTTCCTGCAGCTAAATCACTCACACGACTTCTTTCAACAACCGGAGTCGGTGCACCGATCATTGCAATCACCACAGAAGGCGGCCTCTCTGCATTCACAGCAGATTGGGGCATTAACGATGTCATCCTCGATACCGCAGGTCCTGCAGAAGTAGATGCACGAATCCGCATCGCAGTTGGCGCACACGCAGCTCACATCGAAGCGTCTGACCCAACATCATCAGAAATTCGCCAAGGCGACGTCGTCATCGATGAGAACTCTTACACCGCGAAGATCAAGGGCACATCACTTGATCTCACCTTCAAAGAGTTCGAACTATTGAAGTACCTTGCACAACACCCTGGTCGTGTATTTACCCGCGCACAGTTGCTGCAAGAGATCTGGGGCTACGACTACTTCGGTGGTACTCGCACAGTGGACGTTCATATCCGTCGCTTGCGCTCAAAGCTCGGCCCTGAATTTGAATCAATCATCGGCACAGTCCGCAATGTCGGCTACCGCTTCACATTACAAAACGGTGGCAAGGAATCTGCCATCTCTGAACTCGTTTAACTAATGCGCCACATTCTTAAGCTCCACCGTTCACTTGAAGCGCCCATCGCGCATATCCCTCATAACTATCAATTCAATACCTTCGACCCTGAAATTCATTCAGAGGCCTGGCTCGATCTAAATAACCTCATTTTTGCCAAACATCCTGATCAAGGTAATTGGGCGATGGCAGATCTTGAAAACCGCATGAGCGAACCTTGGTTTGATCCCACAGGTTTCTTCCTCTGCGTTCATAACGAGAAGATTGCAGGTTTCTGCTGGACCAAGATTCACCGCGACTTCGTTAATCAAGATCCTATCGGCGAGCTCTATGTAATCGGCGTTGATCCAACCGAATCTGGAAAAGGCATTGGCAAAGCAGTCTGCACAGAAGGCTTGATCTACCTGAAAGAAAAGGGCATCAAACAAGCGATGTTGTACGTTGATGAAGATAATGAAGCCGGTAAAGGCCTCTATAAAACTCTAGGTTTTAATTAAGCCTGTACTAATTCAGCACACATCGTTCTAAATGCGGCTGTGTGGCCATCTACATCTGCCTCAGTCGTATCAGGACACATCAGCGCCATGTTGTGGAACGGCGTAATCAAATATCCATCATTAAGTAAGCGCAAATGAATGTACTGTTCGAGTTCAAAGTCCCCTGATTCAGCTGCTTGCTTGCCCGTTACAGGTGCCTTGCCCTTAAAGATGTATTCCCCGCGTGCACCAAGGCGATTGCAATGCCAGTCAAGATCAAACTCTTTTATTGCTGCATCAATGCCATCGCACCAGCGATTACCAAGTGCAATCATCTTTGCGAAGTTTGCTTCAGTTAATACATCAGTCAAGGTTGCCTTCATCGCAGCAAGCGACAAAGCATTTCCAGCAAGTGTCCCGCCGATACCACCGAGGTCGATGATTTCTAGTTCAACCATCTTCTTAATCGCATCTGCAATCTCTTGAGTCATTCCAAATGTTCCAGTTGGAATACCGGCAGCAAGTGCCTTACCAATTGTTAAGAAATCAGGCTTTAGGCCAAGTGCCTTAGTCATGCCGCCAGGGCCTACTGAGATTGTATGAGTCTCATCAATAATCAAATATGTGCCGTACTTCTTTGCAAGATCTTCGACACCCTTGAGATAACCATCAAGTGGAAGAACGATTCCGATATTGGTCATCGCAGGTTCCATCAAAATTGCAGCAACATCGCCTTGTGCAAGGGCTTTCTCCATCGCAGCTAAATCATTAAATTCAACAACGCGAGTTGTGACATCGAGATCTACAGGCGCACCAATATTTCCCTCGCGCTTCACGGTAAATCCTGCATCATCAAGAGTTGCAAAGGTTTCATCGACAGAGCCGTGATAGCAACGATCGATAACAACAATCTTGCTGCGACCTGTAATCATGCGTGAGTAACGAATTACGTGGCGGTTTGCATCGGTTGCAGAAACAGTAAATTGCCACTTTGGCAGACCAAAGCGTTCCTTCAGTATGCCCGAGACAATGGCAGCATCTTCAGTTGGCAACATCGCTGTAATGCCCTTACCTACCTGCTCGCGAATCGCCGCAACAGTTGCATCAGGTGAGTGACCTGTCATCGAACCGGTATCGCCTAGGCAGAAATCAACATAGGTGTGGCCATCAAGATCGGTAAAGCGTGCACCCTTAGCTTCTTTTACAAAGACAGGGTGAGCACCTGGCCACTTAGCCATCCATGACATCGGAACACCCTCGTGCATGACCTTCTTGGAATCTTCAAAGGCAGCAGCTGATTTCTTATGGGTATTAAGAAAGCGCTGTTCTTCCTTTGCGCGAAGCTCTTTAAGGTGCTGGCGATTGATTTGAGTGCTCATAGGTAAATTCTATTTAACCAGCAGAGAAAACGAAGAGCGCTTCAATGTAGTTCTCACCACTTATTCCAAGATTTGCAGCATCTGGTGGCGCAGTTTGTGGCTCGATACAGACTCCATCTGGATCTTCATCGTAGACAACCCACCATGGCGCATCGGATTCAATTTCAATACGTGCAACATCTTCCCAAACAACAGCCGGAGTTCCGCGAATCTCTGTAAATGCATCATCCCAAGGACGAGCAGTCGGCGAAATAAATTCACCGGTAGGCAGACCATCTGATCCGCGCTTTAACATTTTTTCTGCCGTAAATTCAATCTCTGCTGTTCCACCACGATCGAGATCGCGAGCAAACCATGGATGCATTCCCATCCAGAACGGTAGGTCGCAACCGTTGTCGTCATATTCAAGTGACCAACGAATTGCATCATCTAAAACTTCAATAGTCTGTTCGACCGTTGCCCCCATATATGGCTTCGGCAAATGCAATAGCGAACGACCTGGGCCAATCTCTTGCCACGAAGATGTAAATCCAAATCCATGAATCGCATTGGGTGGATCGATATTTGTCGGAAGCTGATGCTCAACTCCTGAACTAGATGTAATCAAACCATCGCGAATTCGCCCTGCCCAGGGAGCCATTGGATACCAACCTGACGACAGAACGCTTCCGCGAAAAGGAACAGCAAACTCCATCTCACGCCAGACAAGTGAAGTTATCTTTCCGCCACCATCGAGATCGATTGCAACCTGGAATTCTGCATCATCAATAAATTGCATTAGATCTGCTTCCTAAACATTCTTAAGTTCATGCTTATACGGTGGCTGTGCACCTTTACGTGAACATGTAATTCCTGCAGCAACTGCTGCGCGGTGCAGAGTCGCCTTCAATACATCGCCTGTCAGAGCCATGATGCCCTTTTCAACCATTGCTTCAACGATGATTGCACCCACGGTATCGCCTGCACCGACAGTATCTGCCACGATGATCTTTGCTCCATCAACTTCAACTGAACCATCGGCGGTAAATCCAATAATTCCATTTGATCCACGAGTAACTACAACAAGTGCTGCGCCATCGTTTAACCAGCGTTGTGCAACATCCTCATACTTCTGCCCTGGATGTAACCAAGCCATATCGTCATCACTGACTTTGATGACAGATGAGAGCGCAGTCCACTTTTCAACTGCAGCTTCATATAAATCGTGATCGCCCATAACAGATGGACGAATATTGGGATCAAAGACAATCGGTGCAAACTCTGCAACCTGCATCGCCCAGTCGTATAGAACATCTGCACCAGGCTGAATAACTGTGACCAGTGTGCCTATATGCAATACCTGCGGCTTATATCGAGAAGGATCTGGCAACCACTTCAAATCGAAATCAAAGGTTGCTGTGCCATCAATCTTAAATTCATACGAAGCCCCACCATTTGCATCGAGTGACACAATTGCCAAACACGTTGGCTTATCGCTGGTTAAAGCTAAATCCAGTTTTACTTCGTCATCAATAAGTTCTTTACGGGCAGCCACACCATATTCATCAGTTGAAATTCCATCGATAAATTGCACATCGTGACCCAGCCGAGCTAAAGCCTTTGCTGTATTTGCAGGTCCTCCGCCAACGTGGGGGACGCGAACACCATCAGCACCTGGTATTAAATCAATCAGCACTTCACCGCATACCCAGATGCTCATAGCTCTTCTCCCTTGCGCGCTAAATACTCAGTCAAAATTTCTACACCTAGCAGATGATCATCAACTTGTGGCAACCCGCTAATGATCAGAACGCCTGTAAGCCCGAGTCCTACAACATTCAGCGCTAGCCCGCCACCATGAGTTGCATGGAGCTCTTCCGATAAACCAGTTGTTTGGTACCAATCAATTCCTTGCTCTTCAGCCAATACTCGTTCATGCATTGTCGAACGACCGGTCGCATTAACAACATTTGCTTTACGTGCAATCCAAGAGTCGTTATCTGGAGTTGATCCCGGCAGTGATGCGTGAAAGACAATCCAATCTTTCATCCGAACTTCAATTGCAATCGGTAACTTTCGATCAAGACCAATCTCTTGTGCAATCTGGCCAATTTCTAGCGCCTGCGCCTGAGTAAGCGATGCCAGCGTCAGAGTCTTCGCTTCCAGCGCTAAACCAGCACTTGTAAACCCACCCGTTGTCTCGACCACGCGCCTATCTTGCCGTAATTAACGGCCCAACGCCCCATGCTCCGCCGTCATTACGTTCTATGACCCAAGCCGAATAATCCAAGAGTTCTTCGCGCCCAAACCAATTGGCTCCATCATCGCCACTGACCATCAAGGCAGTCGCCATAGCATCGGCTAACCCACCATCAGGGCCAATAACTGTTGCTGACTTCGCACCAATAGCAATCAACCCCGAGTGCGGATCAACAATGTGGGCGCCTCTTTCATATGTACCGGATGTGGCAATTGCTCCATCGGTAATCTCAAATACTCGCAAGACCTCTTGGCGATTGTCAGGATTTACAACACCGATCTTCCACGGTTCTTTAACGCCTTCAGGAGTTAAGAATCCACCTCGCAGAGTTAAATCACCTGCTGCATTTACCTGCACATGTTCTACGCCTGCTTTCACCAAGATTTCGGCCACACAATCTGCAGCCCACCCTTTTACATACCCCGATGGGTCAAAGCCACCAGAGACTGCCCAAGGATTAAAGGCGCCATCGGAGAGTTCGGAAGCCAAACCACACGCGTTCCAGACTTCTATCACATCTTCGCTGCACCCACCGATTTCAATTTCACCTCGGCGCAACTTAGAAATTACAGACTCTGATTTATATGTGGAGAAAACTTCATCGACTTGATAAACAAACTTCTTCACATCTTCAATCGCGCTATCGATTGCGCTCTTATCTAAGTTCGTAGAAATTGCAGCTATATAAAGTACGGTTCCCCATACTTCAATTTCATATTGTTCGCGAACCACGATTGATACTTACAGGCCGGCTTGTTTCAATGCGACAACGAGCGAGGTGTACCAACCGAAAGATGTGTATGAAGCGCCCGATACGCCATTGATATTGGCGCTCTGTGCAGTCAGCGTGCGCTGACGCAGCACTGGCACCGACATATTTGTGTAACGATCATTTCGACCACTTGGCGCCTGAACAGCCTGTGCATCTGTAATCTTTCCATTTACTACGGTGATTTTTACCTGAACAGTGCCGTATCCAACGTCAACCGCGCTTCCAGTAAATGTTCCATTTACATTCTTGCTTCCACCTGTTGTTGCAGGAGCAGCCGGAGTCGTCGGTGCAGCTGTTGGTTTTGTATTCTTTTTTGGAGTAGTTGCTGCACTTGGCTTACCTGCACTGGGCGCTTTAGTCGCCGCCGGTGCTTTAGTAGCGCTTGGAATACTTGATCCAGGATTAGCCCCCACCGTTGATGTCGAACTCAGTTGAGGCGGAGTAATAGCCAAGACAGCCCCAAGCCCGCCCAAAGTTCCACCTGCGATTAACAATGCGCGTTTCATACCTGAACTATCCCTTCCCTTCCTGAGAAGTAACTGAGCCTCATCTGCACCATGGCTAGGAGTATTTACGAGGAATGAAACTCAAAGGCTTCATCATGGAAGCGGTTCTTAGGCACTCCAAGTTCGGCTGCAGCAGCCTTTACAGAGGCTACGAGAGGTGCAGGTCCACAAATATAGATATCTGAATCAGCAACTCGTGGAACAAGTGCCTCAAGTGACTTCGCATCCATTGGATGTTCGCGACGAGATCCAACTAAGTAATGCACGCGAACTGTGCCACCAGAATTCTTCTGGATGTAATCAAGCTCCTCGCGCAGGACGACATCTTCTTCGCGAGATGTGCGATAAATGAGATCGATCTCGACGCCATTCTTAAATTCATCTAGGAGCGCACGCACAGGAGTAATACCCACGCCGCCACCAACTAGAACAATATGTTTCATCGTTGCACGCCCCGCAGTAAAGGCGCCATATGGGCCTTCGACAAATACTCGAGTGCCCGGCTTTATAAATGCCACCGAACGAGAGTGGTCACCTAGATCTTTAACGGTAATGCGCAAGTGATTTTCAGTAGGAGCAGCCGACAATGAATATGGATGCGACATAAGTGCATGGCCGCGAGTTAAGAAGCGCCAGCTGAAGAACTGTCCACCTTCAGCAGCTAACTTATGAAGCTTGCGCCCCTTCATAATGATTGATGTGATTCCAGGACCCTCTGTCACAACTTTTTCAACAACCAAGTTATGTCGAAGCGAGCGCACAATCGGAATACCAAAACGGTAGGTGGTAATCGATGACGCCATCAATACATAGAGCGCAGTCCAATAGAAACGATTGAGTGGATGATTGACAAACATTTGACCATTGAGCACCTGGTGCATAAATGATGCAGCGATGGCGAAGTATGTATAGATGTGAACAATCCACCATGTCTCGTAACTCATCTTTGCGCGAGCCTTCTTATATGAAGTAACTCCCGCCATCACCATCAAGACAAAACCGGCAAGCGCCAGCCACATCCAATCGAATGTATTGAGCATCCGCCACATCTCAACAGCCAACATCACATTGTCTTGCCCAGCAAAACTCAGAACAATAAATAAAACATGCGCACCAATGAGATACAAGCTCCATGGCCCCAGCTTTCGATGCCACGTCACCAATCGATCATGACCAACTCCACGTTCCACCCAGGGAATACGCGAGACCAAGAAGATTCCAACGATTGCAAAGTAAGTGCCCGTAAGAGCTGCCACACGAGAGATAGATGCAATAGCCGCATAAGGCGTTGAGATATCGCTCCAGCGCATTGTGGTGACCTGCAGAGCCAGTGTCAGCCCCAACCCAATACCGAGAAACCACGATGCCCAATCGGTACCTGCCGATGAATACTTTCTAAAGGTCGCACCCGTGCTTGTCATGCCTAAACCATCTCTTACCTTCCTGAGAAGCTCCTGAAAGGCAGCCGTGGGCAAGCCTCGAAAGATAGACTCACCTCATGCGCGCTTTCATCACCGGTGGTGCCGGATTCATCGGTTCTCACCTGGCAGATGCCCTCATCGCACGCGGAGATACCGTCACAATCCTCGACAACATGAGCACCGGTTCTCAAGCCAACATCGCTCATCTGGATGGAAAGATCACCATCCACACCGGCGACATTCGAGACCAAACGCTCGTTGAAAAACTCGTCGAAGATTCAGACATCGTCTTTCACATGGCTGCAGCCCTTGGCGTTAAGAACATCATGGAACACACCATCGAATCCATCGACCGTAACTTCAACGGATCCGAAGTAGTTCTCAACGCAGCCACAAAACACAACAAACGCCTAATCATTGCCTCAACTTCAGAGATCTACGGCAAGAATCCAAACCAACCTCTTCATGAAGAATCAGATCGTGTTGTTGGCGCCCCACAAAAAATTCGCTGGACCTACTCAGATGCAAAAGCGTTAGAGGAAGCAGTAGCCCACACTCTTCACAAAACCCACGGCCTCAAAGTCACCACCGTTCGCTTCTTCAACACCGTCGGCCCACGCCAAACAGGCCAGTACGGAATGGTCGTCCCTCGCTTTATCCAAGCCGCTCTCAACAATGAAGACATAGTCATCTACGACGACGGCAGCCAATCTCGCGTCTTCTGCCATGTCGAGGATGCAGTGCGCGCAGTAATCACGCTTTCAGAGACCGATTCAACAATCGGGGATTACTTCAACGTAGGCGGTGTTGGTGAAACCACCGTCAAAGAACTTGCGACCAAAATCATCGAACGAACAAATTCAAAATCAACTCTTAAGCACATCCCATACACCGAAGCCTACCCAGCCGGTTTTGAAGATATGCAGCGCCGAGTGCCTGACATAACCAAGATCAAAAAGACTATTAACTGGCAGCCAACTCACACACTTGAATCAATTATCGATTCTGTTGCAGCAAGCCTCAAAAAGTAAGAGTCAATTTCTTAAAGGCCGTGAGCCTGCGGCAGCTTCCCAGTTGTATCAAATACATAGGGCGCACTTGCCATAATCGCCTTCGCATCAACAGCATCATGCTTGGTAATCACAATTGCAATATCAGCTCCATTCAAATCTGATGACTTCTCTCCATGCCATGTATCAACAACATCATCGTGCCAAGCCACAACTGCACCGCGGCTACGTAAGTGCTCAATAACTAGCTCTGCCGCTGTCTCCCGCACATCCGCCACATTCGGCTTATAGGCAACACCAACAACGAGCACACTCTTACCTTGTAGCGATCCACCATTATCGGCTTCCACGCGATCAACTACATACTTCGACATTTCAAGATTGACCTCATTTGCACGGCGAATAAATGTCGCAGGTACTCCACGCTCTTCAGCAACCGCGGCCAGATAGCTTGGATCTACAGGAATGCAATGCCCGCCTACGCCTGCACTTGGGGTAAATTTCATAAATCCATAAGGCTTTGTGTTGGCTGCATCCAGCGTTTCATAAACACTAATTCCGAGAGCATTCGTAATCTGCGCAAATTCATTTACAAGTGCAATGTTTACTTGTCTAAATGTGTTTTCAAAGAGCTTAGCTGCCTCGGCCACCTCAGGTGAAGATACTTCAACAAGCTGGTCGCAGAACTTTGAATAAAACTCTCTAGTTTTTGCCGAAGCCTCAGGCGTTAAACCTGCATAAAGTCTCGGAGTATTCTTCTGATTAAAATCTCCGCGACCTGGGTCAACTCTCTCTGGTGAAATTGCGTAGAGATGTTCAACACTTCCACCGGAATGTTTTTCAATTGCAGGTTTAATGTAATTTCTAATGGTTCCAGGGAAAGATGTTGATTCGTTGATAATCAAAGCGGGGTTCTTTAGGTTCTCACCTACAGTCTTACATGCAGCTTCGATGAATGTTAGGTCGGGCTGGCGGTCTTTAGATAGCGGTGTCGGCACAGCAATTACGACGATATCTGAGCCGTTTATGTCAGCACCATTAGTTGTAGCCTTATAGCGTCCTGCTTTGATCCAGCTCTTTAAAACAGAACTTTCAACGCCTTCAATATGAGAAATACCTTGGTTTAGTTGATCAACGATTTTCTGATTGTTATCAAAGCCCACGACTTCATAGAACTCACCAGCGAATGCCGAAATGGTGAGCCCAACGTATCCTTGACCAATAATTGAAACTTTCATCTACTGTGCGGTTACATCCGGATTACGTGGATCAAGTCGTTTCATGTTCTTTAGTGCAAGAGCTTTTTCTTCAGGCGTTGAATTGCTCAAAAGATAAACTATTTTCCATGCATCAAAATATTCAGGGTTAAACTGAACAGCGTTCATTGCAACTTCATGAGCTTTGTCCATCAAATTACTGTTTGCAAAAAGTTGTACAGCTTGGGCGTATCTTTGGCTGTCACTCGGATTCAAATAACCTGATTCGAGTGCGACCATAACTTTATTTGCATCTTTTGAGTCAAGCGCTGAACGCCACTTCATATCAGCACTTAAAGGTGGTACTGCAATCAATACGCCGAGTACTACTCCCAGTCCGGCGACTAACTGAGGAGAAATGACTGAAGCAGATTGGTTACCACTGATCTTTCTCTTCTTGATTTCTGAAGATTGGGCTTCCACGGGCTGAGTTTTGGTTGTTCTTTCGTACGCAATTAAGGCTCCAGTAAGAATCCAACCCCAGAGAGCAAGGCCTACCTGATTAATGCTGATCAGCGACTGAACTTGGTAGCAGGCCCATGCTGTAAACATTGCAATAAAGACCGAGTCATAACTCTTAGTTCTGCGAATCACCTTTATTGCCGAGATTGCACCGAGCAAAAGCATCCCAAGATAGGCAAGGAGTAAAGGAAATCCACCATATGCAAAGAAATCGATAACCACATTGTGGGCAGCGTTTGTAAATACTTTGGGTCCTGGAAGTACGGTGGCCGCATATTCTGAACGAGCCCTGCGATACCAATCGCCATAAGAATCCATACCCACCCCAGTGAGAGGATGGTTTAGACCCATTTCGATTCCTGCATTCCAATAAGCGCCACGCAAAGAGACCGAGGTTTTATAAATAAAAGTCCATGGCCCCTTTTGAAGTGCACCCATAATTGCTAAAGCTCCAACAATGGAAACTCCAAATACGTAAAGACTTGTAAGTGGCAAGGATTGAAATCTTGATCTCACTACAAAAAACCCCACAATAGCCAAGGCGCCAGCAGTTACGACAATTCCTTGTATCGAGTTTGAGTCAACTATCTGATAGAACGCCACCACAGAAATTAAGCCACCGAGGAGCCGTAACTTCCAAGAAGTTTTTGGGGCTGCAATTTGCGCCAGCACGGTTGCAATGAAAATCCCTAGAAATGAAGAGATGAAGTTCGGGTTGCCAAACAAGCCAAGGATATTTCCATAAGGGTTATTCCAAGATAAGAAATCTCCAAAAACGAGCACCCAGCTGCAGTAGAGAACATTAATAATTCCAGCGATTTGAAGGCCCAAAATGATTCTCTTAAAGCTCGATGTTTCTCGAAGAGTGAGAGCTGCTATCGCAATTGCGAGCAAAACAAGATAGGTGACGAAACCGGTATTTCTCCCAAATGAACCGTAAATGTTCTGACTAGTGGGTGAACTACTATTCAAAACAGCGTTTATTCCGGCAAATATAAATGACAGAGCCAAAACCAGGAAGAGCTTATTCTCTGAGATCAGTGCTTTGAAATTGAAGAACAACGTTAACGCGAGAAGTGCTATACCAAGCCCGCCAGCGGCGGCGAGCTTTGTGGCATTTACAGGGTCAGTCACAGTCTGAGTCACCAAGAAGACGGTAACAAATGGCGCCCCCACCAAGATCAATAGTGACGCGGTCTTCTCTGCTGCCATGTTAAACATGCGCTAATCCTAACGATAGAAAGGCCGAAACCCGGCTCCTCGTAAGAGGAACCGGGTTTCGGTTTAGAACCGTTCCGTTAAAGGGCGCTCAAAGAGCGCTTTGCTTTAGCGGAGCTTGTTTACGAGAGCAATCAAGCTAGTCAATTGCTTCTTGAGTGCCTTTAGCTGTGTGTTAACAGACTTAGCAAGCTTTGCAACCGCTGCTGATGCATCTTCAGCTGCAGCTGTTGCTGCATCTGCTGCATCTGCTGCTGCTAGTGCTGCATCAGTAGCAGCGTTAGCTGCATCTGTTGCCTCGTTAGCTGCATCGAGTGCTGCTGCTGTTCCAGCTGATGAAACAGTTGCCTTAACTGAGCCCTTAACAGCCTGGTTAGCTGTAGCAAGACCTGCTCCAGCTGAAGCAGCTGTTGAGCCTGTTGTCCATGAGAATGTTACTTCACCCTCGATGTTAGGCATGTAGAGAGTGAATTCCTTCTTTCCAGAAGCGAATCCATCTACTGCTGTTGCTGTTGTTGTATCTGAGAGTGAACCAGACATTGAATAATCAGCAACAATTCCGCCTGTAGCGAAGATGCTTGCGTATGTACGGTCAGCAAGCTCAAGTCCTGTTGCATCCTTGAGAACAACTGTCAAAGTTGCCTTTTCTCCTGGAGCGTATGAAGACTTGTCAAGTGTTACAGATACAGATGCTGGAATTTCAGATCCAACACGTACTGCAACTGCAGGTGCATCTACACCAGTTGTAGCTGTAGCTGATGACTTTGTACCAACTGTGATGTTAGCTGTTCCAGCTGCAACACCAGTTAGGTTGATTAGGTAACCAGCACCCAATGTTCCGTTTGTTGCGCTGTATGTCCGTGAACCAGTAGTTGTGTACGCGCCTGCAACCTTTGTTGTATCGCTTGAGGTTACGTAGAACGTGGTTGCCTGAGTTACAGCTGTACCAGCAGCATCCTTGAGGTTAACAAGAATCGCAGCCTGGCCTGTAGTTGCATTGATGATTGGCTTAACAACTGTTGCTGTTGCAACTGTTGCATCACCGTAGAAAGTTACAGTCTCAGTTGCAAGTACCTTACCTGCAGCTGATGAGATTGTAATTGTTGCTACACCTGATGAACCATCTGGGTAAACAGTTACAACATTTCCGGCCTGAACTGTAATTGCGCGACCCACAGCAGCTGCTGATAGATCTCCGTCAAAAGTCTGTGAAGCCAAGAGACCAGGACCAGCAATTGTAGCTGTGAAAGACTCGCCTGTTGTCTCCTTACCTGCGGCGTTCAATAGGCCAACCTTGATTACAGCAGCTTCGTTAGCTGTATCTGCAGCCTTAGGCCATGTAACTGTTGCGTCTGTTGTTGTTGTTGTGTCAGCTGCAGTTGTGATAATCGAAGTTGCAGAAGCTGCAACTTTGTCTGTAGCTGGGTTTGTAGAAACAGTGATTGTAAGTGTCTGTGCTTTTGCGTTAAGAACGCCGCCACCTGAAGTTACAGCTGGAGTCAATGTGACTACATATGTACCTGCAAGTGTTGGACCATCCATGTAGACAGAGAACTTAGCTGACGCTGCAACTGTTGAACCTGAAGCTGCAACGTAAGCAACCTGACCTACTTTTGCCTTAGCATCAAGATTTGTTACCTGAGCTGAAGAACCAACGAGTGCTGATGTTGTATCACCCAAAACGAGTGTTGGGAGTACTGTGTTTCCAGCTGGAGCTGAAGTAAGAAATGCGCTTACAGACATTGTGTCTCCAACGTTTCCACCCAAGAATGAGAGTGTTGTTGTTGCAGATGTAGCTGTAAGTGTTTCACCCGTTAGCTGGGTAGCAGTTGCTGCTGAGAGAGTTAGTGAGTCTGCCTGTGATGCTGCCTGAGAAGGAGCAACAGAAAGAACGCCAAGACCCAAAGCTGCAACAGCAACAAGCGCTACGCGCTTGAAAGTTGTCTTTGTAGACATTTGTTTCCTTTCGATAGTCGATCCACGGAATTTCCGCAGGTCGGCTTGGAATTGGTTACCCAACTCCGCTCGATTCATCGCACGTGCTGATGAATCAAATTCCCCACCGTGTATCCGGACGCGGTGAAGAAACTTATTTGTTAGCTGAAGTTTCACGTGATCAGCCCTTTGCCTTAGTGCCAGACTCAGGAATTAAAATTGCCTGAGCCAAAATTTGGGTCTTGCTCGCATTGAGCAAGAGACGAGTTGTAATCGTCTTAGGTGCGCCAACTAGGTCATAGCCGCGATTGCCCACGGCAATAGACAACTCTGAAGTTGGGGTTGAGAGTAGGGAAATTGTAACGGTCATAAGGTACTGGCCATTGGACATACGCTCAAAATCGACGTTCGTGGCGCGAGCCTCAGCTACCGCCCAAACACCCTTAATTCCGAAGGAAATGTACTCAACCTCATACTTTGTGCCGTTGCCATCGACTGTAACGACCTGATCGATCGCCACATTTGGTCCACCCCCAGATGTGATGGCCTGGGTGGCCAAAATAGTGCCTTGCTTGGTCGCCTCTGGAACATTGTGATTTACACGGATGTCTCCAGCTGGACCCTTCTCACCTGTGACGGTGAAACCTGTTGGGATGCCCTCTGAATCAAGGCCAGGCCATGTTGCCTTTGAGCTCTTGATATATAGGCGAGGGCCCATAGTTGATGACTTCTTTGCTGGCATCGAGATAGATGGTGCAGGAGCTGCTGAGTCAGATGATCCAGTCTTAGCAACCTCAGCAGTTGAATCCTGTGTTGTGACGGCCGGAAGGACGCCTTCTTGACCAGTCATTGAGTTAAAGCCAAGGAATGCAGTTACTACCAATAGTAAGGAAAGTGCGACCTTAGAAGACTTCGCTGCAAGCTCTGCTGCCTTCTTATAGGTAGTTGAAAGCATGTCGAGGGCCGTAAGACCACGCTCGTGATCGATAACAAGCTCTGAAAGAACGCGACGAAGGGATGTGCGAGCGCGAGAAACAGTGTGGCGCACTGCAGATTCCTTGATTCCAAGCTCTGCTGCGATTTCCTCCGTTGAGCGACCATCCATCTCCCACATAACAAGCGCAGCGCGCTCTGCAGGCGAAAGAAGAGCTAAAGCTTGACGAATAATTGCCGCATCTTCAGCTTGCGTAAGAACCTCTGAGTGATCGCCTGAAACCTGCCATGCAGCTTCAACTTCAGCCTGGGCATCGTCGATAACCACAAGGTTTGGACGGCGGCCCTCAAGGCGGAAGTAGTCGATGCAGAGGTTTTCAATGGTGCGGTGCAAATAAGAGAGTGCGTGCTCAGCTGATTCAAGCTCAGGGGCAGCGAGCATGAACTTAATTAGTGAGTCTTGAGTGATTTCCTCAGCCTTGGTTGAATCCTTCAATACGCGATTGGCATGCGCGAGTAGCTCTGAACGGTGCTCAGTGTAAAAAGCCCCCAGTTCAGCAACTGTCCATACGCTAAGTGCCACTTTTTGGATCCTTCATTAACCGGTTTGGTCTTGCCGAGCCAGCCGTCGCTGTCTCTATCCACTACTACGAATCCCATCCTAGTTTGTAGCGGGAAGGGTACAAAACGGACATTTCGCTACAGTTGATAGCCCTTTATGAGCAGTCCATCCGAAGACTTGGTCGAAATCACTTTGGCGGGAATGCCCCCGAGGGTTTGATCGCCTTCTGGGAAGCTCTTGTTGACGACTGCATTCGATCCCACAACAGTTCCGCAGCCGACTTCAATTGGCCCAAATATTTTGGCTCCAGGTCCTATGTAGCAATTATCTCCAATGGTCGGGGCTGAGTCTGACTTTCCAGCTTCCGTTCCAATATTCACATCAGCATGGATTCGACAATTAGCTCCGATTCTCGCGCCACCGTTGACGACGATTGTGCCTCTATGCGCGATTGAAAGACCCGGCCCAAACGTATTTGGTGAAATTGAATACCCTAGCCTTATGGAGATTCGCCTGAATAGGACTCTCCTATAAACAATCCGAATTGGATTGCCTGAACAGTTGAGAGCGTATTCAAGCTTTCTAAGCTTTACTTCAAATGTATAAATCTCATTTGTTAGTAATACAACGCCCTTCTTAGTAATTCCAAGAGATTTCTTATCAGCCAACCGGAAGGCTATATAGTCCGAGCGAGATTGAATTGTTTTCATAACTAAAGGCCCATGAGAGAGGCTTGTCGGTCAAAGTTTGGAACTGCAGATCTGACTTCATCAAATGTCCCAACAGAAATTATCTTTCCTCCCTCCAGATAAACCACTTGATCGGCTTCGCGAACAGTGGAAAGTCTGTGTGCAATCAATATTACAGTCACATCTCCTTTGAGGGATTTTATTGCCGCTGAAATATTAGCTTCCGTTTCTCCATCAAGGGCACTTGTCGCCTCATCCAACACTAGAAGTTTTGGCTTCGTAAACAATGCTCGTGCAATTCCAAGGCGTTGTCGTTGACCACCGCTCATGCTTGAACCCCGGTCGCCTACTTTTGTATTCTCACCCTCTGGCAGACCAATCAAATATTCTTGAAGTTGAGAAATATTAATCGCGTCCCAAATCATTTCATTTGTGCCTGCATTTAATGGAAACCCAAGAGTTATATTTGAGCGAATTGTTCCATTGGAAATAGTTACATCTTGTGGCACGTACGAGAGTGCACCAGGCCACTTTTTTGAGACTCTTGAGGGCTTCATTTCAGAAATTCTAATGTTGCCTGAGGTTGGCTCTAAGACGCCCAAAATTAAATCAATTAGCGTAGTCTTCCCCGCACCTGAGGGGCCGACTACGGCGACAACAGAACCTGGCGGAATTATAAGGTTCGCATTTGTAATCGCGTCGTTGGTCGCACCTGGATAACCAAAATTTACATTTTCCATTTCTACGCTCGGGGTAAAGCCGGGATGCGCCACATTTATTTCATCTGAACTAGGCTCGATATTCGGCACGTTCTTTAAAGATTCAATTAAATCTAGTGTGGTCGCGGACGCACCGAGGCTGCGCCTAATTTGCATTGAGCCTTGTTGAACTCGCAAAACGGCAGGAGCTATTCGAGTTCCTGCGGCTAAGAAGATTGCAAGCGTTGCAACGGCGCGACCAGCATCCTGCAATATGAATTGTGCAGCGCTAATCGCAAGCGCGCCAAGAACTACTGAGCTTTCAAGTATATATTTACTCACGTTAGGCATAAATGACAGTTCTGCTAGTGTATTTGCTAATTTGAATCTTAGTGATCCAATTTCGCGTGCATAGAAGTCGCGACGATTCCGAACAACAGATTCTCGATACGAGGCTAAAACTTCGATGATTTTCTCATTGCTCTCAATGTTTAACTCTGTCTCCGCTCGCCCAAGGGCTCCCGCTTTTTTATGCATGAATTTATAAAGCCCTAATCCAATGAAAGCAAAGAAAATGACTGTGCTTAGCGCCATCACTGGATCAACGACAAAGAGTCCAATTGACATAATTATGAGTAGAGAAATATCTGCAATCAAAACAACGCCAGTTCCAAGAATACCTAGAGTTATATTTGAAACTCCCGATGTTATGGCATACAGATTTTCATACATGGTATTTTGTTGGATATTAACTAGAGGTTGTGACATTAGCTTCTTCATCAAATCAGAACTTAAAACCGCGCCACGTCGACTTAGGAAGAAGAGAACCTTCCGGGTCAAAATGATTGAAATCAGTGTTCGCGTAATCAGAATTGTTGAGGCAGCAATTCCTAAAGCTGCAGCTTGATTTTGAAATGGTTCGTTGTAGAGTCCAACAAATTTCAAAAACGCAGAAACTCGATCGCCCGGCGGTCGAGATTGAACTCCATTCAAAGAAAGCGCACCGAGAAGTCCTATAACTGCTACCCCGAGTAGGTCCATTAACCCCAAAAATATCTGGATACCTGCGACTACTACTATTCGAAATCTGTCGGTCGAGTTCAAAACACCCAATGACCTGAAAATGGGTTTTGCCATTAGCCAAGTCTTAGGCTTTATCATTTTCCAATTATCTCCTAATTTTGGCGAATGTCAGATGGGATCACGCAAATTAGCTCAAATAAATTTTTCAATTTTAACTGTAGTGTGTTAGCTTCAATCCTTAATAATACCTTCCTTGGGATAATTAATGAGCACACCTGAATCTTTTTTGTGAAAACTTACTAAATTCCCAAGTCCAAGACCCGAAACAAAGTCATGATTCAATATTGAAGCAGCCTCAGCATAGCTCGAAGTACCACCTGCTAATATGATTGGAATTTCAGTTACTCTTTGGGCCAGTTCAACAAATTTTTGATTCATACCCAACCAAGTTCCTTCGCGATTAATGTCAGTAAGCAATATTTCCCCGGCACCTAGTTGAATGCACTTTTCAATCCATTCGACAGCTTCGTAACCTGTTGCTCTTTTCCCAGCATTCGAAAAGACAATGAATTTCTCTTTAAATTTATTGTACTTAACGTTTACAGAGATAACTGTTGAAGACGACCCCAACTCATTTGAAATTTCGGAAATAAGTTGAGGGTTTTCAAAGACCCCAGAATTGATCGATATTTTTTCAATTCCCAGTCTGACAACCCGGGTGGCATCCTCAACACTTTTAATTTTTCCGCCATAAGTGATGGGCATAAAACACTCACCCGCAAGGCTTTCAAGTAAGTCGAAATCAATGGAATTCCACCGCCTATTTCGTGATTCGCTTATATCCATGACAATTAGTTCGTCGGCATAAAGTTCGTTGAAAATACGGGAGCTGTTTGTAGGATCTCCCAGATAGACCGGGTCCCTGAAGCGGCACGTTTTAACTAAGGATCCGTCTAGAATCTGAAGAAGTGGTATCAGCCGTTTCCTTAACAATCTATTCCGCCAAATCTTTTCAAAAGTGCTTGTCCGTATTTGTGGCTCTTTTCTGGATGGAATTGCATTCCCCAGATATTCTTCGAATTAATCACAGATGAGAATTCAACTCCAAATTTAGATTTGGCAATTGTATGAAAATTGTTGTCTGGTTTTACAAAATATCCATGCACGAAGTAAAACCTTAATTCTTCTTTCAGGTCAAGAAATATTGGATTGTCAGAATCTAGGATTTCTATAGAATTCCAGCCCATATGGATTTTGCCTATTTTTGTGTCGTTCTTAAACCTCAAGACAGTTCCCGGAACCAAGCTCAATCCAGGTAATGACCCTTCTTCACTTGAATCCATAAGTAGTTGCATGCCAAGACAAATTCCTAAAAGAGGACGAGATCTCTCGCGCACAGATTCCTTTATTGATTCGACAAGATAAGCTCTCGAGTTAATCCTCTCAACTCCCTGATCAAATGATCCTACCCCTGGAAGAATTAATTTCTCCGCACTTGAAATTTCCTTTGGGTCGCTGGAGATTACTGAAGGGATTCCTAAAGACTTCAACATGTTTTGAATGGAAGCAAGATTGCCCATTCCGTAATCAATAATTGTAATTGTCATAGGTATTGACCTTTTCCACAATACTTTAGAAAGAAACTTTGGGTAATACGTCGCCTCTTAAGTAAGATTCGAAAAAATGGGCGCAAAATTTCAAAATACCTTTTATATGTCTTGAATTCAGTCCAAGATCTTGGGGGCATTTCCATGATGTCCTTGTACTCTTTTTCGCTTAGCCCTATTCTTTTTATGAAATAACTGGTTGCCGACTCTGATCCATGCGGAGGGAGAGCATAGGAAATTTTGGCTTCGTGCTTAGTTATTGAACCTCTACGTATAAGGGCTGATAACACATTGTTTCTCATATCTGTGGAAAATTTTCCAGGCAAATATGAACTATGCATATATGCCGTGAGCCAATTCTCAAGATGGTGACCACCATAGTCTTTCCATCCGTGGGTCTTTAACTCTTCTTTTGCTGTCTTTTTTTCGTAGTCGATGTACCAAAGAGGTCGAATAAATTGAATATTACCAAAACTTATCTCACGGAGGAACTTTATCAAAGTCATCAATGGATAGGTTCCAATTCCTATACTTCCAAATCTACGGTGAATATCTCTTATGTAAGAGCCATCAAAATAATTCCTACCCAGTGGCGTGATTCCTTCCTCTAGAAAGGAGTGACCTTCAAGTATAAATTGAATTTTGTTTTTCCTTGCAATTTTCCGAAGTAAGTACGCAAAGGCTAAGTCTGTCGATGCGTCTAATTCAGCTACTCCAGCCTTAAAAGCACTTCTAAAAATGTCATCTGCTTCCTTATTTCTCACTACATAAGTAACTAAATCTATTTCTAACTCCTTTAGGAGAATAGATATATTAGTTGTTGCCGTAGCAGAGTTCCAGGTGTTGTCGTAGTGAACCGCGAGGGGCCGAAGGCCCCATTCTTTCGCAAGTAAAAGTAAATAAGAGGAATCTGTGCCGCCACTCACTCCAATCACACAATCATATTTCCTTTTTTTGGATGAATTTTTTATCTCTGCCACTATTTTGGAAAGCGCTTCTTGACCTCTTGATGTTCCCGTTCCATACTCGTCTTTGAGCGCAATCACGGTTTGGCATATATTGCATGTGCCTAGACTTGAAATGGAAATGCCGATAATCCCCGTATGAAATAAGCAAACTGAGCATTCGGTAACCCGACTATCAGGTTCCACGGTAGAGGACGGTCTATTCATCTCATGCTCCTCTTCATGTTTATAACTTAGTTTCCGGTTCATATTCTGATACTAGAGTGTAGTTAGCGCTGATTAAGATTCAAACCAACCCTTAGTTTGACCACTGCCGATTCTTCTTGAGACTCGATAGATCTCAATGGAAGATTTATAGCCGTTCCTTTACCGCAGCTGACCCGCAACATGGACTCATCTAATTTCAGTACGACCCCGGGATCCATTGCATGAGATATATCAGCGATTTCTGATTCATGTACTCGGAATTCGCTGTCCTGAAGATAGAAATATGCACCAGGGTAAGGCTTGCTCTGGGCTCGAACAAAGTTATGAACTTGTTTAGCAGACTCATTCCATTGGATTCTTCCATCAACATCTGTGCGTTTTCTAGCGAAAGTTATCTTTGATAAATCTTGTGCATACAGTGTTGCCCTCCCGGTCTTTAATTCTTCCCAATTTTTCAAAAGTTCAATCAGTACTTTTGACTCAATTTGCTCCATAATCTGGCATATTGAAGCATTTTCTTGATTTTTCACTCTAATTTGAGCGACGTAATCCCCAGCATCCATTTCTGGGGTTATTTGAAAAATTGTAGAACCTAGTTCTTTGTCACCGTTTATTACTGACCACACCAGCGGGGAGAAACCTCGATATTTAGGCAACAAAGAGTGATGAATTCCCCAAAACTTATATTGGGGAATTTCGAGAATTTCTCTCGTTAATATGGAGTACCAGCCGCACACGATTCCAATTCTCACGTTAGATTTGATAATGGTCGATTCCAGTTGTTCTTTCGACTTTATGAAATGAATCGACAGGACGCGATCAGAGGACTGCGCATAATCCTTGAATTCAGTTGCCGCTGATCGGAAATCTTCGGAGTCGATTGGACATATCACTTGCCAAAGCAATTCCGGGCTATGTTGGACTAAAGATTTTAGTACCTTTAGACCAAATGGTTTGGAACCAAGGAACACAGCAATATCTGAAGTCATAATTTAGTGGTTATCTTGTCTTTCATGGTCTAATTTATTTTTCTGAAAAAAGCGATGACTTTCTCACAAACATACTCGATTTGGGAATCTGTCATTGTTGAAAAAATTGGAAGTGCAATAGTTTCTTGACCGGCTTTGCGAGCATTTGGAAAATCGCCTCGGCCTAAATATTTAACATACGCTGGTTGAGAAGTTAGATCATAAGTTCCAATTGTGCTTTCAATTCCTTCATTCCGCAGGAATCCAATTAGTGAATTTCTTACAGCTTCAGAAGAGACCTTTATAATGAAAGACTGCATAATTCTACCTTCAAATTCTTGTGCGGAAGATAAATCTACTTCGGAAAGATCACAGAGAAGCTTTCTGTATCTTGTAGCAACTTCAGCCTGTCTTCGAATGTTGTAATTTAATTTCTCCAATTGATTCAATCCCAACGATGCAGACATTTCGGTCATTCGGAAATTGAAGCCCGGATTAATGAAAGTTGCGAAGTATTCTCCTCTCATCGCTCCATGTGAACGAATCTGCCGCATTTTATTTGCGAGCGCTAAGTCGTTCGTTGCAATACAGCCTCCTTCGCCTGTTGTAATTATTTTTCTCTGATGGAACGAGAAGATAACCGGGTGATCACTGTTTCCCACAAAGCCTTCCTTATTTTTTGACCCTAAAGCACACGCCGCGTCTTGGACAATTTTGACTCCACGCTTTTCGCAAGTCTCTCTTATTTTTTCAATATTGCAGGGGGTTCCAAAGGCGTCTACAGGAATGACTAACTTTGTTTTCCTCGTAATTGTTTGTGATAACTGATCAACATCTATATTCAATGTTACTGGGTCAATATCTACAAGGCGAGGTTTTAGACCTCGAGCGATGACACTGTTTATACAGGCAGGGAATGTGAAGGCAGGTACAAGAACCTCATCGCCGGTCTTGAGATTGAGGGAAGTCGCCAAGGCAAGCTCAATACCTGTTGTGGCAGATGAAACGGCAACAACTTCTCTGACTCCAAGATAAGAAGCAAGTTTTTCTTCAAACTTACTGACAGCTTCCCCTCCGCTTAAATTCCTTGATTGCAGTGAATCTGAAACGATTTCAATATCCTTATGGTCGATATTTGCAGCACTCAACGGTACCTTAATCGACATTTTTACTATACCAATCAATTGTCTGAACAAGTGATTCAGTGGATATAGCCGGAATGGTTGTTCCGGTGAAGTTAGAAAATAGTGTTGAATCGCCACAGTGCCTCATAACGTCACCATCACGAGCCTGTAAATATTTGATTTCGATTGGCTCCAAGTTTAGTGAACTACTAATCATCGTTAATAATTCATTCACCGAAGTCTCTTTACCGGTCGCGATGTTTAAAGTTACTGACTCCTCACCATCCCACCTGCTTTCAGCCTGCAACATTGCGCTCACACTATCTTTAACATATATAAAATCTCTGGTTTGTTTTCCATTTCCGTACACAATTACTTCTTCACGATTGGTAATTTTGTCTATAAAAATAGGGACAACACCTGCATAGGAGCCACGATTTTGACGAGGTCCAAACATATTAAATGGCCTTAATGTCAAAAAATTTAATCCGAAAGTTGAACTGTATGATTCAAATATTAAATCTGAAGCCGCCTTGCTTGCGGCATAAGGTGTCTCGGGGGATAAAGGATGGCTTTCTTTCATTGGGATCGTCTTCGCGGTCCCATATGTTTCTGAACTAGAAATATTTATAATTTTTAAACCTTCAAAGAATCTCGCTGCTTCGCAAACTGCTAGAGCACAATTAACATTGTTTTGAATTGTCCACTCCGGATAAAGCAATGAGGTTGGGAGGGGAACCACAGCCAAATTCCAAATATAATTAATCTTGAATTTTGAAATCAGAGAAAACAAAGCAGACTGGCTTGATATGTCAACTCTCTCAATAAAACATCGATCGTTTGCGGGTAGAAATCTCAAATTACGTTCATGCCCGAGAAAAAAGTTATCGGCAATCACGATTATGGCGCTGGGATCCTGCTCTAGTAGAGCTTCAACCAAATGGCTGCCTACAAATCCTGCTCCACCTGTAATCAATACTCGCCTTGCCGACATAATCAAGTACTCCTTCATAAGGCAATTACATAACTATATACCTTGATTTCAGTTTCAACTCTTAGGCGCTTCATGTGAACATACCTTTCGGGTTTCATGGGTAGTTCAAGGGGTAGAAGGTCTTTTTTCTTCAGATATCTAACATTCTAAATTCCTCAGGTCAAGATAGAATTTAACATGGCAAATATTTTCTCCGAAATAAGAAATCATCATAATCTCAAAATGTGGCTGAAGATTAGAATGATTTATTTCTCTTGTCATTTTTGGGTATTTTTTTTTACTCTAATGATTAACACTAAGTTGGTCAAAAAATCCATCCCAAGTTGGATTATTGGGCCCTCTGATGTTGCCGGGTATGCAAATCGCATTGCGAGATATATTGAAAATTCAAAAACTCTTGTTTTTGTCGAGAACAAATTCTCCGGGGCGTCAACCAGTTTCAGCACTATTGGCTCCAGTCAAATCTCCACAATGTATTTTGAATTGTTGAAGCGCCCAATGATTATTGGAAAACTGATTGCTATGGAAAGTTCTTTCGTCTATCTAGGATTCAATTCCTACATTTTTGATTGTTACTGTGTGAGGAAAGCGGAATTTAGTTTGATTAGACGGGCAGGCGGCAAAATCATTTGCGTTTTTTTAGGATCCGAAATTAGATCACCTTTACTTTCAGATGAGTTCTCAAAAGCCATTAGGCAAGACGTGCTAACGACATACTTATTTGACGGCCCGCAGGGAAAATTTATGAAAATGCAAATGGAGGCGAGGGCAAAATCACTCGCTGGTTCGGCTGATGCGTTCGCCCAATTGATTCTAAACAGCCCAGTGGATCAGATTTCATATTTGAAAAGTAAAACCCAACCAATATTCTACTTTTTACCTTCAGGTCCCTTTACGGTCAAGAGACAAAAATCTCGATTCACCACTGGGAAGATAAAGATCGTCCACGCTCCTACTTCCAGGCTAGCAAAAGGCACTGCTTTAGTAAGAAGTGTTATTAAAAAGCTACTGTTAGAAGGATGGGAATTTGAGTATGTAGAACTTTTTGACGTAGAACCCGAGCAAGTATTCTCCCAGCTAGAAGACGCAGACATAGTATTAAATGAATTTTACAGTTTCCTACCAGGGATGCTGGGTATCGAGGCGATGTACTTTAAATGCGCCTTGCTTACCAGTGCAGATAAAAATATCGAAAAATGGCTACCGAACGGGGCCGAGAATGCCTGGTTTAAAACTAGATACTGGGAGTTGGAAGAAAATTTAAGAATTCTATTAAGTGACCATGAGCGAATAAATGATTTGTCACTCAATGGGCATGCATGGGTAGTTGAAAATTACGACGATTATTCAAACGTTCAAAGACTTAATTCCTATTTGCGCAACTTGTAGAAGTTAATGGCGCTCTTTAAATCAGGTCTAAAAGTCACACCATTCAGTTAGAATGTGGGTGTGCACTCTGAAGATTAAAATTCTTAGTTTTTCCTGCCAGAGAGCGCTTGAACATAAGTTTTTTCTAACTTTTTTGCTTGGCTGCTCCAGCTCAAATCATAAAGATGATCCACTGAAAAGCAATTCTTCTCAAAATGGTGATCGGGCATGCTCAATACGGCTTGCCTTAAACTTTCAGAGTTGTTATCCGCGCTTATCCCAACAGAATACTTTCTAACAATTTCACTCATATCTGGAAAATTGGATGTGATTACAGGTAATCCAGCAAAAATATTTTCAAATAGTTTATTTGGTAAGCAGTAATAGTTACTTAAAGAAACATTTTCGATTAGACATATCCCGTAATCGGCTGAGGATGCTACGTCAGTGACTTGATTATGGGTCACAGGTTTATGCATAAATATATTTAGGTGGTTAGTAGAATATTCACTAATCTCGATTTCTAACGAGCCGGTACCCATAAATACCACCACATTGTCTTGATCTATCGTTGAAAAAACTTCGAGAATATTGTGTATTCCTCGCCCTCGCTCTAGGTTTCCCAAATATAGAAAGATTTTACTTGATGAAGGAATTGAGAATTTTTGACGGAAGTACAAGCTCTTCTCACCTGAATGTTTATGCTCTTCAATTTGAGGTGAATTCATAACAATTTCAGATTTTTCTATGTTGTAGCGGCTTTTGTACCATTCAAGAATTGACGGGCTAACTGTAATAAAAAAGTCGATTTTCTTCCAACATAATTTTTCAATTAGGTTAACCATTTTTCTCATATCGTTGGTTATTCCATTTGTTTCAGACTCTAATTCATGTGCATCATATATTATTTTTGTTTTGGGGGATCGTTTGATTAAATAAGCAATAGGTAATACGTACCAATCGTTTACGTGGATAACAGTTGGCTTAAAGCGATATCCTTTGATTAGTATCTTTGTGAAAGCTTCTATGTAGACAATAAACATCAATGAAATTCTCAAGTATCTGAACTTGGATGTTTTCTCAACAAGTTTCCACACGTATTTCTTGGAACGTGTATCAATACAGGAAAAATCTTGCTTTGATTCACCAACTCCATAGCCTCTGTTAATTCCGATTGCGAGGAACGGGACATTAAAATTCTTCACTACTTCGTAAGTTTTTAGAATTCTTGCGTCTACCAATGGATTCGTGTGGGTTAAAGAGAGAATTTTATTCATGTCAGATAGTAACTTTTTATAGGGCTGTTTTGTCTCGTGTCGGGGAACCTTGGATAGGAGTGTCTTCCACAATTTTATGATGCTATTCTTCGCAATTACTTGGCTCAATTGGGGTGGACGATGTGCGGCATTTTCGGTGGTTATTCTCAATTTGGAGTTAACCCCACATTGATAACAAAGCTAGCTAAAAGGGCGTGTCAGCGTGGCCAGGATTCTTCGGGCTTCATTTGGTACAGCAGAGAGCAATATCAAGTAGTTCGCTCTGATTTTTCGATATCTCAGTCGTTAAATGCAAAATCAATTGGGCCGACACGCATTTTTTTGGGACATAGCCGGCTTATTACCAATGGGCATTCTGACAATCAACCCGTTGAGCGAGACAATATTTTCGTTATTCACAATGGGATAGTTCTCAATGCGGAACAGATCTGGAATTTCATTGGCGAAGAACCTAAATTGGAAGTTGACTCCGAAATCATTCCTGCTTTGGCAAGTCACTTTTTGAAATCGGGTTTTAGTGTCACCGAATTACCAGAATTGATCCTCGAGAAATGCGTCGGCGTCGTTTCAGCCGTTCTGATTTTTCCTGAACTCGGGAAAATGTCTCTTTTTTCCAACAATGGAAGTTTGTACCTCGGCCAAACTACTGAGGGCGAGCACTATTTTTCTTCAGAGAAATTCCCACTTGAAGAAATTAAATGCATCGAAATTGCGCAAGTGATGCAAGGAGTCACGGTTGATATACCAGCCTCAAGTAAAATAGGCACTGAAGAAATTACATTAAGCCGGCTAAACCTAGTTCCTGTTTTATTAAAAGATACCGAGAAATCAAAATTGCTTGAGTACGATGAGATTGATTTCTTGAGATGTTCGAAATGTATTCTTCCTTCAACCATGCCATTTATTCAATTCGACGGGAATGGGGTGTGCAATTATTGCAATAACTATGTAAACCGAAATGTCCCCAAATCGGCTGATCAATTGCATTCAATTTTGGATACCTACAGGAAGAAGAATGGGCCGGATTGTATTTTCCCATTTTCTGGAGGTCGCGACAGTTCATTTGGAATGCATTTAGCCGTAAAGGAGTTTGGATTAAAGCCGATTGCATACACGTACGATTGGGGTATGGTCACAGATCTTGGCCGTAGGAACATTAGTTTAATGTGTTCAAAACTAGGTGTAGAAAATATCGTAGTTGCTGCTGACATAGCTTGGAAACGAAAGAATATTCGTCTTAATCTCAATGCCTGGTTGAAACATCCTAATTTGGGTATGTTAAGTATTCTCACTGCAGGTGATAAGCACTTCTTTAGACATATCAACAGCGTGAGGAAGCAAACTCAAATCTCCATGAATTTGTGGAGTGTTAACCCTTTGGAAGTCACGCACTTTAAGGCAGGGTTCCTGGGCATTCCACCTGATTTTGAGGAGAAAACCGTCTACCAGTCGGGATTGATGAAGCAAGCACGTTATCAAAAATTGAGATTTAAAGAAATGTCCAAGAGTCCTGGGTACTTCAATTCTTCGCTTATTGATACCTTATCTGGTGAGTACTTCAGAAGTAAAAAGAATAAAGCTGACTATTACCACTTGTTTGATTACTGGCGTTGGGATGAATCTGAAATCGAGGGTTGTTTAGATGAATATGGTTGGGAACGCGCCACGGATACTTCCACAACCTGGCGGATTGGTGACGGGACCGCTGCCTTTTACAATTACGTCTACCACAGGGTTGCGGGTTTCTCTGAGCACGATACTTTCCGAAGTAATCAAATTCGTGAGGGTGATATTTCAAGAGAAGCTGCACTTAAACTTGCAAAAATCGAAAACTTACCAAGATACGAGAATATTTCTTGGTACCTCGAAGTTCTGAATTTAGATTTTGACGCGGTTATCAGAACTGTGAATTCAATTCCAAGACTAAAATGATGTTGGGTTATGATTTCCGATAGCTACAACTTTGTCTTGATGCCTCGAATACTTTAAACAGTTTCGGCCATCGATAATGATTTTCAAATTTGGGAAGTCATTTTCAATTATTTCAATATTTTGCTGTGCATCATTCTGGATAATGATTGCCTCAATTTCCATACTCTGGCTTTGATCATATGTATCCAAGCCCAGTAGCTTCAATTCGCCATCACTGTATTGATAATCAAAAAATAGAGCGGTGGAATCTAGATTTTGCAATACTCTGTTTATCTCGAATGCTCCAGAGAACGCGTGCTCTTTAACTCCAGCCCTGTACGAAACTCCTAACACCAAAATAACTTTACCCTTCAATGAGCCAATCCTTTGTTCAACTATTTCAATGGCGTATTTCGGCATATTTTGATTAACTTCTCTAGCGACCTTGACAATGGTTCCCGCCGGATCTCCCCACACATAAAACTGTGGATAAATCGGGATGCAATGCCCACCAACAGCTATGCCCGGTTGATGAATATGCGAATAGGGTTGAGAGTTTGAAGCGTTAATTATTTCATAAACATTTAGATTTAGTTTATCTGCGAATTTAGCAAATTGATTCGCTAGTCCTATATTTACGTCCCTATAAGTAGTTTCTGCCAATTTAACAAATTCTGCAGATTCGCAAGAGTCTAAAACCCAAACACCATTTTCGCGGCTTAGGTCACTGCGAGTGTCGAAATCCAAGACGCGAGAGTAAAAGACCTCGGCGATTTCTGCACATTTTTCTGTCACCCCGCCAATGATTTTTGGATATTTTCGAAGATCAGAGAAAACCCGACCAGTAAGGACTCGCTCTGGTGAAAAAACAACGAAGAAGTCTTTCCCCACAACTAGCCCGGATATTCTTTCAAGAATGCTTGTAAAACGATTTCTAGTTGTGCCAACTGGCAGGGTCGTTTCATAAGCAACTAAAGTCCCTCTCTGCAAACCTTTTCCGATATCTTCCGTCGCCGAATCCATAGCCCTAAAATCTGGTTCAGCACTGGAATTAACGAAAAGTGGGACTACCACAACAACAACATCTGAATTCTGTACGCAGGCTGTCGTATTGGTGCTCGCCTTCAATTTGCCGTCTTTAACTACTTTCTTTAGATACTCCTGCAAGTTTTCTTCTTCAGGAAAAGGTTCTAGCCCTTTATTTACTAATTCAACAGTTTCTTGATTTATATCTGCACCAAACACCTCTTCGCCTTTACGGGCAAACTGAACCGCAAGAGGTAATCCAATTTTTCCGAGACCCACAACCGTGACTGTCATAGCTGCATTGCCTTTTGATTAAGGGTACTTTTTAGAATAGCTTCAGCCACTTCAACTGTTCTGCTACCGCTTTCGAGGGTAACTATTTCAGCATTTTCACCAAGTACTGCGTCTCGAAAATTTTGGTGCTCAAGGGTTAATGGTTCGGGTTTTTCAAACGCATAAATTTGTATGTCCCCCTGAGTCACTCCTTTAAAGTGCGCCATTTGCTGTTGAGTTACATCCACCGTTCCGTTTGCATAGAACGTAAGATCAGAAGTGAGAGTGTCAACAACATAAGTGCCTTTTTCTCCTGTAATTATCGTCTTTCTCTCCTTGAGAGGGCTAAGCCAATTCACTAGGTGGTTTACCACCACACCATTTTTCAATTTCCCTACCACGGCCACTAAATCTTCATGTGCCCTCCCAGATCGGGTTGCTGATTGAGCACTCACGTATTGATATTCAGAGTCAGCAATCCACGTGGTTAAATCGATATCGTGTGTTGCTAAATCCATCACGACTCCAACATCGGCTATCCTCGCTGGAAATGGCCCTAATCTTCTTGTTGAAATTTGATAAATTTCACCTAAATCGCCATTGAGTATTCGAATTCGAGCCTGTTGAAGCGCAGAATTAAATCTTTCGATATGGCCGACTGCTCCGATTATCCCCTTTTGGTTGGATGCTACAGAAATCTTTTTCGCAGATTCAAATGTGTGGGCAATTGGTTTTTCGATTAAAATGTGAATTCCGGCTTCAATCAATTTGAGGCTGATTTCCTCGTGAAATGCAGTTGGCGCTGCAATTACGCAGTAGTCAACTTTCTTCTTGATAACTTCATCAACTGAAGTGAGGATCTCGGTTCCAGGAAGCTTTCCCTTTATGTCTCCTTGCGGATCAGCAACGGCAACTAAATCAACGCCTTCAAGATTTGAGAGGACTCTGGCGTGATTTGCGCCCATGATGCCAAGGCCAACAAGTGCTGCCCGTAATCTAGTCACGCGAGTTCTTTCCCAACCACGTTAACCGCATCAGCAATTCTATTTAAATCTCTCTTGCTCAAAGATGGATGCACCGGTAAAGACAAAACTTGTTCGGTTGCGAGATGAGTATTTGGCAGTTCGAGATTAAGCGCAAAAGAGGGCAGTTTATGAACTTGAGTTGGGTAGTAAACACTGTTGCCAATTCCTATTTCACTCAACTTCTTAGAAAATTGATCACGATTATTTGTAATCCTGACCGTGTACTGGTGGTAAACATGCGAGAACCCATTAGGGGTTACTGGAGTTGTCACACTTTCAATTTTGGAGTTCAAGTAATTAGCATTTGCTTTTCTTCGTTCTGTCCATTTGGATACTTTCGCCAGCTGAGAAATACCAATGGCGGCATGTATATCTGTCATTCTTAAATTGAATCCGATGACTTCATTTTGGTATCGCTGTTCCATGCCTTGATTTCTATAAAGACGACATAGCCTTGCCGCATCAGAATTTTTTAGAACCACCATCCCACCCTCTCCAGAAGTCATATTCTTTGTAGGGTAGAAGGAAAACGCCGCCGCATCGCCAAATGTTCCGACTCGCTGGCCATTTATTTCAGCTAAATGGGCTTGAGCTGCATCTTCAATCAAGAGCAAGTTATGTTTCTTTGCAATATCAGAGATTCTTGGCATATCTGCAGGCAGCCCATAAAGGTGTACTACTTGAATTGCTTTGGTTTTGGAGGTGATTGCTGCTTGAATTAAATCTGGGTTGATGTTGTACGTGATTGGATCAATATCTACAAAAATAGGTGTGGCGCCAGTGAGAGCCACACTGTTGGCAGTAGCTGCAAAGGTAAATGATGGAACGATTACTTCATCCCCGGGACCTATTCCTAGAGCAAGAAGCGCAAGATGAAGCGCAGATGTGCCGGAGTTGACTGCAACGCATTCTCTATTTTCAACGAGTTTCGAAAATTCTTGTTCAAACTTCAATACCTGTGGGCCTTGTGCCAGCCCACCAGATTTCATAACTTTAACAACTGCGCGAATATCGTCACGGCCAATTAATGGTTTTGCAACTGGAATACTTTTCATTTACCCAAATCTTCCTGGAGTTCTCCATTAATGAGTAAGTACTCCTGTCCAGTTTTTGGACAAATAAATCTATCTCCTGATTCCTTAAGTTTATATCCACTTTTTCCAACCCAGCCAATTTGTCGAGCAGGCACGCCCGCGACCAGAGCGAAGCTGGGTACATCCTTGGTCACGACAGCACCCGCTGCCACCATCGCCCAGGATCCGATTCTTGCTGGAGCAACACAAATTGCCCCAGCACCAATTGAGGCGCCCGATTCGATCGAGACCCCGGCCGGCACCCAATCACTTGAAGTCTTAATCGTCTCGTCACTATTAACTGCGCGCGGGTATAGATCATTGGTGAGAATTACTCCCGGACCTAAAAAAACTCCATTTGCGATTAACGCAGGTTCATAGACGAGGGCATTATTTTGAATCTTGCAGTTTGAGCCAATAACAACTCCTGCGCCGATATAAACATTTCTTCCAACGATACAAAAGCTGCCTAATCTAGCCTTTTCCCGAATCTGAGCGAAATCCCAAATCTGTGTCCCCTCGCCGAGCACTGCTGAATTATCAACTTGTGCAGAACTTTGAATCTTTACCGCCATGATTTGAGCTACCTTTTTGTTTTGACTAATAGTACCCAACAGCAGGTGCTATTGGGATGGTTCTAAGGGTTCTGCGAGATGACTTGTTCAAATATCTTCACTCGTTGTTGCTCCTTCTGTGCAGATCCAATCACATTAATAATCTCACCTCTTGGAACCCTTCTCCCGTGCCATCTTGCAGTGAAATCTGCGATTTCTTGGATGAAATCGGTAAGTGGTCTTGTATCGCAGGGTAATTCCAAATAGAAATCAAAGTCTCTTGATAGATCCGTATCTAAGTAGCGGCCAATGACCGGAAGCCCCATTGCTAGATACTCACGCGATTTTAAAGGAGATGCCTCCGACATTCCGGTGATGTTCTGGCCTAGCGTGCTGAAGGCAACGCTGCAAGACTCTGCTATTGGGAAATAGTTCTCTGCAGTTAATTCTCCGTGCAAAACAACATTACTAGGACATCCCGTCGTGGGTGCCCCCTTCCCGACAATATGGAAAACGCTTTTGGGTAATTGTCGCGCCAAATCGAATAATTGCTCCGTTCCCTGCCAGGGTTGATCAAGACTTCCGATAAAGAAATAGTCGGGCCCTTTCTCGATATTCACATCCGCCAAGACCTTAAAGTTTGAAACATCAATTCCATTTGAAATAACGTAACTCTCCTGGCGGAAAACTCCACTTGTTAAGATCTCTCGAATTTCGTTACTAACAAAAATATTGAAGGAAAAATTTTGAATCCAGTACTTTTCTGCTATTGAATACAAAAGCCACTTTATTTTTGAACGATTTCGCAACTCTTGACTCTGGATGGTTTGGATTTCCAGGATTAGGGCAGGTCGCTTTTTCATCTTTAGGTACAACAACGGGAGAGTTTCTCGAACGTAAACTAGGTCCGTGGTACGTTTAACGGCTCTCCAAAAGATTATTGACCTGGAGAGAAAACGCAACGGCCCATTCTTATCTACAAAAACTTGAACATTTTGTGCGATTTTTGTCCAGTCTTCAAAGCTTGACTGATCGGTAATTACGAAAAGTTGAAAATCTAAACGAAGTTTATCCCACTCTTTAACCTGATCGGCAACTTTTTTATAAACTCCTGAAGTTTGTGATCCATACGAGAGGACAAAGTACGTTAGGGTAAATTTTCTTTTCGCTGTTTTCACGACTCAACATTAGTAGAGAAACTTAGTAACTCGAAGCCTGGGCATTGGTATATCGCTGATAATCTTGAGTAATGAATCGATTTTCGGTGATAGAAGTTGTTTCCGGCTTGGGTATGGGAGGTGCTGAAAAGTCATTCCTTAGTCGGGTTAAGTTCTTGCCCGATAATTTTCAAACTGCCGTGCTTAACACTCGCCCAGAATTAGATTCATGGGGGCTGCCGTTAGACACAGCATCAGTGAATTGCAGCAGAAATAATATTGGCTTTTTGTTGCGCCTACACCGAGAATTACAAAAATTGTCTCCAAATGTAGTTGTTGCTCGCTCACCAATCGATTTGATTGCAATCTCACTCATAAAGTTTTTCACTAAACGAAATTGGAAATTGGTGTACGAGGCGCACAGTATTGAAATATCTCAAAATTTGCTTGTCGCTTCTGTGCTCTCACCGTTCATGAAATTTGCGAACTTTCAGACAGATTTAGTGATTGCTGTGTCCAAATCTGTTGCCACTGGTCGTCAATGTCGAGGAGCAAAGAAAATCAAGGTGCACCATGTTGGTGCGCTTGCAAAGATTCAAGAGACTGGAAAGCGTGATTTCACGTTTCTCTTTGTCGCAAGATTTGTCCCTCTGAAGCAACCGATATTCTTCCTCGAGGCGGTGAAGTCGTTGGCTGACTCTTTTTTGCGCCATGGTGCCAGGGTAAAGATGATTGGGAAAGGCGTCCTTGAACCTGAAATTGCCAAGTTCATCGCAGCAAATGATCTAGGAAAGATAGTAGAGCTTTCTGGGTACCACGAAGATTTGAGTTCGATTTACTCATCTAGCGAGTACTTGATCTCAACCTCCTTATTTGAAGGGCTGCCAATAACATTCTTTGAAGCGAAGCTTCATGGCTTGAGAATTATTTCGACACCATCTTCTGGAGATTTTGACATTCTGGGTGCCGAAGATTTGATTCTGAAGGACTTCAAAGTAGAAACATTAAGGAATGCCCTGAATGCTGCCCTTGAAGATGGATTACTCACAGCAGAAGGTCGGAATTCTATACAGCGCCAGAATGCGTGGATGCAGAGTGAAGCTCGCTCCAAACTTTATTATGAATTAATTGAGGCTGAGTTTACGCAAGCTCAGTGAAATCAAGTCTTATTGGTATGAGACAACAAGGATTAGTCGAGTACTACAACCCCGCCCGGCGTGGAAAGGTGAACGGCTACTATCCCAGACTGATCATCATTTGTTGACGGGTTGACCCATTCAATGTTTACATCTCCGAGTGAGGCAAGGATGTCTTCTTTAAACCATGAATCGGCCAACTGATCCTTATCAGCAATAACAATCTTTTCGATTTCAGCAAGAGGTGTTCCGTCTTGTGATGGGTGATCGGCAGAAAGCCATTGAATAAAGAATGGAAATTCTCGAATATCTGCTATCTCTTTTACGCCAATTTGCTTCCATTTAAGGTCAGAACCATTTGGGCGGGTGCGATGTGCTTCAACTGCGTCGCGTCCAAACTTTGCAGCAATAGGTGCAATGTCCTTAGTACTAAAGACCCAGGTAAACCAACCGCCTCCTTCGTTTGCTTTCTTTGATACAGCTTTACCCCAAGGTGTTTGTTCCGTTGCTGGGTGATCAAGTGGGCATACAACTTCGATGTACTGACCGTTCTTTAGAGAAGCGGTGAAGTTACGTGTACCAAAGCGTGGATGGATACCACCATCAACAAATGTGCTACCTAGGCGCGAACCTAGTCGTTGCACAGTGTCAGCTAGCTGGTCGTGGGAAGTCACATAAGAAACATGATCTAAACGCATGGTGGAATTCTGCACCATTGGCAGGGGTGCAAATGACCACTATCAATTACAGGTTGAGGTGGTTGGGGCTTTTCCTGTGAGGTAGAAATCATCAATCTGGTTGTCGATGCAGGCGTTCCCCTGTCCTTGGCCAGTGTGGCCTTCGCCAGTCAGAGAAATTAGTCGTGAATTTGTTAGGAGCTTGCTTAGTCCCTGTGACCATTCATACGGGGTTGCCGGATCACCAGTAGTTCCAATCACTATCACTGGATTCGCAGTCGTAGTTGGCTCGATTGTTACTTCAGAATCTTGATTGAAGAACTTACAAGTAACACCGCCGTAGGCGAGATACGGACCGAATAAAGGAGCCTTTGTGGCGTAAATTTTTGCATCGGTTCTGATTTGCCCGACAGAGCGAGGTTCATTAAAATCCAAGCAATCAATGACTGCACCTGAATCGAATTCATTGTTGGGATAACTTCCGTTGTTTTGGCGGCCGGTATATTCATCTGCGAGTTTCAGAAATCTATCTCCGTAACCTTTCTGTGCTTCTGCAATCGCCTTTCGTAATTGTGGCCAGCCTGTCTGGCTGTCGTACATCGCTGATGCAGTACCTAGAACCATCATGGATTCACTGAGTGTTCTTCCAGATTGATTCTTGGCTGGAAATGGCTTTTTGGCAGCCTGGCTGAGTAGTTTCCGCATTTCCGCAACTGCAGCTTCCTGATCTTTCGGAAGTGTGCAGTTCTTTCTCTTATTGCAATCAGCCGCGAAAGAATTAAATGCTTGGTCAAATCCAATTGCTTGAGTCAGAGTTTGTTGGAAGTTTGAGATTGATGGGTCAACTGCGCCATCGAGAACAACTCGACCAACTTTCTCAGGGAAGAAATGTGCATAAAGAGTTCCAAGATAGGTTCCATATGACTTACCCATGTAATTAAGTTGCTTATCTCCAACTGCTTCACGCAAGATATCTAGATCGCGTGCAACGCTTGCGGTGCTGTAGGAAGTTAAGTACTTGTTCTCATCTTTACATTTCTCAACATACTTCTTGGTGTCTTGGAGAATCTGCTGGAACTCTGCTTCGTTATCGGGCTTGCTGTCCGAATTGTTATTGGCATCGAGTTCTTTATCAGTAAGGCAACGGATGGGAGCGCTGCGCGAGACTCCGCGGGGGTCGAAGCCAACGATGTCATAGCGATCGAGGATGGCTGGGCTGAAGATGTATTCAGCGGCGTAGGCGTAATCAACGCCTGATCCGCCGGGGCCGCCGGGGTTAACGATCAGGCTGCCGAGCTTTTTGCTTGTCCTGGCTTCGTATTTGAGCAGCGCTATTTCAAAGGTGCCGGTCGATAGTTTTTTATAGTCGATTGGGACGGCCAAAGTTCCGCATTGGAAATCTTGGCGACAGCTCTTCCAATCAATCTCTTGCGTGTAGTAGCCAGATAAAGTCTTTGGGTAATCAGGTTGTGATTGTGTGTATGCGGTTACGGAAAGTGCAATGAGAGCGATAGCTGTTGCGAGCGCCGCAATTTTTCCAGTGCGCGAGAAGAGATGTCGAAATGGTGTGGTCGAGAAAGTTTGCATCTACTGCTTAGCCAGTCGGCACATCAGCGCTTCGCAGGTGACAAGGGGCGCTGCGTTGCGGGCAAGGTTGGTGCGCGCATCCATGATTGCGTTGATCTTATTGATTGTTGAGTGTGCGGGATGTTTTGCAGCGTATGCCAAGATGGCATCGCGCATATCAGTGTTGATCATTGAATCGGTGTTGCCAGATTGAACCATCATCACATCGCGGTAGAAGGTTGCGATATCAAGGAGTGCTCCATCGATTGAGTCGCGGACCATTCGGGTGGAACGTGACTTCTGTTCTTTCTCTAACTCTTTAACTGCTTTAGATCCACCTGTAGCCATTCCACGGCCGGTTGCGCCTTTTCCGTAGGCTTCTTGTAGTTTTTCAATCTCTTTTTCATCGCGTTCATCCGATGCTGAGTCTGCTTCCGTTGTTGCGAGGTCGACAAGCGTTTGCGCTGCTTGGAATGCTGCAGCTAACGATGCGAGTTGTAGTGGAAGCTGCATAATGCGCGTGCGGTTGCTGCGAACGCTTTCGTTGAGCGCTAAATACTTTGCGCGACCAATGTGTCCTTGTGAAACGCGAGCTGCGAAATCGGCCATTGCGGGTGCAATCTTGTCGCGGTTGATAAGGACATCGGTGACTGCGGCAAGTGATGGTGTGCGCAGTTGCAGATGGCGACAACGTGAGCGAATGGTGGGAAGAACATCGTGCAGAGTTGGTGCGCAGAGCAGCCAGACGGTGCGTGTGCCGGGTTCTTCGATTGCTTTAAGAAGTGCGTTGGCGGCAGATTCGGTAAGGCGGTCGGCATCTTCCATAACGACTACGCGCCAGCCGCCCATCGATGGCGCCCAGGCAACGCGGGTCAGCAGCTCGCGGACCTCTTCGACCTTGATTGATAGGCCTTCGGTGCGGATGATCTCGACATCGGGGTGGCCACTAGAGGCAGCTGAGCGGCAATCGCTGCAGGTGCCGCAGCCATTGTTGGGACAGATAAGGGCTTGGGCGAAGGCAACCGCGGCTGATGAGCGGCCGGAACCTGGTGGGCCAGTGAAGACCCAGGCATGCGTCATACCGTGTTTTGAAGGATTGGGTGATTCTTCGCCGGTGCGGCTGGCAGAGACTGCGCCTTTGAGAATTTCGATGATGTGTTCTTGACCTACGAGGTCATCAAAGACGGATGACATTTACTTCTTCTTTTTCGATCCAACAGAGTGCGTTGCGCGAGATACGGCGGTTGTTGCGATGCGAATTGGGCGGAGCATCTTCTTTGTCTTGGCTCCATCTGCATTGCGCTTGAGTGCAGGAAGTTCTGCGACGCGAGCGATGATCTCGGTGTGGATCTCTTCGACGGTCTGTGTGCCATCGACGACTAAATATCTTTCCGGATCCATCATTGCAATCTGCAAGAACTCTTGGCGCACGCGTTCGTGGAATTCGGTTGGTTCCGCCTCTAAGCGATCGAGGGATTTAAGCCGCGCTAGGCCGATGGTTGCAGGAACATCGATAAGAATTGTCAGAGTTGGATACAGACTCTCTGTAGCCCAACGCGAGATGCGTGCGACTTCTGATGGATTGAGTACGCGACCTGCGCCTTGATAGGCAGCAGATGAATCGAAGTAACGGTCAGTAATGACAACATCTCCGCGGTCAAGGCCTGGGCGGATTACGGAGAAGACATGGTGCGCGCGATCTGCGGCATATAAGAGTGCTTCTGCGCGTGGACTGATTACACCAGTCTCGTGGCCGAGAAGAATCTTGCGCAGATCTTTTCCTAGTTCTGTTCCGCCGGGTTCGCGAGATAAGAGAACGGTTTCGCCTTCTTGTTCTAACCACTTTGCAAGAAGTTGTGACTGTGTTGATTTGCCGGTGCCTTCGCCGCCTTCGAATGCGATGAATGTTCCCTTTGCAGGTGCGCCGGTGATTGCGCCAAGTTCTCCTTGCAGAGCTGCAACAACATCAGACCAGAGAGAGACCGTTGGGCGATCGCGCATCTGGCGATATGACACGACGCCGATAAGCGCCGCAATCAGGCCGGCGATCAACATTGTGATTTGTGCGCCGTTGTAATCGAGCTTTACGTTCTGGAATTCGTAGCGGTGCTCACCGATTGTTGCGGCGATGGCTGGGGCGATCGCTAAAACTGCAACCAGGGTAATGCGAATAAGGGATTGCACGAAGGCGAAGGTGCGCCCGCGGACCTCGTCGTGGACCTCCATGCCGAGCATAGTGAAGCCGGTAACCCATGTGATTCCGCTAAATGCGCCAAGGATGATGACGATGAAGATTGAGAGTGTGAGGTTTGAGATTGCTGCGAGTAATACGAGGAATACGCCGGCTGCTGAAAGTGATGCGCCAAAAAGGCGGCGGCGAGAGAACTGTGCGAATACTTTCGGTCCGAAGGCGATACCGAGTGCAAGACCAGTAAAGACTGCGCCAAAGAGAACGCCGTATGCGGCATCTCCGCCGCCGAGATCGCCGACGAATGTGCGAGCAAGGCCGATGACAGCGCCTGCTGCAGAGAATGCGCCGATCATTCCGATGATCAAGCCGCGGATAATTTTTGATTGCGAAACTGATTTCCAACCGAGTGCAAGTGATTGCGCGATGTTCTCGTCAGCTGATTTCTTTTCAGAGCCGTGCTTTGAGATTTCTTTGAGGCCGCGGATTGTCCATGCGGCGAAGAAGAATGAGAGTGCGTTGAAGTAAAGCGCGATATCAACTGAGTTACTTGGAAGCAGCGGGCTAATTGCAGCGATTGCACCTGATAGAAGTGTGAGAAGTGAGAAGAGAATCGCGGCAACAGGTGCAGTTCCGTATGCGGCGAGCAATGAAACTTGATTTGCATTCTCAAGCTTCTCGCGAGGAACAAGGTTGGGAACGGATGCTTCTTTTGCTGGTGACCAGAAAAGAGTTAAACATTCGACCAAGATCATTGCTGTGTAGAGCCAGAAATATGTGTGAACGATTGGAATAGAAATGTAGAGAGCGCCGCGCATGAGATCGACTGCGACCATTAAGCGGCGGCGATCAAAGCGATCGGCGATTACTCCGGCGATAGGGCCGAGAAATACGGCGGGCAGTAAACGCGCAATAAAGACACCGGCGATTGCAAAGTTTGCTGTTGCATAAGAGCCGCCAGAAAGTTGTGCTGCGAGCGCAGTTGTTGCAAGTAGGCCGAGCCAATCTCCGAGGGAAGAGAAGAGCATCGAGTTCCAGAGTTTGCGGAAAGCTGGGATTGCGAGAACGCCGCGGGTCTCATCCTGTTTAGGGGCAGCAGGGTTTGGAAGGCTTGCGGGCATAAGGGCAGTCTATCGGGCGGGGCTTTGGCGCCTAGGACGGGCTGGAAGTGGCTGGGGGCGCTGGCTTTAGGGGATTTGTTGGGGTGCGCGCTTCAACGCCGGAAAAGGGTGCCGTTTAAAAATGTAGCACATTGCACACGATGTATAACATCTGTAATAACCTTTAACTATGTCCACATCAAAGAAGTCGCAGAACGTTCATCAACAGAATCGCGTTGGTATTCGCGAGCTGCGACAAGATGCATCGAAGATTCTCTCTCGCGTCGAGGATGGAGAAGAGTTTATGGTGACAGATCGCGGTGTGCCGATTGCTCGATTGGTTCCAATCTCTAAATCTCCCGAAGAGTATTACGAAGAGATGGTTGCAGCGGGCGAAATCATTCCTGCAACTCGGCCATTCTTCACCAAAGTGCCGAAGATGGCGCCTCTCGGTGGAAAGTCTGCGCTTGAGCTCTTCCTGGAAGAACGCGATTCATATCGATGAGCAGTTACTACATCGATAGCTCCGCGCTAATCTCGATTATCTTTGATGAACCCGATGCAAAGGCGATGAAAACATTTGTCGGGTCGACGTTCTTCACTTCGCAGATCACTCGCGTAGAAGTTATTCGTGCGGTCTATCGCATCGCACCTGCACGTGAAAAGATAGCGAGAGAGTTATTAGAGACGCTATCGATGGTCCCGTTGCGACCAGCAATCCTTACTCAGGCAGAGAGATTGCCTGAGAAGATAAATATTCGAAGCCTTGATGCAATTCATTTGGCAACTGCAAATACTTTAGATTTCTTGCGGATCAATGGCCTCATCACTTATGACAAGCAGATGGCAAAAGGGGCAAAAGAATTAGGTTTTGAAGTATTTACTCCACGCGCTAGGTAGTTACACGCGCTGGGTTTTGATTTAAAAGAGGCTGCGGATACTGGCTTCGAGTGAGTATTGGGATTCAAAGCCCATCGCGCTCTTGGCCAGAGTTACATCGGCGCAGAGGAAGGCGGGATCGCCTGCTCGGCGTGGATTTTCGATAACGGCGGTATCTGATTTATTGGTTGCATCGAGAACGAGTTTGATGATCTCGCGCACTGATGCGCCGCGGCCGGTGCCGATATTCATTGTTGGTGGAAGAGCGGTTGTTGCATTTGCCGCAGCTAAATGTGCGCGGGCGATATCGCGGACATCGACATAGTCGCGAATACATGTGCCATCTGTTGTTGGGTAATCAGTACCGAAGATGACTGGCGCTTCGCCTTTCTTGAGTTTGCCTAAGACGATGGGAACTAGGTTCTCTACAGAGTTATCAAGTAGCTCTGGGGCTGCGGTACCAACAACGTTGAAGAAGCGAAGTGATGTGCCGTGGTTACCTGGTTCGTTGATAAATGCTGTGACTGAAGATTCTGCTTGGTACTTGGAGTCACCATATGGAGAGATTGGCGCCTTAGGGCCGTCTTCCTTGCAAGGCTCCATTGAATCTGGGCTTCCATAGACGGCTGCCGTGGATGAGAAGATAAATTTCTTAACGCCGTTGCGCTTTGCAATCTCGATAAGTTCCTTTGTTGCATCGAGGTTTACCTGGAAATACTCATCAGGCTTCTCCATTGACTCACCGACTGCTTTGAGAGCTGCGGTGTGGACGATGCCATCGATTTTGTATTCACGGATAACGTTTTCAATCTCGTTGTAATCGCGGATATCGCATTTGATAAATGGGATCTCAACGCCGTGCTTAGCGCGAAGGAAAACGATGCGAGATTCAAGGCCTTGATAAAGCGAATCGATGATAACTACGGATTTACCAGCGCTAATGAATTCATCAGCAATATGTGTGCCGATATAGCCAGCTCCACCTGTCAGTAACCACGTTTCGCTAGCCATGTGTGCAGTCTACACGCATTGCACTTTAGCTATTTAGATCCGCTTGCGAGCGGCGTTGTAGGCCTTCTGTTTATCTCGTTCGCCGATTGCCAAAACAATCACAACGACCTCTTCTCCATCTACGGTGTAGATCAGCCTGTAGCCAGAGTTCTTAGACTTTATCTTGAAACAATTACGTAGATTTCCGTGGAGGCGAGCGCTTTCGACGATGGGTGATTTGAGTCTGCGGGTAAGTGCTTTCTTAAACTCTTCCTTAATGGATCCGTCTAGCTTCTTCCATTCCTTAAGTGCGTCACGGTCAAATTTGAGTTGGTAGTTTTGAGCCAAGTTTTAGAGATCTTTAATGCTGACAGAGATGGCTTTTTCTAAACGTGATAGTCGCTTATTGATTGTTGGTGCAAGCCGTACCTCAAGTAAAAGCTCAGCGATTGACTCGTAAAGCTCTGGGCGAATCACATAAAAGCTTGGTTTGTTATTGGTGAGAACCACAAATGGTTCGCCGTTAGCTTCTTTAAGAACTGCGTTGGGATTGTCTTTAAATTCAGAGATGCTGGTTGCTTTTGTTGCGAGAAGTTTGTTCATGGTGGGCCTCCGAGTAGGGGCTAAATATAGCCCTAAATTTGACCCTAGGTAAAGAGGTGTGGATTACTTCTTTGCTTTACCAGTCGCCTTCTTTGCTGCTTTTTTCTTTGTAGCAGCTTTCTTAACGGTGTTCTTTGTCAGCGTTGGCGCAGTCTCGCCTGGCTTAACTTTTGCTGCCTTCTTACGTGACTTCTTTGGAGATGGACCGTTCTCGGCCTCCCATGCGCGGCGGCCTGCAAGGAGTTCGAGCCCGCGCTCAAGAGTCATCGCTTCTAGCGTGTCACCACGACGAAGCGTTGCATTGGTCTCGCCATCGGTGACATACATTCCGAAGCGACCATCTTTAATGATTACTTGCTTCTCAGAGCCCGGATCAACACCGAGTTCTTTCAGTGGTGGCTTTGCAACGCCGCGACGGCGCTCCTTTGGCTTTGAGTAAATCTCGAGTGCTTCATCTAAGTTAATGGAGAAGAGTTGTTCTTCAGATGTAAGTGTTCGTGAATCTGCGCCAGCTTTTAGATACGGACCGTAGCGACCGTTCTGCACAGTGATCTCATCGCCTGCGCTGTTTGTACCAAGTACGCGTGGAAGGGAAAGTAGTTGCAGTGCATCATCTAATGTAATTGTGTCGAGGTTCATTGTGCTCAATAGAGAGGCAGTCTTTGGCTTTGGTGCATCTTTCTTCTTACGCTTCTTCTTTGGTTCGCCCTTATCGTTAAGCTCGACAGGCTCTTCTGGGAAAACTTCTGTGATGTATGGGCCAAAGCGTCCTGACTTTGCCACAACTTCAAAGTTGGTCTTTGGATCGATGCCGAGTTCTCGTTCACCTGAAGGTGCTGCAAGAAGTTCGATTGCCTTTGCAAGAGTGAGTTCATCTGGAGCTAAGTTCTCTGGGATATTTGCAAGCTTACGTTCTTCATCAGGCAAGTTCTCTTGCAGATACGCGCCGTAGCGACCGACCCGGATTTCGATGGTGTCAGATAAATTCATAGTGTTTGTGGCACGCGCATCGATAACACCAAGGTCGAGTGCAAGTTCGTTGAGACCCGGTTGGCCGTTAACGCCGTAATAGAAATCGCGGAGCCAATCGACGCGACCTGCTTCACCCGATGCAATCTTGTCGAGATCTTCTTCCATTGATGCGGTGAAGTCGTAATCAACGAGCTTTGTGAAGTGAGTTTCAAGAAGGCCGGTTACTGAGAATGCCAAGAATGTTGGAACCAATGCACGGCCGCGCTTGTAGACATAACCGCGATCTTGAATTGTTTGAATAATGGACGCAAATGTTGATGGGCGGCCGATGCCGAGTTCTTCAAGCTTCTTAACAAGTGTTGGCTCTGTGTAGCGCGCAGGTGGCTTTGTATCGTGGCCTTCACATGTGTATTCATCGACCTTTACCGCTTGGCCGATAGACATTGCTGGCAAGCGACGATCTTCAGATTCTTCATCCTTGTTTTCATCGGTTGCAATATCGTCGTAGGCAGCTAAGAAGCCTTCGAAGGTGATGACAGAGCCATTGGCGCGGAAGATTGTCTCTTTTCCGTCTGCGGTCTTTGCATCGAAGTCAACGCGCATCTGCATCTTCTTCGCGTCAGCCATTTGTGAAGCAACAGTGCGCTTCCAGATGAGGTCGTACAACGCGAATTCATCGCGTGAAAGTTCTGGTGCTAGTTCGCCTGGAGTCTTAAATACATCTCCCGCTGGGCGAATCGCTTCGTGCGCTTCTTGTGCGTTCTTTGATTTACCTTGGTACAGACGTGCAGTTTCGTAAACATGATCCTTGCCGTACAAAGCAGTTGCTGCAGCGCGAGCAGCTTTGATTGCTTGATCAGATAAGTTGATTGAGTCGGTACGCATATAGGTGATGTAACCGTTTTCGTACAAGCGCTGTGCGATACGCATTGTGATCTGCGCGCCCCAACCAAGTCGGCTACCGGCATCTTGCTGCAACGTGGAAGTTGTAAACGGTGCCTTAGGACGTTCGGTGCGTGGAGATTCCTCCATCGACCTAACCGTTAGCGGTGTGCCCTTAAGTGAATTGGTAAGTGCGTTGGCTTGGGTTTCATCGAGTAACAAAATATCTTTGAGTGACTTCTCTTTAACTGCACCATCTGCACCGAAGTCACTTGTGGCAGCGACTTTCTTGCCATCGACAGATAGCAAACGCGCTGTAAAACCAAGATCTGTCTTTGCATTGAGGTCCCACCATGATGATGAGATGAATGCCATGCGTTCGCGCTCTTTTTCAACAATAAGACGCGTTGCAACAGATTGCACGCGTCCTGCTGAAATGCGCGGCATAACTTTCTTCCACAGAACTGGTGAAAGACGGTAGCCGTAGAGACGATCTAGTACGCGACGAGTTTCTTGCGCATCGATGAGGTTGTAATCAAGGTCGCGAGTATTTTCTACCGCAGCTTTGATTGCCTCTTCTGTAATTTCATTGAAGACCATGCGCTTAATTGGAATCTTTGGTTGCAAGACTTCGACTAGGTGCCAAGCAATTGCTTCACCTTCGCGGTCTTCGTCAGTTGCTAGAAGGATCTCGTCAGCGCCCTTCATCAACTCCTTCAGCTCGGCAACTTTCGCCTTCTTATCGGGGTTGATGACATATAAAGGTGCGAAATCGTTCTCGATATCGACGCCCTCTTTAGACCAGGCGAGCTTCTTTACATCCTTTGGGATATCAGCAGCGCGCTGTGGCAGATCGCGAATATGACCGACGCTAGCCTCGACGATGAATTCATCGCCGAGGTAGCCGCCAATTTTGCGAGCTTTCGCTGGTGATTCAACGATCACCAGCTTCTTTAAGTCTTTAGCCATAGAGGGGAAGTTATGTCCGGCTTAGTACTCGATAGATGTCGATTGACGACGGTTTCGGATAAGTGCTCCGATGATGATTGCTGTTGCAACCAAAGCAATTGCAAGTGATGCTGCAGATTGAGTTGGAAGCGCGAAGCTAACGATTGCAGGTGTAATCAAGAGACCAACAAGGTTCATCACCTTGATAAGTGGGTTGATTGCAGGACCTGCTGTGTCCTTAAATGGATCTCCGACAGTGTCTCCGACAACAGTTGCAGCGTGTGCATCTGTTCCCTTTCCACCGTGGTGTCCATCTTCAACCATCTTCTTCGCGTTATCCCACGCGCCGCCAGAGTTTGAAAGGAATACTGCCATCAGTGTTCCGGTACCGATTGCTCCAGCAAGGTATGCACCAAGTGCACCAACGCCGAGACCGAAGCCGACTGCGATTGGTGCCATAACTGCGAGTAACCCTGGTGTTACCAATTCGCGTAGTGAATCGCGAGTACAGATATCAACAACGCGACCGTATTCAGGCTTCTCGGTTCCGTTCATGATTCCTGGGTGCAACTTAAATTGATTACGTACTTCAACAACAACTGCGCCTGCTGCACGAGAGACTGCGTTGATTGCAAGTCCTGAGAAGAGGAATACAACTGCTGCGCCGATGATTAGACCGACGAGGTTACGCGGATCTGCAATATCGAGAACACCCTGGAACTCGAGTGCAACTTCTGCACCTTCGCCAGCTGCCTTGATAACTGCTTCCTTGATTGCATCAGTGAATGCACCGAAGAGCGCTGTTGCTGCAAGAACTGCTGTAGCAATTGCGATTCCCTTAGTGATTGCCTTTGTTGTATTTCCAACTGCATCAAGTGAGGTAAGAATCTGTGCGCCTTCACCCTTAACGTCGCCTGACATTTCTGCAATGCCTTGTGCGTTATCTGAGATTGGGCCGAATGTATCCATCGCAACGATGACGCCGACAGTTGTGAGCAAACCTGTACCTGCGAGCGCGATTGCAAAGAGTGACAAGACGATTGATCCGCCGCCGAGAAGGAATGCACCGAATACTGCAGATGCGATAAGAAGTGCTGAGTAAACAGCTGATTCAAAACCGACTGAAATACCAGCCAAAATCACTGTTGCTGCACCTGTCTGTGAAGATGCTGCAACGTCATTTACTGGGCGCTTACCTGTCTCTGTAAAGAAGCCTGTAAGTACCTGGATAGCTGCAGCTAGTGCGATTCCGATAAGTACTGCACCAAAAGCAAGAACGCGAGGATTGATGTTGCCTGCATCTTCAAGAACGTTTGGTGAGAAGTTTGTAAGAAGGCTTAGTTGGCCTGGTAGGTATGTAAATGTTGCAAGACCTGTAAGACCTGCAGAGATAACTGCTGACATAAAGAATGAGCGGTTAATTGCTGTCATCGCTGACTTATCTGTTGGGCGAAGACGTGTTGCGAAGATTCCGATAACTGCAGTCACGATTCCGATTGCAGGAACGATAAGTGGGTAGATCAAACCTTCGTCACCGAAAGCTGCCTTACCGAGAATCAAAGCTGCAACAAGTGTTACTGCGTATGACTCGAATAGGTCGGCTGCCATACCAGCGCAGTCACCGACGTTATCACCGACGTTATCTGCAATTGTTGCAGCGTTACGTGGGTCATCTTCAGGAATATTCTTTTCAACTTTACCGACGAGGTCTGCTCCGACGTCAGCTGCCTTTGTGAAGATACCGCCGCCGACGCGCATAAACATCGCGAGCATTGCAGCACCGAAACCGAATCCTTCGAGAACAACTGGTGCGTTCTCGCGGAAGAGAATTACAACAAGAGAAGCACCAACAAGTCCGAGACCAACAGTTGTCATACCGACAACGCCGCCTGTGCGGAATGCGATCTGAACTGCCTTAATGCCGTTCTTCTGGCGTGCAGCTTCTGCAACGCGAACATTGGCGCGGACTGCGAGCCACATACCGTTATATCCAACGAGTGCAGAGAAACCTGCACCGAGAAGGAAGAAGATTGAGCGGCCGACGCGAAGTGATGTCGTGTCAGCAGGAAGTGCGAGTAGAAGGAAGAAAACAATTCCGACAAAGTATGAAAGTGTGCGGAATTGGCGTGCAAGGTATGCAGCCGCGCCTTCTTGAACCGCCTCAGCGATCTCGCGCATTTTCTCGGTGCCATCGCTTGCCGCAAGAACTTGCTGGCGTAGAGCGAATGCGATTCCGAGCGCCGCTAGGGCAACTGCGAGAACGATGTAGGTGATATTGAGGTTTGTGCCTGTTACTTGCACGTTTGTCAGAGCAGCAGAAGCTCTCATGTTTTCTCCTCCGTTGGAGAGTCAGGGCGCCCCGATACGAGGTAGAGGCGCGCAGATTGCCCGAGTGTACATATACATATCTATTACAACGAAAACCCCCGCATAAATCAGCCCATTGATTTTTGCAGTTTTTTGCATAGCCTATGACTCTTATGTCAGGCATCGTCGAAATCGCAGAGAAGGCCGGGGTCTCAGCCGCCACCGTCTCTCGCGCTTTGCGCGGCCTGCACCATGTCAATGAGCGCACGCGAAAGAAGATTGTTGAGGCGGCGCAAGAGTTGGATTATCCAATCCGACCAGATTTGTTGCCGCGCAGTGAAAGTTCGCGCACAAATACGATCGGTGTAATCGCACCATTTCTTTCGCGTTGGTACTTCTCGCAATCAGTTGCGGGTGTTGAGCAAGCGCTACGTGAAGCAGGAATGGATCTGCTGCTCTACAACTTTGCGCAGATCGATGCGCGTCAACGAGTCTTTCAGCAGAAGAAGTTGGTTGGCAAAGTCGATGGGTTGATTGTTATGTCGCTGCGGCCAACAGATAAAGAGTTTAATCAGATTTTAGGGCTGGGAATTCCTGTCTCGCTATTGGGTGGCGTCGATGATCGCTGCTCTTGTGTTTCGATTGATGACATCAAAGCTGCTGAAAGTGCCACGCAGCATTTGATAGATATGGGCCATAGAAAGATTGGTCTGATGGTCGGCCAACGAGAACTTGCCTTTAACTTTGAGGTTGCGATTCAGAGAAAGAAAGGTTTCCTTAATGTGCTTAAGAGAAACAAGATTGAATTCAATTCAGCTTATGAGATCACAGCGGATTTTGATAACCACACAGCAGAACTCGCAATGGATGAATTCTTAGGGCGGAAAGACCTGCCAACTGCAATTTTCTGTGAATCCGATGAGATGGCATTCGGCGTTATCAAATCTGTCCGTAAAAAAGGATTAAGGGTTCCTGAAGATATCTCAGTGATTGGCTTTGATGATCACGAATTTTCAGCGACGATGGGGCTTACAACAGTTGCGCAACCGCCTAGATTTTTAGGGCAGTTGGCTGCGTCGCAAATCTTGGCTGCGATTGAGAAACCAGAGAGCGAACTTGGGAAGATCTCAGTTCCTACAACTCTTGTTATTCGCGAGAGCGTTGCCAAGCTAAATTAAATTACTTAACAGCACCTTGTGAAATACCTGAAATAAACTGCTTTTGTAGCACTAGGTAGAAGATAACAATCGGGATAACGGCTAGTGCAAGGCCTGCCATTACCTGTCCATATTCAACTGTGTACTGACCGTAGAAAAGGTATGTTGAAAGTGGCAGGGTTTGAGTTTGCTCTGTTAACACAAGTCGTGGCAATAAGAAGTCGTTCCAGATCCACAACGCATTGATAATTGCAACAGTTGCTGTAATTGGGCGCATCATTGGGAAAATAATTCTCCAGAATGCGACCATATCTGAAGCTCCATCGATAGAAGCTGCTTCATCAATCTCTGTTGGGATAGTAGAGATAAAGCCGTGATACAAGAATGTTGATAGCGCTGTACCAAATCCAATATAGAAGAAGATCAGAGCGCCACGGTTGTTATATGAAACCAGAGGGGCGAAGCGAGCCATAAATGGAATCATCAACGCTTGGAAAGGAACAATCATCGAAGCAACAAGAATTAAGAAGATGTACTTTGATGTTCTGTTCTTCGTGCGGGCTAGGTAGTAAGCGAGCATCGATGAGAAGATAATTAATAGCGTAACGCTCAAGACTGTAATGATTAATGAGTTAGTCAACGCTCGGAAATAATTCATCTTTGCAAAAGCTTGCTCAAAGTTATCCCAGGTTATCTGAACTGGAAGCGCGAGAGGGTTGGCCAAAATGTCGTACTTCAACTTAACTGAGTTAACAAAGACCAAGAAGAATGGGAAGAAGTAAGCGACTGCCAAGAAGATTCCTACTGCAAAGGTGATTCGTTTTCCCAGGCGTGCGCGAAAATTCATCGCTGAACCTCATATCTCTTCGAGATTGTGACTTGAACTAGGGCGGCTAGGGCTACAACCAAGAACATAATGACAGCCTTTGATTGACCTGTTCCGAAGTCTCCTTCTAGGAAGGCATCCTGGAAGATATGTAGTGAGATCAATTCGGTTGTACGGAAAGGACCACCGTCTGTCAGCGCGACGTTTACGTCGTAGGCCATAAATCCACTTCGAAGCGTCAAGAAGAGCGCAATAGTGAAAGCTTGGGCCATCAATGGGATTTTGATTGAAAGAAGTGTTCTTAGCGGTGATGCACCATCAATTTGTGACGCCTCAAGGACATCATTTTCAATTGAGACGAGCCCTGTGATGTAGACAATCATCATGTAGCCCGATGATTGCCATACTGTCACGATAATCAGGGCCCAGAATGCTTTATTGGTGTCTTGTAGCCATGATTGCTTAAAGAGTTCCCAGCCATATTTATTTGCGAGCGAGACGAGAGCACTATTAAAAATAAATTGCCAAATTACACCAAGGACGACGCCGCCGATGAGGTTTGGCACAAAGAAAAATGTGCGAAGGAAGTTTTTACTCCGCAATTTAGAGGTAACAATAAGTGCGAGGCCGAATGCAACTACGTTTACTAAAATTAAGGAAACAACCACAAAGAGGGTTGTAAATCTAAGTGTTGTCCAGAATTTTGGATCTGCAAAAGAATCTGCATAGTTCTGGAATCCAACAAGTTTTGTGGTTTTAAATCCATCCCAATCTGTAAATGTGTAATAGAAACCGTTTACAAAGGGAACTACGAGAACAATTGTGAAGATTGCAAGTGGTACCCCAGCAAACTTAAAGAATTTCTTCGTTTTTCTTGCTGATAACACTTGGGCCTCCCCTTTCTTTTTAATTTCTTTTTTAAGCAGAATCATCCTGAGGCGAGTTTCCCCGCCTCAGGATGATTCTATTTACTTATTTTTCGACTTTAAAGTGGTTGAAGTGCTATTAAGCAGCTTCTCCACGCCAAGTCTTTGGCTTGCCCTTCCATGCATTCTGAATCGCTGTAGCAAGTTCAGCTGCGCTGATCTTGTCAGTGAAGTACTGCTGCATAGATACCTTGCCGACTTCTTCCTGGAGTCCGCCTGGGTAGTAAGTGTTGATCCACTCAAGTGTCTTTCCAGCAGAAACGAACTTCGCGATATCTCCAGCCATGCTTGTTGCTGGCTTTGTCTTGAAGCCCTTGTAGACAGGGATGAATCCCATTCCACCTTCAGTTACTGGGTCAGCAACGAAGCGCTGTCCCTGAGGTGATGTGTAGAGCCATGTAAGGAAGTCAATTGCTCCCGCACGCTCTGCCTTTGTTGACTGCTCCTTATCGATCATGAAGTAACCAGGAACGCCGACAGGGATTGAATCGTTTCCGTATCCCTTTGCATCGTTGCTCATTGGTAGGTTCATGAGACCGAACTTGGTGCTCTTAGCAATTGTGTTGAGGCTTGGCTCAGTCCAGTTACCTTGGAACATGAATCCGTAGTCACCGCTTGCAAGGTTTGCAACTGATGCATCGAATTCAGTATCTGTGAGGTTTACAGGTGCTGAGTTGTTCTTCTTAAGGAAGTCATATGTTGCTAACCAGTTCTTGAAAGCAGCATTCTTTGAAAGATCCATCTTTCCATCTACTAGGTCATCAAGAACCTTGAGGCGTGCCTCGTGTGTCTTGCCTGCAGTTGAGTGGAACATGTTTGTGAAGTGTGCACCAAGTGACCACCAGATAGCTGAGAAGTGAAGTGGCTTCTTACCAGCTGCCTTGATCTTCTTAAATGCTGCATCTAGATCATTCCATGTCTTGATCTTTGTAACATCAACGCCTGCTTCTTTGATAACGCTCTTGTTGTAAACAAGTCCGAAAGCTTCAGCTGTTGATGGAAGACCAACTTGGCGCCCACCGACATTTGCTGCTGCAAGAAGTCCTGGTGATGCAAGTGACATGAGCTTTGTGCCCTTCCAGTCCATGACCTTGTCAGCCATGTCAGGGATGTACTGAAGGTCGTACATGATTGTTGGAGCATCCTTAGCTGCGTACTTTGGAGCGATGTTCTGAAGGAATGTGAGCTTCTTATCGCCTACGATTGACTTAAGGTTGTAACAGCTCTGGCTTCTGTTGTAGCTAGATACTGCTGCAAGGAACTGATCCTTGATTTCATCCTTAATTGTTCCAAACATAACTACTTCAGTCTTCTTCTTACATGTTGCAGCTGTTGCTGATGGTGTAGCAACGACAACAACAGATAAAGCAAGTGCTGAAGTCAGAGCAAGTGCTCCGAATTTCATTGACTTCTTCATATGAAGTGTTTCCTTTCGAGGGTTAACAAGACCAGCTAGGTAGGCCTGTTGTGGGTTAAAGGTAAAGCCGGGGCTGGCGCAAAGGAAGGCTGGCGCAATAACTCTCTTGCAACACAATTTGCAGTTTTTTGCAGTTTGAGCCTGCTCTGGGAGCGTGGGTTAGGCGAGCTCTATAACTTCTAGGTTAAGGATCTCACCCTCACTCGAAACAGAGCTTAAAGCGGTGTCGACGAAGACCAGGTTGGTGATTGAGACCTTGCCGCCATCTGCGAGCAACTCGATTGAGCCGCGGTCGATATAAATTTCGAAGTCAACAATTTTTTTATTTGTTGCAACCTCTTGGCGATGGAATTTGAGATCTTCATACCAAGTGTTCGTTGCATCCATAAAGATTTTTCCATCAGCGAGACCAACTTCAATATAGCGATCTGTGCTTTCTGAGATTCGAACTGTGCCACCACTAGTTGAGAATTTGATTGTTGGTAACTTCCTATTGGGTAGAACTTTCTGCATAAGACGATCACCTTCAAGTGATAACTCTCGCGGCAAGGTCATAGCACTTCTCCAGGGATCGGTTGGGACTTTATTTGCGTACTCCCAATTGCTCATCCAGCCGAGGAAAATTCTCTTGTTATTTGGTGCATCGTTAAAGGTAACTCCTGCGTAGTTATCGCGGCCATAATCCAACCAGCGAGTTTTTATGTCATCGGCGATAAATTCCTTGCCGTTCCATTCGCCTATAAAGTATTGAGTTCCTGAACCAATTTGGTAACCACCAGGATTAAGCGAAACGATTAATACCCACTTGTTGCCAAGCTTGAATAGATCTGGGCACTCCCAACATCCACCAATTTCTGCAGCTGGACCGAAGTTACTTAAGTGAGTCCACTCTTTTAAATTAGGTGATGAGTAGAAAGAGATTTGATGAAGATCAGGAAGTGCAATGGTCATCAACCATTGACCATCTATCCATTGCACCTTTGGGTCGCGAAAATCTGGCGTTTGTAAATCTAATACTGGGTTGCCTTCATACTTTGTAAAGGTTCGCCCCTGATCCAAGCTGAATGCTAAACACTGTGTTTGGCTGCTTTTATCGTTCTTGTGTTCTGTATAGATAGCAACCATTGCAGGGTTCTCTTTGCTGCCAAAGCCTGAGGTGTTCTCGTAATCAATGACTGCGCTACCTGAGAAAATGCCGACTTCATCAGTGCAGGCGATAGCAACAGGAAGCTCTTCCCAGCTATATAAATCACTGCTTACAGCGTGCCCCCATGACATATTTCCCCAGATATTTTCTTTCGGGTTATGTTGGAAAAAGAGGTGGTATTCGCCCTTGTAATACAGAAGTCCATTTGGGTCATTCATCCAATTGCGCGCAGGAGTGAAGTGAAATTGCGGACGATATTTCTCGTCTTTTGGCGCGCCGGTTGGATGCGTAATCACGGCGGTTACTTTATCCTCGCTGTTGTGGAATTTATAACCAATCTCCTTGATGCCAATTCTGTTGTTACAGCTTTGGGGTTGATTGGAGTCCTTGGAATCATCTTTATGGAGACCGGGCTATTAATTGGTCTTGTGTTTCCAGGCGGAGAAGTTGTCTTCTTAGCTGGAATGGCAGCATCTGGCGCAGGCGCGGATATCTTGGGAGATGCCAAATTATCTGCTCCTTGGTTATTTGCCCTTGCACCTATTGCTGCGATCACTGGTGGCGAGGTCGGGTACTGGTTTGGCAGGAAGTACGGAGTTAAATTCTTCGACCGCCCTGATACTCGCTTCTTCAATCAGAAAATGGTTCAGAAAGTTGAAAAATGGTTGATCAAATATGGTCCTCGAAAAGCCTTGGTTTTTGGGCGCTTCATTCCATTTGTTAGAACGCTGTTGAATCCGGTTTGTGGCGTTGTCCAATTAGATCGAAAGACATTCTCAACTTGGAATGCAATCGGTGGAATTATTTGGACAGAGGTCGCAATCGGAATTGGGTATCTCTTAGGTGATGTCTTAAGTGAGCGAGCCAATACGTATCTTTATGGGGTTGTCGGAGTTATTGTTTTAATCACTTTAATTCCTATGTGTATAGAACTATTTAAAGAGTGGCAATCAAAGCGTTACAAGAATTAACTAAAGGCCTAAATCTTCTAACGAGTACGCCGCGTAGTACTTGTAACCCGCATCAAGAATCTTCTGCTTCGCGCCGCGTTCAACAATTACTGCAACGCCAACAACGATTGCACCTGCTTCGATAAGTGCTTCAACTGCAGTTAGTACAGAACCGCCAGTAGTTGAAGTATCTTCAACAGCTAAGACTTTCTTGCCTTTTACATCTGGACCTTCAATGCGGCGCTGCAGGCCATGTGCTTTCTCAGCTTTACGAACTACGAAAGAATCAATCGCTTTGCCGTTCTTGGCAGCAACATGCATCATCGCTGTTGCAACAGGGTCTGCGCCAAGTGTTAATCCACCGACTGCTTCGTAATCTAAATCTTTTGTAAGTTCGAGCATTACTTCGCCAACAAGTGGGGCTGCAACATGATCGAGTGTCACGCGGCGAAGATCTACGTAGTAATCAGCTTCTTTTCCTGAAGACAAGATTACTTTTCCGTGGACAACTGCCTTATTTACGATTTCACTCTTTAACTGCTCGCGTGCGCTCATGGGGCGACCTTATCTCTACTCGTCATCTTCTTTGTAAATGATCACATCCGCGTTCTTACGTGTTGGAAGCCCCTTTACTGGGTTCTCTTTCAACAAGGCATCGACTTCGATACGTAACTTTGCGACCTCGACAGCCATATTTGCCATCGCAGTTTCGAGCTCGATAATCCGCTTAATTCCTGCATGGTTGATGCCTTCGCCAACTAGGCGCTGCACCATTCGCAGAGATGCAATGTCGCGCAACGAATAACGACGGTTTCGCCCAACTGTGCGATCTGGTGAAACTAAACCTAAGCGATCATATTGGCGCAGAGTTTGTGGGTGTAGTCCGGAAAGTTCTGCAGCAACAGAGATTACATAAAGTCCTGCATCATCATCTGGATGATCTTCGTGTGGCAGATCCTTTGTCATAACTTCGCCTTTGTATTGAACTCTGCGCGTACATCATCCTCGAGAGTTGCAAGAGCGAAGGCTTTAATTGCTTCTTCTGCCTTGCCTTCAACACGGCGTGGGACTTGTACTTCAATAGTTATAAGTAGGTCGCCAACAATTGCGCCTTTCTTGATGCCGCGACCTTTAACGCGAAGCACGCGACCCGTAGGTGTTCCGGCTGCTAAACGCACGGTGACGTCATCGCCAGAAAGTGTTGGGACTTTGAGATCTGCACCGAGCGCAGCTTCTGCAAAAGTCACAGGTAGCGTCAAAGTTAAATGCTCGCCTTTGCGAGAGAAGATTGGGTGTGGCTTTACGTGAAGTTGAATAAATAAATCGCCAGCGCCACCTTCACCTGGTGCACCTTTTCCTTTAACGCGAATCTTTGCGCCGTCATTTACACCGGCAGGAACACGTGCAGAAATATTCTGCGGTCCGTTGCCGTCGGTATTTAACTTCAAATCCAGCGTTGTGCCGAAGACAGATTCTTTAAATGTAATTGTTGATTCAGTCTGTAAATCAGAACCTTTACGTGGTCCGCGACGTCCGCCGCCGCCAAATAGATTTGCGAATATATCTTGTGGGTTACCACCGCCGAAGATGTCGGAGAAGTCTCCACCCTGGTACTGACCTCCGCCAGTTGGTGCGCGGAAGCCACCACGTTCAAACATTGAACGCGCTTCATCGTATTCAGCGCGCTTCTTTGAATCAGACAAGATGTCGTAGGCCTCGGAGACTGCTTTAAATTTCTCCTCTAAAGCAACGTTTCCTTGGTTCTTATCTGGATGTAAATCGCGCGCTAAAGAGCGGTATTTCTTCTTGATTTCATCGGGGGTAGCTTTCTTATCTACACCGAGAACCTTGTAGAAATCCTTCTCGTAAAGGTCTTTAGCGGCCATTGAACTAGTTCTCCGGATCAGTAACTGCTACTCGCGCAGGGCGCAAGATGCGTTCTTTGTACTTATATCCAGGTTGCAGAATCTTTGATGCAGTCGCAACTGAAACATCTGCAGATGTATCGTGCAGAAGCGCTTCATGAATCTGCGGATCGAAAGGTTCACCTTCTGCTCCGTACTTCTCAAGACCGAAGCGAGTTGTAATTGCAGCAAGTTGGTCAGCGACAGCTTTGAAGCCGCCGGTGAGTTCGTTGTGGTCTGCAGCACGATCAATATCATCGAGAGTTGCAAGGAGTTCTGTAAGAACAGAACCGATAGCGAGCTCATGCGAAACTGCGCGATCGCGTTCTACACGCTTTCGGTAATTTGCATACTCTGCCTGTAGGCGTTGTAGGTCAGCTGTAAGGGCTGCAACCGGATCAATTGTTTGATCCGGCGCAGCCTCTACTACAACAGGTTCCTGGGTGAGAACGTCATCACTAAGGACTTCATTTTCGTTTTCGTTAGTCACTTATTTACACCCATTCCAAATGCTCGACACTTTTGTGTCTCACTTATGCCTCGCCTTCTTCAACAACCTCTGCATCTTCAACATGATCTTCAGCTCCGGCTGATTCTCCTGCTGCTGCAGCGCCTGCACTTGCGTACATCAGCGCACCGAGTGCTTGTGAGATTGTCGAAACCTTTTCGGTGTTCGACTTGATTGACTCGAAGTTTGCACCACCGAGAGAAGTCCTGAGTTCAGCAAGTGCTTCATTAAGTTCTGCCTTCTTGGTTGCAGCTTCACCTTCCGTGAACTTATCTGCATTCTCGGTGAGGAACTTCTCTGTCTGGTAGACAAGTGAATCTCCCGTGTTGCGGATTTCAGCTTCTTCGCGACGCTGCTTATCTTCATTTGCGTGCGCTTCAGCATCTTGCATCATGCGGTCGATCTCTTCCTTTGAAAGAGCAGAGCCACCAGTGATGGTCATACCTTGCTCTTTACCTGTTGCAAGATCCTTTGCAGATACATGAACGATTCCGTTTGCATCGATATCGAATGTCACTTCAACTTGTGGAACTCCACGAGGTGCAGGTGCGATACCAGTGAGCTCGAACATGCCTAGCTTCTTGTTATAAGCAGCCATTTCACGCTCGCCCTGGTAGGCCTGAATCTGCACTGCTGGCTGATTATCGTCAGCTGTAGTGAAGATTTCGCTTCGTTTTGTAGGGATCGTTGTGTTGCGCTCGATGAGCTTTGTCATCACTCCACCCTTGGTTTCGATACCAAGAGATAGTGGAGTTACATCGAGAAGCAATACATCCTTAACTTCACCCTTAAGAACACCAGCTTGAAGTGATGCACCAACTGCAACTACTTCATCAGGGTTTACACCCTTGTTGGGTTCTTTTCCACCAGTGAGTTCGCGAACGAGATCCACGACAGCTGGCATACGAGTTGATCCGCCAACAAGTACTACAGATTGAATGTTTGCAATTGGGATTCCTGCATCCTTAAGGACTGCTTGGAATGGCTTTTTGCATCGCTCAAGTAAATCTGCTGAAAGTGATTGGAATTGTGCGCGAGTGATTGTTTCATCTAAGAACAACGGGTTCTTCTCTGCATCAACTGTGATGTAAGGAAGGTTGATAGTTGCTGATTGTGAAGATGAGAGTTCAATCTTCGCCTTTTCAGCAGCTTCACGGATACGCTGCATCGCCATCTTATCTTTTGTGAGATCAATGCCGTTTGCCGAACCGAATGTCTTAACGAGGTGATCAACAAGTGCTTGATCCCAATCATCTCCACCAAGGTTGTTATCGCCGTTTGTTGCCTTAACTTCTACAACACCGTCGCCGATTTCAAGAAGTGAAACGTCGAATGTTCCACCACCAAGGTCGAATACAAGGATGGTTTGTTCTTTATCTGCCTTATCAAGACCGTAAGCAAGTGCTGCAGCTGTTGGCTCATTGATAATACGAAGAACATTGAGGCCAGCAATTTCGCCAGCTTCTTTTGTTGCTTGGCGTTGTGCATCGTTGAAGTATGCAGGCACTGTAATTACAGCATCTGTAACTGTTTCACCGAGATACGCTTCTGCATCGCGCTTTAACTTCTGTAATACGCGCGCTGAAATTTCTTGTGGTGTGTACTTTTTACCGTCGATATCCATCGTCCAGTTAGTACCCATGTGACGCTTAACGGAACGAATTGTGCGTTCAACGTTTGTCACCGATTGACGCTTTGCAACTTCACCGACGAGAACTTCGCCATTCTTTGCGAATGCGACGATCGATGGGGTTGTGCGAGCGCCTTCCGCGTTTGCAATAACCGTTGGCTCTCCGCCTTCGAGTACTGATACGCAGCTATTTGTAGTTCCGAGGTCGATTCCGACTGCTCTAGCCATTTAATGTGCTCCTTCTTGTCCGTTGATGAACCTGAGTCGATTCTAGCCAAAGAGTTGAGTCGAGGCGACTCAGGTTTCATACAGTTGAACAGCCGCGAGTATCAATTTATTCCGCAAGCCAGCCCCGCAAAGCTACTCGCTACGCTCACAACCTTTGCTTTCGGCTGACTACGCTCCATAAATCTGCTTACGGGGTTTAGCCGTAGGTGTCGCGGGGGCCGCGGCCGTTGGAGATCGTGCGAAGTCCTCGCTTCCAGCTTGGGGCGGTAGGCCCGATAAATTCCAGGGATTCCACGAGGGCGCCAGGTGCGCTGGCTCGGATCGTCTCAAGTAGGGATACCCCTACGAGGTTAAGTTGGGTCGCCCAAGCAGTTGATGAGCATTGAACCAAGAGGCGGCCATCGAGCATAGAAAGTGGTGTTGTGTGTTGGGCGATCTCAGGGCCGACGACTTGTGGCCAGGTGGCGAAGAGGGTTCCTTCAGCAAGCCCTGAGTTCCAGTCGCGTTCTTCAATCAAGTTACTTAAAACATTGGAGATCAAGGTTGGGTCGCCAGGAGTCTGACTGCGCTCTTCAACCGTTTTCTTCTTCTTAGTAAATCCGGTTTTATAACTGCGGAATAAGTCGAGTGCGAGATCGCGCTTCTTTGGCTCATCGCTCATTGCGTCACAACTCCCGGACTGACATAAAACTTGGCAGATAGTAACTCTGCAGGTAAATCACTTTCAACAGCTGCAGTAATAAAAGTTTGTTCCGCCATTTTTGTAACTGAAGTTAATTGCAGGCGGCGAGCGGTATCGAGCTCGGCGAAGATATCGTCGAGAATTAAGACTGGTTCTGCACCATTTGATTTAAGTAAGTTGTACGAACCGATACGTAGTGAGATCGCCATCGACCAAGATTCGCCGTGGCTTGCATAACCCTTCGCGGGAAAATCTCCGAGTTGTAAATGTAGGTCGTCGCGGTGTGGGCCAATAAGGGATACGCCGCGCTCTTGTTCTTGTCGGGCGACCTCTAATTGGCGCTCAGTTAAAACTTGGTGGTTATGTTCGACATCTGCCGATAAGTTATCGGTCGAAGATTTATAAGAGATAGAAGCACTCTTAACTTCATTGAGGTTTGCGTAGTTTGCGGTTACATAAGGGTTGAGGTCATCAACAAGCTTAATTCGCTCCGCAGATAATTGTGAACCGTAAGTAATAAGTTGTTCTGTCCAAGGAATGATTGCGTTTTCAGGTGCACGGGTTTTTAGAAGTGTATTTCTTTGTTTAACAACGCGTTCATAATCAGAGATAACTCCTGCAAGGCGTGGTGATTGGGTGATTAACAATTTGTCCATGAAGTCGCGGCGGTGTGTTGGTTCACCGCGCACAAGATCTAGATCTTCAGGTGAGAAGTAAATGATTTGAAGCGCACCTAAAATTTCGCGTTGGGATTTAACAGGGTTGCCGTTGAGGCGCGCACGGTTTGCTTTGTTTGCGTTGATCTCTAGATCGACTTGTAACTTTCTTCCATCGCTCTCAATCTCTGCGCGGATGATTGCTTGTTCGCTACCGAGCGAAAGAAGTGGTTGGTTATTAGAGACGCGATGTGAGGACAAGTAAGCCAGATAGATCAAACTCTCGGCGATATTGGTTTTACCGCTGCCGTTGTTACCAATAAAGGTAATCGGGCCAGTGGGTAGTTCTAGCTCGAGAGTTTTATAGGAGCGGAAATTGGTGAGCGCTAGGCGCGTTACACGCATGGTTGTAGTTAAGAGGCGTAACGCATCGGCATCAACAGGTAACGGTAGTTATCAATTGATGCGCCGTTAGGTTCTGTTCTGCCTGTGAGGATTGCCGGTTTATTGGATCCGGTAAACGAAATTTGCACAAAGGGTGTTCCGACAGCTTGAAGACCATCGGCGAGAAATACTGGGTTAAATGCAATCGAGATTGGCTCGCCGTTTAGCAAGACGTCGATTGTTTCAGTTGCTTGTGCTTCTTCACCAGCGCCTGCTTCGAGTGAGACTCCACCATCTTTAAATTCAAGACGTAGTGGGACTGTCTTATCTGTAACAAGTGCAACGCGGCGAACAGAATCTAAAAATGGAGCTACTTCAACAACCGCTGTAGTTGTTGTCTCTGTTGGTAACAAGTGGCGGTATGGAGGAAATGTTCCGTCGAGCATACGAGATGTCATTGTCTTGCCGTCGCCACTAAAGCCTGCAAGGCGATCATTAGATGTTGTTGGCGCAAATGAAAGTGAGACGTTCTTTGTTCCAACTAAAGATTTAGCAGCATCAGCTAGTGTGCGAGCGCGCATAAGAGCCGATGTTGAAACACCAGGAGTTGCTGGGTTCCAGTTAAATTCGCGAACTGCTAGACGGTAGCGATCTGTTGCCGCAAGTGTGATTGTCTCTTCAGTGATTTCCACATGAACACCTGTAAGTGTTGGTAGTGAATCATCGCGGCCTGCAGCGATAGCAACTTGTGCAACTGCTGTTGCAAATGTATCGCTTGCAACTGTGCCTGTTGTTTCAGGAAGCTCTGGAAGATTTGGGTACTCGTTAAGTGAAAGTGTTGGGAGTGTGAACTTTGCAGCACCTGATGTAACAAGTACACGTGTTCCATCTAAAGTAATAGTGATTGGTTTATTTGGAAGCGAGCGGCAGATTTCCGCGAGCAACTTTCCGGGAACAAGTACTGCGCCCTTCTCTAAAACATCTGCTTTAAAGTGGGCTTTGCTTGATGTTTCGAGGTCTGATCCTGATAAAAAAACATCGTCGCCTGTTGCATCGATCTTGATTCCGAGGAGCTCGGTTTTAATTGGGCGCGTTGAGAGTGACCGGGATACCCAGTTGACTCCATCAGTTAAAGAATTTTGATCAACAGTAAATTTCACGCCGTAGCCCTCGCACTCATCGGATTTAGTAGTACACGAACTGTAATTTGTGAACGGTCCGCTTGGAAATGGGATTTATATATATAAAGGTAGTAGTAGTAACCGCAGAGGAAAGCTGTGGATAAAGTATAAAACCGCAGGTCAGAGCCTATATTTAACCCATTTTCTCTGTGGGAAAACCCGGTAAAGGTGTGGAGAAGCGCTGTATATCTATCCAACATCAACCCTACCCACCCTCTCGATACGCCTAGAAAGATCTGTTACCCACATATTTGCCCGCTCTATCCACAGTTATCCACACTTTATCCCCACCTTGGGGGTAAAGAGGGTGAAAACGGACATTTTGTCCCCCGGCGGTTACGCCTTTGTCTGCTGCTTAATTCTGGTTGTGAGCTCGTTGACCTGGTTATAGATCGAACGGCGCTCAGCCATAAGTTCGCGGATCTTTCGATCTGCATGCATCACTGTTGTGTGATCGCGGCCGCCGAAAGTCTGACCAATTTTAGGAAGTGAGAGTTCGGTGAGCTCGCGGCATAAGTACATCGCAATCTGTCGCGCATTTACCAGAGCACGAGAACGAGAAGTGCCACAGAGATCATCGAGGGTAAGACTGAAGTAAGCGGCGGTCTGAGCCATGATTGTTGGCGCAGTGATTTCAGAGGTGATATCACTTGGGATCAAATCTTTAAGCACGATTTCAGCAAGACCCATGTCAACCGGTTGGCGGTTAAGCGATGCGAACGCAGTTACGCGAATAAGCGCACCTTCAAGTTCGCGGATATTTGTAGAGATTTTGCTGGCGATAAATTCAAGAACATCATCCGGTGCATTCAATTTATCCTGCGCAGCTTTCTTGCGAAGAATTGCAATACGTGTTTCAAGTTCGGGCGGCTGAATATCTGTAATCAAACCCCACTCGAAGCGTGAACGAAGTCGATCTTCAAGAGTTGTTAATTGTTTCGGCGGGCGATCAGATGAAATAACTATTTGTTTATTAGCGTTATAGAGCGTATTAAAAGTATGGAAGAACTCTTCCTGGGTGCGTTCTTTATTCTCTAAGAACTGGATGTCGTCGACGAGCAAGATATCTAGATCGCGATATCGACGCTGAAAAGCAGTTGCTTTATCGTCACGGATTGAGTTAATAAAATCATTAGTAAATTCTTCAGATGATACGTAACGAACACGAACATTTCCGTAGAGCTCTTTTGCATATGCACCAATTGCGTGGAGCAAGTGAGTTTTACCCAAACCCGATTCGCCATAAATAAAGAGCGGGTTATATGCCTTCGCTGGTGCTTCAGCGACGGCAACAGCAGCGGCGTGAGCAAAGCGATTTGATGCACCGATAACAAAAGTTTCAAAGATGTAGCGAGCATTTAATTGTGAAGGTTCATCTGATTTACGGATATCGGAATCGTCGCGACCTGTGCCTGGGCGCGCAGGAATTACTTCGACTGCAACTTGTGGAGCTGGAAGATCTGCGAGTTCGATGGTCTCATCGACCATCACCGCAATATTTGCTTTCTCACCAAGCTCTTGGGTGAGAACTTCATTAATGACTACACGAAGACGCGATTCGAGAACATCTTTAGCGAAGGCATTAGGGGCGGCAACCAGGAGGCTGGTTGCCCCACCCTCTTTCTGTAGAAGACCTAGGGGCTTAGTCATGGCTAAGAAGGCGCGATGTTGAGGTTCTCCAGAGGAGACATGCTCGACTACTCGATCCCATAACTGGGAGAGTTCGACGTCTACTGCAGCCAT